>JANQRE010000015.1 GCA_028284705.1 Paracoccaceae bacterium | reverse complement strand
GCCAGATATTTCTCGGCCCGCATCAGTTGCAAATCGACAGCGCCAAGCGGAGAGCCACGATAGCCGGTGACGAGCCCGCCAGTGTTTAGACCCGCCGCCCGGTCGCGGGCCTTTTGCATCAGCATCAGGCGGACAAGCGCTTGTGTGCCGTTCAACAGAACCGGCGACTTCTCCAGATCAAAACGATCCGACAGAGAGATATCCTGGCGTGTCATCAGCACCTCCCGCTTGCGCGACAACTATAGCTCAATATTAGGTCAAAAACTCTGACCTACCAACATAAAATCGCAACAAATGAGCGTGTAGACTTGCGCTAAGCGCCCGTAAGAGCGATGGAACAAATTCGTGGTGTTTTGGACAATAGTTGAAAAGTTATGGATTGGGATAAGCTCAGAATCTTTCACGCGGTCGCCGATGCGGGGTCACTGACCCATGCAGGGGACACGCTGCATTTGTCGCAATCGGCAGTCTCGCGGCAGATTCGCGCGTTGGAGGAGTCGCTCAACACCACGCTGTTCCACCGCCATGCACGGGGACTGATTCTCACTGAACAGGGCGAATTGTTGTTTGACGCAACCCGCGCGATGACCAAACGGCTTGATGCGGCCTCTGCCCGCATTCGCGACAGCGAAGAAGAGGTTTTTGGTCAGTTGCGAGTGACCACCACCATCGGCTTCGGGTCGCTCTGGCTGGCACCACGCTTGTCGACGCTTTACGCCAATTACCCCGATCTCAACATTGATCTGATGCTGGAAGAGCGGGTGCTCGACCTGCCGATGCGGGAGGCCGATGTTGCGATCCGCATGAAAGAACCCTCGCAGGCCGATCTTGTGCGCCGCCGGTTGATGTCCGTGCAGATGCGGCTCTATGCAAACCCCGCCTATCTTGCGGCCCATGGCACGCCGGAAACGCTGGAGGATTTGCGCGATCACCGCATCCTTTGCCAGAACATCTCCTCCACTCAGGTGAGCGCGGGCGCGACTCTGGTGCGGGAATTGATGAGCTACGACCTGCCAAAACTATTGACCGTGAATAACTATTTCGGCGTGCTCCAGGGCGTGAATTACGGCCTGGGGATCGGGGTTCTGCCCGACTATACCGCCATCGATCAGCCAAACCTCCAGCGGGTGCTGCCGGATATTGAGTCGAATATCGTGCCGGTCTTCCTCGCTTACCCAGAGGAATTGCGCCATTCCAAGCGCATCGCGGCCTTCCGCGACTTCGTCATGAGCGAGATAGATGCGCAGCGCAAAAAGGTCCGATCTTCCGAAAACGCCTGAAAAATCAACAGCCATGCGCTGAGCGCATAGCGGATATGCTCAGATTCCGAGCGTGCTGCCCTTGATTGCGGCAGGCTGCGGGAATATCTGCAAATCATCGAACAGCAGCGTGCTGTTGTTCACCTCCCTGTTGGACTTTGGCCGAGCTTATTGCTCGGCCTTTTTTTTCACGCAGGGGTGATTTGGCCCTGGCCACGATGGGGCTAGAATTGGCTCATGCCTATGTCCCGCCGATCACTCCTGCTTGCCGCGCCTGCACTGATCCTTGCGCCCACGGCATCCCGCGCGCAATCGGTTGCGACGCCCTCGCAAAGCCAGGGTCCGTTTTACCCCAAACCAGTGCCCGCTGAGCGCGACTTTGATCTTGTGCGCTACAATGGCGGACGCGCTGGCGGAGATGTCATGGAACTCGTTGGACATGTGCGCGATCTGCGCGGTGACCCGATCTCGAATGCCGTCGTTGAGATATGGCACTGCGACACGCAAGGCCGCTACGCCCATGTCGGCAACAATAATGGCGGTGCGGCAGATGCCGATTTCCAAGGCTACGGCGCTGTGCGCGCTGGCGCCGATGGCAGCTATCGGTTTCGCACCATTATCCCCGGTGTCTATCCGGGCCGGGTGCGCCACATTCACGCAAACATTCATGCCGAGGACAGGCCGACCCTCACGACGCAGATGTACTTCCCGGACGAACCCGGCAACGCACGCGATGTGCTGTTTCGCAGAGTGCCCTCCGATGCGGCGCGGGACGCGTTGATCGCCCGAAAGGAATCCGCCGAAACGCCACGCTTTGTCTTTGACGTTCACCTGGCCTGAACAGGGCCTTTCCCCGCCCCGCCCCTTGGTCTAAAGACCTCGGCAAAAGACCATGCGGGGGACGACATACATGGCCGATCCGGCGATCACCGACGACATTGTGGCAGCGCATGGCTTTACGCCGGAAGAATATGCCGAGGTGATCCGTATTTTGAACCGCGAGCCCAGCTTCACGGAAATGGGCATCTTTTCGGCGATGTGGAACGAGCACTGTTCCTACAAATCCTCCAAGAAATGGCTGCGCACCCTGCCGACCGATGGCCCGCAGGTGATATGTGGCCCCGGCGAGAATGCCGGCGTGGTCGATATCGGCGACGGACAGGCCGTGATCTTCAAGATGGAGAGCCACAACCACCCCTCCTATATCGAGCCCTATCAGGGCGCGGCCACCGGGGTCGGCGGCATCCTGCGCGATGTTTTCACCATGGGCGCACGACCGATTGCGGCGATGAATTCGCTGTCTTTTGGCAAGCCGTCCCATCCGAAAACCAAAAGCCTCGTCTCCGGTGTCGTGGCCGGCATCGGCGGTTACGGCAATTGTTTTGGCGTGCCCACCATTGGCGGCGAGGTCCGCTTCCACGCTGCCTATAACGGCAACTGCCTTGTGAACGCCTTTGCTGCTGGCCTCGCGGATGCCGACAAGATTTTCTACTCCGCTGCCTCGGGTATCGGCATGCCCGTCGTCTATCTCGGCGCAAAAACCGGTCGCGATGGTGTGGGCGGCGCCACCATGGCCTCGGCGGAATTCGACGACACCATTGAAGAGAAACGCCCCACCGTGCAGGTCGGCGACCCGTTTACCGAGAAACGCCTGATGGAGGCCTGTCAGGAGCTGATGCAGACCGGCGCGGTGATCTCGATCCAGGATATGGGCGCGGCGGGTCTGACATGCTCGGCGGTCGAGATGGGCGACAAGGGTGGGCTCGGCATTCGGTTGAACCTCGATGCCGTGCCGGTGCGCGAAGAAAACATGAGTGCCTACGAGATGATGCTGAGCGAAAGCCAGGAACGCATGCTCATGGTCCTGAACCCCGATCTGGAGGCCGAGGCCAAGGCCGTCTTCGACAAATGGGACCTCGATTTCGCGATCGTCGGCGAGACCATCGCCGAAGACCGTTTCCTGATCCTGCATGGCAATGAAACCAAGGCCGATCTGCCGCTCTCCAAACTCGCCTCCTCCGCCCCGGAATATGACCGCCCCTGGGTGCCGACCCCGGCGCCCACACCGCTGGCCGAGGTGACCGGCGTTGACCCCATCGACGGGTTGCGCGCGCTCATTTCCAGCCCGAATTACGCCCGCAAACACTGGGTCTGGCAGCAATATGACAGCCAGGTGATGGCCGACACCGTGCGCCGCCCCTCCCTTGGCGCCGGCGTGATCCGCGTGCATGGCAGCAACAAGGGCCTCGCCTTCACCTCCGACGTCACCCCGCGCTACGTGAAAGCCAACCCGGTCGAGGGCGGCAAACAGGCGGTTGCCGAGGCCTATCGCAACCTCTCCGCTGTCGGGGCGACACCCCTTGCCACCACTGACAATCTGAACTTCGGCAACCCCGAAAAGCCCGAGATCATGGGGCAGTTTGTGGGGGCAATCCAAGGCATCGGCGCGGCGGTCGCGGCACTTGATATGCCCGTCGTCTCGGGCAATGTCTCGCTTTATAACGAGACAGATGGCTCCGCGGTGCTGCCGACCCCCACCATCGGCGCGGTTGGGTTGATCGATGATCTTGATCATGTGATCGACGGCACCGCGCGTGAGGGCCATGTGCTGCTGATGCTCGGCGAGACACGAAGCCATCTCGGCCAATCGGCGCTTCTGGCGGAGGTGTTTGGCCGCGAGGATGGTGACGCGCCGGAGGTCGATCTTGCCGCCGAAAAGGCGCATGGCGATTTCATCCGCGCCAATCGCGACTGGATCGATGTCTGCACTGATCTCTCCGATGGCGGACTGGCGCTGGCGGCATTTGAGCTGGCCGATGCGGCCGGGGTCGGCGTGACACTGGAGGCCGCCGACACCGGCACGCTCTTTGGTGAGGATCAGGGCCGCTATCTCATCGCCTGCTCCTTCGACAAGGCCGAGGCCCTGATGACTGCCGCCGGCAAGGCCGGTGTCCCCCTGAGCTCGATTGGCAAATTCACCGGCGATCAGGTCCGGTTCGGCAGCGCCACAGCACCCCTCGCCGAGTTGTCGCATATATTCCATTCCAGCTTCGCCGCCGCGGTCGGCTGAGACTTGTCTCCGGGCCCACCCAATCCTAAGTTCCAGACAAGACCAGAAAGGACTCGTTCAGAATGGCCATCACCGCCCAAGACGTCGAAGACCTGATCCGCAAGAGCTTTCCGAATGCCACGATCCAGATCCAGGGCGATGACGGGGTGCATTTTCAGGGCATGGTCATCGATGAGAGCTTTCGCGGCCTGAACCGCGTCCAGCAACAGCGCGCGGTCATGGCCGCGATCAAACCCAAGGTCGATAGTGGCGAAATTCACGCCCTCGGCCTGACCACCAAAGCACCGGAGTAAGCCCCTATGAGCGCTCAAGAGCAAATCAAAGACACGGTCACCAGCAATGATGTGGTGCTGTTCATGAAAGGCACCAAGGAGATGCCGCAATGCGGGTTTTCCTCCCGCGTCGCAGGGGTGCTGAACTATATGGGCGTCGATTATTCCGACGTGAACGTGCTGGCCGATGACGCAATCCGTCAGGGCATCAAGGATTATTCCGACTGGCCCACGATCCCGCAGCTCTATGTGAAAGGCGAGTTCGTCGGCGGTTGCGATATCATCACCGAAATGACCTTGGCTGGCGAATTGGACGAGCTTTTCGACAAGGAAGGCGTGGCCTATGACAAGGACGCCGCCGACAAGATCAGGGAAGCCAACGCTTGATCTGAAAACGGGTGGAACAACTGCCCAATTTTGAAATTTTCGCGGTATGATGTAACCTTCCCCCAGTAAGAGTGGGGGAAGTCATGAAAAAAATACTTGCGTCGGTCTCGTTGGCCGCGATGGTTGCTGGTCAATCTGTGACGGCTCAAAATGCCGAATTCTCAGTTGAAAAGCTGAACTTTATTGAAGAGGAAACAGCGGTTTCATCAGGTAACATACTGATACCACTGATATTCATCCTGTTCGCTTTGGCCATCATCACGGATACCGGAAACAGTGCCATGTACTACGTCAGCGATGAGCGGCTGAAGACAGATATCCGCAAGGTTGGCGTCACGCCGTCGGGGATTTCGATCTATCAGTACAAATATCGCGGCCATCCGCATGTCTTCGAAGGGGTGCTGGCGCGGGAGCTTCGTAAAACCCATCCAGAGGCCGTGATCCGTGCCGACACCGGGTATCTGGCGGTCAATTACGACCTTATCGACGCGGAGTTGCGGGTCGTTCGCTGAGACTTGAGACGTGATCTGAAGACGTCCCACGCAGAACTGCGCGGGACGCCGTTGGAAATGTAACTAGAGTAGCGCTTTGACCGCCGAGACGGTGTTTTCAGCGGTGATGCCGAAATGCGTGAAGAGCTCACCCGCGGGTGCGGAGGCGCCGAAACTGTCCATGCCGACAAAACCCGCCTTCGCCTCCTTGCCGCGCTCGCCCAGAAGCCAGCGATCCCAGCCATGGCGCACGCCGGCCTCGACCGCCACGCGCACCGGTCCGGCAGGCAGCACCTTGCGGCGGTATTTTTCCTCCTGAGCTTCGAACAGCTCCCAACAGGGCATTGAGACCACTCTGGTGCCGATCCCCTGTTGCTCCAGCAACTGCTTGGCCTCCATCGCGACGGAGACCTCAGAGCCGGTGGCCAGCAGGATCGCCCGCCGTTTGCTGTCGGCTTCGGCCAGCACATACGCGCCCTTCGACACCTCATTGCGCAAGGTGTGATCGGTACGCACCGTCGGGATGCCCTGACGGGTCAGCGACAGAACCGATGGTGTCGATTTCGACGACAGCGCCATCTCCCAGGCCTCCGCCGTTTCCACAGCATCGGCCGGCCGGAACACGTTCATATTCGGTGTCGCGCGCAGGAGCGCCAGATGCTCCACCGGCTGGTGGGTCGGGCCATCTTCGCCGAGGCCAATCGAGTCGTGCGTCATCACATAGGTGGCGGGCACGCCCATCAGGGCAGATAGCCGCATCGCACCGCGCGCATAATCGGTGAAACACATGAATGTCCCGCCATAAGCCTTTGTTCCACCGTGCAAAACCATGCCATTCATCGCAGCAGCCATGCCATGCTCACGCACGCCGTAATAAATGTAGCGACCCTTGCGATTGTCGGGCGAAAACACACCCAGATCGCCGGTTTTGGTGTTATTTGAGCCCGTCAGGTCAGCAGACCCGCCAAAGGTCTCCGGCATGATCGGGTTGATCACTTCCAGCGCCATTTCCGAGGCTTTGCGGGTCGCCACCTTCGGCGCGGTTTCGGAAATTTGCTTTTTCAGCGCCTTGATGGTCGCGGAGAGCTTCTTCGGCACATCGCCTTCGATGATCCGGCCAAACTCTTTCTGCCGTCCAGTCGAGAGCGACAAGAGCCGCGTCTCCCAATCCTTGCGTTCCTGCGTGCCGCGTTTGCCGATCTTCTCCCAGGCGGATTTCACGTCTTCGGGCACCTCAAATGGTCCGTAATTCCAACCATAGGCCGCTTTCGTGTCCTCGATCAGCTGCGCATCGGTCAGCGCGCCATGGCCTTTGGAGGTGTCCTGCGCGGAGGAGCCCAAAGCGATATGGGTTTTGCAGGCGATCATCGAGGGTCGCCGCGTCTTCTTGGCCTTCGCAATGGCCGTGTCAATTGCGTCCGGGTCATGCCCGTCGATCTCTTGCACATGCCAGCCCGAGGCTTTGAAGCGTTGAACCTGATCGGTCTTGTCGGACAGCTCCACGGTGCCGTCGATGGTGATATTGTTGTTGTCCCAGAAGACGATCAGACGCCCCAACTCATGCTTACCGGCCAGGCCAATCGCTTCCTGGCTCACCCCTTCCATCAAGCAACCGTCGCCCGCGATCACGTAGGTGTGGTGATCCACGATTTTCTTGCCAAACCGCGCGCGCTGCACTTCCTCGGCCAGTGCAAAGCCGACTGAGTTCGCGATGCCCTGCCCCAAGGGTCCGGTTGTCGTCTCGATGCCCTTGGCATGGCCATATTCAGGGTGACCGGCGGTTTTGGAGCCGAGTTGGCGAAAGTTTTTCACCTCTTCCAGCGTCATATCCTTGTAGCCGGTCAGATAAAGCAGGGAATAAAGCAGCATCGAGCCATGACCAGCGGACAGGATGAACCGATCCCGGTCCGGCCAATCCGGCGCAGACGCATCAAATTTCAGATGCTTCTCGAACAGCACGGTTGCGACATCTGCCATCCCCATGGGCATGCCCGAATGCCCCGAATTGGCCGCCGCCACTGCATCAAGTGTCAATGTCCGGATCGCGCAAGCCTTCATCCAATGCTCAGGGTTTGCCTCGCGCAGCGCTTTGATGTCCAAGATCCTGCCCCCTAGGTTGTCTTGTGAATGGTGTCTGCGGTGATAGCAGTCAGGGCACGAAGTTCAAGCAGCCTTGCAGAGCGGGACGGCGCGATTTCGCAACTTCGCGCCGAAAGGGGGCGAAATCACCTAAAAGCTTGGTTAAAGTGGTCCGCAGGGGTTGCAGCGCGATTCTAGACAGTGAGAATGAGCCTGCAAAAAGACGACCGGGATCAAAGGGGGCTTCCGTGGCAGAAATTTCTGAGTTTGAACAGCGCATCACCGCTGCGCTGGACGCGATATCCAAAGGAATAGAGGCGAAGGACGCCGCGCTGGCGGCCATGCCAGCGGTCGCGGAAGGCGATGTGGATCTGCAGGAGGAGCTGGAGATCGAGCGCGCCACCAATGCGCGCCTTGTGAACAGCCGAGAGAAACATGTGGCCCGGATCGAACGGCTAGAGACCCGGGTGATCCGCATGACAGAGCGGCTGCAACTCCTTGAAAGCGAGAACAAGCGCCTCGAAGAGGTGGTTGCGGCTTTGCAGGACAACAACACGAAACTGCGCAATGGCGACACTGGTGCTGCAGATGCGAGTGTGATGGCAGAACTGGATCAATTGCGCGCCGCCCGCGCCGCCGACCGGGCGGAGTTGGACGAAATTCTGGCCGAACTGGCCCCCATCGTGAAGGAGGCCTGACCCATGCCCGAAGTGAATATCGAGATCGGTGGCCGCATCTTCCAGGTGGCATGCCAGACCGGCGAAGAGCATTTCCTTCAATCAGCGGCGAAGCTCTTGGATAACGAAGCACAGGTGCTGGCCGATCAGATCGGGCGCATGCCCGAAGCGCGCATGCTACTGATGGCGGGCCTTATGCTTGCCGATAAAACCGCGGGGCTTGAGGAAGAACTGCGCTCCGCAGAAGGCCGGATTGCTGCGCTGGAGCGTGACCTCTCCTCAGCCGAAAGCGCACCGCCGGAGACCGTTGAAGTGGCCGTTATTCCCGACTCGGTGACCGACAGTCTCGCCGAGATCGCAGCGCGCGCAGAATCGATCGCAGAATCGCTGAAACCCGACGCCGCCTAGCCGCGGGCATTGGTTGCGCTAACAGTCTCGAGGCCTGTGACGTCGGCGCGACTGTTAACGCTAACACACTGATTTTTATGTGATTTCTGACTAGCCTTGGCTTTTCAGAATCTCTGCACCCGTCTATACGACCCTCAGGGGCGGTAGACGGAGAACAGGCATGACCACCACAGTCGCGATCAATGGATTTGGGCGCATCGGGCGCTGTACATTGGCACATATTGCCGAGAGCGGACGCAACGACGTTCAGGTTGTGGCGATCAATGCCACGGGGCCGATTGAGACCAACGCGCATCTTCTGAAATACGACTCGGTGCATGGCCGCTTTGGTCAGGATGTGAAAGTGGCGGGCGACACGATGGATTTGGGTCGCGGCCCGATGAAAGTGTTCTCCACCTATGACCCATCAGAGCTCGATTGGCAGGGCATTGACGTGGTTCTGGAATGCACCGGCAAGTTCAACTCCAAGGAAGCCTCATCTGTGCATCTGGAGCGTGGTGCTGAGCGGGTTCTGATTTCGGCCCCTGCCAAAAACGTCGATAAAACCATCGTCTACGGTGTAAACCATCGCGATCTGGAGCCTGCGAACCGTGTCGTCTCCAACGGCTCCTGCACCACGAACTGTCTCGCCCCCCTTGCAAAAGTGCTGCACGAAGCCATCGGCATTGAGCGTGGCATCATGACGACGATTCACTCCTATACAGGCGACCAACCGACGTTGGACCGTCGCCACAAGGATCTGTACCGCGCCCGTGCTGCCGCAATGGCGATGATCCCGACCTCGACAGGCGCCGCGAAAGCACTTGGGGAGGTGTTGCCGGAGCTTGAAGGCAAGCTCGATGGCACCGCAATGCGCGTGCCGACACCGAATGTCTCTGCTGTCGATCTGACCTTTGAAGCCAAAAAAGGCGTCACGGTGGAAAGCGTGAACGCGATTGTTGAAGAGGCGGCTGCCGGCCATATGGGCGCGGTTTTGGCCTATGATCCGGAGCCCAAGGTTTCAATCGACTTCAATCACACGAATTATTCATCAATTTTTGCGCCTGATCAGACGAAGGTTGTCGGCGGTCGTACCGTTCGGGTATTGGCTTGGTATGACAATGAATGGGGCTTCTCCTGCCGCATGGCCGATGTGGCCGCAGCCATGGGACGCCTTCAATAGGCGGAAGGCGTCACTCGGGTGACCAACAAAATCGCGATTGTGCTTGGGATCATCATTGCCGTGATCCTTTTGGCCGACTGGTTTGTCTTCGGCTGGGATTTGCATATCTTCCTGGGTCGGAAACTCATTGAACTGACGGAATATCTGGCCTTCTGGCGCTAGACCCTGCCCTCTGGTCGAGACACTGCTCCTCCTCCGACAGCCGCCCGAACCCCGGTCGTGGATGGACAGGAAGTCGGCAAGCCCCGCGCCACGCGCACCGCAAGATAGGCAAACGCCTGTGCCTCAAGCATGTCGCCATCGAGCCCGGTTTCATCAATATCGACAATCTCGGCAGCTAGATCATCGTTCAAACGCGTCATGAGGTAAGGGTTTTTGCGCCCACCGCCCGTCACAAACACGCGCTCTGGCTCAGATGGTGCATGTTCCATCGCGCGTGCAACGCCGGCACTCGCGCAAGCGCCCAGGGTCGCCACAGCATCTTCATCGGTTAAATCGGCGACCTGATCTGCCAGTTCCGAAAAGTCATCTCGATCAAGCGATTTTGGGGGCATCTTGAAGAAATACGGAGCCTGCAGGAAAGCATCGATGACCGACGCGTCAACCTTACCGGCAAGCCCCAGAACCCCGTCCTGGTCGTAAGCCTGCCCCAGCCGACGCTGCACCAGATCATTCATCGGCGCGTTCGCGGGTCCGGTATCAAACGCCAGAAGGGCACCCTCGGCCTCCGGCAAATCAACGCGCGGATCAACGAATGTGATATTGCCCACACCACCGAGGTTGAGAAACGCCACAGGGCGTTCCAGCCCCAAATATCGCGCGCAGGCGTAGTGGAAGAACGGTGCGAGCGGCGCCCCCTGCCCGCCAAGTGCCACATCGGCGGAACGAAAATCCCAAACGACCGGCTTGCCGAGAAATTCCGCCAAGACGGCACCATCGCCGATCTGATGGGTACGCCCGTTCTCCGGATCATGGGCAACGGTCTGTCCATGAAACCCAACAATCTCGGCCTTTTTGAACCGTGACAGCAGCTCTGCATGGGCGATCTCAACGGTTTCAGTTGCCGCCTGAACGCTGTCCTCTCCCGGCCACGCCCCTAAGGCGGCGCGCAAAACAGCCCGCTCCTCCTCCGAATAGGCGCGATAGAGACTGTCCCCGAACGCATTGATCACCGCACCATCGCTCCGCAACATCGCAGCATCGACCCCGTCCAGTGAGGTGCCCGACATCGCGCCCAGAGCCCATATGGGGGCTTCAATTTTCAATGGCTTTCCCTTCGCTCTCGGCCCAACTATAGAGACCCAAACCACGCCTAAGACAAGTGCTATGACATACACGCCGAAATCCGACTTTCTGCACGAAATCACGCAACGCGGCTTCCTGGCCGATTGCACTGATCTCGAAGGGCTCGACGAGAAGTTCCGTGCGGGCACGGTCACGGGGTATATCGGCTTCGATCTGACCGCCACATCGCTTCATATCGGCAATCTGGTGCAGATCATGCTGCTCAGATGGATGCAGAAGACCGGACATCGTCCGATCACCTTGATGGGCGGCGGCACGACCAAGGTGGGCGATCCCTCCGGCAAGGATGAGATGCGCAAAATCCTGTCGGTCGAGCAGATCAACGCCAATGCGGAGGGCATCCGTCAGGTCTTTTCCAACTTCATCACCTATGGCGATGGACCCACGGACTCGCCGCTGGTCAACAATGCCGATTGGCTCGACAAGCTGGGCTACATCGATTTTCTGCGCGATATCGGAAAACACTTCACGATCAATCGCTTGCTGGCCTTTGAGAGCGTGAAATCGCGGCTGGACCGGGAACAGGCGCTCAGCTTCATCGAGTTCAACTACATGCTGCTGCAGGCCTATGATTTTCTGGAGCTGAACCGCCGTTATGGCTGCATCCTGCAGATGGGTGGCTCGGATCAATGGGGCAATATCGTCTCCGGCGCGGACCTGATCCGTCGCGTCGTGGCACGCGATGCCTATGGGCTCACCACGCCGCTTGTCACCCGCTCTGACGGCAAGAAAATGGGCAAATCTGCGGACGGTGCGATCTGGCTGAACGAAGACATGATGCCCGCCTATGGTTTCTGGCAGTGGTGGCGCAATGTCGATGATGCCGATGTGGGCAAGTTCCTGCGGATGTTCACCGAATTGCCGATTGACGAATGCGATCGTCTCGGCGCGTTGGAAGGGTCCGAAATCAACGAGGCTAAAGTCCGTCTCGCCAATGAGGTCACGACGCTTCTGCACGGGGCCGATGCAGCCGCCGCGGCGGAAGAAACCGCGCGTGAGGTCTTCGAGAAAGGCGGCGTCGGGGATGATCTGCCGACCCTCGCGCTGTCTTCAGACGATCTTGGTGATGGGATTTCCGTCGTGCAGCTTCTGGTGCGCTCGGGTCTGGTGGGCTCTGGCAAGGAGGCCAAACGTCTGATCGCCGAAAACGGCGCACGGATGAACGATGCGCCGCTGACAGATGCGGGCACCTTCATCACTGCGTCCGAGCTGAGCGAGCCGATCAAACTCAGCGCTGGCAAAAAGCGCCACGCGCTGGTGACACTCGACTAAAAGGATAGGGCCAGAACAACATAAACGGGGATTGCAACCGCAAAGGCGACAAGCATCGCGGCTTGCCAAGTCGGGCGCGGTGCCGGAGCAGACACGCCCTGAATCGAATTTTCAGCTTTCATGGCCCTATTTAACACTGCCTTAGGTAAAACCGTGGTTAATCCGGGTCATGTCAGAGCTGATCCGCCCATTGCAGCAACACCCGCATTTCGCGGCGTGCCTGCGCGCTGCCAGGCGCGATGTGCTACATTTGCCGGGCGGGCTAGCGATCAGACGGCGCATCGCGGGTCTGACGGTCAGTCTCGCCTCCCGCGCCTCGAGCGAGTTGATTGACGTGCCACAACTGCGGTCAGCGCTGCGCCTGATCACGCCGGATCGCACGCTGCCTTTCGGTTTGAAATCAGCGGGCTATATGCCGATCTTCACCCCCGCCACAGTCGCGGAATGGGACATTTCACCTGAACTTCCCATCCTCCGAAGACGCCTTTCGGGCAAGTGGCGCAACCAGCTTCGTCGTGCTGAAGAGGCGCGCATGGTGATTACGTTGACCAACGCCCCGACCGAAGCCGATCACTGGCTCTACCGGACGGATCAGCGTAATGCCCGCACCAAGGGCTATCGCGGCATGCCTCAATGGGTGACAACCAGTTGGGCGCAATTACATCCGCGCGACACGCTCATGGTCGAGACCCACAAAGACGGCCTGCCAATAGCGGCGATGGCCTTCCTGCGCCATGGGCCGGTCGCGACCTATCAGATCGCTTACGCCAGCGACACAGCGCGGCGGCTCAACGCCCATCGCGCGATGCTCTGGCGCGCCGTGCGGCACTTTCGGAATCAGGGCGTCACGCGTCTCGACCTCGGCACCATCGAAACCGACCATGCGCCGGGTCTCGCCCGCTTCAAACTCGGAACCGGTGCCAGCACACGCCAATTGGGCGGTACATGGATGGCCGCACCCGTCCTGTCAGAGGCTTTGCGTCAGTTCAGGTTCCAATGGCCGTTTGGCCAGAAGGCGTGAAAGGCAAAGGCGAACATCACATCATGTACAACGTCGCGCCCTTGCGTATCTCGCACGCGGATCGTGCCGACTTCGCGGCCTTTGCCGATCCGTGCAGTGTCGAGCGCTGAGGCTTGTGTGCCCTCCCAGGTCAGCACGACGCCATTCTCTTCGATGCGCTGTTCCTCACCGATCCGGGTCATTGGCCAGGCCCGGTCACCGACCCGAACAACGCGTTCCATCGGATCGACGCCGTCCAACGGCAATTCGCCAGAAAACAGGAACGGCCGCCGGGAGCTGTCATAGCGGACATACGGATTGCGACCGTAGCCAAAGCGCGGGTTCGGTGCATCGAGGACCATGCCTTCGGGGTTACGTTTCCGAAACTCTTCCCAGCTTTCCATCCAGCTTGGCAGATGTGTCAGTTTGGTGCCTGACAGATCGCCCACAATCGCCTCGCCGATGGCCTGCTGCCACCAGCTTTCGGTCTCGCGGTCATACATCACCATGTCTGAATGGCGCAGATTGCCTGAGACACCGAAGCTCAAAACCCGGTCCCCCACCCGCCTGTCAAACACCGCGCCAGAATTGCACAAGGGGCAGAAGGTGACGGCAATCGGCACGCCACCCACCACGTCATTGACGATCTCATGCACCATAAAATAGCGGATCGGATAGGCGCGGGGCACCTCGCCCGCCATCTCAACCGTCAGCACAGGCTCCCGCGGATCAATGCGGGTTTCTTTCCCGACCGGGAGGAAACTGGGGTTATGAACCGCCGGAATCCCGTCTTTACCCGGCCCGCCCGAGATGATCTCCGACAGCTCGACCGTGCGTTTGTCGAAATCGGTATTCGGCCATTGCGCCGTCAGAAACGGGTTCGCCAGTGCCCATGTATGGCTGAAGACAAGCACCAAAGCGGCCAAAAGCAGTCGCATCACAGATCCTTTCATGAGGCTGCGGCAAGCTTGCCCCGCCGCAACGCGGCAGGTCCATCCCGCCTCACGGAAGCTTTATGAATCGCGAGCCTGCTTCATTCTGGCTAAAATACTCCGGGGTCTGGGGCAGCGCCCCAGCCGGGTCGGTCCTGCAAAGCAGGCCGAAAGCCCCCTTATTCGGTTACCCGAACAGCGACCATCTTGTCCGGCTCGCCGGTGATCCTGAGCGTGCTGCTGTCGCCGCGCTTGATGTTGTCGAGCACTTCCAGCCCCTCGGTCACGCGACCCACGACGGTATATTGCCCGTTCAGGAACGCGCCTTCGGCGAACATGATGAAGAATTGCGAGTTGGCTGAATCCGGGTTTTGCGAACGGGCCATGCCGACAACACCCCGCTCGAATGGGACATCGGAAAACTCCGCGCCGAGGTCATCGTAGGAGGATCCGCCGGTGCCTGCCCGTTCCACCGCGCCGCCGACCTTGCCAAATTCACCATCACCCGTCTGGGCCATGAACCCGTCGATCACCCGGTGGAAATAGACCTCGTTGTAGAAGCCCTCTTCGGCCAGTTGGGTGATCCGGGCGGCGTGGTTCGGAGCGACATCTTCCAGAAGGTCAATCTTGATCGTCCCGCTGGTATGGGCGCCTTGGACGTCAATTTCGATCCCGCCGGCAAAGGCCGGGCCAGAGGCGAGAAGCGCCGCGAGAACCAGGTTACGCATCGGCGGCCACTTTCACAGAGATCATCCGGTCCGGATTCATCGGCGGCTCGCCGCGCGCGATGGCATCCACATGCTCCATGCCCTCGATCACCCGGCCATAAACGGTGTATTGGCCGTTCAGAAAATCGTTGTCTTTGAAATTAATGAAGAATTGCGAATTGGCCGAGTTCGGATTGGCCGAGCGCGCTGCGCCAAGCGTGCCCCGCGCATGGGGCAGTTTGGAAAACTCCGAGGGCAGATCGGGTTTGTCAGACCCGCCAGTGCCGGCCATGCGGATGTTGAAACCATCTTCCATGTCGCCATGTTCAACATCGCCCGTTTGCGCCATGAACCCGTCTATCACCCGATGAAAGCACACATTGTCATAGGCCCCTTCGCGCGCCAGTTCCTTCATGCGCGTGCAATGTTCCGGCGCCACATCCGGCAGGAGTTCAATGGTGACTGTACCGTCTTTCAGCTCCATCAGAATGGTGTTTTCGGGGTCTTTGATCTCGGCCATATCGGGGCTCCTCGCATGAAGTGTTGCGGCGCACCCTAGCGTGGCCAGCCTTGGTGTAAAGCCGGAAGCAAGCCGCTACTTGCCGTAGCGCTCAAGCACCGCCGCTTTGATCTCGGGCGTGACAAAGTTCGAGATGTCGCCCCCAAGCCGTGCGATCTCCTTAACCAGGCGCGACGCGATGGCCTGATGCTGAGCCTCTGCCATCAGGAAGACGGTTTCAATGGTGTCATCCATCGCGCGGTTCATGCCAACCATCTGATATTCATATTCAAAATCGGCCACTGCACGCAGTCCACGCACAATGACGCTGGCACCGACATCGCGGGCACATTGGATCAGGAGATTGTCGAAGGGATGCACGATGATTTCAGTGCCCGTTTCCTCGGCCAGCCGTGTGCATTCGGCTTCGACCATCTCAACCCGCTCCTCCAGCGAGAAGAGCGGCCCCTTGTCGCGATTGATCGCCACACCGATGACAAGCTTGTCGACCAAGGTCGCTGCCCGCCTGATGATGTCGATATGGCCCAAGGTGATCGGGTCGAACGTGCCGGGATAAAGGCCTGTGCGCATCAGGGCGGCTCCTCTAAGTCCTGCTCACGCAACAATATTGCGCCGACGAATTCAAGTCTGGAGTGAAAGTGTCAGGAGGGATCGGTCACATCCGCAAACATCGCCAAGATTTCGGCCTCGGTATAGTCTTTGGTGCTTTGGCGGAAGGCGTAGGCTTTGGGTTTCTTGTCGATGTAGACTTGACCCGTCAGCGCGATCCCGTCGTGATCATCGAGCGATCCGGCGGCGAAGTGATACGTTCCCTGATAAGGGCCTTCTGCTGTGACACGATAATAGAGGCTGGAGCCGCAGATCTTGCAAAACGCCCGCTCCGCCCAAGGTGAAGAGGCAAAAATGGAGAGGTTTTCGCCGCCTTCAATCGAGACGGCATCAGGTACAGCGCGGAAGGACAGGTAGATGCCCCCGGTCCAGCGCCGACACATCTCACAATGGCAGGCGCCCATCTCGGTGACTTCGTCCGCGACCTCATAGCTGACCGCGCCACACAGGCAATGACCCGAGCGTTTCATCAATTTCTCCCGTGTGTTACCGGACGATCCTAATGTCCCATGATCATGCCTTCGAGGGCATCTTTCTCCATCGAAAGCTCGGTGAGGCGCGCCTTCACCACGTCGCCTAAGGTGATCAGCCCGACCATCGCGCCATCTTCGACAACCGGCATGTGGCGAAACCGGCCCTCGGTCATGCGGGTCATCACGCTTTCGGCGCTGTCATCGCAATTGCAGGTCACCGGATCGCGGGTCATCATCTCGCCGACACGATCCGTCAGGCAGCCTGCACCGCGCTTGCCGATTTCGCGTACGATGTCGCGCTCCGACAGGATGCCCTCCGCGTTTTTGCCATCTGATGTCACCACAACGGAACCGATTTTGCGCTTTGAGAGCAGGTTCGCTGCGTCTGAGACCGCCTTATCCGGCGCAATCGACACAACTTCATCGGTTGCCTTTTGTTGAAGTATCTGGCGCACAAGCATGAATCGTCCTCCTGAAATCGTACCCAACCATAACAGCGATTCTGCAAAATCACGAAATCGAGAGATGGGCTGCGGCTTCAAGCCGCGACACTTCGCCGGGAATGCGGGCCTGAAGCGCTTCGGCAAAGCGGCTGAGCCGTGTATCCCGCGCATCATCGGTGTGGCGCACAAGGTAGAAAGAGCGGCTGAGCGAGAAAGCCTCGGTCAGGATCGGACGCACCGCGCCATGCGTCGAGGGCAGGGCAAAATCATGGGCGATGGCGACCCCGGCCCCGGCCCGCGCCCAGGCCAGTTGCACCGAGACCGAGTTGGAGGCGAAATCGACATGCGACCGGCCGGTCTCGCCGAGATAATCCAGCTCCCGGTCAAAGATCAGATCGGGGATATAACCGATCATCTTATGCGTGCGCAGCGCCGCCAGATCGGCGATCTCGCCATGGCGCGCGAGATAGTCCGCAGAGGCCACCAGATGCAGATGGTAGTCGCAAAGCTTCTGCACGCTGAGCCGCCCGGTCTCAGGCGGCGAGACCGCAATCGCCATATCGGCCTCGCGTTTTGACAGGTTGAACACCCGCGGCAGGGCCACGATCTGGATGTCGAGACCGGGATTCGCGGCGACGATCTGAGCACAGATTTGCGACAAGAGATAAGTCGCACACCCATCCGGCGCGCCGAGCCGGACCTGCCCGCTCATGCCGTCCTCAGGGTCGGAGACCGCCTGTTCGGCGCCGCGCAACACCCGGTCCACCTCCTCTGTCTGGGCGGCGAGCCGCTGGCCGGCCTCGGTCAGCGCGTATCCTTGCGGCGATTTGCGAAACAGGGCGGCACCGTAATGCGCCTCGAGCCGGGCGATGCGCCGCCCGGCGGTCGCGGGATCGATGCGCAGCGCACGCGCGGCGGCGGAGAGGTTTTCGGCCCGCGCCACCTCGAGAAACACCCGCAGATCGTCCCAGTTCTCGGCCATCGTCGCCCTTGCATTTTTGCAAAATGATTTTGAATTCTTGTCTATTTTCACCGCATTTTTGCAAGGGTAAACTGCGGGTCAGGTATTTCCGGGAGGATCCGATGCAAGAACTGACCCACTACATCAATGGCGCGCATGTCAAAGGCAGCTCCGGGCGCTTTGCCGATGTGTTCAACCCCGCCACGGGCGAAATTCAGGCGAAAGTGCCGCTGGCCAGCGCCGAGGAGGTGGCAAAAGCCGTCGAGATCGCCCAAAACGTGCAGCCCGAATGGGCCGCGGTGAACCCGCAGCGCCGGGCGCGGGTGATGATGAAGTTCGTGGCCCTGTTGCAGCGCGACATGGACAAACTGGCCGAGGCGCTGAGCCGTGAGCATGGCAAGACCCTGCCCGATGCCGCCGGCGACGTGCAGCGCGGGCTCGAAGTGGTGGAGTTCTGCATCGGCGCGCCGCATCACTTGAAAGGCGAGTTCACCGACAGCGCGGGCCCCGGCATCGACATGTATTCGATGAAACAGCCGCTTGGTGTGACAGCGGGCATCACGCCGTTCAACTTCCCAGCGATGATCCCGATGTGGATGTTCGCGCCTGCCATTGTCTGCGGCAATGCCTTCATCCTGAAACCCTCGGAGCGCGATCCGTCGGTGCCGCTGATGCTGGCGGAACTCATGGAAGAAGCGGGTCTGCCTAAGGGCGTCTTACAGGTCGTCAATGGCGACAAGGAAGCGGTCGACGCGATCCTGCACCACCCGGTGATCCAATCGGTGGGCTTTGTCGGCTCGACCCCGATTGCCGAATATATCTACGGTACGGGCTGTGCGAATGGCAAACGCGTGCAGTGTTTCGGCGGTGCGAAGAACCATATGATCGTCATGCCGGATGCCGATATGGATCAGGCCGCGGATGCTTTGGTCGGTGCAGGTTACGGTGCTGCGGGTGAGCGCTGCATGGCAATCTCGGTTGCCGTACCTGTGGGCGATGAGACGGCGGATCGTCTGATCGAGAAACTTGTGCCGCGGGTCGAGGCTTTGAAGGTCGGGCCCTACACGTCCGGCAATGATGTCGATTACGGCCCGGTTGTTACCGCTGCGGCGAAGGCGAATATCGAGCGGCTGGTGCAGACGGGCATTGATCAGGGCGCGGAACTGGTCGTCGATGGCCGCGATTTCTCGCTGCAAGGCTATGAAGATGGCTTCTTCGTCGGCGCACATCTCTTCGACCGCGTCACGACCGATATGGATATCTACAAGACCGAGATTTTCGGCCCCGTGCTCTCCACCGTGCGCGCGCAGAGCTATGAAGAGGCCATTGGCATGGCAATGAACCACGAATATGGCAACGGCACCGCGATCTTCACCCGTGATGGTGATACCGCGCGCGATTTTGCGAATAGAATCAATATCGGAATGGTCGGAGTTAATGTGCCGATCCCAGTGCCTTTGGCCTATCACACCTTCGGTGGCTGGAAGAAATCCATGTTCGGCGACCTCAATCAACACGGGCCAGATGCGTTCAAATTCTATACTCGGACGAAGACGATCACCTCCCGCTGGCCCTCGGGCATCAAGGAGGGCGGCGAGTTTTCGATCCCTGTGATGGAATAAAACCGCCGGGCGGCGTGTTACACTATCAGCAAGCGGGCAAATGATCCGCTCGCGGACAGTGATTGCAACTAAAGGAGACACGTCATGCTGACACGCCGCACCGCCCTGACCCTGATCGGGTCGACCCTCGCCCTGCCCCTGATTAGCACCCGGGCAGAAGCAAAAAGTCACACGATCCGCATCAGCGGGCACAGCTTTTCGCCAAGAAAACTCAGCGCAAAGGTCGGCGACACGGTGACGTTCGAGAACCGCGACAGCGCGCCTCATACCGGGACGGCCCGAAACGGCGCGTTTGACACCGGACGCCTGCAGAACGGGCAGCGTGCCGAGGTGACACTCAGCCAGGCCGGCGAAATCGACTATTTCTGCGCCGTGCATCCGTCGATGACCGGGAAGATCAGCGTCTCCTGAGGACCTGACGTCTGCACGTCCCTGGTGCGACAAGCGCCGGGGCACGGGCGGAGACCAAAAACTGCGACAAAGCGCCGTCTCGAAGCGGTCTCTCTCCGCCATATCTCGTCAAAAAATTTGAGGAGAGAGACATGACCGACACCGCACGCCACCCGTCGCAGAAAATCCCGACCTCCGCTGCCGAGGCTCTGTCCGAGCCGGTGCGGCGCCTCTGGCCGGAAAGCCTTGAAGGCCGAATCCTCTTTGTGATCCTTGCCCTCCTGACGCTTTGGGCGATGGCGATCCTGACCTTTGGCCTGCCCGCCTTCGTCTATCCGATGAAACTGATCGTCCCAGGCATGATCGCCATGTTGATCGTCATCACCCAAGGCATGTGAGCCCACTTCCGATTTGAGGCGGTTTGTGCTGTGATGCCGCACAGGGGGCAGCATGGCACAACCACATCCAAGCTTCACCATGGGCATCGAGGAGGAATACCTCCTCGTTGATAAGGACAGTCTGGACCTCGCGGTCGCGCCGGACGCGTTGATGGAGGCTTGCGCTGAAAAGCTGCAAGATCAGGTCTCTCCGGAATTCCTGCAATGTCAGATCGAGGTTGGCACCGCCGTTTGCGAGAATATTGGCCAAGCGCGCGATGATCTCAAACGCCTGCGGGCTTGCGTGTCGGATTGCGCGGCGGAGCACAATTTGGTGCCGATTGCCGCCTCTTGCCACCCTTTCGCCGATTGGAAAGACCAGCACCACACACCGAAGGACCGCTATGACGGTTTGCGCGAGGCGCTCGGCAATGTCGCGCGGCGCATGCTGATCTGCGGCATGCATGTGCATGTCGGCATCGAGGACAATTCGCTGCGCACCGACCTGATGCCGCAACTGGCCTATTTCCTCCCGCATATGCTGGCGCTGTCCACGTCCTCGCCCTTTTGGCAGGGTGAAGATACTGGGCTAAGTTCCTACCGTCTCACGGTTTTTGATAATTTGCCCCGGACGGGACTGCCACCGAGATTCGATTCCTGGGACGAATACGAACGCACGTGTCATGTACTGATCGACTTGGGTCTCATCGAGGATTCGACAAAAATCTGGTGGGACCTGCGCCCGTCCGACCGGTTCCCGACGCTTGAGACTCGCATCTGCGACGTGCCCTCAAGGCTGGAGGACAGCCTGTCGCTGGCCGCAGTCAATCAAGCCATATTGCGCATGCTCTGGCGTCTCAGGATCAAGAACCAGCGCTGGCGGCAATATGATCGCTTTCTGATCGACGAGAACCGCTGGCGCGCGCAGCGCTACGGCGTGACAGAGGGCCTGATCGATTTTGGCCGTGGAGAGCTGGTGCCGATCCCACAACTGGTCGAAGAGCTGATCGACATCGTGTATCAGGACGCGGATGCGTTGGGTTCGCTGGCGGAGGTGTCCCGATTGCGCGAAATCGCAGCAAACGGTTCAAGCGCGGCGCGCCAAAGGGCTGTGGTCCAAGAGGCCCGCGAAAACGGAGCGAGTGAGGCGGAGGCAATGCGCGCAGCCGTGCGCTTCCTGATCGAAGATTTCCACGCCGATCTTTAACACGCGTAAAATTGTGGCTTGGCCAAATTGGAGATTTTTCTTATCTCTTTTGCCATGGCCATTCACTTTGAAATTTTCCCAGATCACGGCTTCGTCTATGTGCGCTATTGGGGCTTTCTTGATATCGAAAGCAGCCTGCGGGCCTTCTCGGAATATGCCAGTGATCACCAGGCCCATCCCGGTCTGAAACAACTTGTCGATCTCGCCGACATCACTGGTTTCGAGAAAGACTACCTGCGTATTTTTGAAATGCAGATGAAGAAAGCGGAACTCTTCACGGCAGGCGAGAACCAGACAATCGTGGTCTACTACGCACCCACGTCGGAAGGGCGAAAGGTGGCGGCACTCGCCAGTCGCTCCTGGGAGGATGTGCCGGGGATCATTACGACCATCGTGCAGACCGAAGCGCAGGCCTTTGACATTCTGGGGCTGCCAAATCTGACGCTTGATGATCTGAAAGGGGCCAGCGACCGGGCGATCTGACGAAGATGTGATCCTGCCTGCTCTGCCGCGCGAGAACGAAATCGCGTATCCCTCCGCGAAATGAATCTCGCGAGCAGGAGATACCAATGACTGCATCCAATTCACGTCGCGCGTTCCTGATGACCGGCATGGCCGCTGGTCTTGCCGCGCCGAGCCTTTTGCGTGCCCAGACGCTCGAAGCGCTTGAGCCCACCCCGGAAGGTGTGCGCCGTAACGCGTCTAGCTTTTCCGCCCAGACCTGGCAGGACCATTTCGACACGCTTGGTGTTGCGACCATCGTGGCCGACACCTCTTCACGCGCGCTGCATTATTGGAATGCCGACGGCAGTGATTATCGGATTTATCCGACCTCGGTGCCGATGTCCGAAGAACTGACCAAGCGCGGCTACACCAAGATCGTGCGCAAGAAAGTCGGCCCCACCTGGACGCCGACCGCAAATATGCGCGCGCGCGACCCGTCGCTGCCCGCCTTCATGCCCGCGGGCGAAGGCAATCCGCTGGGCACCCATGCGATGTATCTCGCCTGGCCCGCCTATCTGATCCACGGCACCCATGATACGCGCAAGATCGGGCGGCGCTCGTCCTCGGGCTGCATCGGGCTTTACAACGAGAAGATCGCCGAGCTGTTTGCGATCACGCCCATCGACACGCAGGTGCGGCTCATCTGAGTTCAACTTGAGTTTCAGAGTTTGAACGCGGTCAGACCCTCTCTGGCCGCGTTTTTCGGTGTCTTCCGCCTTGCCATCGCGACCCTGCTGTCGCAAAGTGAACGTGCGTTCAATTCCGGCGAGGGAGGCCTTGGTATATGGATTTCGCCTTGAGCGAGGAGCAAGAGGCCATTTTCGACATGGCCCACGCATTCGGGGAAGAACACATCGCCCCCTTTGCGCAAGCTTGGGAGAAGGACGGCACGATCCCGAAAAACCTCTGGCCGAAACTGGCGGAGCTGGGCTTCGGCGGGCTTTATGTGCGCGAAGACAGTGGCGGCTCTGGCCTGTCGCGCCTTGATGCAACGCTGGTCTTTGAGGCGCTCTCCATGGCCTGCCCCTCGGTCGCGGCGTTCTTGTCGATCCACAACATGTGCGCCGCGATGATCGACAAATTCGGCTCGGACGAGATGCGCGAAGCGCTGCTGCCGCGCGCGGTCGCGATGGAGACGATCTTCTCCTATTGCCTGACCGAACCGGGCTCAGGTTCGGATGCTGCTGCCCTAAAAACCAAAGCCACTCGCACCAATGAGGGCTGGTCGCTGACCGGCACCAAGGCTTTCATCTCCGGTGGCGGCTATTCCGATGCCTATATCGTCATGGCGCGGACTGGCGATGACAGTCCCAAGGGCATCTCTGCTTTTGTGGTCGAGGACGGCACGCCGGGCCTCAGTTTCGGCGGTCTGGAGGACAAGATGGGCTGGCGGTCGCAACCGACCCGTCAGGTGCAGATGGATGATTGCAAAATCCCCGCCGGACACCTGCTGGGCGACGAGGGCCGTGGATTTTCCTACGCGATGGCGGGGCTCGATGGTGGGCGGCTCAACATCTCGGCCTGCTCGCTTGGCGCCGCGCAATCGGCGCTCGACAAGACGCTGGCCTATATGGCCGAGCGCAAGGCCTTCGGGACATCCATCGACCAGTTCCAGGCGCTGCAATTCCGCCTCGCCGACATGGAGATCGAGATGACCGCCGCCCGCACCCTGCTCCGGCAGGCCGCCTGGAAGCTTGACACCGGCGCCCCGGACGCCACCAAGGCCTGTGCCATGGCCAAAAAGTTCTGCACCGAAACCGGGTCGCGCGTCGCCAATGACTGCCTGCAACTGCATGGCGGCTACGGCTATCTGGCCGATTATGGAATCGAGAAAATCGTGCGTGACCTGCGTGTGCACCAGATCCTCGAAGGCACCAATGAGATCATGCGCCTCATCGTCGCGCGCAGCATGGTGTCATGAGCGATATCTCCATCCGCATCGAAGGCCGCGCCGGGCGGATCACGCTGCAGCGCCCGGACGCGCTGAATGCGCTGACCTATGACATGGTGCTGGCGATTGAGGCAGCGCTGGATGGCTGGCGCAATGATGACGATGTCGCGCTGGTGCTGCTCGATGCCGAAGGTGACCGCGCCTTCTGCTCGGGCGGCGATATTGCCGACATGTATGCCTCCGGGCAGCGCGGCGATTATGAATATGGCCGCAGGTTCTGGCGCGATGAATACCGCCTGAACGCCAAGATTTTCGAGTATCCCAAACCGGTGGTGAGCTTCCTGCAAGGCTTCACCATGGGCGGGGGTGTGGGCATCGGTTGTCACGGCACCCATCGCATCGTCGGCGAAAGCTCGCAGATCGCCATGCCGGAATGTGGGATCGGGCTGGTGCCGGATGTGGGCGGCTCGCTGATGCTGGCTTTGGCGCCGGGCAAACTTGGCTATTACCTCGCCCTGACCGGCGCCCGCATGGCGGCGGCGGATGCGATCCACGTAGGTTTTGCCGATCTCTTTCTGCCCGAGAAGCGCTGGGAGAGCGCCAAAGCGGAGCTGATAAAGACCGGTGACCCCGAAACGCTGCGCCCGCAGGACCCGCCACCGGGGAAATTGCAGGCGCTGGAGGACACCATCAGCGCCAATTTCGGCGGCGACACGGCGTCCGATATCGTGCGCGCCCTAAAGGCGGATGGCTCGGAATTTGCCGAGAAGACTCTGAGTACGTTGACAGGGAAAGCCCCGCTCGCCTGCCACTGCGCGGTGCAAATCCTGCACCGGCTGCGCTCGGCCGGTTCGATCCGTCAGGCGCTGGATCAGGAGTTCCGCTACACCGCGCGCGCGGTCAAACAGGGCGATTTCATCGAAGGCATCCGCGCCGCCATCATCGACCGTGACCGCAACCCTGCCTGGGCGCATGAGGGCATCGAAGAGGTGCCGATGATGGAGGTGACACACATGCTTTTGCCGCTGGAAGAGCCGCTGAACTGGGAGGAGATGCCATGAAGATCGGGTTTGTGGGTCTGGGAAATATGGGCGCGCCGATGGCGGCAAACCTCGTCGCGGCGGGCCATGAGGTGGTGGGGTTCGACACGGTGGCCCCCTGCCCCGACGGTGTGGCGAGCGCGGCCTCGGCGGCGGAGGCGGCCAGCGGCGCAGATGTGGTGCTGACCATGTTGCCCAATGGCGCGATCCTGCGGGCCGTGGCGGCCGAGGTCCTGCCGACGATGGCGCAAGGCGCGGTGCTGCTGGATTGCTCAACGGTCGATGTCGAAAGCGCACGCGCCGTGGCCGCAGAGGCCGAAAGCGCGGGCTGCCTGGCCGTCGATGCGCCGGTTTCGGGCGGCATTGGCGGCGCGGCGGCGGGCACGCTGACCTTCATGGCGGGGGGCTCGGACGAAGCGTTCGCGAAAGTTGCGCCGCTGTTCGAGATCATGGGCCAAAAGGCGGTGCATTGTGGGCCCTCGGGCAATGGTCAGGCGGCGAAGATCTGCAACAACATGATCCTCGGCGTGACCATGATCGGCACCTGCGAGGCCTTTGCCCTGGCCGACAAACTCGGCCTCGACCGGCAGAAGATGTTCGACGTGGTCTCGACCTCGTCGGGCTATAGCTGGACGATGAACGCCTATTGCCCGGCCCAAGGCGTGGGCCCGGAAAGCCCCGCGGACAACGACTACAAGCCGGGTTTTGCAGCCGCGCTGATGCTGAAGGATTTGCGGCTCAGCCAGCAGGCGGCGCAAGCCGTCGATGCGGACACGCCGATGGGTCAGGCGGCGACGGAACTCTACGCCACCTTCGTCGAAGAGGAAGGCGCGGGCGACAAAGACTTCTCTGCGATGTTGCCGCGTTTTGTTTCGCGCCGTCGCGGCTGAGATGGGCTGGACCGCCGAGACCCCGGATTTCGCGGCACTCGATGCCGCGGCGCGGGACCGGCTGGACCGGCTGACCCCGATGGAGGTGCCGTCGGGCACAACCCTGTTTCAGCCAGGCGACGCGGTGAAAGGCTATGTGATCGTGCTCGCAGGTGTCGTGGATGTCCGGCTGTCCGGGCCGACCGGGCGCGATCTCTTGCTCTATCGTGTGGCGCCGGGGCAGTCCTGCATCCAGTCCACGCTTGGCCTTCTGGGCGGCGAGAAGGATTATTCGGCGGAGGCGGTGGCGACCGAATCCTCGCGCCTCGTGCTGCTGCCGCAAACCGAGTTTCTCAGCCTGCTTGCGGCCTCCGAGGCGTTTCGCTCCAAGGTCTTCGCGGCTTTCGCGGACCGGGTGCAATCGATGATGCATCTGATGGAGGAGCTGTCGTTCCTCAAGGTAGAGGCGCGGCTGGCTGCGGCCCTGCTGCGTGATGCGAAAGGCACCGACCGCATCGATGCCACCCATGAGGAGCTGGCCACACGGATCGGCTCGGCGCGGGAGGTGATCTCCCGCCGCCTGAACGCTTGGGAGAAACGCGGGATCGTGCGCCTTGAGCGCGGTGCGGTCTGCCTCGCCGATCGCGCGCAATTGGCCGAAATCGCCTCTGACGGCGGTTTGTGACCAAGTCACAGACGGAGCACGCGCGGCGCTTTATCCTCGGCGCAAATTCCAAAAACCAGAGGATAAACCCCATGTTCAAAGAAAATGTCGGCACCGTCGATCGCGCCTTACGCATCATCCTGGGCGTCGCCCTTTTGATCGCGTTTTTCGCCCTGCCCGAGGCCTCCTATCGCTGGCTCTTCCTGATCGGCATCATCCCGCTGGCCACGGCTTTTATGAAAAGCTGCCCGGTCTATTCGATCCTTGGTCTCAGCACCTGCCCGCTGAGCAAGAGCTGAACGACGACGCCGTCGCGGAATCAAAAAATGGTGGGCGCCGCAAGGCGCTCATTTGAATTACATGTGGAGGAAAAGTGGCGCGGTTGACGGGGCTCGAACCCGCGACCCCCGGCGTGACAGGCCGGTACTCTAACCAACTGAGCTACAACCGCGCGTGAAGGGTCAATTAGCGGCTCCCCACCGCTCCGTCAAGCGGCACGGGTGGCATTGGTGTGAAAATTTCACCGAAGCCTGAGAGGCATCACAGCCGGTCGAAATGCACTTTGCGAAAGCCCACCCGCGCGCCACAGAATTCCTCGATATAGGGCGCCGATTCCTGCCCGCCCATCGAGACGTAGAACCGCCGTGCAGCCTGATTGGCATCCATAACCGTGAGCCAGAGCGTCGACGCGCCGCGCATGCGCAACTGCATGCGCAGACCGTTGAAGATCGCATGGCCCAGCCCCATGTCGCGATGCGCAGGATCAACGTGGAAATTATCCAGATACGGGCCCTCAGGATTGTCCATCTGCACAACCGCAAACCCGACGAGTTCAGCACCATCTTCGGTGTCGATCTCGGCCACGAGATTGATATCCGTCAGGCCTAACCGCCCCCATTTCGCGCCTAGATCGCTCTCGATCGTCTCATCGAGATAGTCCTGCGGCAGAATGCCGGCATAAGCGTCCCGCCAGGAGCGGATATGCAAGGCACAGATCGCCTGCAGATCGCCGAGCTGGGCGGGACGTATTCTCATATTGCGGTCATCGCCCGGGTGCCGGGATGAAGTCCTGATCATCGCCGGGCGGCAACTGGAAGCGTCCGTTTTCCCAATCCCCTGCCCGCCACGCCTCTTTCGCGGCGTCGATTTTCTCCTTCGACGAGGCCACGAAATTCCACCAGATATGGCGCGGGCCCTCCAGCGTCGCGCCGCCAAGCAGCATCACGCGCGCGCCTTGCGCACCTGCTCTCAGGCTCAGTTTATCGCCGGGTCGAAACACCATCATCTGGCCAGCCTCGAAGCTCTGATGGCCAATGTCAACGCTGCCTTCGACCACATAAACCCCGCGGTCTTCATGGTTGTCGGGAAGCGGAAGTGCCGCTCCGGCTTGCAGCACCGCATCGGCATAAAACATCTCCGAGGCTGTCTTCACCGGCGCGCGTTCGCCATAGGCATCGCCGAGGATCAGACGCACCTCTTTGCCCTCGGCCTCAATGAACGGTAGAGCTTCCACGGGCGCGTGTTCGAAATAGGCCGGATCGTCCTCGTTTTTCTCCGGCAGCGCGACCCAGGTCTGGATACCGAAGAAGGGCATCGGATCTTTTTGTGTCTCATCATCCGTGCGCTCAGAATGGGTGATGCCGTGCCCTGCCACCATCCAGTTCACTGCACCCGGCTCAATCCAGCTGTCGGTGCCGAGGCTGTCGCGATGATGCATGCGACCGCGATAGAGATAGGAGATCGTCGCAAGGCCGATATGGGGGTGCGGACGGACGTCCATGCCCCGCGACGGCAGGAATTCCGCGGGGCCCATCTGATCGAAGAAGATGAACGGCCCCACCATCTGGCGCTTCGGTGCCGGCAAGGCGCGGCGCACTTCAAAGCCACCCAGATCACGGGCACGCGGGATTATGACGGTCTCAATCGCATCCACTTCATCGCCGGTTGGGCAATGCGGATCAAGGGCGGGGTTCCAGCTCATGTCGAGGCTCCTTGTATCTGTTGAGCCTGAAAATAGGGGCTAGCGCGCGTTTGGCTACTCCCTGTGCTCGCAGAAGGTTTGTGCGGGGATGTGGGGTGTAGAGGCTCTCATCGCATTTTCTGCGCAAAAGCGACTGCCGCCTGCGATGTACGGAGAAATCTTCCGTCAGCTTTTCTTCCAAAAGCGACGGTGGTGGGTCGTGAGAGGCTCGAACTCCCGACCCAGACTGGCGCCAGAGGCGACGGGCGTCGGTCGGGCCATCTTTTGCGCGCGACCGATGGCACCTGGGCTCTCATCGCTTTTTCTGCGCAAAAGCGACTGCCGCCTGGAAAGTTCGGGAAATGTGTCCGTCAGCTTTTCTTCGAAAAGCGACAGTGGTGGGTCGTGAGAGGCTCGAACTCCCGACATCTTCGGTGTAAACGAAGCGCTCTACCAACTGAGCTAACGACCCATCCGAGCCCGTGTCTTACCCGACCGCGCCCGGGCTTTTCAAGCCCTATTCGAGGCGCGTCTGTGTGCCGTCTTTCATGTGATAAACCACGCCCTGCCCGCCGGGCAATTCGCCCAACTGGTCATTGTTCAGTCCCAGGATCACAGCCCGCAGCATACGGCTGGTGATGCCGTGGGTCACAAGGATCGACGGCCCCGGCAAACCGGCCAGAAAACCGATGACCCTTTCGCGCAGCCCCTCGAACCCTTCGCCGCCCGGCGCGTATTCATAAAGCGCGATTGCACCATCAGGGGTTTCTTCAATCCGCACATCTGCCGGGAGCTGCTTGACAATATCCGCGCGTTTCTTGCCCGACCAGCGACCGACGCCGATCTCAACCAACTCATCCGTGGAGGCAAAATCCGTGCAGACACCAGAGAGCGCGATCCGCGCTGTGGATTGGGCGCGGCCCTGGGTGCTGACAAAGGCCGGCCATCCGAAGGGTTTGAACGCGCGCAGGATCTTGTTCTGCGCCCGGGCCTGAGCTTCACCCATCGGCGTCAGAGGTGAATCGAGCGCCCCTTGCATCCGGCCATCGCGATTCCATTCGGTTTCGCCATGGCGCAGGATCAGAAGTTCGGGAAAATCAGCCATGTCACTCGCGTTCCTCAGGCTCACCGAGCCAGCGGCGCGCGCCGGGCCCGTTCGCTCCAAGCGCATCGTCCTTGTTGTAGAGCGGACAGTTCTCGACCGAGAGACAACCGCAGCCGATGCAATGGCCCAGATTGTCCCGCAAACGCAAGAGCAGTTCGATACGATCATCGAGCGCTTCGGCCCAATGCTCCCCTGCTTCGCGCCAGACGGCGGCATTGACCGTTTTGCCGCGGGGCACGCGGTCCAGAACTTCTGCGATCTCCGCCAAAGGGATGCCAAGCGTCTGCGCGATGCGGATGAGCGCCACCCGGCGCAACTCGCGACGATCATATCGGCGGTGATTGGCGGGCGTGCGCCAACTCTCAATGAGCCCTTCGGCCTCATAATAATGCAGCGTCGAAACTGGCACGCCCGCGCGTTTGGCCATCTCGCCGACGCTCAGATCATTGGGTACAACTTTTTTTGCCATTTCGCTTGACCTCAAGTGAGCTTGAGGAAGCAGGGTGCCTGTATCCCGATGCGAAGACAAGGAGATTTCAGATGCCCAGATTACCGATATCGCAGGCTGCGCTGCGCCGCCTTTTCCGCGGCGGCCCGGATCGCAAGTCGCTCGATGAGGTTCGACGCGATCCACATATGGCGCGTGATCTTGGGATGACGCCGCTGCCACCGCAACCCTCTCAGAAACCGGAACTGTGGTGAGCATCATGTGGCCCTTTACAGCAAAGAAGAAGCAAGAGCCGGTATTTCCCGCGCATCTGCGTGACGAGTTGGAGACGATGCGGCTGAAAGACCACCTGCGCTGCCTGTCCGATCCGCAATGCAGACGCGCGCATTTGAGTTGAGCGCGTCCCGCGCGCACCGCGAAAGCGCGCGCCGCTTGAGGGGATTGAACGGGGGTCCATCGGCTTCTCTTCAAAAGCGACGGTGGTGGGCGATACTGGATTCGAACCAGTGACCCCAGCGATGTGAACACTGTGCTCTACCAACTGAGCTAATCGCCCGTGGCCGCAGCCTTTAGCCCTACTCTGCTGGCTTCGCAAGTGGGTCCTTGCGCGCATCGGTATCGGGGTCTTTCAATTTGACCCGGCAGACAACGAGCTTGCCGTTTGGTGTCTCTTTCTCCCGCGCGATCTTGATCTTGCCCAAGGGAGCGATTGAAAGATCATTGCCTTCTCGGAGCGCCTGACGCAGCACCGTCATCGTCGCATCGAGAGCGGTGCGCACCTCGCCACGCTTCATCCCGCTTTCCGCGATGATGCGGTCGATCAGTTCCTTTTTCTTCAGCTCTTTGTTTGGCGTCGCGCTGTCAACCGCGACAAGCCTTGGCTTGGCGACGGCTTTGCGCGCCGCGGTGGGGCGGGCCGAAACCGCCTTGGTCTTGGAACGCAGGGAAGCCGCCTTGCTCGGCGCTTTCGCCGTCACAGTCTTTGGCTTTTTGGGCGCAGTTTTCGGTTTTGCGACCGCTTTCGCCTTGCTGGCCGCGGATTTCTTTGCCGCCGTTTTGCTTTTTGCCGCACTGCTGGATTTGCTCGGAGTCTTCGCCATTTGGGGCTGCCCTCTTGTTTTGAATTTTCCACAATCTATCAGGTGTGCCGGCTTTCGGCTAGGCGGATTGTTTCCGATTTAGGGACAATGTGCCTTAAATTCATCGCAAAAGGTGCGAGTATACCATCAGTCCAAACCGTAGCAATTCCTGCTCCAATCCCGGCCAGAGCTTGGGCCATAGGATTGGATCCGTCGTTCGTCGCAGGGTTGCGATATCAGTGCGACCGTCAATCGCGGCGATAATCGGTGCTGCTTCCTTCGGCACCGGGATTTTGAACGGTGTGCCGAAAAGCGTGATCGAGATTTCCTGCTTTTGGGCCACGTTTTGCGCCAGAACCCCGGGTTTGATGCCGCGCAGATGCGGGATATCAGTATCCGTGCCGCTGGCCCGACCGGGCGCAGACCCGTCCTTGCGACGTGCATAGATGACATGGTGTTTGATGGTGCCGTCGAGCTTCTCGGCAATTGCCATCTGTTCTGCTTCGTCCAGCTCCCTAGGCACCTGACCCAGAAACCGCGAGAGATCATATTGCAGCGCGTGTGGAGTGCCGGTCATCTGAAGGCCTGCCACTTCAAGAGTGGCGCGTAGTGCTTTGATTGTAAAAGGTTGGTCCGTCGAATGCAGGAGCAAATCATAGAACCCGGCAGGGCCCGTCTTGTGGTCGCCAACATGGGGGTTCGTCTTGAACTGGTGGGTTGGCGGGAGGCGGTTGAAGACCTGGCTTGCGGCCTTCAGGCGGTCCTCCGGACTGAGATCGCTGTAAAGTGCGTTGAACGCCTCCTGCAGCGGGTACACACCTGACCGCCCGTAAGGCGCGTAGACCATGAGGCCGATGCCGCCATCAGGTTTCAGGGCCTGCGAGAGCGCGTTGAACCCCTCTTGCGGCTCAGGCAGATGGTGAAGGACCCCACAGCAGTCGATGTAGTCAAATTCCCCCATCTCCGGTGCATCAAGGAGCGAGCCGGTGACAAACTCAATACGTTTCAAATTGCGCGCCTTGGCGCGTTTTTCCGCGATGGCGCGCGACGCCGTGGAGAGGTCGATATAGGTGATTTCGTATTTTTTTCGGGCGTTTGTGAGCGTTTGTGCAAGTTGAATAAGCGCATCGCCAGTACCGCCCCCAGCCACCAAGATTTTGATCGGCGCGGACCAATCCCGCTGCCCGGCCCAGAGGAAATGATCCATCTCCAGCGGGTGCGAGGGCGAACCTGTGATCAGGCGCTTCTTCTCATCCTTGGGGTCACGCTCGGGATAGGGAAAGGCCTCATACTGAGACTTCACTTGGTCGCTCATGCATCCTCGCTGGCATGGATGATCGGGTGCTTCTGCAAACCAGCCGCTTGCTCAGGCGTCAAGGCGCTTTCGGGGATCACGGTGGTGTGGATCGAGAAGACCACCGCATCGGTTTCCGGCAGGCGCAGGATCGATTGGCGTTCGGAGCGGATATAGCCGCCCTCCTCCGGATGATCGCGGTTCTCGCCATAGCGCCGCGGTTGAAAGAGTGTCGGGTCGGAATAGCGCAACGCATTGGCGCGCCAGAGCGGGCGATCCGGGCGCACCGCATCGAAAAGCCGTTGCACGCGTTTGGCGATATCATCGGTGTAGGGCGCGACGGGGTCGTGGATTACTGTCAAAGGCCGCAGGAACTTCTCCGCCAGGGTCCAACTGGCCGGAAAACAGAGGAGCGCGGCGGTCAGGACATGTTCGTCCCCTTGTTTTTGCAGGATGCAGAAATCCTCTTGCGTGAAGGTTGCGAGCTTTGCGAGCGGCTCATCGCTCCCGTGCGGGACCGCCTCGCTGTGTTTGGTGGCCAGCGCAAGGAGTTCTTCAGCAGAGGCTTGCGCTTGTGGTGAGGTCTGCAGAACCTCTTCGCGGCAAGCGCGAAGAAGCCGCGCCTTCTCCGCGATCTGCGCGTCGAAAGCCTCATCCACCTGCAGCCAATCTGCCATCTCAAGCGGCATAACCCCGGGCAACCGGCGGGATTTTTCCTCCAGCCAGGGCGCAAATCTCAAGCGTTTCTGACAGATTTCGTGCATTTCGCTCCAAAAGCGGCGTGAATTGGCCGTTTTCAGAACGGCATCGAGCCTTTTGCCCCGCTCATCCTTGGACAAAAGACCACGGGGAGACAAGCGATGAACCAGCATTATCGCGACGGTCGGAAAATCGATCCCTCAAAGGGAGCAACACTGGGTGACGGTACACCAAACGACAATGACCGCATTGAAATCGGCCCCCCACAACTGGCCTTCGATGAATGGGCGGCGGCAGGGCTGGAACTGCCCAACCTTGCCAAGATGCGCGAATACCGCTGGAAACGTCTGACGCAGCATATTGTTGATCGCGATTGGGGCGGGCTCTTGGTCTTCGATCCGTTGAACATCCGCTACGCCTCGGATTCCACCAATATGCAGCTTTGGAACACGCATAATCCGTTCCGCGCGCTTCTGCTTTGTGCCGATGGCTATATGGTGATGTGGGACTACAAGAACTCGCCTTTCTTAAGCAAATTCAACCCCCTGGTGCGGGAACAGCGCTCCGGCGCGGACCTCTTCTATTTCGACCGCGGCGACAAAACGGATGTGGCGGCAGATGTCTTTGCCAACGAAGTGCGGGTGCTGATCGAGGACCATGGCAGCGGCAACAAACGGCTCGGTGTCGACAAGATCATGCTGCATGGGCTGCGCGCGCTGGAAGCGCAGGGCTTCGAGATCATGGAGGGCGAGGAATGCACGGAAAAGTCACGGTCCGTGAAAGGCCCGGATGAGATACTCGCCATGCGCGCCGCCTGCCATGCTTGCGAGATGGCGATCTATCCGATGGAGGAGTTTGCCCGCACGGAAGTGCCAAAGGGTGGCGTGACCGAGGATGACATCTGGGCGGTTCTACATGCCGAAAACATCAAGCGCGGCGGTGAATGGATCGAGACGCGGCTTCTTGCCTCCGGCCAACGCACCAACCCATGGTTTCAGGAATGCGGCCCTCGGGTGACCCAGAACAACGAGATCATCGCCTTCGATACCGATCTGGTCGGCGCTTACGGCATCTGCTGCGATATCTCGCGGACATGGTGGGTCGGCGACCAAAAACCCCGACAGGACATGATCGACGCCATGAAGCACTCGGTCGAACACATCATGACCAATATGGAGATGCTGAGGCCCGGCGTGACGATCCCGGAACTGACCGCGAATTGTCATAAACTGCACGACAAGTTTCAGGCGCAGAAATATGGCTGCCTGATGCATGGGGTGGGCTTGTGTGATGAATGGCCGCTGGTGGCCTACCCCGACAAGGCGGTGCCGGGCGCGTTTGACTACGCGCTGGAGCCGGGCATGACGCTTTGCGTGGAGGTTCTGGCGGGCGAAGTGGGTGGCGATTTCTCGATCAAGCTCGAAGACCAAGTGCTGATCACTGAGAATGGGTATGAAAACCTGACAAAATACCCGTTCGACCCGGCCCTGATGGGCGAGGCCTGACCGGATGACGCTCGCAAGGCTCTCCTTGGGACTTGCCGAAGCTCTCGACGGAGACTTAGAGATCGAAAAGACGGCCAGGGCAGCGCTGATGTCGTCCGATCTGCCAGACCTCGCCCGCGACACCGCACCCTTGCCGAATGCAATGCTGGATGTGCTGCAGGACCCAGATGCCCACCCGGTCTGTCGAGACATCGCGGCAACGCCCCTGCCCTGGGCCCCGCCACAGACCTCGGACGACCCCACCTATATCGCCCATAGCATTCACAAGCTGCATGTGGAACTGATCGGCCCGGACGGGTTTCTGCCGTCTGAACAATTCCGCATCGGGCTTTACGGGTTCCTGCCCGGCGTCGAATATGGCATCCGCACTCATGCGGCGGAGGAGGTCTTTGTAATGTTGGCAGGTGTCGGACATTGGAAGTCCGGGGACGGTGCCTTCAACGCACTTGGCCCCGGTGCGCGCGCGCATCATCCCTCTTTCACGCCGCATGGTACAAAATCGACCGACCAGGCCTTCATGTCGATCTATGTCTGGCGCGGCGATGTCTCGACCGACAGCTACCACTACACAGCCAAGACAGAGTTATGATTGAAGACCTGATAGAAACGCATCTCTTCCCAATCCATCGAGATGGGCCGGAGCGTGAAGCGCTTGTGGCCCGGTGCCGGAACGAGATGAACGCGACGGGCATGTTCAACCTGCATGGATTTCTGAAATCTGAAGCGATCGCCGAAACGCTGGCCGCCGCTGAACCTCTTTGGGCAGAGAAAAGCTTCACCCATCAGCGCGCCCACAACATCTACTTCAAAAAGGAAATCCCGGGCCTCGACCCCGATCACCCTGCCCTACGCGAACTCAACACGACGAACCACACGCTCTGCGGCGATCTTTTGCAAGACACGCCTGTCGCGCAACTTTACTACGACCCCGCCCTGCCGCGCTTTCTAGCCGATGTCATGGAGACCGGTCCGCTTTATCCCATGGCCGATCAGCTCGCAGCGTTCAACGTGATGGCCTATCACGAAGGTGAAGCGCTGAACTGGCATTTTGACCGCTCACAATTCACCGTAACGCTGCTCTTACAAAAGCCGGAGATCGGCGGTGGTTTTGAGTACCGGTCCGACCTGCGATCCGCCGACGATCCCAATTACGACGGCGTGGCGAAGCTTCTGACGGGCGAAGACGATCAGGTGCAATTGCTCGATGTCGAACCTGGCACGCTGAACGTTTTCAAGGGCGTGAATACCGCCCATCGCGTGACCCCACCCAAAGGCCCGAAACGACGCATCATCACCGTCATGACCTACTATGATTACCCCGGCGCGTGGTTCACCGATGAGGAGCGGATGGGATTTTATGGGCGACTTCACTAGTTGACAGCGACACGCGAGCGAGAAGCCCATGATGGTCCGATCCAAACTTGGGCAAACGCTCTGCTCGCCCCCCGCCGGGGGCGTAAACGTGATCAATCGCGACCCAAATATGGCGCGCAACACGAAAAGTCGGCCCGGATCCAGTCGCTCGCGTGACCCCGACTGAACGCGCCAGCTTTCGCGGGGCATATCCCCAATGCACCATGTTGAAGTCGCCCGCCAACACTCTTGGCCCATCCAAGTCACCAAGAAAAGAAACGAAATCATCAAGTGGTCCACCATCCTGCAAAGGCCATGGCAAATGGAGGTGGACTGAAACCGCCCAAAGCGTCTTGTTGGCGTGTTTGATAGGCATGGCGGCTAGACCACGTGTAGCCGAGCAGCGTCCCTGTTCGGTCGCTGCCGTTTTGCTCAAAATCGCCATACCGGACCAGTCGGAGAAATGGCAGAAATGTTGGTGTGGATAGGTGCCGGCAAGACGCTTTAGCAATGCACGGTTGTGTTTGGACACCTCTTGCAAAGCAACAATTTCGGGCGACCTCGCTTCAATCTCTGCTGCGATTCTCTCGATCTGGGTGTTGTCGGCCAGAAGGTTGCGAACATAGATAGTCATCTCCTCCGGACCGTCTTGCCGCCACGCAACGGTGCTCGACATGCTGACCGCAGCAAAAATGACGGCGAGACCTTGCGTTCGTCCTGACGCAAACAGAGCAGCAAGCAATAGAAAAGCTGCAATCGGCCTGCGGAAAACGGCGAAACTGTCCCCCGCCGGGTGCAGAAAACCCAGAAAGGAGGCCACCGTCACGAAAAAAGCGGCCAATAAGACAACGCCTCGCACCTTTCCTTTCACAATCCTTCGCCTTCGCTCACCATCTCGTGACTTTACTGGCTAAGCGGTTGAGGCGTTTCCACCTGCACGTCATGATTTGCACGGCATCTGCACGACAAAACTCGCGAGGGACGGTCGCATGAGCATGGAAAAACTGACATTCACCGGTCATTCCGGTGATCCTTTGGCTGGCCGCCTCGATCTCCCGGATGGGCCGGTGCTGGCAACCGCTCTCTTTGCGCATTGCTTTACCTGCTCAAAGGATATCCCCGCCGCGAAGCGTATCTCGCAGCGACTGACCGCCATGGGGTTTGCGGTCCTGCGGTTTGATTTCACCGGGCTGGGGCACTCTGAGGGTGAGTTTGAGAACACCACCTTCTCGTCCAATGTGCGCGATCTGGTCCTCGCCTCGGAAGAGCTGACAAAACGTGGCATGGCGCCGGACCTTCTAATCGGTCACTCTCTGGGTGGCGCAGCAGTTCTGCGCGCCGCCGAACAACTGCCGTCAGTCAAAGCAGTCACGACTATTGGTGCGCCCTTCGATCCCGACCACGTGACGCATAACTTTGCCGACGCGCTTGACGACATCAAGGCGCAAGGCGTCTGTGAAGTGCAGTTGGGTGGGCGGCCCATTCGGATTGGTCGGGATTTCGTCGAGAACGTCTCCGCCGAAAAACTGGGCCCGTCGATCTCGAACCTCAAACGCGCGCTGCTGGTGCTGCATGCGCCTCTCGACGACATTGTCGGCATCGAGAATGCCACGCAGATTTTCCTGCATGCCAAACATCCCAAAAGCTTCATCACGCTGTGCGATGCCGATCACCTGATCACTCGGCCCGCCGATGCGGAATATGCGGCGGATGTCATTTCCGCCTGGGCCACGAAATATATCGATCTGCGCCCACCTGCCCCTCCTATTGGCGCACCCGAAGGTATTGTTCGTGTCGCGGAAGCAGACCCGGAAGGCTTCTTGCAGGATGTGAATACCCGAGAGCATCACGCCTATGCGGACGAGCCCTTGGCCTATGGCGGCACGAACAAAGGCATGACGCCCTATGGCTTTCTCTCCGCCGGTCTGGGGGCCTGCACGTCCATGACAATCCGCATGTATGCGCGGCGCAAGAAATGGCCGCTGACGAAGGTCACGGTGGATATCAAGCATGATGCGATGCACGCACAGGATGCAGATGGTGGACATTCCAAGATCGATACCTTCGAACGGAAAATCCACCTTGAAGGCGACCTGACGGAGGAGCAGCGCGCGCGACTGCTCGAAATTGCCGACAAATGCCCGGTGCACAAGACGCTGGAAAGCTCGTCTGAAATCAAGACCATACTGGCTGATTAGTCGGCCTGTCAGAGACGCGTCCGGGGCGTCATTAGGATAAAACCCGGTTTTGAGGTATGATGAGGGGTGCCCGGGTCACGGAAGTGCGGCGGCATAACTCGCGAACCCGGTGCAGCGATACCCTGCAACTGAGACGCGAGAGGTGACCATGGCCAAGACAATCGGAAATCCCCTGTCCTGGACCGCGCGGCTGTTTGAGCGCGGCTCCAGATTTATCGGTGACGGCACTGAGGAAATGGGCGGCATTGATCAGCGCCCAATTGAACTTCGAGACATCACGACCGCCGACCTGCGAGAAGCCCTGCGGGCCGGTTTCGACGATTTCCTGCACCTTCGAACGGATGTCATTTTCATCGTGCTCGTCTACCCGGTGATCGGGCTTGCACTGACCTGGATCGCGTTCAATCGCGATCTTCTACCGCTCATCTTTCCACTGATTTCTGGCTTCGCCCTACTGGGCCCCGTGGCAGCGATCGGCCTTTACGAGCTGAGCCGCCGACGCGAGCGCGAAGAAGCCACGCATTGGAATTCGGCGTTCAAAATCATCGAGTCGCCCTCGCTCATCCCCATTCTGGCGCTTGCGTTCTTTCTGACCGTTACGTTCCTGATCTGGATCGGAGTCGCTCTGTCGCTCTACGCCGTGACGCTTGGGCCTGAGCCGCCAGCGTCCCTTTTGGCCTTCATGGGCGACATTTTCTCGACCGGCGCGGGCTGGACAATGCTGATTGTCGGCTCCGGCATTGGGTTCGTCCTAGCCGCCATGGTTTTGGCGATGACGATCATATCTTTCCCGCTCCTGATCGACCGAAGGGTGGGCCTGCCGGTTGCCGTCGCGACCTCGCTGGAAGTCTCTCGCCGCAATCCGACTACGGTCGCGGCATGGGGCGCGATTGTCGTCATTCTGTTGGGTTTGAGCGTCTTGACACTATTTCTTGGGATGGTCGTCGCGCTTCCGGTTCTGGGCCACGCGACCTGGCATCTCTATCGCCGAGCGGTCGTCAGACCCACCTGACGAGCCCTCACGCCACTTTGGCTTTGTCCTGCCTGTAGGTGAGCGCCGAGCGTATGAAGAGACGCAATTCCTCGTGCTTACCTTTTGTCGCGTCGGTCAGTTCGAGCCCGCGATTGCCGTCGTAGTGAAAGCTATCCGGGAACGCCGTCCGGAAATCATGCAACACGCGCGTCTGACAATGCGTGAGCAATGCAGGACCACCGGTTTTTCCAATGCCGAGCCGGACGGCCGTTCCGAACCGCGCTTTGGGGCGATATGAAGGCTGACCCCATTTGAGGCTCTCCTCAAGGCCATCAATCCCGTCGGTTTCGTTCGCCACATCAAAGATCATCTCACGGAGCGACAGGAAGTCATCACGAAGCTCATCCGAAAAGCCGCGAAAGGCGGCCTCTATGTTCGGATCTTCGAACGGGGTTCGTGCCATGCTACTCCGCCGCGACTTTCTTCTTGGCGGCCAGCATCGGGCCAAGATATTGACCTGTATAGCTTTCTTTGACTTCGGCCACCTTTTCCGGTGTGCCGGTGGCGACGATCTTGCCACCGCCATCACCGCCTTCGGGGCCGATGTCGATGATATGGTCGGCGGTCTTGACGACATCGAGATTGTGCTCGATCACGATCACTGTGTTGCCACCTTCAACGAGCTCATGCAGCACTTCGAGCAGTTTGCGTACGTCTTCGAAATGCAGGCCTGTGGTGGGTTCGTCGAGGATATAAAGCGTCCGTCCGGTGGAGCGTTTTGACAGCTCTTTTGACAGCTTCACTCGTTGCGCTTCACCACCCGACAGCGTGGTCGCCTGTTGGCCGACCTTGATATAACCGAGCCCCACACGCATCAGGGCATCCATCTTCTCGCGAATGCTGGGCACCGCCTTGAAGAACTCCTGTGCGTCCTCAACAGTCATATCAAGAACGTCCGCTATGCTCTTGCCTTTAAACTTAATTTCCAGGGTCTCGCGGTTGTAGCGCGCGCCATTGCAGGTCTCGCAGGTGACGTAGACATCCGGCAGGAAATGCATCTCGATCTTGATGACACCATCGCCCTGGCAGGCCTCACAGCGCCCACCTTTAACGTTGAACGAAAAACGCCCCGGCTTGTACCCCCGCGCCTTCGACTCCGGCAGGCCGGCGAACCAATCGCGGATCGGGGTGAAAGCGCCGGTGTAAGTTGCTGGGTTCGAGCGTGGCGTACGCCCGATTGGCCGTTGGTCGATGTCGATGACCTTGTCGAGATGCTCCAGACCCTCGATAGTTTCGCAGGGCGCGGGCGTCTGCCGCGCCCCGTTGAGACGCATCGAGGCGGTCTTAAATAGCGTCTCGATGGTCAGCGTGGATTTTCCCCCACCGGACACGCCGGTCACGCAGACAAATTTGCCCAGAGGAAAATCGACGGTGACGTTTTGCAGGTTGTTGCCGGTCGCCTTCTTGACCCGGACTTTCTTCTTGTTGCCTTTGCGGCGCTCGGTCGGAACCGAGATTTCGCGGCGTCCCATAAGGTAATCGCCCGTAATCGACTTAGGATTTGCTGCGATCTCGGTGGGAGGTCCATGCGCGACAATCTCGCCACCATGCACCCCTGCTCCGGGGCCGATGTCGAACACATAGTCGGCCTCGCGAATGGCCTCCTCATCATGTTCCACAACGATCACCGTGTTGCCCTGATCCCGCAGGTTTTTCAGGGTCGTGAGCAGTCGGTCATTGTCCCGCTGATGCAGCCCGATGGAAGGCTCATCGAGCACATAGAGCACGCCCGTCAGCCCGGACCCGATCTGGCTGGCCAGCCTGATCCGCTGGCTTTCACCGCCCGATAACGTGCCCGCGTTGCGACTAAGGGTCAGGTATTCGAGGCCAACATTGTTCAAAAATCCAAGCCGCTCGCGAATTTCCTTCAGGATCGCGCGCGCGATTTCGTTTTTCTGCGCCGTCAGGCTCTCGGGCACACTTTCGCACCAGACATAGGCCTCCCTGATCGACATCTGCACCACCTCGCCGATATGCAGACCAGCGATTTTCACGGCGAGCGCCTCAGGCTTCAGGCGATAGCCATCACAGGTGCCGCAGGGACGGTTGTTCTGGTAGCGCTCAAACTCCTCGCGGATCCAACTGGAATCGGTTTCGCGATAGCGCCGCTCCATATTCGGGATCACGCCTTCGAAGGCACGGGTCACCTGATAGACACGTCCGCCCTCGTCATAGCGGAAGAGAATGTCCTCATCGCCGGAGCCATACAGGAAGACCTGCTGGACGAATTTCGGCAGGTCTTTCCACGGCGTGTTTTTGTCGAACTCGTAATGTTTCGCAATGGCTTCAATGGTTTGCAGGAAATACGGGGATTTTCCCTTCCGCCACGGCGCAAGCGCGCCATCAAAGAGTTTCAGCGAGGCATCGGGCACCACGAGACGTTCGTCGAAGAAGAGTTCTACACCGAGGCCGTCACAGGACGGGCACGCTCCGAATGGTGCGTTGAAGGAGAAGAGGCGCGGTTCGATCTCTGGGATCGTGAAGCCCGAGACTGGACAAGCGAAGTTTTCCGAGAAGGTGATACGTTCAGGCTCGGTATCATCCTTCGGCGCGGTCTCCAGAACCGCGATCCCATCGGCCAGATCGAGCGCGGTGCGGAAACTATCGGCCAGCCGTGTCTCCAAGCCCTCGCGCACAACGATCCGGTCCACGACCACATCGATGGCATGGCGGAATTTCTTGTCGAGGGTTGGTGGGTTTTCCAGCTCATAGAACTCCCCATCGACCTTCACGCGTTGAAAGCCCTGCTTCGCAAGCTCCTGAAATTCCTTGCGATATTCACCTTTCCGGTCTCGGATGATCGGGGCGAGCAGGTAGCCGCGCGTGCCCTCCTCCATCTCCATGACCCGATCGACCATGTCCTGGACCTGTTGGGCCTCAATCGGCTCACCTGTGGCTGGCGAATACGGTGTGCCGGCGCGGGCAAAGAGTAGCCGCATGTAGTCGTAAATTTCGGTCACCGTGCCGACCGTGGAGCGCGGGTTCTTGGAGGTCGTTTTCTGCTCAATGGAAATCGCCGGTGACAGACCCGCGATGTGGTCCACATCCGGCTTTTCCATCATATCGAGGAATTGGCGAGCATAGGCAGAGAGCGACTCGACGTAACGCCGCTGCCCCTCCGCATAGATCGTATCAAACGCCAGCGAGGATTTGCCCGACCCCGACAGACCAGTGATCACGACTAGCTCATCGCGCGGAATATCGACATCCACCGATTTCAGATTGTGCTCGCGCGCGCCGCGCACTTCGATCTTTTTCAGCTCAGCCATGATCCACCCGAAACATCAGAGCTTGCAAGATAGGGGTGCAAGTCAGAGGTTCCATAGCCATACCGGAACATTTGCGGAACATCCACAGATTTATTTTACCCGCAGCCACAATGCGCAGAGAACCGCGATGCCAAGCGAGCAGAAGACGACCAGCGCGCCCGTCACGCCCCAAATTCCGCCCTGCGCCGCGGCAACAAAGATCGGGGTACCAGTGGTCGTGCCCACATTGCCCAATTGCGCGATGCCACCTGTTGCACGGGCGCGATCCGTCAGGTCGCGATTGTAATGCGGAATGGAGGCAAAACAGGCGCCGGGGATCAGACCCATCAGAGCAAAGAGCGTCAGGAGAACGGCGATCTGCGCCGCGCCGTTGGGCATTATCGCCACGGTTATCATCAGAGTGGCCGAGGCGAGAAAGCCTGCGGCTGAAATCCAGACCGGCTCGATACTGCGCGCGAGGAACCCGGCGGCGAATGTGCCGGTCAGCGACAGGAGCGGGATGGCCGAGATCGCCCAGACAGGCAGGTTCAACAGTCCTGGCAAGACCGCGATCAGTGCGATGTAGAGGATTGTATAAAAGACGAACCCGCCACCGGGCAGCAAGCGCCGGGCGGAGCCGTAAATCTCTTTATGTTCAGAGAGATAGGCGATTTTTCGCGGCGCTTCGGCGATCCGTTTCTTCGGCAAAACCGGCAAGAGCAAGCCTGCGCAGATGAACAAACCAGCGCCGTGGGCGATAAACACGACCGACAGGCCACCCAAGCTTAAGAGCGACGGCATGATCAGTGCCGTTAACGCCAGCGAAATCCCGAAGAAGGCCGCCCAGATGCCCATCACAACGGGACGATCCCGATCACTGGAATGGGCCGACATCAAGGTTGGGCAGGCAACCACGATGGCGAGATGGGAAAAGCCTTCGACGACCCGGAGCAGCGCGAGGACGTTGGTATCAGGCAGGCTTGCCTGCACAACTGACACCGCCCCGCCGAGCATAAGCGCCCCCAACAAAGCGCGGGCCAGCCCTATACGCGTGACGAGGGCACCCGCCACCGCGCCGAACAGGATGCCAACCACGCCGACAATGGAAATCAGCCAGGCGGCAGCGCTGCCGTAAACTTCGATCAAAGGCCCAAGCGCGAGCGTCAGCTTGCCAAACTGCGCTGCCGCGAAAAGACCCGCCAGAAGCAGGAGCCAGATCAGCAGCCAATTGGTGCGGGTGTCCATGCGCCCTCCCTCTGCCGCATGGCCGGGGAGGTCAATTGCTTTTTCGCCTGCGTCCGCTATCCGGCCTTCTGTGCGAGCGCCCAGGACATCACGGGGAAGTCCGGGTCGTTCTCCAGAGAGTCGACACCGCGCTCAAAAACTGCCCAGCGTCGCCCCATCTCGCGTTTTGCGCATTCGCGGTTGCCCCATTGTTCAGACCGGATTTTATCGGCCTCAAACCCGCATTCGATGAGCAGGTTCTTCAGCCCGCGTGCGCTCCAGCGGGAATTGTCATGCGGCGCGGGGTGATACCGGACGTAAAACGGCGTGGCGAGCCAGAAATACCCGCCCGGCTTCAGCATTTCATGGATGTTTCGCGTCGCGCGGTAGGGAAAATCCAGATGCTCCCAGACCTGATCCGCAAGGAAAATATCATGTTGGACCACATCACCGTTCTCATCCGTGAACGGATCCGCGCAGATATCATATTCGGGGTATTGGTAGCGGGTGAGGCTGGCGAATTTCCATTTATCGCCGCGATTGCCGGAGATCTCCGCGGCGTGCATCTTTTCCGGCCCAAGCGCCTGGATCCACTTCTGTGTCGTGCGTTTGGCGACCACCCGATTGTAGAACTTTGTCACCGCTGCCTCCTGCAAGGTCTTTTTGGACAGCGTGCAGGCAGCGGCGCGGATAGACCAGACGGCTCGGGAAAAAATCGTCAGACGCGGCAGGCTTGCCACGTCTGAACGGTTTTAGAAATGGATCGCGCGACCGTAGGCGTCGAGCACGGATTCGTGCATCATTTCCGAGAGTGTCGGGTGCGGGAAGACGGTGTTCATCAGGTCTTCCTCGGTGGTTTCAAGCGTGCGACCCACGACATAGCCCTGGATCAGCTCCGTCACTTCCGCGCCGACCATATGGGCACCGAGAAGTTCCCCCGTCTTCTCGTCAAACACAGTCTTCACCATGCCTTCGGGTTCGCCAAGGGCGATGGCCTTGCCGTTGCCGATGAAGGGGAAACGACCGACCTTGACCTTGTAACCCTTCTCCTTTGCGGCGGCTTCGGTATAGCCGACGGAGGCTACCTGAGGGTGGCAATAGGTGCAGCCCGCAATGCTTTCGGGGCGCACCGGGTGCACGTCGTTTTTGCCGGCGATCAGTTCAGCGACCATGACCCCCTCATGGGACGCTTTATGCGCCAACCAGGGCGCACCGGCGATATCGCCGATCGCATAGAGCCCTTCGACCCCGGTGCGACAATATTCGTCGACCACCACATGTGTGCGGTCGATCTTCACGCCCAGTTCTTCGAGGCCGAGGTTTTCGACGTTGCCGACGATCCCCACGGCGGAGATCACCGTGTCGAACTCGATCTTCTCGGGCTTGCCGCCAGTTTCGATATGCGCGGTGACTTTGCCCTTGGCGCGGTCGAGCTGCTTGACCATGGATTTCTCCATGATCTTCATGCCTTGCTTCTCGAAAGATTTTTTCGCGAAGGCCGAGATTTCGGCATCCTCAACCGGAAGGACCCGGTCCATGACCTCTACCACGGTCGTATCGGCACCGAGGGTGTTGTAGAAACTGGCAAATTCAATCCCGATAGCGCCTGAGCCGATCACCAGCAGCTTTTTCGGCATCCGAGGCGGCTTCAGCGCGTGTTTATAGGTCCATACCAGATCGCCATCGGCCTCCAGACCCGGCAATTCGCGGGCGCGCGCGCCGGTGGCGATGATGATGTTCTTCGCCGTCAGCTCTTCCGCGCCCTTATCCGTGGTGACGGAGACCTTGCCTTTGCCCGTCAGTTTCGCCTCACCCATGATCGTCGTGATCTTGTTCTTTTTCATCAGGTGAGAGACACCGGAGGAGAGCTGTTTGGCAACGCCCCGCGAGCGATCCACGACGGCATTGAGATCATAATCGATCCCATCTGCCTTCAGACCGAAATCCTTCGCCCGGTGCATCAGGTGAAACACTTCGGACGACCGCAGCATCGCCTTTGTCGGGATGCAGCCCCAGTTGAGGCAGATACCGCCCATGTGCTCGCGTTCGACAATGCCCACATTCAGGCCCAGTTGCGCGCCGCGAATGGCGGCGACATAGCCGCCTGGCCCCGCGCCGATCACGATCATATCAAAGGATTTGGCAGCCATATTTCTTGCCTCCGGGCATCTGTCCAAAAATAGTTTAAAGCTAAACTACCTGCACCGCTCCGGAGGTACAACGCGCTATTCTGACGCTCCGCTTTGCGTCGCATGCATGGCTAGTTGGCTGCTGCGTCCGCTGCCTCGATCCCAAGCGCGATCAGTTTCGCGATACGTTGCGAACCTTTGCGCGAGGGATGCACCCGGTCGAGTGCAAAATGGCGGCGATTATTGGCATCGAGCGCGTCGCGTGCAGACACAAAGTAGATGTCGTCATTGCGTTTCGCCAATTCCCGATAGCGCGCGACCAGTTCGGTGACATCCTGCCGACAGCCGGAGAAGAAATGTCCTCGAGCGTAACCCGTGTGATAGCCCACCAGCATGATCTTGGCGCCATCGGCGCGCGCCGCCCGGATCAGATCGATCAGCGCGCCCTGTTGCAGATCAGCGGTGACCATCTCTTTCATCACCCGTCCACATTTGCCGCAGCCGCATTCAAACAGCAGATCATTCGCGCCGCCATTGATCACGACCCAGTCCCAATCGCCTTCCAGATATTGCTTGCGAATGTCAGCGAACGGGTCTCCGTCACCAGCGCCAGCGATCGTCAAGTGGGCACCTGTGCGTGAGTGATCGCGGACTTTGACGCCCAATTCTTTCTGTAGATTGCGCCCCACACCGCCGCCACGTACGCGGTTCCAGGCAAACATGGAGTCGCCGATCATCAGAACCGGACCACGCTCGCCGGAGGCCATAGCCTCCCCCGGCACAATCTGGCTCAACGCAAGGAAAAGACTAAACAAAACCGCATAGAAACCGCGCACAGCGTACCCTCCAAACCGGATCATAAGGTCAAACTAACGGACCAAAGCCTAACATGCTGTGAAGAGTTGCGCCTCAGGCAGATTGTCGAACGGCTTCAACCGTGGCCCCATAGCCACCGTTCTCCAGAAACGCGCGTTCCGGATCCGTGTGAGGGCGTGACAACGCATCATTGCGGAACGGGAAACGACCAAACTTGCGGATCACGTCGCGATGGGCCTTTGCGTGGAGAAGATTGGTCGGGCCCGTGTCCGGCATCCGTGTCAAAAGCAGGCGCACGCAGCGTTCCTGATCGGAGATGCACTCTGAATGCATCAGCGGCAGGAAAAAGAATTGCCGCGCCGGTTCATCGATCTTCTGGTCCCATTTCTTGGCAATCGCCATCTTCGCCACCGCCAGAGCCGCCTTGTCGGTGGAAAAGGCCTTTGGCGACCCTCGGAACATGTTGCGCGGGAATTGATCGGTCAGGATCAGGTATGCCAACACGCCTGAGGGATAGGTCATCCACATGGAATAGGCGCCCTCTGCGGCGCGCTCCCATGTGCTCATAAATCTGTCGCGGATGTCTTGGTCGAGCGCGTCGTCCTGTTTGTACCAGCCCGTTTCGCCGATCTCGTCCAGCCAAAAGGCCAGAATGTCCTCAGGTGTTGCCATGGCCTACCGTTTCCCCTTTATCGGTTTGCCCCCAAGTTGTTAGAAAACCGTTACAAATAGGGTTGCGTGACGCAAGGGGAAATTGCGCTATCGCTGCTCACCTTCCGTTTCAGAAGATGACAAATCCGCGATGTCCTCCGCCGCTTCGGCATAATATTCCTGCATCGCATCGAAAGCGGCGGCGGTCGAACTCATGCCCATCGGCGCCAGCGGAACGGCCTCGTAATCATCGTCCTCCGCATAGGCCGAGGCCCGCTGCGTCATCCGATAGGCCGCATAGGCGGCGGTTGCGGACATCAGCAGGACAATGAAGGCCCAGAACATCTGCGGCCCGAATTGTGACATTGTCCAACCGGTGATGATCGGGCCTGCGATGGCCCCGAGCCCGTTGACAAACAAAAGCCCGCCCGAGGCCCCTGCCATATCGTCCGGCTCGAGATAATCGTTGGTATAGGCGATCAGCAGACCATAGAGCGGGTTGGTCATCCCACCCAACACGAAGGCGCAAGCCAGAAGCGTGTTGAAATGCCCACCAGACCCCCAGGCAATTGCACAAGCCAGAGCCCCGATGACACCGGTCGCCATGATGACCTGGCGTCTGTCCATCCGATCCGACACCCAGCCAATTGGGTATTGCAACACAACCGCGCCGACAAAGATCGCAGAGACAAAGATCGAGATTTCTCGCACGGTCATGCCAATTTGCGTGGCATAGACCGCGGACATGCCGAATTGCGCTGAAAACACACCGCCGAGCAGGAACATACCCACAAAACCAAGCGGCGAGCTGTTGTAGAGCTGTCTCAGGGTCATGTTCTGATTTGTCTCGAAGGCCGGGGTCGGCACGACCGACAGCAAGATCGGAGCGAAGCTGATCGAGACCAAGACGGACGGGATCACAAACAGCGTGAACCCGGCAGGATCAGCGACATTGAGCAAGCCCTGGGCGGCAACAATGCCAACCATCTGCACGATCATATAAAGCGACAAGGTCTGGCCGCGGGTCTCGTTGGAGGACGCGTTGTTCAGCCAGCTTTCGGCGGTGACATAGACCCCGGAGAAACAGAAGCCGATGATCACGCGCAAGAGCACCCAGGCCCACACATAAGTCGCGACCGGATAAAGGATGAGCGCCGCCGAAATGAACGACCCGAGCGCTGCAAAGACCCGCACATGTCCCACCCGGCGAATGAACTCCGGCGTCAGTCGCGAACCGCCCAAAAACCCAACAAAATAAGCGGATGTGACCATTGAAAGTTCGAAGGTTGAGAACCCCTCAATCGCCCCACGCACCCCCATGAGCGAGCCCTGCAAACCGTTGCCGATCTGCAAAAGCATCATGCCCAGAAGCAGAGACCAGGCAGCAAGAAACACTTTCCACATGATGAAACTCCTTGAGAGCCTTGGCCGTCGGGTCAGCCTGTCTCACAGACGGTCAGGCGAAAACCCTCTGAAAGCGACAAGACGAATGTCTCAATCGGACGTTGGCGGGAATAGAAGAGAGGAATCGCCATAGGAGAAGAAGCGGTAGTTCTCGGCGATGGCATGGTCGTAGATACGTTCGATCCGCGCTTTGCCCATGAGGGCAGAGACGAGCATCATCAGCGTCGATTTTGGCAGGTGAAAATTGGTCATCAGCCCGTCCGCGACCTGAAATTCGAAGCCGGGATAGATGAAAATGTCGGTCTCGCCGATCCATGGCTTGATCTCTCCACCCTGTGCGGCGGTCTCGATGAGCCGAAGCGCCGTGGTTCCGATCGGGATCACCCGGCGCCCTTCGGATTTTGCCTTTGCAAGCGCCGCTGCTGCGGCGGGTGTAATCTCTCCCCATTCGGCATGCATCTTGTGGGTTGTGATGTCTTCGACTTTGACCGGCAAAAACGTGCCTGCGCCGACATGCAGCGTGACGTGGATAAACTCAACGCCTCTTTCTCTCAGTTTTTCAAGAAGTTCCGGCTCGAAGTGCAAGCTGGCGGTCGGTGCGGCCACCGCGCCATCCCGGCGCGCGAATACCGTCTGATAATCGGTCCTGTCGCGGGCATCGGCGGGACGCTTCGCCGAGATATAGGGCGGCAGCGGCATGGCGCCGAACCGTTCCAGCGCCTCACCCAATTCCATGCCATCGAGATCAAAGGAAAACAGGGCCTGACCGTCGGATTTGGCCTCCAAGATGGCGGCACAACCCGATCCGATCTCGACCCGCTCGCCCTCCTTCACCTTCCGCAGGGGCTTCACGAGCGCCTGCCAGCGACCATCGGGATCAGGGCTGAGCAATGTGATTTCAATCTTTGCCTCGGCCTCACCGCGTCGCCGGATGCCGGTCAGCCGCGCGGGCAAGACTTTGGTATCGTTCAGAACCAGAACGTCGCCCGCGCGAAAAATATCCGGCAAATCATAGACATGACGATCTGTGACTTGATCACCGTCTGCAAACAGCAGTTTCGCCGAGGAGCGCGGTGACACCGGTCGTGTCGCAATCAGATGCTCCGGCAATTCGAAGTCGAAATCGTCGAGTTTCATGGGTGGCGCGGTCAGTTTTGCAGTCTCGGCGGCGGTTGTCGGAAGATTTCCCGGAAGACGCCCGGGGTCAGAACCGACAGAGGATTCACCTGCACTTGTGGATTATCCGCAGCCCCGCGCAAGCGGTAATTGAAGCCGAACAAGCCTTCCCCCCGACGCGGTGAGAACAGCGCACCAAAAAGACCGTTCACCGCGTAGATCGGCGACACGACGCCTTGCATATCCATGCGGCGTCTCTCCGTGTCGTACACACCCTCCATGGAAATGCCCATGGATGCGCCAACCGCACTTGAGTTTCGAAGCGTAATGCCCTGGGAAGACAGCAGGAAGTTGGCCTGAACATTACCGAATAGAATGCCGTCTCCGGAGAGTTGTTCCAGCAATCCGACGACGCTCAAGGCCGAGAGAAGATCAGCCAGAGCGGGGGCTTTTTTTACCCGTGTATTGGTAATTTTGAGAGAGCCGTTGAATTGCCCGGGGCGGCCATTGGGTTGAAGTGTCAGGTCCAGCGCGCCGCCACTGGCGTTTCGAAACACACCCGAGGATCGCAGCACGCCGCCGCCATTTTGGGATTGCACCCGGAAAGCAAGGCCGCGATTCGTCGGGACAACAACACCATTGACCTGCGTCTGCCCATTCAAGCGACCGGTGAAATTGCCGTCCAACCCGCGATCATTGCTGAATTTCCCGCGGAAACTGTCGAGCGCGATGCTGTCGGTGATGATCACACGCTCCACCGCGAGTTCAAGGGGTGGCCCTCCGCCTCCCGGACGCCCCGATGTCACGCCGAATTTGCGCACGTCAATCGTGCCACCCTGAACGACAAGCCTCACCGGACGGTTCGCACCGCGTCCGATCACTTCGACCGTCGAGTTGAGTTTCCCGGCAACCCGCAACGGTCGGAAGATGGCGCGCTCAAAACCTCCGCCGGGACGCAGAACCACATCACCGCGTGCGGTCAGCCCTGCCGCTTCAACCGACAATGTCCGGATATCAGGCACCTCGCCCATGACGACTTCGAGATCGAGCTTGCCGCCCGTATTCCGACCCTTGCTCCAGCCAAGCGCGTCGATGCGCATCGCCAGTCCTCGCAAATCAGAGGTCAGCTTGATTAGCGGCGGCTCTCCTTTCACCAGATCAAACGCGATCTGCGCCTGCGACGCGCCAGAGACGCTGCCCTCGGGCAATGCGACATTGAACGCCCGGAGTGCTCGTTGAGACAGTTCGATCGTGCCTTCCACGCGGGAGGTGTTGTCCGCCTCCTCCCCAAGAGTTCGGGACCAGGTCACATTGAGCGGGATGTCATCGAGCGTGGCGGCGCCTGTGATGCTCAACCGGCCATCGCCCGCGGCAAGCGTCATGGCATCGGATGCAAGGACCCGCCCCTCAATCAGTGTCTCTGAGCGCACCTCCATAAGGTCAGCCGCAACCTGATACTCGATATCCTTCAGCTTCAGCGCTTTGATCAACGGGAAGGAAATCTGCGCAGAGATATCGGCGCGCCCGGTCACGATATCCGGCGTGAGATCGGATTTCTGGAGGAATTCGAATGGCTTCTCATCGAGGAGCGCCAAAGCGTCCGGGATGGTGGCCCGTAGCGCGAGATCAAACTCGCCAAGCGGGTGACGCACGGAGAGATCGCGGATTTCCATGATCGAACCGCTGGCATCGATCAGGCCGCGCTCCGGCAGAGTGATCCCGCCGCGTTCAAGTTTCAGGAAAAACCCATTGGATGAGATGGACGCGAAGCCTTGTCCCCCGCGGATCGGCGGCAGGGTTTTGATGAACTGCACATCGGCGTTCTGAAAGTTGAACGTCACCGACGAGTTGATCGGCTCACCAGGTGTCAGACGCAGTGCAGCCGCAGCACGCTGCAACTTGCCAGAGTTCACATTTGTGGTCAGCCAATCGCGGGTTGCTCGGACGGCACTGGTGGGCCACAGCGCCATCAGTTTGTCAGGCTCAATTTCTCCGATCGCGCTGTCGAGGCTGACTGCCCAGCCCTTCTCCTCAACGGAAATCGCGCCGTTTGTGACGATCTGCGCGCCCTCATTCTCCAGCACCAACTGCCCGACATCGAGATCGAGCGCTTGTGGGCGATATCGGATATCGAGCGCACCGCTTGCGAAAGTCACCGGGTTTTCGAAAATCCCTTCCGGATCGAGTTTGATATCGGTGAAGCGCAACTGTCCAAGCAGGGTCTGTGGAATGCCCGCGGCGAAATCCATCAGATCGGCGTGACCGGACCCCCGAAGGCGCATCTCCGGCGCATCAAGCTCAATCGAGTCGAGATGCAACCGCCCGGTCGCGCGCTCGAACCTGACATAGGTTTTGGCGGAGTTGAAATGCACCGGTTTGGCTTGCTCTGCGGGGCGCAGGACGCCCTTGCCGATATCAAGCGTACCCGCCAATGCCAGCACGCCCTCCGCATCACCGATCTCAGTCGACAGCGCCCCCGAGACAGGCGCATCAACAGCACCAAGCCAGTTTAGTGCCGCCACCTGCCCCGCCAGATCGCGGGTGGAAATGTCCTGAAACTGCGCCTGGAAACGCGCGCCTTCGATGCCCTTGGGTCGCTCCAGCGACAGGACCAATGACCCCTCGATCCCCGCATCCATCGACAGATCAAACCGCACCGTGCCAGCCACCAGCCGCTCGGTATTGACGATCTGCATCGCGCCGTCGCGCACCGTCACCGTGCGGCCATCGCGCCGGTCGCGCACCTGCAACGTGATGCCTTGGGCGCGCACTTCTTCCAATTCGCGCAGCGCCTCATCCGCGAAGACGCGATCAATGATCGCAAGCATGTCGCCGATGGAGCCAATCTCAGCCCCCTCCGCCAGATCGGCGCCAAGCGCTAATTGCAGACTGCCGTTTTCGTCGCGCTCAAGGCGGATCAGCCCCCCATCCAGTTCCAGCGTTTCCAGCGCCAATCGACCGAGCAACAGCTCCGACGTGTCAAGCTTGGTGCGCAGGCTCGGCAGGGCCAGAATGCGTTTGTCATCCTCGTCCCAGAAGGACACACCCTTGAGGTCTACCGTCGGGCGATAGGCACTGTCATGAAGGCCGATCTGGACATGGCGCACCCGGATGGAGGGGCCGTCCATCTGCGCGTTCAACTGCCGCTCGATCCGCTCAACAGCAATCTCCGGCAGGGCCACGGTGCGGCCCATCATCGACAGAAGCGAGACCACGATCACGGCGACAAGAAAGGCCAATCCCAAGGCACAGGTCGCCGTGAACACCCGCCAAGCACCGCGACGCTTGCGCCCGCGCGGCTTGACCGGTTTTCCTGGCTCGTCTTCGTCCACCGCCTCGGACGCGCTTACCTCCGCCTCAACGGTGTCGTCCGGAGCCGCAGACACAGATGCATCCTCGGCGGCATCAACCTCCGTCTCATCCGTTTCGCTTTTGTCTTTCGGCGCCATTCTATGCGCTCTCTCGCCCGCCACTTTGACTTTCTTTATCGCGCCCTAATCTTGGTGACATCTTAACTTCAGGTGAAGGCGCATCTTTTCATGGCAACTTTAGGCGAAACCGCTCCAGATTTCACCCTTCCTCGCGACGGAGGTGGCGAAGTGAGTCTCTCCGGCCTCAGACCCAAAGCTGTCGTGGTTTATTTCTATCCCAAAGATGATACGCCGGGCTGCACCAAGGAGGCCATCGGTTTCACCGAACTGGGCTCAGACTTCGCAGCCGCCAACTGTGTGGTGATCGGCATTTCGAAGGATAGCGTGAAAAAGCACGACAAGTTTCGCGACAAACATTCTCTGTCCGTTGTTCTGGCCTCCGACGAAGTCAGCGATGTCTGCGAGCGCTATGGCGTGTGGAAGGAAAAGAGCATGTATGGCAAGACCTATATGGGCATCGAACGCTCGACCTTTCTGATCGATGGCACAGGCAAAATCGTCGGTGAATGGCGCAAGGTCCGCGTGCCGGGACATGTGGAGGCCGTGCTGGAGGCAGCACAAGCATTGTGAACCGACGCTTAAGAGAGATGGCGGTGGAGGTTCTGACCACCGCCGATGCGACCACCAAGGCGCAGACCTCCCGCAGCAACGCCGCGCTTTGGCGAGAGATGCGCGCGGTCGGAGAGGCAGAGCTTGGTCAAGCCACACCACCTGACCGCCCTGCCCGACCGGAGCGTCCCGCACTGCTTGATCCACGCGATGTGCCGAAGCGCAAACCCGGCACGCCAGAGGGGCGCGCGGCGATGCTACATGCCATCGCCCACATCGAACTGAACGCGATTGATCTGCATTGGGACATCATCGCGCGCTTTCCCGGTACGGAATTTCCACTTGGTTTTTACGACGATTGGGTGAAAGCAGCCGATGAGGAATCCAAACATTTCATGCTCTTATCCGAATGCCTTGCGAGCTATGACATGGCTTATGGTGACCTCGACGCCCATGCCGGAATGTGGCGCGCTGCGGAAGACACCGCGACCGACATCATGGGGCGATTGGCGGTTGTTCCAATGGTGCTTGAGGCCCGCGGCCTCGATGTGACACCAAGTATGATCAAGCTCTTCCAGCAGGCCAAGGACGAGCAAACGGTCGCGGCGCTGGAAGTGATCTATGCAGAGGAAGTCGGTCACGTGGCCTACGGATCAAAGTGGTTTCATTTCCTCTGCGGGCGGCACAATCTGGACCCGAAACAGGTCTTCCATACGCTTGTGAAACGCTACTTTCATTCGACCCTGAAACCGCCGTTCAACGAGGAAAAACGTGCCGAAGCGGGCCTGCCGCCGGACTTCTACTGGCCGCTGTCAGAGACACCGGCTGCCGTGAGGTAGAAAAATCGGCGAAATCCTGCCAAAACAAGGGCTAAACAGGTCTTCTTGCCGCGGATTTAACCAACACGCTTGCAGTGATTCGACACGTTGTCTAAGGACATCGGGACATGTGACGGGCTGGGGAGACTGCGCATGCCGATTGGGAACGGGACATGGCGGGACAAAAACACGTGAAAACGCGACTACTCGACAAGCTGAATGCGATGTTGGAGCGCAGGCTCCCGGAGCAACGACTTTTTCTGAAATCTGACAGCGGCACGCGTTTCATCCGGCTGCGACCCACGACAATCGCGGCGATCCTTGGCGGAACTGCGGTCATGGTCGCCTGGACGATCATTCTGACCTCGGTTTTCCTGATGGATGCGATCAGCGCCGGGAACGCGCGCGAGCAAGCCCAACGTGAGCGCGCGATTTACGAAGCCCGCCTCAATGCTCTGAGCGGGGAGCGCGATCTCAGGGCCGCCGAAGCGGCTGCCGCGCAAGAGCGGTTCAACGTCGCGCTGAAACAGATCTCCGAAATGCAGTCCGAGCTTCTGGCCTCGGAAGATGGCCGTTCCGAGCTTGAGACCGGCATCGAAGTTATCCAGACCACGCTCCGCAAAACAATGAAAGAGCGTGACGCGGCGCGCGGTGAAACCGAAAGCCTGCTGGCGCAGATCGAAGGCGCTGAGGGCGAAGAAGGCATCCTGCTCGCCCGTGGTGCGTCACCGGTCGATGGGTCGGTGAACTTCCTGACCGATGCGTTGCAGCAAACCGCCAAAGAACGTGACGCGATGGCAGCGAAGGCCGAGGCCGAAAAAGCTGCTGCCGATGAATTGCGCTTCACGCTGCAAATGCACGAAGATCGCAATGACCGCATTTTCCGCCGGCTTGAGGACGCTGTGACCGTATCGCTGGAGCCGCTCGACAAGATGTTCCGCGCTGCTGGCATGCCGACCGAGTCAATCATTGAGCAAGTGCGCCGTGGCTATTCGGGTCAGGGCGGTCCCCTGCTCCCTGCCGCGATGTCCACATCCGGCGGTACGACCGTGGATGACCCGACAACCAAGCGTGCCAACCGCATCCTGAAAGAACTCGACCGTATCAACCTCTTCCGTATCGCGGCCGACAAAACACCCGTTGCCATGCCGGTAAAAGGCGCCTTCCGCTTCACTTCAGGTTTTGGCTATCGCCGCGATCCGAAAGGTGCGGGCACCCGCATGCATGCTGGCGTTGATTTCGCCGGTCGCTCGGGAACGCCGATCTATGCGACCGCTGATGGTGTTGTCACCCATGCCGGCTGGCAGTCGGGCTACGGTCGTCTTGTGAAGGTCCAACACGCGTTTGGTATTGAAACCCGCTATGCCCATAATTCTCGAATCAGGGTAAAAGTAGGTCAAAGGGTCTCGCGCGGAGACCGGATTGCTGATATGGGAGCGACTGGCCGGGTAACCGGGGTCCATCTCCACTATGAGGTCCGGATCGGCGGAAAGCCCGTTAACCCAATGACCTACATCAAGGCAGGACGCGATGTTTTCTAAAAGCAAAATCAACGAATCCGGGTCGACAACCTCTACGGAGGCTGACAACTCGGCATCCAAACCGGTGACTGCGGCACCCACATCTGCCCCGACACCGAAACCGGAATTCTCTTCAACTTCGGCACCGAAGCCGAAAGCGCCGCCCTCGACCCTATCGACGGATCTGACGATTACCGGCAATCTCAAGACCACCGGCGATATCCAGGTTGAAGGCACTGTTGAGGGCGATATCCGCGCCCATCTTCTGACCGTCGGCGAGACTGCCACGATCAAGGGCGAGATCGTCGCTGATGACGTGGTCGTCAATGGTCGCGTGGTGGGTCGTGTACGCGGCCTGAAAGTGCGTCTGACCTCCACCGCCCGCGTGGAAGGCGACATCATTCACAAAACGATCGCCATTGAATCCGGCGCCCATTTCGAAGGCTCCGTGCAGCGTCAGGACGATCCATTGAACACCGGTGCCAGCAAGCCGGCGGTTGCGCCCGCCCCTGCCCCGGCACCTGCTCCGAAACCAGCAGCAGCAAAAAGCTAACGAATGACTGACATTATGGCCCCAACCGCCGATACGCGGGTGGGGCCGCATTCTTTATGTGCCCCCGAGGCGCGCAAATTTATTTTAGTAACCGCTATTCTCGCCTCTTCCCTCGGATTTATCGACGGGTCCATGGTGGCGATAGCTTTGCCGAGTATGCGAGCCTCGTTGGATGGCACCCTTGTCCAGGCGCAGTGGATTTCCAACGCCTATATGCTGGCGTTGTCCTCCCTCATTTTGGTGGGCGGCGCTGCGGGAGATCGTTTCGGCCTCGTGCGCGTCTTTGGAATTGGCATTGGCATTTTTGTGGCCGCGTCCATGGTCTGCGCCTTTGCGTCCAGCGCCGACATGCTGATCGCCGCACGCGCGGCCCAAGGCTTTGGGGCGGCGCTCATGGTGCCCGGCTCTTTGGCGCTGATCGGACGCGCCTATCCTGAAAGCGAACGCGGACGCGCGATCGGCATATGGGCCGCATTCTCCGCCATCACAGCAGCTTTAGGGCCGATCATCGGCGGTGTGGCGATGACGTTTGGCGGCCCTGAGATCTGGCGTTGGATTTTCGCGATCAACCTGCCGCTTGGCGGCATCGCACTGCTGCTGCTTTTCCGCCATGTTACCCAAGATCCGGCTCAGCCCGAACGCGGCGTGGATGTGCCTGGCGCACTGCTGGCCACATTGGGGCTGGGTCTTGTCGCATTCGCGCTCACTGGTGCTGAACATGGCGAAGGCTTCGGGCCGCGCAACGCACTATACGGTGCTGCCGGGCTGCTGGCCCTGGCTGCTTTCATTCTGGTCGAGAAACGCTCTCCGCACCCGATGATGCCGCTGGGTTTATTCCGCAATTTCGGCTTTTCAGCGGCCAACCTCGTCAGCTTCTTCATCTATTTCGCCTTTTCCGCGATCCTGTTCTACCTGCCGATGACGGTGATCGCCGGTTGGGGCGTGACCGAGATCGAAACCGCGGCAGCCTTCGCCCCACTCTCGATTTTCATCGCCATGTTGTCGGGCCTATCAGGCCGCCTCGCGGATCGCTATGGTCCGATGCTTCTGATGATCATCGGTTCGCTCGTCCTGGCCACAGGCTACGGCGCTTTGGCATTGGTGATCCCGAGTCAGAATTTCTGGACCGCCGTGATGCCGGCCATGTGCCTGCAAGGCATCGGTATGGGGCTGGCCGTGGCGCCTTTGAGCACGGCAGTGATGGGATCGGTGAATTCCAAATCGACCGGCACCGCATCCGGCATCAACAACGCCGTGACCCGGATGGCGGGTCTCATCGCTGTGGCCGCCATGGGTAGTGTTGTCGCCGTGGTCTACGGTGCGGCAGGCGGGACTGAGAGCTTCGGGTCCGTCACCGAGGCGGCTGGTCATGCATCCGCGAGCAATGCCGCCTTTGTCACCGTCGCCTGGATTTCCTGCGCTTTCTGTCTGGCCGGAGCACTCGTCGCTTGGATCGCGCGCGGGCAGATCAAGAAGGCGGTCGCCTAGTCCTCGGCCTGTGCCTCGGCGCGGCTTTTGCCGGAGACATCCATCGCCAGGGTTGCCGCCATGAACGCATCGAGATCGCCGTCGAGCACGCCTTTCGTATCCGACGTCTCGTAGTTGGTGCGCAGGTCTTTCACCATCTGATAGGGTTGCAAAACGTAGGAGCGAATCTGATTGCCCCAACCCGCATCACCTTTGCTTTCATGCGCTTCGTTGATCGCCGCGTTCCGCTTGTCGAGCTCCATCTGATAGAGCCGCGATTTCAGCGCTTTCATTGCGATGTCGCGGTTCTGGTGCTGCGACTTCTCGGAGCTGGTGACAACGATCCCGGTCGGGTTGTGGGTGATGCGCACAGCCGAATCCGTGGTGTTCACGTGCTGCCCCCCTGCGCCTGAGGAGCGGTAGGTGTCGATGCGGATGTCGGCGGGGTTCACCTCGATCTCGATATTGTCGTCCACCACCGGGTAGACCCAGACGGAACAGAAGGAGGTGTGGCGTTTCGCGGCACTATCGAAGGGCGAGATGCGCACCAGCCGATGCACGCCCGACTCCGATTTCAGCCAACCATAGGCATTGTGGCCGCTGATCTTGTAGGCGGCCGACTTGATCCCTGCCTCTTCCCCCGGGGTTTCCGATTGCAGTTCCACCTTGTAGCCGCGTTTCTCCGCCCAGCGAACATACATGCGCGCAAGCATCGACGCCCAGTCACAGCTCTCGGTGCCGCCCGCGCCGGAGTTGATCTCGAGAAACGTATCATTGCCATCCGCTTCGCCATCAAGCAGCGCTTCCAACTCCTTCGCCGCGGCCACATCCACAAGCGCAATCAGCGCCGCTTCGGCCTCGGCAACGACATCCTGATCCTCTTCCATTTCACCAAGTTCGACGAGCTCGACATTGTCATCGAGCTCCTGCTTCATCTTCGTGTAGCTCTCGATCTGATCGACGAGCGACTGGCGATCCCGCATCAGCTTCTGCGCTTTCTCAGGGTCGTCCCAGAGGTTCGGGTCCTCGACGCGTGCGTTGAATTCCTCCAGACGGTGCTGAGCGGTGTCCCAATCCATGCGCTGCTTCAACAAGTCCAGGGACTTGGCGATGGCATCAACAGCATTTTGAGCTTCTGCGCGCATTGGAGGGGTAACCTTGTTGAACCTGCTGGGGTCGGATTTTGATATGCGGGATGCAAGGTGGGAGCAAGTGGCGGTTACCAAAGTTCTAACGCCGTTTAAAAATTTTAGACGGGGATAGGTTTGGGACAATCATTAGAGGTCGCGCAAGCCCCAAATCGCAGCACCGCGGTCGAATCCAAACCTGGGCGCCTTTAAAATTTTTAAACTTGGTAAGGGTTTAGAAACGAAATCCGGACCGGAAAGTGAACGCCTAGTAAAGGCCCCCCGCACTCAGGGTGCCGAAATTCGCTCGTTTTGGGATTACAGCCCTCTTGCCAGTCGACGTTGTCACTTGCGTCACCGCCGTCACATCGCTCTCTCCACGACTGAAGAGGTTGAGGTTCGAGCCCATGGCGAACCCACCATCCAGGATCGCACCGAGCCCGTAGGTCGGCTCTTCGCCTTCGCGGAAATACTCCAACACCACGTGCGGGCCTGATGCGTTTTCGGGCAGGATCGCTCCCGAGAACCGGTCGATCTTCACGAAATACCCACCGGGCGGGACTTCAAACTTACCGCCGCCATATTTCCGAATGGCCTTCTTCATAAAGCTGTTGAAGACAGGGCCGCACATGCCGCCACCCGACGCGCCACGACCCATATTGCGCGGACGGTCATGGCCGATATAGCAGCCTGCCACGATGTTCGAGGTGAAGCCGATGAACCAGACATCCTTGGAGTCATTCGTCGTGCCGGTCTTGCCGGCAGTCGGCACCGGTAGGTTTACAGTCCGCGACGCCGTGCCCCGGTCCACCACGCCGGTCATCATCGAGGTCAGCTGATAGGCGGTCACAGCATCCATCACTCGCTCGCGGTTCGACACGATGGCGGGCGCAAAATTTGGGTCCAGCGAGGCCAGTTGGCAATCATTGCAGATGCGCCGGTCATGGCGGTAAACCGTGCGGCCCCAACGGTCCTGCACGCGGTCCACAAGCGTCGGCTCCACACGCTCACCGCCATTGGCGAACATCGCGTAGGCGGCGACCATTTTGTAGAGCGTCGATTCCTGCGCGCCGAGCGCGTTCGACAGGAACGGGTTCATATCGTCATAAACCCCAAACCGCTCCGCATAGGACGCCACGGTGTCCATGCCGATCTCCTGCGCCAACCGGATGGTCATCAGGTTCCGCGATTGCTCGATGCCTGTGCGCACGGGCGTCGGTCCGTAGAACTTGTTGGACGCGTTTTTCGGGCGCCACAGGCCTTGCGGTGTGTTGATCTCAATGGGTGCATCCACGACGATCGTGTTCGGCGCGAAACCGGAATCAAGCGCGGCAGCATAAACAAATGGCTTAAACGAAGAGCCCGGCTGTCGCGTCGCCTGGGTTGCGCGGTTGAAAACCGAGTGCTGGTACGAGTAACCGCCCTGCATCGCCAGAACACGCCCCGTGTTCACGTCCATCGCCATGAAGCCACCCTGGACTTCCGGGATTTGCCGCAAAGACCAAGTGCCATCTTCGCCTGCCTTCACATGGATCATGTCGCCGACCGTCAAGAGATTTGACGCATCGGCGAGACGTTTGCCGAGACTGCCATCCTCCTGACGCGGACGCGCCCATTTCACATCTTCACCGGTGATCCGACCCTGCTCTTCAACGCCTTCGATCCCGATGATCGCATCCGCGCCCTCAAAGCCCAGAACCACCGCAATATCCCAGCCGTCGATATCACGCGGGAAGACGGTGTCATCGACCGCCTTGCGCCAGCCGCCCTCGCCGTTCAAGTGCTCGGGCGTCAACGTCGTTCTCACCCGGTGAAAGACGCCTTGCCTGCGGTCGTAAGTCTCCAACGCGCGGCGCAATTCCAGCGCCGCTTCATCCTGCAACTCGCGATCCACGGTTGCGCGCACTGTCAGGCCACCGCCAAAGAACTCGTCTTCGCCAAAATCCTTCGACAATTGCCGGCGAATTTCATCGGTGAAATAGTCGCGGTCCGGCAGTTGCTTTTTGAACGGCTCGTAGTCACCGGTCTGAACGGTCATCAATGGCCGCTCCTTCGCCTCTTCATAGGCCGCTTTCTCGATATAGCCGTTCTCATACATCTCCCGCAGCACGAAGTTGCGGCGCGAGATCGCACGCTCTGCATGACGCACGGGGTGATAATTCGACGGCGCTTTCGGGAGCACAGCGAGGTAAGCCGCTTCTTCGACCGTCAATTGCGCCAGAGTTTTGTTGAAATAGGTCTGCGCCGCTGCGGCGACACCGAAACTGTTCTGACCGAGGAAAATCTCGTTGAGGTAAAGCTCCAGGATTTTGTCTTTATCCAAGGTCTGCTCGATCCGGGCCGCGAGGATCAGTTCCTTGATTTTCCGCTCTGCTGAGCGTTCACCGCCAAGCAGGAAGTTCTTCATCACCTGCTGGGTGATGGTGGAGGCGCCACGAAGCCGCCCCCCTTGGGCCGCATCCAAAGCAGCTTTCGCCATACCGAGCGGGTCGTAACCCTTATGGGTGTAGAAATACTTGTCCTCCGCAGAGATGAAGGCGTTTTTCACAAGTGGCGGGATCGTGTCGGCAGGCGCAAAGAGACGGCGCTCCTGCGCGAATTCGTCGATCAACTCGCCATGGCCGGAATAAATCCGACTGATCGTCGGCGGCGTGTATTGCGCAAGCTGCTCATGGTTCGGCAGATCGCGGCCATACATGTAGAAAATCGCACCCACCAACACGGCCACACCAACAGCCCCGATGCAAATCAGGCTGAAGATCGAACCGAAAAAGGAAAGGATCGCACGAAGGATCACGGGCACCACCTGCACTTATTGAGCTCACATATACTTGGACGCTGCGCGCAGGTCAAAGCTTGGAGCTTGAGATTCGTGGCGGTTTCACGCTTGTGTGAGTGGGCAAATCTCATTGCCCTGCCTCCCGGCGCGCCAACTCGTCCAGATGCCAGGCATCGACAGCTTTCAGCACGCCTTGCGCGGCCTTCACCCGCCAGTCAGGGTTCATCAGATTGTCGAGATCGGCTTTGGAGGACATGAACCCCAGTTCAATTAGCACCGATGGGATATCGGGTGCTTTCAGCACCGAAAAGCCGGCAGTCAAGCGTGGGCGTTTGTGCAATTTGCCGAGACTGTCCCGCAAGCCTTCCACCAGAAAGTCGGCCACCGCGTCAGAGCGCGGATGCGTGCGGGCGCGGGCCAAATCCATCAGCACCGTGGCGATCTCATCATCCTGCGCGCGCAGATCAACACCGGCCAAGATGTCCTGCCGATCCTGCCGTTCGGCCAGTGCGGCACTGGCCTTGTCGGACGCTCGGTCCGAGAGCGTATAGATCGTTGTGCCGGTTGCACGGCCCTCTGCCAAGGCATCGGCGTGGAGCGACAGGAAAAGATCACCCTCCACGGCACGGGCGATGGACACCCGTGCGGGCAGCGAGACAAAGACGTCCTCTTCGCGTGTGAGGACCACGTCGTAACGTCCTGACCGCACGAGAATTTCCCGCAGTTCCCGCGCGAAGATCAGCATCAGATCGGCTTCCTTGATCCCATCGCGTTCCGCTCCGGGATCAACCCCGCCGTGACCGGGATCGAGAACAATGACAGGCCGTGGCTTGTCGGAAGCCGGTGGCGTCTCGGATGCGGCCAGCGCCACCAGATCGTCCGAGGAAAGCGCGACAGCAGCCGCGAACTCCTCTACCGTGGCCTCCGACAGGGTCACCTGAATGACCGCGTCACCTTCTGCAGGATCGGTCACCATGCCTGCGAGGTCCACTTTCATCGGCGCGGCCAGATCCAGAACCAGTCGCGACCAGCCCGGCGCAATGCGCCCGGTGCGCAGATCGGTGACTTTTTCGGAGCGTAGAATGTCCTTCGCGGTCGCTTCAAAGGCAACCTCGCGAAAATCGATGGCAACGCGCTTCGGAGCGTCCAAAGTCACAACGCGATAGGGCACGGCCTGAGTGATCGCGAGCGTGACCGCGACCCCATCTCGGGTGTCCTCGACCCCGGACGCCTCCGGCAAAAGCCGGGCCAGCGCCCGCAACTCCTGCCCGAAAGCAGGAGCGCAAAGGCAGAGAACTGCCGCAAGGATCATCAAAACTCTGGTCATAACCGCCTGTAAGACCCGGATATCCCGGTTGTTGTTCCCGGCACTCTAACCGAGAATCGCCCGGAACCTAAACGGAAATCTTCGTCGCCATATGGGCTTCGAGACGCTTCAACCCCTCCACGATATCCTCCGTCGCCCGTGCATAGGAAAAGCGCAGCGTTTTGTGCCCGCGCACCGGGTCGAAATCGAGCCCCGGCGTCACCGCAACGCCCGCCGCATTGAGGATTTCGGAGGCGAATGCCAGCGAATCCTCCGTCAGATGACCAACATCGGCATAGATGTAGAACGCCCCATCGGGCGGCGCGATCCGGTCGAACCCGGCCTTCGGCAGGCCCTCCAGCATCAATTTGCGGTTCTCGGCATAGACCGCGCGCATGGCTTCGGTCTCCTCCCGCGCCTCCAGGGCGCCAAGCGCCGCCACCTGCGCCGCGTGAGGCGCGCAGATGAACATGTTCTGCGCCAAACGTTCGATCCGGCGCACATCCGCCTCGGGTACCACCATCCAGCCCAGCCGCCAGCCGGTCATGGAGAAATACTTGGAGAAGGAGTTAATCACGCAGACCTCGTCGCCGATTTCCAGCGCTGAGACGGCGCGGTCCTCAAAGTGTAGCCCGTGATAAATTTCATCGGAAATGAAGGTAATCCCCTCCTCGGCACACGTCGCCATCAGGCCCGCCAGTTCCGCGCGGCCTAGCATTGTGCCGGTCGGATTGGCCGGTGAGGCCACGATCAACCCATCCAGCCCCAAGCCGCTCGGGTCGGGCACGTGGCGGCTGTCGTGATGGGTCGGGATGCCGACCGGTTTCAGGTCGAGCGCTTTCAGGATCTGCCTGTAGGACGGGTAGCCGGGCTCGGTCACGCCTACCCGCTGCCCCGCATCGAAATAGGCCGTGAAGGCCAGGACAAAAGCCGCCGAGGAACCACCCGTGACAATCACCCGGTCCGGGTTCAGATCGACGCCATACCAGTCGGCATAGAGCCGCGCGATGCCGGCTCGCAGCTCCGGCAGGCCGAGCGACACGGTGTAGCCCAGCGCATCCTGATCCATAGCCGCCGCCAACCGGTCGCGCGCCGCTTTCGGCGCAGGCGTTCCGGGCTGGCCCACTTCCATGTGGATGATGTGACGCCCAGCTGCCTCCAGACGGCGCGCCTGTTCCATCACATCCATCACAATGAACGGATCGACCTCCGACCGGGTTGAATTCCGCATGGCTTCCTCTCAGACTTGCGCCCGACCCCTAGCTAACCGGAGCGCATCTGGATGCCCAGAGCCTTTCTCGCCGCCCTTCTCTTGGTGATCACGACGCTGGCCAGCCCAGCGGCCACGATCATTCGCGATGCAGAGATCGAACAAGCGTTGAAGCAGCTCGCGCGACCGGTCCTGAATGCAGCGGGTGTCGGCTCGAACCGCATCCGCATCCTCGTGATCCGTGACAACACACTGAACGCCTTTGTCACCGACAGCCGCCACATCTTTATCACCTCGAGCCTGATCCGACGGCTGAAAAGCCCTGAAGCGCTGCAGGCGGTTCTGGCCCATGAAGTGGCGCATATCACCGGCGGTCACCTGACACGCCGCGCCTCGAATGCACGGGCCGCCAGTCGGCTCACCGCGATTAGCATCGCGCTCGGGGCAATTGCGACCGCGAGTGGCGCCGGAGAAGCGGGCATCGGCTTGGCCGCAGGCGGCGCCAGTTCGGCCCAGCGGCTGTTCTTTGCCCATACCCGGGCCGAAGAGGCCTCGGCGGATCAATCTGCATTGCGATACCTGTCGCGCGCCGGGATCAGCCCATCGGCAATGCTTGATGTATTGGAGCTCTTTCGCGGACAAGAGGCGCTGCGCCCCGGGCGACAGGACCCTTATGCACGTACTCATCCCCTCACCCGTGACCGCCTGCGCGCCGTGAAAGGCTATGCTGCTGGCCTAAAAAATAATGCCAAGGAGCCGCCCGCGGCCACGACCTATTGGTACGCGCGGATGCGGGCGAAGCTCGATGGGTTCTTGGGCAATCCGCGCGCCATTCTGCGCGGTTCTGCGGCCAAGGGCAAAGGCGAGATGGCAACGCTGCGCCGGGCGGTGGCCTATCATCGACAGCCCAATCCGAACAAAGCGTTGTCGGAGTTGAACCGGCTGTTACAGATGCGCCCGCGTGATCCGTTCTATCATGAATTGAAGGGCCAGGTACTGCTGGAAAGCGGCAATCCCGGGGCGGCGGTGGCGAGTTATCAGACGGCAGCCGGTCTGTTGCGCAACGAAGGCTTAATCCTCGCCGGTCTGGGCCGCGCGCTTCTGGCGCAGAACACGCGGCAATCCAATGCGCAGGCCTTGAAGACGCTGATCCGCTCGCGTTCCCTCGATCCCGGCGATCCGAACCTTCTGCGCGATCTTGCCGTCGCTCATGCCAAGAACGGCCAGCCAGGTCTGGCCTCTGCCGCGACGGCGGAGCGCTATGCGGTGATTGGACGCTTCAAGGACGCGCAGTTGCACGCGAAACGCGCCATCGGGCAATTGCCGCGCGGCTCGGCGGGCTGGCTTCGCGCCGAAGATGTGCTGCAATATGCCAAGCGTGCCGAACGGACCCAAAAGAAACGGCGCTGAAGCGCCGTCTCTGAAGTTCGATCTCAAGAGCGTCCGAGTGACCACCAGCCTTTGCGCTTGGGCTTGTCAGGTGCCTCGTCTTTCGGGGCCTCTGCCGCGGCCATGGCAGGCTCCGGCTCAGACTTTTCCGCTTCCGGCGCGGGCTCGTCCTTCTTCTTCGACCGGCTGGTGCTGCGCTTTTTCGGCGCGGGCTTCTCGTCCTTGGCCTCCACCGCCTCTTCCGCAGGCTCCGCGTCGGCCTTCTTGCGCCGGGACCGGGTCGTCTTCTTGGGCTTGGCCTCTTCCTCGGTTGTCGTGGCGTCCTCCGACACAGCCTCCTCAGCGGCGTCCTTCTTCTTGGACCGGCTGGTGCGGGTGCGCTTCTTCGGCTTCTCTTCCGAGGTCTCCTCGGTCGCGTCATCGTCCTTTTTCTTTGACCGCGAGCGCGTGGATTTCTTCGGTTTCTCCTCAGCCTCGGGTGCGGGCTCCTCGGCAGGCACCTCTTCGCTCCCTTCCGGGACCGCCTCGGCCTGTTGCGCCTCGCCACTCTCCTCGCGGGTTTTATTGCGGGAACGCCCGCGTCCACCGCGGCGACGACGACGCTTCTTCTTCGGCTGTTCGTCTTCGTTGGCGGCCTCTGGCGCGTCTGTCTCCTCCTCATCGGGTTCGTAGTCCGACAGGTCAACGCTATCCATCGAGACGATGTTGTTCGACTGCGCGGCAACATTGCGGGTCGCGGTCTTGAACTTCTCGATCTCGAAATCCGGGCTTACCTTATGCGGGTCGGCCTCCATGCGGATCGACATGCCGTAGCGCGCCTCGATCTCGGCCACATGTTCGCGTTTGGTGTTGAAGAGATAGTTGATCACATTGACCGGCGCTTTCAGCAGTACCTCTTTGGTTCGCCGCCGCGTGCCTTCTTCTTCGAGCTGGCGCAGGATCGTGAGCGCAAGGCTGTCATCGGAGCGGATGAGCCCAGTGCCGTGGCAACTCGGACAGGCCTGGGTGGTGGCCTCCAGCATGCCAGGGCGCAGACGCTGGCGGGACATCTCCAACAGGCCGAAGCCGGAGATACGGCCCACCTGAATGCGGGCACGGTCGGTTTTCAGCTTCTCTTTCAGACGCTTTTCAACGGCATTGTTGTTACGACGCTCTTCCATATCGATGAAGTCGATCACAATGAGACCCGCGAGGTCACGCAGGCGCATCTGGCGGGCCACTTCTTCCGCCGCTTCGAGATTGGTTTTCAGAGCGGTCTGCTCAATCGAGCCTTCCTTGGTGGCCCGACCCGAGTTCACATCAACCGCAACCAGCGCCTCAGTAATGCCGATCACGATATAGCCGCCCGAGGGCAGTTGCACCGTGGGGTTGAACATACCGGACAGGTAGCTCTCCACCTGATGGCGCGCAAAAAGCGGCATGGGATCGCTGTAAAGCTTCACGTTCTTGGCATGGGACGGCATGATCATTTTCATGAAGTCCTTGGCGGTCCGGTAGCCCGTTTCGCCCTCGATCAGCACCTCATCGATCTCGCGATTATAGAGGTCACGGATCGAGCGTTTGATCAGATCGCCCTCTTCATAGATCGGCGCAGGCGCGATGGATTTCAGCGTCAGTTCCCTGATCTGCTCCCATTGCCGCTGCAGATATTCGTAGTCGCGCTTGATCTCGGTCTTGGTACGTTTTGCGCCCGCGGTGCGCACGATCAGGCCCGCGCCTTTCGGCACGTCGATCTCCGAGGCAATCTCTTTCAGTTTCTTGCGGTCAGCGGCATTGGTGATCTTGCGGGAGATGCCGCCACCGCGGGCGGTGTTGGGCATCAGCACACAGTAGCGACCTGCGAGCGACAAGTAAGTGGTCAGAGCGGCGCCTTTGTTGCCGCGCTCTTCCTTGACGACCTGCACCAGGAGAATTTGCCGGACCTTGATGACTTCCTGGATTTTATAGCGCTTGGGCCGCGGCTTGCGCGGACGGGCGATCTCCTCGGAGACATCCTCCTGGGCGACGGATTCGATGCCGTCATCTTCCGACCCCTCTTCCTCGTCGCTCTCGTCCTCGCCAGCTTCCTCACTGGTCTCCTCGCTCGTGGCGGGCTCGGCCTCTTCGGCCTGATCCTCCGCCTCAGAGGTCGGTTCGTCCCTGGAGGCTTCGTCATCCTCCGTTTCTTCACCCGCTGCAGGTGTTTCAACCGGTGTCTCTGGCACGGTTTCCATCGGCGAAGTCGCGACGCCTTCGGAGACTTCTACCTCGTCCTCGTCCCCTTCATCGAGGTCGATGACATCCATTCCGCCCGTGGCCTCGGCGCTTGTTACCGCATCCTGAGTGTCCGATTTGGCCGCCTTCGAGCGGGATCGGGAGCGCGAACGAGACCGTGATTTGCGCGGTTTCTCCTCGTCTTCCTCTTTCGCCATCGCCTCAGCATAGGCCAGTTCCTCGGCGATCAGCGCCTCGCGATCAGCGACTGGTATTTGATAGTAGTCGGGATGGATCTCCGAATAAGCCAGAAACCCGTGCCGGTTGCCGCCATAATCCACGAAAGCCGCCTGTAGCGACGGCTCGACCCGTGTTACTTTTGCGAGATAGATATTGCCAGCGAGCTGGCGTTTGTTTTCGGATTCAAAGTCGAACTCCTCGACCTTGTTTCCATTGGCCACCACGACCCGGGTTTCCTCCGGGTGGGTGGCATCGATAAGCATCTTCTTTGCCATGTTTTCCGTTTGCATCCGCGCAAGAGACGCGCCTGTCCAGGCGGTCCTGACTTACGGGAATGTCTTGTAAGGGCGATGTGCGCCTGACGAGAAAGACATGCGCTTGCGTCGGCCTCAGGCCGATCACACGCTATTTGTCTGTCCCCTGCGCGTTGCATCGCGTTTTCTCCGACACGTGGTCACCCTTGTCCGGTGCCCGTGCCAACTCTTTGTGCCGCTTGAGATAAATCCGGCGGCTCTTGGACCGGTGAGACGGTCCGTTAATCCTGTCGCCGCATGCCAATGATCTCATTGCGTGCGTATCGGCAGTGAAACTCTCCCGGATCAATGCGCGATCTTCCGCGCACCGAGCCGTTCTGCACACATAAGGTGTTTTACCTGCGCTTTACAATCCGCAAGTTTCGCCGCGCTGCAGCAATGCGTCACGGTCGCCCTCACGTTGAATAGATGTGGCGCGGCAGCGCCTCCGCTGGATTGCGATGCCTCAGAGGTAATCGGAGCGTTGCAGCCCGTATTTCGCCATTTTCTCGTTCAGCGTCCGGCGCGGCAGGCAAAGCTCTTCCATGACCGAGGCAATCGAGCCCTTGTGGCGACGCATCGTATTGTCGATGAGCATGCGCTCAAAGGCTTCGACATATTCCTTCAAGGGTTTGCCTTCGGTGGTTACCACCGGTCCCATCTCGTCATTATCAGCCATCAGAAGCGACGCAATCGAGCCAGACCCTCTGCGGTTCTGCAAAACGGCCCGCTCAGCAATATTGATCAACTGCCGCACATTGCCAGGCCAGGGAGCCTGCAAAAGCTGCGCTGCTTCCTGCGCAGACACTTCTGGCGCATCGGAGCCATAATCCTCGGCGAACTGCTCGGCAAAGCGATTGAAGAGCGTCAGCACATCCTCACCCCGTTGCCGCAGTGGCGGTGTTGTGATCCGCATCGCGGCCAGACGGTAGAACAGGTCAGAGCGGATCAGGTCCTCGCAGGTCTTGTCCGGCTCCTGATTGTTACAGATCGCAATGATCCGCGTCTCCGCCGGGCTGCCCTGCTCGTTGATGAATTGCAGGAGCCGAGCCTGCAACGTGCCCGGCAGGGCCTCGATATCTTCCAGCACTAGCGTGCCGCCGCGAGCCTCTTCGACCAAAGGCAGTGTGTCACCGCTATCGACCGGCTCAAAGAGTTTCGCCGCAAGCGCCGCCTCATCGTAGGCGGCACAGGAGAGCATCACGAATTTCTTGCCCGCGCGTGGCCCAACGGCATGCAAGGCATGGGCGGTGAGCGTCTTGCCCGAGCCCGTCTCACCATCGATCAGCACATGGCCATCAGCTTGCCCGAGATCAAGGATGTCCTCCCGCAGGCGCTCCATTGCGGGCGAGGAACCGATGAGTTTTTTCATCAGGGCCGAGCCATCTGACAGCTCCTTGCGCAGAGCCCGATTGTCCAGCGTCAGACGCCGATCCACCGTGGCGCGTTTGGCCAGTTCGGTCATCCGGTCGGGATTGAAGGGCTTCTCCAGAAAATCAAAAGCACCCACGCGCATCGCCTCAACCGCCATCGGCACATCGCCATGGCCGGTGATCATGATCACCGGGAGGGCAGAATCCTGGCTCATCAGGCGTTTCAGGAACTGCATCCCGTCCATGCCCGGCATCTTGATGTCGGAAACCACGATCCCGGGATAATTGTTGCCGATATTCTTCAACGCATCCTCGGCACTGGAGAAAGTCTCAGTATCGTAGCCCGAGAGAGCCAGCCATTGGCTGATCGACTGACGCATGTCCTGTTCGTCATCGACAATTGCGATTTTCAGAGCGCTCGACATTGAGGTATCCTTGCTTCTTATTCCGCTGCCGGGGCGATCTCGGTCGCCGCCGCGCTAGCTGTTTCGTCATGTAGGGGCAACTGCATCTCAAATACAGCCCCACCCGCTTGACCGTTACGGGCCGTGAGCGTGCCGCCAAGATCGCTGACGATCCCGGAACTGATTGCAAGCCCCAGACCAACCCCTTCCCCGGGTTGTTTCGTTGTGTAGAACGGCTCGAAGAGCTCATCGAGATTTTCGAGCCCTGCCCCATTGTCGCGCACCGTCAGGGTGGCGGTTTCCCCATGGGCGACCAGCACGTCGACCTGGGGGTCCTGGACAGGTTTTGTCGCGTCCAATGCGTTTCGGATCAGGTTGATAATCACTTGCTCCAGCCGCACGCGGTCTGCCCAGACCGGCACTGGGCCTTCTGGCATTGTGGAAATCATCCGCACCGTGCGGCGTTTCAACTGTGGTTCCATGATCGAGAGCGACGCGCGCACGGCGTCGCGCAGATCGACCACTTCGAAATCATCACCGCCCTTGCGGGCATAGGATTTCAGCTGCTTGGTGATGGCACCCATGCGTTCGATCAGATCGTCGATCCGCTGGAAGGAGCTTTGTGCCTCTTCGGGCCGCTTGCGCTGCAACAACAGCTTCGCGCCGGCCAGATAGGTCTTCATCGCGGCCAATGGCTGGTTCAATTCATGGCTTACCGCCGCCGACATTTCGCCCAAAGCAGCAAGTTTCTGCGATTGCGCCAGCGATTGTTCGGCCACTTCGAGGTTTTTCTGAACTTTCTTGCGCTCAGCAATCTCGCTGGAGAGCCGCGCATTCAAAACTCTGAGTTCCGCACTCTCGCGGCGGAAGAACCCTGCCTCCGACTGCGCGCGCCGCGATAGCACGTAGAAGGCCAGTGCCAGCAGGATCGCAAAGACCATGATCTCGATGGCCAGCACGCCATTCACCCGCTCCCGCACGGAGGCGTAGGAACTGAAAGATGTAAGCCGCCAGCCGCGGAAGTTGATCCGGCTGTCAGTGCGCATCACCGCTTCGCCGCGAAACACCGCGTCATGCCGGGTGAAATCGAAATACCCCCCAGTCGCTTCAATCGCGCGCCGGATCGCGGAGAGCGGCGCGGTCGTTGCAATCGCTTCTTCAACCGTTTTGCCGCGCCAGCGCGGGTCGGAGGCGATGATGATCCGGCCTCCACTGTCGGCAATCAGCACGGCCTCGGTCGGAGACCGCCAACGGGACTCAAACTGCTGCAAATCCACATCGACCACGACGACGCCGAGGCCTTCCTTCTCAAACTCGACCCGGCGCGAATAGGTGAACTGGAAGGCGCCGCTTTCAAGTTCCTGCACCGTGAAGACGGTGTCGTTACTGCGCAGGGCATCCACCACATAGGGTTCTCCACGCAGGTTCTGGCCCAACTGGTTGCGATCGGACGACGCCACGACCCGGCCTTCTATGTCCATCAGCCGCAGTCCTGAGGCGCCAATATCCTCGGCAAATGAGATCAAACGCTGCGACGTCGCGGTGAAATCACCGGAATTCAGCGCTGTGACCATGAACGGGTCGCGCGACAGCAGCAGCGGGACGATCTGGTGACGCTTCAACTCGCTGGTGATGGCACCGGAGTAGAGCGCTGCGCGCAATTCCGCGCGGTTCTTCGTGGTCTCGGTAAACCGCGCGGTAAGCCAGATATTTGAGACCCAAATGGTCGCGACAGCCAGGATGATCAACGTAATCACCAGCACCCGCACCGCCCAAAGGCGGGCGCGCGGCGTTCGGAACAACGAAGATCGAACCGTGGCTTTCATGGCGCAAGTCTAGGCCCAAGCGCAGGGGCGCTCAAGTTTGGCCTCGGCGGTTTTATGCCGCCACAAGCGCCTCTGCGAGCGACTTGAACATCGCCAGACCATCCTCACAGCCCTGCTGCCCTGACACCGCCCGCTCCGGATGTGGCATCATTCCCAGGACACGGCGATTTTCCGACAGAATGCCTGCGATGTCAGCCGCAGAGCCATTTGGGTTGTCGAGATAGCGGAAGGCGATGCGATCTTCGGCTTTGAGTTGCGCCAAGAGCTCGGGATCGGCGGAATAGTTGCCGTCATGATGGGCAATGGGGATTTCGATGGACTGCCCGACCTTGTAGTTTGAGGTGAAATTGCTACTTGAAGTCACCACTTCAAGCCCTTGATTTCGGCAGATAAACTTCAAGGTAGCGTTGCGCATCAACACGCCTGGCAGAAGGCCGGTTTCGCACAAGATTTGGAAGCCATTGCAGATGCCGAGGACATATCCACCTTTGCCTGCAAATTCAGCAACTGCCTTAGAAATAGGCGATTGCGCGGCAATGGCCCCGCAACGCAGGTAGTCCCCAAAGGAAAACCCGCCCGGCACACCGATGATATCGAGACCGTCCGGCAAAGCGGTCTCCTTATGCCAGATCATGGTCACATCGGCGCCCGCAGCCTTGAACCCCTCGGCGAGGTCCCGATCACAATTCGAGCCGGGAAAAACGATCACACCGGCGCGCATCACGATATCTCGATCTGATAGGATTCGATGACTGTGTTGGCGAGCAGCTTCTCGCACATCTCCTTCACGGTGGCCTCTGACGTGCCATCGGCGAGGTCGAGATCGATCACTTTGCCCTGCCGGACCCCCTCGACCCCGTCAAAGCCCAGCGAGCCCAGCGCGTGGCGCACGGCCTCCCCTTGCGGGTCCAGCACCCCGTTTTTCAGCATCACATGTACCCGTGCTTTCATTCTGCTCTCCTTGGGGCCTCAATAGCCCTTCACGATCCCACATTCCCAGCCGTCATAGCGCCAGCCCATGGCGTTCAACTCATCAAACAGCCGCGATGTGAAGGTGTCGAACGCCTCGGACGCCACCTCACTGCGATGTTCGAATTGAATGCCGTTTTGGAAGCCCGTCTCGGACAAGACAAGGTCAAACTGGCCCAGAAAGTCAAAAACCTCGAAGGTCGAGGCGCTGGCTTCTGATTTCGGATAGGCGAGATGACGCACCAGCCGCTCCGCCGTGCCGTCATCGCCGCTTTTCCTCATCTCTTTGCGCACCAGCGCATTGGCAGAGGGACTGCCCATGATCACAGGCTTTTTCGGGCCACCCAGAAGACGTCTGAGCAAGGCCCGGAACATCAGTTGATCAGGGTCGGCTTCACCATCGGAGCCGCATTTTTGGGCATCACGCCAAGACGTGTGGCCACTTCGGTATAAGCGTCGGTGAGCGAACCCAGATCGCGCCGGAACACGTCCTTGTCGAGCTTCTCATTGGTCTCGATATCCCAGAGACGACATGAGTCCGGGGAGATTTCATCGGCCACGATCAGCCGCTGGAAATCGCCCTCATAGTGGCGCCCGATCTCAATTTTAAAATCGATCAGTTTGATGCCGACGCCATACATCACGCCGGACAGGAAATCGTTTACCCGCAGGGCAAGCGCGACCATGTCATCGAGGTCCTGCTGGGAGGCCCACCCAAACGCGATGATATACTCTTCCGGCACCAGAGGATCGCCCAAATCATCGTTTTTGTAGGAAAATTCAACGATGGGGCGCGGCAGCACCACGCCCTCTTCCAACCCCAGGCGCTTGGCCATGGACCCGGCGGCATAGTTGCGCACGATGACCTCGAGCGGGATGATTTCCACCGCTCGGATGAGCTGTTCGCGCATATTGATCCGCTTGAGGAAATGGTTCGGCACGCCGATCTGGCTGAGCCCGGTCATGAAGAATTCCGACAGGCGATTGTTCAACACACCCTTGCCTTCGATCACATCGCGTTTCTCAGCATTGAAGGCCGTGGCATCATCCTTGAAATACTGCACCAGCGTGCCGGGCTCCGGCCCCTCATAAAGCGTTTTCGCCTTGCCTTCGTAGATCTTCTTGCGCCGCGCCATGGGCTCACTTTCTGTCCAAATGGGACTCGGGGTCAATGCGCCCCTATAGACTTTGGCTCTGCCCAAGACAAGCGAGGCCCTTTGTCCCCTTGTATCACAGCCCGCAGATGGGCATATCAAGCTTAACGAAACCTCTGACGGGAAGGCCCTGATGTCGACATTTGACGATCGCGAAAATGCGTTTGAGAACAAATATGCCCATGATGCCGAGATGCAGTTCAAGGCGGAGGCGCGCCGCAATAAGCTTCTGGGCCTCTGGGCGGCTGGCGTGATGGGCAAATCCGGCGATGAGGCCGAGGCCTATGCCAAGGACGTCGTGAAGGCCGATTTCGAAGAGGCGGGCGACGAGGACGTGTTTCGCAAAGTCTCCGGCGATTTGGGTGACAAATCCAACGAGGGCGAAATCCGCGAGAAAATGAAATCGCTTTTGGCTGAGGCGAAAGCGCAGATCATGTCGGAAGTCAGCGACTAAATCTACCAATATCAAACTGTTGCGCGGCGATCCTAAGGTTTCTTCGGATCGCCGTTTTGCACTAAATTCATAATCTTCATGCAAATTATGAATTTGTATCATCATCGCGCGCGTGTCATGCGCGTGAGACGCGCGAGTGAGGTGATACCCCCGATGACATCCAATACTTTCACAAAATTGTTGGCAGACCGCGACTGGATTCTTGCCGATGGCGCAACGGGCACCGAGCTTTTCAACATGGGGCTCTCCTCTGGCGATGCGCCGGAACTGTGGAACGCCAATCACCCCGAGAAGATCAAGGCGCTCTATTCCGGCCCGGTAAATGCGGGCAGCGACCTTTTCCTCACCAATTCCTTTGGCTCCAATGCCTCCCGCCTGAAACTGCACAGCGCCGAGGCCCGCGCATTTGAGTTGTCAAAACTCGCCGCGGAGATTGGCCGCGAAGTCGCCGATGCCGCAGACCGCCCAGTGGTCGTCGCGGGCTCCATGGGCCCGACCGGCGAGATCATGGCCCCGATGGGCGAATTGACCCATGAATTGGCTGTTGAGATGTTCCATGAACAGGCCGAGGGTCTGAAAGCGGGCGGTGCCGATGTGCTCTGGGTCGAGACAATCTCCGCCTGGGAGGAGTACAAAGCCGCCGCCGAGGCCGCGAAACTTGCCGATATGCCCTGGAGCGGCACGATGAGCTTCGACACCGCGGGCCGCACGATGATGGGCATCACCGCCCCGCAAATGGCGGCGAAAGTCGAACGCCTCAGCCACGCACCTCTTGCCTTTGGCGCGAATTGCGGTGTCGGGTCCGCAGACCTTCTGCGCACGATCCTGGGCTTCGGTGAGACGCCTAAATACGTGATCGCGAAAGGCAATGCCGGTATCCCAAAATACCATGATGGGCATATTCACTACGATGGCACGCCGGAACTGATGGCCGATTATGCCTGTCTGGCTCGTGATGCTGGTGCGAAGATTATCGGCGGCTGTTGCGGCACCACGCCGGAGCATCTCCGCCAGATGCGTGAAGCTCTGGAGACCCGTCCGCGTGGACCGAAACCGACGCTAGAGGCGATTTCCTCCGCTTTGGGGGAGTTTTCCTCCGCCGATGACGGCACGGGCGAGGCCTCCGGTGCGGGCCCCGCGCGCCGCAATCGCCGCCGCCGCTCCGCCGCCTAAAACAGCGACAATTGATCACCCGGTTTGGGTGGCACGCGGAACAGGTCCGTGCGCAAGGGCGCGAGCCGATCCGCGAGCCCCAAACGCTTGCGCGCCAGGGCAAGGCGGTGTTGCAAAAGCTCTGCCTCGGGCCCCTCGCCCACCATGCGCCTGCCGAATTGCGGATCGTAGAGATCGCCGCCATGCATCGCCCGCATTTTGCGCAACACGCCGTTGCACCGCTCCGGGAAATGGGTGTGCAGCCATTCCTCGAAGAGGTCCGCAACCTCCCGGGGCAGCCGCAGCAGGATTGCACTTGCGGCTTGCGCCCCGGCGTCTTTTGCCGCGGCGAGAATGCTCTCCAGCTCATGGGACGACAGGCCCGGGATCATCGGCGAGGCCATGACACGCACGGGGATCCCCGCCTCCGAAAGCTTTCGGATGGTCTCTAGGCGGCGTTCCGGGGACGGCACGCGGGGTTCCATCTTGCGCGCGAGATCGCGGTCGAGCGTGGTGACAGAAATGCCGACCCGAGTCAGACCTTGGGCGGCTAGATCGCTCAGGATGTCGATATCACGCTCAATCAGGCTGCCTTTTGTGACGATGGCGACGGGATGCCGAAACTCCTGCAACACGCGCAGGCATTGCCGCATGATCCGGTGGCTGCGCTCGATGGGTTGGTAGGCGTCGGTATTGGTGCCGATGGCGAGCGTCTTGGGTTGGTAGCGCGGCGATGACAGCTCTTTGGCGAGCAGTTCGGGGGCCGTTGGGCGGGCGAGCAGTCGCGTCTCGAAATCGAGCCCGGGCGAGAGGCCGAGATAGGCATGGGAGGGCCGCGCGAAGCAGTATATGCACCCGTGCTCACAGCCGCGATAGGGGTTGATCGAGCGGTCAAAATCGAGATCAGGGGAAGTATTGCGTGTGATGATCTTTCGCGGGCTCTCGATGCGGGTTTCGGTGCGTAGAACGGGCGCATCTTCCCCCAAATCCCATCCATCCGCCTCAAGGAATTTTTCCAACCGTTCAAAGCGGTTGTCCCGATTTGACAGCGCCGCACGTCCACGCGCCTGAGGATCAAATGGGGTCTTCTGAACAGCCATAATTCAGATTGGAACAAAATAAGAACATTTGCAAGTTTCGTCGGTCTTTGAATAGGAGGTGTCGCTATCGTCGCGTGACCCCTGCGACAAAACGGCATAACGTGACTGCAACCTGCGGGCTGCCTGTGTTTTGGAGGAAAGCCAAGATGTCCGAAGAAGAAGACGATATCGTCCTGTCGGAGCTGAACGATGAGGAACTCGTCGAACAGATGTTCGACGACCTCTATGACGGTCTCAAGGAAGAGATCGAGGAAGGCGTGAACATTCTGCTGGAACGCGGATGGGAGCCCTATGACATCCTCACCAAGGCGCTTGTGGGCGGCATGACCATCGTCGGGAACGACTTCCGGGACGGCATCCTCTTCGTGCCGGAAGTGCTGCTCGCCGCCAACGCGATGAAGGGCGGCATGGCGATCCTGAAACCGCTTCTGGCTGAGACCGGCGCGCCGCGGGTCGGCAAGATGGTGATCGGCACCGTGAAGGGCGACATCCACGATATCGGCAAGAACCTTGTGTCGATGATGATGGAGGGCGCGGGCTTTGAAATTGTTGATCTTGGCATCAACAACGCGGTCGAAGCCTATCTCGAAGCGCTAGAAAACGAGCAGCCAGATATTCTTGGCATGTCCGCCCTGCTTACCACCACGATGCCTTATATGAAGGTCGTGATCGACACGCTGGTCGAGAAAGGCATTCGCGACGATTACACCGTGCTCGTCGGTGGCGCGCCCTTGAACGAGGAGTTCGGCAAGGCCATCGGGGCTGACGCCTATTGCCGGGATGCTGCCGTCGCTGTGGAAACGGCCAAAGAGTTCATGGCGCGCAAGCACAACCAGTTGGCCGCTGGCTAAATTCTTGCCTGAGCAAGGGATATGAGATTACCCTGACCGCATTTTAGGGGCCAGGGTATTTTAGTATGGAACGAGAGAAGATTCCGACAACGGAGGACGCAATTGATGCTTTCTTCGAGAAAGCTCATGCAGCCATGGCACCGGCAACACGGTCCGCAGATTGGCGTTATCTTCGCAGTTTCATCGCCATCATTGCCCTGGCATTTGCCGCAGTTTTTGCCCCCGTTGGGGCGGCGTTTTTGTTCCCGTTTGAGGATGCCAGACTGGAGGGCAAACCCAGCGACGCGGTTGAAACCATTCCCGGCAGCATCAAGGAAAACAGTCTGAAAGGGCTGGTCTCTCTCTGCAGCAAACCGCCGAATTGCGGACCGGAGGCGCTTGAGAAGGCGACAGCGGCGGAGGCAAAACTGGTCGAAGCTGCGGCGAAGAAGACGGATCGCTACAAAAAACTGAAAGCTTATCAGAAGGAAATGCCGTTTCTGTTGGGCCTCGCAGCGTTTCTGGCGATCCTATGTCTTGTGCTCTTCACGCAAGTCCGGGTGACGCTGCGCTTCTGGCGCTGGAATGTCGAGGATATGCGATATCATTTGCCGCGAGACGGCCTGTACCTGCCGCAATCCCAACTGACGCTTGTGGCCTATCTGACCGGGACACTCCTGATCATTGCGGTCGCTGCCATCACTCACGCTGTTGCGGCGGGTGCGGGCTCCTCTCCCTTCGCGGTGATGATGTGGACGGTTGTGGCTTCAATTGCTGCAAGCCCGGCGGCGATGGCACTGACCTATGTGCGCAGCGAAGAGACAGTGCGGCGCCTGGTCCATGTGACCCCGGCGATCATCTTGACGATTTGCGCCGTTGCAGGCGTTGAATTCACACTTTTCGCGATGGAAAGATTGCCGGTTCTTGCGAATGTTCCAGAAGTCATCAAACCCCATTGGGGATGGCTCCTTCCGCTCATCTCCGCAGTGTTAACGATGACTATCGGGACGACCGCTCTTGCGGTGCAGATCTATTCAGAACCCTACCTCTCACCGCTCAAGGCTGAAAAACTGGCGCATCGGTTTTATGCGCTGCGCGATTTGTTTGACGAGCACAAACGGCGCGAGAACAAAGATGTCGGCTACGCTAACGCACAAGCCATGAAGACAGGCTCGGCAAAAGTTGTGACTGCGGACCTGCCTGCGCCTACCACCAATTCCGAGCTTTGGCTGGAGCTGCGGAAACGTGCCAATACCCTGTTCAAAGAAAGAAAAATGCATCTGCGGCGACGCGATCTTGACCACAGCATCAGCCCCGAGGACTTGCGCGATGCGATCATCACACTTTGCAGCGCTGCGGCTGCGGTTCTCGTGGTGGCATTGATCTTCATCTCGATCTGGTCCCACTGGATCAGCGGGACATATGGGAGCGGCGATGCCACGCTGTCCGGGGCGCGCGAAGAGGCGTTCAAAAGCTATCTGCTGTGCGTCGGTCTGATTTATTCCGCCCTTCTGGCGTGCATGTATGGCTGGGGCCAACAACGGCTGATCCCTTATGTCAACGCAGCCGATGCCGCAGAGAAGGCGGAAAGCTCCTCAAGCGCAGCGTCGAGTTCAACTGCGATGCCGTGGAGCGTCAAAACCGTCGATAAGGATGGTAATCTGATCAGCCAGACCCACCCCCTTGAGCCCGGTCCAACTCAAGCGGAAGCGGAGAAGGCAAAGAAGAAAAGGGATAAGGCCCAGAAACAGAAACGCCGCGACAGGGCGTTCCGGGATAGCGACCGTATGCTGGTACGCCATCTTGGCTTCGACGAGACCAAATTCGCACTGATCCGCGGCGGCGCCAATCAGGGTGGCAGTTTTCAGGAGTTGATGAAGGCCGAAGGCTATAAGCGACTTCTGCAATTCCTGCCGTTGATTGCCCCGACCGCTGTCACGCAACTGTTGAACCTTTTGGGCTGAGAAGCGACGTTTTTGACCTGTACCCTTCGGGCAAACCCGTCATCATGGGTTCATGGAAGACGCAACACTCACCGAAAGCGGTTTTTCGAAGACTGGGTCCGGCCAGGTTCTGCTGCTGGCTTGCGGCGCGTTGGCGCGTGAAATCCTCGCCGTGATCGAGGCCAATGGTTGGGATCATATGGACCTGCAATGCCTGCCCGCGATCTATCACAACCATCCCGAAAAGATCACACCCGCCGTTGAAGAGGCTGTCGCGAAACACCGCAGCGATTATGAGAAGATTTTCGTGGTCTACGCCGATTGCGGGACTGGCGGGCAATTGCAAGCGGCTTGTGAGCGGCTCGGCGTGGAGATGGTCGCGGGTCCCCATTGTTATTCCTTTTTCGACGGCAATGAGGCGTTCGAAGCGCGGGGCGAGATGACGGCGTTTTATCTCACCGATTTCCTGGTGCGTCAGTTCGATGCCTTTGTGACAAAGCCCCTCGGACTAGACCGCCATCCCGAGCTGCGCGACATGTATTTCGAGCATTACGAAGCGCTTGTCTATCTGGCGCAGACCGATGACCCAGCCTTGGACGCCAAAGCACAGGAATGCGCTGACGCGCTCGGGCTGCGCTTTGAGCGTCGCTTTACTGGCTATGGGGATTTGGCGGAGGCGTTACGTAGTCAGGCGTGAGCTGCCGCGGTCTCTCGAATGCGCTCCACCATGGCGCGCAGTCCGTTGGAGCGTTGCGCGGAGAGGTGGTCATGCAGGCCGAGGCGGGCGAGTTCGGAGGCCGCATCGGTGCGCACCACCTCAGCAATCGGCAGACCGCCATAGAGGGTTTTGAGCACGGCGATGAGACCGCGCACGATCATGGCGTCGCTCTCGCCGTCGAAATCGAATGTCCCGCCCTCGATCCGCGGATGCAGCCAGACCTGGCTGGCACAGCCTTCGACCTTGGTCGCGGGCACCTTCAAGGCGTCATCCAGCGGCTCCATCGCTTTGCCCAGCTCGATGACATGACGATAGCGGTCCTCCCAATCCTCGAGGAATTCGAACGTCTCCACCAGCTCTTCAAAGGCCTCTTGCGCCATACCGTGCTCCGCCATCTGCTGCGCCTCACCTAGCGCGGCCCTGTGGGGAGGTCCAGCCTGCCCTTTTCAAGTGCCCACAGGCGCTGTATTCATCAAACCCAAGGCAAGACCACGAGGGGCAGCAAATGGCTAAAATGACGAGACGCGGGCTTTTGGTATCGCTCGCCGCCATGGGTGCTCTCTCAGGCTGTGGACGCATCCGCGATTCACGCCTGAACCCGTTCAACTGGTTTGGTCGCTCCCGCGAGGAGACGGCCGAACCTGCACCGACCGATTTTGTGAACGACTCGCGCCGGTATGTGGAGCAAGTGGTGTCGTTGAACGTCGATCCGACCCCTGAGGGTGCGATCATCCGTGCCGTTGGGCTGCCGCCGACGCAAGGCTTTTGGGATGCTTCGCTGGTGCGGCGCGACGACCCTGACCCATCCCGGCTGATCCTCGAATTCCGCGTGGCGCCGCCCTTGGAGCAGCGGCGTCAGGGCACGCAACAATCGCGTGAGATCATCGTCGGCGCCGCTATTTCAACAGCGCGTCTGCAGGGGATACGCACCATCACGGTTGTCGGGCGCCTGAACCAACGCAGTGTTCGGCGCTGATCGCGGTATCGCTAAAGGCGGCCCTCTGGACAGATTTAACGAACGGTTACCTCGTTTAAAAATTTTAAAACTGTGAACGCCTTAATCCAGCACAGATCGTGGTAAGGCCGCAGCTCACACCTAAATGTGGCCGTTTTCTCTTAAAATTTTATCAGGCTTAAGGGTCTGGAAAGGCTTGGTTTCAGAGGATGGCGGAGGTGATCAGGCGGGATGTGCACGCAAAAGGAACCAGTGCGTGATTTATGTGGACACGTAGAACAAGAACTGTCCCGAAAACCTCAAAGCTCAATGATCCGCACGTTCGATCCTTCTGCTGTCAGCGCCAGCTCGCCATTGCAGAGCCGCAAGGCGTCCCCCCCGAAAGCTTCCTTCCGCCAGCCCTTCAGCGACAGAAGCTCGCGCTCGCCCATTGCGATCTCGTCGAGCTCGGACGCTGTGGCGATCAGCTTCTGTGCCACGCCGACCTCCTGGGCTTTCGCCTTCAGCAACACCCTCAGCAAGTCGGCCAATGCCGCGTTGATCTGACTTTTGTCCTTTTGCGGCGGAACCTTCGGCCAGTCCTCTTTCGGGCACTCGACCCCGGCTTTCACAGCTTTCAAAATCCCATCTGCGATCTCGCCGCGCCGCGCCTCGCGCAAGAGCAGTCGCGATTTCCCAAGGTCCTTGCCCGATTGCGGTTTGGTTGAAGCCAATTCCAACAGCGCGTCATCCTTGAAAATCCGGTTTCGCGGGATGTTGCGCTCTTTTGCATATGTCTCACGGAACTTGGCCAGTTCCCGCACGATGGCGAGGAATTTCGGCGCGGTGGTGCGCACTTTGAGACGCCGCCAGGCCTCGTCCGGGTCCACCACATAAGTACCCGGGTCGCGCAGGATCGCCATCTCCTCATCGACCCAGGGTTTGCGCTTGGTGCGCTCCAGCCGCTTCGCAAGATATTCATAGATCACCCGCAGATGGGTCACATCCGCCAGCGCGTAGCTTTTTTGCGCCTCGGTCAGCGGGCGGCGAGACCAATCGGTGAAGCGCGAGGTCTTGTCGATAGATGCTTTGGCAATCTTGCGCACCAGCGTCTCGTAGCCCACCTGCTCACCGAAATTGCAGACCATCGCGGCCACTTGCGTGTCAAAAAGCGGGGCCGGGATCACGCCACCTTCGACATAGAAGATCTCGAGATCCTGACGCGCGGCGTGGAAGACTTTCACCACATTCTCGTCGCGAAAGAGGTCGTAGAGCGGCTCAAGAGACATGTCCGCGCCCTCAATCGGGTCGACCAGCACGGCACTGCCCTCATCCTCAGACGGCACAGCAAGCTGCACAAGGCAGAGCTTGGCATAATAGGTGCGTTCCCGCAGGAATTCGGTATCGACCGTCACATAAGGGTGGCGTTTGGCCATCTCGCAAAAGGCAGCCAGATCCTCGGTCGTGGTGAGTGTTCTCATGGGCCGGGTCTTCTTGTTTCTTCTTGTCACACGCCCCCGCGTCGGTCCTTTTTACGCGCGGTGTGCGGAAATGGGAAGAGTGGGATCACGCAACGTCACTTGGGTTTTATCGCCCTCCGCGAAGCGGCGCAGCACCGCCGGGTAGAGCTGGTGTTCCATCTTGAGAACCCGTGAGGCAAGCGTATCCGGCGTGTCATCCGGCAAGATCGGAACTGTGCCCTGCCCCAGGATCGGACCGTCATCGAGAAGCGCTGTCACTTCATGCACAGTACAGCCCGCTTCCGTGTCTCCCGCCTCCAACGCGCGGGCATGGGTGTTGAGCCCGGTATACTTGGGCAGCAAAGAGGGATGAATGTTGAGCATGCGACCGGCGTAGTGGGTCACATAGTGCTCCGTCAGGATGCGCATGAAACCCGCATGGCAAATGATGTCGGGGGTGTAAGGGTCGATGGTCTCGATGAGTTTCTCCTCGAAGGCCACGCGATCGCCCGCAAAGGGGCGATGATCGACGACCGCGGTGTCGATACCCATATCAGCAGCTTTGCGAAGCCCACCAGCATCCTCGGAATTGGCCAGGACCAATACGGGCCGCGCCGGGTGATCGCGCACCATACTCTCGCACAGCGCCACCATATTGGAGCCGCCGCCAGAGATCAGAATGACGACCCGCTTCAAGCCAGATTGCCTTTGTAGGAAACGCCCGCGCCCTCAACAACTTGCCCGATCGACGTCACCTCGTGACCGCCCTGCGCGAGGAAACCCGTTGCGATCTCGACCTTTGCTTCCGGCACAATTGCGACCATGCCGATCCCGCAATTGAAGGTTTTCAGCATCTCGGCCTCGGCCAACCCGCCTTCCTTGGCGAGCCACCCAAACACAGGCGGCAGGTCCCAGGCATTCAGATCGATCTCCGCGCCGAGCCCGTCCGGCAGCGCGCGCGGCAGGTTCTCGGTCAGACCACCGCCGGTGATATGCGCCAGAGCATGGATCGCCCCACCCACTTTCATCACCAGCAATGGCCCTTTGATATAGAGTGCAGTCGGCGTCAAAAGCGCCGCTCCAAGCGTGCCCTCGCCCCAGGGGCAAGGCGCATCCCAGCCGAGGCCGCTTTGCTCGACGATTTTGCGCACAAGACTGTAGCCGTTCGAATGCACCCCATCGGAGGCCAGCCCCAACAGTACATCCCCATTCGAGACGCCATCGGGCAGCGATTGTCCACGTTCCATCGCGCCGACCGAAAAACCCGCCAGATCAAAATCACCCGGCGGATACATGCCCGGCATTTCTGCCGTCTCTCCCCCGATCAAAGCACAACCGGCGCGTTGGCATCCTTCGGCGATGCCCTCGACGATGCGCGCAGCTGTATCGACATCCAGCTTTCCTGTGGCAAAATAATCAAGGAAAAACAATGGCTCAGCGCCTTGGCACACCAGATCATTCACACACATCGCGACCAAATCGATGCCCACGGAATCCACATGTCCAGTGTCGATGGCGATGCGCAGCTTGGTGCCGACACCATCCGTGGCCCCTACCAGGATCGGATCGGTATAGCCCGCAGCCTTCAGATCGAACATCGCCCCAAAACCGCCGAGACCAGACATGACGCCCGATCGGGTCGTGCGTTTCGCAGCGGGCTTGATGCGTTCGACCAACTCGTTGCCCGCATCGATATCCACGCCCGCATCCGCATAGGACAGACCGTTCTTGCCCGCGTTGCTCATCTGAAGACTCAGCCCCCTTTTTGCTTGGTGTCGCGATACTAGATCGAACCCCCGGCAGCAACCGGCGCTTGACGCAGCCCGTGCCCGTGATACTCCCAATTCCACGACCATTGGGGGCCTGTAGCTCAATTGGTTAGAGCAGAGCGCTCATAACGCTTTGGTTGCGGGTTCAAGTCCTGCCGGGCCTACCATCACTTTTCACAAGCAACGTCGCGGGGCCAAAGAAGGTTGGGAGCATATATCCACCCCTGCCGGGTTTTCGGATTGGGCAATTTCCTGCGCCTCAGTATCTGCGGTGACCCCGCCGCCGTGGCAACACGATATCGGCACAAAGCCCTCCCAAAAGCGCGCTTTCCGCCAGCCGCAAGGTGCCGCCATGGGAGCGCACAACATCGGCAGCGATGGCGAGCCCAAGGCCCACCCCGCTGCCTTGGTTCTGATTGCGCGATGCATCGAGCCGCGCGAAGGGTTTCAGCGCTTCTTCGCGCTTCTCAGCGGGTATGCCGGGCCCATCGTCCTCGACGCGGATGCGTAAGGAGGTTTCCAGAACCTCGAGCGTGACCACAGCGCGCTTCCCGTACCGCACCGCGTTGGAAATCAGGTTCTCCAAGGCACGTCCCATCGCGATCGGGCGCAGCTTTTTCTCAGGTCCCGGTCCGTCAGGCAGTCGCAGATCAACCTCTTTTCCGGTGCCGCGGACATTCTCAGCCGCCACGCGCACGAACTCTGATAGATCAACATTTTCAAGGTCTTCCACCGCATCGAGCCGCGCGAAATCAAGAAAAGTCCCAATGAGCCGCTCCATCTCATCGGCATCTTCCTGCAGGGCCGCGATTTCAGGCGTGTCCGGCTGCATCGAGAGCCCGAGCTTTAGGCGCGTCACCGGCGTGCGCAGGTCGTGACTGACCCCTGACAGCATCAAGGTGCGTTGTTCGATCTGGCGCTCAATCCGAGATCGCATGTTGAGAAACGCATTGCCCGCGGCGCGAACCTCCGTCGCTCCGCCGGGGTGGTATTTCACCACGTCGCCCTTGCCGAAGGCCTCCGCCGCACGTGCCAAGCGCCGGATCGGGCGCAACTGATTGCGTAGGAAAAGATAGGCGATCACCGTCATCAACACACCCGTGGCCACCATCCAGACCAGAAGCTGGTGCGGATTGGCGGCCGAGACCCGGCGACGGGAAAACTCCACCAGCATAGGCCCTTTGGCGGTGTCGAGGCTCAACGTCACCAGTTTGTCGTCCGAATAGAGGTCGATCCCTGAGACATCGGCAAATCGCGCCCGCAAGACCTGCCCCATCACCCGCCCTGAGAGGTCGTAAAACGCCCGCATGTCCGCGACAGTCTCCCCCGGCAGATCGGCGCGAATGCTCAAAGCCTGCGCCATCGGTGCCAGTTGCGCCTGCGCCTCTTCCAGGGTCTCAGCCTCCTCCACAATATCAACCAGAATGGCCAAGCCCACGGTGATATTCTGCGTCATCTGCTCGGTCACACCTTCGTAAAGACGCTGGATAAAGGCGAGCGACACAACAATTTGCAGGGTGATGATCGGCACAAGCAGGATCAGCGCGGCGCGACCGTAGAGCCCGCGGGGCAGATAGCGTTTGATCGAAAACTGTGCCATGTTCGGGGACGTTAAGGGGCGGTGTTGTAAAGGAAAAGGGGTATGGCCACGCGGGTGACCAATAATGCTATCCCTGGCGAAACGGATTACCTGTTTCAGGGGCTCCGGCGACTTCTGGCACCCAACCCCTCGCCGATGACCTATCGCGGCACCAACACCTATCTTGTGGGCACCCGCGATCTGGCGGTCATCGATCCCGGTCCGCCTGATCAGGCGCATCTCGATGCGATCCTCGGCGCATTGAACGCCGAGCAGCGCATCAGCCATATCCTCGTGACCCACAGCCATGCCGATCATTCGCCCCTGGCGATGGCACTTGCGCAGATCACCGGTGCGCGCGTTTACGGGTTTGGATCGAGCTACACCGGACGCGCCGCGGTGATGGAGGGTTTGCCCGATCTGGGCGGTGGCGAGGGGCGCGACGAGACCTTCCTCCCAGATGAGATGTTGCGTGATGGTGATGTGGTTAGGGGCTCAAACTGGGCACTCGAGGCAATCCATACACCGGGCCATATGGGCAACCATCTCTGCTTTGCCTGGGATGCCAAACGTGTGGTTTTCACCGGCGATCACGTCATGGGCTGGGCCACATCCATGGTGTCCCCGCCTGATGGTCATCTGACAGATTTCATGGCGTCTTTGACAAAACTGCAGAACCGAAAAGGCGACAAAATCTATTATCCGGGCCATGGCGATGCGATTGAAACCCCCGCCGAGCGCGTGGACGAGCTCCTACAACACCGCCGCATGCGCGAGGCGCAAATCCTCGACGCGCTCAGCACGCCCCGCACGCCACAAGACCTGACACGCGCGATTTATACGGATGTCGATGAGGCGCTCTGGCCCGCCGCCGAGCGCAACGTTCTGGCGCATTTGATCGACCTGACTTTGCGGAAAATCGTGCGGGCAGATGGTGAGATTTCTCCCACTGCGCGCTTTGCAAAAAACTGACCCGCAGACCGCGCAAACCCTCTTGCCGAGCGAATCTCGCCTTGCTATACGGCGCGAACCGTTCCGGCGTAGCTCAGCGGTAGAGCAGTTGACTGTTAATCAATTGGTCGTAGGTTCGATCCCTACCGCCGGAGC
>JANQRE010000023.1 GCA_028284705.1 Paracoccaceae bacterium | reverse complement strand
GACTTCGCATGTCCGCGGCGCCCGCTGCCCCACGGCGATTGGCGAAGCCAAGCGCAAAACCTCAGATGCCGAGGCGATCCCGCAGCGCGTACCAACTCATCGCAAGTGCCAGAAGCGGCGCGCGCAGAAGACCGCCTCCGGGGAAGGGTGGTGTGGGGAGTTTGCCGAAAAGATCGAGCCCGGCACCCTCGCCGCGGATCGCATCCGCCATGAGTTTCCCGGTGAACCCGGCCAAAGCGACCCCGTGGCCGGAGAATCCGGCGGCGGAGAGAATGTTCGGGGCAGGTCGACCGATATGGGGCAGGCGGGACATGGTGATGGCGAGCGTACCGCCCCAGGCATGGGTCACGTTCACACCTTTCAGATGTGGGAACACCTCCTCCAACGGTCTTCGGACCAACGCCGCGATGTCGCGCGGGAACTTGTAGGAGTAGGTCTCGCCGCCGCCAAAGAGCAGGCGCTTATCCTCCGTCAGCCGGAAATAGTTGATCACGAATTTGCTGTCAGCGACGGCGATGTCGCGCCGCAACACCTCATCTGCGCGATCCCCCAAGGGCTCTGTCGCAACGATGAAATTGTTGATCGGCATCACCCGGGCGCTCAGTTTGCGATCCAGGCCCGCGGAATAGCCGTTGGTTGCGATCACCACATGATCTGCAAGCACATGACCGGTCTCTGTCGCCACGCGCACCTGCGCGCCGGGTGTGATCTGATGCGCCCAGGCGCGCTCGAAAATGCGCACGCCCGCGGCATCAGCCGCCCGGGCCAATCCAAACGCATAGCGCAGTGGATGCAGATGGCCGGCACTCATATCCAGCACGCCGCCGCGATAGGCCGGAGCGTTCAGGATCTCCTGCACCCCGTCGCGGTCGAGACATTCCGCTTCGACCCCATAGGTGTCAGCCATCCAGGCGGCCTCATCATGGGCTTCTTTCACTTCGCGATCCTGCCAGCAGGCGTGCAACACGCCGGGGCGGTAGCCTGCGTCCGGCGCGTGGGCGGCGACCAGATCGCGCGTCAGGGTTTTGGCGGCTTCGGCCATGTCCCAGAGCTTGCGGGCGTCTGACGTGCCGAGTTTGGCCTCGAGCGTGCGTTGCGACGCGTTGTAGCCGGAGCCCACCTGTCCGCCGTTCCGGCCCGAGGCACCGAAGCCCACACGTTGCGCCTCCAGAAGCACCACGTCGACCCCGGCTTGGGCCGCATGAAGCGCTGCGGAGAGACCGGTATAGCCACCGCCGATCACGCAGAGATCGGCTCGGGTCTCACCTTTCAGCGTCGGGAATTCCGGCAGGGGTGTGGCGGTCTGGGCATACCAACTGGCGGGGTATTGCCCGCGCTGATCATTGGTAAAAAGCAGGTTCATCAGACGTTTAGCAGAAGATGTTCACGCTCCCAAGGAGAGATCACATGCAGGAACTCCTCATATTCGGCCCGTTTCACGATGGAAAAGACGCGGGCGAATTCCGGGTGCAGGAGTTTGTGAACCTCCCGCGCGTCATCAAAAAGCTCAAGCGCACGATAAAGCCCGCGCGGGATCGCCTCTGAGCTGTCATAGGCTTCACCGGTGATGTCCTTGGCGGGTTTTTTGCCGGCTTTCAGGCCGAGATAGCCGCAGGCAAGCGACGCGGCGATGCCCAGATAGGGGTTACAATCCATCCCGGCGATGCGGTTTTCGACCCGGCGGGAGGCGGGGTCGGAGACCGGGACACGAATGCCGGAGGTGCGATTGTCGCGGCCCCATTCGAGATTGATCGGTGCGGAGAAATCGGGGACGTAGCGGCGATAGCTGTTCACGTAAGGCGCGAGAAGCGCCACGACGGAGGGCAGGTGTGTCTGCAGTCCGGCGATGAAATGCAGGAAGGCGGGTGTTTCAGCGCCGCGGGGACCTGAGAAGATGTTCTGGCCGGTTTTGCAGTCCACCACGGAATGATGGATGTGCATCGCCGAGCCGGGCTCGCCCTCGATCGGTTTGGCCATGAAGGTGGCGAAGCAGTCGTGGCGCAGGGCCGCCTCGCGGATCAGGCGTTTGAAGTAGAATATCTCGTCGGCGAGCTTCACCGGATTGCCATGACGCAGATTGATCTCCAGCTGGCCCGCGCCGCCTTCCTGGGTGATGCCGTCGATCTCGAAGCCTTGCGCTTCGGCGAAATCATAGATGTCGTCGATGACGGGGCCAAACTCGTCCACGGCGGACATGGAATAGGCCTGTCGCGCGGCGGCGGGACGCCCCGAACGGCCCATCATCGGTTCGATTTCCTTAGCCGGGTTGAGGTTGCGGGCGACGAGGTAGAACTCCATTTCCGGGGCCACCACCGGCTCCCAGCCCTCTTTGCGGTACAGCTCAACGACCCGTTTCAGTACATTGCGCGGGGCGAACGGAATGGGCGTGTCATCCTGAGCAAAGGCGTCATGGATCACCTGCAGGGTCCAGTCGCCGGTCCAGGGCGCGGCGGAGGCGGTCTCAAAATCCGGGGTGAGCACCATGTCGGGTTCGGTGAAGCCGTTTTCGCCCGCCGCTTCGCCCCAACCGCCGGTAATCGTTTGAAAATAAATCGAATTCGGCAGATGAAAATGGCTTTGGCGGGCGAATTTCGTGGCAGGGACGGCTTTGCCACGGGCGATGCCGGGCAGATCGGCGATGATGCACTCGACCTCATCGAGGCGACGGCCTTCGAGGTAGTTTTGCGCCGCGAGCGGCAGATTAGCGGTCCAATCGGTCTGGGAGGCGTCAGGCATGGGCCACCTCATGGGCATGGAGGAAGAACTGCGCAATGCGCGTGCCGAGCCTGGCATTGTCGTTGGCCTCGGTGCTACGCGCGGCGGCGCGATCCATGCGGTCATCGGGATAATCCGCAGTGCCCCGGCGCAGCGCAACATAATCGGCGATGATCTCATTGCCGAATTCGGGGTGGGGCTGGATCGTGAAGATGTGGTCGCCATAGGCCAGCGCCGCGTTTTGGCAGAAATCATTTGAGCCGATGACCCGCGCATCGTCGGGCAGGCGGGTGACCTGATCCTGATGCCAGGCGTTCAACTTAATCTCTTCGCCATCGAGTTGGTAACTGGTGAGGCCCAACCCCCAACCGCCTGCGAATTTCTCCACATGGCCGCCGAGCGCCTGCGCGATGATCTGATGGCCAAAACAAATGCCGACCATCGGGATTTTGCGGGCATGGGCGTCGCGGATGAACGTCTCAAGCGGCGGGATGAAGGCGTGGTCCTCGTAAGCGCCATGTTTGGAACCGGTGATCAGCCAGCCATCCTGTTCGGTCACGGAGGGTGGGAACTCCATATTTTCAACGTGGTAGGTGGTGAAGATGAAGCCGTGCCCTTCAAGCAGGCGTGCGAACATCTCGGGAAAATTCCCGTGCTTTGCCGCGACCTCCGGCATTGTGCGTCCGGTTTCGAGAATACCGATGCGCATTGGACCTCCTGATGGGTTTCGTCGCAATTTATCGCCGGTCACGCGCTTCGGGAAGGGGGCTTTCGGCCTGCTTCGCAGGACCGACCCGGCTGGGGCGCTGCCCCAGACCCCGGAGTATTTCTGGACCAATGAAAGTACCTAGACGGTTTCCACGGTGAGTTGATGTTTTTCGGGCGCCGAGAGGGAACCAAATTTCCTCTGCTCCTGGCGTTTGGTGCGCAGGAGGTTGGCGATCAGGTCGGGATGGAAGATGGCGCGGGTCTCCGGCGCGTCGAAGCTGGCGATGGCGGAGACCCAATCCGAGGCGAGGCCAAGCAGGTCCAGATCATAGGCATTTCCGGTGACGGGGGCGGGAGGGGTTTCTGCCGCCTCGATACCGTTCAGCGCAGCACCCAGAATCGCCGCCAAGACCAGATAGGGGTTGGTATCGCCACCCGGCGTGCGGTGCTCGATGCGGCGCGCGGCAGGCGGGCCACCGGGCACCCGGATGGCGACGGAGCGGTTCTCGTAGGCCCAGGCGGCTCCGGTGGGCGCATGGGAGCCGGGCGCGAGGCGGGCGTAGCTGTTTTCATGCGGAGCGAAGATGAGTGTCGAGGCGGGCATGGCCTGAAGGCAACCGGCTATGGCGTGGTGCAGAGTTGGAGTCCCCTCCGGGCCGCCATTGTCGAAGACATTGGCACCATCCGCATCCAGAACCGAGAAATGCACATGCATCCCGTTACCGGCATCCTCCGCGTAGGGCTTGGCCATGAAACTCGCGATCATGCCGTGCTGGCGCGCAACGCCTTTGACCATGTGTTTGAACAATTGCGTGTCATCGGCACAGCGCATGGCCTCTTGATGGGTAAGGTTCACTTCGAACTGGCCGACGCCGCCTTCGGAAATCGCGGTTTGCGCTGGCAGGTCCATTGCCTCCGCGGCGGCGTAGAGATCGGAGAAAAACGCATCACGACTGTCGAGCTTGCGCAGGGATGTGACCTCGCTCCGCATTGGGCGTTTGCCGGTGACGGGATCGCGGGGCGGGGCGGGCGTGTCAGATGTCGGGTCGAGCAGGGTGAACTCCAGCTCGGTCGCGGCCAGGACCTGCCAGCCCTTGGTGGCATAGCGTGTCAGGACCCGGTCGAGCGCGTGGCGCGGGTCACCCATGAAGGGCGTGCCGTCATTGTGGAAGCTCCACATCGGGTGGAGATCGGGCTGGCCCTTGAGCCAGATCATCGGGACCGGGCCGCGCTCGGTCGGCAGAAGCAGCCCGTCCGGGTCGCCTGAGGCCAGATAGAGCGGGCTGTCCTCGATATCCTCGCCCCAGAGGTCGAGATTGAGGCAGGAGAGCGGCATGCGCGCCGCGCCGCTGCCAAGCTTCGCGGCGTCTGAGGCGATCGTGCGTTTGCCCCGGAACTGACCGTTCAGATCGACGGCGGCGTAGCGAATGGAGCTCATCGGATGATCTGCGGGCGGTATTTCAACCGTTTCGTCTCACCCGGCAGGTGGCGGTTCAGACGTCGATTGATGATGCCGAAAATACCTATGATCGTGAGGGTCAACAGGATGAAATAGAAGGCGACGATCGGGTAGGGGATGAAGGGGTTGAAGGTCTTATCCGCAAAGTAATTCGCGTAGTAGAGCGAGTCGCCCATCTGCCGTGTTGTCGGGAAGCCGGAGAAAAACACCAGCGTCGTGGCGTGAAAGAGGAAGATCGCCTCGTTGGTGTAGCCCGGCCAGCCGAGGCGCAACATGGTCGGCCAGATGACCCGGCGAAATTTGGTCCAGCCGGTCATGCCATAGGCGTCTGCCGCTTCAACCTCGCCTTTCGGGATCGAACGCAGCGCGCCGTAGAAAATCTCGGCGGAATAGGCGGCGGTGTTCAGGAACAGCACAATCAGCGCACCGGCCCAGGCGGCTGTGAGCCAGTCCATGGCCGGGATCACGACCTTGAGCTTCAGAAACAGGAAATAGGCGAGGAAGAACTGGATGAAGAGCGGCGAGCCGCGGAAAACCAGAATGAACCACTCGGCGGGCTTTCTGAGCCACGGGTTGGGCGAGGCTTTGGCGAGGGCAAGCGCATTTGCGAAAAAGAAGCCGGTGATCAGGGCCAACGCGCCGAAATAGATGTTCCAGATCAGGCCCGATCCAATCAACGTGAAATGTTGGCACAGGGTGAAATCGCTGCGCGGCAGCAGGCGCTCGCCGATGCCGATGGCGCGCAGGCCGTAGTCGAGGATCGTTTGGGCGCAGCTCATGAGCCCGCTCCCATTGTTGCCTGGCCGTGGGAGAGACGCCTCATCAGTCGGTCGAGAAACACCTCGGAAACTTTTGTAAAGGCGAGATAAAACACCAATAGAGCGAGAAAATACCAGAGCCGCCAATCGCCATGGGGATAGTCCGTGAAACGGGCGGTTTTGGTGCCGCCCAGCTCGCGCGCCCAATAGACGATATCCTCGACGCCGAGCAGGAACAGAAGCGGCGTGGCCTTGATCAGCACCATCCAGAGGTTCGACAGGCCGGGCAGCGCATAGACCCACATTTGCGGCACAAGAATGCGCCAGAAGGTCTGACGTGACGTCATGCCATAGGCCTCGGCCGTTTCGATTTGCCCGCGGGGTACGGCGCGCATGGCACCGTAGAGCACATTGGCGGCAAAGGCACCGAAGACGATGGCGAAGGTCAGAACGGCGAGCGAGAAGCCATAGACCTCGTGGATCCATTGCGGCGCGTTGCCTAAGGGCAGTTTCGCGGCCTGACAGACGATGAAATCATTGCCCTGCCGGATCGGTTCGTCCCAATCGGGACATTTCACCTGATGGCGGACCCATTCAAAGGCCTGATCGAGCGCGATGACGAAAAACAGGAAGAAGGCGATGTCCGGCACGCCGCGCACAATCGCGATATAGGCCTTGCCGAACCAGCGCAGTGGCGCGATGCGGGAGCGCGCAGCAGACGCCCCGCCGAAGCCAAAGAGCAGGGCGGCAGGCGCAGTGATGGCGAGCAATGTCAGGACGGTGAGGAAGGACCAGTAGAGGCTCATATGTTTGGCGGTCGTGAGGTAGCACGACATCCATTTCAGGCCCTCTAGCGTGCTCGGATCGGCGCAATAGGAGAACATCAGGCGATCTCCTCTGCATGTTTTTCCAGGGAATTCAGGATGTTGCGCGCAACCAGATCGGGATTTTCCAACTGAGGCAGATGCCCCAAGCCGGGAAGAGGGTGAAGCGGGCCCTGGCCGATCCGCTGCGCAAGTTCCTGGCCGCGGGAGAGCGGTATCCAAGGATCGTCTTCGCCCCAAAGCACCGTGACGGGGCAGCGAATGTTTCGCAAATGCGGCTCAAACTCGGCGGTGAAGGCTTCGTCCGCCTGGCCAAACTGGCGGTAGAAACTTGCACGACCCTCGGGGCTCAGCCACGGGGCGAGCAGGGCGGTGACGTCCTCTTCCGCAATCGGATGCGCGAAGGCGCCGCGGATATAGGCCTCGGCCACAGCGGCATGGATATGGTCGGGCAGACCGGTGAAGGCGTCGACATGACGCCCGACATGGGCGAAAAAGTCGGAACCCCAGGGCCGCATTGCAACGATGTTCATCAGCACCAAGGAGCCCAACTCGCGCCCCTCGAGAAGATGGGCGCGCAGGGTGACGGCACCGCCGAAATCATGGGCGACGACCTGCGGTGCTTCGAGACCCCAGTGATCGAACATCTCTGCCATGATGCGGCCCTGCACATCGAGCCCAGTGGGCTGATCGGCAGACATATGCGAGCGGCCATATCCCGGCATATCATAGAAGAAGAGCGTGTAAGACTTTGAAAGCTTGGGAATAACCCGATGCCAGCTATAGGAGGACCAGGGCCAGCCATGGGCCAGAACAAGCGGCGGCCCGTGCCCGGTGCTGCCCGCCGCGACAGGTCCGGCGGAGGTCTCAAATGTCTCGGTTAGCGCATACATGTGAGGGCAGCGACAGGGCCCGGTTGAGAGGCCCCGCCTTTGGCGATCAGATCAGAACGTCTCACCAATCTCCCATTTCTCGATCAGTGCGTTGAGGCTGCCATCATCCTTCATCGACTGGATCGCAGCGTCGAATTTGGCTTTCAGTTCGGTGTCGCTTTCCCGAAGCCCCATGCCAACACCGCCGCCGATCAGCTCGTTTTTGTCGAGCAGGGTCAGTTCGGCATCCTCGTCAGCAATCGGCGTGAGGTAGGAGGTGTCAGCCAGCACGGCGTCCGCCTCACCGTCGCGCACCGCCGCGATGGTCTCTTCCGGTGTGGCGAATTCCAAAAGCGTCCAGCCCTTTTCCGCGATGAAGGAAGCTTGGATTGTATTCGTCTGCGCGGCCACAACACCGGTTGCCGGGTCGACATCCGCCGATTTCGCAAGGTAGGAGGAGGGGTCCGGCTGCGAGTAATTCTGCGTGAAATCAATCACTTCGTCGCGCTCAGCCGTGATCGACATACCCGCCATGATCGCATCGTAGTTGCCGGAAACGAGGTTGGGGATGATCGAATCCCACTCATTGGTGACCCATTCGCAGGTGAGTTCCGCGCGGCTGCAAAGCTCGTCGCCCAGCTCGCGCTCGAAACCATCCACTTCACCGGCATCATTGATGAAGTTCCAGGGCGCATAGGCGCCTTCGGTGCCGAGGCGCACGACGGAGTGACCATCGGCCAGCGCGATGCCGGCCGAAAGCGCCAGAGCGGTTGTCGCAAGGATCAGTTTTTTCATGGAAGTTCTCCCAGTTTTCATGAAGTTACAGAGATGTGCTGAACCATTTTTGGCGCAGCGATTGCATCAGGCCGGAACGGGTGATCCGGTCGAGATTTCGGTTGATCAGGGCTTTGAGATCGGGGCGGTTTTTGGCAAGTGCAAAGGCCTGCCCCGCAGATGGCACATCTGTGAAACCCGCGGCGACCAGCGAGGTCCGGCCTTGGTCGAGTACCAGCCGCAGGTTGGATTCGGAACTGAACACATAGTCCACCTCACCATTGGCAGCGGCGCGAATGGCCTCCTTGGCGTCGGAGAAGCGGATCACCGTCCAGCCCTGCTCGGACGCGTGGGCGTCGTAGATCGTGCCCGTCTGTACGGCGATGCGCCCTTCTTCCACGGGGCGGATCGGATTGGGGCGGCTGAGAAACATGCCACCGCGCGTCGCGCCGATATAGGCATCCGAGAAATCGACCCGGGCGGCGCGGTCCGGTGTCACGGAAATGCCGCCCACAGCGAGATCAATGCTGCCTTGCGAAACAGCCCCGATCAGATCGTTGAACGGCATCGCGACCCAGACGCAGTCCAGATTTTCCTCGGTGCAAATGTTGGAGATCAGATCGTAATCCAACCCCTCAAACCCCTCTGCGATCCGGTCGATATAAGGCGGGAAATCGGGGGATGTGCCGATCCGCAGCTCGTCCGCTGCTGCAGTGAGCGTCATCGCGAGCAGGATCAGAACCGCGCGGATCATGCGGCCCCCGTCGCACTGAGAAAGCCCTGCAATCGCTCGGTTTTTGGCGCACCGAAGACCGCCTCGGGCGGCCCTTCTTCCTCGATCTTGCCTTGATGTAGAAAGACAACATGATCAGAGACATCATTGGCCAGCCGCATATCGTGCGTCACGATGATCATCGTGCGCCCCTCAGCGGCCAAATCCTTGATAACTTTGACAACTTCCTGCTCAAGCTCGGGGTCGAGCGCAGAGGTGGGCTCGTCGAAAAGCAGCGCCTTGGGCTGCATGCACAGCGCTCGCGCGATGGCTGCGCGCTGCTGCTGACCGCCGGACATCTGCGCCGGATAGACATCCGCCTTGTCACCGATCCCGACCTTGTTGAGGATGTCGCGAGCGCGGGTCTCGACCTCCGCGGGGTCCTGGCCCAGCACCGTGATCGGCGCTTCCATGACGTTTTGCAGAATCGTCATATGCGCCCAGAGGTTGAACTGCTGAAACACCATCGAGAGGTTGGTGCGAATACGCGTGACCTGTTTCGCGTCGGACGGTTTGCGCGCCAATCCTGAGCCCTTCCACGTCACCGCCTCGCCGCAGAACAGAACCTCGCCCTGCTGGCTGTCCTCCAGCAGGTTCGCGCATCTCAGAAGCGTGGATTTGCCAGAGCCGGAGGACCCGATCAGCGAGACCACATGGCCCGCAGGCGCGGTGATATCGACGCCTTTCAGCACCTCCAACTCGCCATAGGCTTTGTGCAGGTCGCGAATTTCGATGACAGGTGCGTCGGCCGTGGTCACGTGTGTTGGCAGTCTGTTGGTCTCCCCGAGCGCCAAGTGTCACGAATTTTGCAGGTTTTGCAATCGGGTAACGCGTAACCCTGCGTCAGCGGCTGAAGACCTCTTGCGGGGCGGGCGGGACCGACAGTGCCACGTACTCATCTGGATCGAATGGCACGAAGGCCCTGATGCCGAGTTTGGACCGCACCTCCATCGGCATTGTTTCCAGCGCGTTTTGCAAGTCAGAGGTGCCGATCGCCTCACGGCCTTTACCTGTGATCACCGGCAGGCCCGGCGTGGGTGCGGTGCGGTCGATCTCGATGAGTTGCGCCATGAGATCGGGCTCATAGGTCATCAGCAATCGGTGGGTCTGGGCATCCAGCGCGGCGATATCCGCGCGGCCTTCCGCGACTGCGATGGCGGAGGCGTGATGTGCGCCGGTCTCATACCCGTTCGCAAACCGCGTGCCCAAGGCAGTCGCGTGAAAATAAGGCGCGGCCCAACCCGATTGGCTGTCGGGCGCGTTATAGGCAAGCGTGAGGTCTGACCAGTCGGCAGGTGTCTGACGCGGATCATCGCGGCGCATCAGGAGCACCGAATTGTAATAGCCCGGCGCACAGCCCGGCAGGTCGAAGTCAAACGCCCCGAGCAGAGTGACCTTGCCATGCAAACGCGTGCGATAGGGCAGGGAGCAGGTCTGCGAGATCACCAAATCGTCGCGCGTCCAGTGGGCGCTGGCTTCCTCATCCCAAGTCAGGTGGTTCGGCAATCCGTCTGCTTGCGACGCGACCGCAGACCAAAACGCGTCCCAGGCGGGGCGCGTCTCAGGGCGGTCATACATCGGGAAAGAGGCGATCATGCCCGCGAGGTTAATCCGCGACGAGACGGGCCTCAACACGTTGCCGAGCAAGGGCGGAATCGCGGTCATTCACCCCCAGAAGCGGCGCAATCAGGCGCAGGATCGCGTCTTCTTCGTGATGCCGGTGACCATCGGCGAGCACCAGTTCCCACAACGCTTCCATCACCGCTTCGCGCTCCTCAAACGGCACCGCGTCCTTGATTGTGCGGGTAAACTGCACCGTGTCATTGGCCTGCGCCTCAAGCGCTTCCGCATCGGTGCGTACATCGGCAGCGTCATCGGCGCTCAAACCGTAGCGCTGCACCAGGATTGCGTCGATCCGGTCCACTTCTTCCTGCGCATAGTCCCAGTTGGAACGCGCGACGCGCACCAAAAGCGCGGCCAAGGCAAGGCGAGCATCGTCTTCGGTGGGCTCGACCTCGGTCGCCTCACCGCTCAGCCGTTTGAAAAATTCTCCGATCATGCGGTCGGACGTAATTCGCATACGACCGAATGCAAGTCTTAGGGATCATAGCCCTCGACGATGATCAGATCGCCGTCAGAAATGGGCGTCCGGATCGCCTTCGCGGCGGCGTATTCGTCGCTGTCATAACAGGCTCGTGCAGCCTCCACGCTCGGAAATTCGATCACCACGGTGCGGGGCCGCATCGCGCCCTCGCGCACTTCCTGAGGTCCGCCACGCACCACAAACCGGGCGCCATATTTCGCAAACGGCGCGGCATTGGCGGCTTTGTATTGTTCATAAACCTCCGCGTCATGCACATCCACATGGGCGATCCAATATCCTTTGGGCATTACAAATCCTTTTGCCTGTCTTGGGTTTCGATCTGATCGAGAATACCTTGCAGTGGCTGAGGGATCACACCAGCCGCGAGTTCTCTTTTGCGGCCCGCACAAAATCGGCGAACAGCGGGTGCGGCGCGAAGGGTTTGGACTTCAACTCGGGGTGAAACTGTACGCCGATGAACCAAGGGTGGTCTTTCACCTCGACGATCTCGGGCAAACGGCCATCCGGCGACATGCCGGAGAAGACCAACCCCTTCGCCTCTAGGTCCTTGCGGTACTTGATATCGACCTCATAGCGGTGGCGGTGACGCTCTTCGATGGCAAGCGTGTCATAGACCTCGGCCACTTTTGAGCCTTCCTTCAGTGTCGCATCATAAGCCCCAAGGCGCATCGTGCCGCCTTTATCGTCGGAGGCCTTGCGCTTCACTTTCGCATTGCCCTGCACCCATTCTTTCAGGTGATAGACCACCGGTGTGAAGCGCTTCTTGCCCGCCTCATGGTCAAACTCCTCGGAGCCCGCATCGGATAGCCCCGCCAGATTGCGCGCGGCCTCAATCACCGCCATCTGCATGCCCAGACATATGCCGAGATAGGGGATGCCACGCTCACGAGCGAATTGCGCGGCCTTGATCTTGCCTTCCGTGCCGCGTTCGCCGAAGCCACCCGGCACCAGGATGGCATGGAATCCTTCGAGATGCGGGGCGGGGTCCTCGCGCTCAAAAATCTCGGCATCGACCCAATCCACCTTCACCTTCACGCGGTTGGCCATGCCGCCATGGGTTAGGGCCTCTGCAATGGATTTATAGGCGTCCTCGAGCTGGGTATATTTGCCGACAATCGCGACCTTCACCTTGCCTTCGGGGTTGTGAATGCGGTCCGAGACATCCTCCCAGACCTCCAGTTTCGGCTGCGGCGCCGGCGAGATGCCGAAACAATCGAGCACCGCCTGATCAAGCCCCTCGTTGTGATAGGCGAGCGGCGCGTCATAGATCGATTTCAGATCATAGGCGGCAATCACACATTCGGGCCGCACATTACAAAACAGCGCCAGCTTCTCGCGCTCCTTGACCGGAATGTCGTGTTCGGACCGGCAGACCAGAATGTCGGGCGCGATGCCGATGGATTGCAACTCCTTAACCGAGTGTTGCGTCGGCTTCGTCTTCAACTCGCCCGAGGCGGACAGGTATGGCAGCAGGGTCAGGTGCATGAACAGGCACTGCCCGCGCGGACGCTCGTGGCTGAATTGCCGGATCGCTTCGAAGAAGGGCAGGCCTTCGATGTCGCCCACTGTGCCGCCGATCTCGCAGAGCATGAAATCGACCTCGTCCTCGCCGATGGCGATGAACTCCTTGATCTCGTTGGTGACATGCGGGACGACCTGAATGGTCTTGCCCAGATAGTCACCGCGGCGCTCCTTCTCCAGCACATTGGAATAAATGCGCCCCGAGGAGACACTGTCGGTCATACGCGCCGCCACACCGGTGAAACGTTCATAATGGCCCAGATCGAGATCGGTCTCGGCCCCGTCATCGGTGACGAACACCTCGCCATGTTCAAACGGTGACATCGTGCCGGGGTCGACATTCAGGTAAGGGTCCAGCTTGCGCAATCGCACTGAGTATCCGCGCGCCTGCAGCAGCGCCCCGAGCGCGGCGGAGGCCAAACCCTTGCCGAGGGACGACACAACGCCGCCAGTAATAAAGATGAATCTCGCCATGTGCTGAGCCCCGTGCAACCGTCCGTATTCTTGGTTTTTGAGGGGTTTCGAAAACCCTCATCCACGGGAATCCAGTATAGACGGATTCGCAAATTGCGCGCAACCGGTCAGCCCCAGATGATGTGGCTTCACCCGGCGTAAACTCCAGCTTTGGTAGGTAGTGCCGCCTTACTCGTCGGCGCGGGGCTGCGTGGTCGGTGTATCGACTGTCGGCGGCAGAAGCGGCGAGGTTTCAGGCGCTTCCTCGGTTGCGGGCGGAAGCAATGCATCGCCATCCAGCACCGATCCTGTGCCGCCGCTCGAGGCCAGAATGGTCAATGTGATCGAGGTGATCACAAAGGCAATGCCAAAAAGCCAGGTGAGTTTGCCAAGCGGCGTGACTGCCGGGCGTCCGCCCATGGCTCCGCCGCCGCCGCCACCGATCCCCAGACCTCCGCCCTCGGAGCGCTGCACCAGCACGATGCCGATCAGGCAAAGCGCGATGATCAAATGCACTGTCAGGACGATGTTTTCCATGTGGTCGGGGCCTCAGGCTTGGTTGAACGGCTATTTAGACATCGCGACGCTTAACCGCAAGGCGGGAATTTGCGCTTTCACCGCTTTCGCCGCCTCGCTATACGGGCGCGGGTTTCACGGCGGATCGAAGGGACGGATCAGATGGCCAATGTGGTGGTGGTCGGCGCGCAATGGGGCGATGAGGGCAAGGGCAAGATCGTCGATTGGCTGAGCGAACGCGCCGATGTGATCGCGCGGTTTCAGGGCGGGCATAATGCGGGCCACACGCTGGTCATCGATGGGAAAGTGTACAAACTGCATGCGTTACCCTCGGGCGTAGTGCGCGGCGGTAAATTGTCGGTGATCGGCAACGGCGTGGTGCTCGACCCCTGGCATCTGGTGCGTGAGATCGACGGTATTCGCGAGCAAGGGGTGGAGATCACCCCCGAGACGCTGATGATCGCCGAGAACACGCCGTTGATCCTGCCGATCCATGGGGAGCTGGACCGGGCCCGGGAAGAGGCCGCCTCCAAGGGTACGAAGATTGGCACCACCGGCCGCGGGATTGGACCGGCCTACGAGGATAAGGTCGGACGCCGCTCTGTGCGCGTGGCTGACCTCGCTGATGATGCGACGCTGGAGGCGCGGGTGGATCGCGCGCTGCAGCACCATGATCCGCTGCGCAAAGGCTTGGGGATTGAGGCGGTGGATCGCGACGCGTTGCTGGAAGCGTTGAGGGAGATTGCGCCGAAAGTTCTGCCTTTCGCGGCTCCGGTTTGGAAAGTCTTGAACGAACGCAAGAAAAAGGGGGAGCGCATCCTCTTTGAAGGCGCGCAAGGGGCGCTGTTGGATATCGATTTCGGCACCTATCCGTTTGTAACCTCGTCGAATGTGATCGCCGGTCAGGCGGCGACCGGTGTGGGCGTCGGACCTGGCTCGATCGATTATGTGCTGGGCATCGTGAAGGCCTATACGACCCGCGTGGGCGAGGGGCCGTTCCCGACCGAGTTGGAAGATGAAGATGGTCAGCGCCTCGGTGAGCGGGGCCATGAGTTCGGCACCACCACCGGGCGCAAACGGCGCTGTGGCTGGTTTGATGCCGCATTGGTGCGCCAGACTTGCGCGACCTCGGGTGTGACGGGGATTTCGCTGACCAAACTTGATGTGCTCGATGGATTTGAGACGTTGAAGATTTGTGTAGGGTATGATCTCGACGGGGTGCGGCTCGACTATCTGCCCATCGCGGCGGAAGAGCAGGCGCGCTGCGTGCCGGTCTATGAAGAGATGCCGGGCTGGTCGGAGAGCACGGAAGGCGCGCGCTCCTGGGCGGAGCTGCCCGCCAATGCGATCAAATATGTGCGCCGGGTGGAGGAGTTGATCGAGTGCCCCGTGGCGCTACTTTCCACCTCACCGGAGCGCGAAGACACAATCCTTGTGACCGACCCCTTCGCCGATTGATGTGAGGCGCATATGGCCCTGAGTTACAAAGCGCGGCGGCGCTGGTCGCTGGTGATCCTGCTGATCGGCCTGCCGATTTATATCGTGGCTGCCGTCACGATTGTGAACCTGTTGCCGCGGCCAAATCTGCTGCTTGAGTTGGTCATCTATGTCGCGCTCGGCATCGTCTGGGCACTGCCGTTCAAATTCGTCTTCAAGGGGATCGGTCAAGCTGATCCTGACGCAGACAGTGACGGCTAGCGCAAACCCTGACACAGGGTTTGCTGACAGGATTTTCCGGAAATCCTGTGTCCAGAGTTTCTGGGAAACTCTGGGGCAAGCCGCTTCGAAGTAACTTGGGACAAACGATTTGGAAATCGTTTGCGGAAGGATTTTTGCAAAATCCTTGATCCAAAGTTTTTTGAAAAACTTTGGCGCGCCAAACAAAACGGGGCGGACCCGAAGGTCCACCCCGTTCCGGTGGTTGGCGTGCCCTTAGACGATCAAGCGTCGTCGGACTGGGCCTCGGGTGCGAAGCGCGACGTGGCCGCGATTGCAAATTTTCCGTTGCCATCTTTCACGATGGCGCCCTGGCGCAGGAGCGTGCCGAAAGCGCGCAAGCCATCTTCCCGCGATACCGCATGGGCATCCGAGATCGAGGCAATCTTGCGCATCAGCATCGGACGCGTGAACTGCGGCTGATCTTCCACCCAGGTGTAGTGGGCGGCGGCAGCTTCCAGCATGTCCGGCAGTTCCAGAGCCGAGTGGCGCGCGGCATATTCGCCGAAGCTTTCGATCTCTTCATCGCCGAAGATGTTGCCGGCGCGATCTTCCGCTTCGGCCTCTTCCTCCAGCTCTTCCTGCAAGGCGAGATTGCCGTGGCTGATCCGACGCGGGCGCACATCTGCAGTGGCCGCAATCGCGGGCGCGTCCGTTTCAGGACGGTCCACACGCTGCTCGGACACAAGCACGAGCGGGGCAGGGCGCGGACGGCTGGTGCTGCTGTCACTGCGCGGACGCGCGCGTCCGGGCTTTACCACACGGGCGAGATCGTCGCGATATTGGTCGAGCTCACGCTCTTCCTCTGCCGCGGCTTCCTCTGCCAGAGTGCTGTCCGCCTTGGTTGCGGCCACCGCGGCTTTCAGATGCGCGATGGAGGCGCGACGCACCGAGCTTTCGTCATTGTCGAGACGCGAGCTGGTAACGTTCATCAGACGCTCAAGAGCGGCTTCTTCATCCTCGGTCTCGATCGAGCGACGGGCAAGACGTGCGGCACGGGCCGCCTCCTGGTCGTCCTCATCAGCCTCGTCAGACGCCGCTTCAACCTCATCAGAGGTCTCCTCGTACTCCTCGGCAACATCCGCCTTAGCGACTTCCGGTTCGTCCGTCTCAGCGTCTTCGGAAACCTCGTCGACGACAGGCTGGTCTTCCTCAGCTTCGAGCGCGGCGGCAATGGCATCTTCTGCTGCATCGCCATCTTCGACGACTGGTTGGTCGGTGGCCTCTGTCTCCTCGGCGCTGTCGATGGTCTCTGCTTCCAGATCGGCCAATTCGCGCATCAGAGCGGCTTCGGCTTCCGGAGACAGCTCGTCGTCATTCGACGCATCCTCGGCGACCGGTTGCGGTTGCGAGAGATCGTTGCGCGAGATTTTCTGAACCACGATCCGACGGCGTGGCGTCGGGAGCGGCTCTTCGAACTCGGCTTCGTTCTCGTCTTCTGCGATCTCGTCAGACGCTTCATCTGATGCTGCCACATCCGTGTCGTCTGTCTCGACCTCAGCGGCCTCTGCTTCAGCGGCAGCACGAGCCTCTTCCTCAGCTTTCGCTTCGGCTTCGGCCTGAGCGCGCGCCTCTTCCTCAGCCTTGGCTTGCGCCTCGGCTTCTGCACGTGCTTCTTCCTCGGCCTTCGCCTCAGCTTCCGCTTTCTCGCGTGCTTCCTCTTCCGCTTTGGCGGCGGCCTCTGCGGCGGCCCGAGCTTCCTCTTCGGCTTTCGCCTCGGCTTCAGCGGCCTTGCGGGCTTCTTCCTCAGCAGCGGCTCGCGCCTCTTCCTCGGCTTTCGCTTCGGCTTCGGCCTGAGCACGAGCTTCTTCTTCCGCCTTGGCTTTCGCCTCGGCTTCCGCACGGGCTTCTTCCTCGGCCTTGGCTTCAGCTTCCGCTTGCGCACGCGCCTCTTCCTCAGCCTTCTCGGCGGCGATGCGGGCTTCCTCTTCGGCCTTTGCCTCGGCTTCTGCCGCCGCGCGTGCTTCTTCCTCAGCTTTCGCTTCGGCCTCGGCCTGAGCGCGGGCCTCTTCTTCCGCTTTGGCTTGTGCCTCCGCTTCCGCGTCCGCCTCGTCCTCGGAGGTGTCCGTATCTTCCATCACGGAAGAGAGGTCGATCTCGTCGTCATTGTCATCGACGGCTTTGATCTCCGGTGCCACGAAAGCCGCAGGGGCGGTGTCTTCGGAATAATCTTCTTCGACATAGGCCGGGCGGGTCGCTTCATTGGCAACGACCGCGCGGATGCGCTGCAGTTTCTCGGCGACGGTATTGGCGCCGAAACGCTCTGCCGGTGTCACCTCTTCAACCTGCTCGGGAGCAGGCGCAGGCGCAGGCGTCGCCCCAGGTTCGGCCTGACGCAGGATCAATCCATTGTCGGCCACCTCGGCATTCACCTGAGCGCGAATTGTCTGTTCGGCAATCCGGTGCAGCATATCGGCATCGGGTTGCGGGGGTTCGGCGCCGAAGAACCGGTCGCCGGCTGCGAGGTCACGGAAATATTCCGCAATCGCTTTCATCGTATTGAAGGGGTCGTCAAAGCCCTCCAACGTACATGAGAAAGCCCCATAAGAGACTGTCAGGATCTTGTTGTCACCAACCACGGTGTGCTCACTTTCTCCCCAACCCACGAGGGTGAATTTACCACTCGTTATTTCCCCATCCCAAACAAAAACCGTTAATTTCCTATGATTATGAGTTAGAAATGTTGTGGTTTGTTTCCAGACTCGGCAGTAATCCTCCCATGACTGCGAGAATTGTTCAAACCCGCACATTTTTGACACTTTTGGGAGGGGGCTCGACACAATTTCGCCATGTGAATCAAGCGCTTAGCCTGGCTCCGATTCTCGTGGCCGCAGATGGGGGTGCCAACACGGCGCTGGCCCATGGCAAGGTTCCGGACGCCGTCATCGGCGATTTGGATTCAATTGAAGACAAAACCCGCGCAAAAATCCCGGCGGATCGCATTCACTATATCGCCGATCAGGACAGCACCGATTTCGAGAAATGTCTCGCCCGGATCGAGGCCCGCGCAATTCTCGCACTCGGGTTTACCGGAGCGCGGCTGGATCACACGCTCGCGGCCTGTTCTGTTCTGACCCGTTTTCCCGACACGCCGGTGATCCTGTTTGGCGAGGAGGATATCTGTTTCCTCGCCCCCGAACGCCTCGAGATTGATCTGCCGAAGGGCACGGTTTTCTCGATCTTCCCGATGGTACCGGTTCGGGGAAAAAGCATGGGGCTTAGGTATCCAATCGACGGGTTGGAGTTGAGCCCGATTGACCGGGTGGGGACCTCGAACGAGGTGACGGGCCCCGTCACGCTGGAGCTTCCGGGCCGCAACACTTTGATCATGTTGCCGCATGACGCACTGGAGCCAGCTCTAGCCGCGCTGACCGGCGACTAAAGGCGCAATTGCCTCTCGCCCCCGGACGCCGTTGCTCTTATAGTCCCGGCAAACACGAGCGGAGCTGCCCACATGTCCTCAAATCTCTCCCCCATCGACAAAGCAAAATTCGTCGCGGCAAAGCGCGCGGTCGATTATGTCGAGGACGGGATGCGGGTGGGTCTGGGCACCGGATCGACCGCTGCCTGGATGGTGAAATGCCTGGGCGAAATGATCCGCGAAGATGGTCTGAAAATCACCGGCGTGGCCACGTCCAGCCGCACAGCGGAACTGGCACAGCAGGTCGGGGTGCCGATTGTCACGCTGGATGAAGCCAAGTGGCTCGACATCACCATCGACGGCGCGGACGAATATGATGCGAACCTCAATCTGATCAAAGGTGGGGGTGGGGCTTTGCTGCAGGAGAAGATCGTGGCCACCGCCTCCGATCAGATGATCGTCATCGCTGATCTCTCGAAGCAGGTGGAGACGCTGGGCGCCTTTCCACTGCCCATCGAGGTGATCCCCTTCGGCTGGCAAACCACCAAAGCTCTGGTGGAGGAGACGCTGGTCAATCTCGATGTTCTGGGTCGCACGGCAAGCCTTAGGATGAACGCCGACAGCCCGTTCGTGACCGATGAAGGCAATTACATCGTCGATCTGCATCTGCGCCGGATCGGCAATGCCCGGCAGTTGAGCCTGGTGCTCAACCAGATTCCCGGCGTCGTGGAGAACGGCCTTTTCATCGACATCTGTGACGTGGTTGTGATTGGCAATGGCGATGGTTCCGTGGAAGTGCGGGACATCAACAATGGCACTGTCGAGCATGAACAGATCGATGTGATCGAGAGCGACAACCTTTTTGTCGATATTGCCGACTAAACGACGTCAGGAAATCTCATGAGCTTTGACTACGATCTTTTCGTCATCGGTGGCGGGTCTGGTGGTGTGCGCGCAGCCCGTGTGGCGGCAGCGACGGGCGCAAAAGTGGCGCTGGCAGAGGATGACCGTCTGGGCGGCACTTGCGTGATCCGGGGCTGTGTGCCCAAGAAGCTGATGGTCTTTGCCTCCTCCTATCGCGAAGCCTTCGGCGAGGCCGAGGATTATGGGTGGGAGGTTGATGCGGGTGAGTTCGACTGGAGCAAGTTCCACACGCATCTGACCGGCGAGCTGCAACGGCTCGAAGGGGTCTATCGCCAATTGCTCGATGGGTCCGGCGTCGAGATTTTCGACACCCGCGCGAAGCTGACGGGCCCGCATGACATTGAAACCGCCGATGGGCGCAAGGTTTCCGCCAAGCACATCCTGATTGCGACCGGCGGTCATCCGGTCCGGCCAGAGACGACGAATGCGCATCTGGCGATGGTGTCCGATGACATCTTCCATATGGAGAAAATGCCGAAATCGGTGCTGATCGTCGGCGGCGGCTATATCGCCTGCGAGTTCGCCTGCATCCTCAACGGGCTCGGCGTGGAGGTGACGCAATTCTATCGCGGTGCGCAAATCCTGCGCGGCTTTGACGACGAGGCGCGCGGCCTGATCGCCGATATGATGCAGCAGAAAGGTGTAAACCTGCACCTCGGCACCAATATCGTGGAGATGTGGCCGGAGGGTCAGGAGGGCGCCGGTGGTCCGATGCCGACCGCCTCGATGGAGGAGGCGCACCCGACCTATGACAAAACCGCCGGTCCGGTGGTGGTGAAGGCCTCCAACGGGATGACGCGCGCCTATGACAAAGTGCTCTTTGCAACCGGGCGGTCGCCGAACACAAGCGATCTGGGGCTGGAGAATACCTCCGTCGAGGTGGGGCGGCGCGGCGAGATCGTGGTGGATGAGTATTCGCAAACCGCGCAGCCTTCGATCTATGCTATCGGAGATGTGACCAACCGTGTGAACCTCACACCCGTGGCGATCCGCGAGGGCATGGCCTTTGTCGAGACGGTCTTCAAAGGCAATCCGACGCCCGTCGATCACGACCTGATCCCCTCGGCTGTGTTCACCCAGCCGGAGATGGGCACGGTGGGTCTCAGCGAGGAAGATGCGCGCGATCAGGAGCCGATTGATGTCTACTGCACCTCGTTCAAACCTATGCAGCAGGCCTTTGTCGGGCGTGACGATCGTGTTCTGATGAAGCTTGTGGTCTCGAAAGAGACCGACAAGGTGCTCGGTTGCCACATCGTGGCCCCCGGTGCGGGCGAGATGATCCAGCTTGCCGGGATCGCTGTGAAGATGGGCGCGACGAAGGCGCAATTCGACCAGGTTTGCGCGGTGCATCCGACAATGTCGGAGGAACTTGTGACGATGAAAGAACCCATGAGAAGCGCTTGAATTTCGGCGCAATACACCCAATTACAAAGCCAAAGAGACATTATCATGATCACGAAGGGAAAAACCTGAATGGCAGGTAACAACGGCGGACCCTGGGGCGGCGGTGGCAATCGCGGCGGCGGGGGCAACCGGGGAGGCAATAACGGCAACGATGATGATCGTCGCCCGGCCGACGGGCCGCAGATCCCCGAAATCGACGAGTTGATGAAGAAAGGCCAGGAGCAGCTGAAGGTGCTCATGGGCGGTCGCGGTGGCGGCAATCGGCCCAATGGGACTGGCGGCGGCGAAGGCGGACCAGGATTGTCCCGCGGCACATTTGGTCTGATCGGCCTCGTGTTGGTCGGGCTCTGGGTGTTTGCTTCCTTCTATACGGTGCGTCCGGAAGAGCAGTCGGTGGAGCTGTTCCTCGGCGAATATTCCGCGACCGGCAATCCCGGTCTGAACTTCGCGCCTTGGCCCGTTGTAACGGCAGAAGTGCTGCCGGTGACCCGAGAGCAGACCGAAGATATCGGCGCGGGCTCGCGTGGCGATGGCGGCCTGATGCTGACCACGGATGAGAACATCATCGATATTGATTTCCAGGTGGTCTGGAACATCAATGACCCGGCCAAGTTCCTCTTCAACCTCGCAGAGCCGCAGGAGACCATTCGTGCGGTGTCGGAATCGGCGATGCGCGAAGTGATTGCGCGCTCTGAACTGGCACCGATACTGAACCGCGATCGCCAGATCATTGCCGATGAAGCGCAGCAGCTGATCCAGGCAACGCTGGATCAATACGATTCCGGTGTGAATATCGTGCGCCTCAACCTCGACAAGGCTGACCCGCCACGTGAAGTGATCGACGCGTTCCGCGAGGTGCAGGCGGCTGAGCAAGAACGTGACCGGCTGGAGCGCCAGGCTGATGCCTACGCCAACCGGGTGCTCGCCGGTGCCCGTGGTGAAGCCGCACAAATCCTCGAAGAGGCCGAGGCCTATCGTGCCCAACAGGTGAACGAGGCAGAGGGTGAAGCGGCGCGCTTTACCTCGGTTCTCGAAGAATATCGCAAGGCACCCGAAGTGACCCGCAAACGGCTCTGGCTGGAAACGGTCGAGCGCGTCTATGGCGGGGCTGACAAGATCATCCTCGACAATGGTGGCGAGAATGGCGGGCAGGGGGTCGTTCCCTATCTGCCGCTCAATGAGCTGCGCCGCAGTGCGACCGCGACGGGAGGGACGAACTGATGACCAAAGGTATGTTTGGCCTTGCCATCGTGGCGGCAGTGATCTTCGCGCTTCTCAACTCGATCTTCATCGTCGACGAGCGTGAGAAAGCGCTGGTGCTGCAGTTTGGTCAGATCAGATCGGTGAAGGAAGATCCCGGCCTGGCGTTCAAAATCCCGTTCATTCAGGAAGTCGTGCGTTATGACGACCGGATTCGGTCGCTCGATACGCAACAGACCGAGGTGACGCCGTCCGATGACCGTCGCCTCGTGGTCGACGCCTTCGCGCGCTACCGGATCAACGATGTAGTCCAGTTCCGGCAAGCGGTTGGTGTCGGTGGTGAACGCGCCGCCGAGGACCGTCTGGAAGGCATCCTGAACCCGGTGATCCGGGCGGTGCTGGGTGCCGACGGGGTGACCTCGAACACGATTCTCTCCGCCGACCGGGCGGAGCTGATGTCGCGCATTACCCGGCAAGCGGCCCTGCGGGCACAACCGCTGGGGCTGACCGTGGTGGATGTGCGTCTGAAACAGACGAACCTGCCGGAACAGAACCTCGACGCCACTTTCGCGCGGATGCGTGCGGAACGGGAACGGGAAGCCGCCGATGAAATCGCCCGCGGTGAAGAGGCCGCGCAGCGGGTTCGCGCTCAGGCCGACCGGACTGTGGTCGAGCTTGTCTCCGACGCGCAGAAGAACGCCGATATCACACGCGGTCAGGCGGATGCGGAACGCAACGCGATCTTTGCCGACGCTTACGGCGCGGATGCGGAATTCTTTGAATTCCGCCGCTCGCTCGACGCTTATGAGAAGTCGATCCGCGGTGACAACACGACGCTGGTAATTGATCCTAGTGATCCGTTCTTCGACTTCCTGCGTTCTGACACAGGCGCTGCGTCTCCGTGATCGGACATATCGCATTGGGCATCGGATTGGTGCTCGTGATCGAGGGGCTGGTGCTTGCACTGGCCCCTTCGCGTTTTGACGATCTGGTCAAGGCGCTGGCAGAAATCCCGCCCGAGACACGCCGGATGTTGGGGCTGACCTGCGTGGCTTGCGGCGTCATTCTTGTTTGGGTCGGCAAGGGTGCATTGGGGTGACGTAAGTTGGGGGCATCAGCAGACTATGATACGGCGCTTGCCCGCTATCGGGACTTGGTGGAGCGCCTGATGGGCGAGACAGTCAAGGGCAAAGCCAATCCCTACACGTCCATGAACGGCAATATGTTCAGCTTTCTCGGCAAAGACGGTGTGATCGCACTGCGGCTGACGGATGCGGATCGTGCGTCCTATCTTGAGCACTACGGCGGTGAACCCGTGATGAGCTATGGGGCGGTGATGAAGGGCTATGTGGCTCTGACGGATGAGGTGCTGGCAGATGAGGACGCGCTGGCGGGGGTGGCCCGCCAATGCCGCGCCTGCGCAGAGGCACTTCCGGCCAAGCCCACAAAAAAGAAGTGAATTGCCCCCAGATCACCCTAGGTGACGGGGCGAAGACATGTCACAATGCTCACCGACAGTTGAGCAGCTTGTGCGCCGAGTTGAGTTGAAGATTTCAACACAGGCGCACAGATTATGTGCATCGCGTTGGACGGGGAGTCCCGCGCATCTTGCAGGAACTATTTGGCAGAGGAGCTGAAATGAACGCTCAATCCATTCCATTCGTCCCAAGCCGGTCGGCGGCACAGCGCGCCGCAGCCGCGCTGTTTCTGGGACTGGCGCTTGTCTTCGCACAAGCCATCGCCGCGAAGGCAAAGATGCCCGAAAGCTTTGCTGATCTGGCAGAACAGGTCAGCCCGTCGGTGGTGAATATCACCACCTCCACCACGGTCGCCGGTGTCAACCAGGGCCCGCAACCCATCGTGCCCGAAGGCTCTCCGCTGGAGGATTTCTTCCGCGATTTCCTTGATCGGCAGCAAGAGGGTCAGCGCCCGCGCCGGTCTTCAGCACTTGGCTCGGGCTTCGTGATCTCGGAAGACGGCTATATCGTCACCAATAACCACGTGATCGAAAAAGCCGACAAGATCGATATCGAGTTCTTCTCGGGCAGATCGCTGGAAGCGACCCTTATCGGCACCGATCCGAAAACCGATATCGCGCTTCTGAAGGTTGAAAGCGATGAGCCGCTGCCGTTTGTCTCCTTCGGTGACAGCGACACGGCCCGCGTTGGCGACTGGGTCGTCGCCGTCGGCAACCCGCTGGGGCAGGGCTTCTCGGTCTCCGCCGGGATCATCTCCGCCCGCGAACGGGCGCTGAGCGGCACCTATGACGACTTCATCCAGACTGACGCCGCGATCAACCGGGGCAACTCGGGCGGCCCGCTCTTCAACACTGCTGGTGAAGTGATCGGGGTGAACACCGCAATCCTGTCGCCCTCGGGTGGGTCCATCGGCATCGGCTTTTCGATGTCCTCGAAAGTTGTGACCCGCGTGGTTGATCAGCTGAAAGAGTTCGGCGAAACCCGCCGCGGCTGGCTCGGCGTGCGCATTCAGGATGTGACCGAGGATGTGGCCGAGGCGCTGGAACTGGCTGACGCGCGTGGCGCTCTGGTGACCGATGTGCCGGACGGTCCCTCCAAGGATGCCGGTATCGAAGCCGGTGACGTGATCACCTCCTTCGATGGTCAGGAGATCGAGGACACCCGTGAACTTGTGCGCATCGTCGGCAATACCGAGGTCGGCAAGGCCGTGCGTGTGCTCGTTGTGCGCGACGGCAAGACCGAAACACTGAAAGTAACGCTGGGTCGTCGCGAAGACGCGGAAAACACCGCTGTGCCCGCTGTTCTGGAGCAGGAGGAAGACCTGCAGGAGAAGACCATTCTCGGCATGACGGTCGCGATCCTGAATGATGAGCTGCGTACCCAATTGGGTCTCGATGAGAATGCCGAAGGTCTGGTCGTGAAAGACGTGGCCGAGGATAGCGACGCCTTCGAGAAAGGCCTGCGCGCGGGCGATCTGATCGTCGAAGCCGGTCAGCAGAAGATCACCGAGCTGGCTGAGCTGGAAGAGCGCATTGATGAGGCGCGGGAAGCCGGACGCAAAAGCTTCCTGATGCTGATCCGTCGCCAGGGCGATCCACGTTTCGTAGCCTTGTCGCTGGAAGGCTGAGTTTCCGTCGGATTTTGAGATGAAGAGGCGCCCTCGGGCGCCTCTTTTGCTTGCACAGGTTCGCCTCTAGTCTGGCCACCGGGAGGATTGCCCATGTGGCCAGATGCGCAAGCGGTTCTGGAGGCCGCCCCGGAGGCGGAGCGTTTCTTTGACGGGTTCGAAGAGCGGGTGATCGAGGTGCCCGGTTCTCATGTCTTCCTGCGCATGAAAGGCGCCGGCCCGCCGCTTCTGCTGCTGCACGGCTATCCGCAAACTTCCGCGATGTGGCACAAGGTTGCGCCTGAGTTGTCCCAACACCATCGGGTGATCTGTCCCGATCTCCGCGGCTATGGCCGGTCCGCGAAACCGCCGACCGACGCAGACCACGCGCCGTATTCCAAACGCGCGATGGCGGAAGACATCTTGGCCGCGCTCGACGCCTTAGGCGTGGATCGGTTTCTGATCGGCGCCCACGACCGCGGTGCGCGGGTCGCCCATCGAATGGCGGCGGATCATCCCGAACGTGTGATCGCGCTCTCCACCCTCGATATCGCACCGACGCGGGAGATGTATGCCCATGGCGGTCCAAGGTTCGCGCAGGCCTATTGGCATTGGTATTGGTTGACCCAGCCCGCGCTATTCCCCGAGACACTGATCGGCCATGATCCGATCGGGTTCTGGTGCTGGAAATGCTGCCGGGCGTCCGGTGGGCCTGAGACGTTCTCTAGGCAGGCATTGGCCGAATATCTCGAGGCGTTTTCTGATCCGGCCACGATCCACGGGGCCTGCGAGGATTATCGTGCCGCTGTCAGTATCGATATCGCCCATGACAATGCGGAGAGCCGGAAACTTCCGATGCAGCTTATGGCGCTTTGGGGGCGGGACGGGGTGATCGAGGCGGAGTTCGATTGTCTCGCGCTCTGGCGGGAACGGGCGGAGAATGTGCGCGGCTGGGCGCTGCCCGGCGGGCATTACCTGCCCGAGCAGGTGCCGGAGGCGGTGCTGGACGTCTGGTTGCCCTTCTTTGCAGAGCATGCGGAGCGGTGACAGGATTTCCCTGAAATCCTGTGTGCAAATTCTCCCGGAGAGTTTGGTTTCAAATTTTCTGAGAAAATTTGCGCTCAGCTCTCTTCGGGGTCGATCTCGACTTCGATCAGGCCCAGTTGTTTGGCGGCAGAGAGGCTCAACACGCCACTGTCGATCCCTTGTGGTTGTTGATAGGCGCGGATCGCCAGGCGTGTGCGCAGGTCCATCTCGCCGGTGATCTCGCCGGAATAGTGCCCACGGGCTTGCAGGGCCCGTTGCAGGCTTTCAACCAATTGGGGGGTCATCTGGGCTTCGCAGGGGCGCTGGAACCAGGTCTCGCCATCGCCGTTCACGGGCCGCTCGATCTCGCGGTGGATCGGCGGGGCGATGACGGTGCCGTCAGAGGCAATCTCGGCCGGTTGCACGACCACTCGTTCGGTGACGGTCTCCACATTGTCGGTGACCACTTTTGCCCAGCAAGTGCCCGGGGTGGCATCGGGCGCGGTTTCATCGGTTTTCACGATGACGGAAGGCTCGATCAGACGGGTGACATCGGGCATGAACCCGTTGCCCGCACAGGCGGAGACGAGAAGGGGAAAGGCCCCGATCAGAAGAAAGCGGGTCGAAAACATGTGCATTGCCTCATCGTGCCGATCTTTGCGTCGGTCGAGGCGTTTTCTAGCAGGTGAGGGGGCGCTTTTCCACTGCGGGCTATGGGATCGGCGGGGAGTTGCGACTTTCGCGCCGCAGCGGGCTTACCCGCGAGATTGCCCCCGCCTGTCCGCACCGGGGCCGGGGTCCATATTGATCTGATGGCGGAAGGTTTCCTCATGGCCCGTGTCGCGCAGAAGATCGTCAAGCATATAGGAGATATCCTCGATCTTTTCCGAAATGATGTGACAGACACCGCTTTCGCGCTGAATTTTCCCGGTGACCCGCAACAGACGGCCCGCAATGACGGCGCGGCGGAAGCGCTCGAAGGTCTTTTTCCAGACAATGATGTTGGAGATGCCCGTTTCATCTTCCAGCGTGAGGAAAATCACCCCATGGGCGGTGCCGGGGCGTTGGCGCACCAGCACAAGCCCCGCGACACAGACCCGCGCCCCATTGGGTGGTTCCTGCAAACGGTCATGGGGCAGACAGGCGGGCGGGCGCGGCCAGGGTTTGGGGGCAAAATAGAGACGGTGTGGCGGGTTATGCAGCATGAGAACAAAAATAGAACAAATTCACGAATTTGCAAGAAATGCGTGAGGGGCTGGCAAAACCCGAATGGCTGCATTATTTCCTCCCGAGATGTGACGCCTTCGAGGGAGTAACGGGCATGGCGAAAATCACTTATATCGAGCATGGCGGGACCGAACATGTGGTCGATGTGGCCAATGGTCTGACGGTCATGGAAGGCGCACGGGACAACAATATTCCGGGCATCGAAGCCGATTGCGGCGGCGCCTGTGCCTGCTCGACCTGCCATGTCTATGTGGCCGAGGATTGGGTCGGGAAACTGCCCACGAAAGAGGCGATGGAAGAGGATATGCTCGATTTCGCCTATGAGCCCGATCCGACCCGCTCGCGGCTGACCTGTCAGTTGAAAGTGACCGACGCCCTCGACGGGCTTGTGGTGCAGATGCCCGAGAAACAAATCTGATGATGTCGATGGCGCGGCGTTTGTCGTTGCGCTTCTGGAGCTGTCTGGCTCGTCGCGCCCTGCTGGCGTCGCTTTGTTTTGCGAGCGGGGCTGCCGCGGCCGAGAAGATCATCGGTGCGACCTATGATGACCCGACCACCCGTTACGCCCATGGGGTGCTAGGCGACGCGGTGGAATGGGGCACACTGGTGATCACCACCGAAGACTGGTCGCATAAGGTTCGGTATCGCATCGAACTGCCCCTCGAGCGCGTGTTTGAAGACCTCGAACCGCGTCTCGCCGATGTTGATCTCGACGGTGACATGGAAGTGGTGGTCATTGAGAGCGAAGCCAGCACCGGCGCTCAGCTTGCGATCTATGACCAGACCGGGAAGATCGCCGCGACCCCGCATATCGGTACGCGCAACCGTTGGCTGGCGCCCATCGGGGTGGCGGATTTGGATGGGGACGGGTTCGTAGAGCTTGCCTATATCGACCGTCCACATCTGGCGAAGACCTTACGGGTGTGGCGGTTCAAAGAGGGCGCGTTGCAGCCCGTCGCGGATTTGCCGGGACTTACAAATCACCGGATCGGTGAGGATTTCATCACCGGAGGCTTGCGCGATTGCGGACAGGGGCCGGAGATGATCACCGCCTCCGCCAATTGGGCGGAAATTATGGCGACGGTCTTGAAAGATGGCAGGCTGGAGACGCGCAGTCTTGGGGCATTTCAGGGGCTTGCATCGGTGACGCAAGCGCTGGACTGCAAGTGACGGACGCCTCCGGCGGGAGTATTTTTGCCAGAATGAAGGCCTAAAGCGCGCGCCAGCCGATATCTGAGCGATTGAAGCCCTCCGGCCAGTCGATCTGATCGATCATGGCGTAAGCGCGGTCGCGGGCCTCTGAGAGCGTGTCGCCGCGCGCGGTGATGTTGAGCACGCGCCCTCCGGTGGCGGTGATCTGACCATCGACTTCTGTCGTGCCCGCGTGGAACACCATGTTCTTGCTGTCTTCGGGCAGCGCGTCGAGGCCGCGGATTGTCGAGCCTTTCTCATAGGCGCCGGGATAGCCTTTCGCCGCCATCACGACGGTGATCGCGTGATCCTCCGCCCAATGCACCGGCATCTCGTGCAGGCGTCCCTCGGCACAGGCTTGCATCAGATCGAGTGCCTGAGCACCGAGCCGCATCATCAGCACCTGACATTCGGGATCGCCGAAGCGCACATTATATTCCACCAGTCGTGGCGCACCGTCCTGGATCATCAGCCCGGCATAGAGCACGCCCTGATAAGGTGTGCCGCGGCGGGCCATTTCATCGACGCAGGGCTGCACGATCTCGGTGAGGGCTCTTTGCGCGACCTCATCGGACAGAACAGGTGCGGGGGAATAGGCGCCCATGCCGCCGGTATTCGGGCCCGCATCGCCGTCATAGGCGCGCTTGTGGTCCTGAGCGGTGCCCACGGGCAGCACGGTTTTGCCATCGGTGAGCAGGAAATAAGAGGCCTCTTCACCTTCCATGAACTCTTCGATGACAACCTCTGCGCCAGCCTCTCCGAAGGCGCCGCCAAGCATGTCATCAACGGCCTCAAGCGCGGTGGCTTCCTCCATCGCGACGATCACGCCTTTGCCCGCGGCCAGACCATCAGCCTTGATCACGATCGGGGCGCCCTGGGCGCGGATATAGGCCTTCGCAGGCGCGGCTTCGGTGAAGCGGGCATAGGCGGCGGTGGGGGCGCCGGCGGCGTCGCAAATCTCCTTGGTGAAAGACTTCGAGGCCTCCAGCCGTGCGGCCTCCTTCGACGGTCCAAAACAGAGGATACCTGCTGCGCGCACCGCATCGGCAACACCTGCTGCCAGAGGCGCCTCGGGGCCGACAATCACGAAATCGATGGATTGGGCGGAGGCAAAATCGACAACCGCCGATCCGCGTTCGATATCAAGGCTCGCACATTCCGCAATCTCGGCAATCCCGGCATTGCCCGGAGCGATGATCAGCCGGTCACATTTGGGGTTCTGCTTTACCGCCCAGGCCAGAGAATGCTCGCGCCCGCCGGAGCCCAGAATGAGAATGTTCATGTGCTTGCTTCCCCTCGTGTCGTGGCCGTTCTAAGCTGCGCGCGAACAGGGAACAAGGGCGACCATGGACTTGCTCGACGACGATAATCCGCGTGATAACGCGCCCGAATTTACGGTCTCGGAAATCTCCGGCGCGGTGAAGAAAACGCTGGAAAGCGCGTTTGGACGCGTGCGGGTGCGTGGCGAGATCGGCCGGGTGATGCGCGCGGCTTCGGGCCACATGTATTACGACCTGAAAGACGAGCGGAATGTGATTTCTTGCAACACCTGGAAGGGGCAGGTGGCGGGTCTGGGCGTATTGCCGGAAGAGGGGCTCGAGGTCATCGTCACCGGCAAGGTTTCGGCCTTTGGTGGGCAGTCGCGCTACAACATCAATGTCGACAGCATCGAGGTCGCCGGGGAAGGTGCTTTGATGGCGCTTCTGGAGAAGCGCAAGAAGGCTTTGGCCGCCGAGGGCCTTTTTGACGAGGCGCGGAAACAGCCGATCCCCTATCTGCCCGAGATCATCGGGGTCGTGACCTCTCCGCAAGGGGCGGTGATCCGTGATATCCTGCACCGGTTGCGCGACCGTTTTCCGCGCAAGGTCCTGATCTGGCCGGCCGCGGTGCAGGGGGAGAAATGTGCGCCGCAAGTGGCCGCGGCGATCCAAGGGTTCAATATGCTGACCCCCGGTGGGGCTCTGCCGCGACCTGATCTCTTGATCGTCGCCCGCGGCGGTGGCTCGATCGAGGACCTTTGGGGATTCAATGAAGAGATCGTTGCGCGGGCCGCGGCATCCTCCGACATTCCGTTGATCTCGGCAGTGGGGCACGAGACCGATACGACGCTGATCGATTTCGTCTCCGACAAACGCGCCCCGACCCCGACGGCGGCCGCCGAGATGGCAGTGCCGGTGCGGCTCGATCTCTTGGCGGCGGTGGAGAATTATGGCGCGCGGATGACCCAAGCGCTCGGCGGTCAGTTGGACCGCCGCGCGCAGCGCCTGCGCGATCTGGCCCGCGCCTTGCCGAAGCCCGAGGAGTTGCACCGCGCAGCCGAGCAACGGCTCGATGCAGTCTCCGCGCGGCTGCTTTCAGGATTGCGGGCGGTCTCCCAAAGCAAACGCGTGGAGTTGGAACGGCGTGCAGCACCCTTGCGACCGAGTATTCTGACGACCCGTCTCGGTCAGCAAAACGTTCGGATTACGGAACTCAACGGTCGCCTCGCCCGCGGTCTCGCGCGCCGAACGGACCGCGAAGCGGAGCGCTTGCGCACGCTTTCGACACGTCTCTCCCCGGACCGCCTGTCGCGGGACCGGGCCCGAGCGGCCGACCAGCTCTCCGACAGGCTGGCGCGGCTTTCTCGCGCCGCCCTTGTCGATCTCACCCGCAAAGCGGAGCGGTTGAACCGCTCTGCACGATTGCATGACACGCTCGGCTACCAAGCGACATTGGAACGGGGTTACGCCGTGGTCTGGGACGGTGATGGTGTCGTGACCACGGCGAAAGCCGCCAAATCCGCGGCCAAACTCGAGGTTCAGTTCAAGGATGGGCGCCACAAACTGGCGTCAGCCAGCAAAAAAGCCGCGAAGCGGTCCCCGAAATCTCCTGAAAAGCCTGATCAGGGTTCGCTCTTTTAGGCGAGGCCCCGCAGGGGCCGAGCCCCGGGCGACGCGCCTCAAGCGCGGCGCAACACCTCATCTCGTGTAGCTGACCCCGACACCCGGTCCCGGACAGGTCAGATCCCGCGTGTTCTGCCCCTCAACCGTCAGATCATCCTCCGGGTCCGCACCGATCACGCGGGCGCGTTTCCCGCTGTCGGTCTCCAGAAAATGCCAGCATTGGGCGCGATCCTGGGTTTCGTAGACAAAACAAATCTGGTCGTCCTCGGCAAACCAGGCGCCACGTTCACACTGGCCGTTGAAAAACGTCCAGATCACGCGGCGATCCTCGAAATACTGCTCTGCCCCATAAGGCTCGCCCTTTTTCGAGAAATACAGCGTCTTGCCGGAGGTAAATGCCTCAAAGGCATCCGGGGCCATGATTTCCTCAGCCGAGAGAGGCGCTGCGAGGCACAGCGCGATACAAAACATCGTCCTTCCCATGCGCTGAAATTGCCAAAATCGGCGGAGAATTGCCAATCAAAAAAACTTGCGTGACGCCTCGACCTGCGGGTTCATGACGCGCTTCCAAAGTTTGGGCCAGAGCGCGATGCAGGCCATGATCGGCAGGGCATAGGGCAACATCGGTGCTTCTCCTTTTGCCGGGTTCTCCAGCGAGGGATAAGGCTTTGCCGGATGCGCATGGTGGTCTGAATGGCGCGGCGCGTTCAGCATCCAGAGGGAGGAGAGCCAGTGCGGCGAATTCCAGGAATGCTGGATGCCGACAGGCTCGTAAGACCCGTCCTCCAGCTCGCGACGTTGCAGCCCGTAATGCTGCACATAATCGCTCACCATCAGTTGCGTCTGGGCAAAGGCACAGAGCGCCAGATAGACGATCACGCCTGAAATCCCGCCGATCAGCAGCGCAATCAGCACGCATAGCGCGCCGCCGCCGAGATAGATCCAATAGGGGTTTTTCACGTCCCACGGCTGCAGATCCTGCCGTTTCAGCCGCACCTGTTCCACGGCCAACCCGGCCCGGAACGATCCGATCCAGGCGCGCTTCAGAAAGCGCCAGAAATTCTCGTTCAGCCGCGAAGTATTGGGGTCCTTCGGCGTGCCCACATGGGTGTGATGCACGTAGCGATGTGCGCTCGCGTGGTGGCCGAACAGCAGGGAGGTGTAAATCGCGACACCGATCAGATGCAGATGCCGCTGCCCGCGGTGAATAAGCTCATGGGCGTTGGAATTGCTGACCTGGCCAAGAAACAGCCCGGTCGCGGCAAAAAGCGCGAAGCCTTCGAAACTAAGCAGCCCGACACCATGACCGGAAAGCGACCAGATCATTAGGATCAGAAGCACCCCACGCACGCCCGCCAGGATCAGGGACAGCATGTCAGCCTCTTCATCATCGCCCGCTTCGCCGTCCTCTCCACGGGGTGCAAAGAACGTGTCCACGCCTGCGATGAAGAGCGTGATGTAGAGCAATGCGAACCACGGCGCCCAACCGCCAAAAAGCGCTCCGGCCAGCAGGAACGGGAACGGTAAAAGCGTGGCGATGGCGAAGGCGATGAAGGATCGCGGCATCTCTGGCCCCTTTAGAGACTCTACTCAGCTGTTTCCGAAATCATACGAATGTGCCCAAATCATGGAAAGTCATTGAAAAATCGTCGCGCAGGCTGCGCTTGCGAAGGGTTTTGTGTCGTTTTTGCCTTTGCCGGAGGGGGCTTGGCGTCGTTATGGTCGCGCGACAGATCAGGGGAGAGATAAGCCATGGCGTTGGACGAGCGCAAAGGCGTTTGGAAATCGGGCAAGGGCAAGGGGCGCAAAACGCCGAAAGGGCGCCAGTTGGACGATCAGGCCTGGGAAGAGGTCCGCGCGCTTTTGGGCGACGGTCCCCGGCGCCGCGATCTCCTGATCGAATACCTGCATCTCATTCAGGACAAGTACGGACATCTCTCAGCAGCGCATCTGCGTGCATTGGCCGAGGAGATGCGCCTTGCACAAGCGGAGGTCTATGAAGTTGCGACCTTTTATGCGCATTTCGATGTGGTGAAAGAGGGCGAGACCCCGCCGCCCGCTTTGACGATCCGGGTCTGCGATTCTCTGTCCTGTGAGCTCGCTGGCGCGCAGGAGTTGAAAGCAGCTCTGGAACGCGGTCTCGATCCGGCCGAAGTACGCGTGTTGCGGGCCCCCTGCATGGGCCGCTGCGACACCGCACCGGTGCTGGAACTGGGGCATAATCATATCGACGAAGCGACGCCTGAGAAGGTCAATACGGCGATTGCAGCAGGCGACACGCATGCGCATGTCCCTGACTATGAGACTTATGAAGACTGCGCAAAATCAGGCGGTTACGAGACACTTCTGAGCTTGCGAGAAGGCGGAGAGTGGACGCAGGTTCAGGAGAAAATCCTTCAAAGCGGGTTGCGCGGCCTTGGCGGCGCGGGCTTTCCCTCCGGCACCAAATGGGGTTTCGTGCGCGCCAATGACGGCCCCCGCTATCTTGCTGTGAATGGCGACGAGGGCGAGCCCGGCACCTTCAAGGACCGCTACTACCTCGAACGTACCCCCCATCTCTTCCTCGAAGGCATGCTGATCGCCGCCTGGGCGGTCGAAGCAGAGACCTGCTTCATCTATATGCGCGATGAATATCCCGCCATTCTAAGAATTTTAGAGATTGAAATCAAAGCCTTGGAAGAGGCGGGGATCGTCGCAGAGGGCTATATCGATCTCCGCCGAGGCGCAGGTGCGTATATTTGCGGCGAAGAAAGCGCGATGATCGAGAGCATTGAGGGCAAACGCGGGCTTCCCCGCCACCGCCCGCCTTTTGTGGCGCAGGTTGGGGTCTTCGGACGCCCCACGCTTGTCCACAATGTCGAAACGCTGCATTGGGTCGCGCGGGTCTGCCGCGAAGGGCCCGAGGTGCTGAACGCCACCGAGAAAAACGGTCGCAAGGGTCTGCGCAGCTACTCGGTTTCGGGTCGCGTTGCGAAGCCCGGGGTTTACCTGTTGCCCGCAGGCTCTACGATCCTAGACATCATCGAGGCCTGCGGCGGAATGGCCGAAGGCCACACATTCAAAGCCTATCAGCCGGGCGGACCCTCCTCAGGGCTTTTACCCAGCACAATCAATGATGTACCGCTCGACTTTGACACGCTTCAACCGCTTGGAAGTTTCATTGGATCGGCGGCTGTGGTGGTGCTGTCGGACAAGGACTCCGCCAAGGCCGCCGCCCTCAACATGCTGCGGTTCTTCGAGGACGAAAGCTGTGGGCAATGCACGCCCTGCCGTGTGGGCTGCGAGAAGGCGGTGAAGCTGATGCAGGCCGACACTTGGGATCAGGACCTGCTGGAGGAGCTTTGCACCGCGATGGCCGATGCCTCGATCTGTGGCTTGGGGCAGGCGGCACCGAACCCGATCCGGCTCACGATGAAGCACTTCCCCGACGAGGTTTAGTTCTTCTTCACAAAACAGGTGCACCCGCTGTTCCGTAACTGGCGACAGAGACCAATCGCTTTTGACCGACTCGGGCGACCAATGCGGGCGAAGATATAGCCCGGACGGCCCGAGGCGCGGTGTTTGACCGTGATCATGTCGAGTTTTTCTTGACCCACCAGCCCTGAACAGCTGCGCGTCAGCCGCGCGACCGAGGCCTTTGCCTCGGCTTTCGATTTGCCAAACCCGACCTGAACGCCCCAGGGAGAGGTTTTCGGGGCGGGGGGTGTCAGGGGGGAGACCCGTCGGTTTTTGGCCAATTCGAGACAGGCGGGCATGAAGGCGTCCGTCTTGGACAGGCGGAAATCATGGGTCGCCGGCGGATCGTCGCGCCAGGTCTCGGCGGGCAGGCCGGTGATGATCTCGACATAATTCATCGTTTCACTCGGCAAGCCGCGCCCCTGCGTCAGGAAGCTCGTCGCGCGTTGCTCGCCGGCATTATAGGCAACCGCCGCCAGCCCCTCATTGCCGAACTCTTGCTTTAGAAAAGCCAGATACTGCGCTGATTTCTCGAGAGATTCGCTTGGATTGAACTGATCTCTCAACCCGCGCAGTTTCGCGGTGGAGTCGATGAACTGCGCAATCCCGCGGGCCTCTGCCGGGCTCACCGCGAAAGGATCAAACCGGCTCTCCTGCCAAATCAACCGTGCGAAGAACCCAGAGCTAAGCCCGAACATCGCCGCCTGATCGCGCAGACCCTGACAGATGTCGAAGGCAAAATGCGCGTCGCGAATGCAGGTCTGATGGCCCCAACGCCCCTCGGAACAGTGCCGCCCCGGACTGTCGGCCAGCACAGGCGTGGCCAGAAGCGCAAAGACAAAAACCAAAACCCACATGGGGCCCATGGCGCACCAGCGCGGCGGTCAAGTCAACCGTCCCCTTTTCACTGGCGCGTCAGGGTATTAGGTGTGGCCTCAACGACGTCGTTGCGGGGCCCCATGTCCTTTTTCAAGAAACTGAAGAACCGCTTGTTCAAAAGCTCCTCCAAGCTGGAGGAGGGCCTGGATGCCATTGTCGAAGATGGCGGCGAGGCGGAAGAGATCGAGGTCGATATTGGCCCCTCTCCAGAGGAGATAGCGGCGGAGGAAGCGGCTGCCAAAGCAGCGCAAGAGGCCGAGGACGCCCGCCGTGCGGAAGAACAACGTCTGGTAGAAGAAGCGCGCTTGGCCGAAGAGGCTCGACTTGCTGAAGAGGCCCAACGAGAAGAGGAGGCACGTCAGGCCGAGGAAGCAAAGCGTGCCGAAGACGCCCGTCTTGCAGCAGAAGCGGCCGCAAAAGCCGCCGAAGAGGCTGAAGCCGCCCGTTTGGCACAGGAAGCCGAAGAACGCGCTGCAGCTGAGGCCTGTGCTGCGGAAGAGGCTGCGCGACAGGCCGAAGAAGAACGCCACCGCAAGGAGGCTGAAGCCAAGGCCGCGGCAGATGCTCTGGCTGCGGAAAAGGCCGCCGAGGCCGCCAAACAAGCGGAAATGGCTGCTGCGAAGGCCGCTGAAGAAGCGCGATTGGCCGAGGAGGCTGAAAGACAAGCCGCTGAAGAAGCCCGGAAGCGAGAAGAGGCAGAACGCGAAGCGGCGCGTCTGGCGGAAGAAGCCGAAGCGAAGGCTGCCGAAGATGCGCGTTTGGCCGAGGAAACCCGTCAGAAAGCGGCAGAAGAAGCTGCCCGCAAGGCCGAGGAAGAGCGCGCAGCGCGGGAAGCTGCGGAAGAGGCCGCCCGCGCCGAGGAAGCCCGCCTTGCCGCTGAGGCTGAGGCGCAGGAGGACACGCAGGACCCGTTGAGGCCCGCCGCTGATGAGGACGCTGTTGCGGAAGCCGCCGCAGCCCTTTCGGCGGAACCGGAAGAGGCGACTGAAAACAAGCCCGGCTTTTTCGGTCGCCTGATCGGGCGCAAAGAGACCAAAACCGTCATCCGGCGGGAGCTCGATGACGACATGCTCGAAGCGCTCGAAGAGCTGCTGATCGCCTCGGATATGGGCGTCGACACGGCGCTGCGGGTCACCGCGAACATGGCGGAAGGGCGCTTTGGGAAGAAGCTCTCAACCGATGAGATCAAAAGCCTCCTGTCACAGGAAATCGCGGCGATCATGGAGCCCGTGGCCAAACCGATGCCGCTTTACCCGACCAAGCCGCAGGTGGTGCTGGTCGTGGGGGTCAACGGCTCGGGCAAGACCACAACCATCGGCAAGCTCGCCTCGCAATTCCAGGCAGCGGGCAAAAAAGTGGTCATTGCGGCGGGCGACACGTTCCGCGCGGCGGCGGTGGAACAATTGCAAGTCTGGGGCGAGCGCGCCGGCGTGCCGGTCCTGACGGCACCTGAGGGAACCGACCCGGCTTCGCTGGCCTTTGATGCAATGGAACAGGCGCAGCGCGATAGTGCCGACCTTCTGATGATCGACACCGCGGGGCGACTACAGAACCGCGCTGATCTGATGGAGGAACTGGTGAAAATCGTGCGCGTGATCCGCAAGAAGGACGAGACCGCGCCGCATAACACGCTTCTGGTGCTCGATGCGACCACAGGGCAGAACGCGCTCAATCAGGTGGACGTCTTCCAGCAAATCTCCGACGTGTCGGGCCTTGTGATGACCAAGCTCGATGGCACGGCCAAGGGCGGTGTACTGGTCGCTCTGGCGGATAAGTTCGGCTTGCCAATCCATGCGATTGGCGTCGGCGAGCAGATCGACGATCTGGCCCCCTTCGATCCCGAGGACTTCGCGCAAGCGCTCACAGGAGCAGGGGCCTGAACGATCTCAGCCAGTGGCTTGTCTCCATTGCCGGGACGGAAACGGGGCACCGTGTAGCGCTTGTTCTCGCGCTCAGTTCCGCCTTTCTGCACGCCACATTCGGCGCGCTTCAGAAGGGTCGGTTTGATCCCTGGCTGACGCGCGGCTCGATTGATTTCTCTCTGATTATCATCAGCGCACCGGTGGCATTGTTCTTGGTCCCATGGCCGCAAGGCATTGAATGGGCGCTACTTTTCGGCGCGCTGGTGATCCACTTCTTCTACAAACTCGGCATGGCGCTGGCTTATACCCGCGGGGCCTACACAGTCGTTTATCCGGTCGTGCGCGGCTCTGGGCCGCTCTTTACCATCATCGGGGCCTATCTGATCTTCTCCGAGACCTTCAACGCCACCCAATGGATCGGCGTCGCGCTTCTGGTTGGCGGGATTTTCGCCATCGCGGCGATCAATCTGCGTGACGTGAAGGTCGAACGTCCCCGCCTGATTGCCGCCATCGGCATCGCGCTTGCCACAGGGATCAGCGTTGCGATCTACACCACCTATGACGCTTATGCGATCCGCGCCACAGCGGACCCGTTCACCTTTGTCGCATGGTTTTTTCTCATCACCGCTTTCGATTTCCCGCCCATCGCCTATGTGATGTGGACACGCATGGCGCAGCGCCCCGATCCCTGGCCGCTTTTGCGGCGTGGGTTGCTCGGGGCATTCGTCGCCTGGGGCTCTTTCGGCGCTGTGATGCTGGCCACACGGGTCGGTCATGTCGGCGAGGCGGCGGTGTTGCGGGAGACCTCGACGGTGTTCGCCGCGCTGATCGGCTGGCTCTTTCTCAAAGAGCGCGTGGGGCCCGCAAGGGCTGGACTAATGTGCCTGATCGCGGCAGGAGCGGTGATTGTGGAAGTGGGAGGCCAATATGGCTGAGAAACAGATCTCGCCGGGATTGAAAATGGCGCTGGAACTGGGGCCCGTGCTCTTGTTCTTTCTCGCCTATCTTCGGATGCGCGACGAGACCTATGCCTTTGGTGGCGTTGAATATTCCGGCTTCATCGTTGCGACAATCGTCTTCATCCCGATCTTGCTGGCGGCGATGGGTCTCCTATGGAAGCTGACGGGTAAACTCAGCCGCATGCAGGTCCTGACCGCTGTCATGGTAATCGTTTTCGGCGGGCTGACGGCCTATTTCAACGACGAGCGGTTCTTCAAGATGAAAACCACCATCGTCTATGGGCTGTTTGCCGGCATCCTTGGGATCGGATTGCTGATGAAACGCTCCTGGCTGGAATATGTCATGGATGAGATGATGCCTTTGAAGACCGAAGGCTGGATGATCCTGACGAAACGTCTCACAGCGATGTTCGCCTTTCTCGCCGTGGCCAACGAAGTCATCTGGCGCACCATGTCGACCGATGCCTGGGTGAAGATCGAAACCTTCGGCTTTCCAGCGGCGCTATTCGTGTTCTTCATGGCGCAGGCGGGGCTTCTGCAACGCTATGGGGAAGAAGAGGGCAGCTAGGCTTCCCGAATTGCTGAATTATTGAGCAGTTGGCCTACCGGTTCGGCAATATCTTGCTGGTGCGAATATGCACATGGGTGTTTCAAAAATTCGCAGTTTAAATTTTCAAAACTAAACGATATAGTTTACTGAAAGAGCAGGCGGCATCGAGTTGAGCTTCCAATAGAATTTTAAGGTGGGCCCGCGGCCCGCACACGCCCGATTTTGGCGCATCCAACGTTCTGCTTTTCGGCAAAGCCCAGACGGGCAAGGTGCGAAGGACCAACCCATGGGGATGGAGACAGACTATGTCGTTCAGGCCCGGGCGAGAGCCGCTTCCGGTGATCTGCCCGGCGCATTGGATGCCATAAATCTGGAAATCTCGCGGCGTGGCAGAGAGGCCAACGCGCTTATCTTTCGTGCCCGGATATTGCAGACGCTGGGCCATCTGCATGATGCGCTGGAGGATATTCGATCCGTTGATCAGGGCGTCGTGTCGGTTCGTCTGTTGGCGTATCGCGCGGAGCTGGAAGAGAGTGCGCGACGTTTGCCTGATGCAATTGACACCCTGAATCGCGCCGTTGCACTGGAGCCAAACGATCCGCGGTTCTTGGCCCGTCGCGCGATCATCAACCAAAGCCTTGGCGACATGGAGGCGGCGCGCGCCGATCTGGAGCGTGCCATGCGCGCGGAACCCGGCAATGGCGAGCTTCTCTATCATCTTGCCGCGATCACCGATTTCAAATCCGACACGCCCCTGCTGGAGCGCCTCGAACATGCGCGTCGCATGGCCCAAGAAGGGAGCTCGGCTGCGTTCCACCTCGATTTCGCGCTCGCAAAGGCCTGGGACCAACGGGATGATGTTGATCGCAGCTTCCGCCATCTTGATGCCGCGAATATCGCCATGCGCAATGCTTATCCCTTTGATGTGACGACCCGGCAGGCCATGGTGCGTCGATATCAGCGGGTCTTCGGCAAATTCGATCCCTCGGACTATTGGAGCACAGCCAGCACCGATTTCGCGCCAATCTTTGTGACCGGTATGCCGCGCTCTGGCACGACACTCGTCGAACAGATCGTTTCGTCTCACGGCGAGGTTGATGCCGCTGGTGAGACCGGCGCCTTCTTCAAAGTCGCCAAACGCTACATCGGTGATCCGATGGTGGACGCCCGTCGCAGGCTCTCACTCACGCGAGAGGCCTTTGGCAAGGCGGGTGCGGATTACGCTGAGACGATGCAAAAGCTGGTCGCGCCGGATGCGCCGCACCTGACAGATAAGTCATTGCAAACATGGATGTATCTGGGTCTGGCCGCGGCGGCGATGCCGAAAGCCCGGTTCGTCGTCCTGAACCGGCGCGCAGAGCCCACGGCGCTTTCGGCCTACCGTCATATCTTCCGTCCTGGAAAACAGCTCTTCAGCTACAACTTACGCGATATCGCGGTGTATCAGGCGGCTTTCGATGAGATGTTGGCCTTCTGGACCGAACGCTGCGGCGACGCCATCATTTCCGTCAGCTACGAAGACCTCGTTCAGAACCCGGAGCCAGCGATACGGCGGCTCATCTCTCAGGCGGGGCTGTCCTGGGATGAGGCGTGCCTGTCGCCCGAAAAGAACTCCCGGGCGGTCATGACCTTGAGCGCCAGCGAAGTCCGCCAGCCGATCCACACGAAATCCCTGAATGCGTGGCAGCGCTACGCGAGCTATCTGACCTAAGCGATGAAGAAGCGCGCCCGCTGATGTTGGGCGCGCTTAGATTTATCCGACGTGGAAAAGCGTGTTGAACAGTTTCGGATCGAGACTGTCGGACGCGAATGTCTCGCCTTCCGTCACAATCGCCACAGCATCATGGCTGTGCAGGCTCTCCTGATGGCTCGCCACCACGCGGAAATCCGCGATCCGGGCATCAGCCTGTAATTGCTCAGCAAAGCTGCGTGCTGCGTCTTCCACGAAGATCGGGTTCGCCGCGTTCAGTTCCGCAAAGGCCTGTTCGTCTTCGCGCTTCACCATGACCTGCGTCTCAGTCGGCACACCGCGACGGCAGGCCTCGATGAGGTCCTCAAACCACAAGCATTCCGCGTCGCGATCGATCTCGACCGATACGCGCGCAACCGAGCGCTGCGAATGCGGCGTTGCCAACTGACCGCGCACCTGACGGGCATGTTCGCTGAGTTCCAGCGAGCACGGACAGGTGGAGGAATAGACGTAATCGAGATGCATGAATTTCTTGCGCACCCCATCCTGATCCACCACTTCCAGCGCGATGTCGTAATACTGAAAGCCCGACAGACCGGAGCGCAGGCTCTGCACCTTCAGCGGGAAGGAGAACCGCATCTGGATACGCGCGTCGAAGCTCTCCAGATCCTCCTTATACGCATCCAGCGTCCGCTCGATCACTTCATAGCTGAAGGTCTCATCGGCCTGTTTGTAGAAGGTGCGCATGATGCGCGACATGTTGATGCCCTTCTTCTCGGCTTCCAGCGAGACGGTGCCGGTCACCGAGGTTTCAAGGGTCACATCGCCATTGTCGCGGGTATGAAACCGGATCGGCAGGCGGAAGTTGGAAATGCCGACATGGGACAGCTGCCGCTTCGCGCCGCGAATGAGCGAAGAGGGACCGTTCTGCAGGTCAGGCATCGAGGCCTTGTAAGCCTCGTCCACGGCAAAATCTTCCGGGTAGGCGCGCGCCAGCGCCGGGTAGGTCTCAGCCACCTGACCCGGCACAAGACGGCCGATCAGCGGGTCGAGATCATCAATTTCAGTATCGCTCGATTGTGCCGCCCAGTCTCTGAGCAATTTCAGGGCCTCCTCGGCCTCTCGGCGGCTGGGAAAGCGGTCAATATCCGGCGTATGGACATTCATAATTGTCCCTCCTTCGGTTCACGCCAGTCAAATATGGGGGCTTGCCGCCCCCATGCCAACTGAATTCCCTGTGTATACGTGAAACAATGCGGATCAGATCATATCCAGAGCGGATTTGAGGTCATTCAGAAGGTCACCCGCATCCTCCAATCCCACGGAGAGCCGCACCAACCCGTCAGTGATCCCCAATTCGTCCCGCTGCTCATCACTAAGACGTTGATGCGTGGTGGTTTTTGGATGTGTCACCAGGCTTTTGCTGTCACCCAGATTGTTCGAGATCGAGACGATCTGAAGCGCATTCAAGAACCGAAACGCCTCCGCCTGACCACCTTTGATATCGAGCGCAATGACCGTGCCACCGGCCCCCATCTGCGCCTTGGCCACACCGTATTGCGGATGCGAGGGCAAGTGCGGGTAAAGCACATTCGCAAGCTTGTCATGACCTTCCAGCGCCTCGGCCAGCGCCAACGCGGTCTCGGCTTGCTGGGTGCAGCGCAAATGCAGCGTCTCCAGCCCTTTCAGCATCACCCAGGCATTGAAGGGCGAGATCGATCCACCGGTATGTTTCAGATAGGGCTCTACGGTCTTACGAATGAACTCCTGGCTGCCGCAGATCACCCCGCCCAGGCAGCGGCCCTGGCCGTCGATATGTTTGGTCGCGGAATAGACCACAACATCCGCGCCCTGCGCGACCGCCTCCGAGAAGACCGGCGTTGCGAAGACATTATCGACGATCACCGTCGCGCCTTTGTCATGGGCAATCTCGGACACAGCCGCCAAATCGATGACTTCAAGCGTAGGGTTCGCCACGGTTTCCAGAAACACCGCCCTGGTGTCATCGCGCATCGCCGCGCGCCAGGCATCCAGATCGGTGCCATCCACAAAGGTCACCTCCACGCCGAAACGCGGCAGGATGTCTTCGAGGATATAGAGGCAGGACCCGAACAGCGCCCGCGACGACACCACATGGTCCCCGGCTTTCAGCATCGAGGTCAGCGCACCATTGACCGCCGCCATGCCGGAGGCTGTCGCAAAGGCGTCCTCGGTGCCTTCAAGCGAGGCGATCCGCTCTTCGAACATCGCCACCGTCGGGTTGCCGTAACGCGCATAGATGAACTCATCCGGGCCGCTCTCAATGAACCGCGCTTCGGCCTGTTCGGCGCTGTCATATTTGAACCCCTGGGTCAGATAGATCGCCTCGGCCATCTCGCCATATTGGCTGCGCCGGGTGCCGGCATGCACTGCGCGGGTGCGGGGGGACCAGTCCGTCATCGTCATTCCTCGTCATGTGTCCTGGGCATTTGCCCAAAAATAAAGCCTCCACCGGGATAAGGGGGAGGCTCTTGCGTAGACCCAACCTCTTTAGCGGAGATGTTTAACGTGGCCCGCAATCCGGTAACAAATCGCCACGTGCCTCGGATACGCCCGTTGCCCCTTCTGGTCAAGGGCGGAGGTCGTGCGAGCGGCGCCTCTGTGGACTGAGGCCAAAATCTTTTTTGGTTCGCCAGTGGACTCAGCCTGCCATTATTTTCATAATTGAGTTCGAAGCCGTCCCGGACCGATCAAAACGGAAGGAATAGTGCGCTTCAGCACCTCTGTCGCACGTATTGAGTTGCGTTCAACAAGCCAACCCTACCGTAGTTCCAGATTGAGGACCCATACTGAATGCCGCGCGATACAAAACTGATCCTCAGCCCCATAAACCTCCGCCATGCGAACTTGGATTTCAGTGGATACGAAGAAGCCGTGGCGATGGCACGCCGTCGAGGTGCCAAGCTTCTGGTGGTCACTGTTGCGCCAGAAATGGAGCGCAATCTGAACATCACCGACTCAAAGGAATACTGGGGCAAGGCGCTGAAGAAGTTTATCGCGGCCTATCCCGCTGAGGGGCTGGAGGTAGAGACGGTCGTTCTTTTGGGCGCAGTGCACCGCCAGATCGTCAAATATGCCGAAGAGCGAAATGTCGACGTGATCGTGATGGGATCGGCCAACCCCAAGATCAAGGATTACATCTTGGGAACCACGGCAAGTCACGTCGTCGCCCATTCGAAGTGTTCAGTCTACGTGGTCCGCTCGTAAAGCCACCTTTGATGCTATGCCGGAAAACTGGGCCTCGTTCCTGCTGTTTTCGCGGCAACCGCTATGGTGACGGCCTTTAGGTGAGACATCGGTCCGTTTGTTGAGCCGACATCTGTGATGGCTTACAACATCGCGATAACCTTGCTGGAATGGCCAAACCTCCGGAAAGAACCACGAAGCATGATTTCCTATGTCACAGTCGGCGCGGATGACATCGTGCAAGCGAAACGGTTTTACTCCGCGTTTCTGCCCGCCCTAGGGTACGAACTGGAGGAGGGGCCTGAGGGGCTGAGTTACGCGCTGCCCGTGGAGCCGGGGCAGTCTCCTGTTCTGCCGGAATTCTACGTGAAACCGCCCTTTGATGGAGGGCCGGCCTCGACCGGAAATGGCTCAATGGTCGCCTTTGAGGCGCGCAATCAACGCCAAGTGCGTGATCTTCACGCCGCAGCCCTTGCTGCGGGTGGGTCCGATGAGGGGCCGCCGGGCTTCCGTGCCTCGTATGGACCTCACTTCTATGTGGGTTACCTGCGCGATCCTCAAGGCAACAAGATTGCGCTTTTCTCCAGTGATCCGAGCGAACCCGGTCGAGACGGATAGCCGGTAAACGCCATTCGCTGCACAGTGAAAGATCGATATGAGGGGCGCGGTCACAAAACCAGCGGCATGAAAACCGCGCCAGCCCTCACCGATTGGGGCTACTAGGCTCGGCGGGAAGGCTCTCGGTCCACCTCCGAAGTTCATCAAGAAATCCAAGCGCTGTGCGTCCCAACCCGGTGATCTCGTAGAGTACGGATACTGGCTTGGTGTTGGCCACTTCGCGGCGGACCAGGCCTTGCGCCTCCAGTTGACGCAAACGCTCCGCAATCATCTTCTTGCTCGCCCCACCGATCATGCGCGAAAGGTCATTGAACCGCACCGGGTCGTCCTTGAGATGCCAGAGGATCGACCCGGTCCATTTGCCGCCGACGATGCGCATGCCGCGCTCAATCGGGCAGGGCTCCATACAGGCGTCCACCACGGTCTTGCGACCATTCGGGCCTTCGTCAATCCGCGCGTGCATGGGGTCTCTCATCCGTGTTTGTAGGTTACAAAAAGTATACTGGTTGATTTCTCTCACCGCAAACTCAAGATCGGGATCAATGCCACCCAGGCCGTCCTGATTTCAGCTCTGCATCGGAGAACGACAATGTCCCAGCCCGCTATTCACCTTTACACCGCCGCCACGATGAACGGCTACAAACCGGTCATTTTCCTTGAAGAGGCCGGCATCCCATACGACCTGACGGCGATTGATTTCTCGAAGCAGGAGCAGAAGGCGCCGGACTATCTGCGCCTGAACCCCAATGGCAAAATCCCGACCATCGTCGATAGAGACGAGGATCGCCCGATCTTCGAAAGCGGTGCGATCCTTTGGCATTTGGCGGAGAAATACGGGCAATTTCTGCCGACCGATCCGGTGAAGCGTTCCGAGGTCATGCAGTGGATGTTCTTCCAGGTCGGCCATGTTGGCCCGATGATGGGGCAGGCGATGTATTTCCAGCATATCGCGGCACCGAATGGGCATGAGGAGCCATTCTCGATAAAACGCTATGTCGATGAATCGCTGCGTCTGCTGGAAGTCCTGAATGCCCATCTGGACGGGCGCGACTGGCTTGCGGCGGGCGAGTATACAATCGCCGATATGATGACCTACCCATGGGCGCGGGCCTATGTGTGGGCGCGGGCAAGTGTGGAGGGGCTGCCGCATCTGCAAGCCTGGTTTCACCGGATTGACGCGCGTCCGGCTGTGCAAAAGGCGCTGACAATTCCGAAGACCAATCCTCAATTCTGGGATGCGGATGCAGATGCCAGTGCATTTGCGAAGGAAAACGCGGCACGCTTTGCGAGCGATGTGAAAGGGAGTTGATCAGGGTCGGCAATCGCTGATGCCCAAAGGGGTGACGATCTCGCCCCGCAACCGCCCGATCTATCGCTGGTCGGCATACCTGCACCTTTGCGCTCTATCGGGTGCTGATCTCCGGGGAACTCAACAGCCGAGACCTGCCGCGTGTTGGCGCTCTTCGGACCGCCACGGGGACCAGACGCCAAGTCGGGTTTGCTCCATCTCAGCTAAGGCGTTGCGCTATGGGTGACCGAGAAGGGTAGCGGGGCCAGTGTGTCCCCGGCCATCTCTCTCAGTTGCGTTGCAAACGCGGTGAAATAAGCTCGGCTTTGTAAGAGTTTCACCGTCTCGGGCGCGTCCCATCGGCCGATATGCACCCTCTCGGAGCCTTCATTGGCCTTTTGCACGTGATAAGTGAATTTTCCAGCTAAATCAGCATCCTGCGCGATAGAGTTCACAAAGTCAGAAATAACCTTCTCCCAAGCTATCTCATCGCCGTCATAGCTGTAGCGCACACAAATCCCGAGTTTCATCTTAAAGCCCCCCAAGATGTATGGCCGGACCACGAAAGCCCGGCCAACAGGGTTACATTTCCATGATTTCGGCGATTTCCGCGGTGCCGCTGCCGTCTTTCACCATGGGGCAGCCTTTGGCGATTTCGCAGGCTTCCTCGATGGAGCCTGCCGCGATGATCGAAAAGCCCGACAAGGGGTTCGATCCGCCATCATCAGCGACTGCATCGGCAGAGACGGTTTTCGACATACCGACCGGGTTGCCGGGGTTCTTCACCTTGTCGCCAAGGCCTTCAAACCAGGCCATCCATTCGGCCATGACCTTCTGGCCCTCTTCAGGGCTCTCGGGCGCTTTGCCACCGTGATAGGCAAACATAAAATCAGGCATTTTGGGTCCTCCAGGAGTTTTGAGAGCTCAGGTCGCGAGCCCTTTCTCAAGTTTATCGAAGATCGAAAGCCAGCCGCGCGTGTGCCCGGCGCGGGCCGTATCTGTGGGCAAGCCGTAATGGCTGAGTTTCATCACTGCTTCGCTGTCACCTGCCGGGTCAATTTCAATGGTCACGCGGGTTTCCGTCTCTCGCGGGCCACCCGGACCACCATCATGCCAGGCCCAGGTGAAGGCGATGAAGCGGGGCGGGTCGACCTCCGTCACTTCGCCAGAGACCATTCGCTTGCGGCCATCAGGCGATTCCATGACCGAGAACCAGGGCCCCGGTTTGGTGAAATCGAGATTGTGCTCCGGCACGATCATCCCGTCATGGCCCCACCAGCGCACCATATTTTCTGGCTGGCTGATCATCTCGAAAACGCGCGCCGCAGAGGCGGGCAGGCGGCGTTCCAGCGTAACGGCATCGGTCATGTCTCATCCTCCCTCAGCGCGGCTTCGAGGCGGTCCAGACTTGCCTCCCAAAACGCGCGGTGATCCAGCGTCCAGTCAGAAACCTTGCGGATCGCGCCGGGTTTCACGGAATAAATGCGTTGCTGACGTTGTGCCCTGCGTTCCACCAACCCGGCCTCGTGCAGGACCGACAGGTGCCGCGAGATCGCCGGTGCAGAAATGTCGAAGGCGTCCCCGATTTCACCAGCGGAGAGCTCACCTTCCTCCATCAGGCGTTCGACGATCTCGAACCGGTAGGGGTCGCTGAGGGCGGCAAATATGGCAGGCAGAGCGCTCATATAGTTATATTAACAGATTCGTTAATTAACGCAATTGTAAAATACAGGACGGAAACCAGTTCCTATTTCCGTTGACACCGCTTTGCCCCCGCGCCAACCCTTGGCGCCATGTTGGACTTGCGCCCTGTCGGCTATGTCATCGGTCTTCTTGTGACCTGTCTCGGGGTGGCGATGCTGATCCCGATGGCGCTTGATCTGGCCACTGGGACCGAGCACTGGCAGGCTTTCGCACAAAGTGCTGTGGTGACGGTGCTGGTGGGCGGATGTCTGGCCCTAGCCACGGCCAACGGGGTGGGGGACCGCCTCACCGTACAACAACTCTTTTTCCTCACCACAGGCGTCTGGGTCGCGCTGCCGATCTTTGGCGCCTTGCCCTTCATCTGGGGCGAGACCGAGGCTCGGATTGTCGATGCCAGCTTCGAGGCGGTCTCGGGCTTCACCACCACCGGCTCCACCGTACTTGAGCGGCTCGAGGCCTTGCCCCCGGGCCTGAAACTCTGGCGGGGGCTCATGCAATGGTTCGGCGGGGTCGGGATTATCGTCGTGGCGATGGTATTTCTGCCCGAGCTGCGCCTGGGTGGAATGCAAATCTTCCGCTCCGAAGGTTTTGACACCCAAGGCAAAATCCTGCCCCGAGCAGGTGAGATCGCACAGTCGGTCTCTGGCATCTATGTCTTTCTGACCATCGCCTGCGGGGTGAGTTACCTCGCCTCCGGCATGGGGCCGCTGGACGCCACCGTACATGCGATGACCACCATCGCGACCGGCGGGTTTGCCAATTACGACTCCTCCTTTGCCGAGTTCGCCCCGTCGGCGGAATACGCTGCCAGCCTCTTCATGCTGCTCGCCGCTTTGCCCTTCGTGCGCTACGTGCAGGTGGTCGCGGGCACAGCCAAACCGCTCTTTAAGGACGCCCAGGTCCGCGGCTTTTTCGGCACCGCGCTGGTGCTGATCCTGACGATGACCGCCTTCCAGCTTTACGCCTTCACCGACCTTACCGAGCTGGCCTTCCGCAAGGCGCTCTTCAACGTTACCTCGATCCTCACCGGCACCGGTTATGCCAGCGCGGACTACGGCGTCTGGGGGCCGTTTGCCGTGGCGATGTTCTTCTTTATCGGGTTGATCGGCGGTTGCGCTGGGTCCACCACCTGTTCGATCAAAATCTTCCGTTTTCAGCTGCTTTTTGCGTCCATCAAGGCGCAGGTGCAGCGCATCCACTCGCCCCACGGCATCTTCAAACCCCGCTATGCCGGGCGCCCTGTGAGCGACGATGTCTTGAGCTCGGTCATGTCCTTCTTCGTACTTTTTGCCGTTAGCCTCGGCACACTCTCGGTTCTGCTCGGCATGACCGGTCTCGATTTCATCACCTCGGTCTCAGGCGCGGCCACAGCACTGGCCAATGTCGGCCCGGGCCTCGGCCCCGAGATCGGCCCATCCGGCAATTTCGCCGAGATCAATGACACCGCCAAATGGCTCCTGATCATCGCCATGCTGATCGGACGGCTGGAGCTTATGGTGGTCTATGTCATGTTCACCGCTGCATTCTGGAGAGGCTGATGCGACCCTTAGGTGCCCAAATTTCCCACATGTTGAAGGATCGGGGCGTCGAGGTGATCTTCGGCATTCCCGGCGTGCACAATCAGGAGATGTATCGCGGCATCGAGGAGGCTGGCCTGACGCACGTGCTGGCCCGTCACGAGCAAGGAGCAGGCTTCATGGCCGACGGTTATGCCCGCGCCACCGGGCGCCCCGGCGTGTGCTACGTGATCACCGGGCCGGGTCTCTGCAACATCATGACCCCGATGGGGCAGGCCTATTCCGACAGCGTGCCCATGCTCGTGATCTCCTCCTGCCTCGACGAGACGGCGGCCACGCGCGGGCAACTCCACCAGATGCTCGACCAACGCGCTGCTGCCGATTGCGTTTGCGACTGGTCCGAGGAGGCCCGCACGGCGGAGGCCGCCTATGCGCTGATCAACCGCGCCTTTCAGGAGCACCATTCCGCACGCCCGCGTCCGAAACATATTCAAGTGCCGATCTCTATTCTTGAGGCCCGTGCCGCGCCCCATGACCCGGCGCAAATAGGTTTGAGCTTGGGGCGCGCGCAGATCAGCGAAGATCATTTCGAAAAGGCTTGCGACTTGCTTCGAGACGCGAAACGTCCGCTCTTGATCCTGGGCGGCGGTGCCGTCCCGGCCGTTGAGGACATTCGCACATTGCTGGACCGATGTCCGATGGCCGTCTTCACCACCTATGCGGGCAGGGGTCTCGTGCCCTCAGATTACGTCTATTCCTTCGGAAGCTACCTTGCCCGGCCCGACAGTGCGGACGTGGTCGCGCAATCCGATCTGGTGATCACAGCGGGCAGTGAACTGGCCGAAGTGGATCTTTGGCGGACCCAGATCGGCGAGATCACCCAGCATATACGCGTCGACATCGATCCGGAGGTACTGACCAGCAGCACCGGTCCAACGATCAGGCTTAACGCCGCTTCGCAGAGTTTCTTCCGGCAATTCGCTGCGGCCAGCGATCTGCCGGATGCGTTTGACTGGTCTGCCAGTGAGATCGCCAAGACCAAGGCGCGTTGGCGGGCGGAGGTCGATGTCAGCTACCCCCATATCGGCCCGATTGCAGACGCGCTGCGCGAGGCATTGCCTGCTGATACGATGATCTATTCCGACATGACCCAGTTTGCCTATGCCGCAAAAGAGATATGGGACATGGAACGCCCCGGCCATTGGCACCATCCCACGGGGTTCGGCACGCTCGGCTATGCGCTGCCCGCCGCCATCGGCGGGGCCGTGGCGCGCAAGGGCAAACCCACCATGGCCATCGCGGGCGATTATGGCTTTCAATACACGGTGCAGGAGTTGGGCACTGCAGTCGAGTTGGAGCTGCCGCTGCCGATCCTCTTATGGGACAACGGCAAACTTGGCGCAATCGAGGACAGCATGGTCGCAGCCCAGATCGCCCCAAACGCAGTGATCCAGCGCAACCCTGACTTCCTGAAACTCGCGGAGGCCTATGGCGCTGCCGCTGCCGCCCCCAAAACGCTCTCAGAACTTCAAACCACCGTCAAAGAAGCCTTCCGGGCAAACGGCCCAACGCTGATCCACGTCACACCAGCGATTGCCGGTTAACGGGGCCCTACCATTTTCATTGGTCCAAAAATACTTCCGGGGGTCTGGGGGCAGAGCCCCCAGCCGGTCGGATTGCCAAAGGCAATTCGAAATCAGATTACCAGCAGCCCACCAGCACGGTCATGTCAGCGGCAGCCACGACCAGATCCTCGGGCGCCATCTGCGTATCGCCCACCAGGGCCGACGCCGTCAGACCATTATTCGACAGAAAGCTCGCAAGCGCCGCGGCGTTCTTGGCGAAACTCGTGCCCTCCGGCAGTCTCCGCCCTTCCACCTCAGACGGCATCAGCATACCCGCCACAGCGCCGGTGGTGTCCAGAACCGGTCCACCCACGTCGCCCGGCAACGCATTAAGCGTCAGACGGTGCAGGCTCTCATCGCCATTCAGGCCCCGCAGATCGGCGAGTTGGCCATAGGTCAGGGTCGGCCCTTCCAGCGCGCCCTCATAGGAATAGCCCGACACGGCCACTTCAGACCGCAAGCGACCGGGCCGTGAGGCAAAGCGCGCATAGTTCAGCGGCACCAGACTTGATTTCGGCTCGAGCAGCGCCAGCCCGTCTTCGATCACCGAGACTTCCGCCTCATAGGTCTCATCCAGCGTGATCCGCTCGCATTGCTGTACGGCGCCCGCATGGGTCACCACGCGGCCGCGCCCATCGACATAGAACCCTGAACGCGAGATTTTGGGTCGCCGCAACTCAAGCCCGGACAGAAGATCAATCGCTTGGCTATCGGCATTCGCAAAAGACGGATCAAGCGAGCCTTCCGAGGTCTCGAACGTGTCGCGCATGATCTCGATCACGCGCTCCATATCGGCGGCTTTTCCAGGCGGAAAGGCAAGCGTGAAACCTTTCACGTACCCTCCGCCCAAGGCGGCGTAGGTATAGGAATGCACCTGATCATTCTGGCCCGTCAGCGTGAAGGAATTGCGGTTCTTTTTGCGCTCACCTTCCAGCGGCACGATTTCCAGCGTCTGCATGATCTCGTAGAGCCCACCCAGCGTCGCATCATCGCCCGCTTGAGAGATCAACAGTACGCGCACACCGCTGTTATCTTTGGGTTTGTAGTGCACGAACGGGTATTCGTATTTCTCGAACTCCACCAGTTTCGCGGGCATCGTTACCGTGATGCCTGCGGTCTGTTCCACCACTTCGCCCAGCCCAAGAGCGGCCAGCGCGCTTCTGTAGCCCTCCATCAATTGCCCGCGCTGCTTCGTCGTCAGAACGCCGGTATTGCGGAACCCGTTCGCGTCCTGCCAGCGGCTCATCGCCCCGCGCGTACCGCGCCCAAAGGAGCCGTCAATAGAGGAGCGATAAAACCCGAACCACTGTAGCGCCACTTGCAGTTCTTTCTTCTCATCACGGCTTAGCAGGGCTTCACTCGCGCGCGCCTGACGGGGCGTCTCTTCCACTTCGACCGGTTCCGCAGGCTCCACTGGTACCAGCGTTGTGGTTTCTTCCGCAGGCTCTTCCACTTGGGGCTGAGGCTGCGTAGGTTGGCTCAGCGCGCCGCCCACCGGCCAGAAGCGCTCGCCATACGGCTGGTTGTCCGACACATAGGCATCGCGCGGGATCAGTCCTGCACGGCGCAACTCCAGCAACCGCGCGCGGGCCTGATTGGCGGAATAGGGGCCAAGCGCCAGCGCATACCAGCCGGTCGACATGCGAAACCCGTTGAGATCATCAAACGCGGTCCCATATTCCCGCGCCCGTTCCTCGGCCACACGCAGGGAGGGATGCGCCTCCACCTGGACAAAGACATTCTGCGCGGCTGCGGGCGCCGCAATCATCAAAAGATACGCAAAAAATACGCTAAAAACTGCCCGTATCATCACCAATTCCCAGTTGCTTCGCCGTACTCCCCTGGGGCGAATCCTCGCGCGAGACTATCATCCCGGTGGCAACTTGCACCTCAAAACCCCGTCACTGCGGCCTCAATGCAACGTTGACCCTCCCAAAGCCCTTGGATAGGGAGGGCGCGAGCACGCGCGAAGGGCCTCATCCATGCCAGAACAGGTAGAAAAACCACGCTCTTTTCAAGAGATAATTCTGCGCCTGCAGACCTATTGGGCGGGCCGTGGATGTGCCGTGATGCAACCTTATGACATGGAGGTCGGGGCAGGGACATTTCACCCAGCGACGACCTTGCGCGCGCTGGGCACCAACCCATGGGCTGCGGCTTACGTGCAGCCCTCGCGCCGCCCCACCGATGGGCGCTATGGCGAAAACCCTAACCGCTTGCAGCACTACTACCAGTATCAGGTGCTGATCAAACCCTCGCCGCCCGATCTGCAGGACCTCTATCTGGGCTCGCTGGAGGCCATCGGCATCGACATGGGCCTCCATGACATCCGCTTTGTCGAGGACGATTGGGAAAGCCCGACCCTCGGCGCTTGGGGCCTCGGCTGGGAGGTCTGGTGCGACGGCATGGAGGTCTCACAATTCACGTATTTTCAACAGGTTGGCGGCCATGACTGCCATCCCGTCTCGGGGGAATTGACCTACGGGCTCGAACGCCTCGCGATGTATGTGCTCGGCGTCGATCACGTCATGAACATGCCCTTCAACGACCCGCAAGCGCCCATTGCGCTGAGCTACGGCGACGTGTTCCGCCAGACTGAGCAGGAATATTCCCGCTGGAATTTCGACCTCGCCGATACCGATACGCTGCTGCAGCATTTCAAGGATGCCGAGGCCGAATGCCAGCGCATCCTCGACGCCCCCGCCGAGGACCCGAAGACGGCCAAACGCATCATCATGGCGCATCCCGCTTACGACCAATGCATCAAGGCCAGCCACCTCTTTAACCTGCTCGATGCGCGCGGCGTCATCTCGGTCACCGAGCGCCAGGTCTATATCGGTCGCGTGCGCGCGCTCGCCAAGGCCTGTGCCGACGCGTTCATCCAGACGGAGGCCGGGGGCTGGGCCCCTGAAGCGGCATGAATGGCAAATTCGTCGGAGGCTCCATCGTGATCGCGGCGCTTCTGGGCGGCGTGGCGCTCTATTATCTGCAGGTCTATCACTGGTATGAACCCGCGCCGGCGAGCACGGAGATCAAGCTCGTCTCCGTTGTTTCCGGTGAACCGGAAGCGATAGATATCGAGGATTTTCAAGGCATTGATGCCACAAGTTCACCCTTGCGCTTTCGCGGCTGCTTCACCACTTTCCTCAACCACTCCACCGCCACCGAGACCTATGAACTCATCGACGGGGCCGAACCGCTGACCGCGCCGGGATGGTTCGACTGCTATGACGCCACACAGCTGGGCGCTGACCTAAAAAGTGGCGCCGCGCTGGCCTTTATCTCCGAGCCCGAGATCGCCGACGGGGTCGACCGCATCGTGGCCCTCTACGATGACGGGCGCGCCTATGCCTGGCACCAGCTCAACGACAAATACAAAGATTGACGCCAAATGCCCGACCTCCTGATCGAACTCTTCTCCGAGGAAATCCCCGCCCGCATGCAGGCGCGCGCGGCGGAAGATTTGAAGAAACGCATGACCGACGGGCTGGTCGAGGCTGGCCTGACCTATGCGTCCGCCGGGGCCTTCCACACGCCGCGCCGTCTGACCCTGACCATCGAGGAGTTGCTCGCCGCGTCCCCCGCCACACGCGAAGAGCGCAAGGGCCCTCGCGTCGATGCGCCGGAAAAAGCCTTGGAGGGCTTCCTGCGCTCCACCGGGCTGACTAAGGACCAGTTGGAGGCCCGCGATGATAAGAAAGGCCAGGTCTGGTTTGCGGTGATCGAACGAAAGGGCCGTCCGGCGGCGGAGATCATCGCCGAGGTGCTCGAAGACGTCATCCGCAACTTCCCCTGGCCGAAATCCATGCGCTGGGGGGCAGGGTCTTTGCGCTGGGTGCGCCCGCTGCACCGTATCCTGTGCATCCTCACCGATGAGGCCGGGGCCGAGGTGGTGCCGATGGAGATCGACGGCATCGCCGCGGGCGACAAAACCGAAGGCCACCGCTTCATGGGGTCAGGCCCGTTTTCTGTAACCTCTTTCGAGGATTACACGGCGAAGCTGAAGCAGAATTTCGTCATCCTCGACGCACAAGAACGCGCCGATGCGATCTGGTCGGACGCCACCAATCAGGCCTTCGCACAAGGCCTCGAACTGGTCGAGGATCGTGGTCTTCTGGCCGAGGTCGCGGGGCTGGTCGAATGGCCCGTGGTGCTGGTGGGCGCGATTGACGAGACCTTCCTCGACCTGCCGCCCGAGGTGCTGACCACCTCGATGAAGGAACATCAAAAATTCTTCTCCGTGCGCAACCCCAAGACGGGACGGGTCGAGAAATTCGTCACCGTCGCCAATGTCGAGACCTCCGACAACGGTGCCACGATCCTTGCGGGCAACCAAAAAGTGCTCTTTGCCCGGCTCTCGGATGCGAAGTTCTTCTGGGAGAACGACCTGCGCGTTGCGACAACCGAGAAGATGCTGCCCTGGCTCAACGCGCTCGACAATGTCACCTTCCACGCCAAGCTCGGCTCCCAAGGCGAACGCGTGCAGCGCATCGCCGCCTTGGCGCGCGAATTGGCCCCGGTGGTCGGTGCCGATCCTGATTTGGCGAAGCAGGCGGCGAAGGTCTGTAAAGCCGATCTGAGTTCCGAGATGGTCTATGAATTCCCGGAACTTCAAGGGCTTATGGGCCGCTACTACGCCGAGGCCGCCGGGCTGCCCCCCGAGGTCGCCGCCGCCTGCGCGGAACATTACTCACCGCTCGGCCCCTCTGACGAGGTGCCCGCCGCGCCGGTCTCCGTCGCCGTCGCGCTGGCCGACAAGGTCGACACACTAACCGGGTTTTGGGCGATCGAGGAAAAACCGACGGGTTCGAAAGACCCTTACGCTCTGAGGCGAGCGGCTTTAGGAGTTGTTCGTTTAGTGTTAGAGAACAATTTACGACTGTCCCTATCCGCTCACTTGAGAACTGCGGCCGATATCGTTGGTGCTCGAGATGTCGAGGATCATAAAGCATTTGCGGACATCGGAGACCTCCTCTCCTTCTTCCACGACCGCCTCAAAGTCTTCCTTCGCGACAAGGGCATCCGCCATGACGTCATCGACGCCTGCATCGCGATGCTGGGGAATGATGACCTGACCCTGCTCGTCAAACGGGCAGAGGCGCTGTCGGATGTGCTGAAAACCGATGATGGCGAAAACCTGATCCAAGGTTTCAAGCGCGCCAATAACATCCTCACCCAGGCGGAAGAGAAGGACGGGGTGTCTTACGAGCTCGATCCGGACCCGAAATTTGCGGAATCCGATGAGGAACGCGCGCTGTTCGCCGCACTCGACGAGGCCGGTGGTGCGATCTCTCCGGCCATCGAGGCCGAAGATTTCGCGGCCGCCATGGCGGCGATGGCCCGGCTCAGAGGTCCGATTGACGCCTTTTTCGAGGCGGTTCAGGTGAACTCCGACAATGACATCATCCGCCGTAACCGCTTGTGCCTCCTGCACAAAATCCGCACCATCTGCGGCGGTGTCGCCGATCTGACCAAATTGGAGGGTTAATCGGTTACGCTTCGTCATTAACTGTTTTGTCACAGTTGAATGACACTCGCATATGTCTATGCTGCAGTGCAGTATGTTGGACCGTGTCAACTCTGAGCTGATCACCGAGACAGCACCCATCCAGCGACGGATGCATGGCGAGCGGGCGAAATGCCTGCAGCGCCTGATCCGGCTCGGCCTGCCGGTCCCGGACACGGTCGCGCTCTCGGTCCCGCTGGTCAAAGCCATCGCCGGCGGTCAGCGCCCGGATATGAAAGAGCTGCTGGAGCCCTTTGGGTCCTGGCCCGTGATCTCCGTCCGCGCCTCGCCGATTGAGGCGCAGTGGGGCGGTCCGGGCTCGATCCTCAATATCGGCATGAACCGCGCCAACGAGGCCTATTTCGCCTCGATCCTCGGTGCCGAGGCCGCCGCGGCCCTGCATCTGCGCTTCATCAAGAGCTTCGCGCTCGATGTCGCGCGCCTCGATGACGAGATTTTCGACATCCCCGATCTGACGTCAGAGCGCGCGCTTGAGGCCTATGAGACCGAGATGGATGAGGCCTTCCCGCAAGAGATCGAAGCGCAGTTGCTCGATGTGCTGAAATCCATGTCGAAGGCCTGGGAAGGCACGACCGCGCGGCTCCTGCGCATGTCGAAAGGCGCGCCGGAGGATGCAGGGCTTGGCTTGGTGGTGCAGCGCATGGCCTTCGGGCTTGGCAAGGGCGAAAGCGGCGCGGGCGTCATCCAGTTCGTAAATTCCGACAGCGGTGACCCCCAGGAAGTCGGTCGCTACAAACGCCAGAGCCAGGGCCGCGATGCGCTCAGCGCGAATGGCGAGGCGATGTATCTGACCCGTGATGATCGGGGACCGTCGCTGGAAGAGGCCAGCCCCGAGGCGTTCGAGAAACTGCAAGACTACGGCGCGATTGCCCGCAAAGGTCTGCGCGAGGAGATGCAGATCGAATTCACCATCTCGGGCGGTGAGTTGCATGTGCTCGATGCGGTGCGCACGCCGCGCTCGGCCCGCGCCGAGATCGCGATTGTCACCGCTTTGGCGCAGGACGAGGTGATCTCCAAACCGGAAGCCGTGGCCCGGGTGAATCCGAAATCGGTGCCCGAACTCTTGCACCAACAGGTCGCCCCGGACGCCAAGCGCGATGTGATTTCCGTGGGCGTCGCGGCCTCTCCGGGCGCGGCCACTGGCAAGCTTGTCTTCAACGCTGCCGCCGCGCAGACCGCGCAAAGCCAGGGCGAGGCCTGCATCCTCGTGCGCCGCGAAACCAGCCCGGAAGACATCCGCGGGATGCATGCGGCGCGTGGCATTCTGACCGAACGCGGTGGCACCACGAGCCATGCCGCCGTGATCGCGCGCGGGCTGGGTTTACCTTGTGTCGCTGGCGCCTCCGACCTCGAGATCGACACCAAGGGCCGCAAGATCACCACGCGCGATGGCCGGGTGTTCTCTGAGGGCGACGTGATTTCGCTTGATGGGACGCGCGGCGAAGCGCTCGCTGGCGCTGTGCCGCTTCTTGAAGCCGGGATCGGCGGCACGTTCCAGACGCTGATGGATTGGGCGGACGAGTATCGCGACCTCGGTGTGCGCGCAAATGCCGACACGCCCGCCGACGCGGAGGTTGCCGCGATGTTCAAAGCGGAAGGCATCGGCCTCTGCCGCACGGAGCATATGTTCTTCGCCGAGGATCGCCTGATCGTCTTGCGCGAGGCCATCTTTGCCAATGAGGTCGAAGACCGCCGCGCAGCACTTGACCGTCTGCTTCCGATGCAGCGGGAAGATTTCTGCGAGCTTTTTGAGATCATGGCCGGCAAACCCGTCTGCTTGCGCCTTTTCGACCCGCCGTTGCACGAGTTTCTGCCCTCCAGCCGCTCCGGCATCCGCGAGATGGCAGAGGCCATGGGGCTGAGCGCGAAAGCGGTGCAGCATCGCATCGAGAACCTTTCGGAATTCAACCCGATGTTGGGCATGCGCGGCGTGCGCCTCGGGATCACCGTGCCCGAGATATACGACATGCAAGCCCGCGCCATTTTTGAGGCCGTGGTGCAAAGCCAGCAAGACGGGGTTGAGGCCGTGGTGCCTGAGATCATGATCCCGCTGGTTTCCGCTAAGCGCGAAGTCGAGCTGGTGAAATCCCGCATCGACTCAGTGGCGGCGGATGTCGCCGCAGAGACCGGCGCGCACTTCTACTACAAGCTCGGCGTCATGGTGGAGACGCCTCGCGCGGCGCTTCGCGCTGGAGACATCGCGACCCATGCCTCGTTCCTCAGCTTCGGCACGAATGACCTGACGCAGATGACCTATGGGCTCAGCCGTGACGATGCCGGGCGGTTCATGTCGGATTACGTCAACAAGGGTGTGTTCGTCGAAGACCCGTTCCATGCGCTCGATCAGGACGGGGTGGGGGAGCTTCTGAAACTGGCTTGCGCGCGGGGGCGACAGGTACGCTCTCGCCTCACGCTGTCGGTCTGCGGGGAACATGGTGGCGACCCTGACAGCATCGCCTTCTGCCGCGATATCGGCATCGGTTATGTCTCCTGTTCGCCCTATCGGGTGCCCATTGCGCGCCTGGCTGCCGCACAGCTGGCGATTCGCGACCCTGGGGATAGTGACCTCTCGACCGGGTTTGAGGATGATCGGGATATTGTGCCCGACTGATCCGTGACCGCTAGATAGAGGTCGCGGCACTGCTCAACCTGCGACCCTTTTACCCACACCCTAGACCGCTCTTTTCCACAGCGTTATATGCCCGCTTCGATTAAGACGACGACTCTGTTGCCCTGGGGGGCAGTCCAAATGCGTAAAATTTTAACGGCCTCCGTGCTTGGCGCGGCGCTGGCCCTGTCCGTCCCGAGTTTCGTGGCCGCCGATGGTGCGACCTACACGACCTCGCTGAAACAATTGCTGCGCGCCGACCGCGCGGCGTTCAATGGCATCCCGGAAAAGCGCTTGCGCGCGATTGCCAAATCGCCTGAAGGGGCCGCGACCGGTGGTGGCAAGCTGACCTATAGCGCTGCGGCACTCGCGGCGCGTCCGAAAGCTTCCGGCGGAGCGCAATGGCGCTGCCTGACCGAGGCGCTTTATTTCGAGGCCCGCGGTGAGACCGTGCGCGGCCAGATCGCTGTCGCCGAAGTAATCTTGAACCGCGTCTCCTCGTCGCGTTTCCCGAACACCGTCTGTGGCGTGATCAACCAGGGCACCGGCAAGCGCTATCAGTGCCAGTTCACCTACACCTGCGATGGTCACCCAGAAGCGATCCGTGAACCTGCCGCATGGACCCGCGTCGGCAAAGTGGCGCGCATGATGCTCGACGGCGCACCGCGCAACCTCGCGGGCGGGGCGACTTACTACCACACGACGGCTGTGCGTCCCCGCTGGGCGCGTCAATTCCGCCAGACCGCACGGCACGGCGTGCATATCTTCTACAGACCGTCCTGATCGACCGCTGAGGTGACGTTTTCGGCAGGACGGGCGCAACCCGACCTGCTAATCTGGCGCGACGAAACGACGAGACGGCCCAGATATGTCCAGCGATATCCGTTTGGCTTTTGCCCATCCTTCCGAGCGTGCCGAGGCGACCGCGGGCCCCGATCCGCTCGACCGTATCTCACTGCGCGACCACATCCGCGAGGTGGAGATCGGCGCCTTTCAGGCCGAGCGTGGCATCACACAACGCCTCTGTTTCAACGTGGTGGTTGAGGTGCAGATCCCGCGCGGACTCGACGATGATGTGGACAAAATCCTTTCCTATGACCGGATCACCGAGGCGATTGATCGCGAATTGTCCGAGGAGCGGCTGAACCTGCTCGAAACCCTCGCCGAACGCGTGGCCGAAGACATTCTCGCCGATGATCGCGCTGCCCGCGTTTTCGTGCGTATTGAGAAATTGGATCGCGGCCCGGGCGCTTTGGGGGTCGAGATCGTCCGCGACCGCGATATGATCGACGTTCCCCCGGAGCAGGACCTGCCGCATCCTTGGGTGGTCTATCTCGGCAATGATGTGATCGCCGATCCAGCCTTGCCGCGGCTCCTCGACCGTCTCGAAGCCGCCGAATTGCCGCTGATCCTCTGCGTTGCGGCACCTGAAATCACGGCCCCGCAAGCGGCGCACCCGGCAGCGCAACGCCGCATCGACCTGCTGGCGATTGAGCAAAATGCCTGGGTTCTGGCCGGGCGTGATCGCCGCTGTGTGGTTGTCGGCACCCGTACCGAGCTTGATTGGGCGATGAAACAGGGCCAGATCAGCGTCTGGGCGCCCTCGAAAATCGTGCTCGATGCAATCGACCAGCCGGATTTTGAGGAGATGAACGCTGCCGAACTGACCCGTTGGTTCGCCGCCAGTTTCGAGGCCAAAGCGCGGCTCTCCATCGGGGCCGTGGAGGACGGGCCGGGGCAGGTGCTCTCTCTGCGCGAGGCCCTGGATGCGCCGGTCTTGAAGCCGATTTGCTGAGGCGATGAGCAAACCTCTGGCGTTCTTGAACCTGCCGACCCCCGCCTTGATGGGGGTGCTGAACGTGACGCCGGACAGTTTCTCCGATGGTGGGAAGTTCAACTCTGTCACGCAAGCCATTTACCACGCTCGGAAAATGATTTCCGAGGGTGCTGACATCCTCGATATTGGCGGCGAAAGCACACGACCCGGTGCTGCGGAGGTGTCCATCGCGGAAGAGATCGACCGCACAGCCCCCATTATCGACGCCCTGCGTACGGCAGGGGTCACCACGCCGATCTCCATCGACACCCGCAAAGCCGCCGTTGCCAAGGCGGCGCTCGCCGCCGGGGCAGCCATGATCAACGATGTCTCGGCTTTGAGCTTCGATCCGGAACTCGCTGATATCGCAGCACAATCTGGCACACCGATTTGCCTGATGCACGCCCAAGGTACGCCCGAGGTGATGCAGAAGAACCCCAGTTACGGCAACGTTGTGCAGGAGGTCCACGCCTATCTCAAATCGCGCATCGAGACCGCCACAGCCGCCGGCATCGCCCGCGACAAGATCATTATCGACCCCGGCATCGGCTTCGGCAAAACCCTCGATCACAATTTAAGCCTTATTCGCAATCTTTCGGCGTTCCACGACCTTGGATGCCCCGTTTTGCTTGGCGTTTCGCGGAAAAATTTCATCGGCGTGATCACGGATGTGCAAGACCCCGCCGATCGGGTGATCGGATCGGTCACAGTAGCGCTCACAGCGTTTTCGCAGGGTGTTCAGATCATCCGCGCCCATGATATAAAACCCCACGCTGAGGCACTGGCCATGTGGCGCGCACTGCGCGACGAGGCCTGAGATCGGGTGGAAACAACTGCGGGGTAAACCGTTATGGCACGCAAATTCTTCGGCACGGATGGTGTGCGCGGTCAGGCCAATAGCTACCCGATGACCGCCGAGATGGCACTGAAACTGGGCGCCGCCGCTGGGCGCTATTTCCGCCGCGATGGCAATGAGCACCGTGTGGTGATCGGCAAAGATACGCGCCTGTCTGGCTACATGATCGAAAACGCGCTGACCGCGGGTCTGACCTCGACGGGGATGAATGTGTTCCTGCTCGGCCCCGTGCCGACACCTGCCGTCGGCATCCTGACGAAATCCATGCGCGCCGATCTTGGCGTGATGATTTCTGCCTCCCACAACCCGCATTATGACAATGGAATCAAGTTCTTCGGCCCGGATGGGTACAAGCTCTCCGATGAGGCGGAACTGGCCATCGAGGAACTTCTGGAAGGCGAGATCACCCCCGCGCAGCCGCAAAATATCGGCCGCGCGAAGCGGATCGACGACGCGGTCGGGCGCTATGTGGAGCGCGCCAAGGCAAGTTTTCCTAACGGCTTGCGCCTCGATGGTCTCAAAATCGTCGTCGATTGTGCCAATGGCGCCAGTTACCGCGCCGCGCCGCAGGTCTTGTGGGAACTAGGCGCCGAGGTCATCGCCGTCGGGACCAATCCCAACGGCTTCAATATCAACGAGGGCTGCGGCTCCACTGACACTCGGCTGGCGGCTGAATTTGTCGTGACCCATGGGGCCCATATGGGCATTTGCCTCGATGGTGACGCGGACCGCGTGATGGTGCTGGACGAGCATGGTCAAGTGGCCGATGGCGATCAACTCATGGCGCTTTTCGCCACCCGTTGGGCGGAAGAGGGGCGGCTCAACCACAACACGCTGGTCGCCACCGTCATGTCCAATCTCGGGCTCGAACAGCACCTTGAAAGCAAAGGCATTTCCCTGAAACGCACCGCCGTGGGCGACCGCTACGTGGTCGAGGAGATGCGTCGCGGCGGCTACAATCTGGGCGGTGAGCAATCCGGTCACATCGTCATGACCGACAATGCCACTACCGGGGACGGTCTGATGGCCGGCTTGCAATTCCTCGGCGAAATGGTGCGTTCCGGCAAGCCTGCCAGCGCGCTGATCCATCAGTTCGAACGCTGCCCGCAGCTTCTGAAAAACGTGCGCTACGAGGTCGGGCAGACCCCGCTCGAAGTGCCATCGGTGAAATCCGCCATCGCGCAGGCGGAAGATCGTCTCAACGGCTCAGGCCGCTTGCTGATCCGCAAATCCGGCACCGAGCCGCTCATCCGCGTGATGGCCGAATGCAGCGACGAGGCGATGCTGGGCGCGGTGGTCGATGAGGTCGTCGCCGCGGTTGAGGCAGCGATTTAGAGCGAAATCGGTTTAACCTGCAACAGGATGTATCGCTTGACGCGTTGAAATCTTTGATTTCAGGCAGCGTTAAGTGATTCAGATTTACCGATTTCTGCTTGGGGTCAGTCCAGGGCCACACCGGGCATACCAAAGACCACCGATCCGTCCACGACATGCAGGTTCCCGAACTTGGGCGCCGATCTTATCTTGCGCGCGTCCGTTTCTTTGACCTTGGTTGTGCCAAATTTCCCGCCCGGGCTGAGGGAGGTCTCCACATTCGGGTAGGGGATCGGCACAAAAGCCGCGGGTGCCTCAGGAAAATCGACCTTCACATCCGGAAACGCCGCCAGAATATTGCCGCTCTTGTGCACCGGGCCGAGAGTTCCACTATTGGCAAACACCGTGCCGCTCAGAGGTTTGCGCGTCAGCCCACCGATAATCGGAACCTTTGACAGATTAACGCGCTTCTCATTGAAATGTTTCACCTTTTGCGGGATGCGGATGCCAAGCACCCGGTCAATGTTGAACAGCAAAAGCCACTCGATCCTCACCGGACGCCCGTTGAGCTTGAACTGCATCGGACGGTCTTCAAGCTCAAAGTTCTTGTTCTCATCCAGCTCCTTGCTCGCCGTTGTCGCAAGCGCAGGCGCGCTCAATCCAAAAGCGGCGGCGCTGGCCAGCATGGCGGTGATATCGCGTCGGTTCATGGCAGTTGTCCTCCCCGCAGGCAGCCTAGCGCGAAATTCGCCGCCCGTCAGCTTTCCTTCGCGCGAAACGCCCCCGCGATGCTGCGCCACTGGCTGAGCCCGATCCCGGCGAGGATCAGCCCGAGGCCGAGAAAGAGGTTCGCGGGCAGCTCCTCGCCTAAAAGCAGGATGCCGAGGATCACCGACCAGACCGGCACGAGATAGCTGACAATCGACATGAAGAGCGACCCGGCGGTGGTGATGATCCGCACCCGGATCACTGCCGCAACAGCCGTGGGCAAAAGTGCTGCGTAAAGCAACCCGGTTGTGGGCCGCAGCGGCCAGCTCTCGGGCACGCCCTCGCTCAGCACCGCGATGGGCATCAGCACCGCCGATCCGCAAATCAGCCCGCCCGCCGCGAAGGCCAAGGGCGGCATTTTCGGCGCCCGCCTCGTGACAACCGAACCCACCGCATAACAGGCCGCCGACCCCAAGAAGGCCAGCTTGCCAAGGAACACATTCGGTCCTTCCGCGCTGTCCTCACCACCCGGGCCGATCAACAGCACCAAGCCGATAAAGCCCAGCCCCATGCCGATGATCCGCCGCGGCCCGATGCCCTCTTCCGGGGAAAACAGATAGACCAAGGGCAGCACGATCAGCGGCACCGCGCCCATGGTAACGCCCGCAAAGGCCGAGGGTACGAATTGTTGGCCCCAGGCCAGAAGCGTGAAGGGCAGGGCCGTCGCGCCGATCCCGACAGCTGCGACAAAGCCCCAGGCGCGCCCAGACGGGATGGTGCCCAATCCCTGACCAAAGAGCGGCGCGAGCAGCGTCAGAACCACCGCCGCGATCCCGACCCTCAAACCCGCGACCGTGAGCGGCCCGAACCCTTCCAAGGCGACACTCACCGACAAAAACGCGGCACCCCAGATCACGCTGAGGCTGAGCAGCAGAACCCAGTTGAGCACTCCGGGGTTTTGTGGGGAAGGGGTCGTCATTGCCCCTCCCTATCCGAGCCGGGCGAGGGGCGCGAGAACGAAAGCGCATGGTTCGGCCATTGTCGAACCGTCACCCCGACGGGTAGCGCCCATAGCGCCTCTGCCCCGACTGGCTCAATGCCAATCCACCCAGGATCAGCGCCAGCGCGGTGAGGAAGCTCGCCGGAACCATCTCCCCGAGAACAAGCGCGCCGAAGATCACCGACCAGATCGGCACCTGATAATTCACCAGGCTCATGAAGCTTGGGCCTGCGCTTTGGATAATGCGGACCAGAATGATCGTGGCCAGCGCCGTGGGTCCCAGCCCCAGATAGATCAGCGCCGTTGCCGAGCGGGGGGAGATCTCCGTGGGCAAACCTTCAAAGATCAGGGCCAGCGGCACCGAGATCATCGTGGCCAACAGTAACCCACCCGCGCTGAAAGCAATCGGATGCACCGGCGGCGCGGTCCGGGTTATGATCGAGCCGATTGCGTAGCAACTCGCAGCCCCCACGCAGGCCAGTTTTGCGAGTGTCTCGCCATCCGCCGCAAGGATGTCCCGCCAGCCGATCAGCGTTAGAACGCCGAGAAAGCCCAGCACGAAGCCGACCACTTTGAAGGGTGTCAGCCGCTCGCCCGGGATGAAGAAAAACGCCAGCGGTAGCACCAGCAGCGGCACGGCGGCCATGGTCACACCAGCAAAGGCCGAGGCCACCGATTGCTGCCCCCAGCCGAGCAGGGCGAAGGGCAGGGCGTTGGTGAAGACGGCCATGCCGAACACGTGCAACCACAGCAGTTTCGAGCCCAAGGCAGGCAGCCCATATCCCAGCAGAAAACTCGCGCTCACCAGGACTACAGCAGCCAAAAACAGCCGAATCGCCGCGACGCTCAAGGGCCCGACGCTCTCCAGCGCGATGGTGATCGACAGGAAGGACGCGCCCCAAATCAGCCCTAGAAAACAGAGCTGTAGCCAGTTTGCCAATCCGGGCGGTTGTGCTGTCATGACACCCTCAAATCAGAAAAGGGCACCGCATGCGATGCCCTTCTCCACGACAATTTGTGATGGGGCTCAGTTCTTTTCCTTATCGACCATCTTGCCCGCGGAAATCCACGGCATCATGCCGCGCAGGGTCTCACCCACTTCCTCGATCTGATGCGCATCGTTGATCCGCCGCGTGCCTTTGAAGAAGGGCTGACCAACCTGGTTCTCGGACATGAAGTCCCGCACGAATTTGCCGGTCTGGATGTCGGTCAGGATCGCCTTCATGCGCGCCTTGGTCTCATCGTAGGGCAGGACGCGGGGGCCAGAGACATATTCGCCATATTCCGCGGTGTTGGAGATCGAATAGTTCATATTCGCAATCCCGCCCTCATAGATCAGATCGACGATCAGCTTCACCTCGTGCAGGCATTCGAAATAGGCCATCTCCGGCGCGTATCCGGCCTCGACCAGGGTTTCGAAACCCATGCGGATCAGTTCCACCAGACCACCGCAGAGAACCGCCTGTTCGCCGAAGAGGTCGGTCTCGCATTCTTCTTTGAAGTTGGTCTCGATGATCCCGGACCGGCCACCGCCGATGGCCGAACAGTAGCTGAGCCCGATTTCCAGCGCTTTGCCGGAGGCATCATTGTTCACCGCGACAAGGCAGGGCACACCGCCGCCTTTGGTGAATTCACCGCGCACCGTGTGGCCCGGGCCTTTCGGCGCCATCATGATCACATCGACGCCCGGTTTCGGCTCGATCAGGCCGAAATGCACGTTCAGACCGTGGGCAAAAGCAATCGCCGCGCCGTCTTTCAGATTGTCGTGCACATATTTCTTGTAGGTCTCGGCCTGCAACTCATCGGGCATGGTGAACATGATCAGGTCGCACCAGGCGGCAGCCTCGGCAATACCCATCACTTGTAGCCCTTCGCCTTCGGCTTTTTTGGCGGAGGGCGAGCCCTCCCGCAGGGCAACGACCACATTCTTGGCCCCGCTGTCGCGCAGGTTCAGCGCATGGGCATGGCCTTGGGAGCCATAGCCCAGAATGGCCACGTTCATGTCCTTGATCAGGTTCACATCGCAATCGCGATCATAATAGACACGCATCTCGAAAATCCTCTCTGGCGGTTTTGCTGCGCGGACCATAGAGGGGAGAATTTCAAAACGGCAGAGAATAGGGTCGATATTCTGACGAAATATCGAAGCTTTTATTCGTTGATAAAAAGATATACGAAAAATTCATGCTTGATGACATCGACAGACGCCTGTTGCGCTATCTGCAAAATGACCCCGAGGCTCCCATCTCGGACCTCGCAAGTGTGTGCGGTCTGCAACCCGCGACCGCCACCCGCCGCCTCGACCGTCTGCGGGACAAGGAGATCCTGCGCGGCCAACATGCGGTGATCAACTGGCAGGCGCTCGGTTATGCCGTCGAGGTCTCCCTGCGCTTCACCCTCGACAAGACCAATCCACGCGCCTTTGACGACTTCCTCGCCGCCGCACGTCAAATCCCTGAGGTGATTGCCATCCAGACCTTCCTGGGCGTCGTGGATGTACGCCTCTCCGTCATCGCGCGCGACATGGCGCATTACCAGAGGCTCTATCGCGACCAGATCCTGACCCTGCCGCATATCGCCGATCTCGAGGCGCTGATGCATGTGGCCACCGTGAAATCCGACGAGGCCCTGCCGATATGAGCTTTGACGCCACCGATTTCGCCATTCTTCGGGCCTTGTCCGACGACGCCACCCAATCCGCGGGGGCCTTGGGTCGCAAGCTAGGCCTCAGCCAGCCTGCCACCTGGCGCCGCATCGCGCGGCTGCGGGACGAGGGTGTGCTCACGGGGCGCCGCGTCGATCTGGATCGCGAAGCACTCGGACTTGGGGTCACCGTCTTCCTCGGTGTGAAACTCGCCACCAAGGGCCGGGTCAGCCTCGAAGATTTTGAACGCGCCGTCACCGCGATCCCCGAGGTCCAGACGGTACAACACGTGCTGGGCCTCTATGACTACCGCCTGCGGGTCGTCGCGCGCGACCTCTCCGATTTCGAGCGTGTCCTGCGCCGCCGCGTCATGACGCTACCGGGTGTTGGTAATGTCGAGGCGAATGTTCTCTTGAGTGAAGAACGCCTGCCGGGCCCGTTAGCTGTCCATATGCGCGATTAGCCGCGCGAGATCGTCATCACTGAACTCCCAGTGCTGCACCAGATGTTTTGGATTGAGAGCGCGGTTCAGGCAGACATGGTGACAGGGTTTGTAATGGGTCATGGAGGACAGTTTTTCGGCATTGATCTGAACGGTGAGTTCAAGCAGGTCATCCGGATCGACCGGTTTGTCACAGAAAACGCAGTTGATCTTCAGTTTGTGGGGTTTGACCGGCTCGTGGGATACGACCTCAGACTCCGGGTTCAGGCGCAGCATCAACAGCGTGATCGCTTCGTTGAAATCACTCGCATCGGTCTCGCCCCAGAGCTCCAGCAATTCACCACCCGCCATAACGCTGGAAACCGCCTCTTTTGCGGCATCCACGAGTTCTGGCGGCGGCGCACCGAGCTTCTTTAACCGGCTTACCAGCTCTTTCTGGGTGCCCGGACCAACCCGCCCCATCATGACCGCCACACAATCGGCGGCAGCAATGATGGTTTCGGCTCGACTGGCGTCCATATTGTGATCCGGCATGACGTCCTGCAACGCGTCCTGAAGCCCGGCTGCATCCTCCAAACCATCGACAAAATCTGCCGCCGTGTCATTCTCAAAGCTGTTCGGTCCCCACGTCCCCATGTCTGGCCTCCTGCTGTCGCTCGCGATCCCAATACCGACGCAATGGGCCGCAACTAAGGCGATTTCTGGACCCAGGATTTCCGAACCGAAACATCCCCTGCCGGATGTGGGGTTCGTATGCCAAAATAGACCGTGCATTCCGCCAGCCCGGGCGCTAGGCAAAAGGAAATTCAAGGGAGCCAAAGACCATGACCGCATTGCTTGATACGATTGACCCCGATGGGCTGGCGGAGTTTTCCGTCGTTTTTACCGACCGCTCCCTGAACCATATGTCAAAACAGTTTCAAACGGTTATGACCGATATCTCATCCATGCTGAAGGAGGTCTACAACGCCCATTCCGTGGCGTTGATCCCCGGAGGCGGCACCTTCGCGATGGAGGCTGTGGCTCGTCAGTTCGCTCGTGACAAAACGGCGATGGTCGTGCGCAACGGCTGGTTCTCATACCGGTGGAGCCAGATTTTCGAAGCCGGAGGTCTGACAAAAGAGGCCAAGGTGATGAAAGCGCGCCAGACCGGCAACGACACGCGCTCGCCCTTTGAGCCTGCGCCGATTGCGGATGTCACCTACCGGATTCGCGAGGAACGCCCCGACATCGTCTTTGCCCCCCATGTGGAGACCTCCGCCGGTGTGATCCTGCCCGATGACTATATCAAGGCGCTGGCGGATGCCGCCCATGATGTCGGCGCGCTGATGGTACTGGATTGCATTGCCTCCGGTTGCGTCTGGATCGATATGGAGGCGACCGGCGTCGACGTCCTGATCTCCGCCCCGCAGAAAGGTTGGTCAGCGCAGCCCTGTGCCGGGGTGGTTTGCCTGTCAAAAAATGCCCGGGAAGCGATCGAGAATACGAGCTCTGACAGCTTTGCGGTGGATCTGAAGAAATGGCTTTCGATCATGGAAACCTATGAGGGCGGGGGTCACGCTTATCACGCGACCATGCCGACCGATGCGCTGAAAATGTTCCGCGACACGATGGCCGAGACAAAGACTTACGGGTTCGACCGCCTGAAAGAGGCACAATGGCGCCTCGGTGATGCCGTGCGCGCGATGTTGAAGGCGCGCGGCGTGGTCTCGGTCGCCGCAGAAGGCTTTGGCGCACCCGGCGTCGTGGTCAGCTATACCGACGATCCCGCGATCCAGAATGGCAGCAAATTCAGTGCCTTGGGCATGCAGATTGCGGCGGGTGTCCCGCTGGAATGTGACGAACCTGCGGACTTCCGGACCTTCCGCATCGGGCTTTTTGGATTGGACAAACTTTATGATGTTGAGGGCACGCTGGCCCGGCTCACCCCGGCGATGGACAAGGTGTTAGCGCAGGCCTAGCCCCAGATACATCAGTCCTTTGCGGATCGGCGTCGCGTCATGGATCAGCCCGATCCCGCGGGCGCGCAGGTCTTTCAGCCATTGCGCATCGCTTCGAGAGGTGCGGTTCAAAAGATCGATCCCCGTCACCCGTGCCTTGACCTCCAGATGCCGGCGCCGCTCATAAGCTTTCAGCATGCCCTCGCTGCCCAACTCGTGACGGTGCGTTTCGTCCAGAAGCACCGACAGATCGGCCAGTGACATGTTTAGCCCCTGCGCCCCGATCGGCGGCACGACATGGGCCGCTTCGGCCACCAGGGCGAGGCGTTGTGCGGTGTAGCGCTCCGCCACTTGAGAGATGATTGGCCAGGCGGTGCGGCGCGTCGCCAGTTCCAACGGCCCGAAAAGGTGGCAGGACCGCTCCGACATCTCAGCGTTGAACGCCGCTTCGTCGAGCGCCATCAAACGCTCCGCCTGCGCATCGGTCTCCATCCACACCACGGCTGAGCTTGGCACGCCCTTGTAATCCGGCAGCGGCACCAGTGTGAACGGACCACCGCGACGGTGAATCTCCGTTGAAACATTCTGATGCGGGATCGGATGGGTCACCGCAAAAGCCAGGGCCTTCTGCCCGTAACGCGTTGTTTTCACGCCGATCCCAGCGGATTGCCGCAGCAGTGAATTGCGCCCGTCGGCGGCAATCACCAGATCGGTGCGCGCATCTGTGTCATCGGAAAACCAGACCCGCGCCTCCGCCGTGCGTGCCAGATGACGGGTGACCGAAACGCCGGGGCGAAATTCTACACCTGTGATCTCCTCCAACCGCGCCAGCAATTCGCGGCGGATCAGCCAGTTGGGCAGGTTCCACCCGAAGGGCAGGTCCGAGATATCGCTCGCATCAAAATCGCGACTGTGCCGCGGCTGACCATCCTCGCCCCCGGCATCCACAATCCGCATGGTCTGCAGCGCCGTCGCGTGGGGTTTCAGCCGATGCCAGACCCCGGCGCGCTCCAGCACCTGCACGGAGGGTTGCAAATACGCAGTCGAGCGCAGATCGCTGCCATCGGCATCCCGCTCCGTCACCGGCGGCATCGGATCGACGGCCAGAACGCTGTAGCCCTGCGATCCAAAAAGTGCCGCTGCAGTCAGGCCTGCGACACCACCGCCTGCGATCACAATGTCATATCGATCACTCATGTCCCTGATCTAGGCCCGCAGTTCGGATCGGGAAAGCCTCAATCCGTGATCTGCGCCAGAAAGCCGCTGAGATCATCGGTGTGGTGATGGATGTGGTCCTCCGCCACGGGCTCGGGCGCCACATACACGGTGCGCATGCCCAAGGCCTCAGGCACAACAAGATTGCGCGCATCATCTTCAAACATCGCCGCACTGTCGGTCTTTATCCGAGCCGTTTCAAAGACTTGCACAAACGCGGCGGCATCCGGCTTGGGATGAAAGCCCGCATGTTCGACGCCAAAGACATCGTCAAAGAGCTCCGCCAGCCCGCGCGCGGCAAGTACATTACGCGCATAAGGCGCCGAGCCGTTGGTGTAGACGATCTTCTGCCCGGGCAGCGCCTCAATGCGGGTCCGCAAGCCCGGATCGGGGTCCAGAACGGAAAAATCGATGTCATGCACATCGACCAGATACCCTTCCGGGTCGACACCATGCTCACGCATCAGACCAGCCAGCGTCGTGCCATGCTCGCGCCAGTATTTCACCCTGAGCCGGTTCGCCTCAGCCCGATCCACCGACAGCGCCTCCATCACCCATTGTGTCATGCGCACCTCGATCTGATCGAAAAGCCGCACCTCCGGCGGATAGAGCGTGTTGTCGAGATCAAAGACCCAATGGGCCACATGGGAAAACTGCGCGGCGAGGCTCATGCCCGCGACCCTAGTCGTCAATTTGGCCCGCTGCCATCGCAAAACCATCTGTCCAGCTTGTCTGACAGGGCGGGCAGGGCTAGCTTACAGGCAAGAGATGAGGGACCACCGATGAACCTGCACAATCCGAACCCCAATGACGCTTATGGGATGATTCTCAACGCGATTGATGCGGGCGTCTACAAACCCGGCGACCGGCTGGTTGAGAGCGAATTGGCGGAGCGGTTCGGGGTCTCCCGCACGCCCATCCGCGAAGCGTTGCAGCGGCTTGAGACCCAATCCATGCTGACCCGGGACGGGCGTAGCCTGATCGTGGCTTCGCTCAATCACAACCAGATGGCCGAGCTTTACACGGTGCGCGGCGCGCTCGAAGGGTTGGCGGCGGAATTGGCTGCAAAACACGCCGCCGATGAAGAGATCCAGGTCCTCTACGATATGATCGAAGAGGATCAGGCGCTGCTATCTGAGCCGCGCAAACTCAGCCAGGCCAATCGGCGCTTTCACCGGCAGATCCATCTGGCCTCGCACAACACCTATCTCGTGCAGCAGCTCGATCTCGTCTACCGCTCGATGGCGCTTCTGGCGACCACGTCGCTGGCCGCCGACGGGCGGGGGGAGGATGCGTTGGCCGAACATCTGAAAATCGTCAAAGCCATTGAGGCGCGCGACGGCAAGGCCGCGTCAGAGGCGCTGCGCGACCACCTCTCGATCGCTTTCAAAGTCCGCCTCCAGATCGACGCCGGCAAATTCGACGACGTTTAGAGCCTCGTCCTCGGCATCGTCCTCCGTCAGCCCGCCGAAAGCGCCATGCGCGGTCTTGTCCCAATAAAACGGGTTCCGCCACAGCTCAAAAAACGCCTTATAGGCGGCCATCGAGGCGAACACGAAATAGGCGGGCAGGGTAAGGGTCCACAGAAGCGTCGGGCGGCGTTTGATCCGCCGCGTCGCGCCCCAGTAGATCAACAGGTTCAGGACCTCGCCGCCAAGAAAGAGGACCCCCGCGATCATGATGTCCTCATGCCGCAACCCGATCTGCGCGGGCGTCAGCACCCCGCTCATCATCAACCCTGATGTGATCCAAAAGACGGGTGCGAGAAAGAACGAGGCGAGCGTGCCGAGAAACAGCACCTGAAAGCCCATAAATCGCTTCGTGCCGAGGTCGCGCCACAGCGTCCGTGGCGACCGCATATGTACGGCCCAGGTCACCGCATAGCCCTTAAGCCAACGGGATCGTTGACGAATCCAGGGCCAGACCCGACAATTGGCCTCTTCCTCGGTCACCGTGTCGATCATCTGCGTGCGATAGCCGAACCGCGCGAGGCGAATGCCCAGATCGGCATCCTCGGTGACGTTGTGCGCGTCCCAACCGCCCAGATCCAGCAGCGCCGCGCGGCGGAAAAACAGCGTCGTTCCGCCCAGTGGGATCGCCATGCCGAGCCGCGAGAGCCCCGGCAAAACGAGGCGAAACCACCCCGCGTATTCAAAGAAGAAACAGCGCGACATCCAGTTGCGCGACCAATTGTAAAAGCTCAGCACCCCCTGCACACAAGCCAGATCATGACCGCCCTGCGCAAAAGTTTGCGCCACTTTGTGAAGCTGATCCGGGGCAGGTGCATCTTCCGCATCATAGACGCCGACAATCTCGCCCTCGGTGAAATCCAGCGCATAGTTCAGGGCACGAGGATTGGTTTTCAGCGTGCCCTCGGGGACTTCAACGGCGCGCATATGACGTGGCAGTCGCGTGCGGGTTAGGGTCTCTTGCGTGATCTCGTCATCCGCCTCTAGAACCAATAAAATATCAAGTAATTCAGATGGGTAGGAAATCTTCTTCAAGCGTCGTAGCAGCGTGTTCGCGATCTCGGATTCCTGATAGAGCGGCACGAGGATCGATATTTTCGGCAACCTTATCGCGGCTTGCGACCCGGTCTTTTCCCGAGGCCGCGTCACCCCCGCCACCAGACAGGCGAATTTCAACACGATGGTCGCCGCCATGGCCAGAAACCCTACGACCAGCACCGCACGCAGCGTGACGGCTGGCATCAATACGGTTGCCGCCAGTATGGTAAAGATCACGGTGAAAAACACGAATTTTTGCGGTTTCGGCAGCCCGCTGCGACAGCTCTGGCTTGCCTCAGTCAAGGTTTCGGCCTGCAGGGTCAGGCTCGTCGGGAAGGCGCGCGCGATCAGGTCCTGCAGGGTTTCACGTTCCACCAGCACGAAATGCAGCACCCCGAAATGCTCCGGCAATTTGCGGCGCACGGTGTCCATCGCATTGGGATCTGCCACGGCCACCAGCGTGCCGTTTTGCAGCCGTTGCAGCGGCGCAAACCCGTAAAGCAAACAATCCCGCGCCGTCACATCGCGCCGCAGTTCGGAGGCGATTTGCAACGTCTCCCCCTGATGCTGATGCAGGCCTGCCTGTCGTGCCAGTTCCTCCCGCACGCGCGCCTCTGGCACCATACCATGGCCGGACAGAATTTCGCCGATGCGGCTGTCCTGACGTTGTTGCAAAGCGAGTGCTTTCGCCAGATCGCCGGGGTCCAGCAAGCCCGCTTCGACCAGCCGCTCGCCCAAGGCGCGGCGCTGATGCGGTGGCACTGGCTCCACAGGATCAGCCTCCGCCATAAAGCGGCCATGCGGGCGCGGAAGAAGAGGGGCCGTCATGGGGCAGACAGGTCTCGGTCAGGCAAATGCGCCCGGACCTTGCCCGCGAGATGGTTAAGGTGGCGTTAACTCCGCCGCTTAAGCCACTGTTTCGGAACGTTTGGCCATGGCCTCGGCGAAGCGCTCGAACAGGTAGAAGCTGTCCTGCGGTCCGGGCGAGGCCTCGGGGTGATACTGCACGCTGAAGATCGGCTTGTCTTCCACGCGGATACCGCAATTGGAGCCGTCAAAAAGCGAGATATGGGTCTCTTTCACGCCCACCGGCAGGGTTTGACTATCCACCGTAAACCCATGGTTCATCGAGGTAATTTCCACCTTGCCCGTCTCCACATCCTTCACCGGATGGTTCGCGCCGTGGTGTCCGTGGTTCATCTTGATGGTCTTCGCGCCAAGCGCCAGGGCTAGCATCTGGTGTCCCAGGCAGATGCCGAATACCGGCAGGTCTTTCGCAAGAACCCCTTGGATCATCGGCACCGCATAAGCGCCCGTCGCCGCCGGGTCTCCGGGACCGTTGGACAGAAACAAGCCGTCGGGGTTCAGCGCCAACACATCCTCCGCCGTCGCCGTTGCTGGCAGCACCGTCACATCGCAGCCCGCCGACGCGAGGCAGCGCAGAATGTTGCGTTTGGCGCCGTAATCGATGGCCACAACCTTGTGCCCCGGCCCCTCGCGCTTGGTGTAGCCCTCCGGCCAGGCCCACCGCATCTCGTCCCAGCGGTAAGATTGCGCGCAGGTCACTTCCTTGGCCAGATCGAGCCCTTCGAGCCCGGCAAATCCACGTGCGGCACCCACCAGCGCTTCAAGATCGAACTGACCCTCAGGGTCATGGGCCAGCGCCACATGCGGCGCGCCCTGCGCCCGGATCGCCCGGGTCAACCGCCGCGTATCCACGCCGCCAATCCCGATCCGCCCACGCCGTGTGAGCCAGTCGGTCAACTCGCCCGTCGCGCGCCAGTTCGACGGCTCCGTCGGGTCCCATTTCACAACCATGCCCTCGGCCACCGGATCGGCGGTTTCGTCATCATCCTCATTGATGCCGGTATTGCCGATATGGGGGAAGGTGAAGGTGACGATCTGCCCCGCGTAAGAAGGGTCGGTCATGATCTCCTGATAGCCCGTCATCGCCGTGTTGAAGCAGAGCTCAGCCGTCGTCTGACCCGTCGTTCCGAACCCTTTGCCATAGAAAACGGTTCCGTCTGCGAGAACCAGGCAGGCGGTGGGGTGATCGGCCATGGGCACACCTCTGATCTAGGAGAATCTAGGGCAAAATTTGACGCAACATATGGAGGGCTCGCTGGGGCGTCAACCACGTCACGCGGCGTCAAAATCCACAAGAAACACTTGCGGGGCGAGCGGGATTTGGATACCTCTGCCGCCTCATATTCAACGGGTTTCGGGGACCAAATGGGCAAAGACATGCGCGAGACGATTTCGTCCGCTCTGAAAGAGGCGATGAAGTCGAAAGATACCGAGCGTCTCAGCACGCTGCGCCTGATCAATGCGGCGATCAAGGATCAGGACATCGCCCTCCGCGGCGATGGCAAGGAGGTCGGTGACGCCGAAATCCTCGCGATCCTCGGCAAAATGGTCAAACAGCGTCAAGAAAGCGTGCGTGCCTATGAAGAGGGCGGGCGACTGGAATTGGCCGAGCGCGAAGCCTCTGAAATCAAGGTCATTCAGGACTTCCTTCCGGCACAGCTCTCCGAGGACGAAGTGTCCGCCGCCATTGATGCCGCGATTTCCGAAGCTGCCGCCACGTCGATCCGCGACATGGGCAAGGTGATGGGCGTGCTGAAAGGCAAATATACCGGCCAGATGGATTTCGGCGCGGTCGGTCCCGCCGTGAAGGCAAAGCTCGCCTGAGATGTACATCGTCCGCACGCTCCTGCGCCGGTTGAAGACCATCCGGGGCATGACGATTGTCCATGTGGGCGCGCATAAGGGCCAGGAAGCGGCGCAGTACAATTGGTGGGGCGTGCGCAAGGTGGTGTGGATTGAGGCCGATCCGGCTCAGTTGCCGGGGCTGCGGGCGCATCTCGATCAGACATCCCAGGCACCACGAAGCTGGTTTGCCCGCCTGACCGGCGCGCCAGTCACAGAGCACGTGGTGGTGCAGGCTCTCGTCGGCGATGAGGACGGGGCCGATACGCCGTTCTTCCTCTATTCCAATGAAGGGATGTCGAACTCGATCTTCTCCAAACTGACCGATGGCGACGATCCACAGCCCACCATCAATGAGACCGGAGAGGTGCTGCGGCTCAAGATGCGCAGTCTCGACGCGCTCCTGCCTGAACACGGGGTTGCGCTTAGCGATGTGGACGTTCTGACGCTCGACATCCAGGGTGCAGAGCTACTGGCGCTGAAAGGGGCTGAGGCGCTCTTGAAAGAAATCCACTATATTGAAACGGAAATCTCCAAAGAGCCCTTCTACGAGGGCGGTGTGCTGCTCGATGAGTTGGAGCCCTGGCTGAACGCACATGGGTTTTTCAACAAAACCTGGCTGCGCCGCCCGTTCATGAATGCGGTGTTCATCCGCTAGGTGGAGGTTGGCCTGCTAGACGTCAGGCCGCATCCACCGCATCCCGTGGGTCACCCGCCAGATCTCTCACAATGGCCTCGTCCAGCAGGGAGCGAAGTTGTGGCAAAAGGCTGTCGCATAGCTCATCGGGATCGCTTTCCGCGTTGAGCCTGATCACAGGAACTCTGCGCGCTTCGCACACGGCGACAGCGGCGTCCGTCATGGCCACGCGCCGTTCGAAGGTCTCGAAATCTCCGTGTTTGCGGATCGTTCCACGTCGGCTGCGTGCACTGCCGTCACCACGGTCGATCGCGCGTTGGAAGGCCAGGTCCGCGGTGCTGTGCATATAGATAACAGCATCGACGCTAGGCGCAGCTTCCATGAAGCGCGTGACATCGCTGATCGACCCGGACTCGTAGAAGATCGCAACGGCGTAGGTCAGAAAGCCCTCATCCTGAAACACAAGCTCATCAAACGGCGCCAGATCAACCGCCGATTGATAGTAGCCCGCCATCATCGAAAAAAGCAGGTGGCGGACTGGCGCTTCCTCGAACGCTTCGGTCCACAGCCGTTCAAGCTCGGGGTTTTGGCGGGTGAAACGGATATACCGATGCAGCAGGGCGGCCTCGGGATTGTTCACCACAAATCGCGGCGTGTGATGACCCGCCGGGGTCTGACCGCCATAATGTTTCACTGATCGAAACACCATCTGCGCATCCGCCATCCTTTGTGACAAGGCATGACACAGCGTGGTCTTGCCTGCTCCAGGGACGCCAGCGACTTCGATCAGCATGGGGCCTTAAGCCTTCTCGACGAAGAAGTGGTAGACCTCGGACTCCATGGGCGGGTCGTTCTTCACCAGTTTCTTGTCGAGAACTTTCAGTCCGAATTTCTTCAGGATCAGCACATTCTGATCCGCCTTCAGGTGGCTCAGCATCGGCTGATCGGGATCGAGGTCTTTGACCCGCGCACCCTTCTTGCCGCTGTGCTGACCAAGCTGGATGATCCCGTATTTCCGCGTCACGCGCGCGAATTCCTGCAAGGATTGCATGGCGTCTTTGAAAGTAATGATGTCCCGCAGAAACCGGGTGCTGACGATCAGATCAAAGGACTCATCCGCATAGGGGAGGGCCGTCGCGGTGCCAGTGGTGACCTGACAGCCATTGAACTCGTCACCAAGCTCGGCCTGCGCAGTCGCCAGCATATCAGCTGAGGAGTCGAGGCCCGAAATCGTGAACCCTTTCTCGCGATAAAGCGGGACGAAACGCCCGGTGCCGAAGGGCACATCAACGACGCTCAGATCGTCAGGAAGTTTGGCCAGCAGGTCGCGCATTGCCTCATGCTCAACATGCCACCATTCCTGCTTGGTGCGACGTTTTTGATAATTCCGCGCGACTTTGCCGTAATAGCTGTCGCCCTTCACGCCAGTTTTCGCTGCTATGTTCATGCCCGTTTCCCTGCCTTGTTTTTTGTTTTTCCAGACAATTTGCCGTTTTGTGGGCTCAAGGCAAGCTCGGCTTGGGCTTTTCCACGAAGCTGTGGTCAAAATGCTCTGGAAGCCTCACAGGCCTTTTGATTGGGCTTAGGCAACAGATCATGAACGAGGATTAGGCCCAAACCGATCTTTCGTCGCGTTCACAACAAAGCTTCGTTCCGCATGCTTCGCGGCTATACGCCACCTTGCTCTCATGCCTCACCTGTTGCACGCTTCTATGTAAACGAGGGATGTCTCATTCGCCGCTCGCGCCCGTTGGCAAGCGGGTCAGTGCGGTGCCATGTTTCGGGAGGAGTGTGTCATGACATCCAAAACCGCGGGGTCCACCCCACCAGAGGATCTGACGCCGCAGCAGCAGGGCATGCCCAACGTCAACAAGGTGACGGCTGAGGATATCTCCGCGTCGCTGAAAGCCGGGTTTTCCGACTTTCTCGCGCGCCCCGTCATGAGCGGCTTTTTCGGCCTGTTCTATGCGGTGTTCGGCATTCTCTTTGTGTGGAGCCTGGTCTGGCTCGGTCAGGTCTGGATGATCATCCCCGCCATCGTCGGCTTTCCGCTGGTCGCGCCCTTCGCCGCTGCCGGGCTTTATGAAATGTCCCGCCGGATGCAGAAGGATGAGGATTTCGGCTGGTCAGACATCCTCACCGTCATGGCCAATCAGCGCAAACGCGAGATGGGCTGGATGGCCTTTGTCACCCTGTTTGTGTTCTGGGTCTGGGCCTATCAGGTTCGGCTTTGGCTGGCACTCATCCTGCAGAACGCCTCCTTCTCGGATTTGGGCGGGTTTTTGAACACAGTCTTCTTCACGCCCGAGGGTTGGACCTTCCTGGCCGTTGGCACCTGTGCCGGTGCAGTTCTTTCAGCCGTTCTGTTCTCGGTGACCGTCGTCGCCATGCCCATGCTGCTCGACCGGGAGACCAATTTCGTCACTGCCATGCTCACCTCCGTTCGTGTCGTCACGGAAAATCCGGGCGTCATGCTCACCTGGGCGGCGATCATCTCGGTCACGATGCTCTTGTCGCTGGTTCCGGCGTTTCTGGGCCTAATTTTCACCCTGCCGATCCTTGGCCACACCACATGGCATCTCTATCAGCGGGCCGTGCCCCCGGCGGAGGGATGATCACCCCAGCTGTTCCCTGGTTCCTTTGGATAGATTGCCCCAAAGCAGACAGAAGATCAGTCTCCGAGTAGTAAGATAAAGTGCGACCAATACCCAGTTTGTGCAGGGTTTAGCGCAACTGCCGAATGGCGTCTTCGAGGTCCAGCTTTAGCTCCAACCGCTCTTCAGGGCTCAGGAACGCGCCAAGTTCCACCTCGCGATCCCCACCGCGCAGGGTCAGGTAGTGCTCGACCGGTTTGTCATGGGTGCGCAGCTCGACCCAATAGGGGTTGGCCTGCCATTCCTGACGGCGGCCTGAGGGCTCGACGCGCACGAGGCTCATCTGATCGTCCCAGAGGCAGACCTCCTCGACCAGCCGCCCGGTGCGGTAGCTGTGGTTGAGCGCGATCCAGACGCCCGCCACAGCGAGCGCGAGGAAGGGCAGCAGCCCCCAGAGCGCCGCCGTACCCAGAAGCGCCAGTAGTGGCAGGGAGAGCATCGCGCAGGTGATGCCAATGAACCAGACAAAGCCGGTGGGCGGGAGAGAGCGGTGCGGCCAGAGCAGCACGCGGCAGTCCGGGCTGCGGTTGCCCCAATGAAACAGGGCCTCGGGTTGATCCGAGGCCCCGTTCGAAGAGCTTATGATGCGAAATGGCATCGCCTAGTGATGGGCCTTGTCCCACTCTTCCTGCTTCGGCAACTGCTCGAACGTGTGCTCGGGCGGCGGCGAGGGCAGGGTCCATTCCAGCGTGTCAGCATATTCGTTCCACGGGTTGGCTTCCGTAACGCGCTGACCGCGGGTCAGGGTGTAGAACATCACGCCGATGAAGAAGACGAAGCTCGCGAAGGACAGGAACGCGCCCCAGGAGGAGACATAGTTCCAGTAAGCAAACGCCTCCGGGTAGTCGATGTAACGACGTGGCATACCCTGACGGCCCAGGAAGTGCTGCGGGAAGAAGGTCAGGTTGGCGCCGATGAACATCGACCAGAAGTGCAGCTTGCCGGCCCATTCCGGATACATCCGCCCCGACATTTTCGGCAGGTAGAAGTAGATGCCTGCGAAGATGCAGAACACGGCACCCAGGCTCATCACATAGTGGAAGTGCGCTACGACGTAGTAAGTGTCGTGATAGGCCCGGTCGACGCCCGCTTGGGACAGAACGATGCCCGTCACACCGCCGACGGTGAACAGGAACAGGAACCCGAACGCCCAGAGCATCGGCGTCTTGAACTCCACCGAGCCGCCCCACATGGTCGCGATCCACGAGAAGATCTTGATGCCCGTCGGCACCGCGATCACCATCGTCGCCATCATGAAATAGGACTGCTGTGTCAGCGACATGCCCACCGTGTACATGTGGTGCGCCCAGACGACGAAGCCCAAAGCACCAATGGCCACCATCGCATAGACCATCGGTAGATAGCCGAAGATTGGCTTGCGCGAGAAGGTCGCGATCACGTGGGAGATGATCCCGAAGCCCGGCACGATGATGATGTAGACCTCAGGGTGTCCGAAGAACCACAACAGGTGCTGGTAGAGGATCGGGTCTCCGCCACCGGCTGGATCAAAGAAGGTCGTGCCGAAATTGCGGTCGGTCAGCAGCATGGTGATCGCGCCCGCCAGAACCGGCAGGGACAGCAAGATTAGCCACGCGGTCACAAAAATCGACCACGAGAACAGTGGCACTTTATGCAGCGTCATGCCCGGGGCGCGCATGTTCAGGAAGGTCGTGATCATGTTGATGGCACCCAGGATCGACGAGGCGCCCGACATGTGCACCGCGAAGATCGCGAAATCCATCGACATGCCGGCTTCTGTGGTCGAGAGCGGCGCATAAAGCACCCAGCCCACGCCAGAGCCCAACTGGTCATTTCCGCCCGGCACCAGAAGCGACACAACCGCCAGCGAAGAACCTGCCACATACATCCAGTAGCTGAGGTTGTTCATCCGCGGGAACGCCATATCCGGCGCGCCGATCTGCAGCGGCATGAAGTAGTTGCCAAAGCCCCCGAACAGCGCCGGGATCACCACGAAGAACATCATGAGAATGCCGTGACCGGTGATCAGAACATTCCAAAGGTGTCCGTTCGGTGTGCAATTGGCGACGTCCGAGGCGAAGAACCGTGCGCCCTCAAGGCACATATACTGCACGCCCGGCTCCATCAGCTCCATCCGCATGTAAACGGTGAAGAGCACGGAAACGAGGCCCATCACCGCGGCGGTGAAGATATAGAGAATACCGATATCTTTGTGGTTGGTGGACATGAACCAGCGAACGAAAAAGCTCCGCTCGTCGTGATGGTCGTCCCCTTGGATGGCTGCGTCGGCCATGCATCTCTCCCGAATTCTACTTCGAATCTCTTAAAGCGCTGACTCGGCGCTCTTGTTATTGGCATCCGGTGTAGGGGGCTTGAGGGCCGGGTTCAACGCCCGAAACGTGTCTCGATGCGGAAAAAATGTCGCGGAACTGAGACTTGCGGCGCAATCAGCCGTATCGCGCCGCGAAGCGACGCAGGATTTCGCCCGGGACCGTGACATTGGCGCCGTGACAGATCTCGATCAGGCGCTCGGCGTCTTCGGGCGGGAAATAGCCATGGTTTTTGTAGATGTGAATGCGCCGTTCAAAGTCATGCGCATCGGCTTCGGGGTGGAATTGCGTGGCATAGACGTTTTGCCCGTGGCGGATCATCTGCACCGGGCAGGCGGCGCTTTGCATCAGATGCACCGTGCCTTCCGGCACCTGTTGCACCGCCTCCTTGTGGCCGACGAACACCTCGAATTCGGGGGCCAGTCCCTCCAGCAGAGGATCGTCCGAAGCATCGGGCGTCAGCGTGCAATATGTCGGCCCCACGGGTTCCGAGAAGCGTGCCTTGCTGACCTCGCCGCCCAGATGATGCGCAAGGATGCCCAAACCGTAACAACAGCCCATAAAGGGATGATCTTCCTCGGTTATTTGAGGCATCAAGTTCAGAATTTGCTGCTCAATTTTGGCCTCGAGAGTGCTTTTCTTGTGAGGCGGATCGCTGACGCATCCTGGCCCGCCACCGACGATGACGCCCGCATAATCCGTCACATCAAGGTCGCTCGGGATATCCTCCTGATCGACCCGGATGCGATGCGTCTGGTCCTGCGTCAGCCCACATTTGTCGAGGATCGCCCGGTATTCGTCATCCGAGGCGTCTGTCTCGGGACGCAGTTGCAGGATCAGAAAGCGTTTCATGCCAGTCCGGTAGCGCTCAAGACCCGCAAGCGCAACCCGGGCGTCGCCCGCGCGGAATCAAGGCGAAGCCGCCGCGCATCGCCGTCACGCCCCCACGGGGCGGCGATTTTTCAAGACTTGCGCTTTGGTAATTCTGCCCGAAGACCCCGCCACCATAAAGCGCTTCAGCTCGACCCTCGGATCGCCACCCCGCGTGACGGCAATGCACGGCGGGTCCTGAAATCAATGACAGGCATGTCGCAAACAACCAACTTCCCGCCCCAAAACCTGAAACCCTCAACCCCATGACCACGCACCAGACCCTTACCGACCAAAGCGCCACCGCCACCCGCGTCATCGATTTTGCACTCAACACAAGGCCTGACGACCTGCCAAAGGGCGTCCTCGAGACAACCGCCCTCTACCTTCTCGATCTGATAGGTGTTCTTGCTGCCGCCTCAAAGCTCGACGCAGGCCGCATTGCCCGCGACCACGCGGTCAATCACTGGGCCGCAGGCCCAAACGCCCCCACCGCACAGCTCCTCTTCGACGGCCGCACGGCCTCGCTCCCCGGGGCCGCCTTCGCCATGGCAACGCAACTTGACAATCTCGACGCCCATGATGGCTGGCAGGCCTCCAAAGGCCATGCCGGATGCGCGCTTTTCCCGGCGCTCACAGCATCAACAATGGCCGGTAACCCTCTGTCAGGAAAAGAATTCCTTGCGACCCTCGCGCTCGGCTACGAAATCTCCAACTACGCGGCCGCCGCTCTGCATAACACGGTCACCGACTACCATACCTCAGGCGCCTGGAACGCGCTTGGCTGTGCCGCCATCGCGGCCCGCACCCTGGGCCTCACCCCCGACCAGACCCGCCACGCGCTGGGTATTGCGGAATATCATGGACCCCGCAGCCAGATGATGCGCGAGATCGCCAACCCCTCGATGCTCCACGACGGTTCCGGCTTCGGCGCACCGGTGGGCGTCTACGCCGCTCTCATCGCGCAGGACGGCTTTCTTGGTGCGCCCGCCGCCACGGTCGAATTCGACGATGCAGCGCCGGATTGGATCGAGCTCGGAAAGGTCTGGCGGGTGATGGATCAATATATCAAACCCTATCCGATCTGCCGCTGGGCCCATGCGCCCATTGATGCCGCGCTCAAGGTGCACGCTGAGGGAATTTCGCCGGAGCAAATCAGGGCGGTGCGCATTGAGACCTTCAATTACGCCGCCGATCTCACCAATGGAGTGCCAACGTCCACGCAGCAGGCGCAATACGCAATGGCCTGGCCCGTGGCCTGCGCCCTGGTGCGGGGCAGGGTCGGGGTGGAGGAAGTCATGCCCGCGGCGTTCACTGACCCGGCGTTGCAGGAGATGTGCGCGAGAATCTCGTCCCGGGGCGTGGCCGAACTCGAAACCAGCTATCCCGAAACCAGACTGGCCCGGGTGTTCTTCGATCTCGCCGATGGCAGCACAATCGACAGCGGTGAGGTCATCGCCTCCGGCGGCCCCGATCCGCAACCGACCCGCGCCGAGGTCGAGGCCAAATTCCGCGCCTTCGCCGGGACCGTGCTCCCCGAGGCGCGGATCGAGGCGATCCTTCGCGTGGTGTTCTCGATGGTCCGGGGCGAGGCCGGATCAGAAGATTTGATGACACTTCTGGTGGGCCCGCCGTGAGGTGGTTTCTGGATACCTAGGGTCCGACGCGTGTCGGGACGGATGCCATACGGATGCGGTACGGAAACCATACGGTGATTTTCGTCTTAGAAAAATGCCTGCAACCCGGTGATCGCGCGGCCCAGAATCAGCGCATGCACGTCATGGGTGCCCTCATAAGTGTTCACGGTCTCAAGGTTCATCATGTGCCTAATCACTTGATATTCCTCCTGAATTCCGTTGCCGCCATGCATGTCGCGGGCTTGCCGGGCAATCTCCAGCGCCTTGCCACAATTGTTGCGCTTGATGATCGAGATCATCTCCGGCGCGGCCTGGGCCTCGTCGATCAATCTGCCCACCCGGATAGCCCCTTGTAATCCAAGGGAAATTTCCGTCTGCATGTCCGCGAGCTTCTTCTGAAACAGCTGCGTCTGCGCGATCGGTTTGCCAAACTGCTTGCGGTCAATCCCATATTGCCGCGCGGCGTGCATACAGAACTCCGCCGCCCCCATCACGCCCCAGGCAATGCCGTAGCGCGCGCGGTTCAGACATCCGAACGGCCCCTTAAGCCCTTGAACTCCCGGCAACAATGCGTCCTCGCCGACCCGCACGCCTTTCATAACGATCTCGCCCGTGGTCGAGGTGCGCAGAGATTGCTTGCCACCAATCTTCGGCGCCGACAGCCCCTCCATACCTTTCTCCAGCACGAACCCCCGGATTTTCCCGTCATGCGCCTCCGACTTCGCCCAGACCACAAACACATCTGCAAAGGGCGAATTGGAAATCCACATCTTCGAACCGGTCAACTCATACCCGCCACCCACTTGTTTTGCTTGGGTTTTCATGCCCGCAGGGTCCGACCCCGCATCCGGTTCGGTGAGCCCAAAACAGCCAATCAGATCGCCCGAAGCAAGCCCCGGCAGATACTTCCGGCGCTGCTCTTCGGACCCGTAAGCATAGATCGGATACATCACCAGCGAGGACTGCACCGACATCATCGAGCGATACCCGCTGTCGACCCGCTCAATTTCGCGCGCCACCAAACCATAGGTCACATAGGATGCGCCAAGCCCGCCATACTCTTCCGGGATCGTCAGGCCCAACAGACCAGCGTCACCCATCTCTTTGAAAATGCTGGGATCTTCGGTCTCATTTGCATAGGCCTCGATCACCCGCGGTGCCAGTTTGTCCTCCGCAAAGGCTCGCGCAGCGTCCCGCAACAAACGCTCATCTTCGCTCAACTGGCCTTCCAGGCGGAACGGGTCCTCCCAATCGAACTGCCCCATATCGGGCGCGTCTTTGGCCTTGATTTTCACGGTTTCATTCATCGGGAACCCTCCGCGTTTGTCTCAATCGTGATACGCCTCGTGGGGGCTATGTGCAACGCCACTCCTTGACGCCACGCAGCACAGATGCAGCTATGAGCGGACGACCGAGGAGTTGCCATGTCCCCGCTGCCCGCATCCATCGACGACACAATCACGCTTTTGGGCGAGCAGGATTATGTCTGCGGCCGGGCCCTGGCGACGGTGGTGTTTCTGGGGCTGAAACTCGGGCGCCCGATCTTCCTCGAAGGCGAGGCCGGGGTCGGTAAAACCGAGATCGCCAAGGCCATCTCCTCCGCGCTAGGGCGGCGTCTGATCCGGCTGCAATGTTATGAAGGTCTGGACGCAGCTTCGGCGGTTTACGAATGGAATTTCCCGGCCCAGATGGTGGCGATCCGGACCGCCGAGGCGGCCGGCGAAACAGATCGAACGTCGCTTCAAAGTGAATTGTTTTCAAAAGATTATCTGACCTCACGCCCACTGCTGGAAGCGATGCAACCCCAAGAGGGCGGCGCGCCGGTTCTGCTCATTGATGAACTCGATCGCACCGATGAACCGTTCGAGGCGTTTCTGCTCGAGGCGTTGAGCGACTTTCAAGTGACGATCCCAGAGCTTGGCACGATCAAAGCACCGGAACCGCCGATTGTGATTGTGACGTCGAACCGCACCCGTGAGGTGCACGACGCGCTGAAACGGCGCTGCCTCTATCACTGGGTCGATTACCCGAGCTTCGAGCGTGAGATGGAAATCGTCTCAGCCCGCGCGCCGGAAGCGCAGGAGACACTGAGCCGCGAGATCGTTGCCTTCGTGCAGAAGCTGCGCACCGAAGATTTGTTCAAAAGACCCGGCGTGGCTGAGACCATCGATTGGGCAAAATGCCTGTTGGCGCTCGATGTGGTGACGATGAACCCGGAGGTGATCGCCGACACCCTGGGCGCGATCCTTAAGTATCAGGACGACATCCAGAAGATCGAAGGCTCCGAGGCCAAGCGCCTGTTGGAAGAGGTGCGCGCGGAGCTCACCGCGGCATGATCCTTCCCATGTTTCAAAAATACTGCGGGGGAGCGCCAGGGGGTTGGCCCCCTCGCATCGGTCGGATTTCCGAAGGAAATTCGAAACATGCCTGAATACGCTCCGCTGGATATTCCGGAAGACGGCAAACTGGCCGAGAACATCACCTGGTTTGCACGGTCCTTGCGCGCGGCTGGCGTGCCGGTTGGGCCGGGACGGGTGCTCGATGCCATTCGCGCGGTGGAGGTGGCTGGGTTTTCGGAACGCAGCGATTTCTACCACACGCTGGCGGCGTGTTTTATCTCGCGCCCTGAACAGCGTTTGGTCTTTGACCAGACCTTTCGCCTGTTCTGGCGCGATCCGCGCTATCTCGACCACATGATCGCCTATATGTCGCCCGCCATTCGCGGTGTGCAGGAGGAGCGTAAAGCGCGCGCGGCTGAGAAACGGGCGGCGGAGGCCCTGCTCGATGGGGTGGAGCGTGAGGTGCCGGACTTCGCGCAAGAAGAGGGCGGCGATCAGATCGAGATCGATGCGTCGCGGACGATGTCGGGTGAGGAGAAACTGAAAACGCTCGATTTTGAGCAGATGAGCACGGCGGAGATGGCTGCTGCCAAGCGCATGCTTGCGAAACTGTCTTTGCCCGTGAAGCCCTTTGTCAGCCGCCGGACGCGGATTTCTCCGACGGGCCGGTTGTTCGATGCGCGGGCCACCATGCGGCAATCCATGCGCAACGGTGGAGAGCTGCGCGATTTTTCGACAAAAAATCGGCGTCCGCGCTGGCCCAATCTGGTGGCGCTTTGCGATATCTCAGGGTCGATGAGCCAGTATTCCCGGGCGTTGCTGCATTTTCTTCATGCGGTCTCGAATGAGAAGGGCGCGGGCTGGTCAAAGGTGCATGCCTTCACCTTCGGCACGCGGCTCACCAACATCACCCGGCATCTGCGCACTCGCGATGTGGACGCGGCCCTCGCCGCAGCGGGCAGAGAGGCGCAGGATTGGGAGGGTGGCACGCGGATCGGCGCCTGTCTCCACGCGTTCAATCGCGACTGGTCGCGCCGCGTCATGGGGCAGGGCGCCGTGGTGCTTTTGGTGACCGATGGGCTTGACCGCGATGACCCGGAGGCTCTCAAGGCGGAGATGGAGCGGCTGCATCTCTCGGCGCGGCACGTGATCTGGCTTAATCCGCTGCTCCGCTGGGACGGATTCGCGCCGAAGGCCAAGGGCATCGCGGCGATGCTGCCCCATGTCGATATGTTCCGCGCCGGACACAACATTGCGGCGCTGGAGGGCTTGGCCGAAGCCCTCTCCCGCCCGCAAGAGAGCGGCGAGAAAGCCCGGCTGATGGCAATGCTCTGAACGGATGCGTATATTGGAGCCATGACCACCGATTTCGAAGATATCCCGGCCATTGCCCTTGACTGGCATCGCTCCGGCAAAGGCGCGGCGATTGCTACGGTTGTGAAGACTTGGGGGTCTGCCCCGCGGCCTGTCGGCTCCTTACTGGCCATCTCCGGACAAGCCGAGATCATGGGTTCGGTCTCCGGCGGATGTGTAGAGGGCGCAGTTGTCGCCGAAGCGCTCGAGGCGCTGGAGGATGGTCAACCCAAACTGCTCACCTATGGGGTGAGCGATGACGAAGCCTTCGCGGTTGGCCTCGCCTGTGGCGGAGAGATCGGGATTTTGGTGGAACCTGTTGGTCCGGCCCTACCGGACGCCCTGCTGGCCGATTTGGTCTCTGCCCGCGCCGCCCGTCGGCCCGTGGCCTATGTGGTGGATACCGAAAACTGGGCGCGGAAGTTGCAGGGCGCAGATGCATTCCCTGAGCGCTTTGCCCGCGACAAGTCAGGCTATGAAGAGCAGCGCTTTGTGACGATCCACAATCCGCCGTTGCGGATGGCGGTGATCGGCGGCGTGCACATCGCACAGCACCTTTTGCCTATGGCACGAGCCGCCGGCTTTGCGCCCGTGTTGATTGATCCGCGCGAGGCTTTTGCGAGTGTAGACCGCTTCCCTGAAACCGATTTGGTCCATGATTGGCCAGACGAGGCGCTCTCTGCCTTTGCGCCCGATGCGCGGAGCGCGGTTGTGACCCTGACCCATGATGCGAAACTCGACGATCCTGCGCTGCAAATCGCTTTGAAATCAGATGCCTTCTATATCGGATGCCTTGGATCGACACGCACCCATGCGAAACGGGTCGCGCGGCTGGAAGAGGCCGGGTTCACGAGCGACCAAATCGCACGATTGAACGCGCCTGTGGGCCTCGATATCGGTGCGCAAAGCCCGGCGGAGATCGCGATCTCGATAATGGCGGAGATCGTGCAAGCCCTGCGCCAGCCGAAATGAAATTCGGTCCCGTAAAGACGGAAGATGCGGAGGGCGCAATCCTCGCCCATTCGGTTGCGCTTCCCAAAGGCCGGTTGCGCAAGGGGGTCACCTTGGGCGCGGAGGAACTGGCGCGCCTCGCCGAGGCAGGTATTGATGACGTTGTCGTGGCACGTCTCGGGTCCGACGATGTGCATGAAAACGACGCCGCCACGGCCTTGGCAGCGGCCCTGGTGCCGAGCCCTGAGACGGTTGGTCTCAGGCTCTCGAAAGCATCGACCGGCCGCGTGAACATCTTTGCCGACGTAAAGGGGGTTGCCGATATTGCCGTCGATCAGATCAATCGGTTGAACGCGATCGACCCGATGATCACCGTGGCGACGGTGCCGCAATGGCAGCGCATGGGCGAAGGCGGCATGGTGGCCACCGTGAAGGTGATCGCCTATGGCGTTGCACGTGCGGCGCTTGACGCAGCGTGCGTCGTTGGCGCCAGCGCTTTGAAGATGCGGCCAACCCTGCTTCGGGAGACGCATCTCATCCAAACAGTGATTGGCCGGGACGACGGCAAGAAGGGTCATGAAGCGTTGCAGACCCGTGTCGACGCACTAGGCGCGCAGATGGCAAAAACGGTCGTGCGGCATGACGTTGAGGACCTGGCCGCGGCTATATCGGACAGCGCGGCCGGGATACTCTTCATCCTCACAGGTTCGGCGACCTCAGACCTGCAGGACACTGCGCCCGAGGCCGTCCGTCGGGCCGGCGGGGCGGTGCATCACTTCGGGATGCCGGTGGATCCGGGTAATCTGCTCTTCATCGGCACGCAGGCCGGTCGGCCTGTGATCGGCCTGCCGGGATGCGCGCGCTCTCCGGCTTTGAACGGCGCGGATTGGGTTCTGGAGCGTCTTTTGTGCGGCGTGCCCGTGGGTGCTGAAGACATCCAAGCCATGGGTGTTGGTGGGTTGTTGAAGGAAATCCCCACCCGTCCGCAACCGCGGGAGGCACGTGGACCCAAATCCTGACATTGAGTTAACAGGTCTAAAAATTTTAAAGTGGCCGTTGGCAGCCGCTTCCCGATCTATCGTCTTGTTTTCCCAGAGATTCCTCAGAAGGTGATGGCCTGCGCCAATCGAATAAAGCCTCGGATATTCGTCCGAGGCTTTAAAATTTTTGAACTCCCTAGGGTTTTGTTAACCGCGAGGCGGAGTCACGCACGGAGGTCCAACCTATTTGACCGGCCCGATCATCATGATCATCTGACGACCTTCCATCTTCGGCATGTTCTCGACCTTACCCTTGCCTTCTACATCCTCGGCCACACGCTCCAGAAGTTCCCGGCCCAGATTAAGGTGCGCCATCTCTCGACCCCGAAAACGCAAGGTCACCTTCACCTTGTCGCCATTCTCCAGGAATTTGAAGACGTTGCGCATCTTCACGTCGTAATCATGCGTGTCGGTGTTGGGGCGGAATTTGATTTCTTTGACCTCGATGGTCTTCTGCTTCTTCCGCGCCTCGGATTCGCGCTTTTGCTGTTCGTATTTGTACTTCCCGAAATCCATGATTTTGCACACCGGCGGATTGGCATTCGGGGAGATTTCGACCAGATCAAGACCGGCATCTATCGCCATGTCCAACGCGCGTTCCGGGGAGACAACCCCCACATTTTCGCCATCGGCACCAATTAATCTGATTTCAGGGGCCCGGATTCGGTCGTTGACGCGGGGTCCGGTATCACGCACCGGCGGTGCGTTATGAGGTCTGCGGGCTATGAGAACATTCCTTATGTGGTTCATGCACAAAACTGAGCCCTTAAATTAAAGAGCCCCGCGGTATCGTTCAACCCGCTTTTCGGCGGAATGCCGCAAAATCGGAACCTTTCCCCGTGGACAGGCGTTGTGACCCTGCCAAAGCTGACATAGATCAAGCGCATCGGGGCAGTAGGCCCTCTGAAAACAAGGGAAATTCGAGAATGCGTAAGCATGTTGTATCTGCATTAGCTCTCGCGGCTGTAATGTCCGGCGCCTCTGTCGCGCCAGCAAGTGCCATGGGTTGGTTCTCAAGCGATGATGATCCAACCGAAGGCGTAAGCGTCGAGGAGAGCGCCACGGAAGAAACCGGGTCGGCCGATACGGAAACGGAGGCCTCTGAAGCTGCTGAGGCTGGCGAGGAAACGGCGACCGAAGCCACGGAGACAGCGGTTGAGGAAGCGACTGAAGCTGCGTCAGAGGCTGTAGAGAGCGCAACTGAAGCGGTGACAGAAGCTGTAGAAGAGGCCACCGAAGAGGCCGCGGAGGCCGTTGAGACTGTGACCGAGGAGGCCAGCGAAGCGGTCGAAGCGACCGAAGAAACGGTTGAGACAACGACGGAAGCTGCCGAAGAAACTGTAACCGAGGAAGCGACTGAGGCTACGGAAGAAGCCTCTGAGGCCGCGGAAACCGTTACCGAGGAAGCGACTGAAGCCGTTGAGGAGGGGACAGAAGCCACCGAGACCGCAACGGAAGAGGCAACCGAAGCGGCAGAGAGCGTGACCGAGGAGACAACCGAGGCCACTGAGACGGTGACAGAAGAAGCAGCCGAGACGGCCACGGAGGCGACCGAAACCGCGACTGAGGAAACCACCGAAGCTGCGGAGACCGCGACCGATGCTCTGACACCCGAAGGGTTCAACTACGAGACCGTGCTGGGCATGGTCGAGGGCTCGGACCTGAATGCGGTGATGAAAACCACCCTGAAATCCGCGCTTGAGCAGGCGCGCGACAACCCCGAACTGGTACAGGGTGTGCTGGATCAGGTGAAATCGGCCCTCGGTCAGTAACTCTACCAAGAAACAACATCTGAAACCGCGCCAGAGAAATCCGGCGCGGTTTTTTCTTGCTCGATTGGCAGACTGCACGCAGTCTTTTCAGCAAGGGAGGGCGGTCCATGAAGGTGCGTAAACTCACCGGCACGATTGGTGCTGAACTTAGTGAAGTGAGCCTAGCTGGCTGCAGTGCGGAGACCGCGAAAGCCGTTCAGGAGGCGCTCTTCGAGCATGGCGTGGTCGTGCTACGCGACCAGAACTTGAGCCACGAGGACCACATCGCCTTTGCCGAGCATTGGGGCCAGATCGACGTGAATCGGTTCTTCACGCCAGTGCCAGATTTTCCTCAGATCGCCGAAGTGCGCACGACCCCCGATCAGAAGACAGTGATTGGTGGCGGGTGGCACACGGATCATTCCTATGATCCGGCGCCCGCCATGGCGTCTATCCTTGTTGCGCGAGATCTACCCGCATTCGGTGGCGACACTTGTTTCGCCTCGCAAACCGCCGCCTATGACCGTCTGTCGCCGGGTCTCAAAGAGACCCTGGAAAACCTGAGCGCCTGGCACAGCGATGGTAGCTTCGCCACCGGAGACCCGGAGCTGAAGGTCCGTCGCGACAATACCGGCGTCGCCAGCTTGCACCCGGTTGTCATCCGTCACCCGCAGACCGGGCAGAAAGCGCTTTATGTGAACGGGGATTTCACCACGCATTTTGACGGCTGGAGCGTCGATGAAAGCGCACCACTTTTGCAGTATCTCTACCGCTATTGCACGCAGCCTGCATTTTGCTGCCGCGTCTCTTACGCGCCGTGCACGGTTGTCATTTGGGACAACAGGCTGGTGCAGCATTACGCCGTGGCCGACTATCAAGGTCAGGCACGGCTCATGAACAGGATAACGGTGGAAGGTCAGCCGCTTACGGCGTGATCTTTAAGTTATCCAACGAAAGCTTTTTCGACTACGTAGTGTTTGGGATCGGAGTTCGCACCTTCCTCAAGGCCGTAGCCTTCGAGGATGTCTTTGAGGTCCATATTCAGCCCCATCGAGCCGCAAACCATCGCGCGGTCGGTCTCTGCCGAGATACCCTCGATGCCGAGGTCCTTGAACACCGTGCCATCCTGCAGAAGATGCGTGATGCGACCCATTTTTGGGCTCTCCTCGCGGGTGGTGGTGGGGTAGTAGGTCAGCTTGTTGAGGCCGTCGCCCAGAAGCTCCTGCATCAACTCGTCATTGCGCAGGTTCTCGATCAGGTTTTTCGAATAAGTCAGTTCCGCCACGTCGCGGCAGGTATGGGTGACGATGACCTGCTCGTAATCCTCATAGGTCTGCGGATCGCGCAGGAGCGAGGCGAAGGGCGCAAAACCCGTGCCGGTGGCAAAGAACCAGAGGCGCTTGCCGGGCAGAAGGGCGTCATGGACCAGCGTGCCGACCGGTTTCGGGCGCAGGATGATCTGATCGCCGGGCTGGATGTGCTGTAGTTTCGAGGTCAGTGGACCGTCCTGCACCTTAATTGAATAGAACTCCAGTTCTTCATCCCAGGAGGGCGAGGCGATGGAATAGGCGCGCAGAAGCGGTTTCTGCTTGCCGGTTTTCGGGTCCGGATCGCCCATCAGGCCGATCATCACGAACTCGCCTGAGCGGAACCGCAAGGTCTGAGGTCGTGTGCAGCGGAAAGAAAAAAGCCTGTCGGTATAGTGCGTTACCTCCGTCACGGTTTGCGCGTCGGGCAGGGTGGGCACAGGTTTTGCACTTGCGGTCAGGTCGTTCACAGGTTTTTGCTCGGTCATTTTTGCGTCTAGCGGGCGGTCTAGCACCGCCGCTCCTTGTTAAACATTGATCTGGGTCAGGGAAAGGCGTCGTTCAGCCGCGCAGCCGGGCCTGGTAGTCATGCGCCTTCCAATTTGCACGGAAGAGCCATTGATCTTCCGGCTGTCGGGTGGCGAGAGCGTCGTCGATCTCCACCTCATCAAAGCCGGAGCGCCGCGCCATGGCGTATTGATCGGCGATCACATGGCCACGGGCGCGCAAGCGACCGGTGAACCCCATGAGGCGCAGGCGACGTGCAATCGTGAAGCCGCGGCCATCAGCGGAGGAGGGGAAATCCACACGGATCATGTCGATCTCGCTCAACCGGTTCGACAGCAGCGAGGGATCGGCATCGCTCGGTACATCGATGCAACAGGGCGTGTCATTTGCGGGCAGATCGGCGAGCGCGGTAAATCCACGATCCCAAGTGTCCGGCGCGAAGCCCTGATCGGTGACAATCACGCTCATGCTGCTTTCTCCGGTCTGATCACCTGGCCATCCACGAAATGGATGCCGCATTCGGTTTTTTCCTTGCCGCGCCAACGGCCTGCGCGCGGATCTTCACCGTCGGCAACCTTGGTGGTGCAGGGTGCGCAGCCAAGCGATTTGAACCCATGATCCACCAGCGGGTGTTTCGGCAGTTTATGCTCGTTCATGTAAGCCGCGATCTGCTGCAGCGACCAATTAGCCAGCGGGTTGATCTTAATGCGCGCGCTGCCCTCTTCCTTCTCGAAGAACGGCAGGTTCACCCGTTGCCCGCCCTGAATGCGCTTGCGCCCGGTGATCCAGCCGCCAAATTCTTTCAAAGCGTTTTCAAGGGGTTGCGTCTTGCGCAGGTCACAGCAGGCGTCAGGGTCGGTGCGGTGCAGCAGCCCATCGATGTCCTTCTCCATCAGCGTGCCGCGATCCGGGGAGATCACCCGAACGTTTGTCAGACCGAGCGTCTCGGCCACCTCACGCTGATAGGTGAGCGTCTCGTCAAACAGCATCTCGGTGTCGATGAAGATCACCGGCGTCTCCGGATTGATCTGCGCCACCATGTGCAACAGCACGACGCTTTCTGCCCCGAACGAGGAGACAAGCGCGACCTGACCGATGGCCAGATCGTCAAGCGCATGTTTCAGAATGGTCTGCGCATCGCTTCTGGAATGCAGCAGATTGCGGCGTTCCGCGAGTTCCTTAAGCGGCATTTGCTTTTGCCTCCGGATAAAGCGCGGCCTTGAAAGGGGCGAGGCCGAGGCGGCGATAGGTCTGCAGGAAGGTCTCGTCTTCGTTGTCGCGCAGGTCGAGATAGGCGTAGATCAGGCGCTCGATGGCCGGCACGATCTCGTCATAGGCGAAACCGGGACCGGCACGTTCGCCGATGGCGGCGGTTTCGGTGCCGTCGCCGCCAAGCGTGATCTGGTAGTTCTCCACACCCGCGCGGTCGAGGCCGAGAATGCCGATATGGCCCACATGGTGGTGGCCGCAGGCATTGATGCAGCCCGAGATTTTAATCTTCAGATCACCGATCTCGTGTTCCAGTTTCAGCTCATCGAAGCGCGTCGCGATTTGTTGCGCGACGGGGATCGACCGCGCGGTGGCAAGCGCACAGTAATCCATGCCGGGGCAGGCGATGATGTCGGAGATCAGGCCGATATTGGCTGTGGCCAGCCCGTTTTCCTTCAGCTTCGCATGGATCGCGGGCAGGTGCGATCTGTGCACATGCGGCAGGATGACGTTCTGTTCATGGGAGATGCGCAGCTCGTCATGGCCAAACTCCTCCGCCAGATCGGCCATCACCCGCATCTGTTCGGAGGTCGCATCGCCCGGTGTTTGCCCATGCGCTTTGATCGAGATCGAGACGATGGCGTAATCGTCATTGCGGTGTTTGGTGATGTTGGTGTCGACCCATGAGCGGAACACGGGGTCGTGGTGGTAGGCATCCTTGAAGGGGGCGACGGAGGCGGTCGTGAAAGCGGGGGCGGCGAATTGCGCCTCGATGCCCGCCAGAAGCGTCTGGTCGATGCCCTCGAATGCCGGTTTCAGAAGCGCAAAACGCTCCTCCACCAGATCGCGGATCGTCTCCAACCCGTTCTCATGCACGGTGATCTTGATGCGCGCCTTGTATTTGTTGTCGCGGCGGCCGAGCAGGTTGGAGACGCTGACAATGGCCTCGACATAGGGCAGAAGATCGGCCTTCGGCAGGAAATCCCGCAGCACTTTGCCGACCATCGGCGTGCGTCCGAGGCCACCCCCGACGATCACTTCGAAACCGGGCTCACCCGCCGTGTTGCGGACCATGCGCAGGCCAATATCATGCGCCTTCGTCACCGCGCGGTCGTTCGGAGAGCCGGTGATCGCGATCTTGAATTTGCGCGGCAGGAACTGGAATTCGGCATGGTCGGTGGACCATTGGCGCAAAAGCTCCGCGACCGGGCGAGGGTCTTCGATCTCGTCCGCGGCGGCACCAGCAAAATGGTCGGCGGTGACGTTGCGGATCGTGTTGCCGGAGGTCTGGATGGCATGCATGCCGACCTCGGCCAGCGCGTCGAGCATATCGGGCACGTCGCGCAGATCAGGCCAGTTATACTGAATATTCTGGCGCGTCGTGAAGTGGCCGTAGCCTTTGTCCCACCTGTCCGCGATCATCGCAAGCTGGCGCATTTTGGCGCTGTCGAGCGTGCCATAGGGAATGGCGACACGTAGCATATAGGCGTGCAGTTGCAGGTAGAGACCGTTCATCAGACGCAGCGGTTTGAACTCGTCCTCGGTCAGCGAGCCATCGATGCGACGCGTCACCTGCGCGCGGAACTGCGCGTTGCGTTCTGCAAGGAAATCGCGGTCGAAGTCGTTGTAATGATACATTTAAGTCAGCTCCGCTTGCTTGCCATGGCGGTAATTGGAGGGGCCTTTCGCGCGGAAGGCCTCGCGGAAATGCGTGGTCTTGATCATGCCGTCCTCAACCGCGACGTCGGCCAGATAGACGCCGACGGCTTCGTGACCGCGGGCCTCGGCTTCGAGCAGCTTCAACTCGGCAGAGGCTTCATCGGTCACGACCTCAGCGTCCTGCAAGTCGCGGACCCATTCGGATTTCTGGTCGAGATAAACAACGTCGCCCTCCAATAGGGCATTTGCTGTGACAACTTTCGGCGTGAAAGGCTTGCTCATGAGACAGCCTCCTTGGTTTCAAATTGTTCTGCGGCGGCCAATGCTGCACGCGGCGCAAGGCCGAGAAAGGTCAGAGCTGGGCCGTTGAGATCGGCGTTGGTCAGGGCGGGTTCCAGGTCGGCCAGGGTCGTGGCCAGGATCTGTTGCGTCGGCCGCGAGGCGTTTTCGATCACCGTCACCGGCGTCGCGGGATCAGCGCCATGCATCATCAGGCGGCCCTGAATGAAACGCGCCGATTTCTTGCCCATATAGATCGCGGCGACCTCGCCGGGTTGGGCGAGCGTCTTCCAGTCGTGATCTGCGAACCCCTTGGTGTCGTGGCCTGTGAGGAAGCGCATGCCGGAGTTGCGGCCACGTTTGGTGAAGGACTGGCCAAGGGCTGCGACCGCGGCGGAGGCCGAGGTGATCCCCGGCACGATGCGCCAGGAGATATGCGCGGCCTCGCAGGCCTCGATCTCTTCATCGAGACGTCCGAACACGGTCGGATCGCCCGATTTCAGCCGCACTACATGGGCACCGCCACGGGCATGGCTGACGATGAGTTCGTTGATCACATCCTGCGGTGTGGCGGGGCCGAAGCCGGTTTTGCCGGCCTCGATCATCAGAGCCTCGCGACGCGCCAGTTCCAGGATTTCCGGTGCGACGAGGCGGTCGTAGATGACCACGTCGGCTGCATCGAGCGCCTTGCGGGCCTTCAGTGTCAGGAGTTCGGGGTCACCAGGACCCGCGCCGACCAAATCGACATGGCCGTCATTCTTTGGTGCGGTCAGATGTTTTTCAAGTAGCGTCTCGAGAGAGGCTTGCGCGTCCTCTTCGGTTTCCGGTGCGGTTGCGCCGAAGAAATACTCTGTCCAAAACTCCCGCCGCTTCCGACCGAAAGGCAAGGCCTCGACCTGTTTGCGAAACTCCTTGCCGACCCGCGCCATGAGGCCGAGCGTCGGGGAGAGTTTCTCCTCAAGATCGGCCTTGATTGCGCGGGCGAGGACGGGTGCTGCGCCTTCCGTCCCGATAGCCACGGTGACCGGATCGCGGTCGACAATGGCGGGCGTGATGAATTGGCTGTCCTGTAAATTGTCGACGATATTCACCAATGCGCCTTCGGCGGTGGCGATCTTCGCGACACGGGCGTCCTCAGCCGCATCTTCATTCGCGGCGTAGAAAAGCTTGGCGCACACGGCGTCGCCGACCTCCAATGCGCGGGGTGTGAGGGTCAGGCGCCCTTCTGTCGCCCATTTCAGGATTTCGGGCGCGGGGTCGTGAGCAAACACCGTCAGCTTCGCCTCGGTCTTCAGAAGCAGGCGCAGCTTGGCCAATGCCGCGTCTCCACCCCCCGACACGATCACGCGGCGGGATTGGACGTTGAGGAAGATCGGGAAGTGTTTCATCTGGGCTTCCGTGTTTCGTTTCGACAAATATAGAATAATTTCCCAATATGTTGCTATGCAGCGACGCAAATAAGGAATATTGTTCGTGTTGAGTTCCAGAATGGAACGCGCGTTCTGAAATCAGGAGAAATGAGGGATGGAAGTCTCGCTCGACCAGACCGACCGGAACATTCTCAAGGCATTGCAGGCGGACGCCTCACAATCGCTTGAGGACATTGCTAAAACCGTCGGCTCCTCGAAGACACCAGTCTGGAACCGGATCAAGAAGCTGCGCGAGAAGGGGGTGATCAAGCAGGATACTGTCGTGCTGGATCCAGAGAGCCTTGGTCTAGAGGCCTGTTTTTTTGTACTTATTCGCACTTCAGAACATGAGGCGGATTGGCAGAACAAGTTCCTCGAAGCGCTTCGTGCGCGGCCCGAAGTGATGGAGGCGCACCGGCTGGCGGGCGACATCGACTACATCCTGAAGGTACGTGTCGCCAATGCGCGCGCCTATGACGAATTCTACCAGGCGCTGATCGCGGAGGTGCGAATCTATAACGTCACCGCGTTGCTTTCGATGGAGGAGATCAAGTCAACCACCGCGCTTCCGCTCTAGAAGAACGATTTCCCGAATGCGCTCTGCCGGACGGGTCTGGCTCGCATATGGCTCCGGTATGGCTATTCGCCCAATTCTTCGTCGTTGAAACTGTCGGAAAACCCCTCTGGCGCTCCGTTTGCGTTCAGGCGCATGCCCTCGATCCGTGTCTCAGCGCTCTCGAAATCGTTTTGCACAACCGCGATTAGGCCAAAAACCTTGGTCCAGGATTCAACTTGCTCGGGAAAACTCGCTGGCAGATAGGGTTCCGTAGAGACTGACAGCTCGACGATAGATTTCATCCCCTCCATCCAGGGACGATCGGCGAGATAGATTGGCGCGTTGATCGAGATTGTCTGATCTTCAAGTTCCCGTTCGGCGAAAATCTCGTCGCTCTCGGGGTCGCTGGACAGGATGAATTCTTTGACGCCAAAGGCCGCAAAAATGTCTCGGATCAGGTCGTTACGTTGGAGATCTGGCGACCCGACATAGATCGCACGATCCTGGGCCGGTGGCCCGCTATCACGTAGTCCTGCGGTTGCCAGAAGCGCGTCGGGGGGCACGATGACCGGCAGATTTTCGGTACGATCCTCCGCATCGCCCACATCCTCCATGACATCCTCAACGCGAGGCGCGTCAAGGGCGGCACGCAGCGCGGCGAGAAACCCGGGCTTGTCCTCCAACGCTCCGTCGATCACGGCGAAGACAGCTTTCCCATCCGCACGCCCCTGCGCGGCTGCTTCAGGATCATTGCCGATCAGATGCACCTGTGCGTCGGACAGGATCAGAGCACGCTCCTGACCAACAAGCGCTTCATTGTCGCCGGTCACGATCTCCTCAAGGAAACTGACCAGCACGTCCTCATGTGGAAAGATAAAGCCATAGGCATTGGCCTGCAGCAGGTTGTCAAAGCGCGATTTGCCGCCCGAAATCCCGCCATCGGCACGATAGAAGAAACCGCCATCCTCCGGTTCGAACCCATCTAAATCCTCGAGCAGATTGTAGCTTTCACGCGCATTGGCGTCACTCAGCAGAATGATCTCAACTTGCACTCCATAGGCCATGGCTCAGCACCCCGCCGGACGGCCGGAGGTGATCCAATTCTCCGGGTTGTTGACGGTACTGTGGCAGGCGCGACCATTGGTGTAGCGCGCCGCGATGGGGGAAAAATAGGCACGCACCCAGTTCCGCTCCCCACATATGTAGAGGAAGTTCGTGTAAGGCGTTGAATCAGAATTGCAAAACGCAGCGTAGATTGAGGCCTGCAATTGCGCTTCGCGGCGGTGCTGGTCCCAGTGATTGCCTGCAAAACGGGAGAGCGGCATGCGCCGGAAGATGCGCAAAATGCGCCCGCCCGGGGAGTTGCGCGAGATGTTCCAGGCGTTCACAAGCCACCGCTTTTGCCGCGCCGTACGCACAAAGGTGGCGCGGTCGATATAAAGCGCCCGCCCACGATTGGGTTGGCTATATTTTGCCTCCAGCAGGCAGCACCCAAATCTGAATCCACGCTTTCCGTCGGGAGGTTCTTGCGGGGCCAATCCATCGGCCAGCGCGATGTTTCGAGGCTGGGTGAAGTAACCAGACGCTGCCAGGCTGCTGTCATAAATATTGTATTCCAGCGGTCCACATTTGCGGGCCTGATAGCGCCGCCAGAGCTGGCGTGAAATCGACGGATCGCCGCCCGCACTCAGCCGTCTGGTGTCGCACGCCTGCTTAAACGTGTAAGCCTCGCATGGGTCGCAAGGGCCACAGCACCCCCCCTGAGTGTCGCCCGCTTGCTGATTGGGCTGACCGTCAGCGGCAGTTTGCGCTGTGTCGAAATCAGTTGCGGTCATCAAATCGCTCCGCTTGGGTTTCAATCTGCGCAATCAGCGCGTCATAGGTTTCTACCACAGAACCAGTCTCAGTCGGAACCAAAAGACAATTGCGTACCAACGGGTTGGCAGCAAAATTCGCACCCAGAATATCGCGATTGAGCTGTGCCACCAGCGATTTTGTCGCGTTTTCCGGCCCATCTTGCTGAATAAGCCGCGAATAGGTGTCGTGATACCGGGTGCCGGGTCGCAATTGCTGGGCGGCGGTCCGGCAGCGTGCACCAAGATCGAGGCGGTCGGCATGGTGCGCCCGGATATGCTTTGCGAAGTTTTCCGCCGCATTGCCATCTGTCGCGATGCGATCCCGAATAGCTTGCGTGCGCAAATCTTCTGTCAGAGCGAGATCGCGATCAAAGCCAAGACCCAGGAAGCAATGGATGATGGCAAAGCGCTGCACGTCGCGCATGCCGGTGATCTCCATGCGCAGGCACCAATCGAGCACCAATGAGCAGAAGGCCTCGGTGTCCGCTGTGTCAGCGCCATATGCGCGGACCTGACGGGGCAGTTCCTTGGTGAGGAATGCGCTGATCTTTTGAGCGTTCCAGATCAACATCAGCCGTTTGCGGGTTTCTTCGGTCAGCGTCTTTGGCTGCGGTGGGGCCGGGTTCGGAGCGACGGCAATCCGGGCGCGTGCATCACGCATGACAATCGCCGAACTCAAGCCGGTCAGGATTTCAACAACCAGTGGATCGCGCCGTTCGACCGCGGCCCAGAAGATCGGCGTTTCCCAGAAGCGCACGAGATGCCATTTGCCGCGACGATCCGCGAGTTTCGTGAATTTCCGCAGATGGCGCCAAAGACGCGTGAAATCCTGCCGTGCGCGGAAGTAAATGCCAGCCTGGTGGTTCCAAAGATGCCAGGGTGCAGCGGCCTTTTCGTCCAGTGTGAAAAGGTTGCGCGTGAAGCGGTTTCCATCCTGCAATTCGACGAGCCAAGGCGCGTGGGCATCGATCTCATCCTCGGCATTCTGAAACAGACACTTGTGGGGTAGCCCCGATTGCTCCAGCAGATCGGCGAGATTAGGGATCGTCGTCGCATCAAGGAGCGCGTAGAGCTTGGCCTCGGTTTCCTCCAGCCCGGCAGCCTTTTCCGCCGGTGTTGGCGGGGGCGGCCCAAAGAGCGTGTCGTGCAGGTCATCAGGCACCGTTTTGGGATCGGTCAGGCCGAACTGAAGATCGAGTGGCTCCAAATCGCCGATCTCGGAGATCACCAAACTGTTTGACACTGTTCGCGCGGCCCCAGCCCGTTGGAATACTTAAACAAAATCGACATCACCGATATGCAAGACCTAGACAATTTTTGCGTCGGGACAAACCCCTATTCGGACAGGGCTGCCAGAACACGCGCCCAGCTGCGGATGCCCTTGTGGAAACTGGAGAGGTCGTATTTCTCGTTCGGGGAGTGGATCTGGTCGTCATCCTTGCCGAAGCCGATCAGCATCGCGTCCATGCCGAGGATGTCCTTGAAGTAACCTGCAATTGGGATCGAGCCGCCGCATCCGACATAAGCCGCGGCGTTCGGCCACTCGTCGCTGAGCGCCTGACGTGCCTTTTCGAACTCGGCCCGGTCGGTGGCCATCATCGAAGCAGGCGACGCGCCGTGATCGGCAAACTCGACCGTGCAGTCTGGCGGCAGCTGCGATGTCACATAGGCCCGGAAACTGTCGCGCAGTTTTAGTGGGTCCTGGCCCGGCACGAGGCGGAAGCTGATCTTGGCGGAGGCCTTCGAGGGCAGCACCGTCTTGAACCCATCGCCCTCGTAACCGCCGGAGATGCCGTTCACCTCGCAGGTCGGGCGCGACCAGATCATCTCGAGCCCCGAGCGCCCGTCTTCGCCGGCGGGCTGCGACAGGCCGACCTCGCCGAGGAAATCTGCATTGGAAAAGCCTAAAGCCTCCCATTGTGCGGCGATCTCTTGCGGCAACTCTTCGACGCCATCGTAAAAGCCCGGCACGGTGATCCGTCCGGTCTCGTCATGCAGACCAGCGATGATCTTCGCCAGAACCCGGATCGGATTGCGCGCGATGCCGCCATACATGCCGGAATGCAGGTCCTTGTTGGGCCCGGTGATCGTGACCTCTTCACCCAGAAGACCGCGCAGACGGGTCACGATGGCGGGGGTGCTGTCGCCGAAGAGGCCCGTGTCGCAGATCAGCGCGATATCGGCGGTCAGCTCCTCGGCATTCTCTTTCATGAAGGGTACGAGGGACGGGGAGCCCGATTCTTCCTCGCCTTCAAAAAAGATCGAGATGCGGGCGGGCAGGCTGCCATGCACCGCTTTCCAGGCGCGGCAGGCTTCCACGAAGGTCATGAGTTGGCCCTTATCATCGGACGAGCCCCGTCCGCGGATCACTTTGCCTTTGGGCGTGTCTTCCACCGCGGGCTCGAAGGGCGGCGCGTCCCAAAGTTCAAGCGGATCAACGGGTTGCACGTCATAGTGGCCATAGAACATCAGATGCGGGCCGGAACCCTCGGCGTGCCCGATCACCATGGGATGTCCCGGCGTCGGGCGTTTGGAGGCGTCAAATCCAATGGATTTCAGGTCCTCCACCAATAGGTCCGCCGCTTTATCGCAATCCGCTTTGTAAGCGGGATCGGTGGAGATCGACGGAATGCGCAGAAGGGTCATCAGACGCTCCGTGGCGGCCTCGAGATCGGCATCGATTTTGGCGAGAACAGGATCGAGACTCATGGGCGTGCTCCTTCATGGCCGACGGTGATGTATCGGACCCTACCAATCCGCGTGGGGCTGTCCAGAGACGGTCTGGTCCTCGGGCGCGGTTTGCACTAGGTAGCCACGCAAAATCGATCCCGGGGGAGATACATCATGAGAGCTGCGGCACTCACCTTGGCGTTTTGTGCGATGGCGGGCATGGGCCTCGCAGAGCCGTTGAGCTTCAGCGATGCCAGAAAAGCGCTGCCGAATGCGGGCAAGCGGGTAAGTGTTACGACCTACGCAGATCGAGTTCCGGAAAGCGACATTGCCAAGTTGCAAGCAGCAGGACTGACGCTGAAACAGACCTTCAAGCAGATCGGCGCGTCTCTGGAGGGCTATGGCGCCGTTGCGATTTCGCCCGATGAAGGGCTGGTGGTGAGTTATATCAAAGGCGTGGGGCAGCATCATTCCCTCGAAGCCGCGCGAAACGCTGCCGTTAACTATTGCAACGCCAACAAAGGGCAGGGCGCTGCCTCTTGTGTTGTGGTGGTCGAGGCGAGCCCACGGGGTGCCAAAGACGGCGCAGCGCTGACCTTGAGCGCATCCGCAAACGCCGCCTTGCGTCGCGAATATCGCAAACTCTCGGCGCCAAAGGCCTTTGCAATCTCTCCCAGCACCGGCGCTTTTGGGTTTGACCGCGGCGATGGCGGTCGGGCAATAACAGCCTGCGCCCGGGGTGGGGCAAGCGATTGCCGAATCGTTGTCGCCGATCAGGGATAAAAATTTCGTGGGGCGGCAATTTGTTCCCTACCCACAGAGGGGTAGCGCCGCTAGATGAGGAAAACCGAGGGTAACAGGACGGCTGTCTGGATGGATTTCAACGCAGAACTCGACCGCGCCTTGAATGCGCTGCATGAAGAGGGTCGCTATCGCACCTTTATCGATCTCGAGCGTCGGGCCGGGTTTTATCCGCGCGCGCGCCGTGTGCGCGAGGACGGCACCGAGCAGGACGTGACGATCTGGTGCGGCAATGACTATCTCGGCATGGGGCAACACCCCGCTGTGCTGCAGGCGATGCATGAGGCTGTGGATGCGACCGGTGCGGGTTCCGGCGGCACGCGCAATATCTCCGGCACGACCGTTTACCATAAACGCCTTGAGGCGGAGCTTGCGGATTTGCACGGCAAAGAGGCGGCGTTGCTCTTCACCTCCGCCTATATCGCCAATGATGCCACGCTTTCGACCCTGCCGAAGCTGTTCCCCGGTCTGATCATCTATTCCGATGCGTTGAACCACGCCTCGATGATTGAGGGTATCCGTCGCAATGGCGGCCAGAAGCGTATCTTCAAACACAACGATCTGAGTGACTTACGGGCCAAACTTGAAGCTGATCCGGTGGATGCGCCGAAACTGATCGCCTTTGAGAGCCTCTATTCGATGGACGGGGATTTCGCCCCCATTGAGGCAATCTGCGATCTGGCCGATGGATTTGGTGCGCTGACATATATCGACGAGGTCCATGCAGTGGGTATGTACGGCCCACGCGGCGGCGGTGTGGCGGAGCGCGACGGTCTTGCAGATCGCATCGACATCATCAATGGCACGCTCGCCAAAGCCTTCGGTGTGATGGGTGGCTATATCGCAGCAAGTGACAAAATGTGTGACGCCATAAGGTCTTACGCGCCGGGCTTCATCTTCACGACCAGCCTCCCTCCGGCGGTCGCTGCCGGGGCTGCGGCCTCCGTTGCGTTCCTCAAAGAGGATCAGGAATTGCGTATGCGCCACCAGCAGGCGGCGTCGGTTCTGAAGCTGCGCCTCAAGGGCCTTGGTTTACCGCTGATCGACCATGGCAGCCATATTGTGCCCGTGCATGTGGGCGATCCGGTGAAATGTAAAATGATTTCAGACCGGTTACTGGATGATTTTGGGATCTATGTGCAGCCGATCAACTTCCCAACCGTGCCACGAGGCACGGAACGGCTGAGATTCACCCCATCTCCGGTGCATGATCCGAAGATGATTAGCGCTCTAATCAGCGCAATGGACGAGCTTTGGTCCCATTGTGCGCTGAATCGCGCCGATCTAACTGCCTGAATCCACAACTTCTTGTGCACCTGTCGCCTGCGATGTGGTAAAAGAAATGTGTCAGCGATCCAGGGGGGCGAATCGCGGCATAAAAACTGGGTAACAGGAAAAACGGCGGGCAAACCTGATGTTGGGGCGGAAAAACAAGCCCAAATCCGAAGAAAATGATGACAAGCGTGGGTTCGATGCGTTCGATCTGCGGCTTGGTGACATCATGCGCGGGGAGCGGGCAACTCTTGGCAAATCACTTTTGGATGTACAGCGCGAGTTGAAGATCAAAGCGACCTATATCGCGGCGGTCGAGAACGCGGACCCATCCGTATTTGAAACTCCCGGCTTCATCGCCGGATATGTGCGAAGTTACGCACGCTACCTCGGCCTCGACCCGGAATGGGCGTTCGAGAAATTCTGCGAAGAAAGCGGCTTTGCCGGCATGGACGGCATGACCAAATCGCAGGGTGGGGGGCTTGCGAGCAAAGCGAAATCCAAATCCGTGGTGCGCAACGGGCTGCGGTCGGACGATATGGTCGTGAAACCGGTCTCGCCCTATGCGGTGGCCTCCGACAGCGTGTTTGACCATGTGGAGCCGCGGGCCATCGGATCGATCCTGGTGGTTCTGGTTCTGATCGGTACGCTCGGCTTTGGCGGCTATTCTGTGTTGCGCGAGGTGCAGCGGGTGCAGTTTGCCCCGGTGGATCAAGCGCCTGGCGTTGTGGCCGATGTGGCGACGTTGCAAGCGCAGCCGGAGGAATTGGGCACACCGGCGATTTCCGAGGATATCGCCGCCTTTACGCCACCCACAACCGACGCGCTCGACCGGCTCTACCGCCCGCAGGCGTTGGAAGCGCCAGTCCTGACGGCGCGAGACGGCCCGATTGCAGCACTTGATCCCAGCAGTATCGGTGCATTGGTTGATCCGGGTGCAGAGCGCTTGGCGACAGCCTCGATTGGTGGCGCCATCGGCCCGGAAGATGCCCCGGTGACGCCGGTGAAGGTGGTTGAGGATGCCGCGCCTGACGTGGTGCTTTTTGCCGTGCGCCCGGCCTGGGTGCGGGTCGCAAACCCCGATGGCACGGTGCTGTTTGAGAAAATCCTCGATGCGGGCGAGCGCTATATCGTGCCGCAAACCGATGAACCGCCAGTGCTTCGTGCCGGCAATTCCGGCTCACTGTTCTTCAGCGTGATGGGCGAAACATTGGGACCGGCAGGCCCGGGCACCTCCGTCGCCAAGAATGTGGCCCTTGGGGTGGAAGAGATCGTGGCGAGCTATGAGCCAGCGGGGGCCGAGACCGATCCGGCGCTGACCGCTGACATGATGGCCGCAGCCGCGGCCCCTCTCCCGGAAGAACAGACGCCCATTCTTGTAAGCGAGTAGCGCAGGGCCGCAAGCGCCGACTGGTGCGACCGAAAGCGGCGTTTCATTGCGGTGTTACGGGGATCGGCCTATATCTTGACCAACAGACATTGAACCGGACCGGAGCCTCCATGTCCCTGCACGCAATCCGCCCATGGCGCCAGATTGACCGACGTCCGTCGCGCAAAATCCACGTGGGCAATGTGCCGGTCGGGGGCGACGCCCCGATCTCCGTGCAGACGATGACCAACACGGTGACGACGGATATCAAAGGCACCATCGCGCAGGTTCAGGCCTGCGCCGAGGCGGGCGCAGATATCGTGCGGATTTCCGTGCCGGATGAGGCTTCGTCAAAGGCCCTGAAAGAGATCGTCAAGGAATGCCCGGTGCCCATCGTGGCGGATATCCATTTCCACTACAAACGCGGGATTGAGAGTGCAGAGGCGGGGGCGGCCTGTCTTCGGATCAACCCGGGCAATATCGGCGATGAGACCCGGGTGAAGGAAGTGATCAAAGCCGCGCGGGACCATAATTGTTCCATTCGCATCGGCGTAAATGCGGGCTCGCTTGAGAAGCATCTGCTTGAAAAATATGGCGAACCTTGCCCGGAGGCGATGATTGAAAGCGGGCTCGACCATATTCGCATTCTTCAGGACAACGACTTCCACGAGTTCAAGATTTCCTGCAAAGCGTCCGATGTGTTCCTCGCCGCGGCTGCCTATCAAGGGCTGGCAGAGGCCACGGATGCCCCGATCCATCTGGGCATCACCGAGGCAGGCGGGCTGGTCTCGGGCACGATCAAATCCGCGATTGGCCTTGGCAATCTCCTCTGGATGGGCATCGGCGATACGATCCGTGTGTCGCTCTCGGCTGATCCGGTCGAGGAAGTGAAAGTTGGCTATGAAATTCTGAAATCGCTTGGCTTAAGGCATCGCGGCGTGAACATCATCTCCTGCCCCTCCTGCGCGCGGCAGGGCTTTGATGTGATCAAGACTGTCGAGGTTCTGGAAAAGCGGCTGGAGCACATCAAAACGCCGATGTCGCTGTCGATCATCGGCTGTGTGGTGAACGGGCCGGGTGAGGCGCTGATGACCGATGTCGGCTTCACCGGGGGCGGGGCGGGGTCCGGCATGGTCTATCTGGCCGGCAAGCAGAGCCATAAGATGTCGAACGACCAGATGGTCGATCACATCGTTGAGCAGGTCGAGAAAAAAGCCGCTGAACTGGATGCACAAAACGCCGATGACGTGGCTGCCGAGTAGATGACGATCCTGAAATATGTGCTGCTGGCTCTGGTCTTCGTCGCGCTCACCGGTGCGGCGATTGTCCGTGTGCGGCCCATCGATCCGGCGATCTGGCATGTGGACCCGGAGACCATTGCCACAAAAGGCGAACTCGGACATTTCACGGTGACGAGTGGTGGCGATCTGGAGTCCGTCCGTGTCACCCAGGGCGTGCCTTATGTTGCCACGAAACTGCGCGAGCGCTTGACCGCGATGGCACGCACGGAATTGTTGGCCGGATCGCTTGAGGAGGGGTTTGCCACCTATGTGACCCGCTCACAAATCTGGGCGTTTCCCGATGTGACCAATATCAAACTTGTGGGTGAGGGCGAGGAGACGCAAGTGCATATCGCAGCGCGTCTGGTCTATGGACAGGCAGATTTTGGGGTCAACGAAGCGCGGGTGCGGGAACTGCTCTCAGCGCTTGAGGATTAACCCGCCACGCAGCCTTCGCCGGTCTCGCGCCAGAACGGGTTGTTCAGCGCCATTTCGCAGCGCGCCATGAAGAACCGACCATTCACATTCAGGCAGCGCAACTCTCCCAACTCGACCCGGGCGCCTTCCTTGTCGGTGCAGTAACACTCGACAGTGCGGCCAGAGGGCGAGGTGACGTCTGCCAGGGACGGCAGCGCGAAAGTGAAGAGAGCGGCAAGTGCATATTTCCACATGAGAAAAGAATAGCATATTGACCCTGACCTGCCAATCGAGAGAGATGCGGCCCATGGTTCCTTTGGAAAAACTCCAGCAGATCACCGAGAGGTTTGAGTTCCTCGAGGCGCAACTGGCCTCGGGTGAAACCGCGGATATTGAGGCGATCAGTCGGGAATATGCCGAGCTGAAGCCAGTGGCGGAGGAAATTGCCACCTATCGTCAATTACTGGCCGATATTGACGAGGCCGAAGCGATGCTGAGCGACCCGGAGATGAAGGAACTGGCGGAGGAAGAACTGCCCACGCTGAAGGCGCGTGTTCCGGAGCTTGAGGATGCCATGCGTCTGGCATTGCTCCCAAGGGATGCCGCCGACGCAAGGCCTGCGATGATAGAAATCCGTCCCGGAACCGGCGGTGATGAAGCCGCTCTCTTTGCGGGCGATCTTCTGAACATGTACCGTCGCTATGCCGAGGCGAAAGGCTGGTCTTTCGATTTGGTCGAAGAACAGCAATCCGAGCTTGGTGGGATCAAAGAAGCCGTCGCGCATGTGAAAGGCCAGGGCGTCTTTGCCCGATTAAAATATGAAAGCGGCGTGCATCGTGTGCAGCGCGTCCCGGTGACCGAAAGCGGCGGGCGCATTCATACCTCGGCGGCCACCGTCGCAGTGCTGCCCGAGGCCGAAGAGGTTGATATCGACATCCCGACGACTGACATCCGGATCGACACCATGCGCGCCTCGGGTGCGGGCGGGCAGCACGTCAACACCACGGATTCAGCGGTGCGGATCACCCATATTCCCTCCGGGATCGTGGTTACCAGTTCCGAGAAATCGCAACACCGCAACCGCGAGATCGCGATGCAGGTGTTGCGCGCTCGGCTTTACGATCTGGAACGGTCGCGGATCGACGATGAACGCTCGGCCGACCGCAAAGCACAAGTGGGTTCGGGCGACCGCTCGGAGCGGATCAGGACCTATAATTTCCCGCAAGGGCGCATGTCTGATCATCGGATCAACCTGACGCTCTACAAGCTGGATCAGATCATGGCGGGTGATCTCGATGAGATCATCGATGCGCTCACCGCCGATCATCAGGCGCAAATGCTCGCGGCGGAGGGCCTGTGAGCGGTCAGACGGTGGCGCAGGTGATCGCCGCGACGACGCCCGCCTTGCGCGATATCGCGGGGGAGAGCGCCGCACGCGAGGTGCGGCGGCTGGTGGCTGCGGCGCTTCAAACACCTGTGGATCGTTTGAATGCACGCGCGGATGACGAGGTTACGCGGGCTGAGCTTCAACTGCTCCACGAGTTTCTGCAGATGCGCCTCTCCGGGCGCCCGCTTTCGCAGGTGTTGGGGACGCGGGCGTTTTGGAAGGCCGAGTTTTTTGTGACCGAGGATGTTCTGGATCCACGCCCGGACACTGAAACCCTGGTCGAGCGGGCTTTGCAAACCTCCTTTGATCACGTGCTTGACCTGGGCACCGGATCTGGCTGCATTCTCTCATCGCTCCTGATGGAGCGCCTCGAGGCGAGAGGTGTCGGCGTGGATATCAGCGCGCCCGCACTGGCGATGGCCAAACGCAACCTCACGCAACACAAGCTGGAGACGCGTGCTGAGCTTATACAGGGTAGTTGGTTTGATCCCGTCGAAGGCCGCTTCGATCTGATCGTTTCCAACCCGCCTTATGTCGATGCGTCCGCCTATGCGACGCTGGACCCCGCAGTGCGGAAGTTCGAGCCTGAAATTGCGCTGATGCCGGGCGAGACCGGGCTGGAGGCCTACGAGATCATTATCCCCGGCGCGGTCGATCATCTGACCCCTGAGGGCTGGCTGATGGTCGAGATCGGCCATGATCAGGGTCCCTCGGTGAAGAAACTCTTCACTAGTAGCGGCTACAGAGAGGTCGCGGTGGGTCAGGATATCAACGGCAAAGATCGCATTGTTGTGGGAAAAGCGCCGTAAATTCGGTGGAAAACCGCGCTTTGGGCCAAAATCCTCTTGCAATGGCCCGCATGGACTGATTTTCTAAGGCCCGTAGGACGTCGGTGCTCACGCACCCCCTACGCTTAAGCCAAAATTGGTCGCGATCCTTGTCATGGGGACACCGCATGTTTGAAGCGGACAGGATCGAGGAAAAACCAACTGCCAAAGGCTGGAAAACCTAAACTCACATGAAATCATCCAGATCACGGTCGCGGGGTAAGAACCGCAACAATCGCCCGCAGGGCAATATCATCAACCGCGTGTTTGACAGCTCGGGGCCCGAAGGCAAAGTGCGCGGCACCCCACAGCAGATCATCGACAAATACCAGACGCTTCACCGTGACGCGCAACTGGCCGGTGACCGCGTGAATGCGGAGAACTTCCAGCAACACGCGGAGCATTACATCCGCCTGCTGGGCGAAGCGCAGAAGGAGCAGGAAGCCCGCCGCGAAGCGCAGGAAGCACAACAGCGCGAGCGTCAGAAGGAGCGTGAAGAACGCGACGCACAGCGCAATGCCGAACGTGAGGAGCGCAATGCGGATCGCAAAGCCAATAAGCGCGAGAAGCAGGAAGACACGGTCGGTGACTTGCCGCGTTTTGTGACCGAAGGTGAAAGCCCGCAACCGGATGTGATCGATGTTGGCAGCGATGGCGATAGCGGTTTGGTTGAGACCGTGGAGAGCGCTCCAAAACCGCCCCGCAAGCCGCGCACCCGGAAACCGAAATCCGACCCTACTTCCGAGGGCGAGGATCAGCCAGCGGCGGAATAATCAAGCCCGCGCAACGGCCACCGCGCGCGCCAGCGCGCAAAACCCCTCTATGTCCACCGTTTCTGCCCGCGCCGTGGGATCAATCTCGGCGTCGCGCAGCAGGCTTTCTGTGTCCGGCACCAACCCTTTCAAAGCCGCGCGCAACATCTTGCGGCGTTGATTGAAGGCTTTCGCCACGACGGCCTCCAGTATTTTCGCCTCTGCCGGGAACCGGGGTTCTGGCAGGGCCTCGATATGAACGACAGCGGATCGCACTTTCGGGGCGGGCACAAAGGCTTCGGGGGGCAGGTCCATCACGATCCGGGCGTCGGCCCGCCAGCCGACCATCAGCGCCAGTCGTCCATAGGCCTTGGAGCCGGGCGTCGCCACAATCCGCTCCGCCACTTCGCGCTGGAACATCAGCGTAAGGCTCTCCCAAAACGGCGGCCAGACATCCGGTGTCATCCACCGGATCAGAAGCTCGGTACCGACATTATAGGGCAGGTTCGCCACAACGCGGATCGGCGGTGCGAGGTGCGCGCGCGCATCAATGTCCAACGCATCCGCGCTGAGGACTTGCAAACGACCGGGATAGGCTGCCTCGATCTCCGCCAAAGCGGGTAGGCAGCGGCTATCCTTCTCGATGGCGAGTACCTTTCTGGCGCCTTCGGCCAGAAGCCCTCGGGTCAAACCACCCGGGCCGGGACCCACTTCCAAAACATCCGCAACACTCAAATCCCCCGCCTGCCGCGCGATCTTCGCGGTGAGGTTCAGATCGAGCAGAAAGTTCTGACCGAGGGATTTTTTCGCTCTGAGATCATGGGTCGCGATCACCTCGCGCAGGGGCGGCAGCCCGTCGATCTGGCTCATGCCCGCGCCATCTGATGCGCCATGCGCAGCGCGGCGATGGTGCTGGTGGGATCGGCGACGCCCTTACCGGCAATATCAAAGGCCGTGCCGTGATCGGGTGAAGTGCGAATGAAGGGAAGACCGAGGGTGCAGTTCACGCCACCGGCAAAATCCAGCGTCTTGATCGGGATCAGCGCCTGGTCGTGATACATCGCAATCGCCGCGTCGTATTTCGCGCGTGCCTCGGGGTGGAACATGGTGTCCGCGGGCAGGGGGCCTGTCACGCGCAAGCCTTCTCTGGCGAGGCGCGCCAGCAAGGGCGCGATGAGCGTTTCATCCTCGGTCCCCATCGTGCCGCCTTCACCGGCATGGGGGTTCAAGCCCGCCACTGCGAGGCGTGGATTGGCGATCCCGAACTGGTCCCGCAAGCCTTCAGCGGTGATCTCGATGACCCTGCGCAGATGCTCCTCCGTCAGCGCGGATGGCACCTCCGACAGGGGGATATGAATCGTGGCGGGCACCACGCGCAGCGCGTCGCAGGCCAGCATCATCACAACGTGCTCGACCTCTGCGAGATGTGCGAGCAGTTCGGTATGCCCCGGAAAGGGAAACTCTGCCCCGTCCTTCAGCGCCTTTTTGTGAATCGGCAGGGTGCAAACCGCAGAGGCGCGCCCGGTTCGCGTCAGGGTCACCGCCCGCGCGATCACATCGATCACGCCTTGCGCGTTGCGGGGATCGGGCTTACCGGGCACGGCCTCGCCGCCAAGCTCCTGATGCAGAAGCGGCAGGGCAGACATATCGGGCGTCACCTCGTCGAAGGCGGATATCTCGACCAACTCTCCCGGTACATGTCGGCGGTCGGCGATCAGAACGAAGGGCACCTCTCCCCGCAACGTTTCAAAGGCTTTCTGTGCGACCTCCAACCCGATGCCTGCGGGCTCCCCGCAGGTCAGCGCGATGGGCGCGTCAGTTTTCAATGATGATGGCATCCGCGCGCAGCTCTTCGAGGTAGCTGTCCGCGTAAGAGGCGATGCGCTGCTGGAAAAGCTGGTTACGGATCTGGTCGCGAGGATCGATGACCGGCGCGGGCTCCTCGCCCTCTGCGAGTTCCTCCTCCGGAATATCGCTTTCCGGTGTCTCCAAAGTGCGCCCGCAAAGCATCAGGAAGACTTGAAAGGTGCCGTTTTGCCGGGTCAGCGCGGTCGAGACCTCGTTGCTATCCAGTTTCATCGCCTCGGCAGCGATCTCGGCGGGCACGTCACTGGCAGGCAGAACCGCCCGTTCAAAATACTCAGGCGGCAAGTCCTGTGCGGGCTTATAGAGATCGTCGCAGGTGTCGTAATTGTCGCGATATTTCTGCGCTGTGGCGCGGGCGGCATCGGTACCGGCACCCGGGATCAGGATCGTCACATATTCCAGCGCGAGCGTGTCCGGCGTGGGCGCATCGATCTCTTCAATGCCACGCAACTGGAAAATGGCAATGCCGGGCCCAAGCGGAATCGGATCAGTTACTTCGCCGGGTTCTAGTGGCAAGACTGCGGCGCGGATCGCAGGCGGTACCTGCCCGATGGGCAACCAATCGAGACGACCGCCCCGACCACGCGTGGGTGCCGCAGAGTAGCGGCGCGCGGCGGCGGAGAAGGCCGCCTCTGTCGTGATCGTGTCCGAAAGGCGCTGGATCAAGGCGCGGCTGCGGGCCTCAACCTGGGGCGCCAAAGGCAGAATGATCTCCGCAAGCAACAAGCGCGCGCCACCGCGTGTGGTCTGAAGCGCCAACGCACGATCCACCTCGGCTTCGGTCACCTGTGCGCGCGGGCCAAATTGAGCTTGCACCAGATTGCGCCAGGCCAGACCGGCGTTGACGAAATCGCGAAAGGTTTGCGCGGCCACACCCTCGCGTTCGATGGCCTGAATGAACTGTTCAGCGGTGAGATTGGCGCGGCTCGCGAACTCCTCCATACCTTCGAGGACTTGATCTTCAGTCAGAACAATGCCTTGACGGCGCGTCTCCGACAGGCGCAGGCGATCTTCGATCAGCCCACTGCGTGCCTCTTCCAGAGGATCGCCTGGGGTGCGCAGAAGTTGCAGAAAGCGGATGCGCTGATCTAACTCATACTGCGTGATCGTCAGATCATTGACCTGAATGACGGTGCTGAATGGGCCCTGTTGGGCGCTGGCTGGCGTTGAGAACGCCATCAGGCACACCAACAGGAGGCTGGAAACTACGCGGGCCATGGTCATCTGTCTGTCTGCTCGTTTATCCATTGCATCTGCGTGCGAAACTTTCACCGCCGATACCCCGGGCGCCGAACCCGGCCAGTTGTACCGACATGTTGAAATCCGTCGTTGGCGTCACATTAGTCGAAGATGTGAAGCGGCGCGAGACCGAAAGATCAACAATCGCGCATTCGTTCTGGTAAGTCAGCCCGAGACCGGCGCGTGTCGTCCGGTTCGCGGCGAAATCGTAGCGAAACTCGCTGGACAGGGTCCAATGGCGCGACAGGCGGTAGGCGCCGTCGACATTCCACTCCGAGGTGTCAATCGGCCGCCCAAGCGGCGCATCCGCTTCGAGCCAGATGAAAGACGAGCCGATGTTGAAAAGATCGCCCGTCCAATCCAGCCGGGTTTCATTGCGCGCGATGGAAAACTGATCGTCAAAGATCGAACGGTTGATCAGGTTTAGTCGCTCGCCGATCTTCAACTGCGCTGCCACCAGCCAGTCCGATCCGCGCCCGGCAAGCCCGGTCGAGACCGAAAACTGCTGGTTGTTGTGGTCGCGAATGATACGTCCGACCGTCAGCCCCAAAGACCACCCGTCGGGATCCTCGCGGGTATACGTCACGCCGAGATTGATCCGGGCTCCTTGTTCCTGCGCGTCGGCGCCGGGAAAGCGCGAGAACCGGAAGAGATTGGCCTCGTCGAACTCCACGAGAATGCTGTCTTCATTGTCCACAGGCCGGTTGCCCGTGTCAGACCAGACCACTTGCACAACCGGCTCGAGCAGATGGGTGGCCTTGGCGGTCTGGCGCAACATCGGCCAGCGCCATTCGAGCGCCGCGTAGGGCGTAACTTCGGTGGTATCCTGAAACGCGACTCGTTGGTCCTGCGCAATCTGGTAATTGTCGACCCTGAGCTGGGTTTCTACCGCAAAGAGCATGCCGCGGGCCGTGACCCAATCTCGGCGCCAGTTTGCGACGCCTGACAGCCGCGTAACATCTCGCGCCAGCCCCATATTGGTGGCATCGAAATCAGAGCGGCGAAGGTGCCCATGGGCTTCCAGCTGGACAGAGGCGATCCCGCCCAGTGCCGTGGGCTCAAAGCGGCGCTTGTAGATCGCATCGCCTACAAGCGTCGGCAGCGTGCGGTTGTTGTCGGTGGCCCGGAGCGATCTGTAATGCACCAGATCGAACGAGATGAGTTCGTCGCGGCTGGCCCGCGTAATGCCGATCGCGGAATCGAGGCGGTCCTTGGAGGAGAACCCGTATTGCAGCAAGTAGCCCGGGTCCGACACAAGTTCGACATCGAAGGTGAGCGTGAAGCCTGCAGGCAGGGCGAAGGTTCCGTCCGCAAAGAGGTAACTTCGGTTTGAGTCCATCGTGAGATTGTCATCGGTGACCGCCCCGTTCAACTCGATCTCGCCAAAGCGGAATTTCTGCCGATAGCGCGCTTCAAGGGTGCGAGAGCCCTTCGAGGTTAGCCACGGCGCCAGGGTCAGATCGGCATGATCGCCAAGTGTGATGAAATAAGGGATGCGGAGACCCACGCCGAGATCGCCGTTGGATTTGAGCTCTGGAAAGAGGAATCCGGTCGAGCGTTCAACCGTGGGATCCGGCAGACGCAGATAGGGCGTATAGAAGACAGGGACACCGAGGACACGCAAATGCGCGTTCTCGAAATAAAGCTGCCGCTCTTCGGCATCGTGAGTGACGCGTTTGGCACGGACCTCCCACAGCGGGGTGGGGTCGGTCTCACAGATATGACAGGAGGAGGCGACAGTTTTGTAGAACTGCGTGTAGCGCCCGCCGGTGCGGCGGATTTCATTCGCGGCGAGCTGCAATTGGCGCGCATAAACCAGACGTGCCTGGGTCAGGACGCCGTTCTGCAAATCGCCCGACAGCTCTGCGAAATCGGCAAAAATCGCTGTGCCATCGGCGTCGAGCACGTAGATCGGCCCTTCGACGATCAACCGATCTGACTGGCCGTCATAGGTGATCGCCGAGGCGCGCAGTTTCACGCTGTTTTGCAGGATTTCCACATTTCCAACCGCCTCGATGCGGTTGGTTTCGCCTGAGAAGACGAGACTGTCAGCCACCAATGTCGCGGTGTCGGGCTCGCTCGGCGTTTCTTGCGCGAAACCCGGAGCTGACAGGGCGCAGATCAACGCGATGGCACACAGCAGAGGCCGCATCTAGCCATCCTCCGTGTGCAACAGCAGCCCGAGTGAAAGGAATATCCCCGCAAGCGGCGGTGCCCAGGCGGCCACAAGGATCGGAATTTGACCGTTCTCCCCCAAGACTTGCGCGAAGTTGCGCAGGAAGTAGATGCCAAACCCCAGAAGGACAGCGGACAGCACCATGATCCCGGTGCGCCCAAACCGTGTGTGGCGCATGGTGAAACCCGCACTGATCAGGACCATAGCCACAAGTAGCAACGGATTGGCGAGTTCCATTTGCAGCCAGACCCGGTGTTGCAGAGCCGAAAATCCCGCACCATCCAACTGCCGGATAAACTCCGGCAATTCCCAGATCGGGATCGCATCCGGCGTGCCGAAACTGTCTCGGATTTGATCGCGGGTCAGTGTCGAGGGGACTTCGAGCTTTGCGTATTCCTCGGCGGAGGTCTCCGGGTTTTCGGTCTCGCTTAGAACCCAGCGTTTCGCCTTGGACAGCACCCAGGCACCCGGCGTCAGCAGCGCCTCTGAAGCCTTGATCCGATATTTGGCCGTGCCCTCGGTGTCGAGGCCGTAGAAGGTGACATCAAAGAACCGGGTGCCATCGAGATTGGCGCGTTCCGCCTGAATAACCACCTGACCATCGCTGCTGCCCTGACGCAGCCAAAGACCTTCGGCGCTGACAGACGAGATCGATCCGCCGGAGTTTGAATATCGTCCGGCAACCACTTCATATTGTTTGGTCGTGGCGGCGACGATTGGGTTGATTGCCATCACGCCCAGCACGCCGATCATGAACGCCGTCAAAGTAGGGGCCACGAGAGACCGGATCGCCGACCGCCCCGATGCGCGTGTGACCACCATTTCCGATGTGCGCGACAGTGACAGAAAGAGCGTGATCGTCGTCAGTGTGATCAGAAGCGGCAGCATCCGATAGAGCGACGATGGGATATTGAGCAGGGCCAGTTCCGTGCCTTCGACAATGCCGACGGCCTCGGTGTCGAATTTGCGGAGCTGTTCCACCAGGTCAATCAGGAACACGATGCCGAAGAACACGCTGCCGACGAGCAGGAAGGACCACAGGAACCGTCTTGCGAAATAGAGGTCAAGCTTCATGCTGCGACCTCTTTGTCTCGTCGAAACGGGTTCCTTAAGCGCTGGGCGGAGGAGATTGCTATTAGAATGAATGAAAGCGCCGCCGCCATGGCCGGGGCGAGATAGATTGTCCACCAGAGCGACGCGTCGCCGCGGGCGATCTCTTCTGTGGTGTTCGCGGCCATTTGCACCAGGATGATCAGTACGACTGCACCGACCACCTGTTTCCAGACGCCGAAGCGCGAAAAGCCACCGATCAGCAACGCCGCGAAACCCATCATGGGCACGAAAATCGACAGAAGGGAACGCGCAAAGCGACCATGAGCCTCTGCCAGGAAGCTCGCCCGAGTGCCGTTTGAATTGGCCAGGTCCTGTTCGCTTGGGTTGAGCAGGATTGGGGTCGGAAGCTCTGCCAGGTCGCGGAGGCGCTGAGTGGAGGGATCCATCAACCCGCCAATGTCATAGGCGAAGTTGTCGAAGGTCACGGTGCTGAGGCGACCCGTTTCAGGGCGAAATGTCTGCGCAAGGCCGTTCGACATGACCAAACGCGGACCATCATCGCCGGGCACCAGAAGCGCAGTTTCGGCGGTGTAGGTCACCTGCGCCATGGGGTCGCGCTTGTCTTCGAGGAACAGTTCCTGGAATTCCCCAAGGGGCGTAATCCGTTGAATATAAACCGTGATATTGGTTGACGGGTGCAGGAATTGCCCTTCCTTTAGGAAACGAGCGGTGATGTCCTGGCTCACTTCCTGACTGCGCCAGGCAAGTTCGGTGCGGGCTGCGGGGACAAGAAGATGGGCCAAAGCCGCCACAAGAAGGGCGACGATCACGCCGAAATAGAAAACCGGTCGTGCGATGCGGGCGGAACTGGCGCCTGAGGTCTGCAGAACGACCATCTCGGATTCTGCGCTGAGGCGATTGGTGACATAGATCGCTGCCACAAAAGCCGCGATGGGCAGCACCACGAGGATCACATAGGGCAGGGTGAGCATGGTGAACTCAAGAAACACCCAGGCCGTCTGCCCGCCGCCGATGAGATTGTCGAAAATGCGAATGGCCCGATTGACCCAATAGACCGAGACCAGAACGAGCGAAAAGAAGCCAAACAGGATCAGAAGCTGCGACAGCATGTATCTGTCGAATCGTGCCAACTGCGTCCCCTTTTTACTTTTTCCCGAAGTTTTATCCGATCTTTGCCAAAAGAAACAGGGTGTTCTGGTCATCCGGGCAGGGGCAGGCTAGCAAGGGTTCAAACCCTTCAACAATGAGAGTCGCCATGACCAGCCCCGTCCCCGTATCGCTCATAGAAACTGACCTCGACGCCATTGCCGATCTCACCGGCGCTGTTGCGGTTTTTGTGCCGGAAAACGGGGCGTTGGACGCCACAGCGCGGCGCGTGAACCGGTTAACGCGCGGGGCGGTGAAACGCGCGATTGCGAGCGAGCGGTTTGAGAAACTGGAGACCGGCAAGGCGCTGTCCTTGGCCTTTCCGCTGAACCTGAGCGCAGATGCTCTTCACATCGTGAAACTGCCGCGCAGGCCGCAGGTTTCAGAGGCGCGCAAAGCAGGGGCCACGTTGGGCAAGGCTTTGACCAAGACGGGCCTGACGGCTCTTTGTGGCAATCTTCGCCGTGCCGATGAGGTCGCATTGGGGATCATGTTGCGGGCCTATGCATTCGATGATCACAAGACGGGTGATAAGGATGACACGCCGTCTGTGACATTGATGGTGAATGATCCCAAAGGCTTGGAAGGCGGTCTTGAAGTGCAAACCGCCGTCGCTGAGGGGGTGTTCTTCACCCGCGATCTGACCAATGACCCGGCCAATGTGCTGACCACGTCGGAATTCGCCGCGCGTCTAGAGGGGCTAGAGGCGCTGGGTGTCGAGGTGGAGGTGCTGGAGGAAAAAGAACTCGAGAAGCTCGGCATGCGCACGCTTTTGAGCGTGGGTCAGGGCTCTGACAGCCCCTCGAAGGTGGTGGTCATGCAGTGGAAGGGCGGAAAGAAGGCGGACAAGCCCTTCGCGCTGGTCGGCAAGGGCGTTGTGTTCGACACCGGCGGCATCTCGCTGAAACCTGCGGCTGGCATGGAAGATATGACCATGGATATGGGCGGCGCGGGTGTTGTTTCCGGCGTGATGAAGACGCTGGCCGCACGCAAAGCCAAAGCGAATGTCGTGGGCCTCGTCGGGCTGGTGGAAAACATGCCCTCGGGCAATGCGACCCGTCCCGGCGATGTGGTGGCCTCGATGAAGGGCGACACGGTGGAGATCATCAACACCGATGCCGAAGGGCGTTTGGTTCTGGCCGACGTGCTCTGGTACGCGCAGGAGCGGTTTGAGCCGGTGGGCTGCATCAATCTCGCGACCCTGACCGGCGCGATCATCATCGGGTTGGGGCATGAAAATGCAGGCGTCTTTTCCAACAATGACGCGTTGGCCAATGCGTTTCTGAAAGCCGCGGGGGCCGAGGAAGAGGGCGCCTGGCGCATGCCGATGGGCAAGGCCTATGACGAGATGCTGAAAAGCCGGATCGCGGATATGAAAAATGTCGGTGGACGCCCTGCGGGCTCGATCACAGCCGCGCAGTTTCTGCAGCGTTTCGTGAAGCCGGAGACGCCGTGGATCCATCTCGATATCGCCGGAGTGGCCTCGGTGAAATCCGAGACCGCCTTTGCGCCGAAAGGTGCCACCGGCTGGGGGGTACGGGCGCTTAACCGGTTGATTGCAGATAATTTTGAGGAGTGATGGGCGAGGTTTTCTTCTATCATCTTACCCGGCAATCGGTCGAGCAGGCGCTACCGCAGCTTCTGAAGCGCGCGCGCGGCGCAGGGTGGCGTGTCGCGGTGCGTGGGGTGACGAAAGACCGGTTGAACTGGCTCGATGAAAAGCTTTGGCTCGACGAAGGATTTCTGCCCCATGCGGTTGCCGGGTCCGGATTTGATGCCGATCAGCCGATCCTGTTGACCCTCACCACGCCTGAGAATGAGGCGGAGTGCCTGGTCTCATTTGATGGGGCTGAGGTATCACCGGCGGAAGTGACAGGGATGACCCGAACGATGATCGTCTTCAACGGTCATGATGGTGAGGCGGTTCAAACGGCACGCGGGCAGTGGAAGGCGCTGACGGAGGCCAGAGCCACGGCGCAATATTGGTCGCAGGAAAGTGGTGCCTGGGAAATGAAAGCTCAGCATCCGCCCCAGGAGGCGTGATCCAAATGCGCGCTCCCGCGCCGGTTTGACATAGCGTGAGGGCGGGCGTGACGCGTTGATCGGAGCTGAGCGCACGTGGCGCGGTTAGGGTTTTGGGTGTTTTTGACCAGATCGAGGTCAGCGGGTCAGAAGCAGGCGGTTTCCCTGAATTTCAACGCTGTCATAGCGCTGTAGGTAGGACATGCCCAAGAGGGAGGTATCAAGCTCGCCCTCATTGACCCAGGCCCGCAGTGGTTCCTCGGTGATGCCGCTGATGGCGACATCTTCGATGCGGATGCGGGCGGTGCGCACGGTGCCATTGGCGGTTGAAGCACGTCCGCTAAACTCCAGATTCTCCACGTCAATTCCGATGCGTTCCGCGTCGCGCTGGCTGAGCACGACATCTGTCGCTCCAGTATCGACGACGAATTCGACGGGCGTGTCGTTTAGCTCCAGGGTCAGGTAGAAATGGCCGTCATCGCGGCGCGGTGCCTCGATCTGGCCGGTCTCCATGGAAACGCTCTGGCGCGGCAGAATGGTGCGCGAGATATCGTTCCAGAGACCATATGTGACAGCGACGCCGAGGAAGATGAACACCCAAAGGATCGCGCCCCGGGCGACCTCGCCCAGCCGGTTGCGGTTGGACATGAAGAAATAGCCCGCGATCACCGATCCCAGAAGGACCAGATAGATCAATCTGCCATAGTCATCGCCGCTCATGCCTGCCTCCTTTTGTTCCTATATAGGAAGGCAGCCGTCACGATGCCACAAAACCGAAATCGCGCAGGCCATCGAGCACGAATTGCACCGCCAGTGCGGCGAGTAACATGCCCAGCAGGCGGGTGACGACCTTAATGCCAGTGCGGCCCAGCAGGCGCTCCATCAGACCGGCGGTCTGGGCCAAGGCAAAGACCAGACCGACGACGATGGCCATGGCCGCATGCACCGTGGCGATTTTTGCGATGTCTCCATTGGCAGAGCCTACGAGCAGGATCATCGTGGCCATAGCACCCGCGCCGGCGATGAGCGGCATGGCAAGGGGGAAGATCGATGGATCGTCGCGCGCTTCGCCCTCATCGGCCTGGTTCTCCCGGCGCTGATCGCGGCGTTCAAAGAGCATGTCGAAGGCTGTAACGAAGAGCAGAATGCCGCCGGAGATGCGGAAGGCGGGCATCGAGATGCCGATAAAGGCCAGCACCTCTTCACCGGCGAGGCCGAAAATCGTCAGGATAACGATGGCCGCAAGGCAGGCGCGGGTGGCAATCCGACGGCGCTGCGCGGCGCTCATGCCTTGCGTGAGAGCCACGAACATCGGGGTCAGGCCGATCGGGTCGATGACCACAAAAAGCGTCACAAACGCTGTGATGGCGAAGGTGAGGTCCATCTCTTAAGCCTCTGCCTTGTCGAGTTTTTCTTGCGCCGACACCCACAGACCTTCAGCACGGTCGAGCGCATCCATCACTTCGGCATATTTCTTCTGCCAGACCGCGCGCTTGCTGGCCATCGCATCCTCATACACCTTCGGGTCGGCAAGCCTCTTGGCCAACTCGTCCTGCATTTCGGTCAGTTTCTCAACCCGAGCCTCGGCCTTGCGAACCTGGGCACGCAGCTCAAGCACCTGATCACGGCTGGCGCGTTTAGGTTTTGGTTTCTCTTTGGAGGGCTTTTCAGGCGGGGCGAGAAGCATTTTGCGATAGGCCTGAAGGTCCTCGGTATAAGGCGTAACACGACCGTCTTTCACCAGCCAGAGCCGGTCGGCAACTAGAGAGAGCAGGTGCATATCGTGACTGACGACGATGACGGCGCCGGAATAGGCGGTGAGCGCTTCGACCAGCGCTTCACGGCTCTCGATATCGAGGTGGTTGGTCGGTTCGTCGAGGATTAGCAGATGCGGTGCGGGGAGGGTGGCGAGCAGCAGGGAGAGGCGTGCTTTCTGTCCGCCGGAGAGCTTGCCAACTTTTGTCTCCGCCTGGTCCGCGCCAAGGCCGAACGAGGCGAGGCGCGCGCGCAGTTTCGCCTGGCCCTCTGCTGGGCGCTCGCGGAACAGGTGATCCAGCGGGGTTTCGTCGATGCGAAGCTCCTCGACCTGATGTTGCGCGAAGAATCCAATGCGTAGCTTGTTCGACCGGTTCATTCGCCCGCCCATCAATGGCAACCGGTCGGAGAGCATCTTGGCTAGAGTCGATTTGCCTTCGCCATTGCGGCCCAGAAGCGCGATGCGGTCGTCCTGATCGATGCGCAGATTAAGATGGCTTAGTACAACCGCGTCACCATAGCCGGTCGAGGCGGACTCAGTGTTGATAATGGGCGGCGAAAGTTCCTCGGGTTCGGGAAAAGTGAAGACCGTGCGGGCCTGGTCCTCAGGCAGCGTGATTGCCTCCATCTTCTCCAGCATTTTCACCCGGCTTTGCGCCTGTTTCGCCTTCGAGGCTTTGGCTTTGAAGCGGTCCACGAAGGCTTGCAGATGGGCGCGGCGGGCTTCCTGTTTCTTCGCGGCCGCCGCCTGCACAGCGCGATTGGCGGCGCGCTGTTTGGCGAATTGATCGTAGGGGCCGGTGTAATAGGTGAGGCGCTTGTGTTCGAGATGGAGGATCGCGTTGACGGCGCGGTTCAGCAGCGCGCGGTCGTGGCTGATGATGATAACAGTGTGGGGATAGCGGCTGAGATAGGTCTCAAGCCACAGCGCGCCTTCGAGGTCGAGGTAGTTGGTGGGTTCGTCGAGGAGCAGAACGTCGGGTTCAGAGAACAGAACGGCGGCCAAGGCGACACGCATGCGCCAGCCGCCGGAGAAAGCGGAGCAGGGCATCTGCTGCTCGGCATGAGTGAAGCCGAGGCCGGAGAGGATGGATGCCGCGCGCGCTTCGGCGGACCAGGCGTCGATATCGGTGAGACGGGTTTGGATCTCGGCGATGCGGGTTGGGTCGGTGGCCCTGTCCGCCTCGGCTAGGAGGGATGCCCGTTCGGTATCAGCGGCCAGCACGGTGTCGATCAAAGAGGTCTCAGATGACGGCACCTCCTGGGCGACACCCCCGATCCGCGCGCGGTCGGGCAGGGTGATCGACCCGGACTCAAGGCTCAATTCACCGCGGATCAGACGAAACAGCGTGGTCTTGCCCGTACCATTACGGCCAACCAGCCCGACCTTGTGGCCGGTCGGGATGATGGCGGAGGCCTCTTCGAACAGCGTGCGGCCCTCCACGGCATAGGTGATCTGCGAAATCATCAGCATGGGGCGCGGTGTGACGAAGCGGCGCGACGGTGTCAATCGGCGGGTGTGAATTGTCGGGTTTTCACCGGTTGGACCCCATGCTAGAGGGCGGCAAACTCATTCAAGGAGAGCTGTCATGGCACTGGAACGCACCTTTTCGATCGTCAAGCCCGACGCCACGAAACGCAATCTCACCGGGGCGATTGTCGCTAAACTGGAAGCGGCTGGCCTTCGTGTCATCGCGCAGAAACGTATCCATCTGACCAAAGCGCAGGCGGGCGTGTTTTACGCGGTGCATAAAGAGCGCCCGTTTTATGACGAGCTCTGCGAATTCATGTCCTCCGAACCGATTGTCGTGCAGGTCCTGGAAGGCGAGAACGCGATTGCGAAAAACCGCGAAGTGATGGGTGCCACGAACCCGGCGGAAGCGGATGAGGGCACGATCCGCAAGGAATTCGCATTGTCGATTGGCGAGAATTCGGTGCATGGCTCGGACGGACCGGACACAGCGAAAGAAGAGATTGCCTACTTCTTCTCCGGCCTGGAACTGGTCGGTTAACTTCTACCGATAAAAATTTTATCGCTGGCCCGCATCGGAGCACCCGGTGCGGGTCTTTTTTTATCCACATGCGGTGGGGGCTCTCTGGGGCACCCCCAGATCGTCCTTAAAAATTTTATCGAGACGGGCCGTCAATTGGTTAATGCGGTGCCTCTGAAGGTTCGTTTCAGGGCGACCAGAGACATTCAAAAAGCGAGCATCGGCTTCTGAGCGGCCATCGCCAGCCCTGCAATGGGCATGCCAAATTCATGGCGCAGGGTTTCGCGCATCTCGAATTTGGTCTTGCCGAGTCCCGCCGCATTCAAAGCCTGCGCCACATGCGCCTCGCTATGTTTGTGCCGCCCAGACGCGCCCAATTGATAGCCCGGGCTGGGCAGATCGCTGCCATCCTCAACCGTCAACAGCATCCAACCGCCCGGTTTCATACGCTGAACCAGGGGCGTCAACACCGGCGCAAGATCGCCGAAATAGAGCAACACGTCCGCTAGGACAATCAGATCGAAGGGGCCCGCGGGGATTGTCGCCGGCTGATTTAGATCAGTTCTCGTAAGTCCATGATATAAATTGCGTTTCTTCGCCCTCTCAAGCATCGGCACCGAGATATCAGCGCCTTGCAGGTTCTTTGCATAGGGCTTGAGGATGTCGCCGCATAGCCCGGTCCCGCAGCCTGCGTCCAGCACTTGCATCGATCCTTTGCGCGCCATCGGCAGCGCCTCAAGCATCTTGCCGATCAGTTGCGGTCCGTTGTTGCCGATCGAGGCCAGAACCTCGTCATAGTCGCTGGCGAATTTGTCGAAGATTGCGGCAGCCATCTTGCCTTGATCCGCGTCTGCGGGGGCGGTGCCGCGAATGCCTGCAGCGACATAGTCGAACTCCGCGCGGTCGTCACCCTGATGCGGCTCGGCGGCGTCCAGCAATCGCTCAGCGGCCGCGCCATGTCCGGCCTGTCCGAGAACCTTCGCAGCAGCCAGCAGCAACCCGCCGGGCTTCTTGCGTTCCGCGGCGGTGGCGAGGATGGCATCCGCCGCTTTGTCGGGCTCCTTCTGGTCGAGATAGATTTTCAACAGCAAGAGGGCAGGTCCGCGATCCTCGATTCCGCCCTTTTGGGCTTCAAGTGCCGCTTCCAATGCCTCAGGGGTCCGCCCCAGCAGATAGAGCGCGCGAGCCTGATCGTAATGCCCCTGCCACTCCGACGCTGTCTTCGCCAAATCGACGTCGAGACGCGCCTCATCCTCCGGCATTGGCTGCCCCAGAGCGCGCTTCAGCCGAAGATAAGCGGCCCGGTCTGTTAGGGTCTTTAGAGGGGGCAGGTTGCGGATAAGTTTGCGCGCTTCCTTCTCGCGCCCTTCGGAATGGTGGCGCAACGCGTCGCGCAGGCGGTTTTCAGCGGTTTCTGTGGCCATGGCACTCAACAGATCATCAATTTGCAGGCACTAAACCGCGAAATGCCGCGCTTGTCAGGTCCTTGTCTAAGAGGTCGTCTGCTCTGGGGCGACTGCAATCGGCAGAAGATCAAGATCGTAAGTGCCGCGCGTCTCAAGAAAGCCGCGTAACAAGTTGACATTGCGGGTATTTGCGTTCCAGCCCATATCGAAGATGTCACCCACGAGGGGGACCATACCAACGATAACGTCGATGCCAAGATTGAGCCCCATGCGGATCAAAAGGCGTCGAGATGCGCCCATTCGATGTGCGGTGTGAAGAATATGGCTCGCCGGGACGAGCATGATGACGTCACCGACAACCGGCACAAAACCCGCGGCGGCATCAAGGCCAAAGCGGATATTGGTTCCTGGGATCGGGATTACGTTTTCCAGCACATATGCCATCCGGTCGAGCCGGGCGAGTGTTCCGTCTGTCTCCTCGTTCATATAATGTAAATAGTATTTACATTCGGTGATTTCAAGAATTTTGCGACCGCTCGACGACGCCAATCTCATCAAGAACACGCTCTAAGCCGCTCAATTCCTTATTGAAACGTGTTTCCTTGAGTGCATCGAACCGTTTGCGCAGCTCAAGCTTCTCATTGCCCTTGCAATCGTTCCACGGTCGCCCTTGTAACCCCATTACAAGCACGTAGTAGCCGATGAAATGCGGGCGTGTGCCAGCGGCGAGCAGACGGCCATAAGCCTCATCTGCGCCAATCTCGCGAAGCTGATCTGCGGTTGTGATTCCGATCTTGGCGAAGCTCTGCTCATAGGCAGGGCCAAGATTGCGGATCGAAGATATCGGGTCGGACATGGGCCCAAGCCTAGGCCCGTACCGAGATGTTTTCTAGATGCTTGCCCAATCCGTGAAGCGCACGGGTTTTTGCGGTTGCGGCGGTTTCGCGTCGCGATCCGCGGGTGGGCGAGGTCGATTCTCCATAGCGTACCTCTTATGTTTGCTGCTCTTAGGTCAGCTCAGCATGAGAGTTGGGCAGGCCCCGGGCGGGAATGTGGCGATATTGCGGCAAGGCAACAAACATGTAGCAAAAACGCAACGAGAGCTTGCCGCATGGAGGCACCGATACGCGACTTTGGCCATAGAAACGGAGCCCTTTGATGACCTGGGCTGGCTCGCGTGGAAGCCATCACAAGGTATTTAACGCTTTGGACTTGCAATAGAGTTTTCGTTTTGAGAGCGTCCGCTGCATGTCAAGCCAGCTGCGAATTGACCAGATCAGTGACCTCGTTCCGCTGGAAAACACGTTCGGCGCGACTGATATCGTTCCCGAGTTGTTGGAAGAGCCCGTTTTGGGTGGTGATATCGCGCTTTTTGCGGTTCTCGATGGTGCGAAAGTGCCCGGGATCGTTGAGATGTGCATGGCGGAAAATCTGCGCCATCAGTGCCTCTACATCGGCGAAGCCTTCGAAGAACATGCCGATGTGGCCCCTTGGCTGGTTGAGTTGACCCCGCAGGCGAAGTTGCTGCGCAACATGATGACCCGCGGAGAGGCCGCCTGGCATCTCTGGGACCGACAGGCGGGTATCCTGATCCGCTCACCGCAGAGCTTCGATGCTCTTTGGGCGCATCTTCGCAAATTCACTCTGTTGCCTGATGAGGAAGGCAACCGGTTCTTCTTCCGTTTCTTTGAGCCGGATTTCCTCTCAGCCGTCCTGCAACAGGCGGAGCCCGGAGAGGTCGCGCACTTCTTTGCTGCAATCGACCGCATCGTCACCGTTGAGCAGTTGCGTCCAGAGGTTTGGACAGCCTCGGTTCTCAGCGTTGACCCGGAACCTGAGATCGATCCGGCGCCCTTCGTCCTGACACGGCGCAAATGGCAGGCCATGCAACATGTCGAGTTCACACGCACGGCGTGTCGGCTTTGTGTCGAGTATGACATTGCCGCATCGGACCACGAAGAATTTGTAAAAACCGCCGTTTGGCTGCAACGCTACGGCTACAGCCATGATACGAATCTCGTGGATGCGTTTGTGGTCCTTCAGCAGATCGGCCCGGACCATCAGGGTCCGATTTGGCGAACGATTTCAGAAGGTGACTATTCAATGGGGTTCATTTTGCATGAAACGCGGCGACGGTTTGGATTGGAGCGTGTTTCGGCGTGAGCATCTGCGTAGAATGCGGTGATCTGGAGCTGTTTTACGTGCCGTCCTGCGGTGATCCGGCAGTGGGTGACAGCGTTGTGCTTCTGTTTGGTGGACCAGATCGCATTGTGGTCAATGCAGAGAGCGTGTTGATCGACAATCTCTTCAAAGACATCGAAAACGCGCAACGCGGCGAAAACCCCGAGGCTGTGATCGCCGCAAAGGATGCACTGGCCAAAACACTGGACGGCTATGTGCCGCAGACCGGCGGGGCTTTGCCATCGAAACATCTGGTTCAGGCCTACAGCATTCGCGGCAAACGGTGGACCTATGTGCGCTCCGACAAAATGCGCAACCACTGGCGCAGCTATCAGGTCGACAAGAGCCTCCTGGAAGCCCGCAAGCAGGGCAGCACCGCACAGCTTGAACGTGGCGCGCTGCGCCAGGCCTGGTCGGATATCTCCCAGAAGCTGAAAGATGACCTCTCCAAGGGCATTTCGGTCAAAGGGACGCTTCTGAAAGGAAATGTTTCGGGTTCCATCACCGATGTCTGGGACGCAAACTGGCTCGCCTGGGTCGATGCGGTGAATGACAGCCTCGTCTATTCGAACTCTGATCATCCCAATTTCGACGTATCCGCTGCGGCGCAACTCTTCCGTGGCTATGCCGGGTTCAGTTTCAATCTGGGCTACAATCCAAACACCAATGCCTATGGGCTCAGCGCCTCGGGAAATGCGCGCGCCGTGCTCGCCGAAGCGAAGGCCGACCTGCGAGGCTATTTGCCCGACCGCGACGGATGGCATGCGCTCTGGACTTTCAAGGAGGGCGATCCATCGCAAGGTCCAAGCTCGACCAATGCCGAGCACCAACTGGATTTCGGCTATTTTCGCTTCCGTGCGGAGATTGCGGTCGACGCGATGGTGGGGGCCTCGGTGATGGGGACAGCGGGCATCGAATATGTGCCCAAGCAGGACGGCAAGGTAAAAGGCAAAGGCTCAAGCGCCGGTGGCAAAGGCGAGATCGCGGCCGGCGCATTCGCAGGTGTGGAAGCCAATGCCGGGGTGAAAGGCGGTCTTGAGTGGGACAACCCCGAGGAGCGGCACAATCGTCAGGAACATGGCTGGTCGACGGTTTTTGACGTGGGTGTGCAAATCGCGGCCAATGCCGGGATTGGCGCGGAGGCGCATTTCAAGATCGAGATCGACGACACGACAGGCAAGCTTTACGTCCGGGCAGGGGCGCAGCTTGTCATCGGAGTAGGCGCCAAGGGCGGCTTCACCGCAGCCGTGGGCATTGCAACCGTGGGCGACTTCATCGTCTATATCTACCACCAACTGGTCGCGAATGACTTCTCGCTGCTGCGGTTCATCTCGCGCGCGGCGTTCGAGGCCATCAAGGCCCTAGCCTATTACCTCATCGTGAAACCAGCGGAATACCTGGCCCGCGAGGTCGGCGAACTGGTGCAAGCGGCGATTGTCGAGGTCCGCGCGCTCTTTTCCGGCCCGGCGGAGGCCGAGGCGTTCGCCCGTCGCATTCAGGCCCGTCCTGAACTTCTGACCTTCGCCCCACCAGAGACCAAGGGCATGATCCTCTACCGCTTGGGCGAGCGTTTCACACTCTCCTGGGAAGAGTATCAGGAAGGTGCCATTCTGGTCGTTATGGACTCCATCCAGTCACGCCGGGAATGGGCCCAGGTGATCGAACGCGTTAGCCCGACTGGGGCCAAGACCGGGCGCGCCGCGGGTATGGCGCGACTGAATGCGGTGCTTGACGGTGGATCGCAGCGGAAATTTGATCAAAAAGTGCATGAGATCGAGACCCAACGAGAGATCGCGCCGGATACACCGACCAGATATTATGCGTAAACCACTGACATCGCTCGCCATTTGCTTGAGCCTGACACAAGGGGCAGTCGCCATGGGATCTTTGTTTGGCAGTGATTTCGAAGGTTACGACCCGCCGAAAGCCACAGCGAGTGCGATCGAGGCCTTTGCCGAGCGGGCCTTACGGGACATGGTCTTTGTGCCCGCCGGCAGCTTCCTGATGGGCAATGTGCCGGTTCCCGTCATGATCGACGGGGTGCGGAAAGAAGAGTTGATCCTAGGCCCGGAAGTGGACCCGGACCGCCCCGAAACAAAGGTGGACGGCTTTTACCTCTCCCGCTTCGAAGTCACGAATGCAGATTTCGACCTCTATGCAAATGCCCGCGGATTGCCGCTGCGCCGCGATGAGCCGGCGCCACTCCGTCAAGGGCCATATCCGGCGCAGGTATCCTATGAGCATGCGGAGGGCTTCTGTGCCTGGGTTGCGGAGATCACTGGTCAGCCGGTGCAATTGCCCAGTTCCGCGCAATGGGAATATGCGGCGCGATCTGGCGGGCAGGCGGTGGCCTACGCGACCCAGACCGGTGCCTATGACTATCTCGAAGACCTCTACAATGCGACCCTGAACGACGAGCCCATTGTCCCGCATCTGCCGGACGCATACCCGCCCAACCCGCTGGGCCTCTTTGCGATGAGTTCGAATGTCGGCGAGTGGGTCTCGGGTGCTTTCGCCGATCCGGAGACAGGTGCGATCACGGATCAAAGCGAAGGCGCAAGACGCGTTTGGCGTGGCGCGCATTACCGCCAGCAGGCGTCGCTCAATTCGATCTTCATGTATGGGGCCGCAGGCCAGATTGAGAAAGGGTCCGGGCCTTGGGACGAGGCTCAATTCCCACCGGGCCAAGACGCGGTCTACTTCGGCACGGCCATTGGCTTTCGCTGTGCAACAGCGGTTGCGCAACCTCCGGACGTTTCCTCATTCGGCCAGCCGCCCGGCGCGATCCCAAGCGATTTTCCCCACGCTATCACACCACTTCCACGTCTCTAGGTTCGGGGTGCGACGTTCGGCGCTCAGCGATACCGCAATCACATTGTGCTTTGCCATCTCACAGACGGCCCAGCTACATCGCATGACGCGTTGATTTTGAGGGAAGTTTGGCTCCGGCGGTAGGGATCGAACCTACGACCAATTGATTAACAGTCGTCAATACTAGCTGCTAAGTAACAGATAAATATATACATTAATTCATGAATTAATTCTGTGTGTAATGATGTGTGTAACTTTTTCTGCATGACGCACGCTGAAACGCACTTTGAGGCGCAAAAAGACGCCATCCGGGCCTATGCCGAAACGCACGATCTCAACGTGGTCCGGTGGTTTGAGGAAACCGAAACTGCCGCTAAAAGCAAACGCCCGATTTTCAATCAGATCATCAAAGCCTTGCGGCAGAAAAAGGCCGATGGTCTCATCGTGCACAAAATCGACCGTTCTTCACGCAACATTTGCGACTGGGGAAGGATTCATGATCTTGCTGATATCGGCGTAGATATCCACTTTGCGCACGAGGCGCTTGACTTCAATACGCGCGGCGGCAGGCTGGCGGCAGACATCCAGGCTGTAGTTGCCGCAGATTTCATCCGTAACAACAGAGAAGAGAGCAAAAAGGGGCAAATCGGCCGACTGAAAGAAGGCCTGTATCCATACACCGCGCCCTTGGGATATCTCGACAACGGCAAAGCCAAGCTGAAGACCATCTGCCCGGTTCGCGGCCCACTAGTCCGGCTCATGTTCGAGCTCTATGCATCTGGTGAATACTCTTACGTTGCCTTGACTGAAGAGATGAATATACGCGGTCTGACCACGAGGACTGGGCGGAAACTCTATGTCGCCAACGTTGAGCTCATCCTCACAAACCCATTTTACACTGGCATCATCAAAATTCGCCGAACTGGTAAGGTGTATTCGGGCAAGCACGAACCGCTGATTTCACAGGACCTCTTTGCCGCTGTCGCCGCTCTTCGAGAGGGGCGCAACATCAAGAAGAATACAAAGCACAATCACACTTATCGCGGCCTCTTTCGCTGTGCTGATTGCGGAAATGCCATGGTTGGCGAGCTTCAGCGAGGGCACGTCTACTACCGATGCCACACCAGGGGCTGTGTTACGAAATGCATCTCCGACCGGATGATCGATGAACAAGTCCGCAACATCTTATTCCAATACGGTTTGAGTGATGACGCGGCGCTAGAAATCGAGCAACGTGTGTTTCAGCACCTTGAAGGCCGCAGTACACAGTCCTCTGGCGAACAGGCCGAACTACAGCTCAAGCAAATCAGAACCCGCGAGATGAAGCTCACCGAGAAGTTCCTTGACGATCTCATCGACGAAACACTGTTCAATGAAATGAAGGAAAACCTACTGATCCAACGCGCCAAATGCGAAGAAACCCTTCGCCAGAAGGCGGAACAGAGCATTGATGCCAATAAGCTGCGCCAATTCCTCGAACGGGCAAAAAGCCTTCATCTTAGCCATGTTTTCGCCGATCCAGCCCAGAAGCGCCAAATCACGAAAATCACCACCTCGAACAGAAGGGTGTCTGGAAAAACCGTTGAAATAGAGCCTCAGAATTGGCTTGTCTCGCTCAATTCGAACGATCCATCCAACATAGTGCACACCATTCGGTCACAACTCGAACATGGTCTATGGGACTCTCACGGTCAGTTTTGAAAAGCTCAATGTTCGAGATCAAACAAGTGCAGGACATTTCGCCATCGCGTTGCTAAGCGGATGGGACCGGTCCTTGAGAAACAGCAACACGCAGCTGGCCATCTGGCAAAAAAGGCGACCAAATCACTGATCCCAATACGGGATTCACTCCACCGGGCCCAGTGGTGGTAACGAGCCAATCCACCCACTGTCAGCAGAAACGACACCACTGGCTGCAACTTCAGCAAGTATTTTTCGGTTCAGTCTAATTTCTTTGTCCGTCTGATACACTTCCTCCCAACAGAAACCGCCTTCTAGACATCTTCTTAAATTCGAGAGATACCGCCTTATCACCGAAGCTGTGCAATGGACGCTAGCAAGGTAGCCGTTTGACATTTTCACCGCTTCACGAGTCCAGTTTTTCCTCTCTTTTTGCACAAAACGTTCAAACGTCCAGGTGATACGATTAGGTGTCGTTTCAGAAAGGGATACTGAGCCATGTGCAATTATGGATCTTACACCGTAGAGCTCGTCCAACTGGTACTGTAGCCATAGAAGGTTAAGTTCTCCTGTCTGAAAAATTGGAACCTGTCGTAGTTTTGAAACACCGGTCACAGCATTAATCAGGAAGTCTGTTTTTTCCTTAAAGTGTCGAGGAAACCGCTTCGCGAGACTGAGAGATAAGTCGCGGTTTGTTTCGTGCATTTTGAACACGAAGCTGTCGTGAGCGAACTCTAGGCTTGACAGTTCAACCAACGTCTTGCCTAAGGCGCCATAGTCTCCTGAATTCGCAATAAACTCGGTAGGATCAGGATGGTAAATCAACTTAAAAATTCCTCGCACACCTAGTTGAAGGTCAAGATGCTTTGCAGCATTTTTGGTGGCAAGTGCTTAGGTGACGTGAGGTCTGGGTTGTCGCTGCCCTGTTGTCCGTTTTGTCCGCATTGTGCAAACCTGACTTCGGCTTCAAAATGGCCTGATGTGCAACCTACACTCCAATCTGACCACCCATGAGGCGATGCGGCAGTTGTTCGATGTTTCCGTCGAGCAATCTAACCTCGGAAACATGCCCGCCCTGCCTGCGATTTACCCGAAAGGCGAAGCACCGATTGTCGCCATAGGAAAATTGGGGGACCGGGCGCTCGTGCGGTCGAGCTGGGGATTTTTGACACCCAACAAGAGTAAGAAGACTGGCAATTGGATTAAGCCGCAGGCCTGGAACAATACGCGAGACGACAAGATCAGAACGTCCGGCATGTGGCGCAAATCATTTGAGGAACGGCGCTGCCTTATCCCGGCCACCGCATATGCCGAAGCCACAGGCCGCAAGCCTGCGACCTACCACTGGTTTCGCCCATCAGGAGCTGAGGCCTTCGCCTTCGCAGGGATATGGCAGTATAGGAAGGGCCTCGTCGGCGATACCGAGGTGGATGGCGTGTTCCATTCGATGGTGACAACCTCGCCCAACGAGTTCGCATCGAAGTACCACACGCGCATGCCAGTCATCCTCGATCCTGAACAATACGAAGCCTGGCTGAGAGCAGAGGCAGACGAAGCCTTTGCCATGCTGCAACCCTATCCCGGGGAGCTTTCGCTGATCGGGGAAGGCGTCGGGATGAAAGAAGAGCCGGTCTAGGTTGGCCCGACCGAAGTGCTCAAGAGCGTGCTGCAACGCTTGCTTTTGTTCCTGTTATGTTCTTACTCAACACAATGGGTGGAGCACTACGGATTCGAGACCTGAAAGACGAGCCAATCGTCATTTTGTGCTGGGAGTGCCAGCGCATTGCAGTGTGCTCGCGGTTTGAATTGGCACGTGTCTATGGGCTGGATGCGTTGGCGCCAGACGTGCTAGGACAGATGGCATCGCGCCGATGCAACAAGGCGTTTGCCGACACCCACAACTTGCATGATCGCTGCAAGGCGTTCTTCTACAAGGGTCCACCGTGACCAAGGGGCTGAGAACTTACTGACTGCTGGTCGCAGCCTTCCGTGATCAACATCCCAGCGGCCATCATTCCTAGAACGCCGCCCACGGCATGAGCCAACAGTATGAGAAGGAACCAGCCCGGAGCGGACATTCATCCGACGTTCTGATTTGACCGCAGTGCGGACAATTGCTGCCGTTTCACTCAACCCCCGCAATGTCCACATGTGTAAGCCGACCCGCCGGCGGAAGCCTAGTGCGCGGTGGCCCTACGCAAGGTGGCGGGGCAGGTGCCATCTGTACCAAAGCGGTGTTCAACGCTCACATGTGCGGCGGAATGAAGCGAGACACCGCCCAATAAATTGAGCAGATCCGACGCAAAATGGACCAATTCCATCGTGTTAACGCTAACGGTGTTGTGACGTCCCTTAGGTTTCTTGAAAAGTGGATCATCGCCGCCCCCGATTAATTCGGCGGCTCTACGCTCAAGGCATTGTAAGCTAATGGAGTTGGTAGCATGGACCACGAAAGCGAAATGAAAATAGTAAGCAGGTTTTTAGAAGGCGAGGCGTCTGGAAACTTGGCGATTGTCGCGGTTATTGCCGCGCTTTCAATCGTTTGTGTCACAGTGCTCGCCTTGCGTCGCGCAAAATAAGTTTCCGGATTGTGACATTGAGAAAAATTCCGACATACGAAGTGTCGGGACAAGGTCAGGCGCGTTACGTCCGTGTTAACGTCGTGGGTCGCATTGCTCTTGAAGCGCTCTGATATTGTAGCTGAAGAGAATTTTCCCGAAGTGGATTTCTCAGGGGAATTCCCATTGGAAATCGAAATCAATCTACAAGATGAACGCTGATTGTTCCGTTAACCACGGTGCAATAGGCAATAAAATTGACTTCCTTGAATAACTTGTTTAGTAACAAGTTAAATTTGGAGTGGCATATGGCAGACAAACCGAAAACTTGCGCACATTGCGAACAAGAAGACTGCGTTTGTCGCGAAGTTACGTCCACTTTTGGGTCAGAGTGGAAGCAGGACGACGAAACTGCCAAAATCTACGAAGGCCTGAACCTTCCTTACAACCCAGGCTTGACCATTGGCGGCGTCAGAAGGGGCGAAATCATTGAAGGGGCGAGGGAAGCACTAATGAAACCCGGGCACCGTGAGCCCGAATTACGCATGGATGTTTTGAGAGCGGTCACCAAGAGCGATCTCTTAGAGTTGGACAAGTTCGTGAAAGGTGGCACTAACTGGGACGTGAGAACACGTGAGATGTTTAGGCAGCTACTTATTCTTGAATCTCAAGCCCGCTTATTTGCCTTTCACGGCTTGAGATTCAAGAGAACCAGAATTGACAACGATAAGATCCCTGCTGGCCTCTTGCGCCTGGTTTTGTCCCGAGATGACTACGAATCGAAGGTGTCGGATCTGCGGGATGCTAGAGAGGCCGACCGTGTCGAATTTGGGAACAGATACGCTACTGTACGACTTTACGTTTCGATCGGGCGAGTGTGGATCGACAACCTTCCAATCGTGAAGAGCGTAACGAAGCTCGTGCAGAGGTGGACAGGAGCGTAGGCATGAGACCGATGAAAGATCCAAGTACAATTGTTCTCGGTGGTCGTCAGTTGGCATTGCTTCAGCTGGTGTTCGCATTGAAGGAAAACGCTTACGGTGGCGAAATGTATCGCACTCTGCTCGAACGCGAAGACGCGATTGCCTTGCCTCAGATTTATCGGACGCTCGATCAGCTCGAAAACAAAGGTTTGGTAAAACATAGATTTGTGGAGCCAGTTTCCGACAGGCGAGGGGGAAAGCGCAAAGTCTACGAGATTACGGCAAGCGGACATCGGGTTCTTAGCTCGTCGCTGCAAGAAAACCCGCAGCTGGGCAAGCGCACTGGATGGTATCTCCCCGGAGTTGTTTCATAGACTTCAGCAAGGCTGGGTAAGACGACGACCGACCAAATATGCCCCGTGATCAAACCTCAAAAACTTGGCGTCTAATCATCCAGGGGCTCTTTCCCGACATCTGACAAATTCCGTCAGCTGACAGGTGCCAGCCCTAAGGAGACATAGGTTGTGGCAGCAGATGGGACAGCTCAGCTAAGGTTGCATTTCGTTCCGTCTGCGGATCAGAAGCGGCGCGGAAATAGGTGGGGCGCTCGCCGCGCCCCAACAGGTTAGGCGATCCAGAGCAGCAGCTCGATTGGCGTTTCACCCCATTCGTCATAGACTTGGACGAGTTCCATAATTTCGCCGCGAGAGGTCTGTCGGTGGTCAGCCTCAACGGCTTCAAGGACGGCTTGGATATTCATTGTTATTTTTGTTGGCATCATCTCTTCATTCCTATGATGTGTGGCCGAAGTTAGCCACGAACCGAAGAATAAGCAGTCGGAAGCGTTTGTGCGGCAAATCGGAATGGAGCGGCAGCTTTGCGAGATTCGTGGGGTTGTTGGACGGAACCTTCTGAGGCCCCAAAAAGCGTCTTTGCCTGTTGCCCGGCCTCAAAGCAGACCTGAACTTTCCCTATTCGACTGCAGACAAGAGAGAACCCTTTTGGGTATCACAGATAAGCTGCTTCTTCACCGAGCTCTGTGATTTCGAAATACTCTGGTGGGTAATTGGGATCTGTGTTTGGCCTGATCCAACCTTCATTCAACAGGCTCGTCAATGTAGCCTTACCTGCACCTGCGAAACGCCCCCAAGGTTCAGGCTTGCCTGCAAACTCTCTAAGCACTTTTCGCTCTCGGTTGTTGGGTCTTCTCATCATTAAAATCCCAAAATTCATGCGACCGGATGAAAGTTACAATTGCGTCGAGGCTCTGTCCAACGCCCGTCCATCTCAGCCCGAAGCAGACATTGGATCACGCCGCTCGATGTCGGCGGAGCGGACATTTTTTCTGCCGTTCCTCTTCGCAGGTCGAAGGTCTGCTTCTATTCAAACTCTGAAGCGATCCAATCGACGATCCGCTTGATGCGCGTCTGGCCTAAATGATCCTTGGCCCATGAGATATAGAGCCCATCATTAGAGGGGTCGGGATCGACCCAAATCTCCACCAGTTTATTTGACCGAAGATCATTCTCCACCATGTAGGTCGGCGCTATGGCAACGCCGTGACCACTGATAGCAGCATCGAGAGCCAATGCAGATCGGTCGAAGTTGAGTAGCTTGTGCATGTCTCCATACCCGGTTTCATGGATCAGCTTTTCCCACCGCCGGTGCGCATCCTGAAGGAGCGGCAGCGTCAGCAGTGTCTCCAGCCCCATTGGCCAATCCGGTCGCAGGAAATCAGGACTACATACGGCAATTAGGCTGATGTCGGCCAAGCGGCGCGATCCGTGAGCTGAATTCGTGTCATGCGCTTCACCGGGCCATATTGCGATCTCGTTCCGGCCCAGACTGCGTGCCAGAACCTGCTCGTGGACCTGTGTCGTGAGTGCTACATGCGGAAACTTGGCCGCGAAAGCGTCCATTCGAGGCATCAACCACTTCGTTGCGGTGGATGAACCAAGATGTAGCGTGACGCGATCACTGCCGCCGCCGATGCTCACAAAGGCAGTGTCGAGGATCGCCAATGCGCCTTCCATCGCAGCATGGCAGCGCTCGCCTTGAGGGGTCAGCGAGACACCGCGTGCGCCACGCACGAGAAGAACCACCCCCAGCTCAATTTCGAGCTGTTTGATCCGCTGAGACACTGCGCCACGCGATAGGTTCAGCTCCTCAGCTGCGCGTTGCAGGTTCCCGTGCGATGCGGCGACATAGAACACCCGAAGCGCGTTCAGGTTGACGTTCTTCATACGATGCCTCAAAGGCGATAGTTTTTCTAAACGCTGATGGAATTATCCTGCTTTGTCAATTTGCTGCAGGCCGCCGATACAAACGGGGAAGCAGCACTCAGCAATAGCTACAAGGGATCGAGCGATGACCCAGACAATCCGACCAGCGACACCCGACGACATGCCGCGCCTGGTCGGGCTCCTCATGCTGGATGCGCAGGAACGCCATGCAGAGGATGCTATCCTCTGGAAGATGGCGGATGACGCGCCCGCGCAGATCGAGAAGGCGCTCACATTTGCGCTGACGGCCGAACAACAACCCTTTCAACAGTTTTGGCATGTCGCGGAGGATGGGGGTCAGCTCACGGGTGTCATTCATGCGATGATGCTGCCAGTGCCGCCCATCTATACTGGCCCGCTTGGGGAGCCGGGATTGATCCTGTCTGACTCCTTCGTTGCAGCCGATGCGCCAAACGGCACTGTTGAAGGCCTGTTGGCCGCAGCCGAAGACGTCCTTCACGAAGCTGGTGCCAAGAGCAAACTGGCGTCCTACGTCGCTGGCGAAATCTGGCCAACCGCGTTTGAGGCAAGCGGCTATGAACCTCTTACGCTCTATCTGTCACGCAGTGACCTTGGCGATCAAGGAATGCCCACCGGAGTTCGACAAGCGACGGAAGACGATGTTTCTGGCATCGTTGCACGCAGCGCCGAGAACCGTCAGGTTCTTTTTGACATCGACCCGTTCTGGGAAATTCACCCCGAAGCTGATCCACGATTTTCGGCCTGGATGACGCGGAGCCTAGCGCTCCGCGATCGGGACATGATGGTTCTTGGCGAGTCCGAGGATTTGCAGGGCTACGTCATCGCACAGCCCGCCTCACGGCTCCACTTTCCCCCGGCCCACGACATCACGGGGACAGGTGTCATTGATGACTACTACCACCCTGAGCTGGCCAACCCGGCGGGGCTTGACGGAGGTAGTGAAGCTTCCAATGCGCTTTTGCGTGCGGCCGAGGCGGCGTTCGCCAAACGTGGTATGGGAGCCGCCTTTGTCGTCTGTCCGGCGGGATGGGCGTCTAAGACCAAGCTGCTGGAATCTGCCGGCTACGAGACCGCAATGGTCTGGTCTATTAAGCGATAGCAATCCGCAAAGCAGCCTTGGCGTGTTGTGCAGCATTCGGTAAATGGCTCGAAGCGGTCATCCGACGAATTCAATCTGTTTTCCGGTCGCAGCCCGAAGCAGACATTGGCGGCGCTAAGACAATTGAGGATATAAGGGCTTATGCGGATTTGCTTGGGTCTAGCGACACCAGCATCAACCGGTTGGCTTCGAAGTTTCATCTAGATAAAATCAACCAGGTCCTGTCATTTATCGATGCCGGGTGGAAGGCACAGAATAGGATAGCGTATCTGGAGCAGCGGTTTGAATGCTAACTGAACTCACACTCACAAACTTTCGCGCGTTTAGGCAGCAAAAGTTTCCATTCAGTAAGTTGAACATAATTGTCGGGGCCAATAATTCAGGAAAGTCGAGTGCTCTAAGCGCGCTCAATGTTCTCGCACAGACTACACTTGACCCGGCTTCGGGTAGCAGCCCGTTGCTACTAAACGGACCATTCGACAATCTTGGTACGTTCAAAGACATGGTTCATGGAGGCCATGCGGGTACGCGTGTCAAATTTGCCCTGAAGATTTGGGATTACCAGCTAAAGCTTGACTACAAATACAGAACCCAACGTCGTGAAGTCGAGCTCGGTGGATTTGAACTCTACCAAAAACAGAAGCCTATTGTTGGCTTTAGTCAGACCTCTGATCGATTTGATTTCAAAGTCGGCGGCAGGGATATCGAGCAGTTGTCAAACGTAATCTCAAAGCGAAAGCCTCGTTTTGACGGTTTTTTGCCAATCTCACGTGCGCTGCCGATACATAGGGATCTTGACTCTGCTCCAAATGAAGAAACCATCGAATTGTTGCGAAATACAGACAGAGTGCTCTTCTCGTTTTCGCGGAGGACTCGAGACTTTTTTTCTGCTTACGAAACACTCTCTCCGTTTAGAGTTCAACCAGAGAGGACCTACCTTTTTTCGGGAGAAACAGCCGATAGGGTCGGGCAGAACGGTCAAAACGCCATAACAATGCTGGCCAACGATTCCAACAAGCGAGGAAGAGAGCAGATCGGATTTGTCCCGATTATTTCAGAGTGGCTAAAGAGGACAAATATATCTCAGGGCCTCGAAGTTCGGCACCTTACAGATCGACATTTTGAAGTTTCGGTTATCGGCCGCGATGGAACGCGACACAACATCTGCGATGTTGGATTCGGAGTAAGCCAAGTCTTGCCGGTGTTGGTGTCGGGCATTCAATTCCTGAATCAGGTTCACAAGCGAGCTGGCGGACTGTTGGTTGTTCAGGAGCCGGAAATCCATCTGCACCCCAATGCGCAGGCCGAACTCGGTTCATTCTTTGTAGAGATTGCTCGGAACGTAGGACAGGTATTAGTTGAGACGCACAGCGATAACCTAGTTTTGCGGGTTGCACGACATGTTGCACTTGGAGACCTTTCGCCTGACGATGTGCGAATATTCTTCGTTGAAGACAGTGCGACGGGCAGAAAGGTAACGAATGTGAAAATCTCTGAAAACGGAGATTTTGGCCAGTCTTGGCCGGGGGATTTCTTTCCACAGCGCCAAAAAGAGAGTTTTGCGCTCGCGCGCGCGTCTACACAAAAGAGTTCAGCGCGAGAGAATCAACTAGACCTATTCTCTAGAAATTAAACATGAATCCTATTGTTGTTGACACAAACTGCATGGCTTACTTTCAAAAAGAACGCTTGGATGCATCCTCTGGATTGTACTGCCATCTCATTGATGAAGTCTGCAACAAGGGCCACATCTCACTGGATCGTAAGGGTAAGATCATACAGGAATACGCAGAGACATGTTCACCTGGCGCTGTGGGGCTCAATCTACTTGATTGGCTGGCCGATATGGCAGCCAAGGGTCTTGTTAAAGAATATGCAGAAGCATCTGATCTGAAACAAGAGTGTGAAAGATGTGGCCTCCCGTCAAAAGACTACAAGTGGGTAGGCACTGCCATGGGAGCAAAAGCTAAACTCATTGTTTCTGAAGACATTGATCTATTCGAACCGAAAGCAAAAGCTTGGACTGCTGCAAAGAAAAAACAGATCAAAGCTAACTCAAAGGGTAGCATAGCAAAGCTCCTGAAGAAGAATGGCATTGCAGTGCGCTGCGGAGCTGGTGCGATAGAGCAACTATTAGAATGGTAGCAAACTCGCTAGCGATCGCATCCGGTGCATAAGTTATGACTAATGTAGCAACCAAGCAGGGCAGCCCGAAGTGGACGTTTGCTGCCGCCTCTCCCTAAGTGACCGAAACGGCTACGGGCCGTAGCAAGTGTTACTCCCTCGGCAACCCGTTGGCTTGTGATACATAGTGCACCAATTGCTCAATGCGCACTCGTAAGTCCAGAATGCTCAAGTCAGCTGGAGCATTGGCGATGATCGTTGCCGCGCCGACTTTGTCGCCGTTCTTATATGTTTCGAGCCGACCTGGTTTTGCCGGGTTCTTTCGATAGAAATAGAAGGCGTGGTCGAATTGACCAATCTTACCCGGCTTAACGTACAGTTTTGGGTGCAAGCCTTTGAGAGCTTTTTGTAGACGCTGGCCATCGACATAGTTTTCCATCTCTCGACCCGCTGTGATCCATGCCATACCGCCTTCCTTTTTTAATTCGTCTTGCAACCTCCGTGCATGTGGTTTGAGTGGATCAGTTGGGTGGGACTTGTCGCTATCAATAATCACAGCCATGTTCCTGTTCAGCTCACGCAGATTAATGAACCGGTCTAACGCATCGTCGGATGCCGTAAGATGGCTCACCAATGAGCCGCCATAGAACATTATGGTGTAGTGTATTCCCTCTTTGAGCGTGGGTTCGACCGCTGTGATCCAGTGGTTTAGCAGTATTCGGTCAGATGGTCCTTCTACCCAGATAACGGCATTGGCTTGAAGAATATCAGACGCTTGACACCCCAAGTCATCAAGGATCGCGCGTTGTTCGTTCTTCGTCAGCGCCGCTCGAACGGAGGTTTGAACGCCATCGTTCATGACATGAAAAACAGCTGATCCCGGTGTGTCTATGAACGCCGACGAATGGGTGGCAATGAAGTACTGGCTGGCAGTTTCGTCCATAAGATAACGTACTAATTTGCGTTGCAACAAAGGATGGAGATGTATCTCTGGCTCTTCAATGCACATGATCGAACCATCATGAATGGTGCTAAAGGCTGCGATCAACACTACCTCATGTATTCCGGTGCCGAGCGATGAAAGCGGTAGCACCTTATTGTCCATGTGCACCAGAAGGTGTTCACGTTCACTTGGTACCTCCAGGCGTGCGCCTGACTTCCCTGTGATGTCGCTTACGAATGAGTTAATACGGTCGAACCTTTTCCTGTCCTCTTGCCGGTCAAAACTGGGAGCTTGCAACTTCGCTAAATGGTCAATCAAACCACGTCCGGAGTTGTCAGCCAGTTCTTCGCCCTTCGGCCCTAGTTGCCGCTTGGCTGGTATCAGGTGGATGTCTGGTAGATTTGGACTGGCAGCCTTTACGATCACTTCCAGCGTTTCTGGTATCCAGTGTTGATCTATTCCACCGTCAAGCTGTCCCGTCAGCGTATGCCAAACCCCTTGCCAATGTTGTTCGATTGGGAGGAAGCCTTTGATTTTTTTGCTATCAAACTCGTGAAATAGCCCTGTTCCATTTGTTCTTGTCCAAACCAAACCTTCAAAAGACAGTTTCGCTACGATTTCCTTGAGGGCCTGGCCAACAGAAATATCGCGCTTATAGACGTCGAGATTTTCGAGAACGCGTTCAGTACTCAAACCAAATGCGCTTGCAAACTCTCCTGACTGCTTACCGGTGTATTTTTCTTCTGGGTTAAGTTGATCATTCACCTTGCCGCCAGCATTGCCTTTGATGTGGTTGGCAACCAGGTTGAGGATTATGGATTTCCCGGCGTTGTTCGGCCCAACAAAGAAGTTCATTTTTTTGAATGGGCCAACAAGTTGTGGGTCGGGACCAATTCCACGATAAAATCGCGCACCAACGCCTTCTAGGTGAATCGACATGATGCATGTTTAACGCTTGCTTATGAAATGAACAGTCTCGTGCAACTTTCGTCGAGGTCAAATCGGTTACATGGCGCAGACTTTGCAACGTCCGCTTCCTGCGCTTTTGGCAGTTGATCTAGGCCGTAGTGGAGGTCCGCTTTCCGCCCGAACTTTTTGATCTTCGGACATTGATTGCTGCGGCATCCAAGCTGTTCTTTAAGTGAACTGCGTAGTGCTTCTCGATCATCTCAACGCTGGTGCGGCAGTTCTTGGCGATCTGATAGATGTCAGCGCCTTCAAGCAACCGAAAGCAGATGTAACTGTGACGCAAGGAGTAGAGCGTGCGGCGGTTGCCCTGTCTGTCGAACTTGAGGCCGGTCTCCTCCAAAATACGATTGAATTGTCGGTTATGCGCGGTTGGAAAAAGTCGGTCAGTCTGTTCCGGCTGATTGCGGTCCATCATCCTCTGAAAGGGTCGGACAGCACCGGTGGTGCTTTTGCAGTAACCGACCCCTCTCTTTCCTCTGACTTCTATTTCGAGGATCGTCTCGCCGGTTGCGTCATCTTCGACGATCTCGACATCCCGGTATTCCAAGCCGTTGGCTTCATCAGGACGAATACCGGTATTGGCCATGAATAGCACTTTGTCATGCAGCTGGGCGGCAAGCATTTGATAGCGTGAGTTCAGCTGGCTTTTGATGTTGGCACGAGTTGCAGTGTAGAGCGTTTTGTATTCTTCGTGCGAGAACCAAGCGCGATGCACCACTTTCCCTGAAGCCCGATAGGGGGCCGAGAGGTCAGGCAGACCCTGAATCCAACCCTGACGTAAGGCTGTCTTCAAGACTTGGCGCAAGGTCACGATTTCATGGTGCATGGTAGATCGTGATGGTGGCTTCCAGTTCGGTTCGTCCTTCGGCTCGATCCGAAAAATCCGGTAGTCCTGCACGGCACCGGATGTGACCTGAGAGATGCCCATTTTCCCGAAGTACGGTATCAGGTGGTTCTTCAAACGCCCTCTGTGTCCGTTCACATAGACCTCATTTCGCTCACCTGCGGTCATGAGCTCATACTCTTTCATGAAGCGATCAGCTGCGTGAGCAAACGTGTGCTCCGATAGTAGCTCACCACGTGATTTTTTGCCCCGGAGTTCGAGATACCAATCCTCGGCGAACTCCTTCGCTCTGGCGAGGCTTTCTTCTTTTGTGCTAACGCGACGGTTCTTACCTTCAAGATAGGTCGAGCACTGCCAAACCGAGCTGCGCTCGCGCTTGTATACGTGAACTTTGCCACCTAAAATCGTGTGCTTCTCGGCCATATCCGCAGATTCCCACCACAGTGTGTACTGTGTGTAAGGTATGTGAAAGGCAGATTCTGGCCAAGATGTGAGATGCAGAATCTCACATCTATCTGACTTTATTGGGGTTTTGGCTCCGGCGGTAGGGATCGAACCTACGACCAATTGATTAACAGTCAACTGCTCTACCGCTGAGCTACGCCGGAACGGTTCGCGCCGTATAGCAAGG
>JANQRE010000002.1 GCA_028284705.1 Paracoccaceae bacterium | reverse complement strand
GGCTTTCAACAGGCTCTTGGCTTCCGCGTCAGTCGGTGCGGTGGTTGCGATTACGATGTCGAGGCCCCAGACCTCGTCCACTTTGTCGAAGTCGATCTCCGGGAACACGATGTGTTCCTTGAGGCCCATGGCGTAGTTACCACGGCCGTCAAACGATTTTCCAGACACACCGCGGAAGTCACGCACGCGCGGCATCGCGATGGTGATCAGACGATCGAGGAATTCATACATCCGGTCGCCGCGCAGGGTCACTTTCGCGCCCAAAGGCATGTCTTCCCGAACCCGGAAGCCCGCGATGGACTTCTTGGCGCGGGTGATCATCGCCTTCTGGCCGGCAATCGCGGTCAGGTCTTCCTGAGCGGATTTGGCTTTCTTGCTGTCTTTGACAGCTTCAGCGCCGCAGCCGATGTTCAGGACGATCTTGTCCAGACGCGGGATCTGCATGTCGTTCTTGTAGGAAAACTCTTCCTTCAGAGCGGCACGGATCGTGTCGGCATAAAGCGTCTTCAGACGAGGCGTGTAGTTTGCTGTATCGAGCATCAGATCACGTCTCCTGTGGTTTTGGCGTAGCGGACTTTCGTCTCACCTTCCATTTTGAAGCCAACGCGGGTCGGTTTGCCGTTCGCGTCGAGGATCGCCAGGTTCGACAGATCAATCGGCATCGCTTGCGGGATGCGACCGCCCTGAGAGTTCTGGCTCTGCTTCGTGTGACGGATGGAGATGTTGATCCCATCCACGATGGCCTTGCCGGTCTTCGGGTTCACGGAAGCGATCTCGCCTTCCTTGCCCTTGTCCTTGCCGGCCAGCACGACGACCTTGTCGCCCTTTTTCAACTTAGCAGCCATCTTTACAGCACCTCCGGAGCCAGCGAGATGATCTTCATGAAGTTCTTCGCGCGAAGTTCACGGACCACCGGGCCAAAGATACGGGTGCCGATGGGCTCGCCCGAGTTGTTGAGGATGACAGCGGCGTTGCGATCAAAGCGGATCGCCGTTCCGTCTTCGCGGCGGACTTCCTTGGCGGTGCGCACGACAACGGCTTTGCGCACGTCGCCTTTCTTCACACGGCCACGCGGAATGGCTTCCTTGACCGACACCACGATGATGTCGCCCACGGAAGCGTATTTGCGTTTGGAACCGCCCAGGACCTTGATGCACTGAACACGGCGTGCGCCGCTATTGTCAGCTACATCCAGATTGGTCTGCATCTGGATCATTTGGTTTCTCCCGACTTCCGGCGCCGCCTTAGCAGGACTTTGACACCGGGGTTTCGATTAAACCGGATGGTGAGAGCCTTAGGAGGCAATCACCTCCCAGCGTTTGGTCTTCGATTTCGGCGGACATTCCTGAATGCGGACTGTGTCGCCGACCTTGAATTGGTTCTTCTCGTCATGCGCGCGATATTTCTTCGACTTACGCACGGTTTTCTGAAGCAAAGGGTGCTTGAAGCGACGCTCGACGGACACGGTCACGGTCTGAGCATTTTGGTCGGAGGTGACAACACCTTGCAGAATACGCTTGGGCATTACTCGGTTTCTCCTGCCGCTTCACGGGCTTTTTCGTTCAGAATGGTCTTCACACGGGCTGCGTCACGTTTGACGGAGCGCATACGTGCAGTGTTCTCAAGTTGGCCAGTGGCCTGCTGAAAGCGCAGGTTGAAGGCCTCTTTCTTCAGATTGGCCAGCTCTTCATTGAGCTGATCCGCGGTTTTGTCCCGCAGTTCGCTGGCTTGCATCGCCGTTTCCTTTCAACATCACTGGCAGGCCCTCATGTGTGAGGTCACCCTGATTCCAGTGGAGTAGGTGAATGAGGGGGTCGTTTACGTTTGCTCAATTGGAGTTGCAAGCTTTTTTTGGTTGTTTGAACACAATATTCAAATCGGTGACTTGTAACGCTTCTATTGAGTTATCTTGCCCGGCGCAGCGCCAAAAACGACTGATGTGCAGCGACATTGTGTGCCCAAAGCAGCTTTAGTAACAGAACACGTGACCCCGGTAGGCTCAGTACACGTCGAATAACCGGCATTCCTACTTTGATTCAACGGGACCCGTGCATTCGCCGGCGCTCGAAATCTCAGAGTAAGCAACCCGTCTCGATTGTCGGGATCCGCGCTCCTCACACATATTGGATCAGTCTTGCACCATTGAACCCAGCCATCCAAGATAGCTTCGATGCGGTCTGAAGTTGCGGGATGGGTAAGGCTTCCACGCGCGTTGGGAAGGGTCTTTATTGCAGCAACCGCTTCGGCGGGCACTGCCCCCATACTTGCAAGCACAAATCCTGAAAACTTGTCGGCTTCCAACTCAATCGGAGGTCGGCTCCCCGATTGAAGAAGAGTGTGACCGTTCAAGTGATGCCCAATTTCATGCGCCAATACGCTGACCACGCTCCAGTCTGTTCCGGTTTGGCTTTTGATTTGCGCGAAAAATCTCGGATTATATGCCAGTATTCTTGTACCATTCCGAATTGTCGCCGCAGCATTGGGTACGTTGGCCGGGATCGTCACAAAGTTCTTCGCCAATCCAGTCTTGTCTACAATACTCTGGACCATCTGGTCGAAACTCTGAGGTTGGACATCATCCAGATCGGGAAGAACCGTCTGATCAAAGCTCTGTTGACCGCCCCAGTTGCAAAAGAACTTCGACTCATCCACGTCTTCTGCAAACAACGCAAAGGGAAAGACAACAAAAAGAATCGCAAGCTGAAAATAACTCTGCATAACAAATTCCTTCTCAAAATATGGAATAGACTAGTCGTTCTAGTCGTTTCATGCAAAATTTTGAGGAACTGGATTTCTCTTTGGCAATGGACCTGCCTTTGACCAACATCTGCTCCCTCTTCGCCACCCGCCTCTACCAAGCCAAGCTCGGCCCCATCGACCCGGACGAGCTGGAGGCCTCTTGCCATTCCATCGCCGAGGATGATGAGGCGGGGCAGGAGTGGTGCGACACGGAAGGCTTCCCCGGCTACACCTCCTACGCATCGCTGACCGACCTGCCCTGGCGCTTCCCGATCTTCGGCGAGATCGTCAAACTGCTCGACCAACACGTCGCAAGCTTCGCCGAAGACCTCCAATTCGACCTCGACGACAAGCCGCTGAAACTCGAGGACATCTGGATCAACATCCTGCCAGAGGGCGGCATCCACACCTCCCACATCCACCCCCATTCCGTGATCTCCGGCACCACTTACGTGGCCATGCCCGAGGGCACCTCCGCCCTCAAACTCGAAGACCCGCGCAGCCAGATGATGATGGCCGCCCCACCCCGCCTCAAAACGGCACGCGAGGAGATGCAGCCCTTCATCTACGTGAAACCGAAGGTCGGCGACGTCCTCCTCTGGGAAAGCTGGCTGCGCCACGAGGTGCCGATGAACATGGCGGAGGAAGACCGCGTCTCCGTCTCGTTCAATTACAATTGGACCTAAATCCTCAATACGATCTCAACCCTGACCTGTCATGACCTCTCTCGAGGTTTTCATACAGGATCAACGCCAGAATGGCTCGGTTGGGTATTGTCATTTGTTGTCTTTTTGGGGTTCTGCCCCCAGTCGCGACAGCGCAAAACGGCTCCCTCTTCTCGACCAAACAAACCATCAGCGCACTGTTCGTGCCTGCTCCGCCGAAGGACCAAAGCAGCAGCAGCCTCTTTAAAGGGCAAAAGAGCAAGTTTTTCGCCCCCGCCCCGAAACGCACCGCACCGCAAAAGCTCACCCGACCGCCCTCTGCCCTGCCCGGTTCCATCGCGCAGCTCCTCGACCTAATCGCTTTGGCCGAGGCCGGTCCGGCGGGCTATGACGCGGTGCAATACGGAGCGACGATCAAGCCCGCGCAGCCGCCCACGCAGATGACCATCGGCGGGATTTATGAGTGGATCGAGGCGACCCCCGGCCAGCCCCACGCCATCGGGCGCTATCAGTTCATTCCCAAAACGCTTCGCGCGGTCGTGACGCGGAAAGGCTATTCCACCGAGACGCGGTTCACGCCGCAGGTGCAAGACCAGTTGGCGCTTGTCCTGCTGCGGGATGCCGGGCTGAAACGGTTTCTTGCCGGCACGCTAACCCGTCGCGCCTTCATGAAGAAACTCGCGCGCATCTGGGCAGGCCTGCCGCTGCCGACGGGCAAATCCTATTACGAGGGATATGCCGGGAACAAAGCGGTGATCTCTTGGGTGCGGTTCGAGGCCGGAATGGCGCGGGCTTTCCCGGTGTCGCTGGTACAGTAGGGGTTCGCGCGCCTTCGATCATGGCCATGCGCACGGCAGGCTTGCCGCCTTCGAACTCGGCGCCAAGAAAGGCATCGACAATGTCCAGCGCAAGGCTCTCACCGACCGCCCGCGCACGGAGGCTAAGCATATTCGCATCGTTGTGTTCGCAGATCATCCGCGTAGAGAAGGGATCCGCACAAACCCCGCAGCGGATGCCTCGCACCTCGGCGGCTTCACCACTGGTCCGGCGCATATCCCAGAGCGGTGACCGCGGCCTTTTCCGCTGCAGTCAGCGCCCCAAACTCCTTGCTGTAGGAAGCGGGCTCGGTCCCAAGCTTCCAGCTTTCCTCGGTCCACCCCAGAACGGCCCAGTGTCCGCGTTGTTCGGGCGTCATTCCCTCCCAGGTCTTGTCATCCCAATTCATGGCAAGCGGTTTTGCTTCTGGCGTCGCTTGCGCCGTGGTTTCTTTGGCCGAGCCGACGGGCTGGAGGTTCAGCACCACGCCCGCGCCGAGCATCAGGAGCCCCAGCAAAAGCGCCTGTTTCTTGCGCGACTCCGGGATAACCAGATGCGTCGATAACTTGCCGGCCACCGATAACAAAAGAAACACGATACCGGCGACGACCAACATCGTCGGAATAGGCGTATCGCCAAGGGCTTTGATGGTTTCTGTCATGGGCAAATCTCCCAATGTGAAGTCAGAAATGGAGTACAATAATACTCAACCATCATCGGTTGGCTTCTCAGGTCTGGCAAGGATTTGTTGGCGGTCGAGAAATGCGAAGACATTTCGCGACTAGTGCGCAAGGCCATATCGCTTCAGCGATGTGGCAGCGGCACCCGGTGGCAGTCTTGGGAACCCGGCCACGATCCTCACATGTCACTCCGCTTGCCGCCCCGTGCATCGCCAGACCGTGGGATGGCGACCCTACGGGTTTTCTACTGCCCTTTATGGCAGCCAAATACATCTTCCACTCCAGCGACGTGCCAAGCCCAGCCAAATCGCCAGCCCTCCGGACGGTCTGGCGATGCACGGGGCCTGCGGCCTGTTAACCGTGCTGGTTCGGTCGCGGACCTTACCGGCAATCTCAATCGGTGGATCACATTCAATGGCAGAGGCGTCGTTGCGATTTGTCGAGGCGAAATTCTAAGTTAGAATAACTGAGTGGTTCATTGGGGTGTATCTATGTCCAAAATACTATCTGTGCCGATATTTCTGGTTGCTCTTTCAGGACCATCAGATTGCCAAGGCCAATCGGCAGACAAACTATATTTGGGCGGCGGAACTGAATTTGGAGTCATCGCTCACTCCGTCCTCAAAGTGTCAGATCAGGTTAACGACAACTGCTGGACGAATGCGTCGAGCACTCGCTCACGCGTTTACTTGATCCTCGAGCAAAACGAGATTTATGTTCCCGACTACGATCCGGCATTTTTTACTTCGACTACAGTTCACACAACTCTCACGGCATTCGGTTTCAGAGCAGACAGAGGGAGTTGCGTTGTGAGTGCAAGCTATGATGTGGAAACAAGTGTATCGCATAAACTTGGGGGGTATGACGGAGTTCCTGAGTATTCTGCAAGCTATAAGGCCTCTGTATTCGATCGTCAGTCGGTCTTTATTTCGAGTTCCAACACCAACGACCAACTTAGGGATTTCTTTGTAAGCTCTGCGTCCGAGTTTGCCGCCAAAGTAATCGCAGCGCGAAGAGATGAAGTCGTGAGAAACTACATCGAACACTTCCCAAATATCGGTGAACCTCCAATGTCGGAAGAGAGATGGGAAGAAATACTATCGGATTTGGAAGAAAAACAAAATTAAACCCCCGCCGATCTCTCGACGGGGGCTCTTAATTTTCACCGGGTGATGCTCTCGGCAGATTTTTCTACGAAAAATCGCCTGCCGCATACTCATCAGAAAACGCTTAAGCGTTTTCGACGGTTACCAATCTTCCCGCACAACAGTCCGGGTCTTCACCGGCAGTTTCATCGCAGCAAGACGCAGGGCCTCGCGTGCAACACCATCGGCCACGCCGTCGATCTCGAACATGATGCGGCCCGGCTTGACCTTGGCGGCCCAGCGGTCGACGGAACCCTTACCTTTACCCATCCGAACTTCGATCGGCTTGGCCGAGATCGGGGTGTCGGGGAAGATGCGGATCCACACGCGGCCCTGACGTTTCATGTGACGCGTCATGGCACGACGGGCGGCCTCGATCTGACGCGCGGTGATGCGCTCGGGCTCGATGGCTTTCAGACCATAGGTGCCGAAGTTCAGGTCGGACCCGCCCTTCGCTTCGCCTTTGATCCGGCCTTTGTGCATCTTGCGGAACTTGGTGCGTTTCGGTTGTAGCATGTCGTCTCTCCCTTACCGACGGCCACCAGCGCCACGGGGCGCAGGACCATCCTGGAGTTCTTGTGCTTTGCGATCACGCGCCGCCGGATCATGTTCCATGATCTCGCCTTTGAAAATCCAGACCTTGATGCCGATGATCCCGTACGGGGTCATGGCCTCGGACTGGGCGTAATCGATGTCGGCACGCAGGGTGTGCAGGGGCACACGACCTTCACGGTACCACTCGGTCCGTGCGATCTCTGCGCCACCCAGACGACCCGCAACATTCACACGGATGCCGAGGGCGCCCATGCGCATGGCGTTCTGCACAGCACGTTTCATCGCACGGCGGAAGGAGACACGACGCTCCAGCTGCTGCGCAATCGATTCAGCAACCAACTGACCATCCAACTCAGGCTTGCGGACCTCAACGATGTTGAGATGCAGTTCCGAGTCGGTGAAGTTGGCCACCTTGCGGCGCAGCGTCTCGATATCGGCGCCCTTCTTGCCGATGATCACACCCGGACGCGCCGTATGAATCGTCACGCGGCACTTCTTGTGCGGACGTTCGATAATCACACGGGAAATCCCGGCCTGTTTGCACTCTTCCTTGATGAAATCGCGGATCTTGATGTCTTCGAGCAGAAGATCACCGTAATCCTTCGTGTCGGCGTACCAGCGGCTGTCCCAGGTGCGGTTGACCTGCAGGCGCATGCCGATCGGGTTTACTTTCTGTCCCATTAGGCTTGCTCCTCTACCTGGCGCACTTTGATGGTCAATTCCGAGAACGGCTTGATGATGCGGCCAAAGCGACCCCGTGCCCGCGGACGGCCACGCTTCATCGTCAGGTTCTTGCCCACATAGGCCTCCGCGACGATCAGCTCGTCCACGTCGAGGTTGTGGTTGTTCTCAGCATTGGCAATCGCGGACTGAAGGCATTTCTTCACATCGTCCGAGATCCGCTTCTTCGAGAAGGTCAGATCGGCCAAAGCCTTCTCCACCTTCTTGCCGCGGATCATCTGCGCCACGAGATTGAGTTTCTGAGGCGACGTCCGAAGCATGCGTGTCTTCGCCATCGCTTCGTTCTCGGCCACGCGGCGGGGGTTCTTGTCCTTACCCATGGCTTACTTCCTCTTGGCTTTCTTGTCGGCCGCGTGCCCATAATAGGTACGGGTCGGGGAATACTCACCGAACTTCTGACCGATCATTTCTTCCGACACGCTGACGGGGATGTGCTTCTGGCCGTTATAGACGCCAAAAGTCAGACCCACGAATTGCGGCAGGATGGTGGAGCGGCGCGACCAGATCTTGATGACCTCATTGCGACCGGAT
>JANQRE010000027.1 GCA_028284705.1 Paracoccaceae bacterium | reverse complement strand
TGCAGGCGAAGGACCTGGAGTGGTGGAAGGATCGGCTGCGCAACTACGGGTCCCTGTTCCTTGGCGAGGGGTCGACCGTGTCCCATGGGGATAAGTGCTCGGGCACAAATCACATCCTGCCTACCCGCCAGGCGGCGCGCTATACCGGCGGGCTGAATGTGATGAAATTCCTGAAAGTTCTGACCTGGCAGGAGATCAAGACCGATGCCGACCCGGAGATGTCGGCTGTGGCCTCGCGGCTCAGCCGTCTGGAGGGCATGGATGGGCATGCGCGCGCGTGTGATTGGCGGCTGCAGAAATTCTCAGGCCAGTCGGAGTGGGATTTCGAGGTGGCGATCCACAAGCGCTACAACTAACGCGCGCCGTAATAGAGGCCGACCGTGTGTTCGGCCTGCGCGAAGAACAACCACCGCGCCATCAGCGCGCCGATGACATGCAGGATTGCAGCGATGCCGGCCAGGATGTGGCTGAATGGCAGGAGCGCCAGCACGATCCAGGGGATGATGGTCAGTGCGAAGATCGCGATGACCCGCAACTTCTGCGCATGTTTGCGCCCGACGATGTGGATCATCTCACGGGTCAGGTAATTGCCGCCCGTATGCGGACCCTCGAACAGACGCACCTTGCCGATGCGACCCAGACCGGTGGCGGTCTCGATGGTTGAACCGCTCTCGCGGAACAGGCTGTCGCCGAAAATCCAGGCCAGTAGTTGTGCGATGCCGAGCAGTAGCAGGAGCGGTTTGGCGAGCCAGACTTGGCCGGCGAAGAACGCGCCGCCTGTGAGGCTGTAGAGCACGAAGAGGATCGGCGTGGACCAGTGGTTCCAGCGCGGCACGGTTTTGAGTTGGCCGTAGATCATCGAGGTGGCGACCACCGTGGCCAGCGACAGGGTGCCGCCGAGTATGCCGAGCCAGGCAATCCGGGTGTCGAAGAACACAACACCAATCGCATATAGCCCCATGATTACAAGCGCGAGAACGCTCAGCACGCCCTCGCGGCTGAGCCAGCTTGAGCGCCACTGGGTGAAAGCCTTCAAAGCGCGTTCGGGGTGGCCAAGATGGAAGGTCGAGGCGATCAGACCACCCACGGCCATGGCGTAAGCGATCAGGAAGAAGACGAAGGCCGTGAAGCCCGAGACATCGGGTTTGCCGAAGCCGAGATACGTCAACAGACCAAAGCCCAAGCCACTGAAAACAGTGAAGATAATGATGGAGGGGGCTGGATGCATCAGAGTTTCTCCAGGGTCTTGTCGAGCCAGCCGAGGAAACCTTTCGGCTCTTCGGCGACGGGCTCGAGGAAGGGCGCGAGCACGTCGATCGCCTCTTCGTCTTTGGGCCGCGGGGGCAGGTATTTGTTGACCGGTTTGGTGCCCTGCTCGGGCATCAGATCCATGCCGTCGCGCTCGGCGACGAGGCGGCTGACATCGCTGTCGGGATCGCCCAGATCGCCGAAATGGCGGGCCCCTGCGGGACAGGTGCGCACGCAAGCCGGGACGCGGTCTTCTTCGGGTAAGTTATTGTTATATATACGATCTACGCAGAGGGTACATTTCTTCATGACCCCTTCTTTTTGATCGAGTTCCCGGGCGCCATAGGGGCAGGCCCAGGCGCAGAGGCCGCAGCCGATGCAATCACTTTCGTTGACCAGAACGATGCCGTCTTCAACGCGCTTGTAGCTGGCCCCGGTTGGGCAGACGGTTACGCAGGGCGCGTCCTCGCAATGCAGACAGCTTTTTGGGAAGTGGATGGTCTGTGCAAGCCCTTGTTCTGGTTGGATTTCATAGGAATGCACACGGTTCAGGAAGGTACCGGACGGGTTGCCGCCATAGGCGTCCTGATCGCTGAGCGGCGCGCCGTAATTCTCGGTATTCCAGCCTTTGCAGGAGACGACGCAGGCATGGCAGCCGACGCAGGTATCGAGGTCGATCACGAGGCCCAGCTTGCGCTCGGTGGACTGTGGTAATGTTGTCATTTTTGGCCGAAACTCCCTGTCTGGGCGGCGTATGGTTTGCGTCGGGTTTCCGTATGGCATCCGTCGGGACAGCAAACGCGCAACACTGTGGCATGCACGCCGCACGGACGTTGCGCAAATTGCACCTGCGGGACGCTCCGCGGGAAGTATTTTTGAAACATGGGAAGGCTCATTTGGCGGGCTCCGTGTCGCCGCGCAGACCGATGGCGATGGCAGCGGCGATGAGGCCGAGCCCGGAGAGGATGCCAAGCCACTTCTGGAAGGTGGATCCGAGCGCTGCCACGAGGCGCGTGGCGGTGGCGCCCATGGCGATGAGGATTGCGCCGTCGATGATCAGATAGGTCAGGCCGAGGATCGCGACCTGTGGAGTGACAGGCGCGCTCGGGTCGATGAATTGCGGGAAGAGCGCAGCGAAGAAGACGACCGCGTAGGGGTTCGCGGCGGAGGTCATGAAGCCGCGCCGGAAGAGCACGCCGCGCCTCGGGGCCTCTTTGATGGTGCGGGTTCGTGTCGCGTCACGGATCATGCGGATGCCGATCCAGATCAGATAAGCGACCCCGGCCCATTTGATCGCAGTGAAGGCGGAGGCCGACAGCGCGATCAGGCCGACGAGACCGAAGCCTGCGATGATGATCTGGACGGCGTTGGCGCTGAGGTCTCCGGCCATGATCGGCAAAGCGCGTTTTAGCCCATGCTGCATCGCGCCGCCGATGAAGAGGAGTTGGCTGGGTCCGGGCGGATGCGCGAAGAACAGGAACACGACACCGAGATAGGTGAGATAGGTCTCAAAGCTCATTTGCCGACCTTCCAGGCGAGCGCTTTGGGGCCGGAGCCCACCGGTGATTTGATCGGGGGCAGGCTGGGCTGGGATTGGGCATCGGCGGGCGCGGGGGCCTTTTCGACGCGGACGCGCAGGTCGAACCAGGCGGCTTGGCCGGTGATCGGGTCGGAGTTCGACCAGCGCAAGCCGTCGCCCTTGGGGGGCAGAAGCTCGTGGATGAGGTGGTTCAAGAGGAAGCCCTTGGTGGCCTCTGGCGCGTCTTCGTCCAGCGCCCAGGCGCCCTTGCGTTTGCCGATGGCGTTCCAGGTCCAGACGGTGTTGTCGTTGAGCGCGGCTTGCAGGGCGACGGGCACCACGATCTCGCCATGGGGGGAGGTCACCTTGGCCCAATCGCCGTCAGAGAAACCGTTCTCCTCCCAGACCTTGCGGCTGACATAAAGCGGGTTGCGGCCATGTATTTGCCGCAGCCAGGCGTTTTGTGTGCCCCAGGAGTGATACATCGCCATCGGGCGTTGGGTGAGGGCGGTGATGGGATAGTCGTCGGCCCTGTTCTCGGCCTCGTTGGGGGAATACCAGATCGGCAGCGGGACCATCGTGTCCTTGATGCGCTGGCGCAGATGCTCCGGCGGCTGGCGGGTGCCGATGCCTTCTGCCGCCAATTGGAAGCGGCGCATCGGTTCGGACCAGAGGTTGAAGACATAAGGCTGCGGCGCGTCATAGATGCCGAGTTTCACCGCCCAATCCTGATAGCCCATGTTCCAGGGTTTGTAGAATTGATGCTCCTCGGCGATGTGAGCCATCGCGAAGCCGCCGTTCTCGATATAGCGGTCGATCTGGTTCATGTTCGGCGCGCCGCGCCCGGTCTCGTCACCATTGCCGCGGAACCCCATGAGCGGGCCAACGCCGGGGCGGCGTTCGTGTTTGATGATGTAATCGGCGTAATCGGCGTATTTCTGGGAGCCATCCTCATTGACGAAACCGGGCAGGCCAAGCTTGGCACCGAGATCGCAGAGCGCGGATTGGAAGCCTTTCACATCGCGGTCGGGTTCCACCACGGGCCAGCGGATGGCATCGGCTGCGGCATCGGCCTCGCAGATCGGGCGGTCGAGCAGAGAGATACAGTCGTGGCGTTCGAGGTACGTGGTGTCGGGCAGGATCAGGTCTGCGTAAGCCACCATCTCGGACGAATAGGCATCGGAATAGATGATATGCGGGATGACATAGTCGCCGTTCTCATCCGTGTCAGTGAGCATCTCCATCACACCGCCGGTGTTCATCGACGAGTTCCACGACATGTTCGCCATGTACATAAACAGCGTGTCGATCTTGTAGGGGTCGCCCGCATGGGCGTTGGAAATGACCATATGCATGAGCCCATGCACGGACATCGGGTTCTCCCAGGAAAACGCTTTGTCGATGCGCGCGGGGGTGCCGTTCTCATCGAGGGCGAGATCGTCGGGGCCATGCACGAAGCCCAGATGTGGCCCGTTCAGTGGCGCGCCGGGTTTGGGTTTGGCATGCGGGCGGGGATGCGCCTCGGGCGGTTTGGGATAGGGCGGTTTGAAGCGGAAGCCGCCGGGCACCTCGACCGAGCCGAGAATGATCTGCAGGAGATGCAGGGCGCGGCAGGTCTGAAAGCCGTTTGAATGGGCCGAGATGCCGCGCATCGCGTGGAAGGAGACCGGACGACCGATCATCTTGTCATGGGTTTCGCCGCGGAAATCGGTCCAGGTGAGGTCGAGCTCGATGGCCTGATTGAAGGCGACATCGGCGAGTTCAGCCGCGATACGTCTGATGCGGTCTGCGGCGATTCCGGTCTTCTCGGCGACGTTTTCGGGGGCGTATTGCGGGTCGAGATATTGCTCGGCCATGAGCTGGAAGACGGAGCGGTGCGTGGTGCCATTGTCATGCCAGGTGCCCGCCAAGTCCGGGACAACGCCCTTGCGGTCGAACGGCGCGGGCTGACCGGTGCGGCGGTCCATGACCATGAGCTTGTCATCGGTGTCGCGCAGCAGGAGGCCGTAATCCTCAGAATTCTGGTCCTCGTTCACCAGAGCGGGCGCGTTGGTGAAGAGCGAGAGATATTGCAGATCGACATGGCCGGATTTGATCAGCTCATGCACGAGGGAGAGGATGAAGAGCCCGTCGGTGCCGGGATTGATGCCGACCCATTCATCGGCAACGGCGTTGTAGCCGGAGCGGATCGGGTTGACGCCGATGACCTTGGCGCCGCGGGCTTTCAGCTTGCCGAGGCCGATCTTGATGGGGTTCGAGTCATGGTCCTCCGCCACGCCGAAGATCATGAACATCTTGGTGCGGTCCCAGTCGGGCTGGCCGAACTCCCAGAAGGCGCCGCCCATGGTGTAGATACCGGCGGCGGCCATGTTGACGGAGCAGAACCCGCCATGGGCCGCGTAATTCGGGGTGCCGAAGCCCTGCGCCCACATCGAGGTGAAGGATTGCGACTGGTCGCGGCCGGTGAAGAAGGCGAGCTTGGAGGGGTTGTCTTCGCGGATCGGGGCGAGCCAGGAGGCGGCGATGTCGTAGGCCTCGTCCCAAGAGATTTCCTCGAACTCGCCCGACCCGCGGGGGCCGACCCGTTTCAGGGGCGCACGCAGGCGAGAGGGGGCGTTGTGCTGCATTATGCCCGCCGAGCCCTTGGCGCAGAGCACGCCCTGATTGACCGGGTGGTCGCGATTGCCTTCGATATAGGCGACCTTGCCGTCCTTCATATGCACGTTGATGCCGCAGCGACAGGCGCACATGTAGCAGGTGGTCTTGCGGACCTCGTCAGAGACCTTGGGGCTCAGATCAAGCTTTGGCTGGGTCATGAGACTATCCTTGCAGGCTGAGACGCAGGAGGCCGACAAAGGCCAGACCGATGAGCAGCGTCAGGCAGACGGGTTTGTAGTAGCGCTCGTATTTCGGGGTGAAGAGGGCCTGGCCGACGAAGACCCCGGCGAGCGAGAAGAACATGAAGAAGAGGCCGCGCTGGGCGGCGGTCTGGTCCATGGTGCCGAGGCTGAGATGGGCGATGAGACCAAGGGCCGGGGCGCCGAGCATGTAGATGTTCATGGTGCCGCGCATTTTGCGGGCAGGCACCTCTTGGCTCAGCACATAGACGGCGATGAACATGCCCCCGAGCCCCGCGAGACCCGTCGCCATTCCGCCGCCAAAGCCCGCCGTGTAGAGGCCCGGCGTGGTGGCGAGAAACGGGATGCGGATGCGCAGAAGTTGCAGTGTTGCGAGCGTCACGAGGATGCCCAAGGCGAGCACCTTGGAGGCGCCCTCGGGCAGGGCGAGGGTCAGAAGCAACCCCACCGGCAAGCCGATCCCGGCGGTGGTGCAAAGCGTCAGGGCCATGCGCCGGTCGGCGTCCTTCCAGCCTCCGCGCATGAGCAGAAGCGAGGCCGACATCTCCATGAACCACATCATCGGGATGAGCTGGATGGGTGGCACGAAGCTGGTGAGAATGGCCATGAAGAAGGCCGAGAGCGCAAAGCCGGCGAAGCCGCGAATGATGCCCGCGCCGAAGGCCGCGAAGATCATCAGCGCGAAGATTGCAGGCGTTGTGTGCGTGAACTCGATGGCCCATGTCATGCGGCCTCCGCTTGCATCAGGGCCGCGGCGTCATGGGCGATCTGGCGCTCTTCGTCGGTTTTCACGACATGCACGGGCACGTCACCGAGGAACTTCAGGTGGCCCGCGATCTTGTCGCGCACCGGGGCGGCGTTCTCGCCGATGCCGCCGGTGAAGGCGATGGCATCAAGCCCGCCCATGGCAACGATGGCGGAGCCAGCATTGCGGGCGGCCCAGTAGCAGAAATGGTCGATGGCGAAGTCGCTGTCAGGTGTGTCGGCGGCCATAAGCAGGCGCATGTCGTTGGAACCGCCCAAGCCCCGCAGACCGCTGTCCTTGTTGAGGATACGGCCCGCCTCGGCGATGCCATGATCCTCGGCCATTCGGAGAACGGCCATGCCGTCGATCTGGCCGGAGCGCGTGCCCATGGTCAGCCCGTCGAGCGGCGAATAGCCCATGGAGGTGGCGACGGATTTGCCGTCCTTGATGGCGCAGAGGGACGCGCCGGAGCCCAGGTGCATGGCGAGCAGGCGAGAGGGGAGTTTGTCGCCGAACTGGTTCACCATCCAAGCGTAGGAGATGCCGTGGAAGCCGTAGCGGCGGATGCCCTTGGCGCGTTCGCCTTTCGGGATGGCGTAGGTGGTGGCGAGGTCGGAATTCGTGGCGTGGAAGGCCGTCCCGAAAGTGGCGTATTGCGGCAGGTCGGGCAGGAGATCCACGATTGCGTGAATACCGGCGAGGTTGTGCGGGTTGTGCAGCGGGGCCAGAGGGATGGCCGCTTCAATCCCGGCGATAACGTCGTCGGTGATACGCTGTGGCTCCACCAGCGAGGTGCCGCCATGCACGACGCGATGGGCGGCGGCGGTGAGGTTTTCTTTGTGATCGCCGAGGGCGCTAAGGATCGTCGCTAAGGCCGTCGCATGGTCGGGCGCGGCGATGTTACGGTCCTGCTCGCCGAGCTGGATATGCGCCAAGGAGCCGCCGATACCGGTGACAGCACCTTTCAGAACGGGCGTGAGGTCGGGCGCAAAGAGCCCGATTTTGATCGACGAGGATCCGGCATTGATCACAAGGATCATGCGGCAGCCGCCATGATGCCGCCAAGCGCGATGGAGCCGAGGCGGGCCGCAGCTGGGTCGGCGCGAGAGGTGAGAAGGATCGGAACTTTTGCGCCCATGACGATGCCTGAAGCGCAGCCGCCGGTCATGTAGACGATAGCTTTGAAAAGCGCGTTGCCGGAGACGATATCGGGCACGATGATTGCATCGGCCTGACCGGCGACGGGGTCGTCGGTGAGCTTCTTGGTGGCCACGGCCTTCGGGCTGAGGATCAGGTCCATCGCGAGGGGGCCGGAGAAACTCGCGTTCTGATGGGTGATGCGCGCCCAATCCTGTAGCGCGCGGGCCTGACCGGAGGAAGGCACGGCGTCGATCACGCTTTCGGTGGCCGAGAGGAACGCGACCTTCGGGTGCGGATTGCCAATCTTGTGGAGGAGTTTCACCACTTCGGAGGTGCAGTCCTTCAGTGTGTTGAGATCGGGATGCACGTTGACGGCGGCGTCGGAGATGGTGATCGCACCCTGTTGGTCTGCGCTGGTAATGTGGAAGATATGCACGAAACGGCGGCCCGCGCGCAGGCCATTGTCGCGGGCAACGGCGGCGCGCATGAAGGCGTCGGTGTGAAGCTGGCCTTTCATCAGCACATCGGCGCGGCCCTCGCCGCAGGCTTTGGCCGCGGCCATGCCGCTGTCGATTTCGCCTTCCGCCTCGATCAGGTCAAACCCGGAGATGTCCCAATTGAGCTTCGCGGCTTCCTCTTCGATCATGTGCCGCTCGCCGGTGAAGACCGGGACCATCATATTGGCCTCTGTCGCCTCCTTCGCGGCCAGCATGGGCAGCGGTGCCCCGGCGCGGGCGATGGCCACGCGGGGGGAGGGAGCATCCTGCGCGAGCTTGATGATGCCGGCGGGCGCAACAGCCTCAACGTCAGAGAGAAAGCTTTTGGTCATGTGATCCTCGAGTGCCCCCCGCACAACGTGAAAAACTGAAAGGAACCTACCCGATCCAGCGGGACCGGGTAGGTCAAATCGCATGTTTGGCAGAATTTTATTCTGCAGCCATGTCTGCCGCGGAAACGCCAGCCACTTTGACGGGCTTTTTCATCGCGTCGCGGCGGAAGGGTTCGCCCAGCTCCTGGTTCAGGATGACCTCGATGAAGGTCGTGGTGTTGCCTTCCATCTGACCTTTGATGGCTTCGTTCAGCGCATCGGTCAGAGCCTCCATGCTGTCGACCTGCACGCCTTTCAGGCCACAGGCATCGGCGATCTTGGCGTAGGAGACGTTGGTGTCGAGTTCGGTGCCGACGAAGTTGTCATCGAACCAGAGGGTCGTGTTCCGCTTCTCCGCACCCCATTGATAGTTGCGGAAGATGATCATGGTCATCGGCGGCCAGTCACCACGACCGACAGACACCATCTCGTTCATCGAGATGCCGAAGGCGCCGTCGCCTGCGAAACCGACCACGGGCACATCGGGGCAGCCGATCTTGGCGCCGGTGATTGCCGGGAAGCCGTAACCGCAGGGCCCGAAGAGACCAGGGGCGAGGTATTTGCGGCCCTCCTCGAAGGACGGATAGGCGTTGCCGATGGCACAGTTGTTGCCAATGTCCGACGAGATAATAGCGTTCTTTGGCAGAGCGGATTGGATCGCGCGCCACGCTTGGCGAGGGGACATTTTGTTGGGCTCGCGGGTGCGGGCACGCTCGTTCCAGGTTGTGCCGGGGTCGTCTTCTTCATGGTCGAGGGAGGTGAGTTCCTGCGCCCAGGCCGATTTCGTCTGGGCGATCATGTTCTTGCGCTCGCTCCGGTTGGTATCGCCCGCGGTGTCGGAGAGTTTCGCAAGGATGCCTTCGGCGACTTTTTTGGCGTCACCGACGATGCCGACGCTGACCTTCTTGGTCAGGCCGATGCGGTCGGGATTGAGGTCGACCTGAATGATTTTCGCCTCGGTCGGCCAGTAGTCGATGCCGTAGCCAGGCAGGGTCGAGAACGGGTTCAGACGGGTGCCGAGGGCGAGCACGACATCTGCCTTGGAGATCAGCTCCATGCCTGCTTTTGAACCGTTATAGCCCAGCGGACCGGCGAAAAGCGGGTGCGAGCCGGGGAAGGCGTCATTGTGCTGGTAGCCGACGCAGACCGGTGCGTCGAGCGTCTCGGCCAGTTTCATCGACGCGTCGATGCCGCCCGCCAGAACCACGCCAGCGCCGTTCAGGATGACCGGGAATTTGGCTGTGGAGAGCAGGTCAGCGGCTTTTGCGACGGCCTCTTCGCCACCCGAGGGGCGCTCGAAATCGACAACAACCGGCAGGTCGATATCGATCACCTGCGTCCAGAAATCGCGCGGGATGTTGATCTGAGCCGGTGCGGAGGCGCGGTAGGCTTTCATGATCACCCGGTTCAGCACTTCGCAGATGCGGGACGGGTCGCGGACTTCTTCCTGGTAGGCGACACAATCGGCGAAGAGGTTCATCTGCTCCATTTCCTGGAAGCCGCCCTGACCAATGGTCTTGTTGGCCGCCTGCGGTGTCACGAGCAGAAGCGGCGTGTGGTTCCAATAGGCAGTTTTCACGGACGTGACGAAGTTGGTGATGCCCGGACCGTTTTGCGCGATCATCATCGACATCTCGCCTGTGGCGCGGGTGTAGCCATCGGCCATCATGCCTGCGGTCATCTCATGGGCGCAGTCCCAGAATTTGATGCCGGCCGCCGGGAAAAGATCCGAAATCGGCATCATGGCAGAGCCGATGATCCCGAAGGCGTGGCGGATGCCGTGCATCTGCAGTGTTTTGACGAAGGCTTCTTCGGTGGTCATTTTCATGTGTCTGTCTCCCAGAATGAATAGCAGGCGGCGCGTGAGGTCCCCGGCGCCGGATTGCGGTTTAGATAGGCCGATTAGACCGGCAGCGTTATGTCCAGTTGGTTTCTGCTATGAGGCCAGTTTGTGTTCGGACCGCATGGCCTCGATCTCTTTGGCAATGAGCGCAATGCCGGGTGCGATCTGCGGTGTGGTGATCGAGGAATAGGCGAGGCGGTAATGTTTCGCGTTGCGGTCATCGCGCTCGCAGAAGGCGGGGCCGGGCTCGATCAGGACGGAGCGATCGCGCAGGCGCTCGGACAGCGCGACGGTATCGACCCCGTCGGGGGCCCGCATCCACAGAGAAGAGCCGCCAAAACTGGGGCTTCCGGCCACTTCGAGGCCATATTCGGCGATGGCTTTGTCCATAGCGGTGCGGCGATCCTGGAAGGCGAGTTTCAGCCGCCGGATCAGGGCGTCGTAATGGCCCTGGCTGAGGAAATAGGCGGCGGTGCGCTGCATATGGCCGGGCGGGTGGCGCAGGACGGAGGTGCGGAGCGCGCGCGCCTCCCGGATGAAGGGTTTGGGGCCGACGAGATAGCCCAGACGCAGCCCGGGAAAGAGCGATTTCGAGAAGGAACCCGCGTAAATGACCCGCCCATCCTCATCCAGCGATTTCAGGGCTGGCGACGGCGGTTTGAGAAAAGACATCTCAAACTCGTAGTCATCCTCGACCATGAGGAAATCATCCTTCGCGGCGCGGCGCAGGAGTTCCTGCCGGTTGGCCAGCGGCATGGTCGCAGTGGTCGGGCAATGGTGGCTGGGGGTGCAGAACACAACGTCCGTTTCGGGCGGCACCAGATCGGGAGGCAGGCCGTCCTTGTCAACGGTGATCGGCACGCGGTGGCAGCGGGTTTGACGGAGGATCTGGCGTAGGCCCGGATAGACCGGGTCTTCATGGGTGGCGGTGCGGCGTTGGGTGAGCAGCACCTGAGCCGTGAGCCAGAGCGCGTTTTGCGCGCCGACCGTGATCAGGATTTCATCGGGGCTCGCGAGAATGCCGCGGCGGGGCAGCGTGTGGCGGGTGATGAATTCAAGGAGTTGCGGGTCGTCCTGATCGACCTGATCGGCGGTGAGACTGTCGAAATCGCGCTGACCGAGCGCGCGCACCGCACAGAGCCGCCAGTTCTGCCTGTCGAAGGTGTGCGGATCGACCTGACCATAGAGGAACGGGTATTTGTAGCGCCGCCAATCGAGCGGTTTGTCGACCTGAATGGCACCGGAAAACCGGTTGCCGATGGCCTTGGACCAATCGACGGTATCGCCGGAGCTGAGCGTTGCGACCTGCGGGGGTTCCGGCGCATTTTCCGAGACATAGTAGCCCGACCGGCCTTGGGAAATCAGGTAATCATCGGCGATCAGCTCGTTATAGGCCAGCGTGACCGTGATCCGGCTGATGCCGAGATGTTCCGCCAGTTTGCGGGAGGAGGGCAGTTTCTCGCCGGGTTTGAAGCGACCCGAGAGGATGCCCGCGGCGACCATCTGTTGGATTTGTTTCTGGAGTGTGCCGTCGAAGGACGGATCGAGGAAAAAGGTTTCAACTGCGATGGCCATGAACTGGCCTTAAAGCAGATGGAGACTGGATGTAAAGCCACGATCTGGCACAGCGCCCGCCCACCCACCCCGCTGCACCAGATCGTGGCGGCGAGGGTATCGGGTGTTCACTGCATGGAGGGCAGGCAGAGATCGCCCTCGACCATGGCGTCGATGCGGGCTTGCTCGCCGGGGGTCAGGGTCGATTGCGTGCGGGCCTCGAGCGTCAGCCAAGCGGCCTCGGCGAAGCGGTTGAGGCGGTTCGGCTCCCAGTCGAGGCGGGCGCGGACCTGGCGGGCAACCGAGCGACAGGTGGCCATTAGCGTGCGGCGGGTTTGGGCAGAAACGGCGCCGAGGAAGAGATCGCCGTTCAACTCGTTGCGACAGCCATCGCGATGCGCGAGTGCCATGCCCTTTGCCGTCTCGAAGCTGACGCGACCGTAATCGGCGGGCTCAAGGCCGAGCCGCCAATAGGGCAGGCGGGGGTCGAAATTCTCGAAGGTGCCAAACGGGTTCTGACCGGCGATCCAGACATGCACCATCGCAAGGCGGCGCTTGCCATCGGGGGCCATGACACGGTTGACCCAGCGTTCGCCGACGCGGGCGAGGAAGGGGCGGACATCGGCCTGCGCGGCGAGAATCTGGTTGACGTTGTGCACATGCCAGCGGTCGGCGCTTCCCGCGAAGCCCTGGGGCAGAGGCTCACCCTCGGCAATGCGCACGACATAGGCCACGGCCAGAAGCTGTCGGCGCCCGTTGATCTCGGCATACATCAGATTGGTAGGACGGCTGAAATCGATCTGGTCGGGGGAGGTGTAGTCGGGGGTGTTATCGCGGCGGGACCAGTGTTCGCCCATCAGTGGCACGTGCCCCGTGGCCTTGCGCCAACCATCGCGTCTGGCAACGGCGATGTCGTTGTAGGGGGCGACGGCGCGTTTGACCTCGGCGATTTGCGACTGCGTGAGTGCCGATAACGGAACCGCACGCGCGCTGGAGCTGATATCCGCTTGACCGGACAGGGCGAGCAGGAAAATTCCGAACAAAGAGAATATGATAAGGCGCATGAAAAAGCCCCCTGCACTCGAGGTGAGCTTAGGAGGCTTTTGTGTCGGGTCGAAGACCGGATATGACCTGAGTCGCTTTGAGCGGTCTCTTGCCGATGCCTACCCCATGACCTTGGTCAGAGCGCCATCGACGGACGCGATGATCTGGTCGATATCATCCTTCGTTGCGATCAGCGCAGGCGAGAAGCAGAGCGTGTTGTTCAGCCCTGGAAGCGACCGGTTGGTCATGCCGATGATGATCGCGTCTTCTTTCATGCAGTGGCCAGTGACGGCAGCGACGAGTTTCTCCGCCAGAGGTTCACGTGTGCTGCGGTCGGCGACGAGTTCAGCGCCGAGGAACAAGCCTTTGCCGCGCACCTCGCCGATGACCTCATGCTTGTCCTGCAGGGCGGCGAGTTGGTCGAGCATGTAGTCGCCCATCTTCGTGGTGTTCTCGAGAAGGCCCTCTTCCTCGATGATCGCCATGTTTTCGAGCGCAGCCGCCGGACCCGCGGTGCAGCCGCCGAACGTGGAGATGTCGCGGAAATAGTTCATGTGATCGGAGGTGTCGTCCTTGAACATGTCAAAGACCTCTTCCGTGGTGACGCAGCAGGAGATTGCCGCGTAGCCGGAGGCGACCCCTTTGGCCATGGTCACGATATCGGGCTGGATGCCGTATTGCTGATAGCCGAACCAGGTGCCGGTGCGACCGACGCCGCAGACAACCTCGTCGATATGCAGGAGCACGTCGTATTTCTTGCAGATCTCCTGCACGCGCTCCCAATAGCCGGGCGGGGGCGTGATGACGCCGCCGCCTGCGGTGACGGGTTCGAGACAGAGGGAGCCGACGGTGTCGGGGCCTTCGCGCAGGATGACCTCTTCGATGGCGTCGGCGGCTTTTTGGCCATAGGCCTCGCCGGTCAGGTCCCACTGCGCGCGGTATTCGAGGCAATGGGGGACTTCGACAAACCCGGGCGTGAAGGGGCCGTAGCGGCCGTTGCGCTCGGGCTGACCACCGCCGGAGAGGCAAGCGATGGTGGTGCCGTGATAGTCGCGCTCGCGGTAGAGGATTTTGTGCTTCTTACCGCCATAGCGCTGATGGGCGATCTGGCGGACCATCTTGAAGCCCTTCTCATTCGCCTCGGAGCCGGAATTGGCATAATAGACGCGGCTCATACCGGGCATCTTGTCGAGCAGACGCTCGGAGAATTGCGCGGCAGGGATCGAGCCGACAGTGCCGCCGAAGAAGTTCATCTTCACAAGCTGGTCACGCACGGCATCGGCGATGCGTTCGCGGCCATAGCCGACATTGACGGTCCAGACCCCACCGGAGACAGCGTCGATATGTTCGCGACCGTGTTGATCCCAGACCCGCAGGCCCTTGCCTTCGACGATGATTTTCGGATCGGTGCGCTCGCCTTCAGGGGCCATGTAGGGCGCGTGCTGGCTGAGGTGATGCCAGACATGGGCGCGGTCGGCCTCGACGATGTGAGAGAGGTCGTTGGGGGAAAGATTGCCGTCCATAATCGTCTCCTGTCAGAATTGCGTGTCGCGCACCCGAATCTCAGAGTGTCGGGCGGCGCTGGAAATCCAAGCATCATAAAGCGGATGGGTCAAATAGGGCCAGTATTTGCAATCAGATAAGTCCAAATTCGCGATACGGGTTTCACAAGCGCCGTTTCGGCATGCGATTTGCGGGAGAAATGCCAAGCGTTTCGGATATTTGGGAAGGAATCTTCGCAAGGTCGGGACATGCACGGCAAAGCCATTGACAGGGCGACGGAATTTTCTTCCATTCGTCGGCGGACATGTCTGCGCTGCCAACTCACCGATGATCGAGAGAGCGACCTGACTTAAGCGGGTTCGCGATCAGGCGGCCGCACAGACAGCCGAATAAGGACCCGCGGAAAGCGTGTCCGACAACATGGGAGAAAAGATATGAAATTGACCACCAAACTGATGGGTGCTGTGGCAGGCGTTGCAATGCTTGCGGGCGCCCAAGCCTCTGCCGATGGCCACGGGATCACGGTCGGCTACTTTCTCGAATGGCCGATGCCGTTCCAATTCGCCAAAGTCGAAGGCATGTATGACGAAGCGCTCGGCACGACGGTGAACTGGGTGGCGTTTGACACCGGGACTGCGATGTCGGCGGCGATGGCATCAGGCGACGTGCAGCTTTCCGTCAGCCAAGGCGTGCCGCCATTTGTGGTTGCGACCTCCGCCGGTCAGGACCTGCAGATCGTTGATGTGGCCGTGTCCTATTCGGACAATGACAACTGCGTGGTGAATGCTGCCCTTGAGATCGACAAGACCTCCGCGGGTGAGCTGTCCGGCAAGAAAGTTGCTGTCCCGCTCGGCACTGCGGCCCACTATGGCTTCCTCAAGCAGATGGACCATTTTGGTGTTGATCTGGCTAGCCTGAACGTTGTGGACATGGCCCCGGCTGAAGGTCAGGCGGCTCTGGCGCAAGGCTCAGTCGACATGGCCTGTGGCTGGGGCGGTGCGCTGCGCCGCATGAAAGAGAGCGGCAACGTTCTTCTGACCGGCGCCGAGAAGGAAGAGCTGGGCATTCTGGTCTTCGACGTGACCTCCGGCCCGTCTTCGTTCATCGCGGAAAATGGCGACATGGTTGCGAAATTCCTCGATGTGACGGCAGAGGCCAACGCGATGTGGGCCGATGAAGCCAACCGCGCGAAAATGCTGCCGGTGATCGCGAAAGACGCCGGTATGTCCGAAGAAGACACGATGGCGACGATCTCCACCTTCGTTTTTCCGACCGTGGAAGATCAGCTGGCCGACAAATGGCTCGGTGGCGGTGCTCAGGAGTTCATGAAAGGCGTGGCGGATGTCTTCGTCTCCGCGGGCTCCATCGACGCGGCCAAAGCGTCCTATGCGGATAATGTGAATACCGGCCCGCTGGCCCAATAACACAAACACGCATTGAGGCGGGCGCGCATCTGCGCCCGTCTCCTTTACCGCGCCCTGCGCGCGCCGGACCTGCCAACGGGGGACGTTCATGGACGGTCTACATATAGATGACATTTCAATGCGCTTTGACTTGCCAGATGGCGGTCATGTGCAGGCGTTGCAAAACGTGACGCTGGATATCAAATCCGGCGAATTGATGAGCGTTCTGGGGCCGTCGGGCTGCGGGAAAACCACGCTTCTCAATATTGTTGCCGGGTTTCTGGCCCCGACCGAGGGCGTGATCCGGCTGAACGGGCACGAAGTGCACGGGCCTGATCCCGAGCGCGGCATGGTCTTCCAGCAAGGCGCGCTGTTTGAGTGGATGAATGTCCGCGACAATGTGAGTTTCGGCCCGGATATGAAGGGCATGAGCCGCAAGGAAAGTGCCGAGAAGGTTGAGCATCTGCTCGACGTTGTGGGGCTGCAGGACTTCAAGGAGAAGGCGGTCTACGAGCTGTCAGGCGGCATGCAGCAGCGTGTCGCGCTGGCGCGGTGCCTGGCCAATGACCCGGATGTCATCCTGATGGATGAGCCGCTGGGGGCGCTGGACGCTCTGACGCGGGAGAAGATGCAGAGCCTCGTGCTCGATCTCTGGAAGGATACCGGCAAGACGATCATTCTGATCACACATTCGGTGGAAGAGGCGCTGCTGCTCGGTGAGCGTCTGCTGGTGATGGCCCCGCGTCCGGGGCGCGTTCACAAGGAATACCGCCTGCCCTTTGCCGATCTGGGCGTGGGCGCTGATCTGCGGGAAGTGAAGAAACACGAGGATTACGGGAGCACCCGTGAGGAAATCCTGTCGATGATCTGGAACATGGAAGAAGAAATCATGGGCCGGGCGGAGGAAAGCGCATGACCGGGTTTCTTGTCTTATTCCTTTACGTTGCTGCCTTCTTTGGCAGCTACCTGATCCTGTCGAAGCTGCTGAAGCAGGCCTTCGCGAAGACAGGGTTCAACAAACTGAAAACCGTCACCTTCGGCGACGAAAGTGCGGTGAAGGCGAACCGGATTGCCTCCGTCTTGTCGATTGTCACCGTGTTCATGCTGTGGGTGGCATTCACCAACTCGTCGATCCCGCTGCCGAAATTGCCGGGACCGTTCTCGGGCGATGTGACCTTCACCTATACGGCGACGCTGCCGGATGGCTCGACGGATGATGCCGAGATTACCATGCGGGTCTATCGCGAGGACATTCAGCAGACGCTGGATGAGAATGGTGAGCCGGGGCGTGAGCCGCCCGCGGTTGAAGTGGAGCCGGGCGAAGGCTTTGCCAAGAACGACTCGCTGACCGTGGCGCGTTACGGGTTCAAGGTGATCCCGGTCTGGAACAATGACGAGGTGTCGAAAGCCGATGGTTCGGTGGTGACACATCTGAATGGCCAGGAGGTGCAGCCGGGGCAGAAAATCGCGATCCCCGAGGGCGTGATTGCACTGACCGATAAGGGCACGCCGACCTTTGAACCGGCCACGGGGTTACGCATGGCAAGGCTCTATCTACCCGCGCCGGAAGTGGTGCTGGAGCGGTTCTGGCGGCTGAATGCGGAAGGCTATCAGGGCTACACGCTGTGGGAACACACGCGGTACTCGCTGCAGCGGGTGCTGTTGGGCTTCCTGTTCGGCGCGCTGATCGGCATCCCGATCGGCTACGCGATGGGACTGACCAACTGGTCGCGCGGCTGGTATGACCCGATTGTCGAGTTCATGCGACCGGTGCCGCCGCTGGCACTGATCCCGCTGATGATCATCTGGTTCGGCATCGGTGAATTGTCGAAAGTGATCCTGCTGTTCCTTGCGGCGCTCTGGATCATGATCATTGCGGCGAGGTCGGGCGTCTCCGGCGTGGCGATCTCGAAAGTGCATGCGGCTTATTCGCTGGGGGCGTCCAAGTGGCAGATCCTGAGCCGGGTCATCGTGCCGAACTCCCTGCCGGAGATTTTCACCGGCGCACGCGTGGCGATGGGGGTCTGCTGGGGCACGGTTGTGGCGGCAGAACTTGTGGCCGCTGAAGTGGGCCTGGGCAAGATGATCGTGGTCGCCTCGAAATTCCAGCTGACCGATATCGTCATTGTCGGCATCATCCTGATCGGCGTGATCGGGTTTTTGATCGATGTCGGCGTGCGGGCGCTGGAGAACTGGCTGGTGCCGTGGAAAGGCAAAGTCTAGTCGCCTTTGATCTGTGAAATGATCGCCGCCTGACCTACATCTCAGGCGGCGATTTTCTTTTGGAGTGTGCGGCATGTTTCTCAGCATCTTCGATATCTTCAAGGTGGGTATTGGCCCGTCCTCCTCGCATACGATGGGGCCGATGAGTGCCGCCGCGCGGTTTCTGCAGGATTTGCGCGAGGGGCGTGACCGGGAGCCCGGGGCAGGGGAATTGGGTGGATTGGCGGCGAGCCTGCACGGCTCGCTGGCCTTCACCGGCAAGGGGCATGCGACCGACCGGGCGGTGATGTTGGGGTTTTTGGGGTTTGAACCGGCGACGCTGGACCCGGATGCGGTGGACGGGCTGATCGCTGAGTTGGAGCGGGAGAAGGTCGTCAGCCCTGATGGGCTGCCTCGCCTGAGGTTCGATCCGAGTGTGGACTTGGTGTTCGATTACGATCTGACCCTGCCGGGCCATGCCAATGGGATGATCCTGAAAGCCTTTGACACCGCCGGGAACCTCTATCTGCAAGAGACGTACTACTCCATTGGTGGCGGGTTCGTGGTGACCGAGCGGGAACTCGACGCCATTGGGCGCGGGGATGCGTCTGAGTTACATGCGCAGAAGGAGCATGAAGGGTTCCCGTACCCGTTCGGCTCGGCGCGCGAGATGCTGGAGATGGGCGCGGCCTCGGGCAAGACGATTGCCGAGATGAAGGAGGCCAATGAGATGGCAATGCGCTCGCGGGCGGAACTGGACCGCGATCTGGTGGTCATTCGGGATGCGATGTTTGACTGCATCGACCGGGGGCTGCGCGTGGAGGGCGAGTTGCCGGGTGGCCTGCGCGTGAAGCGGCGGGCCAAGCATATCCATGAGCAGTTGAAAGCCGAGCAGGGACAGAACCTGAGCCAGCCGCATACGATCAACGATTGGATGAGCGTTTATGCGATGGCGGTGAATGAGGAGAATGCCGCCGGTGGGAAAGTCGTGACCTCGCCCACCAATGGGGCGGCGGGCGTGTTGCCGGCGGTGCTGCGCTATTACCGCGATCATTGTGTGGGCGCGACGGAAGCGGGGCAGCGGAATTTCCTGCTGGTGGCGGCGGCGATTGGCGGGTTGATCAAGCATAATGCCTCGATCTCGGGCGCGGAGGTCGGGTGTCAGGGCGAAGTGGGCTCGGCCTCGGCGATGGCGGCGGCGGGACTTTGTGCGGCGCTGGGCGGCACCAATCATCAGGTGGAGAACGCCGCGGAGATTGCGCTGGAGCACCATCTGGGCATGACCTGTGATCCCGTCGGCGGGCTGGTGCAGGTGCCCTGTATCGAGCGCAACGGGCTGGGGGCGATCAAGGCGGTCTCGGCGGCGTCGCTGGCCTTGCGCGGCGATGGGCAGCATTTCATGCCGCTCGACAATTGCATCGAGGCGATGCGCCAGACCGGGCTGGATATGAGCACGAAGTATAAAGAGACCTCGCAAGGGGGGTTGGCGGTGAATATTCCGGAGTGCTGACGTCGAATTGGCTCCGCCAATCCGACCGGCTGGGGGCACTGCCCCCAGACCCCCGGAGTATTTTTGGACCAATGAAGCCTAGAAGCGTTTTGGTGTGAGGCCGGACTGAAACCAGGTGATGAAGCTGAGGATCGAATAGGTGGGCAGGCCGGTGGCGGCGCGGATATCGGCGGCGTAAGGCACCATGTTGGTGCATTCGAGAACCAGGGCGCCGAGGTCGGGATTTTCTGCTTTGAGGGTTTCGGCGGCGGCGATGTTGTCGGCGCGGGCTTTCTCCACGTCGAGGTCAAGTTCATTGCCAAGAATGACGCGGGTGAACTCGGTGCCGGTTTCGGTTGAACCGACGGGTGTGTCTGGTGGAACGTTCGCGGCGGCGAGGTGTTCGGGCGTCAGGGTCGAGCCGGAGATGGTGAGGATGCCCGCGCGTTTGCCGGGAGGCAGCGTGGCATTGACCATGTTCACTTGCATCAGCGATGAGGTGGCGACGGGGATATTGACCGCCTCTGACAGCTGCTTTTGGTAGAGTGAAAGGAAGCCGCAATTGGTGGTGATGCCCTCGACGCCGTCGGCTTCAAGTTCTTGCGCGGCGGCGATGAAAGCGTCCAGCAAGCCCTCGGCGCCTTGGCGCACAACACGGTCGGGGGAGGCGTCGCGGACGATCTTATAGTGCACCGGGAAGGGCCAAGAGGTGGCATTTCCCATATCGCCCCGGATGCGGGGGAAGCGGGCGTCGAGCATCAGAATGCCGACGCTGGCGCCGTAGATGGATTTGCCGCCCTTTGCGATGGTGTTTGTCATCGCGAGAGGGGACACCAAAAGTGCTAACTACACAAGTGCCGCGGCGCGGGTGGCCTGGTCATATTGGCCGGACATCAGGCGCAGGAGTTGTGACAGCTTGCTGATCTGGTCCTTGTCGAAGCCGAGATCATCCATGCTGGACAAGAGCAGATGGTCGCGGACCTCCTTGTAGCGCTGGCAGGCTTCGACGCCGCGCGGGGTGGTCTCGATCAGTTTCTCCTTGCCCGCGCGGGAGGTTTTTACGAGGCCTGCCTTGGTCAGTTTCTTGATCGCGTAGGTGACCGTGTGGGTGTCTTCGACGTTCAGCGTGAGGCAGATATCGGCGAGTTTCTTGGGACGTGTGCGGTGGCGAACGGCGTGGAGCACCAGCACATCGAGATAGCCAAGGTCAGGGAACCCCGCAGCGGACATGGAGCGCGAGACCCAGCGAGAGAAGGCGTTCGATGCGATGATGAGACCAAACTCGAACTCGGAGATTTCGGAGAATCCCCCTTCTGCAAGGTGGGAGGAGGAGACGACGGGGCCAAGATTTTCAGTGCTCATGGGTGAGATAATCATAAAATGCCGATAAAATGTCAATAAAATGTTGACGTGAGGGAATCTCTTGCCATGATACCGGGATGGAACCTGAACCGACTCGCTCGAAGACCATTGCGGTGATTGGCGCTGGCATCGTTGGTGTCTCGACCGCGATCTGGCTGCAGCGGGACGGGCACAAGGTCATTCTGATCGACAAGGCGGGGCCCGGCGAGGGGACGTCTTATGGCAATGGCGGTGTGCTGGCGTCGTGTTCCTGCGTGCCGGTCACCGGACCGGGATTAATCGGCAAAGCGCCGCGCATGCTGTTTGATCCAAACCAGCCGCTGTTTCTGAAATGGGGTTATCTGCCGAAACTGTTGCCGTGGCTCGTGAAATATATGCGCCATGCGAATGCGGAGGATACGCGGCGCATTGCGAAAGCGGTGGCGGGGGTTGTCGGTGGCTCGCTGGAAGAGCATCAGGCGCTGGCGGAGGGGACGGGGGCGGAGGCCTATATCACGCCATCCGATTACCTATACCTCTATAATGACCGGCAGCATTTTGAGGGCGACGCTTTTGGCTGGTCCCTGCGCAAAGAGGCCGGGATCGTTTGGGAGGAACTCGAGGGCCAGGCCTTCCACGACTATGACCCGGTCTTTGCCGACGAGATTGGCTTCGGCGTGAAGATGCCGGAGCATCATGGGCGGATCACCGATCCCGGTGCTTATGTGAAAGCGCTGGCGGCGCATCTGGAGGCATCGGGCGGGCGGGTGATCCGCGCGGCGGTTGAGGATGTTGTGCTCGAGGCGGGCCACGTGACCGGCGTGCGGGCCGGGGGTGAGGTGATTGCCTGTGACGCTTGTGTGGTGGCGACCGGGGTCTGGTCGGGACCGCTGGCGAAGACACTCGGCGTAAACGTGCCGCTCGAGAGTGAACGGGGATATCACATCGACCTCTGGGAGCCGTCGGTGATGCCGAGATCGCCGGTGATGGTGGCCTCGGGCAAATTTGTCGCCACACCGATGCAGGGGCGCTTGCGGCTCGCGGGCGTGGTGGAGTTTGGCGGCTTGGAGGCTGGACCCTCGCGGGCGCCGTTTGCTTTGCTCAAGAAAAATGCGCTGAAGGCGATGCCGGGATTGCAGTTTGCGCGGGAAGAGGAATGGATGGGACACCGGCCCGCACCGGCGGATTCCATTCCCGTCATCGGCGAAGTGCCGGGGATCAAAGGCGCCTATACCGGGTTTGGGCATCACCATATTGGACTGACGGCAGGGCCCAAAACCGGGCGCTTGCTTAGTCAAATGATCAGCGGAAAAAAACCAAATATTGACGTCGGGGTATATTCGCCTGCACGGTGGGCGTCGAATTCGAGCATATAAATCAATGACCTCGAAACGGGGCACGAGACGAATTCAACTGGGAGACTACATGATGAAAACTTTAACGAGCCTTTTGGCGGCGACCGCTTTGACGGCGGCGAGCGTAGTGCCGGCCCTTGCGGACGGGCATGCGCAGAAATGGGATATGCCGATGGCCTATTCCGCGACCAACTTCCATTCCGAGAATGGTGTGAAATTCGCCGATTGCGTGCGCACAGCGACGGAGGGAGGTATCGATATCACGGTGCATCCGTCCGGATCGCTCTTCAAGGGCGCCGATATCAAGCGGGCGATCCAGACCGGTCAGGTGCCGATTGGTGAGCGTCTGCTGTCGGGCCACCAGAACGAGAATGCGATCTTCGGATTTGACTCTGTGCCGTTCCTGGCGACCTCCTTTGAGGCCTCGGGGCAGCTGTTTGATGCCACCAAACCGACGCTGGAGCGCATCCTTGAGGACCAGAACCTGAAGCTGATCTATTCGGTGCCGTGGCCGCCGCAGGGGCTGTATTTCAAGAAGGAAGTGAACTCTGTCGCCGATATGGAAGGCATCAAGTTCCGCTCCTACAACAACGCGACTGCGCGTCTGGCGGAGCTCACGGGTATGCTGCCGGTGACCATCGAGGCGGCGGAGATTTCTCAGGCCTTCGCGACAGGCGTGGCGGAATCGATGATCTCCTCTGGCGCCACGGGCTATGACCGGAAGGTTTGGGAGAGCCTGACGCATTTCTACGAAGTGGATGCCTGGCTGCCCTATAACCACGTGATGGTGAACCTTGATACGTGGAACGGCCTTGATGATGCGAGCAAATCCGCGCTGATGTCCTGTGGCGAAACCGCTGCGGCGGACGGGCTGGAAGCCTCGATTGCTTACACGAACTTCACGTTGGATGGCCTGCGCGAGGGTGGCATGACGGTGCAGAAAGCGGGCGACACGCTGGTGGCTGATCTGCAGAAAGTGGGTGAGACCATGACCGCCGAGTGGCTGGAAGCCGCAGGCGATGATGGCGCCGCGATCGTGGATGCCTTCAAAGGCAACTAAGACAAACACCGCCCCGGAGTGATCTTCGGGGCGGTTTTGATTTGAGGGGGCAGGGACATGATCCGGAAAGCGTTGGACGGGCTCTATAACCTTGCGGGGGTGCTGGCGGCCTTGTGCCTGATCGTCATTCTCGTTCTGATTGTGTTGCAGATGTTGGCGCGGTGGACGGGAGAAGTGTTCCCCGGCGCGCCGGATTACGCGGGCTATGCGATGGCGGCAGCGTCGTTTCTGGCCTTCGCCAATGCGCTGAACAAGGGCAGCCATATTCGCGTCTCGATCCTCTTGAACGCGGTGAGCGAGAAAACGCGCTGGTATCTGGAGGTCTGGTGTTTTGCCATTGGCACTGCGGCGGCCTGGTATGTCGCCTGGTATATCTACCGGATGCAGGGATTTGCGTTGAAATTCAACGATGTGAGCCAGGGGCAGGATGCAACACCTTTGTGGATTCCCTACACACCCGTCCTGCTAGGTGCGATCATTCTGGCGATTGCGCTGACGGACAATCTGGTCTCGCTTTTTGCAACCGGCAAACATCGCATCATCCGCGATGTCAGCGACACTCAGGCGGAGTAGAGAGATGGGCGAAGCATATGTCATCACGCTGTTCCTGTTTGTGCTGTTCCTGTTTCTGGGGACCGGGGTCTGGGTCGGGCTGGCGCTGATCGGGGTTGCCTATGTGGGCATGGAGCTGTTTGGACCGGCCTCGGGGCAGACCGGCGACCGGATGGCGACGATCCTCTGGAGCGCGTCGTCCTCCTGGACGCTGACCGCCTTGCCGCTCTTCATCTGGATGGGCGAAATTCTGTTCCGAACGCGATTATCTCAGGACATGTTCCGGGGGCTTTCCCCTTGGATGTCGAAACTGCCGGGCGGGTTGGTGCATACCAATATCGTGGGCTGCACGGTTTTTGCGGCTGTGTCGGGCTCCTCGGCGGCGACGCTGACAACCGTTGGCAAGATGTCGATCCCGGAGCTACGTAAGCGGGAGTATCCCGAGCATATGGTGATCGGTACGCTTGCGGGCGCGGCGACTTTGGGGCTGATGATCCCACCCTCGCTGACGCTGATCGTCTATGGCGTGACGATCAATGAGAGCATCATCAAACTGTTCTTCGCAGGCATCCTGCCTGGGCTGGTTCTGGCCTCGATGTTCATGGCCTATGTCGCGATCTACTCCTTCGTCGGCGGCGACTGGAAGCCCTTGCAGGATCGGGTGATGAGCTTTGGCGAGAAGTTGAAGAACTCGAGGTTCCTGATCCCTGTGATCTGCCTGATCGCGGTGGTGATCGGGTCGATGTTTGCGGGCGTCGCAACCGCGACCGAAGCAGCAGCGATCGGCGTGATCGGAGCGTTGGTTCTGGCGGCGTTGCAGGGGTCGTTGAATTGGGGGTCCTTTACAGAGAGCCTGATGGGGGCGACGCGGACCTCCGCCATGATCGCGTTGATCCTCGCCGGCGCGGCGTTTCTGTCGCTGGCCATGGGGTTCACCGGATTGCCACGTGGCTTGGCGGATTTGATCGCGCAACTGGAGCTGTCGCGGTTTGAGCTATTGATGGTGCTGTTGGTGTTCTACATCATTTTGGGCTGTTTCCTTGACGGGATTTCGAGCGTTGTTCTGACCATGGCCGTGGTTGAACCGATGGTGCGCGAGGCAGGCATCGACATGATCTGGTTCGGCATCTTCATCGTGGTCGTGGTCGAGATGGCGCAGATCACGCCGCCCATCGGGTTCAACCTGTTTGTGCTGCAAGGCATGACGGATCACGAGATGGGCTATATCGCCAAAGCGGCGATCCCGATGTTCCTGATCATGGTGCTGATGGTGTTCGTGCTGATCCTGTTCCCGGATATCGCCACCTGGCTGCCGGAGAACGTGCGGCAAGGGCCGGTTTAGGCGGCGGGTCATGGCCCTTCTGTGCTGGCTGGCAGACCGGGGGCCATGGGTGCTGGTCGCCGGTATTCTGGCCGGGCTGGCCTTGCCGGGACTGGCGCAAGTTCTGGTGCCCTACATCCCGCATATGGTGGCGTTGTTGCTGTTTCTGGCGGCTCTGCGGATCGGGCCGAAACGAATTGTGGAAGCCTCGGGCGCAGGGCGGTCACTCTTTGCCGTCCTGCTGCTGGCGCAACTGGTTTTGCCATTGATCGTGATCGCTGGCTTATGGCTCTTCGGTTGGCTGGGCACACCTTTCGCTACGGCTTTGGTGATGATCGCCATGGGCTCCTCGATTTCCGGCGCGCCGAATATGGTGCAGATGATCGGGCAGGACGGGACGCACGCGATGCGGCTCTTGATCCTGGGCACCGCGATCTTGCCGCTGACGGTCATGCCGGTGCTATGGCTGTTGCCGGATTATGGCACGGTGGCGGAAGTGGTGGGGGCTGCGCTGCGGCTGTTGGTGGTGATCGGCGTGGCGTCGGCGATTGCGTTTGCACTGCGGTTGACGGTGTTATGCCTGCCATCGAATGACACGCTGAAGGCGATTGATGGGGCGTCGGCCTTAACGCTCGCGGTGGTGGTGATCGGGCTGATGTCGGCGGTGAACGCGGCGATCTTTGAGACGCCTTTGCTGTTTTTGGCCTGGATGGGTTTTGTATTGCTGGCCAATTTCGGGCTGCAGTTTCTGGCCTATCACCTGTCGCGCGGTCAACCGCCGGACAGACGGGCGGCGATCACGGTGATGGGCGGCAACCGCAACATCGCACTCTTCCTTGTGGCCTTGCCGCCAGAGGTGACGACCCCCTTGCTCATCTTCATCGGATGCTATCAGGTGCCGATGTATCTGACGCCCATCGTCACCGGATGGGCCCTGCGCGGGAGGCTGGCATGAAGAAGATCGTTTTGACCGGGGCGGCCGGTAAATTGGGGGAAGAGTTGCGGGGCATGCTGGCGGGCATGGCCGACGAGCTTTTGTCGACGGATATCGAGCCCTTGGGGTCGGAGGCTTTGGAGAACGAGACCTATGTGCAGGCCGATCTCGCCGAGATGGACCAGATCAAACCCTTGATGGAGGGCGCTGATATGGTCGTGCATTTTGGCGCCATCGTTGATGAGCGCCCGTTTGAAGAGATGTTGGGGCCGAATTTTGTGGGCTCCTACAACGTCTGGCAATCGGCCAAGCTGCATGGCGTGAAGCGGGTGATCTATGCCTCCTCGATCCATATCGCTGGCATGTATAAGAAGACCAATCCGATCCCGGTGGACCTCCCGCATCGTCCGGACACCTGGTATGGATTGGCCAAGTGTTTCACCGAAGATTTGGGGCGAATGTATTGGGACAAGGAGGGCATCGAGTCGGTGCATATCCGGATTTATTCCTGTACGTCGAAGCCGGGAAATGCGCGGGCTTTGGGGTCGTGGCTGAGCTTCGATGACCTGCGGCAACTGGTGCAGAAATCGATCACCACGCCGGTGGTTGGGTTTTCGGTGCTGTATGGGATTTCCAACAATGATCGCGCCCCGGTCGATAACAGCGGCGCGCTGCATATTGGCTATAAGCCGACCAGCAACGCCGAGGATTTCGCCGAGGAGGTCTTCGCCAATGAACCGCCCGCCGATCCGCAGGACGGCGCGCAGATGTGCCATGGCGGACCGTTTGCGACGATTGAACTAGGGGTCTCGCCGATGGGGCAGATGGTGATCCCTGGGAAAGACGATTGAGGCGGGGCGCTTCTGGCGACCCGGCCCTTCGGGGAAAGTACTTTTGAAACATGGGAAGGGCGGGGCGTTAACCTTAATGCCGCGTTAAGGCGTGAGGGTGGCGGTGTTCCAGTCCTCAAGGAGCGCGCGGGTCTCTGGCGGCGGCGGAGCGTCGGTATAGAGGCGGTTGATTTCTCTTAAAGAGGCGATTTTCACCGGGGCGTGCCGCGTGAACTTGGTGTGATCCGCGACGAGGTAACTGGCCCGGGTGCGCTCAAGGATGGCCTGGCTGACGGTCACCTCGTGACTGTCGAAATCGAGGATATCGCCGTCGGGATCGAGGGCGGAGCAGCCGATCACAGCGAGGTCGAATTTGAATTGGCGTATGATCTGCACGGTCATGCCACCGGTAAGGCCTCCATCCGAGCGGCGTAGAAGTCCGCCTGCCACCATCACGTCACAGCCCGGGTTTGCGCTGAGGATATTCGCGATGTTGAGATTATTGGTGACGACCATTAGGTTTTGATGGGAGAGGAGGGCGCGGGCGACAGCCTCTGTCGTGGTGCCGATATTGAGGAAGACGCACGCGTTTTCGGGAATGTCTTCGGCGACGCGGGCGGCGATGGCGGCCTTGGCATCCGCGTTGAGCGCACGACGATCCTCGTAGCCGATATTGGCGACCCCTGCGGGCAGGATCGCGCCGCCATGTACGCGTTTGAGGTGGCCAGCATCGGAAAGCTCGGTGAGGTCCTTGCGGATGGTCTGGACAGAAGTTTTGAACCGCTGGGCGAGCTTGTCGACGCTGACCTGCCCTTTTTTGCGCGCGATTGTCAGGATTTCGGTCTGACGGAAGTTTTCGGCCATTTGATGCAAAACCTGCGGCAAAACGAAACTAAAGCGAAGCTAAGTGTTGACGAAACGAAAGTAAAGCGATGAAAGAGGAGCGACAAATTCCCTCTGAGTCGGAGTGAGCGCCATGGCGCAGGACGATATCAAAGACCTTTTCATCATCGGCGGCGGTATCAATGGCTGCGGCATTGCACGAGACGCTGCGGGGCGTGGGCTATCTGTGACCTTGGCAGAGATGAACGACTTGGCCTCGGCGACCTCCTCGGCCTCGACAAAACTGTTCCATGGGGGCCTGCGCTACCTGGAATATTTCGAGGTGCGTCTGGTGCGTGAAGCGCTGATCGAGCGGGAGACGCTTTTGCGGGCCATGCCGCATATCTCCTGGCCGATGCGTTTTGTGCTGCCCTATCACAAGGATATGCGGTTCGAAGGCTCGACCCCGACCTCGCGCATCCTCAACACGGTGATGCCTTGGATGAAGGGCCGGCGCCCGGCTTGGCTGATCCGTTTGGGGTTGTTGATGTATGACAATCTGGGCGGGCGGAAAATTCTGCCGGGCACGAAAACCGTTGATCTGACCAGCGGACCGGAAGGGGCGCCCTTGGTCGAGAAATTCGAGAAGGCCTACGAGTATTCTGATTGCTGGATCGAGGACTCGCGGCTGGTCGTGCTGAACGCCCGCGATGCCGAAGCGCGGGGCGCGCGCATCATGACCCGTACGAAGGTGGTCTCTGCTGAGGCCGAAGACGATCATTGGAAGATCACCACCGAACATGGCGGCGACACGCAGGAACATCGCGCCAAGATGCTGGTTAATGCGGGCGGCCCATGGGTCGGCGACATCATCCACGAAAAGGTGCATATCAACGCGACCGAAGGTGTGCGGCTGGTGCGCGGCAGTCATATCGTGACGAAACGGCTCTTTGATCACGACAAGTGCTATTTCTTCCAAGGCACGGATGGGCGGATCATTTTTGCCATTCCCTATGAGACCGATTTCACCTTGATCGGGACCACCGATGCGGAACATCACGACCCCTATGAGAAGCCGTCCTGCACCGATGTGGAGCGCGACTACCTGCTTGATTTTGCGTCGCAATATTTCAAGCAGCCGGTGGCGCAGGACGACATCGTCTGGACCTACTCCGGTGTGCGCCCGCTCTACAACGACGGGGCGAAATCGGCGACAGCGGCGACGCGCGACTACGTGCTGAAAGTCAACGAACAGGCCGGCCCGCCGATGCTGAACGTCTTCGGGGGTAAGATCACGACTTATCGCAAGCTGGCGGAGCATGCGCTTGAGAAGATCGTGCCTTTTTTCGGGCAATCCGACGCCCCATGGACGGCGGGTGTCGCGTTGCCTGGGGGTGACTTTCCTGTGGGCGATGTGGACCGGCTGATCGCGGAGTTGAAGGACGCCTATCCGTTTCTGACCGATTTCTGGGCCAGGCGATTAGTCAAAGCCTATGGCACGGAGGCCGCGACTATGCTGGATGATGCAAAGGACGAAGCCGATCTGGGGCAAGCCTTCGGTGCGACTCTAACCGAAAGCGAAATCAAATGGCTGATGACCCGCGAATATGCGCGCAGGGCGGAGGATGTCGTCTGGCGCCGCTCGAAACTGGGCTTGCGTCTGAGCGAGGCTGAGATCAAGGTTCTCGATGACTGGATGGCCGGGCATCAAGACCTGGCGGCGGCCTAAGGGGGAGTGAGATGACTTATATTCTGGCGATTGACCAAGGCACGACCTCAAGCCGCGCGATCCTTTTTGACGAGAACATGAAAATCAAAACCTCCGCGCAGGAGGAGTTCCCGCAGCATTTCCCGCAATCGGGCTGGGTGGAACATGATCCGTCCGACCTCTGGTCGACGACCGCCGCCACCTGCCGGGCCGCGATCGAGAAGGCCGGAGCGACGCCGGACGATATCGCCGCCATCGGCATCACCAATCAGCGGGAAACGACGCTGGTCTGGGACAAGGAAACCGGAGAACCGGTCTACAATGCTATCGTCTGGCAGGACCGGCGCACGGCAGAGTATTGCCGGGCGTTGAAGGCGGCGGGTCATGAAGAGATGGTCACCGCGAAGACCGGGCTGCTGCTCGATCCCTATTTCTCCTCCACGAAGCTGCGCTGGATATTGGAGAATGTGGACGGCGCACGCGCACGGGCCGAAGCCGGGGAGTTGTTGTTCGGCACGGTTGACACCTTCCTGATCTGGAAGCTGACCGGTGGGGCGGAGCATGTGACTGATGCGACGAATGCCGCGCGCACGATGCTGTATGACATTCATATGGGGCGGTGGTCCTCCTCGATCTGCGCGCTTCTGGGTGTGCCGATGGCGATGCTGCCGGAGGTTAAGGATTGTGCGGCCGATTTCGGCATGGCGCGGGCGGATTTGTTTGGTGGTGAGATACCCATTCTGGGTGTGGCGGGCGATCAGCAGGCGGCGACGGTGGGGCAGGCGTGTTTTGAACCGGGCATGCTTAAATCGACCTATGGGACCGGGTGTTTTGCGCTGTTGAACACCGGCGATGAGGCGGTGACGTCGAAGAACCGGCTGCTGACGACGATTGCCTATCAGTTTGATGGCAAACCGACTTATGCCCTGGAAGGCTCGATATTCATTGCCGGTGCTGTGGTGCAGTGGCTGCGCGACGGGCTGAAGATTATTCGCGAGGCGTCTGAGACCCAGCCGATGGCAGATCAGGCGGATGAGACGCAGGATGTGATCCTTGTGCCAGCCTTTGTGGGGCTCGGCGCGCCTTATTGGGAGGCGGATTGCCGAGGTGCAATCTATGGGTTGACGCGGAATTCAGGGCCTGCCGAGTTCGCCAAGGCGGCGCTGGAGAGCGTGGGGTATCAGACGCGCGACCTGCTGGAGGCGATGACCGCGGATATGGGTGGCGCGGGTGACAATGTGCTGCGCGTGGATGGCGGCATGACCGCGAGCGATTGGGCAATGCAGTTTCTGAGCGACATTATCGGCGCGCAGGTGGACCGGCCCGAGGTGTTGGAGACCACGGCGCTGGGCGCGGCGTGGCTTGCCGGGTCGCGGGCGGGTGTTTATCCGGATCGCGATGGGTTTGCGGCGAGTTGGGCGCTGGAGCGGCGGTTTGAACCGGCGATGAACGCGGAAACACGCGACCGAAAATACGCCGCCTGGAAGAAGGCGGTCGCCGCCACGATCTCGGTCTAAGACCTTGGCGGAGCAGGCGAAATTCCTCGAAGGCAACCTGTTCAGACATATCACTGTGATGTCGCTGACGGCCTCCATCGGGCTGATGGCGGTGTTTCTCGTCGATCTGGTCGACATGATTTTCATCTCGATGCTGGGCAATGCGGCGCTTGCGGCGGCGGTCGGATATGCGGGTGCGATCCTGTTCTTCACGACCTCCTTTGCCATCGGTATGGCGATTGCGGGCGGCGCGCTGGTGAGCCGGGCTTTGGGGCGCGGAGATGAGGCGGCGGCGCGGCGGTTAACCACGAATTCCATGGTGTTCGGCGTCATTCTAGGCGCGGTCTTTGCAGGCTTTGTCTGGGCCTATCTGGAGCCCTTGACTGCGCTGGTCGGCGCGAGCGGTGAGACGCAAGACCTGGCGATCACCTATCTGGCGATCATCGTGCCCTTCATGCCGGTGATGATGATCGGGATGATCGGCGGGGCGGTCTTGCGCGCTTATGGTGATGCGAACCGGGCGATGATGGCGACGATTGCGGCGGGCGTTGTGAATGCCGTGCTGGACCCGATCCTGATCTTCGGGCTGGGGCTCGATCTGGTGGGTGCGGCGCTGGCCTCGGTCGCGGCGCGGATCACGATGGCGGTTTACGGTGTCTTGCCGATCCTGCAGCATCACGGGGGGCTTGAGCGCCCGACCCTGAGCGGCACGGCGATGGATTTCCGGCCCCTGTTTGCGATTGCGGCCCCGGCGGTGCTAACACAACTGGCGACCCCGGTGGGCCAAGGCTATGTGACCCGCGCGATGGCGGAGTTTGGCGAGGCGGCGGTGGCGGGCATGGCCGTGGTGGGGCGCGTGACGCCGGTGGCCTTTGCGGTGATCTTTGCGCTCTCGGGGGCGGTCGGACCGATCATCGGGCAGAACTTCGGCGCGCAAAAGATGGACCGCGTGTCGGGCGCGTTCCGGGACGCGCTGATTTTCACCGGGCTCTATGTGCTGGTGGTGAGCGCGATCCTATTTGCGCTCAGGGGCGTGATTGCCGATCTGTTCCAGTTGGAGGGTGTGGGTGTCACACTGATCTATCTGTTCTGTGGCCCGCTGGCGCTGCTCTACTTCTTCAACGGTGTGATCTTCGTGGGCAATGCCTCGTTCAACAATCTGGGCCATCCCTTCTATTCGACCTGGATCAATTGGGGGCGGCATACACTCGGCACGATCCCGTTGGTGATCCTGGGCGCGTGGATGTTCGGCGCTCCGGGTGTGCTGATCGGGCAGGCGATTGGGGGCGTGATCTTTGCCGGCGTTGCCTGGGCTTTGGCGCGCAAGGTGATGGCCAAGGAGGCCGATCCGGACCTGCCGCCGCGCGAACCCTGGGCGCGGCAAGCGCGGCTGCTACAGCTTTTCCACCTTCGCCGGTAGGCGCGCGATGTGGTGGTTGACGAGTTCGGTTTCGAGCGGGCTGAGGCGCTGCGCGCGAGAATAGATCGGCGCGCTGCGGTCATCGAGGATCCCTGCGTTCCAGCCTTCTGTGGTTGAGAAGAAGCTCGCGACGCCTTCCTCGCCGAAGACATCGCGAAAGCCCTGCACGACCACGTCGATATAGCTGAGAAGAATGGGATAGAAGACGCGGCCCGTGATGTCGGTCTCTTGATGTGCCTGGTAAATCTGGACTTCGGTGGCGTCAGCACGTGCGTGCTCAACCGCATGATTTGCGAGGGTTTGGCGGCTGTAGCCTGCCTCGCGTTCATCAAGCGCGGCCCAGTCATTTTGCGGTACGCGGGCGATGAGACCGTCGATGGAGGTCGTCTCGCAGGGCATCACCGAGAGATATGCGTAAGGCCGCCGCGTCGTGTGCCGCCACGAGCGTTTCCACCCTTTGACGCGGGCAGGCATGGCCTCAGGGTGGTCATGGGTGCGGGCATTCACCAGCGAGCCGTAGCCAAAGAAGAACGGATCAGACATGGCGCGGAGACTAATCCTGATGTTAGGTTTGCGCCATGCCCGGACGGTATTTTTTGACAAGACCCATTGCAGATGTGGCGGCGGAACTCGGTGCCTCGCTCGAGGGGCTGGAGGAGGAGCCCGCGCGGATCAATGTGGCACCTGGGGAGCAGGTGGTGGTGCTGCAGGACGGTACCCTGAAGCATATGCGGTGGGGCATTCTACCGGTGGCGCGCAAGAATGCGCGAGGGCGCCCGGTGATGGAAACGATCATCAATGCGCGGTCTGAGACGGTGTTCGACAAATCCGCCTTCGAGGGCGTCGGGCGCGCCGTGGTGCCCGCTGATGGGTGGTACGAATGGACTGGCGAGAAGCGCAAGAAGACCGTTTGGCGGATTGCACCGAAGGATGGTGGGTTGCTCTATTTCGCAGCGATCACGGATCGCTGGGAAGCGCCGGGCGGGATCGTGCTGGATCAGGTGGCGACGGTGACCTGCGAGCCGAATGCCGATGTGCGCGACATTCACCACCGGATGGGCGTGTTTTTGCACCGCGATGATCTCGACACCTGGTTGCACGGATCGGTGGAGGAAGCCTCGGCGCTTATGCGGCCCTATCCAGATGGGTTGCTGGAGGCGGCGCACACGACGGATATCACTTGAGTGCGTTAGAGCCGCGATAATTCCCCGCGGAGACTAGCGGCGGGCCGATTGCATTCTAACGCTGTGGGGATAGGCTGAACCCCTCACAATCAAAGGGAGAAGCCCCATGTCTGTTGCACGCGTTACCGAGATTATCTCATCCTCCAACAAGAGCTTTGAGGATGCCATCGAGAACGGCGTCGAGCGCGCCTCGAAGACGCTGAAGAATGTGGAAGGTGCCTGGGTGCAGGATATGAAATGCACCGTGAAGGACGGCAAAATTGACGAATATCGCGTCATTCTGAAGGTCACCTTCATCCTCGAAGACTAAAATTTGAGCAAGATGCCGCGTCGCAGCGCGTGATTTTGCTTATGCGGCATTTTGCGTCTTCCCCCTGTCATGGAAGCCTGTCAGACAAGGATCATGACGGGATTCGTGATCACTATCGCGCAGCAGAAAGGCGGGTCTGGGAAGACCACGCTGACGGCCAATCTGGCGGTGGCTGCGGTGCAGGCAGGCAAACGCGTTGCGGTGATCGACAGCGATCCGCAGGGCAGCCTTGGCCATTGGGCCATGGCGCGGTTTGAGCGTGGCGCGCAGGACCTGAAATTCGCGACCGCTTCGGCCTGGGGGATCGCCTTTGAATGTGATCAGTTGCGCAAGGAGTACGATCTGGTGCTGGTGGACACACCGCCGAAGATCGATGCGGATTTGCGACCCGCGATTCGGGCCTCCGACCTGATCTTGGTGCCAGTTTCAGCCAGTCAGGTGGACCTTTGGGCCACCGATGGCGTGCTGGAGTTGTGCCGACGCGAGGATCGCGCTGTGCTGACGGTTCTCAACCGGGTTCGAAACCAGACACGTGTGGCCACGCAGATTGCTACCCAGCTCAAAGGCATGGATGTGGCGATGAGCCAGGCCGTCCTGGCCAATCGTGTGCTGTATGCGGAGACGATGGGCGAGGGGCGCTCGGTGCTGGAAGTGCAAAAGACTGGGCCAGCGGCGGAAGAGATGCGGGCTCTGGCCGAGGAAATCTTTGCAGCCCTGCCCTCAAGCCTCGCGGCGGCTGAATAGACGTCGCAAGCGGCTGCGCGCACCCCACCAAAGAAATTTCGGCACCCGCCTCAGGAAGGCGCTGCGCAGATCGCCGTAGTCGACATCTCCGGCGAGAAGGTCGAGATATTTGCGCTGCAAGGAGCTGCCCTTGCGGAAGGCTTTTTTGAAGCTCGATTGCATGAGTTTTGGAAACATCACCAACCGCCACTGCTTCGCCTGGTCAAGGCCGCGATGGATGGGTTTGAGGCGGGTCAGATACCCACCGAAGGCACGCTCAGGCGCGTTTGCCGCGATCGCCTCTGCGGCGGCCTCCGCGGCGAAAGCACCGCTTTCCATGGCGAGCGCGATCCCCTCGCCGGTGACAGGATCGACCAGCCCGGCGGCATCGCCAACGAGCAGCACATTCCCGCGCCCCGGCTTTTTGCGATAATCGCCGAAGGGAATGTACTGGCCCTTGTATTTCAGGCTCGGATCGGCGCCGGTCTGATCGACATAGGCGCGCATGGCGGCCTTCATGTCAGCATTCTCGGCATTGATGCCGCCGACGCCAACCGTGATGGTTTTGTGCTTGGGAAAGGCCCAGCCATAGCCCCATTGCGCGGCTTCGAAGTCTACCTCGACGGCTTGGTCATGGGCCTTGGTTCGCGGGGTTTCGATTTCCAAACCGAAGCCGATTGTTTCGGGGTCAAACGGGCGACCGAACAGCAGGCGCGCGACTATGGAATTCACGCTGTCAGCCCCAATCAGGACCTTGTAGCTGAGTTGCGTTCCGTCTTTCAGGATCGCCTGATTGCCATCGAAATTGATCTGGTCGAGCGGCTGGCCAAGGAACGGTACCGCTCCGGCTTCAATAGCGCAGGTGTGGAGCATCGCATCAAGGTCGCGGCGCATCGTGAGATGCACAGGCGGCGCGTCGGTGATCTCCGCCAGAATATCGGCTCCGGCGGAGAAGCGCATATGGCTGGAGGTCACGAACGTCTCGGGCGTCACGTCGAGCTCGAAAATCGCTTTCATCGCCTTCTCGGATCGTCCCGTGAAAAGTCCGCCGCATAGCTTGTCGCGCGGGAAGCCATGTTTGTCGACCAGAGCAACCGACAGCCCTGCCCTAAGCCCTGCCATTGCAGCGGCGGAGCCTGCGGGCCCGGAGCCAATTACCACCAGATCGAACTGTTCCATGGGCGGGTTTTAGGGCAAGGGCGCGGTGCTCGCCAATGGCAATTCGCGCGCAATGTCGCAGAGGCTTGGAATCGGGCAATCGCGCTCCATCTATCTCAACCGAAACCATTGGGAGATTTGAGATATGTCGAGCCTTGAAGACCGCAAAGCCGCTCTGGTTGAAAACCCGTTCGCGGAGCGCACCGCTTGGGCGATGGCCCGGATCGAAGAACAGAAGCGCATGTCCGAGGGTTACGGGTACGGGTTGCTCTTCGGTTTCGCCGCGCTTGAGGAAGCCACGGCGGGCAAGTCGCCGTTCTCCTACGTCGCGGCAGGCGCGAAATGGGCGTCGATCTGGTTCTTCATGATCGCGCCGGTCGTGGCGATGTGGAGCGTCGTTTACGGCTGAGCTTTGAGCTATTGCGGCGTCAGCTTTTCGAGCGCTGTGCCGTTGGCCCAGGTGCCGTGTAGCGACCCATCCGTCGTGATGACATAGAAGACCGGGTGGGCCTCGCCCCAATCAACCGTCAGGACCGCGCCCGTGCGGGTGCCTCGGCCCGCATAGTTGCTACCCGCGACACTCCAACTGACCCCTACGGCATCGCCGGTATCCTCCAGCACGGCGGTGCCGGAATAGGCCGAGCCGTTGGGATTGCGCCCATCGACCCGGTAGGTGCCGCTGAGATCTTGCGCAAACGCCATTCCTGCGCCGCCGATTGCGCAGGCTGCGGCCAGTAGTGTTTTTGAAATCAAAGACATGAAATCCATCCCCCTTGCATCATCGCACAAGGGTAACAGACCTGCCGTCGATTTCCCAAACGTCGCTCAGGTATCGGCCAGCATTGCGGCGATTTGATCTTTCAGAAGCATGCGCTGCCGGCGTAGATCGGTCTCGGCCATTTCGGTCATCGGCTCGACATTGGTCTCCGCGCGATGCACTGCGCGGTTCACGTCGTGATAGTCATCCGCCAGTTTACGAAAATGACCGTTCACCCGTTTTAGCTCATGCATCGCATCGATTTTGTCCGGAAATTCTTCGGCCAGCTCATGCGGTGTGTGCGACATGAACACCTCCCTTTTTTCGATTCTTCAAAAGCCTAGCGAGGGGCGGGTGGACGTACTTTGATGTGGGTCAATCCAGGGTGGTCTGGAGCAGATGAACAGCGCCGCGAAATCGCTGAATACATGAAATTACTTCCCTTTTTGGGCTTCGGTGGTACCATTATGCGCATATTTGATCTGTGTATTGTTGGAGGAATTACCCATGCGAAAATGGGAAGCTGTCTGTTATGGAGCGCTGGGCGGGTCCTGCCCAACCCTGGCAAAACTCGCCGCGTCGTTTTCTGCAAACCCCGCGCAGGACATGCCCGCGCTGGGCGTCTATATCGGCATCGCTCTCTTCGCGGTTTTGGGCGCCATCGTGGCTCTGGGCTTCGGAACAACGGAAGTGAAAGCCGCCATCGTAGCCGGGATCGCTGCGCCCGCGATTGTGACGAATGTCATCTCCGGCGTATCCGACAAAAGCCCTGAAAATCAGCAAGCTGCGCTTTATGAACTGGTTGCCCCGGCCTATGCGCAAAGCGGAACCTTGATACTGGCGCAGGCGTCTGGTGCTGTCGTGACCGTGGTGCCGAATGTATCCGGCGGAGATGCCACACAGGTTGAGCCGCTCTACTACTGGTGGACCAACAGCACTGGCCGTATCGACAACGGGGATGGCGTGCTGAACCCGATCTCCGAACAAGCGCTGGCTGTACCTCGGGGGGCAACGGCCCTGGTGGTCAATGGCGAGGCGATTGACATCTCCGGCATTGCGCAGACCGGGGGGACTGTTGATCTCATGGTCACGGCCACGCCGACGTTTGGTGGCGATCTGAAATGGGCCTTAGGTGGCAACCGTCAGCTTGCGATTCAGTCCCTGCAAGGCCAAATCGTGCAGCGGCAGTAGCCGTTGATTGCAGTCAAATTGTGGTTTTGCTTCGGTGAACTAAGACAATTTTGAGGTATTTTCGTATGTCTCACATGTGAGCGCATCGCGGGCTTGGCCGCAATTGCGTCACATTGAGCGCTGTTTTCCTTGAATTTCGCCCTACAGATTGCGGCAGCGATCTGATGAAAATGTGGCAATTTTTTAAATAAAATCAGAGGTATGGAGAAACTTACTTGTTTGGTGAGCCTGTGGATAACACCATTAGGGCACAAAGTTCGAGTTCCGAGTGTCGCCAAAAACCACATCGCCGAAATGGCCACTGAGAGGAAGAATAACATGTTTGTATCGCTGAAAGAAAAAGCCCGTGCTCGCCGGAAAGCTGCTTTGAATTCCGTGCGTTATGCGAAAGTCGCATCGCCCAAGATCGAAGTTCTCCGCCGCGATTTCCCTGTGGACCGTGTGTGTGAGCCGATCTTTTCATCGTGCCGCCACGCCGTCGGAAGCAATCTCTTTGCTGCCGCCTAAAGAATACTAGCGAACCCGCGCTACACACACTCCTAACAGGGTTCGCATCCCAAGCCACCGGCCTCTGCCAGGTCCCGGTCGGCCCCACGAGAAGCCGCCTCCGTCCAGCACCTCCGGAGGCGGCTTTTTTTGTGTCTGAAAACCAACTAAAAACCGTCTGAATTCCATCAGAACGCTGCGTACGGTCGATTTTCGCGTTGTTAACCCCTTTCGTCGACGATCCGTCTCCTGGGATTTTCACGGGTGCGGATATGGCGCGACGGACAAAAGCGGAGATGCAGGCTGAAGAGCGGCTGAGCCATTACCTCTGGAAATTGAGCGAGGCGGAGAAGATCACCACCGCCATGCGGGAGGAAGTGCCGGAAGAGTGGCACAGGATCGAGCATGATTTCCCCGTCGAAGAGAAACGCGTGAAGGTTACGCTGCTTCTGGATGAAAGCCTCGCGAAATTCTATCGCGGGATGGGCCGCGGATGGCATGCGCGGGTCAACCATATCTTGGGCACCTGGGCGCAGATGAAGATCGCCCAGGCGCTGGACGAAGAGGAACAGATGTCGGAAGGCTTTCTTCGCGCGCTGGTCGAAAGAAACCGGCTGGCGCTGGAGCGACGAGACCGTGACCGTGCTGCCCGGGATGAGCCGCCCCTGGACCGCCCAGAGTTTGACCGGGATTAGATTACAGGCAGAAGATGCCCGATCAGATCAGGGCCCAATCATCAAATTGATAGGGTTTGGGCTTGGGTTTCTGCGGTTTGGGCGCCGGGCGGGGCATGGGTCACTCCTTTCGCCTATGAGGTTAGCGATTGGAGGTTGCGCGTGGGGTCACGTCTGATGACGGGTTGGTGAGGTCACGGTGAGGTTGGCTTCGGCATGGGGATCGGCGGCACAGCCACGCCGTGTTGCAGGTTGGCGATCATGGATTTGGAGACAGCCAGCATCGCGGTCATGCTGCCAGTTGCCGTGTAGACCCCGAGCGCCCACAGCAATGTGAGGTCGAAAAGATGTTGGGCGAGCAGGAAACTGCACCCTCCCACAACGCCACCCATGATCACGGACCGTACCGGCATATGCCAATCCCCTCGGTTTTAATGCCCCGGGCGTAGTTTTTGGGAATGTGGGTTAATGGCAGGTCAATTTTTGAGGGGAATGTGCTGAGGATTTGAGAGAGATGTTGTCAGTTAAGTCCCAAGCGCGGAGACAAGGCGCAGCCGCCGCGCATCGCCGTCACGCCCCATCGGGGCGGCGATTTGGCTGGTCTTGGTGTACCGCTCGTTCTGCGCGATAGGGTGGCTGCCATCTAAGTGCGCCGCTCAACGGTTGGATCGCCACCCCGCGTGACGGCGATGCGCTCTACAAACGATGAGTTTCGATCAAGCGTAGTGCGAAACTGTGCAATTACCCCAATCTTTCATGAATTTCAGCGGCATATCTGTAGGGAGAAGATTTCGTTGTCTTGCGTTTCGGTCCAACTGACTTCGATAGACGAAGCTGTGAGGCACCGGTCAACGCCAGTGTTGTTAGGCCGGGTAGTTCGCTGGTCGCAGGGACAGAATCAATCACGCTGAATGCTACTGCGGCAGTGATCGGGTTCAAGGAATACGATAACGACCAAGATGACATTCTAAATGGAAGTTTAGCTTCTTTGGACGCACGGATCAGGTCGTGGCAAGCGCGTTCAATTTCGCCCTTAGCCTTTGTAAGTGCATGCATCCGGTCCTCGCTGATCACCCAAGACTGATAAAATCCATCAGTTACGCCGCGGAATGCCAACAACTCACTATTCCTTTTGAACTTAAAGTCCAGCACATCTTCTAGGGGTGCGTCACGGTCAGGCAGTGGTACAGAATTCACAAGCTCGGCAATCGCGCCGCGAGAAGTTTCGAAGATTTCCGGGGCGAGATCGAGTTCGTTTGGACCTGCAGCCAGTGACCATGCGCCTGGTGCGTCGGCTTCCAGCAATGAGAATGCCGCGCCATAACTTTCCCCGACTCGTGTCGCGGCGTCGCCATCTTCGCAAAGGATATGTGGCTGCGAAAGCAAGTTGCAGTCTTGCAGAAACGCCAAGTCCGGATGTAGCTCGCCGAACCCGACGAAGCTATTTGTAGGGTAAGCAATCCTATCAAAAAACAGCGCATATCTGCGAAGTTGTATGGGATCGACGCAATTGCTGACACTAATGCTGGATCCTCGGATTCTCAGCTTCGGCCCGATGATTATACCTTGGGCTAACGGTGGTGCGAGTTTTTGCAGTTCCCGTACTCGTGCGGGAACAAAATGTTTAGACAGATCTACAATTTCGCCCATTAGGTGCTCACAGTATCTTGATACGCGAGTCGACCATACATCTAAATCTGCCTGCCGTCTAGGAACGTACAGGGAACAAATCTTACTTGCTGTTCGTTGCGCCCGGAGCCGTTCTTTGTTGCTGAATCGGGAAGATGTTCAGCTCAATACCGTGCAGTCGCACAGTCAATTGGAGATGGCGGGTTAACCCCGCCCTACCGCGTGAACTTCTTGTACTTCACCCGCGTCGGCTTCTAATGACAATACCCAGAACTGCCACCGGGTGCCGCTCTCATCGCTTTTCGGTCGTGCTGCGCCCTCCCCGAAAAGCGACTGCCGCGCACGCCTCGAACCCACGCGTTCGACGTCAGCGCGTGAATTTTTTGTATTTGACGCGCGTGGGTTCGAGGGCATCCGGCCCCAACCTCCGCGCCTTGTCCTCCTCGTAGGCCTCGAAATTGCCTTCGAACCATTCCACATGGGCCTCGCCCTCGAAGGCGAGGATGTGGGTGCAGAGGCGGTCGAGGAAGAAGCGGTCGTGGCTGATGATGACGGCGCAACCGGCGAAATTTTCGATGGCATCTTCAAGCGCTCTTAACGTTTCCACGTCTAGATCGTTCGTAGGTTCATCGAGGAGCAGGACATTGCCACCACTTTTGAGAAGTTTCGCCATGTGCACCCGGTTGCGCTCCCCGCCGGAGAGAGAACCGACCTTCTTCTGCTGATCGCCGCCTTTGAAGTTGAAGGACGAGCAATAGGCGCGGGAGTTCATTTGCGCCTCGCCGAGCTGGATGATCTCGCCGCCGTCGGAGATTTCCTCCCAGACCGTGGCGCCGGGTTTCAACGCGTCGCGGGACTGATCGACATAGGAGAGCTGTACGGTATCGCCATAGGTGACGGTGCCCGCATCGGGCTGTTCCTGACCGGTGAGCATGCGGAAGAGCGTGGATTTACCGGCGCCGTTGGGGCCGATGACGCCGACGATGCCGCCGGGGGGCAGGGCGAAGGACAGGTCCTCGATCAGCAGCTTGTCGCCATAGGCCTTTTGCAGGCCCTCGACCTCGATCACCTTTGAGCCGAGACGTGGCCCGTTGGGGATGATGATCTGGGCGCGCCCGACCTTGTCCTTCTCGGACTGGTTGGCGAGCTCATTGTAGGCGTTGATGCGGGCCTTGCCTTTGGCCTGACGGGCCTTGGTGCCGGCGCGGATCCATTCAAGCTCGCGTTCCAGCGTCTTTTGTTTGGCCTTGTCTTCCTTGGCTTCGCGTTCCAGGCGCTTGGCTTTTTGTTCGAGCCAGGAGGAATAGTTGCCCTCGTACGGGATGCCGCGGCCACGGTCCAACTCGAGGATCCAGCCGGTGATGTCGTCGAGAAAGTAGCGGTCGTGGGTGACGATGAGGCAGGTGCCTTTGTAGTCGATCAGGTGCTTTTGCAGCCAGGCGATGGTTTCGGCATCGAGGTGGTTGGTGGGCTCGTCGAGCAGCAGCATGTCGGGGGCTTCGAGGAGCAGTTTGCAGAGCGCGACGCGGCGCTTTTCACCGCCGGAAAGGGTGTCGACCTGGGCGTCATCGGGCGGGCAGCGCAGAGCCTCCATCGCGATGTCGATCTGGGCGTCGAGGTCCCAGAGGTTTTGCGCGTCGATCTCGTCCTGCAGCTTGGCCATCTCGTCGGCGGTTTCGTCGGAGTAGTTCATGGCAAGTTCGTTGTAGCGGTCGAGGATCGCTTTCTTCTCGGCGACGCCGAGCATGACGTTGCCGCGCACATCGAGGGACGCGTCAAGTTCCGGCTCCTGAGGCAGGTAGCCGACGCGGGCGCCCTCGGCGGCCCAAGCCTCGCCGGTGAAATCCTTGTCCTGACCGGCCATAATGCGCATGAGCGAGGATTTACCGGTGCCGTTCACACCGACGACGCCGATTTTGACGCCGGGCAGGAAGTTCAGTCGGATGTTTTCAAAGACTTTCTTGCCGCCGGGATATTGCTTGGAGACGCCGTCCATGAAGTAGACGAATTGATTGGCTGCCATGAGAGATGCTCCGCAAGTCTGTTCGCCGTGTGTGTTTAGCTAGCGGGCAGGGGATGTGCAATTGGGGGCGTGGAGTTGGGGTGGAGGCCGGCGCCAGCGATGCTAGATTAGGTTGACGTCAGGTTTCGATATCCACATGCCAGCCTGCGCTCAGATCGATATGGCGCACGGAGCATTCCTTGATGAGAGCTTCATAGCCAGGCGGCAGGAATGATTTCTGCCAGTCTTCGCCAAAGCGGTGCTTGATGGCCTCGAGATCACGCCAGATCGACGCGAAGACGACGTAATCGTCGTCAGAGGCCACGCCTTGTCCAAAGAAATAGCCTTCGTTGCCCGGTTCGTCTTGCACGACCTTCGCAGAGGTTGTTGCGAATTTCTCGACCAACTCAGCGCCGCAGCCCGGCTCGGCCTGCACTTGAAACAATCGCATGATGGGCCCGCCGGGGGCTTGGGTCTGTGGCATGTGCTGTGCTCCTAGAGTTCGACTGGTAGTGGCTGCCTAGTATTTCTGTCGCGGGCGGTTCGCGTCCATCGCCCATTCTATCGCGTCCTCCAGCCGGTCGTCGCCCCAGAAGAGCTCTTCGCCAACCACAAAACTTGGGGCGCCGAAGATGCCCAGTGCGCGGGCCTTATCCGTGAACGCCCGCAGCTTTTGCTTCGTGTCTTCCTGTTGCGAGAGGTCAAACCAATGATCCGGGTCAACATCACATGCTGAGAGGGCCGCCTTTAGCACAGCCTCATCGGAGATATCCTTGCCCCTTCCGAACTGCGCCTCAAAAACCAGTTTTGCGAAGTGGCCGCACCATTGCTCGTTGAGAGCTGCCGTCATGATCCGTGCCGCATTCAGCCCGTTCAACGGAAAGGTGCTGGGGCGTTTGAATTCCAGACCGTATCTTTTGGCCCGCCTCTCCATGTCGCGCCACATGTAAGCGCCCCTGAGCGGGTCGAGCACGAAAGGCGAAGTCGTCAGCCCTCTGTCGCGAAAAATCGGGCCCAACAGGAATGGTCGCCAGACATACTCTATTTGGTTTTCGTGCAAGAGCGTCTGAACCCGAGAGACCGTGAGGTAAGAATAGGTGCTCGCGAACTCGAACCAGATTTCCAGTCTCAAGACGAATGCTCCCTTCGGCGCTGACGGACTGTTTGTCATAGTCCAGCATTTTGCGCGCTTGCTGGCTACAGCAATCACCTGTCCCGTGTTGGGAATCCGTATCCATTTATGGCTCGAGCTTGATATTGAGAAGGCGTGGAGTCTCTCGTGTGAATTGACCTTTCCGAGCGCGGGCGGCAAGAGTCGAGCATGACCAAACCGACCCGTCCGCCAAAGCCCAAGATCGTGCCCTACAGACCTGATCCGGATCGCTATGACCGGATGGTTTATCGTCGCTGTGGACGCTCCGGGGTGAAACTGCCGGCGATCTCGCTTGGGCTGTGGCACAATTTCGGCGGCGACACGCCGCATGAGCTGAAGCGGTCCTTGTGCCGGACGGCATTTGATCATGGGATCACGCATTTTGATCTGGCGAATAACTACGGACCGCCGCCAGGATCGGCGGAAGAGGCGTTTGGGGAAATCCTCAGGACCGATTTTGCAGGGTATCGGGATGAACTGATTGTCTCGTCGAAAGCGGGGTACGATATGTGGCCGGGGCCTTATGGCGAGTGGGGGTCGCGGAAATATCTGGTGGCGTCTTGCGATCAGTCTTTGAAGCGGATGGGCCTCGACTATGTCGATATCTTCTATTCGCATCGGTTCGACCCCGACACGCCGCTGGAAGAGACGATGGGTGCGTTGGATTACATCGTGCGCTCGGGGCGGGCGCTTTATGCGGGCATTTCGAGCTACAATTCCGAGCGCACACAGGCAGCGGTGGCGATTTTGAACGATCTTGGGACGCCCTGTTTGATCCACCAGCCCTCCTACAATCTGCTCAACCGGTGGGTGGAGCATGACGGGCTGTTGGATACGCTGGAGGATCTGGGGGTTGGCTCGATTGCGTTCACACCGCTGGCGCAGGGGATTTTGACGAAGAAATATCTGAACGGCATCCCGGAGGGCAGCCGAGCGACACAGGGCAAATCGCTGCTGGACGGCATGATCAATGAGCGGTCATTGGCAAGCGTGCGCGCCTTGAACGCGGTGGCGGAAGCGCGGGGCCAGACTTTAGCACAGATGGCGCTCGCCTGGGTGTTGCGCGGGGCCCGGGTGACGACGGCGCTGATCGGCGCGTCGAAACCGGAACAGATCGTGGATTGCGTGGGCGCGGTGGAGAACTTGGAGTTCTCGGACGCAGAGCTGAAACGGATCGATGAGATCAGTTCGGAAGAGGCGATCAATCTCTGGGCGAAATCCTCGGAGACTGACTGATGCAGGGCTGGCCGAGTGCGCCGCCCGGTCAGGTGATCGGGCTGTTGGGTGGCTCGTTCGATCCGGCCCATGCGGGTCATGTGCATATCACACGGCAGGCGCTGAGACGGTTCGGGCTGGATCGGATCTGGTGGATGGTCTCGCCGGGCAATCCCCTGAAAGCCGCGGGGCCTGTGGCGATGGAGAAGCGGCTGGCGCGGGCGCGGGCGGTGATGCAGCATCCGCGGGTCGTCGTGACGGATATCGAAGCGCGGTTGGGCACGAGCTACACGGCGGAGACTTTGGCGCAATTGCTGCCGCGTTATCCGCGCAACCGGTTTGTCTGGCTGATGGGAGCCGATAATCTGCCGCAGTTGCACCTCTGGCAGGACTGGCAAGTGATCATGGAAACCGTGCCGGTCGGGGTGATCGCGCGGCCTGGAGACCGGATATCCTCGCGCCGTTCGGTGGCAGCGCAGCGCTTTGATTTTGCACGGCTTCCGGGGCATATGAGCCAGCTTCTCGGGCGCTACGAGGCACCGGCCTGGTGTTATATCAATGTGCCGCTGAGCGATGCGTCCTCGACCGCGATCCGCGCGCAGGGGGCGTGGCACTAGGGCTTGCGCAGGGCAATCGTCGCCAGGCCTGAGGTGAAGAGCAGGGCAAGGCCGATGGCGCTGATCCAATCCGGGAAATCACCGAAAATCAGCCAGCCGAAGAAAGTGGCGCTGAGGAGCTGCACATAGACGAAGGGCGCGAGTGTGGAGGCCGGCGCGCGACCATAGGCCATCACCAGTAGCAGGTTTCCGGTCATGGAGGCGAGGCCGGAGAAGAGCAGGAGGCCGATCATCACCGTGTCGATTGCGGGCCAGAGCGGTAAGGCGATTGGTGCGAGCGCGATGCTCCCGATGCACATTTGCGACAGGAGCAGCGTTCGAGCGGGGGCGGTGTCCGAAAGCCAACGCGACGCGGTGAGGAACGCGCCATAGAAACACCCCGCCAGCACCGCCCAGAGAAGACCGACGCTGAAAGCTCCAGTGGGTTGCACGATCAGGAGGACGCCAAGAAATCCGACAAGGAGGAGGGCCGTGCGGGGCCAAGTGACGCGCTCTTTGAGGAGCCAGACGGAGAGTGTGTAGCTGATAATCGGGCCGATGAAGAAAGCGCCGAATGCGTTGGCCAGCGGCTCGGTGCGCAAGGCAGTGAGGATGCAACTGACGCCAAGGACCAGCAGCATGCCCCGGAGCCAGATGCGCCAATCGGTGAAGAGGGGCAGCAAGATCCGGGGCCGCGAGAAGGGCAGCATCGCGACGGCACCCACGACGAACCGCGCCCAGGCGACAAAGAGTGGCGAGACACCTGCCGCGACCATGGTTTTGCCCGCGGAGTCCCCCAATGGAATGAAGATCATGCCGAAGGACATGATGAGGATGGCGGGCAGGACGGATTGCGACATAACACATGCGCTATCAGGTGGGATTGGCGGTTGCGAGTCCCCCCCGTTTGAGAGATTTTGAACCCATGGGACGGTCTGCAACACCCCGGTTTGGACGACGCACAGTTTTGGCGATGCTGATGTTCGGCGTAGCCGATGCAGCGTTGGCCAATGCGCCGACGCGCTCGCTCCGGCCTTTGCGGAAACCGGGCGGCGTGCGCAAGCGGGCCGTGGGCGCCGTCGATGGGTTGATCTCGCAAGCCAAGCTGGGCGGGAAGGTGAGTTTTGCGGTGGCCGATGCGCGCACCGGCAAGATGATCGAGACCCATACGCCGCTTCTGGCGCACCCGCCTGCGAGTGTTGCGAAAGCGGTTACGACTCTGTTTGCACTTGAGAAATTGGGGGCAGGCGCCCGGTTCCGCACGCAACTGATCGCGACTGGGCCGGTGCAGAACGGCGCGATTGCGGGCGATCTGGTGCTGGTGGGCGGTGGTGACCCGACGCTGAATACTGACACTCTCTATCAGATGGCCGCGGGGCTGAAGGCCAAGGGCGTGCGGGAAGTGCGCGGCAAGTTTCTGGTTCATGGCAAGGCGCTGCCGAGCATTGATCGGATCGACGCCTCGCAGCCCGATCATGTGGGGTATAATCCGGCGGTCTCGGGGCTGAATTTGAACTTCAACCGGGTCTATCTGGAATGGAAGCGGACCGGGCAGGGATACTCGGTGACCATGGACGGTCGGTCGGAGCGGTTCCGGCCTGGGGTGGGTTTCGCCAAGACCCGTGTGGCAGATCGCAGCCTGCCGATTTTCCAATATTCCGGTCAGGGCGGGCGTGACAATTGGACGGTGGCGCGCAAGGCGCTCGGCAAAGGCGGCGGGCGTTGGCTGCCGGTGCGTAGGCCGGAGATTTACGCAGGCGATGTGTTGCAGACACTGGCGCGCAGCCACGGGATCGCCTTGCCGTTCCCGGTTTTGAGCTCGGCGCGTCCGAAGGGAGCGGTTCTGGTGGAAAACCTGAGCCCCGATTTGCGCAAGATTTGCCGCGATATGCTGCGATACTCGACCAATCTGACAGCGGAAGTTGTGGGTCTGAATGCGTCCCGGGCGAGTAGTTTGAAAGCGTCCGGGCGCGAGATGGCAAGCTGGATGTCAAAGCGTTACGGCGTGAGAAAGGCGAAGTTTGTGGACCATTCGGGGCTCGGCGATGCGTCGCAGATCACGGCGGCGGAGATGGTGAAAGCGCTGGTTGGTCCCGGTGCGCGAGCGTCCTTGCAGCCGATCTTGAAGACGATTGCGGTGCGGGATGCGAATAACAAAGTTGTTCAGAACAGCCCGATCCAAGTGGTCGCGAAGACGGGCACGCTGAACTTTGTCAGTGCCCTCTCGGGATATATCCGCACGCCGGAGGGCCGCGATCTGGCGTTCGCGATTTTCATGTCGGATGTGCCGCGCAGACGGGCGCTGAAGAAGAACGAGAAAGAGCGGCCCAAAGGGTCGAAGAGCTGGAACGGGCGCGCGAAGCGGCTGCAGGGGCAACTGGTCAATCGCTGGGTGGCTCTGGCGGACGCGTGAGGTTAACGAGTCCCTAACAGCTTTAAAATTTTTCGTCCGGTTTGCGCATATATTGTGTATGCATTCTCGGATGCGCTGCCAATGCACGATATCTGGGTTTTCAGGTTTAAAATTTTTAAACTTGGAAACCGAAAATTAACCGTGATTTTGGCGGCGAAGCAGAAAGAATGAACGAAAACCCGGGGTGCCCGATATCGCCTGAGCCTTATTTGCGAGACTAGAGCTTCAAATGGCGCGCGCGGGCACCCCGTTCGATGGCGGCTGCGGCGAGGCGGTCGATATCCAGCTCATGGCGGATCTCCTCCAGTAGACGCAGTTCTGGCTGATAAAGCGCGCCGTCGGAGGCCGCAACGTCGCAAGCGAAGGCATAGGCCGTCTCATAGAGATTTTCCGGAAGGGACTCACGCACAATGCCGAAAAGCGCATCGAGACCGTCCTCCTCCTCGAACAGATCGGAAGTAATCGCCGCAACTTTCTTGATCCGATCCACGTCATACTCCGCGAAGATCGGCAGGTAGTTCACCGCCTGCTGGATTGCGACAAGCTCAGCAGTGCGCATGTTGGAATCCGACATCGACACCGAAATCATGATCGCAAGAAGGGCGTCCTGAGGGCTCAGGATGGCGTTGTCCGAGGGCATTTGGGAAGCTCCGGGGTAGGGGAATGTTGCAGTGCAGAATATTGACGCGCGCAGGCTGGCACAATAGGTAGCACCGTCCAAAGGCGCAATGTCGCGCCTGCCATCTGCGAAAGCCCCCGTGATGACCGATCTGCGAGACGCTGGAATGACCTCAAAAGCCTGGCCTTTTCAGGAGGCGCAGGCGCTGGTGAAACGCTATGAAAAGGCGCCGCCGGAGAAGGGATATGTGCTGTTCGAGACGGGATATGGCCCCTCCGGGCTGCCCCATATCGGCACCTTTGGCGAGGTGGCGCGCACATCCATGGTGCAGCGCGCGTTTGAGGTGATCTCGGACATTCCGACGAAGCTTGTCTGTTTCTCCGACGATCTGGACGGGATGCGGAAAGTGCCGGGCAATGTGCCGAATTCCCAGCGGCTGGAGGAGTACCTGCAACTGCCGCTGACCTCGGTGCCGGACCCGTTCGAGGAGTTTGAAAGCTTCGGGCACCACAACAATGCGATGTTGCGGCGGTTTCTCGATACGTTCGGCTTTCGGTATGAATTCATCTCCGCCACCGAATTCTACAAATCCGGCCAGTTCGACGAAGTACTGCTGCGCGCGGCGGAGCGCTATGACGACATCATGAAAGTGATGCTGAAATCGCTGCGCGAGGAGCGCCAGGAGACCTACTCGATCTTCCTGCCGATGCACCCTGAGACCGGCCGCGTGCTTTACGTGCCGATGAAACATGTGGACGCCTCGAAAGGGGAGATCACGTTCGATGATGAGGATGGCCGGGAATGGACCGTGCCCGTCACCGGCGGCCATGTGAAGCTACAGTGGAAGCCCGATTTCGGTGCCCGCTGGGCGGCGCTGGGGGTGGATTTCGAGATGTACGGCAAGGACCACTCGACCAACACGCCGATCTATGACCGGATTTGCGAGATTCTAGGCGGCAAGAAACCGAACCATTTCACCTATGAGTTGTTTCTCGATGACCAGGGGCACAAAATCTCTAAAACCTCGGGCAATGGTGTGTCGATTGACGAGTGGCTGACCTATGCGGCGACGGAGTCGTTGAGCTACTTCATGTATCAAAAGCCGAAAACCGCGAAGCGGATGCATTTTGACGTGATCCCGCGGGCGGTGGATGAATATCACCAGCAGTTGCGCGCCTATCCGGGTCAGGATGTGGCGGCGCAGGCGAACAATCCGGTCTGGCACATCCATGGCGGTAAGGTGCCAGACAGCACGATGACGGTTCCGTTTTCGATGCTTCTGAACCTCGCCTCGGTCGCGAATGCGGAGGAGAAAGCGCAGCTTTGGGGCTTCATTCAGCGCTATGCGCCGGAGACCTCACCACAGACGAACCCAGATCTTGATGCGGCGGCCGGGTTTGCGGTGCGGTATTTCAATGATTTTGTTAAGCCGGCGAAGACTTACCGTCTTCCGAGCGATCTGGAACGAGAAGCTTTGCAGGATTTGCGTGATCAGTTGGCGGCCTATGACGGGCCTACCGATGACGAGGCCTTGCAGGGCATCGTTTATGCTTGCGGGCGGGAGCGGTTTGAGCCGTTGCGCGACTGGTTCAAGGCGATTTACGAAGTGCTGCTAGGGGCCTCGCAGGGGCCGCGCTTTGGTGGATTTATCGCGCTTTATGGGGTTGAGGAGACCGTGGCGCTGATTGATCAGGCACTGGCGGGCGAGATGGTGGCCTGACAGCCGGACGCGCTCGTGAATTGACGAATGTCCGGTGCGGCCTAGGCTCTTTCCCGATCTAGGGGAGAGAGCTATGCGGTTTATCGGCATCCTTCTGAGCGCGGCATTTCTGGCGCAGGCGAGTGTTGCGGAAGAGCGGATCGAAGGGATCGAGCAGACGATCCAGAGCCAGATTGACGCATTTCTGCAGGATGATTTCGAGACGGCGTTCACTTTTGCCTCTCCCAATATCCAGGGCCTTTTTGGCAACCCAACCCGGTTTGGTCAGATGGTGCGCAATGGCTATCCAATGGTCTGGCGTCCCACGGATGTGACCTTTTTGGAGCTGCGCAAGCAAGGGCCGCTTCTGTTTCAGAAGGTGTTGGTCAAGGACGCCAAAGGTGCGCCCCATGTGCTTGAATATAATATGATAAAACGCGATGGGGATTGGCGCATAGACGGGGTCCAGTTGCTTGCCAAGCCGCCCGTGGGCGCCTGACATACCCCCTGCGCACGGTGCACATTAGGCCCGCGTTAACCTTTAAAGATTAACTCCCACGCCCGTTCAGGACGGCGTGTCCGGCATTTTCATACATTGAGGACATTTGCGATGGCGCGGTGCGCCTGTCCTCCCGCACGCCCGTCATTTTGAGTGTTGAGGGAGCTTCGATGAACAAGGTGATTACCGATGGGTTGGTTTTGACGCCGCCCGCTTTTGCGCATGGGCTCGACATCTGGTCGCGCGGTGACGGAACCGCGTGCTCGCCGACCTATGACGGGTTTGCGACGGCAGCCTATGTGCCAGCGGATCAGGATTTTAGCGGCTGTCTGGAAATTCTGAAAACCGAGACGACGCAGCATTTGCGCTACATGGGTGAGACGCCCCTGCTGCCGGGGTGCTATTTGCTGATCACCGCGCGTGTGAAGGCGATCTCGGGCAATTTGCCGACCGTTCAGATCGCAGCTTATGCCGGTGGTGCCGGGGGCGGTGCTGTTGGTGGTGTGACCACGACCGGACCTGCCACGACACTGACCTCTTACGGCGATGTCGTTGAAATCAAAGCGATTGTGGGCACGGGCACGCGCTCGGGTGTCGATATGGCTTGGGGGCGCGAGGCGCTGTTCGGTCATTTTGGGATCGACATCACGGGTGCGAATGGCGGTGTGATCCGGGTTGACGATATTCAGATCGAGGACATCACAAGCGCGTTCCTGCGCACTATGATGGACTGGGTCGATGTGCGCGATTTTGGCGCCATTGGTGACGGCACGACCGATAACACGGACGCCTTTGAGGCCGCCGATGCGGCGGCATATGCGGCGGGGCGGGAGGTTCTGGTCTCTGAAGGAGTTTATCATCTCGCCGATGACATGACCTTCGAGGCTCGGGTGCGATTCCAAGGCACGGTGAGCCAGCCTGAAGACAAGAAACTGACCCTGCGCCAGAACTTCGATTTCCCGACCTATGCCGATGCCTTTGGCAATGAAGAAGAGGGATTTAAGCGGGCCTTCAGGACGCTGATCACCGGGACTGATCACGACACGCTTGATCTGGCGGGACGTGCAATCTCGATCAGCGCGCCGATCGATATGGCGGCGGTTGCGGGCATCACTACGTCGAGCGTCAAGCGGGTGATTGCGAACGGGCAGATTGTACCGACGTCCGGGTCAGCTTGGGATGCGACGGAGGTGACCTCGTCGGCCAGCTACTCAACCTCCAATGATCTGCGGCTGAGCAATGTGACGAATGTCGCCAATATCGAAGTGGGTTCTCTGGTGAGCGCCAATGGCGTCGGGCGAGAGGTCTATGTGACAGAGAAAAACGTTGGTGCACAAACGGTTACACTGAGCCAGCCCTTATTCGACGCGGAAGGCACGCAGACATATACGTTCAAGCGGTTCCGCTACATTCTGGACTTTAGCGGGTTTGATTATCTGGCGCGTTTCAGCCTCAAGGACATTGATTTCAACTGCAATGGCGTGGGCAATTGCGTGATTTTGCCGAAAACCGGGCTGATCCTGCATTTCCGCGATTGCGATTTCTCGCGCCCCGAAGATCGGGCGATCACCTCCATCGGCACAGGCTGTCAGGGCATGCTGATCGACCGCTGCCAGTTCTTGTCAGATCAGCAGGCATTGCTGGCGCAGGATCGCGATTGTATCGGGTTCAACATCAATGCCAATGACGCGAAAATCCGCAATTGCCGCGCCGTAAAATGGGGGCACTGGGCGGTTGTGCATGGCAGTGGTCACCTTTTCGAAGGCAATCACTGGTTCCAGGGCGATGACGAGTTGAACGGGCTCCGGCAAGCGGGGCTGGTTCTGACCTCAACCAATTCGAAGGTCGTGATCAACGGCAATTACATCGATAATTGCTTTGTCGAGTGGAACAATGAGCATGACAGTCATCCTGACCAGGCAAGCGAGTTGAGTTTCGGTTCGGTCTCGTTCACCGGGAACAATTTCACAGCGTTGCGGGCGGGGCCGTGGCATCGTTTCATCGTGGTGAAGCCTTACGGATCCGGGCATTTCATCAATGGTCTGACGGTCACTGGCAACACGTTCAAGGCTGCCCTTGGCATCATTGATCGCGTGGATCACGTGGATGAGGAATATGCGCCGCTCGATATGACGCGGACACGCAATATCGAATGGCATTCGAACACCTATCACAACATCACCCAGTGGACGATGAACCCGGTGACCTTGGCGTTTTCGCGCACTTCCACCGCGCAGACCTGGACCTGCGATTTTGCCGATTGGCTGCCCTTTGGGGGGCAGACACGCAACGTGGTGTCGGTCGTTGCTCAAAACCCGTTGCGCAATGCGAGCAACGTGATCGAATATGCGGCGCCTTATGCGGTCATTGGTACTGGCCCGACGGGTGGCGCGGTCGATCTGAACTGGTCGAAAGCGCTGAAGGGCCGAGTGAATGTGACGGTTCGCATGGACAACCCGTATTGATCTGGCAGGTGTGGCGGCGTGGTGGGCGCGCCGTCACGAAATTGCCTTGGTGACGTCCAACTCTCGGTCGGCTTGGCGGCAATCATTTCTTAAGCACCGGGGATGTAAGGAAGAGTATCATGAGTGATCAGACACCCGATATGACCCAGATCGATCCGCTGACTCAGTCACGATTGCGTCGCTTTCTGAGGCGGGAATTTGAGAAATCGCGGAATGTTGCGGAGCTTCGTATGCGCCTTGCCAATTTCGGATATGGTTTGTCTGAGCGTGGTGGTGTGAAAGTGCTGACCACCTTGCCTCATGGCAAACTGTTATGTTCCGCAGCGAGTGTGGGTCTTCCGGCGCGGTTTCAGACCTGACGCGTATCATCTGATCTGGATCAAAGCAGCAAGCGTCTGCCATACTATGTTAGGTTTAAAGGAGACCTGACATGTACAAAAATATTCTGGTTCCAGTGCTGTTTGATGAAGAGCATCAGCCGACACATTCGCTGGAAGCGGCTCGTGTGCTGGCGGATGAAGGTGCCAAGATCACCCTGATCCATGTGATCGAGGAAATTCCCAGCTACGCGACCAGTTACCTGCCGGAAAACCACATGGAAACCGCCGTCAATGACGCGCATGTGGCCCTCGAAAAATTCGCTAAGACTCTCCCAGGCGGAACCGCAGCGGTGGTGCGTGGGCATGCGGCCCGGACGATCCTGGATTATTCCGAAGCCAACAGCATCGACTGCATCATCGTGACCTCGCACAAGCCGGGTCTTCAGGACTACTTGCTTGGCGGCACCGCGGCGCGTGTCGTGCGCCACGCGCAATGCGCCGTGCACGTGATCCGGTAAAGATTTCTCTCCCTGAGAACGACTGGCCTCCGCTCTGCGGGGGCCTTTTTTATGCGCGCGCCATGTTCAGAGCCGGAGCATCCGCCGGGTGCACCGGCGGTGGCGCGGTTAGGGGCGGCGTGATGTGCTGGGGCAGCGGCAGGGCTTGCACGCGGAAATGCGCGATGGCGTTGGAGAGTACCGTTTCAAGTTCCGCAAACCAGTCGTCGACATGGGCGGTTGACATCTCGTTGCGCGTCAATTCCTGCGCATGCGCCTCAACGATGCGCTGTCGGAGCGCCTCCAGGCGAGGCAGCTGGCCGAGCGGAGGATCATCACGCCGCGCGGCGTCGCGTGCCGCGATGATCACGCGCCAACCTTCTGCGATAAGCGTTCCGTGGCGTTCGGCAAGGGGGTCATGCATCTGTCGTCTCCGATTACTGCTCGCACCTGTCTTTTCAGGGATTCGGGTTGTGATGTGGTTAACCACGCCGGTCGCCAATCGGACCGGGCAGTCGTCGGGAAAGGTTTGACGCTTAGACCAGTGTCAGACCGGTGACGAAAGCGAACACTTTCGCCTCCGGCATTTCGCACGGTTTCAGAAGATCGCTGGAGGGCAGACGGTAGAAGTTCAGGGAGATGTAATCGCTCCCGCCAAGTTCCTCGGCGACGAGTTTCTGGGATTTGCCGTCCGAAAAAGCGGATTTGGTGAGAATGTAGGAGCGACCTTCGAAATGAGCTTTATGCGTTCCGAAAGGGATCGCGTCGAAGGCGTCTGTGAAGGCTCTCATCGCGGCAGGTCGTCTGGGGTCAGAGCATAGGCCTTGCCGAAGCCGCCATTAAGTGCGGCGGAGATCGGCATGAGGCGCAGCATGCGGAAATCGGCGAAATTGTAATAGAGTTGCGATTTTGGATGTGCGCCGAGCCAGATTTCCCGGAGTGCTGCTTTGTTGGCTTCTTCCGCCCGCACCATCAGCGTCAGGCGCGGATGGGTGAGGGGATCGCCCTTGGTACCCGGTTCGCCGATCAGAAGTGAGGCGCGCGGATCGGCTTTGAGAGCGGTCGTGTGCGCAGAGAGATCGGACACGAGGGTATGTGCCGCCCCATCATGCCAAAGTATTGCGACGCGAGTGACGGAAGGGTGACCCGTCTCAGGGTCCAGCACGGCGAGAGCGGCGTGGCGCGCCTTGGTCAGAAGGCGCGCGGCGAGGGCGCGGGCCTCGTCATCCGTGGGATTGATCGGGTCGCGTTTCGCCATTGCCCTATGCGAAAGCGCCTAGGCCAGTTCCGCGCGCAGGGCCCCGGTGCAAAGCGGGTGGCTAGGCAGGTTCTGCCAGACGCTATTGGCGCGGTTCTTCAGGAACTGGTTCAGGCGCACAATCGTCCAGGTATTGGCCCCAAACGCGCTGCCCTGTGCCGGGCTGAGGACACCGTTTTCGGACCAGCTGAGATTGGCCATCGCACCGGTGCCGGCGATCTCATGCGTGTTGTTGGCCGCTCGTATCCAATAAGCAACGCGCAGGTTCATGCCCGCCGAGGCGAGGAAGGGTTCCTGGCAGGAGGGATGGATCGAGGGTTGGGCCACGCGAATCCACTCGCCGAGCAGGATTTTCACCAAGAGCACATCGGTCGCCTGATTGGCGCAACTCGGACTGTCGCCGACATGTTGTGAGATGTTCCAGATGAAGGGCAGATCAGCATTGCCTTGCAGGGTGAGTTTATGGGCCATGGGACGTTTCCTCGCAAATAGGGTCTCCGCGGGGTGGCGGCTGCGGAGGTACAATTCTGGGCGTAAGTGTGGGTCAGGGGCCGAATTCAGTCAAGAAATGTCCAATTGACAGGAGATGTCTGCAACCGGAACCGTCTATGCTAGGATGGCGTCAAGGAGGGCCAGCCATGGTAGAAATTTCCAAAGCGACGCCGGGACAGACGGTGATCACGACCTTCGAGATGACGCCGGGGACGTGTCAGGATTTGCTCGACGAGCTGACCCAGGCCTATGCGGAGTTCATCTCCAAACAGCCCGGGTTTATCTCTGCGGCGCTGCATGTGAACGACGCCCAGACCCGGATCGCGAATTATTCCCAATGGGAGCGGCGTGAGGATTTTCAGGCGATGCTGCGCACCGAGGAGATGCGGGCCCGGAACCGGGTGATTGGCGGCTTGTGCAAGAGTTTTGAGCCGGTGATGTACGATGTGGCGGAGGTGTTTGATTAACCTAACCTTAAGGCGGGCCGCGTCAGATGACGTGTATGCCCACCGTGTTTGTTGAGAACGGCTATCGGTTCTTTTTCTATTCGAACGAAGGACATCCGCGCGAGCCGATGCATGTTCACGTCATGAAAGGCGGGGCTGAGGCGAAGTTTTGGGTCTCGCCTGCCGTAGAACTGGCGCGATCACACGGGTTTTCGGCGCGAGATTTGTGAATGATTGCGGATATGGTAAGTTCTCACCGCGCAGAGATCGAAGGAGCATGGCGTGAGCATTTCGGTGGATAAGGTCTGGTTTGACGGCCCTGATATGTGGCTGCTCCTGTCCGATGGTCGCCGGTTGAGCGTGCCGTTGATGTGGTTTCCGAAACTGGCGGAAGCGTCGGAGGAAGATCGGGCTGCGGTGGAGATTTCACCATTTGGGCTGCATTGGGCCGGGTTGGATGAGGATGTCTTCGTCGAGGGGCTTTTGTCCGCGCGGGTTTCGGGGGATGCGGCTTGACTAGTGCTCGATGCACTGGACCTTTTCTGTGTTTATCGTGGCTTTGTATAATCTGCCTTTTTTACAAGCGGGATCGATTTCCATTGGCCGTCTAGCCTAATTCTGGGAGACGAGATTTCACCGCTAGTCTTCCGAGTTTTCTTTATCGAAACTGTCAAAGGGCGTGTGGCAATTATTGGTTCTCGGAGCGTTCTGAAGCCGAATGCGTAAGTGTCAATGCCGCTCCACCTTGCATCTTGAGCAACCATCTCTTCAATTCCTCTTTCATCCTTTGTGGAAATTCGGAAAGTTGAGTGATGTTTATGGGTCGCGAAAAAAATTGGTCCGACATACCGGCTTTCATTCAAAACAACGAACTCGAGGCTTACTGTTTCGTTTTCTTCAAACGTCACGAAGCAAAGCAAATCCGAAACAAAACGGCTAGTCTGTTCTTCGGAAAACGGTTTGGCAAATGATGAGTCCGCCACGGCTTCCTGACAATCGGGATCAACGGATTCTTTCTGTTGCAGAAGGATTTTTTCTTTTACTTGTTGATACAGTTCATCGCGAAACTTGCGTACTTCGCCCAATTTTAGCCCTTTGCTTTGGGACGTTCGTGAGTCGTACGCGTCGTGGTGATCGAAACAAAGAAACACCAAGTTTTCTTCATCAGCGTTGTCGTTCCGCCTATCCAAATGTGCAATCTGTCCCTTTTTTACAGAGAAATCGCTACTCAAACCAAAGCAAACGCAGCATCGACGTCGAGACTGTATCAGGACGGATGTTTGCCTAGATTCCGGTATCTTCTTTCGCATAATAGGTTACCTAGCTACCGCTTCCGCCGCTTCACATTCCCGCCGCGCTGCCCCGGTCTGCCCGCCGTTGACCGACCCGCAGCCTTCTGCGCGCCCTCAACCGCCTGCTCCACGGCAGACTGGCGCGCGAGGGGGTCGTCGGAGAGGACAAGGTCGACGGTTTCGAGGCGCTTGATCTCATCTCGCAGGCGGGCGGCTTCTTCGAATTCGAGGTTCTCGGCGGCCTTGCGCATATCGTCGCGCAGGCCGTCCAGAACAGCGGCGAGGTTGCCGCCGGTGGGCTGGTCGATCTGAGCGGTGACGCGGTTCATGTCGACGTCGCCTTTGTAAAGGCCCGCCAGCACGTCCTCGACGTTCTTCTTGACCGTCTCGGGCGTGATGCCATGCTCCTCGTTATAGGCGATCTGCTTGGCGCGGCGGCGTTCGGTCTCAGTCAGGGCGCGCTCCATCGAGCCGGTCACGCGGTCGGCATACATGATGACCTTGCCCTCGGCGTTCCGGGCGGCGCGGCCGATGGTCTGGATCAGCGAGGTTTCGGAGCGCAGGAAGCCCTCCTTATCGGCATCGAGGATCGCGACGAGGCCGCATTCGGGGATGTCGAGGCCCTCGCGCAAGAGGTTGATGCCGACCAGCACGTCGAATGCACCGAGGCGCAGATCGCGGAGGATTTCGATGCGTTCAAGGGTATCAATGTCGCTGTGCATGTAGCGAACTTTGATGCCCTGTTCGTGCAGATATTCGGTCAGATCCTCGGCCATGCGTTTGGTGAGTGTGGTGACGAGCGTGCGGAAGCCATCCGTTGTGACGCGGCGGATTTCATCCAGCAGATCATCGACTTGGGTCTCGACCGGGCGGATTTCGACCTGCGGGTCCAGAAGGCCGGTGGGGCGGATGACCTGTTCGACGAAGACACCACCGGTTTGTTCGATCTCCCACGACGCAGGGGTGGCGGAGACGAAGACGGATTGCGGCCGCATGGCGTCCCATTCCTCGAACTTGAGGGGACGGTTGTCCATGCAGGAGGGCAGGCGGAAGCCGTGCTCGGCGAGGGTGAATTTACGCCGGTAGTCGCCGCGATACATGCCGCCGATTTGCGGGACGGAGACATGGCTTTCATCGGCGAAGACGATGGCGTTGTCGGGGATGAATTCGAACAGCGTCGGGGGCGGCTCGCCCGGAGCGCGGCCGGTGAGGTAGCGCGAGTAGTTCTCGATGCCGTTGCAGGAGCCGGTGGCCTCCAGCATCTCCAGATCGAAGTTCGTGCGCTGTTCGAGGCGCTGGGCTTCGAGCAGTTTGCCCTCGTCCACCAGTTGTTTCAGACGTACGGCGAGTTCGGCTTTGATGCCCTTGATCGCTTGCTGCATGGTCGGGCGCGGCGTGACGTAGTGGGAGTTGGCATAGACGCGCACGCGTTCGAAATCGTCGGTTTTCTTGCCGGTGAGGGGGTCGAATTCGACGATGGTTTCGAGTTCTTCGCCGAAGAACGACAAGCGCCAGGCGCGGTCTTCGAGGTGGGCGGGCCAGATCTCGAGGCTGTCGCCGCGCACCCGGAAGGACCCCCGCTGGAAGGCCTGATCGTTGCGGCGATATTGCTGGGCGACGAGATCGGCCATGACCTTGCGTTGGTCATATTCTTTGCCAGCGTGCAGGTCCTGGGTCATCGCGCCATAGGTCTCGACGGAGCCGATTCCGTAGATGCACGACACCGACGCCACAATGATCACGTCATCGCGTTCCAGAAGCGCCCGGGTGGCGGAGTGGCGCATCCGGTCGATCTGCTCGTTGATCTGGCTCTCTTTCTCGATATAGGTGTCGGAGCGCGCGACATAGGCTTCGGGCTGGTAGTAGTCGTAGTAGGAGACGAAATATTCGACCGCGTTTTCCGGGAAGAAGCCCTTGAACTCACCATAGAGCTGGGCGGCGAGGGTTTTGTTGGGCGCGAGGATGATGGCCGGGCGCTGGGTTTCCTCGATCACCTTGGCCATGGTGAAGGTCTTGCCGGTGCCGGTCGCGCCCAAGAGAACCTGATCCTGATCGCCGTCATGCACGCCTTGCACCAGTTCCTCGATGGCCGTGGGTTGGTCGCCGGCGGGTTCGAATTCCGTGTGCATCTTGAAGGCCTTGCCGCCTTCGAGTTTCAACCGTTCCCGCACATCCTCGGCGGGTGCGTGGGTCAGGACGGGCATCTGTTCGGGGGAGTTGTTGTGCATGGGTGGCGAATCCTCTCGCCCCTAAGATGATCTATTTTTGTTCTCCTTCAAGGTGGGTTTTGGGATCGGCGCCGGACTGCGGACCGTCTGCTGACAAACGGCCCGCTTTTGCCTCAGGCCGCGTTGTCTATGGGATGCGCAACCCGGAAGCCGACAGCAAGGCGGTTCCAGACATTGATGAGGCCGATGGCGACGGTGAGTTTCATGATCTCGGCTTCAGAGAAATGCGGGAGCAGACCCTCGTAGGCCGCGTCGGGAATGCCAGTGTCGGCGATCTTCGTGACACTCTCGACCCATTCCAGCAGCGCGCATTCTTTTGCCGTGAAGATCGAGGCCTCGTGCCAGACACTGACGAGCGCGATCCACTGTTCGCTGAGACCCGCGGCGCGGGCTTCTTTCACATGCATATCCACGCAATAGGCGCAGCCGTTGATCTGCGAGGCGCGGAGTTTCAGGAGGTGGATGAGCGGTTTGTCGAGGCCGGAGTGCTCGGAGATGTAGGTTTCCAAAGCGTAGACGGCTTTGAATGCGTCGGGGGCGACGGTCATATAGTCAAGGCGGGCGGTCATTGGGTTTGTCCTTTCAAGTTTCGGGAGATTGGGAGGAGTGGCGGATATGCTGCTCAAAAAACGCGCAACCGCGTGCTTCAATGGCGCCGTCATCATCGGCGCGCACTTGTGCGATCAGGTCAGCCACTGTGACGGAGCGCAACTCGCGGCGATAGGCTTGTTCGGCTTTCAGCATGGCAGCGTTAATCTGGCAGGGGGCGTTGAAGTATTTCTTCGGCAGTGGGTTCGGGCCGTTCTGACGGATTTCGCGGCAGCGGAAAGCGGGCTCGGGGCCCTCAACGGCGAGCACGATGTCCAGAAGCGTGATGTCTTCGGGCCATTTCGCCAACGCGTAGCCGCCGCGAGGCCCGGGTTCGGTGCGCAGGATCTTGGCGCGGGAGAGGGCTTGCAGGTGTTTCAGCAAGTAGCTGGCAGAGACGCCATGAAACTCAGCGAGTGAAGCCGCGGAAAGCAGGCCGCCTGGGGGAAGAGAGGCCATCACGGTAACGGAGTGTATGGCTTGCTCGATGCCGTCGCTGAGTTTCATGGCTGCGCCTTTATCGTCGAATCATGGATAATTGTTATCCGCGATTAGAGTGACGTCAAGCTGGCAATCTGCGTCAGTCTAACGTCTTGCCTGCACGCGCGATTTTGCAGTATCGCTTATCGCAACAATTCAGAGGGCTTCCATGCGCGCACGTATCTACAAACCTGCCAAGACCGCCATGCAATCGGGCACGGCCAAAACCAAGGCCTGGGTGTTGGAATTCGCGCCTGCCTCGGCGCGGGAAGTTGATCCACTGATGGGTTGGACCTCGTCCGATGACACGCAGGCGCAAGTAAAACTGCGGTTCGACAGCAAGGAGGCGGCGCTGGATTATGCCGAAGAGAACGGTATTGAGGCGATCGTACAGGAGCCCAAAACTCGCAAGGCCAATATCCGGCCCGGCGGTTATGGCGACAATTTCGCGACCAATCGGCGGGGCGTGTGGACGCATTAGAGGCCGCGATCCGACACGCCTCCCGCCCACCCACCCCGGCGCGCCGGATCGCTGGGAGCGGTTGAAGGGTCAGGTCCAGAAAAACCGGGTCAGGTGATAGAAGAGCGGGGCGGCGAAGAACACGCTGTCGAGCTGATCGACAAAGCCGCCCTGGCCGGGGATCAGGTGGCCCCAATTGCGGAACCCCCGGTCGGTTTTGATTGCCGCCAACACCAGGTTGCCGCCGACGCCAACTAGAAAGACGGGGGCCGCCATCAGTGCCGCGCCAAGCGCGCCGAAGGGTGTGATCCAGGCAAGGAACCAGCCGATGAACATGGCGAATGCCAGACCACAGGCGATGCCTTCCAGCGTTTTGGGAGAGATCGACGGCGCGATCTGGCGTTTGCCGATCCGGCGACCAGCGAAATATTCCGCCAGATCACCGAGCTGGACGACGATCACCAGCCAGGCGATCAGAAGTAGCGCGCGCTCGCCATAGCATTCGATCTCAAGACCCATCAGCATCGGCACGTGTGAGGCGCAATAGACGGTGATCATCAGCGCCCATTGGGTCTCGGAGATGCGCTCCATGAAGTTTTTGCCCGCCCCTCGCAAGGCTGACAGGATCGGCATGAAGAGGAAGGCGTAGACCGGGATGAGCGTTGTGGCGAGGCCGGTGCGGTCAAATGCGACGAGCAGATATTGCCCGGGCAGCATCACGTAAAACGCCACCACAAGGGCCCAGTGATCAGCGCGCCCGCGGCGGGTCAGGGTGAGAAATTCGCGCAAGGCGGCGAAGGAGCAGAAGGCGAAGAGCAGGGTGATCGCCCAGGGCCCCACGAAGAGCGCGATGGCGGCAGCCCCGGCCATGAACCACCAGGAATTGACGCGGGTCAGGTAGGTCTCAACCGTGGGGTGGTTTTCATCCGTGGACAGACGCGCGCGGAGGACCTCGCCACCGAGGCTGGCCAGAAAGAGCAGGCCCAAAACGCCGAGGCTGATCAGGGCGATATCGCCGGAGGTCTCGGTCATGCATCCCCCCGTTCGGGCATCAGCGCCACAAGCGCGTCGGAGGCGCGTTTCAGGAAGCCGTCTTTTTCCTCGTCCTCCCGCACATGCACCGGATTGCCGAAAATGACCGTGCAGGCGAGCGGCACCGGGATCACTTCGCCGGACGGCATGACGGAGGCGATATTGTCGATCCAGGTGGGCACAAGGTCCACATCCGGGCGCTTGTTGGCGATGTTGTAGAGCCCGGCCTTGAAGGGCATCAGCGGGTCCTCGGACCGGTTGCGGCCGCCCTCGGGGAAGATGATCAGCGAGGCACCTTCGTCGAGGGCCTCGACGATCTTTTCGATCGGGTCCTCGGTCTGGTGTTCGCTGCGGCGGTCGATGAGGACGGCATTGTAAACCTCAGGCCCAACAAAGGCGCGCGCTTTGGTTTTCAACCAATAATCCGCCGCCGCCACGGGGCGTGTGTCACGGCGTAGGGCTGCGGGCAGCACGGCCATGATGATCGGCATATCGGCGTTGGAAGTGTGATTGGCGTAATAGATGCGCTGGCGGCGCACCGGTTCGATGCCGCGCCATTCCGCCCGCGCTGCGGTGATGAAGCGGGCGAACACCGACAATGTGCTGCCCGTGACACCGGCTGCGAAACGTCTGAGAAGTCCCATTCTCCCTCCCGTCCGCCGATTTGAACGGCAAGTGGTTCAAAAGGGAAGAGGAATTTGCGCTAGCGGGAGACGGAGGTGCCGATCCCGGCGGCTTTCGCGCGCTCGTAGCCCAGGCAGGCGATGGCATAATCGCCAATCGCGATGCCGCGGAACATGAACGCGGTGGGGGTGGCGGGATCGAAGCCCGGCGCCAGTTTGCCGGTCGCCAGATCGGTCAGATCGCCCCTAATCAGATGTGGCGGGGCCATCTTTTTTGGCGCTTCGGCTTCCTGCTGATTGTCATCGATCGCGATGGTGGAGAAGGCGGACAGGCTGTGGTCATGCCATGGAATGCCAAGATCGGTGATTGCGGCGAAGCAGCCCGGTTTCAGCCCGCGTGCGTCGAGGAAGGGGTCGATGTCGTAGTTCAGCGTGACGGAGGTGACGGCAAGATCGACATCGGTGATCGCATCCTGGCCGGTCTCGCAGACGGTTACTGCGATGCCAACGCGCTCGGCAGAGGCCTTCAGCTTGTCGATATTGGTCTGGCCGCGCCCGAAAATCTTAATTTCCTCGATGGGAAAGAGCGCGCGGAACATGTCGAGATGGCTGTGGGCCTGAACGCCGGTGCCGATGAACCCGATGGAGCGGGAGACCGGATTGGCCAGTTTGCGCGCTGCGACACCGCTGAGACCGGCGGTGCGGACCGCGGTGACCCAGCCGGCCTCCAGCACCGCTTGCAGGATCCCGGTTTCGCTGTCGTGGATCAGGATCGTACCGTTGATCGCGGGCAGGCTTTGTGCGGGATTGCCGGGGCTGACCATGACGAATTTGACGACGCTGAGCCTGGGCGCGTCAGAACCTGACAGTGTCGTCATCATATAGCGCCCATCGCCGGGCAGCAGTGCCGATTTCGGAGTAACCCAGATATCACCCTTCGCACTGCTTTTTACAGCGTTTTCAATGGTATCAACGATTTCAACCTGCCCGATACCAAGCGCCTCCAGCTCTGCATCTGTCAGGGACAGAAAGGATGCGTCATTTGGCATATCGGCCTCCGTTCAGCAGCCAGAAGAGAGAGGTGGTACCCGCGGCCGGACTTGAACCGGCACGGCCATACGGCCCAAGGATTTTAAGTCCCATGTGTCTACCAATTCCACCACGCGGGCATGAGGCGTGAGGCGGACCATATCGTGGGTTGTCGGGGACGGAAAGGCTTATAGGTCGGTGTTTTTGTCGTCCTGCTCGGGCAAGGGTTTGAGCAGAAAGCGCTCGTTCAGCCAGGGGTTGAAGGCGAGCGCTTGACGGAGCGCCAATTGCCCCTCCGTGTTGCGTCCAAGCTTGAAGAGCGCCAGCGCGCGGCCCGACAGCGCACCGATATGATCGGGGAGGATGCTTAGGGTGGTCGCAAGATCGGCCAGAGAGGCCTCATAATCTTCGCGCAGGTAGTGCATGAAGGCGCGCTGATTGTAGCCTTCGGCATAGTCGGGGCAGTATTCCACCAGACGGTCAAATTCGGCGATGGCGCCGAGATAATCATAAGAATTGCGGCGGTTCATGCCGTTTGAGAGCATCTCCTGCGCGATCTCGTCCGGCGCGGTGGTCCAGATGCCCCAAAGCTCCCGGTTGAGTACTTCGGCGGCGGGCTGATCGGGTGCCTTGGCGAGACTTTCCATGAGCTCGGTATGGCGGGCGCTGCGCTCCGGCACGGGCGGGCAATCGGCGATGGCGAGGCTTGGACACAGGCAGCAGATCAGGATCAGTCGCATGGGTTCCATGGTGCGGCTGCGCGCGCCCGGGTCAAGTCACGTGCGCTTGAGGAATTGAGGTGATAAGCGGGGCGCATGGTCTCGCGCCCTCAAATATCGCTTGCGGAACTGCGTCAGGCGGCGCTTGCCTTGGCATTTGGCGCAGCGGGCGCCTTGGTCGGCTGGCTGATCTCGCTGCCGCTATATCTGCTGACGGGACCGGCGATTGTGATCAGCGTTTTGGCACTGGCGGGGTTGGACCTGAAAATCCCGACGCTGATCCGGGATGCGGCGTTTCTCTTCATCGGGATCGGCATCGGGTCGGGGGTCAATGCGGAGGCGGCGGATGCGATGCTGCGCTGGCCGCTGGCCTTTATCGCATTGTTTTTCATGCTGATTGCGGCGATGGCGACCTGCCGGTTTGTGCTCAACCGGTGGTTTGGTTTCGCGCCGCGCTCGGCTGTTCTGGCCTCCGCGCCGGGGCATTTGAGCTTTGTCCTGGCACTGGCGGCGAGTGCCGGGGGCGACGTGATGCGCGTGACGGTGGCGCAATCGGTCAGGCTGTTGTCGCTGACATTGGTTGTGCCCGCCGTGGCGGTGCTAATGGGGCTTGATTTGAGCGGTCCGGTTTTTGCCGCACCGGAGCGGCTGTCCTTCTTGCATCTGGTGGCGTTGGTTGTGGTGTCGCTTGTCGTCGCGGCTATTTTGAAGCCGCTAAGAGTGCCCGCACCGATCCTGATCGGGGCCTTGGTGACCTCTGCGCTTGCGCATTTGACCGACCTGGCTCCAGGTGTGTTGGAGCCGCGTGTGACCGCGGCCTGTCTGATCGTGATGGGCACGCTGATCGGCTCGCGTTTTGTTGGAGTCACACCACGGCAATTGGCGCAGGTGGCGGGAGCTGGGCTGACGACCACGGTGGTGACGGTCTGTCTGGCGTTTTTGGCAGCTCTTCCAACGGCGTATCTCTTGGGGATGCCCGTGGCGCATGTGTTGGTGGCCTTCGCACCGGGCGGGTTGGAGACGATGATCGTTATGGGGGCGGTTCTTGGCGCGAACCCCGGCTTTGTCGCCGCCGCCCATGTGGGGCGGCTACTGATGCTCAGCGTGTTGATCCCGCTTTTTGTTGCGCGATCCGAGCCCGATCCGAGCAGCGAAGCAGATCAGCGTCCCTGATGGCGATCAGCGCCACTGATTGGCGCGCTCGTTGCGGGCCGCCATCTCGGCGGTTTCAGCAATGCGTTTGGCCCTAGTTTCCGGGCGTTTGGCGTTCAATATCCATTCGAGGATGCCGCGCTTGGGTGAGCGGGGGAAGGCGTGCCAGTTTGTCTCAGCGCCCGGGTTGGCATCGAAGGCCGCTTGCAGATCGGGCGGGATGACAAGGTTTTCAACATCATCAAGCGCGGTCCAGGTTCCGTCTGCCTTTGCGCGGTCTATGGCGGCCTGACCGGGCGGGGCGATCAGGCCTTCCGCGTCCAGTTCCGCGACAAAGGATTTGTTCAGCGCCGACCAGTTTGAGCCCTCTTTGCGCGGCGCGATGTAATTCATCGTGCGCATCTCGTCCTTTGTGCGTACGAGACTGTCGACCCACCCCCATGAGAGCGCCTCTTTGATCACATCCTCAGTAGGCAGGAAATCCGGATGGGCTTTCTTGAAACGCACGATCCAGACGCCATCGGTGTGGGTGTGATTTTCGGCAAGCCACGCGCGCAGCTCTGCCCGGTTGGCCACAGGCACTTCCTTAGCCTCGGTGAGCGGTCGTTTTGCCATTGGCAACAAGAAAACTCTGCCACAGAGTTTTCTCAAGGATTTTCGAAAATCCTTTGGCAGAATTTCTGAGAAATTCTGGCGTTAGTCGCGCGTGCCGGAGAACCGCTCCTGCCAGCTTTCCCGATCCTCATCGCTGATCTTGGCGAAGAGAACATCGGGCACGGTAAATTCGTGACCGGCGGGCAAGGCCGTGAGCGCTGCGGGAACATCGTCGGGCCAGGACGTGTCGAGCGTGTTCATTGCCGAGAGCATCTTGGCCGATGCGGTGGGGATGAACGGGGCGGAGAGGACTGCGTAGAGGCGGATGAGGTTGAGCGCGAGGTTCACTTGCGTTGCGGCGCGGGCCTCGTCTTCCTTGAACATCGACCAAGGAGCGGCGGATTGCAGGTATTCGTTGCCGGCGACCCAGATCGCACGCAACTCGGCGGCCGATTTGCGCACCTCCATCGCGTCCATATAGCCTTCATAGGCGCGGATGCGGCGCTCAAGCGTTGCGATCAGTTGCGTCTCTTCGCGCCCTTGCGGGCCTGCTTCGGGAACTGTTTCGCCGAATTTTGAGCGGCAGAATTTGGTGATGCGGGAGACGAAATTGCCGAGCACATCGGCGAGGTCCTTGTTCACATCCGTCTGAAAAGCTTCCCAGGTGAACTCGCTGTCGCTGGATTCCGGCGCGTGGCTGAGCAACCACCAGCGCCAATAATCCGCAGGCAGGATGTCCAGCGCCTGGTCCTGGAACACGCCGCGCCCCTGGGAGGTCGAGAATTGACCGCCATCATAGTTCAAGTAGTTGAAAGACTTGATGTAATCGACAAGCTTCCATGGCTCGCCGGAGCCAATGATCGTGGCGGGGAAAGAGAGCGTGTGGAAGGGCACGTTGTCCTTGCCCATGAACTGGATGTAGCGCACGTCTTCCGCGCCCTTGTCGGTGCGCCACCAGCGCTCCCAATCTCCGCCTTTGGCATCGGCCCATTCCTTGGTCGCGGCGATATATTCGATGGGCGCGTCGAACCAGACATAGAAGACCTTGCCCTCCATGCCGGGCCAATCCTTGTCGCCGTCTTTCACCGGCACGCCCCAGTCGAGATCGCGGGTGATGCCGCGATCCTGCAACCCGTCGCCGTCATGCAGCCATTTCTTGGCGATGGAGGTGGTGAGCACAGGCCAGTCGGTTTTGCTGTCGATCCACGCGTCGAGCTGATCCTTCAGCGCGGATTGGCGCAGGTAGAGGTGTTTGGTCTCGCGCACCTCGAGATCGGTGGAGCCGGAAATCGCCGAGCGCGGGTCGATCAGATCGGTGGGGTCGAGTTGCTTTGTGCAGTTCTCGCATTGATCGCCGCGGGCTTTCTCGTAGCCGCAATTGGGGCAGGTGCCCTCGATATAGCGGTCGGGCAGGAAGCGACCATCGGCGTTGGAATAAACCTGTTTTTCGCTGACCTCCTCGATCAGGCCCGCCGCGTTCAGGCGACCCGCAAAATGTTGGGTCAGCTTGTGGTTTTGGGGGCTGGACGAACGACCGAAATAGTCGAAGCTGAGGCCAAAGCCCTCGGCAATCTTCGACTGGATCTCATGCATTTCGGCACAGAACTCGGCAACGGGTTTGCCGGCCTTCGCGGCGGCCAGTTCGGCAGGTGTGCCGTGCTCATCCGTGGCGCAGATGAACATCACCTCCGCCCCGCGGGCGCGGTGGTAACGGGCGAAGAGATCGGCGGGCAATTGTGAGCCCACAAGATTGCCCAGATGCTTGATCCCGTTGATATAGGGAATAGCGGAGGTGATCAGGATACGCGTCATGTTGTGCGGCCTTTGGCGGGTGGTTTCGCCCGTTTATCGGATGGCGTGACGCGTGGCCAGTGCCGGAGCCTCCGGCGGGAGTATTTTTGCCAGAATGAAGGCTATTTGCGGTCGCGAAGACGGCCCATCAGGCGGCCAAGCGTGAAAGAGGTGCGGGGGGCGTAGACGTAGGGGGTTTTGTCGGCGACGGTTGGGCGCGCGCGCATGCGTTGCAGGCCAAAAATAACCAGGACGACATGGCCTGCCGCGATCAGCGCGAAGAGGCCATAGGGGCCGAACATCGCGATCAGGACCGAGGCGACGTAAGGTGACGCGATGGCGCCGATGGCGTAGAAGAACATCAGCGCGGCGGAGAGCTCGACGCGTTCCTCGGAGGTGGCGAAGTCGTTCGCATGGGCGGCGGAGACCGAGAAGATCGGGAAGGTCGTGAGGCCAAAAATGCTTGCGGCGATCAGGACGCCGATTGTGCCCGTGCCGCCAAGCGCGATGGTCAGCCCGCAGGACAGGATGGCCGCAACCGAGAGCCAGATCAGCACCCAGCGGCGGTCATATTTATCTGCGAGCCAGCCGACCGGGTATTGTGCAAGCGCGCCACCGAGGACAAAGGCGGCGAGGAAATAGGCGATCTGGGAGGCGGCGAGGCCAACCTCCTGGCCATAGACCGGGCCGACCATGCGGAACGCGGCGGAAGAAAGGCCTGCGACCATCACACCCGCAGCCGCGAGCGGAGACTTGTCCATCGCAAGGCGGGGGCGTAGGCGGGGGGCGTCGGGAGTCTCGGGCTGCGGGATTTTGGTAAGCGTCAGGGGCAGGAGCGAGGCGCAACAGAAGAGCGCGAGCAGGTTGTAAGAGATATAGGAGGCGGGCTCCAAAACGCCGATCAGGAGTTGCGCGACGAGGGAAGCGCCCAGATCAGCGATCCGGTAGGTGCCGGTTGCGCGGCCCCGGTTTTCATTGGTGACCTTGGCGTTCAGCCAAGCCTCGATCACCGTATAGCACCCGGCCACGCAGACCCCGGACGCGACGCGCATCACCGCCCAGGCATAGGCGTCAATGATCAGCATGTGGGAGAGCAGGCCGATGGCCCCGGCAGCCGTGAAGGCAGCAAAGGCCCGGGAATGGCCGACAGAGCCCATCAGCCGCGGCGCCCACCAGCAACCGATGAAGAAACCGACGAAATGGGCGGAGCCGAGCATCCCGATCTCGGCGGTGGAAAAGCCAAGCGCGAAGCCGGAGAGCGCGTCAAGCGGTCCAACACCGCCGGAACTCAACTGCAAGAGGATCACAGAGAGAAACAGGGCGGCGAAGGAAATCAGCAAACGCATGACAGGGACCGGTCTTTTCGAGGCCAAGGTGACAGTTTGGGGCGGGCCTGCCTGTGCCTTTTCGACGGATCGAGGTCGTTTTTGGGCCGGTCTGTCGAATTCGCAAGGATCGGGTCGGTTTGGGCCGCCGGTTTTGGCAGAACCGGGCCATCAAGATAAGGAGTTGTCCCATGAGTTTTCAGATCACCGGGCTGGCACCCGAGCAATTCGAACCTTTCTTTGCATTGAGCGAAGCTGAGCTGGCGCAGCATGGCGCGAAGCGCGTCACAGCCAAATCATCGCCGGGCTATCCTTGCCGCGTCAGCCTTGCGGAGGCGGAAGAAGGCGACACGCTGATCCTGTTGAACTACGCGCATCTGCCGTGCAACTCGGCCTATCGGTCGGCTTACGCGATTTACGTGCGCGAGGGCGTCGAGCAGTATCATCCAGCGCCTGGAGAAATCCCCGAGATCCTGTCGCGCCGGCTACTGGCGGTTCGTGGGTTTGGGGCTGACCAGTTTATCCGGGATGGTGACGTGGTCGAGGGTGCGGACCTGGCACCGGCCCTCGAAAAACTCTTTGCCAATGAAGAGGTTGACTACGTGCAGATCTACAACGCCAAGCATGGGTGTTTTGCCGCAGAAGCGCGGCGCGCCTAGCGTTTGATGCGTGCCACGATGTCGAGCTTGATTGTGTCTTTCACGAGGTCTGGATAGCCCGAGGCGCCAAAATCGGAGCGGTTCACGGCGCCGGTCAGGCGGAAAGATAGGCGGGAAAGATCGCCCGCATCGGTGCCGCGCTGGCGAAAGAGGGCGGCGTTCAGGGTGACCGGACGGGTGACGCCGCGGATCGTGAGCGTGCCGTCGATCTTCGCCCCGTCATTGATGCTGGCTCCGTTCAGGCGGATGCGGTTTGAGATGAACCGGATGTTGGGATGGGCGCGGGTGTTCAGAACCGATGGCGCTTTCAGGGCCTCTGTGGCGAAGATCAGACCGGCCTTGGCGCGGGACGCGTTCACCGTGACATCGACCGAAGAATTCGTGAGATTGTCGAAATCGATGGCGATCTTTGCGGCACGCACCGGCATCGCGCCTTTTGTGGGCGTGTTGTTCAACTCGTAAACGAAGCCGACATTGGATTTGGCGGTCTCCAGTTGATAGGCAAGGGGCGCGGCGGCGGCGAGTGTGGCTGAGGCCAGCGTGAGGAGTGCGGCAAGGGCTGCGATGCGCATGGGGAGGCTCCGTGTGAAGATGTCAGATGCCCTCATAACCCTCGATATAGCGAGATTATTCGATGCGCGAGGTCACGTATGCGTGTTTCCGCCGATCCGCGATCAGAGCAATTTGCGGAATGTCACCTTGTCATCGCCCGCCGCCCAGTAGTCGCGAATGCGGGCCTCCTCGGTATATCCGCAGCGCCCATAGAAGCTGCGCGCGCCCGCGAAATTGTCGGAGCCGGAGGTGTCGACGATGAGAACACGCGCACCATTTGCCCGCAATTGCGCCTCGACCGCTTCGGTGAGCCTGCGCCCCACGCCAGTGCTCTGTCGTGCCGGGTGAACCGCGAGGGCGAGCATGTTCCATGTGCCCTCGGTCAGAGGTTCGGCGCGGGTATAGCTGAAGCCGGTCACGTCGCCGTCGGGGTCGGTCGCGTGGACATGCCAAATCTCGTCGCTGGCCCCATCGAGGAAGCCCGCGATCATGTCAGGCAGCATCTCGGGGGGAAACATCTCTGTCGCGGCGACAATCTCTTGTAGCGCGGGCAGGTCTTCAGCAGTCGCATGGCGAATGGGCATGGGCGCTTATGTGGAGATGTAATGAAGTTTGTCAAACTGGCTGCGCAGGGCGCGGGTCTCCGCCGCGAGGGCCGCTGGATCGTTTGATGTCAGCGCGCGGGCAAAAAGCGCGGCGATCTCCGACACGTTCTGGGGCGTGACGCCCCAGCGCACAAGTTCGGGTGTGCCGATGCGTAGACCGTTCATGTCTCCGGCAACCTCCGGGATCGGCAGACCAATGCCGCAAGCGAGGAACCCCGCTTGGCGCAGTTTCTTGGAAACCGTCTGCCCGCCGCCATAGGGGGCCGCTTCGATGGCGAATTGGTGGGAATTGGTGACACCTTGCGGCGTGGTGAAGACTGGGACCCCGGCGCGTTGGAGTTCCGCGGCGAAGGTTTGGGCGGTGGCGATCATCTGCGCAGCATAGGCCTCTCCATGGTCCATCCAATCGAGCATGGACATCGCAAGGGAGGCCGATTTCGCCGCATCGAAATTTGCCGTCATGCCGGGAAAGGCGATGGCATCTATGGTCTCGATCAGCGCTGCATCATTGCTGACGATAAGACCGGAGGGTGGCCCGCCGAGGCTTTTGTAGGTGCTCATGGTCATCAGATGTGCGCCTTCGGAGAGCGGGTTCTTCCAGGCCCGCCCAGCGATGATGCCGCATTGATGCGCGGCGTCGAACAGCACTTTCGCGGCGATCTCATCGGCAATGGCGCGGATGTCTGCAACGGGGTGTTCGAAGAGGTTGAGCGAGGCCCCGATGGTGATGAGCTTGGGTTTCATGTCCCAAGCCAGCAATCGGAGCTTGTCCACGTCGACCGTATAGCCGTCGGCATTGACCGGCGCATCGACGGTCTTGAGACCGAAAAGCCCGGCGCAGCCCGCGATGTGATGCGTTACGTGACCGCCGATGGAGGCGGGCGGTGCGATGATCGTGTCACCCGGTTTGCAGGTGGCCATGAAGCTGTAGAGATTGGCGATGGCCCCCGAAGGTACCCGGATTTCGGCGAATTTTGCGTCGAAGACTTGCGCGCAAAGCTCGGCGGCGATGACCTCGATCTCTTCGATGGCTTCGAGCCCCATCTCGTATTTGTCGCCCGGATAGCCGAGCGACGGGCGCGACCCGATGCCGGAGGCCAGAAGCGCCTCGGCGCGCGGGTTCATCACATTGGTCGCGGGGTTGAGGTTGAAACAGTCGTGCTCGTGAATCTGGCGGTTTTCGGCGGCCAGCGTTTCGAGCCGCGCTGCAATCTCTGCGGTCGATTGCGCGCCGGTGCGTTTGGCGATGTTCTGTACGCGGGTCTCGCAGGCGGCGGGCACCCAAGGGCGGTGGTCGAGCATTGGCTTATCTCTCCTGCAGGGCGAGGCGCAGACCGAGGGCGCAATAGATGCTGCCGACGATCTTGCCCTGCCATTTCAACACGGTTGGATTGCGGCGCAGGAAATGACCGAGGCCGCCGGCGCTGACGGCGAAGATCACGGTGCTGAGCAACCCCAGCATGACGAAGATCACCCCGAGTGTGGTGAGTTGTAGGGCCACCATCCCGGCGACGGGGTCGACGAATTGCGGCAGGAAGGCGAGGAAAAAGAGCGCGGTTTTGGGGTTCAGAACCTCGGCCAGCATGGCTTCGCGAAACGCACGACGCGCGGTGATCGGCAGCGTGTTTCCGGTCACATTCAGCGGTGTTTTCTCAAAAATCGCGCGCAGGCCCAGATAGATCAGATAAGCAGCCCCGGCATATTTGATCACGGTGAAAAGCAGCGCGGAGGTGGCGATGATGGCCGAGAGGCCGATGATCGCCATGACCGTGTGCAGGATGTCCCCCGCTGCGATGCCCGCGCCGGTGGCGATGCCGACCCGCGTGCCGGAACTGGTGGCGCGCGCGATGGTCAGAAGCGTGGCCGGTCCGGGGATAAAGACAAAGCCCAGGACGATCGCGGTATAGGTCAGAAGGGTGGTCGGATCGATCATGGCAGGCCTCATATGCGCTGGGTGTCGCGCGAGGAAGCCATTTTTCGGACCTCATGGCAATGCGGGTTTTCTGAGGATCAGACGCCCCCCTTTACCCCGTGTCACAGACCAGTCCTTCTGGGGTGCGTTACGGGCGCGTCGGCGTGAGAGGTGCCAGCGTTCCTCTGCCCCGCTATGTTGGGGTGCGAGGTGCCAGCGGCTTTCGATCCCTGCGGCGCCACCATCCCCGGGGGTCAGTATGAACCCCAAAGGCGTATATTGCCCCTCCTCCGCACCGGTCTCGGCTGCGAGATGCAGACGGCGCACAGGGGTCAGAGGCGGTGGCTCGGGCAGTTCGACCACCACCAATGGGATCGCGCCGGAACGCAGAGCCTCCTCCATGGTCCAGAGCAAATCCTCACCACGGATGCAGTTGGCCCAGATCAGGCGACCGGGATTGATCCAGCGCACACAGCCATCGGGGTTCAGCATATCCGGCACCCAGGTCGGGCGGATCCAGAGGATCGGCCCTTTCATCCGGGCAGCGAACATCAGGGCCAATGTGCGGCGCGCAAAGCCGCAAAGCTCATGCGCGCGGGCCAGCGTCAGCGAGATCTCCGGCGCCACCTCTAACGCGGGGCGGGGATCATGATGGCGACGGTCGAGCAGGGTTGAGGCGGGGCGGGGCATGGGGGCCGAGTATAATGTTCCTATTTTGTTCTTCAAGATGTTTTCCGCTTGCCCTCAAGGTGTGAGGCCATAGCTTGCGGCCTAAGGAATTGGAGAAATCACATGCAAAAGACGCAATTGGGGCAGACGGATTTGATGGTGTCGGAGTTCTGTCTGGGCTCGATGACCTGGGGCACGCAGACCGATGAGGCCGACGCGCATGCGCAGATTGAGGCGAGCCTTGAGGCGGGGATCAATTTTATTGACACAGCGGAAGCCTATCCGGTGAACCCGATGACCAAGGAGGGCGCGGGCAAGACCGAAGCGATCATCGGCAATTGGCTGGCCAAGACAGGGCGGCGCGATGAGGTGATCATCGCCACCAAAGTGGCAGGCGCAGGGAATTACATCCGTGATGGGGAGCCGATCTCGTCGAAGACCATTCGTGAGGCTGTCGAGGGGTCGCTGAAACGGTTGCAGACGGATGTGATCGACCTCTACCAACTGCACTGGCCGAACCGGGGCAGCTATATGTTCCGGCAGAACTGGACCTACGATCCGAGTGGACAGGACAAGGCCGAGACCAGGGCGCATATGGAAGATGTGCTGGGCGAGATGGCGCGGCTGGTCGCGGCGGGCAAGATCCGCCATTTCGGCCTGTCGAATGAAAGCGCCTGGGGCACGGGACAGTGGTTGTCCGTGGCCGAAGAGATGGGCGCGCCGAGGGTGGAGAGCGTGCAGAACGAATACTCATTGCTCTGTCGGCTCTATGACACCGATCTGGCGGAGCTGAGCCATAATGAAGCGGTGACCTGTCTGGCCTTTTCGCCCTTGGCGGCGGGATATCTGACCGGAAAATATGCGGATGGTGCGGTGCCGAACGGGTCGCGGAAATCGATCAATGACCGGATGGGCGGGCGCGCCTCGCCGCGGGTCGATGCGGTCACTCAGCTCTATGTCGATCTGGCCGCGCGCCATGGGCTGCACCCAGTGCATATGGCGCTGGCCTGGTGTCGACAGCGGCCTTTCCCTTGCGTGCCGATCTTCGGGGCGACCACGATGGCGCAGTTAGAGATCATTCTGGGCGCGAGGGAACTGGTGCTGAGCGATGAACTCATGGGTGAGATCGACGAGATAAACCGCGCCAACCCGATGCCATATTAAAATGAGCAGCTTTGCCGCGCGACCCAGCCGAACTCCCTCCACGTCCGGGACTACGCCCGTTCATCGCTGAAATTGCTCCACTGGACCAATTTCCGGGCGCTCTTCACCCCTCCCCGCGCGGGGGAGGGAAGTGGGAGGTCGGGCCGACCCAGTTTGATCTATCAACTGCGTGTTTGGTGCGTGTGGAGTTTGGGTATTTTTGACCAGATGGAGAGGGGTTGGGTCGCTCTAAGCAAGAGGCCCGGCGCAAACGGGCTTGTTTTCGAGCAGGGATTGGCGTGAGGTGCGCCAAACGGGAGGAGATCGCCGATGCCGCTGACCATGAACCGCGAGGTTTTCATCACCTGTGCCGTGACCGGATCGGGTTCGACCCAGGATCGCTCCCCGAACGTGCCGCGTTCTCCCAAGCAAATCGCAGACAGCGCGATTGCGGCAGCGAAAGCCGGGGCGGCGGTGGTGCATTGCCATGTGCGTGATCCGGAGACCGGGGCGCCGTCTCGGAAGCTCGAGTATTACCGCGAAGTCACCGACCGTATCCGCGAGGCGGAGGTGGATATGGTGCTGAACCTCACCGCAGGCATGGGCGGCGATATGGTGTTCGGCACGCCCAATCCGCTGCCGACCGTTGCGGGCACCGACATGATTTCGGCCGAGGAGCGGGTCGCCCATGTGGCTGAGTGTCTGCCCGAGATTTGCACGCTTGATTGCGGCACGATGAATTTCGCCGAGGCCGATTATGTGATGACCAACACGCCGGGCATGCTGACCGCGATGGGCGGCATGATGACCGAGCTTGGCGTAAAGCCCGAGATCGAGGCCTTTGACACCGGGCATCTGTGGTATGCCAAACAATTGGTGGCCGATGGCGTGCTCGAAGCGCCCGCCCTGGTACAGCTTTGCATGGGTGTGCCTTGGGGCGCGCCGGATGATCTCAACACCTTCATGGCCATGGTGAACAACGTGCCCGACGACTGGACCTTCTCGGCCTTCGCGCTGGGGCGAAATCAGATGCCGTTTGTGGCGGCGGCGGTGCTGGCCGGTGGCAATGTGCGGGTCGGGTTGGAGGATAATCTGATGCTCGACAAGGGCGTGTTGGCGACCAATGAAGCACTGGTGGGCCGTGCGGTCGAGATCATCGAACGGCTGGGCGCGAGGGTCATCGGGCCGGAGGATGTTCGTCAGAAGCTAGGTTTGACCAAAAGAGTCCCGAAGTGACGATCCTCGTCTTCGGTGACAGCAACTCCCACGGCACGCCGCCCTTGGCGTCATTGCCTGCCTCTGGGCGACACAACAAAGCGGATCGCTGGCCGGAGGTGATGGGGGACGTTCTGGGTGCGGAGGTGATCACCGATGGCTTGCCGGGGCGGACCACAGTGCATGACGATCCGGTCGAGGGTGGGGCGCGCAATGGGGCGGCAGTTCTGCTCTCAAGCTTGCATGCGCATAAGCCGCTTGATCTGGTGATCCTCATGTTGGGGACGAATGATCTGAAGATGCGCTTCTCGGTGAGCGCCTGGGAGATCGCCCGCTCGGTGATGCGGCTGGTGGAGATAACGCAAGCCGAAGCGGTGGCGCGGGACGTGATGGTGGTGGCCCCCGCTCCGGTGCGCGAGACGGGCATTCTGGCGGAGGTTTTCGCCGGGGCCGAGGCGCGGCAAGTGGGGTTGGTGGATCATTTGAAGGCGATGGCAAAGGCGGCTGGCATTGGGTTCTTTGAGGCCGGTTCGGTGGTTGAGACATCGCAGATCGACGGCGTGCATCTTGACGTGGCAGCGCATCACACACTTGGCCGCGCCATGGCTGACGCGGTGCGGAGACGGTTGGGATGAGAGCGCTTTGGTTGATCGCACTTGTGGTTCTGGTGGCCTGCACCGAGACGCCGCGCTTCCTGCCCGATGGTTATCGCGACCAATCTGTGCAGATCACCTCCTCGACGCGCTTCGACGCCGCGCGTTTTGCGGGCGAGTGGGTGATCATCGAAAGCTTCGACGAAACGCCGCGCGAGGTCACCGCGGATCGGGTGAGTTTCACGCCGAGCCCGGCAGGATATGTCTATGCCACAGCGATCAGCCACGCGCGCACCGATCCGGCGCTTGCCAACGTCCTCCACATCTCTGACCGTCCGCAATTGCAGATCGGCCAGTTTGGACGGTTGAGCTATCTGGGCGAATATAGCGATCAGGACCCGATCTGGGTGCTCTGGATCGATGAGGATCACCGCACCGCCGTGCTGGGCACGCCGTCCGGGCGCTTCGGCAGTATCATCAATCGTGGCACAAAGCTGCGCGCGGATCGTTTGCAAGCGGCGCGGGATGTGCTGGCCTTCAACGGCTATGACATCTCAAAACTTAGGCGAGTGACGCGATGAGCCTGACCTTTCTCATCGTCGCTTTTGCGGTCGTCGGGGTGGCGACGCTGCTGGCGCGGATGAGCTTTTCGCTGGCCACGCCTGCGAAGGTTTTGCTGGGCGTAGGCATGCTCGGCGCAGTGTTTACGATGTTCACACTTGACCCGGAGGTCGATGCGAATAGCGCGGAGAGCAGCACCCATTGGTTGGCGCCTCTCGGCACAATGATGAGCCTTGCCGCCCTTCTGGGATTGCTGGCCCTGGTCCTGATCTGGGCGATCCGGCGCTGGGGCATCCGCCATGATGACAATCCGGATGAGTATCGATGACCGGTTCGCTGTTTTTCATGTTGATCCTGGGGCTTGGTGTCGCCGTCCCCTATGCGAAATCGGGGAAATCGGTGCGCATGGCCTTTCGCTGGAGCGCTGGGTTGTTGCTGGTTGGTGTCGCCCTGATCGGGCTAGGCGTCGGGCTTCTGACGACGGAAGATGTGTTCAACGGGGTGGTGAACCTGCCCATCGTGCTGGGCATCCTGCCGGCGGCTCTGGGCGGTGTCGGCGTGGTGATGACGGTCTGCGTGATAGTGCTGCGGGCCATCGGATTTCGGTCTGAGGAGAGTGAGACATGACGACAGCGGCGGTGATCGGCGGCGGTGTGATCGGTGGCGGCTGGGTCGCGCGGTTCCTGCTGAACGGCTGGGACGTGCAGGTCTATGACCCCGACCCGGAGGCGGAGCGCAAGATCGGCGAGGTTCTGGCCAATGCGCGGCGTTCCCTGCCGGGCCTCAGCGATCAGGCGATGCCGGCGGAGGGCAAGTTGCGGTTTTGCGAGACCATGGAAGACGCGGTGATGCCCGCGCAATGGGTCATCGAAAGCGTGCCGGAACGCCTTGAATTGAAACGGAAAGTATATCGTCAGATCCAGGACCATGAGGGCGCCTCGGTGCCGATCTGCTCCTCAACCTCTGGGTTCAAACCCTCCGAACTGGCCGACGGCGCAAAACATCCCGAAAGCATCATGGTGCTGCACCCGTTCAACCCGGTCTATCTGCTGCCCTTGGTCGAGGTCGTGGGCCATCCCGGCACCGAGCCGGGCTTCATCGAGGACGCGAAAGAGATGCTGACCGGGCTTGGCATGTATCCTCTGGTGGTGCGCAAGGAGATCGACGCGCATATCGCCGACCGCTTCCTCGAGGCCGTCTGGCGGGAGGCGCTGTGGCTCGTGAAAGACGGGATCGCCACGACGGAAGAAATCGATGATGCGATCCGCTACGGGTTCGGCATTCGCTGGGCGCAGATGGGGCTCTTTGAGACCTATCGCGTGGCCGGGGGCGAGGCGGGCATGAAGCACTTCATGGCGCAGTTTGGTCCGGCGCTGAAATGGCCCTGGACGAAGCTGATGGATGTGCCGGACTTCACGGACGAGTTGGTCGATCTGATCGCCAGCCAGTCCGATGCACAATCGGGGGCCTATTCGATCCGGGAGTTGGAGCGCATTCGCGACAACAATCTCGTCGCCATGATGCGCGCTCTGAAAGCGCAGGATTGGGGCGCGGGGGCGGTCCTGAACGCAGTCGATGCAACGCGGAAGGTGGAGCCGGAGGATTTCAGTCAGCCGATTGTCACCGTGGCCCGCGCTGTGCCGCTGGACTGGACCGATTACAACGGCCACATGAACGAGGCGCGCTATCTGCAAGCCTTTGGTGATGCGACCGACCGCTTCATGGAGATCATTGGTTGTGATGCGGAGTACATCGCCTCTGGTGGCAGCTACTTCACTGCCGAGACCCATATCCGGCATCTTGACGAAGTTCACGCAGGCGCGCGGATCGAGGTCCGTACACAGGTCTTGCTCGGCGAGGGGAAGAAGATGCACCTGTTCCATGAGATGTATGAAGGTGAGCGACTGCTAGCGACCGGAGAGCATATGCTGATCCATGTCTCCCTGGAGACCCGAAAGGCTTCGGTGCCTGCGACGCATATCGAAGCGAAGCTGGCGGCGATTGCCGCCGAACACGCGAACCTGCCCAGCCCCGAGGGCGCAGGGGCTGCGGTGCGGGCCGCAAAATGAGCCGCGTTCTGATTACGGCTGGCGCCTCCGGGATTGGTCTGGCCATGGGCCAGGCTTTCGAGGCGGCGGGCCATGAGGTCTGGGTGACCGATGTCGATCGCGAGGCGCTCGCGGCAGTGCCGAAGGCTTGGCAGCGCGCAGAGGTGGACGCGAGCGATGAGCAGAGGATGGCCACGCTCTTTGCAGAGATTGAGGCCCGTTGGGGCGGGCTGGATGTGCTCTGTGCAAATGCCGGGATCGCCGGGCCGACCGCGAAAATCGAAGACATCGCGCTGGAGGACTGGCGCAGATGCGTCTCGGTCAATCTCGAAGGCGCCTTTCTGGCGGCGAAATATGCCGCGCCGATGATGAAGGCGGCAAAGGCGGGCGTGATCACGATCACTTCGTCGACCGCTGGCCAATACGGCTTCCCCAATCGCGCGCCCTATGCGTCTGCGAAATGGGCTGCGATCGGTTTGATGAAAACGCTGGCAATGGAATTGGGCCCGTTTGGCATCCGCGCCAATGCCATCTGCCCCGGCGCGGTGGAGGGTCCGCGCATGTATGGCGTGATGGAGCGGGAGGCGGCTGCGAAGGGGATGACCTATCAGGAGGTCTATGACGGCTACGCCTCCGGCAATTCCATGGGATCGCTGGTCGAAGCCTCGGACATCGCCGACATGGCGGTATTTTTGGCGTCTCCACAGGCGCGTATGGTGTCCGGTCAGGTCATCGCGGTCGATGGGCACACGGTCAATCCCGACCCCAAGCTCTGAGACCAGGTTTTGCGCTTGGCTTTGCCAATCGCGGTGGGGCAGGGGGGGGC
>JANQRE010000048.1 GCA_028284705.1 Paracoccaceae bacterium | reverse complement strand
TCCCGCCGGTGGCGCGGTCTTTGCCGCCCATATCGCGGCCCGCTACGGGATCGACAAAGTGCTCAGCTTCGACATGGGCGGCACAACAGCAAAGATTTGCCTGATCAAGAACCAGACGCCGAAGACCTCCCGTGTGTTCGAGGTCGCCCGCACCTATCGTTTCAAGAAAGGCTCGGGGATGCCCATTTCGATTCCGGTGATCGATATGGTGGAGATCGGTGCCGGCGGCGGGTCCCTCGCCCATGTGGACACGATGCATCAGATCAGAGTCGGTCCCGAAAGCGCCGGATCGGAACCGGGTCCGGCCTGCTACGGGCGCGGCGGTGAGCGTCCCGGCGTGACCGATGCCGATCTGGTGCTTGGCAAGCTCGATCCCGACAATTTCGCCGGTGGCTCGATCAGACTGCACCCGAAAAACTCGAAAGACGCGCTGAACACATATATTGGCGCCACGCTTGATATGGAGGCCACCGAGGCTGCATTCGGCGTGGCCGAAGTGGTCGATGAGAACATGGCGAACGCCGCCCGGGTTCACGCGGTCGAAAATGGCGAGGACTTGAGCGAATACACGATGATCGCCTTCGGCGGCGCGGCACCGCTTCACGCGGGGCGTCTATGCGAAAAGCTCGGGGTTGAGCGTTTGCTGGTCCCACCAGGGGCCGGGGTCGGTTCGGCCATCGGCTTCCTGCGGGCGCCGTTCAGTTTCGAGGCCAACCGCTCCGTCTATATGAAGCTCAGCGATTTCGATGCGGACAAGATCAAAACGATCCTGACCGACCTCAAAGCCGAGGCCACGGGGTTCGTGCGCACCTGCGATGAGGTCAGCCCGATCCAGTCCGAGTTCAAGGTCTATATGCGCTACACAGGGCAGGGTTGGGAAATCCCGATTGAACTGACCGAAGAGCAGGCCATGAACCCTGATGTCGACACCTTCGAGGCGCGGTTTGAGGAGGATTACACCAAACTCTTTGGTCGTCCGGTCGCTGGCATGGATATCGAGATCACCGTCTGGTCAGTGAATGCCACGACCCCGCCCGAAGAGATCACCCCGATCTCCGTCACGGATGGCGCGTCGGCGGCACAGCTCAATGGCACGCGTCAGCTCTTCGATCCGGCCTCGTCGACGTTTCTCGACGCGCATGTGATCCACCGCGACACCATGGAAACGGGGCATCGCGCGCCGGGACCAGCGGCAATCACCGAAGAAGAAACCACCATCATCGTGCCCGCCAGCCGGGATGCGATCCGTCAGCCCGATGGCTGCATCGACGTCGTGACGAAAGGGTAAGCAAGAATGGCACAAGAGCAATCCAACGTCGCCTATCAGGTCATGTGGAACCGGCTGATCTCGATTGTCGAAGAACAGGCCCAGGCTTTGGTCCGCACCGCGTTTTCGACATCTGTTCGCGAGGCCGGTGACCTCTCCGCCGGGGTTTATGACACCAAAGGCAATATGCTCGCGCAAGCGGTTACGGGCACCCCGGGCCATGTGAACGCCATGGCAGACGCCGTCGCGCATTTCATTCGCCGCATCGGACGTCAGAACATCATCGAGGGCGATGTCTACATCACCAACGATCCCTGGGAAGGCACCGGACATCTGCATGACATCACCATGGTCACGCCCTCCTTCCACAAAGGGGTGCTGGTGGGGTTTTTCGCCTGCACAGCCCATATCGTGGATATCGGCGGCCGTGGTTTCGGGGCAGACGCGCAGAGCGTCTACGAGGAAGGCCTCTACATCCCGATCATGAAATTCGCCGATCAGGGCGAGGTGGACGAAACGCTGACCAAGATCATTCGCGGCAATGTCCGCGAACCCGACCAACTGATCGGCGATATCTACGCGCTGGCCACCTGTAACGAGATCGGCCATCGCCGCCTGATCGACATGATGGAAGAGTTCGATCTCGACCATATCGACGGGATCGCGGAGTTCATCCTCGAAAACTCTCGTCGCGCCACCATCGAACGCATTGCAGCCCTGCCGCAAACCGCGGCGGAGGGCGAGATGACGATGGACGGATTTGACAGACCGATCACGCTGAAGCTGAAGATCAGCGTCGAGGGCGACAAAATCGTCTCCGATTTTGCTGGCTCCTCACCCGTGGACAAGAAAGGGATCAACTGCCCGCTGGTCTACACCAAAGCCTATGCCTGTTATGCCCTGAAAGTCGCAATCGCGCCCGAAATTCCCAACAACGCCGCCTCGCTTGCGCCCTTTGAGGTGACAGCGCCGGAAAACTCCATCGTCAACGCACTGCATCCCGCGCCCGTGGCCCTGCGCCACATCGTGGGTCACTTCGTCCCCGACGCAGTCTTCGATGCGTTCGACAAGATCGTGCCGGGGCTCGTGCCTGCAGAAGGCGCGGGCTGCCTGTGCAATTTCCAGGTCTCGCTGCGACCCCGGACGGATGCACCTGCACCGCCCGATGCGCGGCGCTCCGAGGTTCTGACCTTTAACTCCGGCGGCTCCGGCGCGCGGCCAGATCATGACGGCCTGAACGCAACCGCCTTCCCCTCCGGCGTGATGACGATGCCGATTGAAGCCACCGAGCATGCCGGGCCGGTCATCATCTGGCGAAAGGAGCTGCGCCCCGACAGCGGCGGCGCCGGAAAAACCCGCGGCGGCTTGGGCCAATATATGGAAGTGGGCGCGCAAGAAGGCCATGAGTTCGACATCCAGGCAATGTTCGACCGCGGTCAGCACCCCGCCCGTGGACGCCGTGGTGGCAAAAACGGCGCACCGACGACAATCGCGCAGGATGACGGATCGAAAATGCATGTCAAAGGCAAGCAGTTCGTGCCCCATGGGTGCAAGGTCGTCATGGCATTTCCCGGCGGTGCGGGCTACGGCAACCCGGCGGACCGCCCGAAGGACCTCGTCAAACGCGATCTTGCACGCGGCTATATCTCAACGGCGACCGCCGCGACGGAATATGGCCTGACGGCCCAGGAGATCGCAGAGGTCGAGATTGCCGTGGCGAAGGGCGAGGCGGATTAAGCATTCGCCTTCGAGGCACTCCAGCGACCGGAATCCTGCGTGACTTAAACGTTCCGCAAACCAAAGCCGCACGCCTGCCAGATGGTGTCAAAACAGCTCCTTCCCCTTGAAATCAAAGCGATGACACCGATATCGGTCACGCGATCTTGCGGCATCGCGCCATTCCGCGCTAAACCGTGCGGACGCAATTGCGCGATGTAGAGCTTTGGCAGATCAACCCTCCGATATTTCGACAGATTCCTCAGGCCGTATGTTCGGCAGGCTTTGGCGCGGCTATCTGCAACGCCACCTCCCACTTCTGCTCGTCGCGGTATTCTTCATGGTCATTGAAGGCTCCACACTCGGTGCGCTCAGTTACATGCTGCAGCCCATGTTCGATCTCGTCTTTGTCGAGGGCCGTGAAAGCGCGATCTGGCTTGTAGGTATCGGAATTTTTTCACTTTTTGCGGTTCGCGCCGTTGCAGGAATGGTCCAGCGCGCCTTGATGGCAAAAGTCTCCTACCGCGCCTCAACCGATCTGCAACTGGACCTTATGAGGCACACGCTGTCGCTGGATCACAGTTTCCACTCCGCAACCTCGCCCGGCACGCTGATCGAGAGGGTCCAAGGCGACGTAACGGCGATCCAAAGCCTGTGGAACATCATCATAACCGGAGCCGGGCGGGACATCATCGCTCTTATCTCCCTAATGAGCGTTGCAATCTGGATCGATTGGCGCTGGACCGCCGTTGCGATTGTCGGAGCGCCTCTGTTGCTGCTGCCGTCCATCGCCGTACAGCGTTATATTCGGCGAAAAACGTTCTTTATCAGAGACTTGGCCGCCAAGCGAACAACCCAGCTCGACGAGATTTTTCACGGCATCACGCCGATTAAGCTCAACAAGCTGGAAACCTATCAATCAGATCGTTTCTCCGAACTGTCCGAGGTTTTGGTCAACGCCAATGTGAAAGCCAATGCCGGACAAGCAGCTGTCCCGGGCCTCGTGGATATCGCCGTCGGTCTGGGGTTTTTCTGCGTTTTGATCTTTGGCGGGCCAGAGATCATTGCCGGCGAAAAGAGCATTGGCCAGTTCATGAGTTTCTTCACCGCCATGGCGTTGGCGTTTCAACCTTTGCGCCGTCTCGGTGGTGTCATGGGGTATTGGCAGGTGATGCAGGCCAGCCTGTCACGCATTTTCGGACTGATGGATGTGAAGCCCAAAATCACCGATGCCACCGCGAAACCCGGCACGAAGATACCTCAAACCACTGAATTTACGTTTGAAGATGTCTCACTTTCCTATGGCGATCTGCCCGTTCTGAACGGTTTGAGCTTCGATCTGCCAAGCGGGACTACCACCGCTCTGGTCGGCGCGTCCGGTGCCGGCAAGAGCACCGTGTTCAACGTCCTTACCCGTCTCTTTGACCCCCAGACCGGGGTCGCGAAAATTGGTGGCGTGCCGATACGGGATCTCAAACTCGCCGATCTGCGCAGCCTGTTTTCGGTCGTTAGTCAGGATGCGCTTCTTTTTGATGAAACTCTGCGAGAGAACATTGTCGCCGGACGCACAGACGTCACCGACGCTCAACTGAAAGCGGCACTAGATGCAGCCCATGTCAGTGACTTCCTGGACGAGTTGCCACAGGGGCTCGAAACACCCGTCGGCGCACGCGGCTCGAACCTGTCTGGCGGGCAGCGCCAGCGTGTGGCCATCGCCCGCGCGATCCTGCGCGACACACCCATCCTGCTGCTCGATGAAGCAACCTCCGCGCTTGACGCGGAATCCGAGAAAGTCGTGCAGAAGGCGCTCGACAAACTCAGCAAAGGCCGCACCACGCTCGTGATCGCGCATCGCCTGAGCACTGTGCGCAACGCCGATCAAATCCTGGTGCTCGATAAAGGCAAGCTTGCCGAACGCGGCACCCATGAAGAGCTCCTGACCAAAGGTGGCATCTACGCCCACTTACACGATCTGCAATTCCAGACCGCGACACGGCCTTTCATGGAGTTGCCAAACGCGGCGGGGTCGGCCCAGGAATATGCACCGGGCTGGAGACCGCTCCGCGAAGGCGAAACAGGCCGAAAGCCCGAGATCGACGCCATGCCATTTGGCAGCTTCGCGCCAAACGTCGCTCAGCGCATCCTGATCGCGCTCGGTCAGACGACCTTCCTCAAGCGCGGGATCACCCGCGGCAAACTGACCAAATTGATCATGAAACTCGGCCCGCCCTATCTCGATATCCGGTTTCGGGACGCAGCCTATCGCATCACCGGGCGTAACAATCTGATCGAGTACAACCTGCTGGTGAACCCCGGATATAACGCCCAAGACATTGATTTTCTGATCGAAAATGCACCTGAGCGCGCGCAGTTCGTCGACATCGGCTCCAATATCGGTCTCTACTCATTGTCGCTGGCCAAGGCTCGTCCGCAAGCCAGTGTCCTTGCGATCGATGCGAATGTCGACATGGTCGATCAATTGAGCTGGAACGCGCACGCCTCCGGGCTCGCCAATATCGATGTGGTCAATGCCGGGGTCAGCGACCATGACAGCAGGGGAGAGCTGTCAATTCGGAAGAATGACACCGCCATCGTCTCCGTCACCGAAGCCGAAGGCGGTTCAGTGCAGATGCGCCCGCTCTTGGACATCCTCAACGATCGGAACATCACGGCCATTGATGGGCTGAAAATCGACATCGAAGGTCACGAGGATCAGGCGCTCGTGCCGTTCTTCGCATCCGCGCCCGAAAGCCTGTTTCCAAAACGCATCGTTATCGAGACCCTGAAGGGCGGCGAGGACTATCCAGGCTGTGCGAAGGCCTTCAAGGAACACGGCTACAAACTGGTCAGCCGCACCAAGAACAATTCGCTTTATCTGCGGGCCTGACGCCGCCGGAACTCGCGCGACATTTGTCTGATCTTTGCGCGATAAAATGCGCGTTTGATCTCCGCTGTCAGGGCCGCAAGCTTCGTGCGCCCTCGGGAGACGGTCGACCCACCACTTGCCTTCGTCAAATCGCGCACCCCCGACGGCACCATACAGACCATCGGAAAACCGATCTCCCAACTCAGTTGCAGCATTCCGTCCACCGGACGGTCGATGGTCTTGTTGATCTCCAACAATCTCGCCGCCGCTTTCGCGCTGACAAGTTGAGCCGAGGTGCGACGCGGTGCGGTCTTGGGTTGCACCAGCTTGAACCCATCCGCCTCGTCGAGCACGATAACCTCGCGCCGCATCTTGCGCACCTGGAACTGGATATACCCGTGCTCCGGCAAATGACGCTCGGCAAAGGCGACAGCACGCGCGAACACATCCCGGTCGGTCTCGACATCATCTTCCAGGATCAGCGCGCCCGGAAGCCCTTCATCCACGATCTTCTGCCAAGCCCACATATGACTGACGAAACAGCCGACCTCGCCATAGCCCAAATGAAACGGATAGGGCGGGTCAAAATGCGAAGGCCCGGGATAAAGCACCTCGCGCTCGGCATCGGGCATCGCCTCCCCGTCGCAGGCGGGCAAGATCTCCGCCGGATAGGGGCTATCGGCCAGCAGCCGCTCGACGGCAGCTTTACGGCCCTCAGCGCGATCCAGATGGATCACAAAACACTTCATTTTGTGGCCTCCGACCAAAGCATCTCATACACCGCTTCAATCCCCACGGCTTCCTGCGCGACGCTAAAGCTTTCTTCGGCGATGCGCCTTGCATTCTGGCCCATCTCCTCGGCTGCTGCCAACCCCGTGCGCAACGCCTCCAACGCGCCCGCCATATCGCCTTGTGGGACGACCAGCCCCGCCTGTCCCTGTGCTGAGAATGCGTTGAAATGTCCGGTATCCATGGCCACGAAGGGCACGCCCGACGCCATGCCTTCCAGTGGCGTCATCCCGTACCCCTCATAGCGCGGAAACGCGGCCACAAGGCTGAGAGAGCGCATGAGCCGGGGCAGGTCGCGGGCGGGCACTTCACCAATGAACCGGATCCGGTCGATCAGTCCGGCCCCTTGCACTTTTGCCTTCAACTCGAGGTCGAACTTCGTATCTGTCCGCCCGGCACGCCCGATCACGAGCGCCGTGACGTCCGGGTTGTCGGGCAGGAACTCAATCATCGCCTCGACGAACCGATCCGTCCCTTTCTCTGGCCTGACCCGCCCGATGGTTGCGATCCCTCGCTTGCCCCCATAGCCGGTCGCTGCCCAGGCGGCAGCCCGATCCTCAGCCGGAAAAAAACTTTCGCAATCAACGCCATGGGGCACGATACCGCGCACATGCGGCACAAATTCCGCGGCGTCCTCGGAGGTTGCGATGACTGCATCCATCTTCGAGATCAGCCAGCGCGGAAACGCGCTGTGCCTGCGGATTGCCGCGGAGGTGAAGACAATTCGGATCGGGCGTTTCAGCCCGTCGCGCAACCACAATGCACGTCGCATCTCCGGATTCCGTCGCACATGCCAGATCGCAAAAGGCCGCCCCGCTGGCGCAACGCGACACATCCGTGCCGCCGCTTTGAACGGAACCGCATCGGGTGCCCCGGGGAGATCATACCCGACCAGATGCATAGCGCGCGCCCGCGCTTGCGCGCGCACAACCGCCGCTGCTGTGGCCGAGACCCCGGTGAAGTTCGGGTTGAAATTGGTGACAAAAAGCTCAGGGGGTGACGCCATGTCAGAGCCTTACGCCACCGCAACCGGAGGCGCAATTCCCGCGCTGTCCAGTCAGATTGACACCTCCGCGGCAGACACTCTACGCTGAGCCATGGCCGATGGCTCCACCCCGCTCGATCTCGCTGCCTCCATCGGACCGGCGGCACACCGCAATCTCTGCACCGATTGCGGTCTTTCGCGTATGAAGATCGCCAATGCCTGCGGTAGAGCCTGTCAGTTCATCGCGCCCGATTACCCTGCGGCGGAGGCGCGTGTCCATGGCCGCACCCGCGACGCTGATACTGACGAACTCTGGTTCGGCCCTGTCCAATCCATGTATCGCGCGCGCCTCAAAGCCCCCAAGCCCGGCGCACAATGGACCGGGATCACCACGGAACTCGGCGCGGCACTGCTGCGCGCGGGCACGGTGGACGCGGTGCTTTGCATCGGGCCTGACCCGGAAGACATCTGGAAGCCGCGCCCGATGCTGATCACCGACCCCGACGCCATGGCTCAAGCGCGTGGCATGCGCATGGGGTATGCACCGCTCCTCGCCCTGCTGGAACCGGCGGTCGAAGCGGGGCACAAACGCATCGCGCTCATCGGCATTCCCTGCCAGGTCTATGCCCTGCGCCAGATCGAGGCGCAACTGGGCCTCGAGGCGCTCTATGTCATCGGCACGCCTTGTTCCGACAACACCACCACGGAACGCTTCCACGAGTTTCTCTCGCTCATCTCTGACGCACCCGAGACCGTCACCTATCTCGAGTTTCGCGCCGACTACCATGTCGAACTGCGCCATAAAGACGGCACCCAGCGCCTGATCCCGTTCCTGAAACTGCCGCTCTCCGATCTCGACCCAGACTTCTTCCCAACGACCTGCCGCACATGTGTCGATTACACCAACGCCCTCGCCGATGTGACGGTCGGCTATATGGCCGGGGAGGGCGATCAGTGGCTGATCATCCGCAATGCACGGGGACAAGAGATTGTCGATGGTCTCAAGGATCAACTCCACCTGCAACCGGTCGGCACGCGCGGCAAACGCGCCTCTTCCGTCGCCGGGTTCATCGAAAATACTAAGCTTGCCGCAGGCGGTCTGCCGCTGCGCCGCATGCCCGATTTCATGCGCGGGATCATGGGATGGCTGATGCCCCGGATCGGACCGCGCGGCCTCGAATTTGCGAAGGCCCGCGTCGAGATGAAAGCCGCCGAGACGATCCTGCATCTGCGCCGCCTGCATCCGAAACGCATGCGCGCCATGGTGCCGTCCCATGTCTGGAAACTGGTCGCACCCTACGGGTTAGCGCCGGAAGAGGGCGAGCAGGAGAAGTGACCACCCCAGCACGCCCTGCCCATGGGCGGACAGGCTCGCAGGGCCCGCAAAAGCCAGATAGCGCAAAGCTTCGCCAAATTGCGGCCACCCGATCACCCATTGCTGCGGCAACCCGTCGATGATCAGGCGGTAATAGGCGTAGTAGATCTGCGGAGACAGCCAGACAAACAGCCAGAACAGGGCAAAACCGCTGGCCACCCGCGCCCATGGCGCCTGCCCCCGCACCAGCAGCCACACCAGCGCGGCCATGCCACAAGAAAGAAGGGCAGACAGTCCGATCAGACCCGCCTGCCCCAGCTCCGTAAGTGTGAAGAAACTGTCCTCAGAATACATGGCCCCTCAATGCGCCATCGCGAGGCAGACCCGCAAGGGTGCGATGAGCCATGCCGTCAGACGGTTCCGCCCAGCGAGCCCTCCAGCGTCGCCAGTTCCTGCCCCCCAGCCATCATGTCCTGCAGCTCTTCCGGCGTGATCTCGCCGCGCATCGCGGTGCCCAGCGTCTTGCCGCGATTGAGCACGGTGAACCGGTCTCCTACAGCCAAGGCATGGCGTACATTGTGGGTGATGAACACCACACCAATGCCTTGCTTGCGGACCTTGTCCACCGTGGCCAGAACGTTGGAGGTTTGCCGCACGCCGAGCGCAGAAGTCGGCTCGTCGAGGATCAGAACCTTCGCCCCGAAATGCACGGCCCGCGCAATCGCCACGGTCTGGCGCTCCCCGCCGGACAAGGTGCCCACGGCCTGATCGGGACCCCGCAGGTTGATGCCCATCTTGCGCATCTCCTCCATGGTCGTGGCATCCGCCTTTTCGCGATCAAAGAACGGAATGCCCGCCACTTTCTTGATCGGCTCATTGCCCATGAAGAAGTTCCGGCTCACGCTCATCAGTGGGATCATCGCCAGATGCTGGTGCACCGTCGCGATCCCCGCCGCAATCGCGTCCCGCGGGTCTTCGAAATGCATTGGTTTGCCTTCGAAGTAAATCTCTCCCGCGGTCGGCTTGTGCACACCGGACATGGTTTTGATGAAGGTGGATTTGCCCGCGCCATTGTCCCCCAGAAGGCAATGACACTCTCCGGCAAACACATCGACCGAGACACCGGCCAGCGCAATCACGCTGCCGAAATGCTTCTCGATATTCGTCATGCGGATAATCGGGTCAGACATCTTATCTCTCCCCCGTGATCAAGCGGCGGATATAGGTGTTCAGGATCACCGCTGCGAGCAGAATGATCCCGAGGAACACCCTGAAGAGGCTCGATTCAACGCCCGCAAAGAACAGGCCCTGCTGCACAACCCCGAAGATCAGGGCACCGAGTGCTGCGCCCAGCACCGAGCCATAGCCGCCGGTCAAAAGCGCGCCGCCAATAACCACCGCAATGATCGCCTCGAACTCTTTCAACAGGCCCCGGTCGGCCCCTGCCGATCCGAATTCCATCACCTGACAGACCGCAAAGACGGTCGCGCAGAAGGCGGTGAACATGAACATCAGGACCTTCACGCGGTTCACCGGAACACCGGAGTTCCGCGCCGCCTCGGGGTCGCCACCCGCGGCAAAGATCCAGTTGCCAAACCGTGTCCGCGTCAGCAGCACGTGGCCGAAGATGACCAGGATGATCGCCCAGACAATCAGCATCGGAATGCCGTCCACCACCGGCTCGCCGGTGCGCGATCCCCGTTCAAACACCGCAATCACGCCCGCATCTCCAAGCCATTGGAAAATCGGCTGACCGATCTTTCCTCCGAAGATCGGCGCGAGCCAATCGCCCTCTGCCGCGTCGCGAATGCCGCCGATAATGGTTTTGCGCTCGATCGTTTGCGGGATGTAGATCGTGAAGCCACGTAGGATAAACAGGAAGGCCAGTGTCACGATGAAGCTCGGCAGCCCGGTTCGGATCACGATCCATCCGTTCAGCGCCCCAAGGGCCAGACAGATCGCAAAGGTGATGAGGATCGCCAGCCACATCGGCAAAGCCAGAACCACGCCGAATACGGCGATCATCATGCCCGCAAACCCGATCATCGAACCGACGGAGAGGTCAAACTCACCGGCAATCATCAGCAGGCAGGCGCCCACGGCGATGATCATGAACTGTGCCGAAACGATGGTCCAGTTCAGGACCCCCTGGCTCTGGAACATGCCGCTGTCCCAGGCAAAAAGTGCGAACAGCGTGAACACCGCTACGGTGCCCACGATCCCCCCAAGTTCCGGCCGGATCAACGCCTGCCTGAGCCTGGAGATTTCCTTAATTCGCTCGTCTGTCTCTGTCGCGTCACTCATCGAACGCCCCCACGATGTCGATGGATGGAGAAAAGGCGGCCATGGCGCTTACACCAGGGCCGCCTTTGATCACTCAGATTCGCTTAGCGATATTCGCCTGCAAACTCTTCAACCTTGGCCAGACCGTCCTTGGTGACGAAGCCCGGGCCGGAGTTGATGTTGTTGCCAGGCAGCACACCATAGCGGTCCCAGTTGGCCAGGATCACAACCGGCATATAAGCCTGCAGGAAAGGCTGCTGGTCGATGCCCCAGTTGATGGTACCATCCTTGATGCCTTTCACGATCTCTTCGCCGAGGTCAAAGGTGCCGAAATGGATGTCACCGGCCATGCCGTTCTCCTGCAGTGCGGCAATCGTCGGATCGGCAGAGACCGGACCCAGCGTCAGGATACCGTCAACGTCCGCATTGGCCGAGAGATAAGCCAGAACCTTGTTCTTGATCTCCGACGGGTCGGTGCCCGAATCCATCATCGCGTCGCCCAGATCGATGCCCAGACCATCGGCGTAGCCACGGCAGCGCTCACCCACGGTCGGTTGCTGGATGGCGTGGTTCACGCAGAGGAACTTGGTCACGCCCTCACCTTTCGCGCGCAGACCAGCGGCGAACCCGGCATCATATTCCGGCTGACCCACATACATCAGCGCACCCACTTCACGAGCCTGATCCGGTGTGCCGGTGTTCATGATGATCACGTCGATGCCCTGATCGACCGCATTCTTGATCGGGCCGGCCAGCACGTCGAAATCGGCCAGCGTGGTGATGATGCCATCGGGGCCCGAGGCGGCCGCCTGCTCGATGATCCGCGCCATATCGGCGATGTCGCCGGTCGGCGGGTTACGATATTCGACATTCACGCCAACCTGTTCACCGGCCAGCGCGATGCCGTTCTTGATCGTGTTCCACCAGGTGTCACTGTCCGGAGCGTGGCTCACAAGCACATAGCTCAGATCGGCATGCCCGTCAGCTTGCGCAGCAAACGGAGCAGCAACCATCGACGCGGCAACGGCCACGCCTTTCAAAAATTTCTTCATGAGTTCCTCCCAGAATTCTTGGTTTGGGTGGACGCACGCCACCCTCGAGTCGAAACAAAGCACAGAGTCGGGCATATTGCAACCGGTTGCAAAATTTCTCTGATATGAGAGGATGCCGCCTTGCAAGTTGTTGGCGGGTGCAGAACCCGCTAAGGGAACATTAATGGGGATCACACTGAAAGATGTTGCGTTGAAGGCGGGCGTTTCGCGCTCTGCCGTGTCGCGCACATTCACCGAAGGCGCCTCCGTTTCCGAAAAGACCCGACGCAAGGTCCAGAAGGCCGCAGATGAGCTGGGCTATAGCCCAAACGCGCTCGCCTCCTCTCTGACCACGGGCCGCACGAAGCTCATCGGACTTGTGTCCAACAACTTCCACAACCCGATTTTCCTCGAAGTCTTCGACCTTTTCACGCGCGGATTGCAGGAGCGCGGTCTGCGCCCTCTGCTCGTCAATCTTACTAATGAAACCGATCCCGCAAATTCGGTGCGTATGCTCCGCCAATACTCCGTAGATGGCGTGATCGTGGCCTCTTCCACATTGCCGCCCAGCTTTGCGAAGGCGTTCAAGGATGCCGGTGTGCCGGTTGTGCATTCCTTTGGCCGCCATTCCTCCTCACCGGATGTGCATGTGGTCGGCATCGACAACGTCGCTTGCGGGCGGATGGCGGCACGCACGCTCATTGATCGCGGCTATGCGCGCATCCATTTCCTCGCCGGGCCGGAAAGCGCCACCTCCACCCAGGACCGCTTCACCGGCTTCATGGAGATCGCCGAGCGCGAGGCCGAGGTCACCTATTCCTTCGCCTCCGCCTATTCCTTCGATGCCGGTCGCGTGGAAATGGCAAAGCTTCTGATGTCCGAACCCGCGGAGGCCTATTTCTGCGGCGACGACGTGCTGACCATCGGCGCCAAAAGCGCCATCGAAAGCGCGGGGCTGCGCGTGCCCGACGATATCGGTCTGATCGGTCTCAATGATATGGAGATGGCGGCTTGGGCAAACCTCGATCTGACAACGATCCACCAGCCGATCCAGCAGATCATTTCCTCATCCGTCGACCTGATCGAAGCGATGCTGAAGGACCCCAACCGCTACCCCGAGGCGCGGCTCTTCCCCTGCCATGTGGTCGAACGGGGTACTTTGCGCCCCAAATAGGCGAACGTGCCCGAACCGAAATCCGGGCACGTCCTGCATTTTCCTTGAAGGCTTAGATCAGCGTGTTACGCCGCCTCCGGCCCGCTGACTTCTGCCAAAAGACGCTCGGTCTGGGCATCTTCCAACTTGTTGTGCAGCTTCTTGCTTTCCTCCTGGTCGCGCAGGGATTTGGTGATCGCCGCGGTCGTACTTACCAGCATGATGGCCGACATCGCATAGAAGCCCTTGGCCGCGAAACTGGCCTCGAGGAAGAAGATGCCGCCCGCCATCATCGCAGCCGCAACGGCGAATTGCAGATAGGTAAAGAGGTTCCAAGCCTGCGACGGTTTATCGATATACGCGTTCATTGGTTCAGTCCTTTTGGTAGTTTGGTTCTGGTCCACCCAGAATTTCGAGGATCGATCGAAGTTATTTGGTCGATTTGGATTTCAGACGTTTCAGTACGTCTTCCGCGCTGGAGCGCTTCGGTGCGCCACAGCCGGCATCGGCCAGACGATCGCTCATCTGTTCAGCGCTGGACGTGGCCAGAAGTTCAACCATGGCCGCCGCAGTCTCTTCGCTTTGCTCGTGACGATCCTGCAGGCGTTTCAGCGTCGCGGAGGCATCGTTCAGATCGCTGTGCTGCGCGGTCGGGAAAGCACCGCGCATCTTCAGCGACTTTTCATTCGCCTCGGCCAGCCGCTGTCCGCGTTTCAACTCGCTCAGCTGGGTTTCGCTGACCGTCAGGGCATGGCGCAGCCGCGCGATCTCCTTGGTGTAGATATCGATTGCCTTGACGGTCGCATCCCGCTCCGCCTCCAGCTCTGCGATTGTTCCAGACGCTTCGAGGGCAAGGTCCTCGCGGTCTTTTTCAAGCGCCGCACGGGCCCGCGTTTCCAGGTCGTCAATCTTGGCTTCCAGCACGCTCAGCGCTTTCTTTTCGCGCTCAGCATAGGCCATGACGACGGCGACAGCCTTGCGGGATTTCTCCACGCTTTGCGCGGCGTCGCGCATTTGTTGGCGCAGCAGCGAGATCGCATTTGCGTCCAAAACAGCTTGCGTCGCATCCGCAGAACGGCCACGCGCCAGGGTTACTAAGTGTCTGAACATAATCATTTCTCTTTCTTGAACGTTGTTCATGAATTGCAAGATGGCGTCGCTGCCATGCGGTTTCAAGAAAAAATTGAACGGCGTTCAAAATGACGTAGCGTCTGTTCTGAGACAAGCAACAATACTGGAAATTCACAGGGGCAAGTTTCCTCGAATGCAGTCAGTCACGCCACATTCTTGTTGTGACAAGAGAGGGATCGCCTGCGCGCAACCCGCGCTATCACCAGCCGCGGATGAACCGCCGCTTCTTCTCGGACTTCGGCTTCGCTTCGGTTTTCACCACAGACGTATTGTTGATCACAACGGGCTTGGCCCGAGGTTTGGCGAAGCCAAGCAAATTGGTGGTGCTTTCGGACTGCTCCGCCTGCCGCGCCTTTAGCGCCGCGAGGTCATTTTTCGCCACGCCAAGTGCCTCAGAACCGGCCTCAATCTCCTGTGCAAATGCGACGGTCGGGGACAAAAGAAGAACTACAAGCGTGGCGCGGATCAGCATGTTTGACCTCCAATGAACGCAGCCCAACTATGCGGGCTTTGAGCCTCACTTGGAAATCAACTGGGCGACAGCCATCCGTGATCTAGCGCCAAATCCGCGCTGTTCGACACCCTAAGGCGGTCACCAATTTCACCGCATCATCGGAGGCCTTGCATCGACCCATGCGCCATCGGCTTTCGCCGAGGCCACCGCTTGATGCACCGCCGCCATCGAGCGCAGCCCGTCCTCTGCGGTCGGCAATCCGTCTCTGACCTCCCCGCGGATCGCCGCTGCCAGATCGACATAGATATTGGCTACCGCCAGAGGAAAACCTTCGGGATGCGCAATCGCGACGCGGCTAAGCCTCTGAGCTTCCGAAGATAATCCTCCTTCGCCCTTCTCCATGATCTGCGTGCGCCCGCCCACCGGCGTATAGAAAACCTGGTTCGGCTGCTCGGAGGCCCAGCGCATCCCGCCGGTCTCCCCAAACACCTGAATGTCAAACCCATGCTGCCGCCCAATCGCCACCGAGGAGGTCCAGAGGCGCCCCACGGTGCCCCCTTCCATGCGGAAATTCACCATCGCGTCGTCTTCCAACTCGCGGCTCGCAATCGTTGAGGCAAAATCCGCCGACAGGCTGCGCACCTGATCGCCCGCCACAAATGACGCCATATGCAGCGCATGGATCCCGCAATCCGCAAACTGCCCAGAAACGCCAGCCATGTCAGGGTCATAACGCCACCGCACACGCGGGTTATCTGCATCTGCGGCATCCCCGTGATGCCCGTGGGAGAAGCTCGCCACGATCAGGCGCACCTTGCCGATCTGCCCCGTGCGCACCATCTCGCGCATCTCGCGGACCATCGGATAGGCCGAGTAACAATAGTTAACGGCGCAAATCCGGTCGCTTGCCGCAGCAATCCTCACGATCTCTTCACCTTCCTCGACCGTCATGGTCATCGGCTTCTCGCAGAGCACGTTGAAGCCCGCTTCCAGAAACGCTTTGGTGATCTCGAAATGGGTCGCATTCGGCGTTGCAACGGTCACCAGATCGACACGGTCTTCCCGACCCTGCTCGCCCTCCAGCATCTCCTGCCAGTCGCCATAGGCACGGCTCTCGTCAACGCCCAGTTCCCGCGCATAGGCGCGCCCCGCATCGGGGTTATGATCCAGCGCGCCTGCGGAAAGCGTGAACAACCCATCCGCCTGCGCGCCCATTCGGTGCGCCGGCCCAATCTGCGAGCCCTTGCCCCCGCCAATCATGCCCCAGTTCAACTTCGCCATGATCAAAATCCAATCGACTGAAGGTACGTCCGGTTCAGTTTCGCATCATCAATCGGCGAGGTATCTCCCGCCGGATCGCAATCCTGCTCTACCGTACACCAGCCCTCAAAGCCGCTATCCAACAGTAATTGACGCACGCGCGGAAAATCCACATCCCCGTCCCCGAGATTGCAGAAAATGCCCTGCGCGCAGGCATCATAAAACCCCGTTCGGTTTGTGATCACATCCGCTTTCACCTTCGGATCGATATCCTTGAAATGCATGTAACTGATCCGATCCATATGCCGTTCAATGAAGGCGACAGGGTCGAACCCGGCATAGGAATGATGCCCGGTGTCAAAGCAGATTTTCATGATTTCAGGGTCTGTTTCAGCCAAAAACCGCTCCAGCTCCGGCTCAAAATCCATGAACCCGGCGGCGTGCGCATGAATGCCGACGGTCAGCCCGTACTCCTCCGCCCCCATCTTCGCGATGGTGTAGATGCGCTCGCGATAGGCCTCCCACTCGGCCTGATCCATCTGCTCGGCCTCGTCGGCACGGCCAGCGGTGGGCGCGCGCCGCGGAGAGATCGAGTCAATCAGCACCAGATGTTCCGCGCCATGGGCTTTGAGCGCCTTGCAGGTCCGGACCGAGCCGTCCATCACATCATCCCACGCCCCCACATCGTGGAACGGACGAAAAACCACGCCGCCAATCAGCGTCTGGTCAAACTCCTCCAACGCCTCACCCAGCAGAACAGGATCTTCCGGCATAAACCCGACCGGCCCCAGCTCGATGCCCGAATAACCCGCCTCCGCATTCTCCTGCAGCACCTTGCGCCAGGCCGGATTGCGCGGATCATCCGCAAACTCCACACCCCAGGAACAGGGCGCATTGCCGATCTGAATTGCCATCTTCGTGGTCCTTCTCAGAAATCGCTGACGCGTTGCCAGCTGCGTGTCTTGTCCGAAGCTCGGATCGCCGCCACAACGCGCTGCACTTCGAGCCCCTCTTCAAATGTTGGCCAGATGGCCTCGCCGGTCTCGATCGCGGTCACGAAATCCTTAGCTTCGATAATGATCTGGTCCTGATATCCAGTGCCATGTCCCGGCCCCTGACAAAACGGCAGATAATCGGGATGTTCCGGTCCCGTCAGAATCTTGCGGAACCCGCGCTCCGCCTCCGGCCCTTCTGCACGATAGAGCCAAACCGCATTCTGATCCTCCTGATCGAACCGGACCGCGGCCTTGGTCCCGGTGATCTCATACGCATAGCCCATCTTCCGCCCTGTCGCGACGCGACTGGCAAAGAGATGCCCTTCCACACCGCTGTCAAACCGGCACATCGCGGTCATGATATCGTCATTCGTGACCTTCACATCGCCCCGCATCGGATAGACGGTTTTCAGAACCGCGTTGATCTCTGCAATCGGGCCCATCAAGGCCCGCGCGGCGTTCAGGATATGCGGTGCCAGATCGCCCAGACATCCGTTCGCCTCCCCATGGGACCGCCACGTCGCGGGCGCCGTCGGATCGCCATGGAAATCCTCCGTATGCTCGCCACGAAACCAGGTGATCTGCCCAAGTTCTCCTTCCGCGATCAGCTTGCGGACAAACTGCGTCGCCGGCGTGCGGATGTAGTTATAGGCCACCATGTTCGCAAGGCCCGAGGCCTTCGCCGCCGCCACCATCGCCTGCGCATCCTCCAGGCCCAGCCCCATCGGCTTCTCACAGAGCACCGGTTTCCCGGCGGCAAAAGCGGCCTCTGCAATCTCACGATGTGTCGCTTGCGGCGAGGCGATCACCACCGCCTCCACCTCAGGGTCAGCAATCAGCGCTTGCCAATCCGCCGCCGCTTTCTGATAGCCGAACGCCTCCGCATAGCGCGCTGACGATTCGGGCGTCGATCCGCATATCGCGACAAGCTTTGGCTTCAGGGACGTCTCAAAAACGGTGCCAACCGCTGCGAAAGCTGCCGAGTGCGCCTTACCCATATAGCCGCCACCAACGACGCCGATCCCGATTTGGGCCATGGCAACCTCCCCTTTGAAAAACCGATTGCAACCGGTTGCAAAACGGTTATCTTCAAATCGCCAACCGGGTCAACTGCGAAATGTGAGACCCGGCAGCTCTTGCGATCTGGGAGGACACCTTGAGCACTGAAACGATCCGCCTGACCACGGCGCAGGCCATCATCCGCTATTTGAACGCCCAGTTCATTGAGATCGACGGAGAGAAGACGCGCCTCTGCGGCGGCGGTTTCGGTATTTTCGGCCATGGCAACGTTACCTGCCTGGGCGAGGCGCTCTATGATCATCGCGACACGCTGCCTCTCTATCGCGGCCAGAATGAGCAATCGATGGGCTTTGCCGCGGCGGCCTATGCCAAATACCACCTGCGTCGCCGCTTCATGTTCTGCACCGCCTCCGCCGGCCCCGGCACCGCCAATCTGGTAACCGCCTCTGCCTTGGCCCATGCGAACCGCCTGCCGATGCTGATGCTCTGCGGCGACACCTTCCTGACGCGCCTGCCCGATCCCGTCCTCCAGCAGCTAGAGAACTTCAATGACCCGACCTTCGGCGTGAATGATGCATTCAGGCCCGTCACCCGCTTCTGGGACCGCATCACGCATCCCGCGCAGGTCATCCAGTCGCTGCCCACCGCCATCAACACCATGCTCGACCCCGCCGACTGTGGCCCGGCCTTTCTCGGCCTGCCGCAGGATGTGCAGGGCTGGGCTTACGACTATCCGGTCTCCTTTTTCGAAGACCGCACCCATCACATCCGCCGACAGGCGCCCGATCCGGTGGAAGTCGCTGCCGCGGTCGCGCTTCTCGAATCCGCGAAACGCCCGGTGATGATCGCCGGCGGCGGCGTGCAATATTCCGGCGCGGTGGCCGAGATGACCGCCTTTGCCGAAGCCCACAACATCCCCGTCATCGAAACCATCGCCGGCCGCGCCAATCTCAAGGCCGATCACCCGCTGAACATTGGTCCGGTGGGCGTCACCGGCTCCGACAGCGCCAATGCAATTGCCGAACAAGCCGACCTGGTCTTCGCCGTCGGCACTCGCCTTCAGGACTTCACAACCGGCTCCTGGACCGCCTTCGCCCAAGACGCCAAATTGCTCACGCTGAACGTCGGTCGCCACGACGCTTCTAAGCATCTCGCACAAGCCGTCGTCGGCGATGCGAAGCTCGGATTGCAGGCGATTTCCGCCAAATTAGGCTCTATTCAGGCCCCATCCTCCTGGACCGATACCGCCAAATCCGAGCGTGCAAAGTGGGACGATTATGTCGCCGAGAACGTGCGCCCCGGCAACCGCCCGAACTCCTATGCACAAGCCATCGGCGTGGTGAATGATCTTTGTGATCACAACGATCGCGTCGTCGCCGCTGCCGGGGGTCTGCCCGCTGAAGTCACCGCAAATTGGCGCACTCTCGACATCGGCACCGTCGATGTCGAATTCGGCTTCTCCTGCATGGGCTACGAGATCGCCGGCGGCTGGGGTGCGCGCATCGCCCAATCGGAAAACGAGCCCGATCAGGACACCATTATCTTCGCCGGTGACGGCTCCTACCTCTTGATGAATTCCGACATCTATTCCTCGGTCCTAACTGGCAAGAAACTCATTATCCTCGTGCTCGACAATGGCGGCTTCGCGGTCATCAACAAGCTGCAGAACAACACCGGCAACGAGAGCTTCAACAATCTCTTCGCCGACGCCCCCACCATCGCCGACCCCTTCGCGGTGGATTTCGAGGCACATGCCGCATCCATGGGAGCTAACGCCGAAACAGTGTCTAACCCGGCGGAACTCGGCGAGGCATTCAAACGCGCCAAGGCCGCCGACAAGACCTCTGTCATCGTCATGAAGGTGGATGCCTATGAGGGTTGGACCACGGAAGGCCACACCTGGTGGGAGGTCGGAACGCCACATGTCACCGACAACCCGAAGGTCAGAGCCGCCCACGAAGACTGGGAGGCAACACGCCCGAAACAGCGGAAGGGCGTGTAAGTGAGCAAACTCCTTTCCGGCATCGAGCAGAACAATTTCATCATCGTTGGGCGCGCGGGCATCGACTTTTTCACCGATGCCGGTGTTGCCGCCGAGGATGCCGAGCGGGTCACCGTCGGCTTGGGCGGCTCATCCGCCAATATCGGTACCGGGATCTGCAAACTGGGCGGCAAGGCGGCCCTCGTCACCCGCGTCTCCGATGACAGCGTCGGCAGCTACTGCCTCGGCCAGCTCAAACGCTACGGCGTCGATACCACCCATGTGACGCCCGTTGGCGGCGAGTACCGCAACTCGCTCGCCTTCTATGAAAGCCGCGTCGAAGGCCACCGTAACGTCATCTACCGCAACGGCGCCGCCGATTTCCAAATGGATGAAGCCGACGTCGCAAAGGTCGACTACAGCCAATACGGCGCGCTCATCACCGCGGGCACCGTCTTCGCCGCCGAGCCTTCTCGCACCGCCACCTTCCGTGCCTTCGAGCTCGCGAAAAAGGCCGGCTTACCAATCATCTTCGATGTCGATTATAGACCCTATTCTTGGCCAACTCCGCAAATCGCGGAAGAGGTTCTCTCCAAGGCCGCGGGCATGAGCGACATGATCGTCGGCAATGATGAGGAGTTCGGTTTCATGGCAGGCGGCATCGACAAAGGCCTCTCCAAGGCCCGCGCGCTGCATAAGGACGGCGTCGAGATCGTGATCTACAAAATGGGCGAAAAAGGAGCCATCACCTTCGCAGGCGGCGATGAAATCCGTACCGGCATCTACAAGACCGACGCGCTGAAACCCACCGGCGCAGGCGACAGCTTCATGGCGGGCCTCGTGGCCGGTCTTGCGGCAAAACAGGGTCTGAAACAGGCGATTCATCAAGGCTCCGCCTGCGCCGCCATCACCGTCTCCCGTCCCGGTTGCGCCCCTGCGCTGCCCTACCCGGAAGACATCGCCGCATTCGTCGCCCAACACCCCGGACCAACGGAGTAACCCCATGCATATCGCGCCTCACGACAATCAGAACAAACCCATCGTCGATATGGGCGACAGCACCGTTCCCCTGAACTATTTCAACATCGTCAAGCTCGAAGCTGGTCAGGCCTTCGACTACCAGACCCCCGGCTATGAGACCTGCATCGTCCCTGCCACCGGCACCGTGGATGTGGAGGTCGAAGGCTTCAAGGCCGACGACATCGGCGGGCGGGTCGAGGATGTCTGGGGCGGCGAGCCCGAGGGCGTCTACGTACCCTCCGGTGCAAAAGCAACAATGGTCGCCAAGAATACCACCGAGGTCTTCGTCGCCGGCGCCAAATACGGTGAAACACTCGAACCCTTCGCCGTGCGCAGCGATGAGCTCGACCTCGTGCAATACGGCAGTGACGACACCAAGACCCATCGTAAGATCAAACACATCCTGGGCCAAAAACAGCACGATAACGTCGGTCGGCTCTTGGTCAGTGAACTCTTCACCGTCGGCGAAGGCGGCTGGTCCGGCTTCCCGTCCCACAAGCACGACACCGATCGCTTGCCGATCGAGTCCCGCCACGACGAGACCTACAATTTCCGCTTCAAGCCGAACCACGGCTCCGGCCTGCAAATGCTGCAACGCGAAGACGGCAAACCGGGCGACGCCTATCACATCGTCGACGGCTCCACGATCTGCCTCGACAACGGCTACCACCCGTGCTGCGTCTTGCCGGGCTACCAGATGTACTATTTCACGATCCTCGGCGGTCTCAGCCAGCGCCCGCTCGTGCAATTCTTCCAGCCATCCCATGCCTACCAAATCGAAACGATCCCCGGCATCAAGGACATGATCGCGAAGTTCAAATAAGGTTCTAACATGGCTCTAGCGACGCTTTCTGAGGTCCTTCAACCTGCCTTGAAGGACGGTTACGCCGTGGCGGGTCTGGTCTGCCTCGGATGGGAAGACATGCGCGCCTTCGCGCATGCCGCGCAGGCCGAAGGCAGTCCCGTGATCCTGCAAGCCGGCCCCTCTTGCAGAGAACACACACCGCTTCCGATCCTGGGTAAGATGTTCTGCCATCTCTCTGACAGCGTCGATGTCCCCGTCGTCGCCCATCTCGACCATGGCTACACTTTTGACGAATGCAGGGAGGCGCTCGACAGCGGCTTCACCTCGCTGATGTTCGATGGCTCCCGCAAACCGCTCCAGCAAAACATTGATGAGACCGCCGCCATCGCTGAATTGGCGCATGGCGCGGGCATCTCCTGCGAAGGCGAGATCGGCTTCGTCGGATATACCGATGGCGAAAACTCCGCTGGAACAGACCCTGATGAGGCCGCAATTTTCGCGCGTCAGACGGGTGTCGATGCCGTGGCGATCTCCGTCGGCAATGTACATCTGCAACAGGATGCGGGCGACGGCCTAGACGAGACCCGCATCCGCGCCATCGAAGCCGTGACGGACGTTCCACTGGTCATCCATGGAGGCTCCGGCGTGCCGGTTGAACAACGCCGGCACCTCGCCGCCAATTCTGCGATCTGTAAATTCAACATCGGGACCGAACTGCGCATGGCCTTCGGTGCCGCTCTGCGCGCGGCCGTTAACGCCGATGCCGACCGGTTTGACCGCGTTCAGATCCTGAAAGAGACCCATGATCCAGTCGAGATTGCCGCCCGAGAGGTGATTAGGAACATTTCCAAGCCGGGATCATGATACCCCATGCACCTGACCCGTGTCGGGACGGATGCCATACGGATGCTGTACGGATACCATACAGCGATTTTCGGCTCAAAGCTCCCGCCCCGCGCGCCACTCTTCCCAGCGCATCACCGCATTGGCACCGAGCCTGGCAATCGGGGCAGGAGGCAGTTTGGCTGGCGCGTCCTGATCCATGAACTCATCAAGTAAATCAGAGGCTTCGCCGCAGGCCAGTTCCGCCGCAAGCATGCCGGCCAGCGTGCCTTTCGCGGTCCCCAGACCATTCTGACAACAAGCCGAAAACACGCCTTCCTCCACCTCGCCAAAGGCCGGCACATTATTGCGGCTCAAACACAGCCGCCCGCCCCAGCGATACTCCATCTCCAACCCGTTAAGCATCGAAAAACGTTGCGAAAAAGCTCGATCGTGGTCGCGCGCGACCGAAGCGATCCGCGCCTCTGACACCTCCATTTGCGGATCGAAGGTGAACCGGTTCCGCACGACAATCCTGTCTCCGCCAATGCCTGAAATTCGCCGCACGGTCGAGCCCATCGGATCGGCAGGCGTAACCCCCCAAGCGCTTGATCCACCTAAGATTTTTACCTCTTCCGGCGTCATCGCGCGGGTCATCGAAGCGTAGGTGAACACATGCATCAACCGCCGCGAGAAGAACCCGAAACTGTTCGCGTGCCCGTTCACCGCTAGGATCACCTTCGGCGCCACAACGGAGCCTTTCGGGGTCTCCGCCACCCAATCGCCCTTATTTTCAAGGCTCAGAACGGGTGAGCTCTCATAGATCGCCACACGATTTGACACCAATCCCCGCGCCACCGACCGCATATACAGCGCTGGCTGCAACATCACTGCGCCCGGTGTATAAAGCCCGCTGCGGTAATACGGGATGCCCGTCATCTCGCGCATCGCTTTTTCATCGAGCATCTCATAGTTTTCGCCCAAGCGATCCAAATGCTCCGCATAATCGAGATTATGACGGTGCCCTTTTACCGTCGCTGCGGCGTTGATCTTGCCGGACCGCGCAAACGCTTCTTCGGGCAAAGCGAACTCCTCGGCCATCGCCGTGGCGAACTCAATCGCGGCCCGATTTGCGCGGATTTGGGCAAGATCAGAGCCTATTGCGCCGCCATAATCGTCACTTGCCAGATCATGGGGCAGGTCGATCATGAAGCCTGAGTTGCGCCCCGCAGGCCCCTCCGCCACGCGGGTCGCATCGAGCACTACAATCCGGTCCTCGGGTCGGAGTTGAGACAACCGCCGTGCCGCAGCCACCCCGGCGAAACCAGCCCCGATCACCAGCCAGTCTGCGGTAATTTTCTCTTCCAGAACAACAGGTTCACCCTGATCCCCCAGGATCGCATTCCAGGCCGCGGGGCCCGGGTCCTTTGGAAGCCGCGTGACTTTCATCAGTGATCCTGGTTTAGCGCCGCCGCCGCCGGGATCTCCCGCTCGCGCCGCGCAATATAGTCCAGCAAAGCCTCGTTCACCGCCGGATCAAGCGTCGGTTCTTCATACTCGTTCAACAGGTCTCTGCAGCGCTGCAAAGCCCGCGCGGTGATCTCAACCGAGCCTTCGGCCTGCCACTGTTCAATCGAGTTGTTGTCGAACATCTCCGGCATGAAGAACGCCCGCTGAAAATTCTCCAACGTGTGAGGATGCCCGAGGTAATGACCGCCCGGACCGATATCGCCAACCGCTTGAATTGCCTCGTCAAAATCGTCCCACCGGACGCCTTCGGCCATGCGATACCCCATCGCGCACATCTCCGCGTCGACGACAAATTTCGCCATTGAACAATGCATGCCGGCCTCGTTCCAACCCGCTGAGTGCCAGATGTAATTGCAGCCTGCCATCAGCACCGCATTGAGCGTCATCGCGCTTTCATACCCCGCCTGCGCATCGAAGGTTTTCGCCCCGCCCAACGTGTTCGAGGACCGCCATGGCACGTCATAGAACCGCGCCATCTGGCCGATCATGAAGTTCATCAGACTGATCTCAGGCGTGCCCGCCATCGGCGCGCCCGACTTCATTGAGACGGTCGATAGGTAGTGCCCATAGATCGCGGGCGCGCCCTTGCGCACCACCTGCGTATAGGCCAAAGCGCTGAGCGCCTCGGCATTGAGCTGTGCCACAGTCGGCGCCACCGAAGCCGGCGTGTTCGCGCCGCCTAGAACAAATGGAGAGCACAGAACCGGTTGATTTCGCTTCGCAAATGCCCGCATCGCGCCGAGCATGGTTTCGTCCCACACCAGCGGGGAATTGCCGTTGCAATTGCCTGTACAGACCGGGTGATCCTCTAGAAACTCCTCGCCAAAGAGGATCGCGCACATCTCCATGACGTCTTCGGCATTCTTGGGGCTGGTTGTCATCCCCATGAACGTTTTGTCGGAATGCTTCATCGAGGAATAGGTGATGCGTAAATGCCGCTGCGAAATTGGATGATCGTAGGGCTCGACAATATGATGCGCAGAGGAATGGATCGCCGGCAGCATATGGCTGAGCTTGTGAAAATTCGCCAGATCTTCCAGCGTCGGGTTGCGGCGGACATCATCGAGATCACGCAGATAAGGCGCGCCGGTCATGGGTGCGAAGATCGAATGATCCCCGCCAAAAGGTAGGTTATTGGCCGGGTTACGCGCGTGATAGGTAAAGCTCGCCGGGATCGTCGCGATCAACTCCCGCACCAGGCCCCGATCCAGATAGACCGTTTCGCCCTCGACCTTTGCGCCCGCCCTCCGCCAATCTTCCAACGCGATTTCGTCACGGAACACCACGCCCACATTCTCAAGAATGTCCATCGAGGCCGCATCAATGCGCTCGATCTGCTCCTGATCCATCGGCTCGGTCAGCGGCAAATTGCGCTTCAGAGCAGGCAACATCGTAATGTCGCGCTCCTGCCGAACCGCCTTGCGCGCACCCCGCCCCCGACGGGCGGTGCCTACGGCATCAACCGACATTGTCGCCCTCCTTCGGGTCTGTCAGGTCGATCCAGATCGTCTTCACTTCGGTGAACTGATCATGGGCATGAATGCCGTTGTCGCGACCGCCGAAGCCTGATTGCTTGTAGCCACCGAACGGCGTTGCGCTGTCCCCCTCGCCGTAACAATTCACGGTCACCGTGCCTGCGCGAATGTCACGGGCCGCACGGATGGCGCGACGAGTGTTGGCGGTAAAGACCGAGGCCGTCAGGCCGTAGTCGGTCGCATTGGCCAGTTCGATTGCTTCGTCATAGCTGGCCACTTCGATGACACTGAGGATCGGGCCGAAGATTTCGTCTTTCGCCTTCTTGTCCTTCGGTTTCACTTCGTAAATCGTCGGTTGCACATAAGGCCCATCGGCCTTGCCGCCAACAACGGCACCTTTGTCGAGATACTTCACGACCTTCTTGCAATGGTCCTTGTCGATCAGAGCGCCCAGATGGTTCGCGGGGTCCAGAGGGTCGCCGGTTTTCCAGTCTCTCACCCGCGCCAGAATGCGCTCCATCAGCGGTTTTTTGACCGCCTTGTGAACGATCAGACGGGACGCTGCTGAACAGTTCTCGCCCATGTTCCAAAAAGCTGCGTTGACCACATGCTCGGCCACGTGGTCGAGGTTCTCGGCATCTTCCAGCACCACCGCTGGATTCTTGCCGCCGCATTCCAGCACAACCTTTTTCATGTTGCTGTCGGCGGAGTAGCGCAGGAAACGTTTGCCGGTCTCGGTCGAGCCAGTGAAGCTGACCATATCAACGCCCATGTGTAGACCAAGCGGTTCGCCCACAGACGGACCGTCGCCAGGCAAGACGTGCAGGACACCTGACGGGATGCCGGCTTCATACGCCAATTCCGCGACACGCAACGCGGTTAAGGACGTCTGCTCCGCCGGTTTCACGATCACCGAATTGCCTGTGGCAAGTGCTGGCCCGATCTTCCAGGCCAGCATCAGGAGCGGGAAATTCCAGGGCAGAACCGCGGCCACAACACCAATCGGTTCCCGCACAATCATCGAGATCGCGTCATCCCCCGTGGGCGATGTCTGGTCGTAGACCTTGTCGATCAGCTCGGCGTGCCACTTGATGCAATGGATCGTCTCGGGAATGTCGATCTCTTCGCAGTCGCGGATTGGCTTGCCGGACTCCAGGCTCTCCATAACCGCCAACTCGCGACGGTTGCGCGTGATCAGCTTGCAGAGCCGGATCAGCACATCCTTCCGCTCGGAGGGATGTAGCTTCGCCCAATGGCCCTGATCAAACGCCTCCCGCGCTTTGCCAACCGCGAGATCGACATCCTTGTCATTACAGGCCGCAATCTCCGCAATCACCTTTCCGGTCGCCGGGTTCACCGTCTTCAGTTTTGCGCCGCGCCCTTTGCGAAACTTTCCGTCGATAAAGGCGGCACAGGGCGGGTCCAGATCAGCGGCGATGGCCTGATATTCGGCATGGGTCAGAAGATCGCTCATATCGCTTCTCCGGTGATGTTGGAAATGGCGGTGTTCATGGTGCGGATCACCTCTGCCAATTCGCGTTTGTCGTCTTTGTTCAGGGGTTGAAGAGGTTTGCGTGGCGGTCCCGCATCAATGCCCCGCAAGGTCAGCCCGTATTTGATGCATTGAATGAACTTGCCGCCTTGCTCCAGCACGCGCATCAGCGGCAACATCGCCGACATGATCGCACGGCCTTTGGTGAAATCGCCGTCCACCGCGCAGGCCTGATACAGTGCGATATGGGCTTCCGGGGCAAAGTTAGAGCCTGCGCAGACCCAGGAGCGCGCCCCCCAGGCGAAGAATTCAAGCGCCTGATCATCCATGCCGCAACTAAGCGCGATGTGTGGATAATCCCGCGCCAACATGTGCAGGCGGTTCGGGTCACCTGAGCTTTCCTTAATGGCACAGAAATTGGGCGAGCGACCCAAACGATCGAGTGTTTCTTCGTCCATGTTCACCGACATTCGGCCAGGATAATTGTATAGCATCGCGGGCAGGTTCGCAGCGCGATCGACAGCCAGAGCATGTAGCGCGATTTCGCGACCAGTCGGATAGGCATAGGGCGGCGTTGCGATCAGAAGCGCGTCGGCACCATTTGCCTTCGCGGCTTCGGCATAGGCAATCGAATCCTCCGTACGCATTGCACCCGTGCCCACGATCATCGGCACCCGGCCTTTCATCAGGTCGCGACAGCGGCCCATCATCTCGATGCGTTCTTCCATCGACTGCGCGTAGTACTCCCCGGTCGTGCCAGCGACGATGATCCCGTGCACGCCAGCTGCGATCAAATGCTCGACCGTCTCTGCCAAGGCGTCCTCATTCAGCGAGAAATCGTCAAAATAGGGCGTCACGATGGGCGTGTAGATGCCTTCAAATTGCATCGCGCTGCTCCTTCAGGGAAATCACGTCAAGCGGCAACGGGTCGGGGCGAACAAACCGCTCCATGCGATCACGGCTGAGATCCCAGTGCTGCAGGGTCAGATCGATCATCAATGCCGGTTCCTGCGCCTCAATAGCAGCGATCATCGCGTCATGATGGTCGCTGGCCTTCACAACTGCCATGCTTTCGACCGGCGAGGCGGGTCGGTAGAATGTCTGACTGAGACGCGCATGGTCGATGAGCATCCGCTCAAGGCTCGCCAAAAGGTAAGGATTATGCGCCATCTCCCCGATCTGAGCGTGGAAGGCGTGGTTCTGAAACGCTGCTTCGCTTGGGTTCTTGGCGGCATTGGCCGCTTTAAATTCGGATTGAATGTCTTTCAACACGTCGAGTTGCGGCGCAGTCCGGTTCTCCGCTGCCTGACGCGCGATATTGGCGTAGATGAGCGGCGCTGTCTGAAAGAAGGTGCGCAGGGCGGTCATGTCAAAGGAAGCCACTTTCGCACCGCGGTTCTGCTCCAGCGTGACATAGCCCTCGCCAGCCAGGCGCTGCAGAACCTCGCGGGCTGGTGTGCGAGACATGCCGTAGGTCTCACAAATCGTCGCCTCTTCGAGATCGCTGCCAGGCGCGATTGTGAGACTCAGAATTTTCATCCTGAGGTCTTCCAAACATCGGGCTTTGCGATCAACGGACATCGGCGACTCACATTTGTATACGAAATGTATACAAACGAGACTCCAACTTCACAAACGAAATTTACGGCGTGCCGATCCGCTCAATCCGCGCGAGCAGGTCCTGCGCGACAAGAAGCGATTTCGCAGTGACCCGAACCATCTCCGGCAGGATCATCCATTCCAATGTCCACATCACCCCGGACCGTTCCTGCTCGTGCACCAAGGCCTGATGAAGCCCGCCGATTTGCGTCGCATTGTACCGCGCCAGTGTGACTAGAAGCTCTGCAGGGATCGGGTTCTGCTTGTGTGGCATGGCCGAACTTTTGCCGCCGCCTTTAAGCTTAATTTCGTCAATGCCCTGCTGCGCCATAAGGCATGCGTCCTGCCCAAATTTGCCGAGTGCCCCGCTTATCTGGCTGAGCAGATTGCCAAAAGCGATCAAGCCATGGCGATCTGTGTGCCAGGAAGTATCACTTGCAACCAGCCCCATGCGTTTGGCAATGGCTGCACCCACGGTTGCCGCGTCATCTCCAAATGCTGCGCAATCGCCAACCGGCCCTCCGAATTGAAGCTGTGCAATATCGGATCGCTGCGTTTTAAGGTCGGCATGCAACTGAATCAGCGGCTGTTGCCAGGTGGTGATCCGATGAGCGACCGAGATGGGTAGAGCCGCCTGCATCCGTGTTCGACCCATCATCGAATTTCCGCCATAGTCCCGAGCCAGATCGGAGAGAGAAGCTAGCACAGCCGAAAGCCGTTGATCCAAGACATCTGTCGCCCGCGCGAAACTGATTGCAAAGGAGCTGTCGATCAGGTCCTGACTTGTCGTTCCGACGTGAACAACGGAGGCAAGCTCCTCGCCCAAATGAGCCTTCAACTGCGCGACATATCCGGGCACCGGCAAACCGTCCGCCACAATGCGATCAGCGATCGCCGGGATGTCGGGCACAAATTTCTCCATTCCCGCCAGAGCCTTTTTTGCCAAATCGGAATCCACCCGACCGACTTCGGCCAAAGCCCCAGTCAACGCGATTTCGAACTGTGTGAAGGAACCCACCATGGCTTCCGTTGAGAACAAAGCGTCGATTTCCTCATCCGCAAAGATCGGGGCGAAGAGAGCGTTTTGGCTGGTAAATGTGGTCACGTCAGACCCTCCCAAGCGGAAGTATTGCCAACGGTAAGAAAATGTCCATCTGATCGCTCACCCAAAAAACGCGCGCCGTAACAGGTTCACGCCCATCACAAAAAAGAAGGCCAGCAAGACTTTGCGAAACCCCTGCTCGGACAAGCCGCCGCGCAAACGTTCGCCAAGAGCAAAGCCCGCAAAGGTCGGGATCAGGAGGGCCAGTGAGATCACAAACACTGGCCAGGTGAGGAAGCCCTGCAGGACGTAGCCAACGGTAAGAGGCAAGCTTCCGAAGAAAATCAGAAAGCCCGTTGCCCGGACAAATTCGTCCTTTCCGGCATTTCTGCTTGCAAGATAGACGGCCATCGGGGGCGCCCAGACCGCCGTCAAACCGCCCATGGCTCCCGCAACACACCCGGCAACGATTTGTGCTGCCCGGTCGAACTGCTCGGGAATGTGGGGTGCCCATTTTGAAAGATTGACGAAGACGAAGATCAGGATTGCCGCCCCTAAACACCCGAGCAGCACCTGGGCATTCACATCGCGTGTGACCATCAGCGCAATGCTGATGCTGACCACGAGCGCAAGCACGAATGGCGCATAACGCCGTGCCGTTTGTTTGGTCTCGCCGGAGCGATGCACTTGCCAAAGATTGCTTACAGTCATCGGGACGAGCACAAGCGCGATGGCCGTGCGCGGATCAAGAAAGAGCGTCATCAGACTAAGCGCGGTTGTCGGCAACCCAATTCCGACGATCCCCTTGATCGTGCCCGCCAGCAGAAAGATGGCCAGGGTGATGATGATGGTCTCAGGCGTGAGCGTCATGGTCCGATCACGCTACGTGCAAACGCGCGCGGTGACGAGGGGGTCAGTCCTCTGATCCGGGCAGGGTCAGACCGGCATTGCGCGCATAAACTTTCGCAATCGCCGCGTCGTCTTCTCCACCCAACCCCATGCCAACGGCGACCATGTACTGCTGCAAGGCCGCTGCGGTGATCGGCGCACTGAACCCGGCACCCTTCGCGATGTCGAGCACGATGCCAAGGTCCTTTGGCCAGATATTGATCTGGCTGTGCGGGGTATAATCCCCGGCCACGATATGCGGTGCGCGGTTCTCCAGCATCCAGCTTGAGCCCGCGCATTTCGTGATCACCTCGACAAAACTCTCCGGCGTTACGCCCTGTGATAGGCCAAAGGTCAAAGCTTCGGCCATGGTCGCGATATGCACGCCCGCCAGCAATTGGTTGACGGCCTTCATGGCTGACCCCGGGCCCGCCATGTCACCTAAGCGGAAGACGGTTTCGGATGTCGCCTCCAGAACGTCCTCGGCAGCGGAGAAGGCCGCACGTGTTCCGCTTGCCATGATCGAAAGCGCACCTTGCGCGGCCTTTACTGATCCGCCTGAAATCGGTGCGTCAAGATAGTGGACACCGGTCGCGTTGCACCGCGCCTCCATATCGCGGGCGAATGAAGGAGGAACAGTCGCGCATGAAACGACCACTGAACCGGCCTTCATCTTTGAGACGACGCCTTCGTCGCCAAATAGCACATCTTCGGTCTGCGCAGCGTTGAGGACGACAACGACAACTGCGTCCAGACCATCGACGTTATCCTGCAACGGTTCGGATGCTCCTCCTTCAGCGCGGAACGCCTCGACCCGTGCGTCAAGTTGGTCCACGCCATAGGTCCTATGGCCCGCGCGTAAGATGGATTGAGCGATCCCATAGCCCATCGATCCAAGACCTATCACTGCGACGTCTTTGGATGCGCTCATCCGTTACTCCTCCCTTTTGCCAAACCCGTTATGGCGGTTGCGTTCCGCAAGTGCCAGCGGGACTGTGTGCTGGACCGCAATGGCTATCGGCTCCATCATCGACGGCGCCCTTTCTTGGGACCTCAATCTGAACTTGCCTCACCTCACAGCAAGATGTCAGATGCCGATGATCGGCGGGTCTCACCGTGCCGATCGCGGAGAGGTCTTGAGATGACAATTGGAAACATGCCCACAACCCCCGAGAAGGCATCCTATGATGTGATCATAGTCGGTGGTGCGATCATGGGGTCTTCGGCGGCTTGGTTCCTTACGGACAATCCCGATTTCGATGGCTCGGTCCTGGTTGTTGAGCGCGATCCAACCTACGAGAAGTGCTCTACTGCCCACACAAATTCCTGTATTCGGCAGCAGTTTTCGACCGAGCTGAACATACGGATTTCGCAGTTCACTGCCGATTTTGTCAAAAACCTGCGTGACTACATGGGCGGCGATGATCGTGTTCCTGACCTGTCAATTCAAAACTATGGTTATCTCTATCTTGCCAATACCGAAGAGTTCGCTGAAACGCTTCGGAACAATCAGAGCGTGCAGCTTGCCGCGGGCGCAGAAACCGAGCTTCTCACCAAGGATGAGATCATCGCGCGCTATACGTTCTACACCCTGGACGGCATCATCCTGGGATCGATCAATCGCAAAGATGAAGGCTACTGGGATGGAGGGACCGTCTTTGACTGGTTCAGACGGTCGGCGCGCGAGCGGGGCGTTGAATACGTGAATAACGAAGTCGTCGCAATCAATGTGGAACCGTCCGGTACGCGGATCAACAGCGTCACACTGGGATCAGGCGAGGTGATCACATGCGGCCAAGTTGTGAACGCATCTGGCCCCCGCGCCGCCCGCACCGCAGCTATGGCCGGAATTGACTTACCGGTCGAACCGCGGAAGCGCTTCACCTGGATTTTCAGCGCTGAGCAACCCTTGGACCAGGAACTTCCGCTGACCATCGATCCATCCGGTGTGCATTTTCGTCAGGACGGCCCGAAGACCTACCTCGCCGGCTGTCCGGCCGATCCCGATCCCGCTGTGGATTTCGATGATTTCGCGATGGATCACAATCGCTGGCAAGACCATGTCTGGCCGATCATCGCGACGCGCATTCCTCAATTCGAAGCGATCAAAGTCGTGACCGAATGGGCCGGTCACTACGCGTATAACGTCTTTGATCACAATGCGATCGTTGGTGCGCACCCTGAGATCACAAACTTTGTTTTTCTGAATGGGTTTTCCGGGCACGGGTTGCAGCAATCTCCGGCCATGGGCCGTGCAACGGCAGAATGGATCACTTACGGTGCCTATCGCAGCCTCGACATGTCCCCGTTTTCATATGAACGGATTGTCGAAAATAGACCATTTCTCGAGCGGGCCATAATCTGAGTGGGCTTCCGCGCATCGGATTTCAGAACTTCCCGCGCGACGCGTCGACCTGCTCGTGTTCGGTCCCGATTTTCTCGACAGTTTTCCCATCGAGTTTCAGGATCGGCATTTGCGAGACGTCGGCCGAGATGATGGCGGCAACTCATCAAATAGCTGAACCTGTTCACCGCTCATCTCCTCCCCAAAATCTTCGATGCATAGAGAGGGGAACAATCGGCGCCGACACTGCTCGAGCATCAGAGTATTGAATAACTCGCGTTCTGACGCTGGCTCATCCGGAGAACTATCCGCCAATCGATGTAAGAGCCGCCGCAAATCGTCCAGTATCTGCACGGCAAGATCGAGACTTTGCAAGCTGTGTTTCTCGCGGTTCGCACCCGCCGACGACATCTGCGCCAGTATCACATCTTCGACGTCGCCGAGATTGTTAGCAACGCTTGTAAGTTCCTCCGCAATTGCCCGAACGAGGCCGCTTTGCATCTCGATGGGCGCGGATCTGATTTCGGATGACACTAGAGTCGCCCTACGACCGCTTCCATCGACTTTTTTAAGGTTTGCGTCGTGAATGGCTTCTTTATCAAGTTGTTCAAGCCAAGCTTGCGACCCGTATCAATCAGCGATTGTGTCGGCGTACCGGTCACTAGGATGAACCCGATGCGCTGTGTTGACTGGTTCTGCCGAAGACCTTTCAGAAGTTGAATTCCATCCATTCCAGGCATGTTGTAATCCGACAGAACTAGGTGAACCGGCTTGGCCGCCAGCCGTTCAAGCGCGCGTTCGCCGCTGCTTTCAGCTTCGACTTTCCAGACGCCGATCTCTTCAAGGGCCTGGGTCAACAAACCTCGGCTTACTGACATGTCGTCCACCACCATAACACTCAGAGATTTTCTAAGAGACATTTTCTTTGTTCCTTCCGGTGCGCTCGATTGACCCCGCCGACCTGTGCATGTTTTTGCGGTATGTTGTGACACCGACGGCTTCCAAGTCTTCAAGAGAATCGCCAGTTATGCGCTCCGAATGCCCCAAGAAAAGGTATCCACTGTCGGTGAGCTGAGAGGCAAACCGTTTCCAGAGCCTCTCCTGCGTCGCTCGATCAAAATAGATCGCAACATTTCGACACATGATCGCGTCAAACGCTCCACCAAATGGCCAGTGGCCGTTGAGATTAAGTTTGCGAAATACGATCAATTCTCGGAGCTGGGGCTTCACGAAAAGCCGTCCCGACTTCATGGCATTACGATCAAAGACATGGCTCCGATGTGCGTCAGACGGGAATTGGCAGTCTTCACTGCCAAAAACCCCGGAATTGGCCTTTTGAAGGATCGTTTGGTCTAAATCCGTTGCAAGTATCCGGAAATCCAGTTCGCTGATCTCAGGGCAGAGTTTTAGGACACTCCCGGCAATCGAATAGGCTTCCTGTCCGCTTGAACATCCAGCCGACCAAAATCGTACCCGCGCACCGCGCTTCGCCGCATCAAGCAGCTCCGGCAGAACGGAGTTCTCAAGAAAATCGAAGTGATGCGTCTCACGGTAAAACTGCGTGACATGTGTTGTAAGTGAAGCCGCAAATTGTTCTTTTTCGCGTTCATTCCCTGGGGACGTCAGCAACTGACAGTATGAAGCAAAGCTCTCGAGGCCCATGGCGCGGACTCGCTTCCCAAGCCGCGATCTCACCAGAGATTGTTTCGACTGCTCCAAATGCAAACCAAATTCTTGCTTGGCGATTTTTGATATTGTTTCGAAGTCAAGTTGGGTGAACGAGATGTCCTCCTTCGCGTCCGAGCGACTTGGGTTCCAGGTCATGCTCATGCGACTGCACCCTCATGATGATTTGGCAGCAGCGCTTCGAGATCAAGGATACGGGAAATATGGTCGTCGACCGAGACAAGCCCAAGAATACATTGCGTTTGTTCACCGCCCCCAATCGTGGGGGTTTCGCGGACCATATCGCCCGTCACAGTCAGAATCTCAAAAACCGAGTCCACCAAAAGACCAATAGTGCGGTCGTTTACAGATACGACAATGACAACCTTGCGAGCCGTGGGCTCGGTTGTCCCGAGTTCAAGTTTCGCCCCCAGATCAACGATTGGAATAACCGCACCACGAAGGTTCATGACCCCCAATACGGCGTCTTCCGCATAGGGCAGCGCCGTTACCGGGCTCCACCGCCGGATTTCTCGGATCTGAGTGATCTCTATGCAGAAGCTCTGATTGCCGGCAGAGAGCGAGACAAACTCGATGACGTCTTCGTCATCCCACAGAGGCGAGGCTGTCATGTTCGAACTCCTTTCCACTGGATATCTGACCGTCTTGCTGATTGGCCGCTGATGAAACGACGGCTTCGGTATCGACAATCAACGCAATTTGCCCGTCGCCAAGAATAGTGGCCGCGGAAATTCCCGGGATTGCCCCGTAGTTCCCCTCAATGCTCTTTATGACGACCTGGCGCTGATCAGAGATCGCGTCGACAGCGAGTGCGACATGACCTTCGGCTTTTCATTGTTGGCGTCTGTCGCTTTACTCTCAACCTTCGGCTCACGGTTCCCGACCGCAATGCTCTGGCCGGTGGGCTGCGAAGGCTCATCCGTGTCTGTTTGCTCCAAATTACCGGCGGCCACTTCTGTCGCTGGGGCAATACTCAACGCGCAAAGGCCCTCGACAAACGCGAAAACCTTGCGGATTTCACCCTCGGCCACATCTCCGGACAGAGACATTGCCCAGCTCAGATAGCTCTCGTCGGGATCGAATTCGTTGATTTCGGGAACACCGCTCACGTCGCAAGAAACATCCAGCGATCCCAGATCCGACAGCGCAGCGATCAAATGGACAGGGTCGTGCCCATTGTCGAAAAGCGCCCTATAAGGCTTGAAGCGGATTTCGAAGGTATTCTGGGTTTCGATCGGCTCCAGGTCGAGAGGTTCAAGTGTCACCGCTGTGAAGCTAAAATCTGCAGAGCCCCCATCGTCTTCGTCTCCACCGCCGACAGCGATCAAATCGGAAAGGCTATTCATCAGAAATGCCATTGCTTCCGGGGTATCGCCGCTCTCAGAATGCGCTGCCTCGATCAGATTTGCGAGACAGTCGCCGGAGCGTGTAACCGCGTGAAGAACTTCCTCATCTACAGCAAGCTTGCCCGATCGAACAAGGTCGAGAACGGTCTCAAACCGATGCGTGAAGTCGACGAGGTCGCTCAATCCGAAGGCACCAGCAGCACCTTTTATCGAATGGACTGCCCGGAAAATCGCATTGACGGTTTCGTCGTCGGAGGCATCAGCTTCTAGGGCCGATAACCCTTCCGCGAGCGCGTCCAGAAGGTCCTCGCATTCGGCGAAAAAGGTCTCTCGAAGGCCATCGACGCTCATGTCTTAACGAACTCCCGTCACGCGACGAAGCACGTCGACAAGGCTTACGTCATCGAAGGGCTTGACGATCCAACCTGTGGCACCCGCATTTCGGGCACGCTCTTTCAGAACGGTGCTGCTCTCAGTGGTCATAACGAGGATCGGGACGCGCTTGTTCTTACCCCCATGCCTGATCGCTTCAATCACTCCGAAGCCGTTCATATTCGGCATGTTAATGTCGGTGATCACCGCGTCGTAGTTGCCTTCGCCAAAGGCATCGACGCCGGAGACGCCATCATCTGCGGTGGTCACTTTGAAACCGGCCTCATTCAGTGTCTGAGTGACCAGTTCCCGGATCGTCCGGGAGTCGTCTATGGCAAGAATATGGGCACTCATGGTCATTCCGCTGTCCCGAGAAAAGTAGAGTGCAGACCCAGAAATCTGAGGCTCTCGCAGAGTTGTCCTGACGGCTTTTCGAGTTTGAGCGTCGCACCCCGAGCTTCCGCAGTTTTCTTTGCGGCAAGAAGGATCTGAGCAGTTTGTGCGAGGATCGGGCCACTGTTTTCAGCATTGACCGCAACATCTCCCTCAGAGTGCCGCGCGATCATCTCCACGACGCGTTCCGGGTTCGCAAACCAATCCGCATCGGAAAGCTCCAAGGTCAGGGGCTCGGGTCGTGCCATTTCGGCTCCTCGAAAACATGTCTGTCGCTCCGAGACGCTGCATAAACGAAGGCTGACTAATTATTTGTAAATCGGCGCGCAGTTGGGAAACCTGAAGTCCGAATGACTTCCTTCACCAAGCTACCGCGCGGCACCGATCCAAAGACCCATTTGACGGAAAGTCACAACAAGCGGCTGGAAAACGCTATCCATCACGAACGAGTGGTGTACATGGTCGCAAAACCAATCTAAACTAGTTAGTTCAAAATGGCCTCATAGACGCCATGCGAATAACTTAAAGGGCAGTGCCTCTTGACCAGAAATATCAATTGCCGGTCGCTCTTCACCGACATAGTAACTAGAGGACCGCTTTTGCCCTGCCATCGCTTTGAGAAGGGAATACCTATTTCATGAGACGCGCACTTCATGCTTTCTGCTTCGCGGCTGTGGTCCTGTTTCCGACGTCGAGCATCGCGGAGTCGCTGCGCGATGCGATGACGGCGGCGTACAACAACTCGAACCTCTTGGAACAGAACCGCGCCTTGCTGCGGGCGCAGGATGAAAACGTGGCTGTGGCACTGGCGGCCCTGCGGCCCCAGATTGCATTGAGTTCAACAATCACGCACTCCGACCAGGCAACAGGTCTTGGCGGCGGGGGAGGTAACCTAAGCTCGACCGTCGGGATTTCCATGGACCTGCTGCTCTATGATGGCGGCAATTCGGCGCTCGCCGTAGAAGCCGCCAAGCAGACGGTGTTCGCAGCCCGCGCGCAATTGCTTGGCCTTGAGCAGCAAGTCCTCCTCGGTGCAGTACAGGCCTATATCGCCGTTGTCCGCGACAGTCGCGTGGTCACATTGCGGGAGAGCAATCTACGTCTGATCACCCGAGAACTCCGCGCTGCGCGCGACCGGTTCGAAGTCGGTGAGGTCACAAGAACCGACGTCGCACAGGCCGAGGCGCGCCTTGCCTCCGGGCGCGGCCAGCTTGCCCAGGCGCAAGGCGATCTCGCGATCTCGCGCGAACTCTACAAAGCCGCTGTCGGCAAAGCACCCGGTCGTTTGACCGGCATTCGATCACTGCCGTCCCTGCCCGGCTCGGTCAATGCCGCGCAAGGCCTGGGGGAAAGAAGCTTCCCGGATGTCCTGCAGGCGCAGAGACAGATCAAAGCGGACGAGTTGAATGTGGCGCGGGCCCGCGCCGCTACCAAGCCGCGGATTGGATTCAATGCCACCGCCGGGCATAGCAACAGCAGCGACAATAACAGCTCCGTATCGCTCAACATGACCATGCCGATTTACCAAGGTGGCCAGCTCTCTGCACAGCTGCGCCGGGCGCAGGCCCAGGTGCATGCGTCGCGCTCTGCTTTGAGCCAGACAGTTCTCACGACGCGCCAGAACGTGGCGGATAGCTGGACACAGCTCGCCGTGGCGCGCGCTCAGATCGCAGCGAGCGACCGTCAGATCAGGGCGGCTCAGGTCGCCTTTGACGGCGTTCGGGAAGAGGCCCGATTGGGCGCAAGGACAACGCTCGACGTTCTGGATGCCGAACAGGCCCTGTCCGACGCCCGCACCAATCGCGTGATTAACGACAGCAATGCGCAATTGGCTGCGTTCCAATTGCTTCTTTCGATGGGTCAATTGACGGCTGATGCGCTTGACCTTCCGGTTCAGCGCTATGATCCGAATGAGTACTTCAACGCCGTAAAGAGCGCTCCTGTCCCATCCACCGCTCAAGGTCGCAAGCTGAACCGGATTCTGGAACGCTATTCGAAGTAGCCTCCGGCTCTCAGCCCGAGAAGGCATAACGGCCCGCCAGACCCCGTTCTGACTGAGACAAAGAGACTCGTTTCTCTCCTCATCGAAAGTTGCTCTTCGGACTCAATACTCGAGCGATCATCAATTAACTATTTGATATTAATTAATTAATAACTACTAAAGAATTAGTTTGACAGCGCGTCGATATCCTGCCTACCCTAGATCAGTCGGCGAAACCCGGCTTATTTTGAAAATTTGGGAGGAGACAAGATGCGCAAGTATCTGCTCTCCGCGACAGCGGCTGTGGCCGTCATCGCGGGGTCCGGGACTGCTTTTGCCGACGCGGCAGCAGCCCAGAAATGGATTGACCAGGAATTCCAGCCATCGACGCTCAGCAAAGAAGAGCAGATGGCGGAAATGGAATGGTTCATCAACGCCGCTCAACCGTATAGCGGCATGGAAATCAATGTGCTGTCAGAGGGCATTCCGACCCACGGCTACGAGTCAGAGGTTCTGACCAAGGCGTTCGAGGAAATCACCGGCATCAAGGTGAACCACCAGATCCTCGGCGAGGGTGAGGTGGTGCAGGCGGTGCAAACCCAGATGCAGACCAACCGGAACCTCTATGACGGCTATGTCAACGATTCCGATCTGATCGGCACCCATTCGCGTCTGCAACAGGCTTACAACCTGACCGAACAGATGGCCGGGGATTGGGCGGCGACCACATCGCCGACGCTGGATCTCGATGACTTCATGGGCATCCAGTTCACGACCGGCCCCGATGGCAATCTCTACCAACTGCCCGATCAGCAATTTGCGAACCTCTACTGGTTCCGCAAAGACTGGTTCGACCGCGAAGACCTGCAAGAACAGTTCAAAGCAAAATATGGCTATGACCTGGGCGTTCCGGTGAACTGGTCGGCCTATGAGGACATCGCGCAGTTCTTCTCGGAAGATGTCAAAGAGATCGACGGCACCGCGATCTATGGCCACATGGATTACGGCAAACGTGCGCCGGACCTCGGCTGGCGAATGACGGATGCGTGGCTGTCGATGGCCGGTGCAGGGTCGATTGGCGAACCCAACGGTGTACCGATTGACGAATGGGGCATTCGCATGGAAGCGGGCTCCTGTAATCCTGCCGGTGCGTCCGTGACGCGCGGCGGTGGTGCCAACGGTCCTGCTGCTGTCTACGCGATCCGCAAATGGGACGAATGGCTTCGGGCCTATGCGCCTCCAGGTGCGGCGTCCTATGACTTCTACCAGTCCCTGCCTGCTCTCGCGCAAGGCAACGTGGCCCAGCAGATCTTCTGGTACACCGCCTTCACCGCCGACATGGTGAAGCCGCAATCAGAAGGCAACAACACTGTGGATGCCGATGGCAACCCGCTGTGGCGCATGGCGCCGAGCCCGCATGGGCCCTATTGGGAAGAGGGTCAGAAAGTCGGTTATCAGGATGTGGGGTCCTGGACCTTCCTGAAATCCACACCTTCGGATCGGGCACAGGCCGCCTGGCTCTATGCACAGTTCGTCACCTCGAAAACGGTGGATGTGAAGAAGTCCCATGTCGGTCTGACCTTCATCCGGGATAGCTCGATCAATCATGAGAGCTTCACCGAGCGCGCGCCGAAGCTTGGCGGGTTGGTCGAGTTCTATCGCTCACCGGACCGGGTTCGCTGGTCGCCCACGGGCATCAATGTGCCGGACTATCCGAAGCTGGCGCAGATCTGGTGGCAGCAGATTGGTGACGTGAACTCCGGTGCCTTCACACCGCAGCAGGCGATGGACCGTCTCGCAGAAGAGATGGACATCACCATGGCCCGGATGCAGGCCGCTGATGAGGGTGCCAATGTCTATGGCGGCTGCGGTCCGCGCCTGAACGAGGAGAAGGATCCCTCTGAATGGCTCGGCAAGGGTGGCGCAAAAGCCAAGCTCGACAACGAGAAGCCGCAAGGCGAGACCGTGAACTACGACGAGCTTGTCGCCCGCTGGCAACAGTAGCGACACACACCTCCCCGTCGGTCCCTTCCTGGTAAGGGGCCGATTGGTGGCCGGGGTCTCACGTCCGACCTCGGCCATTTGCCACACAGGGTAACGACCAATGACAGTAGAGCTGAAACAGGCCAGCAAGGTGATCCGCGGGATCACACATATCAAGCCGACCTCGCTTGTGCTGGAAACCGGGCATTTCAATGTGCTTCTCGGACAGACCGGGTCCGGCAAAACGTCTCTCATCAAGCTGATGGCGGGCCTCGATCCGCTGGCCTCGGGTGAGATTTGGATGGACGGGCAAGACGTCTCTCGCCTGTCCACGCAGAAACGCAACATCAGCCTCGTGCACCAGTTCTTCGTGAACTATCCGCAGATGACCGTGTTCGAGAACATCGCCTCCCCGCTCAAGGTCGCAGGCATGGCGAAATCCGAAATTCAGGGTCGGGTCGAGGAAGCCGCAGACATTTTGCAGCTCCGTCCGATGCTGAACCGCCGCCCACAGGAACTCTCTGGCGGCCAGCAACAACGCTGCGCCTTGGCGCGTGCGATTGCGAAAGAGAGCCGCGCGGTTTTCCTCGATGAACCGCTCGCAAACCTCGACTACAAACTGCGCGAGGAGCTGCGGGAGCAACTGCCCGAACTCTTCGCCGGACGCGGTGCTGTCGTGGTCTATGCCACGTCCGAACCGGAAGAAGCCCTGCTTTTGGGCGGTTACACCGCGCTGATGGAAGATGGCTATGTCAGCCAATTCGGTCGCACAGCGGAGATTTACCGCAAACCTGAGAACCTCACGGCGGCGCGCGTCTTTTCCGACCCGCCGATCAACGCCGCCGAGATCGTGAAATCTGGTCCTACCGCGCGCCTGAAAACCGGTGTCACGTGGGAGATGCAAGGCACCGCCGCCGGACTGCCAGACGGGGTTTATACCGTCGCCATCCGGCCACATCATGTGACGCCAATCGCTGAAACTTCGAACGATGTGCCACTGAAGGGCACCGTGCTCGTCACCGAATTGTCCGGCTCTGAGTCCAGCGCGCATTTCCAGATGGGTGAGGATGGCTGGGTGTCACTGGCACACGGCGTACACCCCTACGAAGTTGGCGAAGATCACCAGTTCTTCATGGATGCCAGCAAGGCATTCTATTTCGGCCCAGACGGGAGGCTCGTTGCCTGATGGCCAAAATCACGCTCTCCAACCTGCGCCATTCCTATCTGCCGAACCCGAAGGCAGACGAGGACTACGCGCTGAAAGAAATCGACCTCGACTGGGAAGATGGCGGCGCCTATGCGCTGCTGGGCCCTTCCGGTTGCGGCAAGTCCACGCTTCTCAACATCATCTCCGGCCTGCTGACCCCATCCGATGGCAAAGTCCTTTTCAATGGCACGGATGTGACCGGCCTGCCGCCCGATCAGCGCAACATCGCACAGGTGTTCCAGTTCCCGGTGATCTACGACACGATGACTGTGCGCGAAAACCTTGCCTTTCCACTGCGCAACCGCGGTGTCGCCGAAACCCGCATCGCCGAGCGCGTGGCCGAAATTGCGGCGATGCTGGAAGTGGTGGACATGCTCGATATCCGAGCTGCCCATCTTTCACCCGACAACAAACAGAAGATTTCCATGGGTCGTGGATTGGTGCGGGACGATGTGAATGTCGTGATGTTCGACGAACCGCTGACCGTGATCGACCCGCACCTTAAATGGAAGCTGCGCTCGAAGCTGAAGGAGCTGCATCAACGGGTCAAAGCCACAATGATCTACGTCACCCATGACCAGACCGAAGCTTTGACCTTCGCCGATCAGGTCGTGGTTATGCAGGAGGGGGAGATCGTGCAGATCGGCACGCCGGTGGAACTGTTCGAACGACCGCAACACACATTCGTCGGTCACTTCATTGGTTCTCCCGGCATGAACATTCTGGCCGCCGAAGCGCAGGGAAATACAGCCACCTTTGAAGGTCAGTCCGTGGCGCTTGAAGGTAATGTAACCGGCGACGGCGGATCGACCGAAATTGGCATTCGCCCGGAATTCGTAACCATCGCGGATACAGGGGTCGCCGCGCGCGTGCGCAAGGTTTCCGATGTCGGTCGCCACGCTGTTGTCGAGGCGATGGTCGGCGACACAGCCGTCAAAGCCATCGTTGAAGGCGAGGTGCCCGGACAGGGCGAGGCCATCCACCTGGCTTTCCGCCCCGACCAGACGCGGCTCTATCGCGACGGCTGGATATCGACGGAGGCACAGCCATGAAAACCGAATATCAAAAGGCGTGGTTCTTCGTGCTTCCAGTGCTGTTCCTAGTGGCCTTCAACGCGCTTGTGCCGATCATGACAGTGGTCAACTACTCCGTGCAGGAGACCTTCGGCAACAATGTCTTCTTCTGGCAAGGGCTCGACTGGTTCGAACAAATCCTGCGTTCCGACCGGTTCCAAGCGGCCCTTGGACGTCAGTTCCTCTTCACCTTTCTGATCCTGATCATCGAAGTCCCGCTCGGGATCATTATCGCGCTGTCCATGCCACGAAAGGGCTTCTGGGTGCCGGTCTGTCTTGTGACGATGGCCCTGCCGATGCTGATCCCGTGGAATGTCGTCGGCTCCATGTGGAACATCTTTACGCTGCCGAAGATCGGTCTGCTTGGCTATTTCCTCAATGACGTGCTCGGCATCAATTACGACATGACCCAACAGCCGATCTCGGCCTGGGTGACGATCATCGTCATGGATGTCTGGCATTGGACCTCGCTGGTCGTGCTGCTCTCCTATGCCGGTCTCGTCTCGATCCCCGACGCCTATTATCAGGCGGCCAAGATCGACGGTGCGTCCCCCTGGAAGGTTTTCCGCTACATACAACTTCCGAAGATGAAAACCGTGCTGACCATCGCGATCCTTCTGCGCTTCATGGACAGTTTCAACATCTACACCGAGCCCTTCGTGCTCACCGGCGGTGGCCCGGGCAACTCGACAACGCTTCTGTCCATCGACCTTGTGAAAATCGCGCTGGGTCAGTTCGATCTCGGCCCCGCCGCCGCAATGTCGCTGATCTATTTCGCGATCACGCTGCTGGTCTCGTGGCTCTTCTACACCCTGATGACAAAGGATGACGCGCAATGAGAAAACGCTCCCTCATCCCGATCCTCTATATCGCGTTTCTCATGCTGCCGATCTATTGGCTCGTCGCGATGTCGTTCAAAACCACGAACGAGATCCTCTCCGGTTTCTCGCTCTTTCCACAGACCTTCACGCTGGACAATTATCGGGTCATCTTCACTGACCCAAGCTGGTACTGGGGCTATATCAACTCGATCATCTACGTGTCCCTGAACACGGTGATCTCGATCTCCGTCGCCCTACCAGCAGCTTACGCGTTCTCACGCTACCGCTTCCTCGGTGACAAGCAGTTGTTCTTTTGGCTTCTGACAAACCGCATGGCGCCTGCCGCGGTCTTCGCTTTGCCCTTCTTCCAACTCTATTCTTCGGTCGGGCTATTCGACACCCACATCGCGGTGGCTTTGGCCCATTGCCTCTTCAACATCCCACTCGCGGTCTGGATCCTCGAAGGGTTCATGCGCGGGGTGCCAAAGGAATTGGACGAGACGGCCTATGTCGATGGCTATTCTTTCCCGCGCTTTTTCGTGACGATCTTCCTGCCGACCATCAAAGCGGGCGTCGGGGTCGCCGCGTTCTTCTGCTTCATGTTCTCATGGGTGGAGATGCTTTTGGCCAAAACACTGACGGCGGTCGAGGCCAAGCCGATTGCAGCGACCATGACGAAAACCGCGTCCAGCGCGGGTTACGAACTCGGCCTTCTTGCCGCCGCCGGCACGCTGACAATCATCCCAGGTGCGATCGTTATCTATTTCGTGCGCAACTACATCGCCAAGGGCTTCGCCCTGGGGAGGGTCTGATGAACCGTCTTCTTTGTCTTGTCGCTCTGATCCCCGGCGCAGCTTTTGCCCAAGGTTGGGGCAATGTCGCCAATCAGGAGGAAGCGAGGTTTTCCTGGACCGCACCGCTTTGGCCATCTTTCTGGATGGCATGGACGCCAGTCACCTTCGCCCTGTTCTGCGGCATCTTCGGCGCGATGGCCGTCATCGCCACATTGGAAATCACACGTTACCGAGACGGTGTCGAGCGCCGTGGCGTGTTCGGTCTGACCACGACGCTTGGTGATCGCCTCTTTATCACTCTTCTGGGCACGGCCTACATCTTTCTGGCGTGGCTCGGGATCATGGGCCAGCCGCTCTGGTGGCCGCTTGGTATTGCCATCGCATGGGGGTTGTTCGTGTTCTGGAAAGTCTAGGATGTCGCGCAAAAGCCCGAAGTGTCGGCCTGCGTCGCACAACTCCCTGGCTTAGGGGGGCGTGATGTGATGCCGCAGTCAGTTCAAAATTTCTTGAAATACTATACTTTTCGTAGATACTCGTCGCCCATGACGAGTGAGCAAGCCCTAAGGGCAGGATGGTCATGAGACAAAAGAAGAAGAGCGAGCTGCTGACAGAAGTCGAACTTGAGTTCATGAATGAGCTTTGGGCATTGGGGGAAGGAACGGTGCGCGACGTTCTCAATCAGCTCCCCGAGGACCGAAATCTGGCATACACATCGGCGGCAACCATCCTGCGCATCTTGGAGCAAAAGGAATTTGTCACCAGCCGAAAGGAAGGGAAACGCCATGTTTTCGTTCCGGCTCTGGCAAAGGACGCATATCAGACCCGCTCACTTAAAGACCTCTCCGTGAAACTGTTTGACGACACGCCTGCCTCTCTCGTGGCGCGGCTCGTGGATGATGACAGCTTAACCGAGGAAGCATTGGGGCAAATCCGGGCACTTGTGGATCGGAGGTTGAAAAATGATACCGGGTGACGCTGTTCTCGACGCTTTCATCAATGCCAATATCCTGTTCATTGTGGCATATGGGTTGTGGTCTGTGGCCCGATTTGTGTTGCAGCATTCCGGCGCGAAACACGCCTACAGCACGCAGTTGAAACTTCTGAACACGGTGTTCCTGACCATCGTGTTCTCGCCGTTCATTATCCTCGCGGTAAAAATGGGGATGAGCGGTGTCAGTCACAACGTGAACGTCAATCTCTCTGATATGGTTGTTGCCTATTATCTCAACGGCGGTTTCGAGATGAACGCCTCCGAGCTGGAACGCCTTATCCTGATGCGCGACACCTTTACCACCAATGTCATGAACGCAGCGGGTTTGGTCGCCTGGCTTTTCATCGCTGCCTTCGTCGTTGGGCTCGCCATCGGATCCATGCGGCTCATCTACTCGATGTTCTGTCTGCACAAGATCGTGTCAGGCAGCTACGCATGGCGCAAATTCGGTCGACTGCAACTGCGACTGTCCGACCGCACTATGGTCCCCTTCTCCACACGGGGCCTGCGCAACTACTACGTGGTCATCCCATCTCACATGCTGGGCCAGGGGGAAGAGTTGAAAGTCTCGCTCGCCCACGAGTTCCAGCATCTCCGCCAGGGCGATATCGAATGGGAAATCATTCTCGAGGCGCTGAAACCGTTCTTCTTTCTCAACCCGGCCTATCACGCCTGGAAACGCCAGGTGGAAAGCTTGCGTGAATTCAGTTGCGACACCGAAGTGCTGCAACGCGGCCGCATCGATGTGCGAGCCTATTGCGAAACTCTTCTGAGCATCTGCCAGCAAACCCTGCGTCGTGATCGGCTCTTTGTCGTCGCAGTGCCGAAGGTGACCCTCGTGACCGCCGACCGGTCTGCGCTGCACCAAGGCAAACGCAGCTTTCTGGAACGCCGCATTTCCACTCTTCTCGACGCCCGCCGCTTGCGCCGCCCGGGTTTGGTTTACGCCGCGATCATGGCACCGCTGATGGTGGCGACTGTGCTGACTGCGATGGCGATCCAAAGCCCCGGTGACTGGAGCCAAGATCGCTTGATGCTCTCCACAGTGGTCAATCTGGAACGCCTCGATAAGATCAACCAGCTCTCCGCTTTCGGCAAAATCCGCGAGTAGTCGTCCGACCGTCACCGGTTGCGATGCGTAAGCCCTCAAGGGAGCCCAAAGCGTCGGATGCTGCATGCCTCACTAACGTCGGCAACCCCCGGGCCACCATGGGCAGTGGAGTCGCAGGGCCTATCGCAGCTTCAGCAAATCGGCTTAATCTTCATTCTGTGCGCGGCGATTATTTCTGGGCAGCGGGCGTTAAGCTGTCGGTTATGAAACACATGACCCTGCATCGACCAGCTCAATCCCAAGTCTCGCTAGGTCACTGGGTTGACCGATTTTTGAGCCAGAACAGTGGTCCACCCTTGATCTCGGGGAAGCCATAGCCGCGCACGAAGGCAAGGTCGATGTCTTCAGGTCCTTCCGCAATTCCTTCCGACAGCAATTTGTCTGACTCACGACCAATCGCAGACATCATCCGTTCAACGATTTCCTCCGGGGCGATCTTTCTGGGTGTGATGCCCTTACTCATTCTGTGATCATCAATCAGATTGCGAACGACGGGATCGGAGGCTCCAGACCCCTCGAAACCGGAATAGTCGTACCATCCTGCTCCGGTCTTTCGACCAAACCGCCCGAGTTCACAAAGCCTGTCGGCGATCTCCACATATCGTTCAGTGGGGTCGCGCGACGCGGCCAGTCGTTTTCGCATGGCCCAGGCAATGTCGAGGCCCGACATGTCAGAGACGCGGAAAACCCCCATGGCCATGCCGAAATCTTCAAGCGCCGCATCCACATCCTCCGGATAGGCTCCTTCTTCGATCAAGAACTCCGCCTCGCGCCGATAGGCTGCATAGACGCGATTGCCGATGAAGCCATCGCCAACACGCGCGACGACCATCGATTTCTTTAGCTTCCTGCCAAGTGCAAGCGTTGTTGCCAGAGCATCGGGGGACGTCGCGGTGCCTCGCACGATTTCAAGCAGCTTCATGATATGCGCGGGGCTAAAGAAATGCAGACCGACCACATCTTCGGGGCGCTTTGTCGCTGCAGCGATTTCATCAAGATCAAGGTATGAGGTGTTGGACGCCAACAGAGCGCCTGGGCGCGCGATCTGGTCGAGCTCTCGAAACACAGACTTTTTTACATCCATATCTTCAAAGACGGCTTCGACAAAAAGATCGCGCTCCGATAGCGCTGAAATAGATGAAACTGCCTCAAGACCGCCTAACGCTTTCTGAGCATTACCCCGATCAAGCCGTCCTCGTTCCACGGCCCTGTTGATGTTGGCCTCAATGGCGACCTTTGCCGCCGCTGCCTGTTCCGGAGACATGTCACAAATCGCAACTTCATGTCCCGCCTGAGCGAATGCCGTTGCGATCCCCTGCCCCATCGTCCCAGCCCCGATCACGCCAACCTTTCGGATTTCACGTGCCTCACCGCCCAAACTCTTGATGAGTTTGCCGGCCCGCCGTTCAGCGAAGAACAGATGTCGAAGCGCTAGCGCCTCTGGGCCAACCCTCAATTCATTGAAAATTCGCCGCTCTTCGGTCAAGGCCGCATCAAACGGCAAAGTTTTGGCGAGCTTCAAAGCGGCTATCGAATGGCCCGTCGAGGATCGTCCTTTCCCGCGGGCGATCAACTGACGTGCTCGCTCTTCAAACGCCTTTTCATCGAATTCACCAACGGTCACGTCCTTAAGACTGCGCTTCTTCCCGCCCAAGGTCTTGGCATAGGCGATCGCTTCAGCGCCCAAATCTTCGGTTGCGACATGATCGACCAGGCCTAACTCCTGCGCCTGCGGGGCCGGAACAAGTTTGCCCGTCGCGACAATCTCGAGCGCGGGTAGCATTCCCGCGAGTCTCGGCACACGTTGGGTGCCCCCCGCGCCAGGAATGATCCCAAGCGTCACTTCCGGCAGCCCGACGAGTGAGTCCTGCGTGGCGACCCGTGCATCGCATCCGAGTGCCAGCTCAAACCCGCCGCCCAAGGCACGACCGTGAAGCGCGGCAACAACGGGCTTCGAGCAAGCCTCTATGGCGCTGATCACAGCAGGCATCTGCGGCTCGGCCAGGGGGCCGTCGAACTCACGGATATCCGAGCCGGAAATAAATGTGCGACCTGCACCGATCAGGACGACCGCGTCGATGCCTGGCTCGTTCTCCACGGCATCAATGGCATCCACAATGCCGGCGCGCACGGCGGCTGTACTCGCATTGACCGGCGGATTGTCAATCACAACGATAGCGATTGAACCCTCGACCTCGAGCCAAACGAGCCTCGAAATTTCGGTAACGGAGGTCATGAAGGGGCCTCCAGCAGCAGGGCAATTCCCTGCCCAACACCGATACACATGGTGACAAGAGCCCGCTTCGCGGCGCGTTCACGCAATTCAAGCGCGGCGGTCATGGCAAGGCGGGCACCACTCATGCCGAGGGGATGGCCAAGCGCAATGGCACCTCCGTTCGGATTGACGTGCTCCGCATCGTCCGGCAGGCCCAGATCGCGCAGCACGGCCAAAGCTTGACTGGCAAAGGCTTCATTCAGTTCAACAACATCGATGTCGCTGATTCTCAGCCCATGCCTTCCAAGCAACTTCCGCGATGCAGGTGCCGGTCCAAAGCCCATAATGCGCGGCGGAACGCCTGCGGTTGCCATCGCGGTAATCCGCGCGATCGGCGACAATCCATGTTTCTCGGCAAATCGCGCCGATCCAATCAGAAGCGCCGCAGCCCCATCATTGACGCCGGATGCGTTGCCTGCAGTTACCGAGCCGCCTTTTCGAAATGGCGTGGGTAGCTTGTTCAAGCCTTCAAGTGTGGTGTCCGGTCTCGGATGCTCATCCTCGGCCACAATGTGGCTCGCGCCCTTCCTTCCGGTGACCTCGACCGGGACGATCTCTTTGGCAAACCGCCCGCGTGCGCGCGCCGCTTCTGCTCTTTCCTGCGACCGCAGGGCAAACGCGTCCTGATCCGTTCGCGAAACGCCAAACTCCTCGGCCACGTTTTCGCCGGTCTCAGGCATTGAATCCGTGCCGAAGCGTGCATCCATCTCCGGGTTGACGAAACGCCAGCCAATGGTCGTGTCTTCAATCGATGCGTTGCGAGAAAAGGCCCGATCGGCCTTTGGCATAACGAAGGGTGCGCGGGACATGCTCTCTACACCACCGGCAATGAGGCAGTCCGCATCACCACTTCGGATCGCGCGCGCAGCCGACCCGACCGCGTCAAGCCCTGAGCCGCAGAGGCGGTTGATCGTCGAGCCCCCGACCCCGGCGGGCAGCCCCGCAAGCAGCCCGCTCATCCGGGCCACATTGCGATTGTCTTCGCCCGCCTGATTGGCACATCCGAAGATCACATCGTCGATCAATTCAGGATCGAGGCCAGGCATGCGATCAAGCAGTGCCCGGATCGGCACCGCCCCAAGATCGTCAGCGCGGATCGATGACAATGCGCCACCATAGCGCCCAATGGGCGTCCTGACGGCCTCAAGAATGTATGCATCTTGGTCTGACATCACGGCCTCCTCATTCGGGTCTTGGAATGGTGAATGTCTCCTCAACGGCCGAGTATTCGAAGTATCCAAGCCGCGCGAGCGGCTGGATCAGGTCGGTTCGCACATAGCCGTCTTCGACATATTGGTCCTGGATATGCACAGCGAGGACGTGACCAAAAACAACCGTGTTCTTTTGCCCGGTCGCGGGGTCTTCGAGCATCGGCACGATGTCGATGACTTTGCATTCCAGGTTCGCGGGCGACTCCGCCACACGCGGCGGCGTGACAATGCTGCTCTCCACCGGCGTCAGGCCGGTCAGATCAAACTCATTGCAATCCCGATCAACTGGTTTGGAGCTCAGATTGACCGCGTCCTTCAACGAAAGTGTGGCGATATTGGCGACGAACTCACCGGTCTCCCGCACGTTCTTCAGCGTATCCTTGTCGCCGCCAGCGGTCAGGTGATGCGCATTGCAGGCGAACATAACCATCGGTGGGCGTTTCGAGATCGCGTTGAAATAGGAAAATGGCGCGAGGTTGACCTGGCCCGCTTTATCGACCGAACTGATCCAGCCGATGGGTCGAGGTGCCACGAGGGCATTGAACGGATCATAGCGCAGGCCATGGTGATCGGTCGTCTTGTAGAACATTGGATTTTCCTGAAGTTTGGCGAACGGCCAGGGCTGGCCGCTCGCTATACTGGCGGTGGCTCACATGCCGTCGATGATGCCGGTGACGGGCTCATCAAGCGTCAGAGCGAAGATCTCGTCATCAGTCATCGGCTCATAGAAGGCAGTCAGGCGTTTGATATCCGCCAAGAGTTCCTCGGCAGGCAGGCCTTGTTCGCTGGCGGACGCGAGCCATGCATCCTGCACGGTCTGACCGGCCTCCACCCAACGGGCACGTTCACTGTCGTCAAGTTCGATCAGTTCGACACTGGCCTCTGTCAGAATCTTGTTCGCGATCGGCGCGAAATCGGTGAAGGCCGTTTTGGTTACAGCCGCTGCCATCGCCTGGCTCCATTCATAGATGGCGCCGCGTGCTTCGTCCGGAAGACGATCAAAGCTGCGACGGTTCACGCAGCCATCGACCCGAACGACCGACCCGCCTACATAGGTCAGGTTCTTCGCCACCTCATGCAGTTTAAAGGCCACAAAGGCAGGCTCGGTCCAGAACACACCATCGATGACGCCCTGCTGAAGCGCGGTGTAGACATCAAATGGCGGAACTGGTGTCGGTGTTGCGCCGAGTGCGGCAACAAAATCAACCTCACGACCGAAAGCGGCGATCTTCAGCCCTTTGAGGTCCTCCAGGCTGCGCACAGGATCGCGGGAGAGAAGATGGGAATGCCCGGCAGCAATCGTCGATCCGTAATAGACACCCGCAGCCTCAAACTCCGGCGCGAAGTATTTAGGTGCGAGATCCGCAAGGATGCGAGCCGCGACGACGTCACGCTCAGGCATCACAAACGGAACGTAAGTCACTTGTGACATGGTGAAGCCTCGGGCCACCGGACCCGAATAGCAGATCGCAAAGTCCGAGATGCCAGTACGCGCCGCATTGAAAGCCTCATAGGCCTTGTGAACGGTGCCAGCGTGGAAGGATGGCAGATCGTAAGCCTCGCCCCCGGCACCGCGCAGAACGTCAAGCGCCTCTTCGAACCGTTTCACAACAGGGCTTGCCGTGGGGATCCCAGAGCTGAAGCGGAACGTGGCTTCGCTAGCGCCAAGTTCCGGCAATCCGTTGGCGGCGGCTCCGCTCAGCCACTGTGCGGCAAGACTGTCCGCCTGGGCTGCGAACCCGCCGAGCGAAAGCGTCATCGCAAACGCTGCAAGGCTAGTCTTAAGTTGATGTCTCATAGTCGGGTCCTCCTAGGGGAGACGGCCTCTGCCGTCAGTTCATGGTTGAGGGGAGCCAGAGCGCGAGCCCGGGCACAGCGGTGAGCAGGATCAGGATTGCGATACCGATCACGACAAACGGCAGCACGCCGTGGAACATTTCTGAGGCTGGAATGTCCGGGACAACGTTCTTCAGAACGTAGACATTGATCCCGATCGGCGGGGTGATGAGGGCGATCTCGGCGATGATCGTGATGAACACGCCAAACCAGACCGGATCGAAGCCGGCTGCTGTGATGATCGGAAAGACGAACGGCAATGTCAGGATCAGCATCCCGAGCGTGTCGAGCACGCAGCCAAGGACGACATACATCAACGCGATGCCGATGATCAGGTAATAGGGATTGATCCCTTCCGAAGTGAAGAACTCCACCACGATCTGGCTGACCTGCGTGACAGCCAGAAAGCGGCTAAACAAGGTGCCCGCGACGATAATGAAAAACAGAGTCGCGCCGAGGATTCCGGCCTCGATCAGAGACTTCTTGATGGCATCCCAGGACAGGCGTCCCATCAGACCGGCAACCAGCAACACGCTCACAACACCAAGTGCGGAGGCTTCTGTCGGCGTGACGATCCCGCCATAGATGCCGCCCAAGATGAACAGGAAAATTGCCATAACGGGAAGCAGACCGGCAAGCGAGCGAAACCGTTCGCCCCAAGAGAAAGCAGGGCCGCGTGGCCCGTCTTCCGGGCGGATCGTGCAGCGAACAATCACGTAAAGACAGAAGGCACCGGCTAGCAGGATGCCCGGGACAACCCCGGCCGTAAAGAGCCGCCCGATGGAGGTCTCGGTCCACACGCCGTAAAGCACCATCAGAATGCTGGGTGGGATCAGAATGGCGAGTGTTCCTGCAGAGGCGATACAGCCTGTCGCGAGCCGCTCGTTATAGCCGTAGCGACGCATCTCTGGCATCACCATGGTGCCCATCGTCGCCACCGAGGCGAGACTAGACCCTGTGACTGCGCCAAATCCGGCGCAGGCACCAACCGTCGACACGGCGATCCCGCCGGGCAGCCGCCCGAACCAGCGATAGAGACACGCGTAAAGGTCGGAGGCGATGCCAGTGTGATAGACAAGCTGCCCCATCAGAAGGAACAGAGGCACGGCAATAAGCAGGAAATCATTGCCGTATTCCCAGGTCACCGACCCGAGTTGCGCGATGGCGGGTTGCCAGTCGGTCACGGCCACATAGCCGAGCACCCCGACAACCCCCATGGAGAATGCCAGCGGAACGCCGATAATGATCAGGGCCAGCATCGCAACCAGCCCCAGGGCTCCAATGGTAATCGGGTCCATCTTAGAACTCCTCCGTTTTGTCTTGCGCTTGCTCGGGGGCGTGAACGGCCCGGAATATCTCGATCAGAACGATCAGCGCCGCGCAGGCAAACAGGACGCAGGCCAGCGGCCAGAGCGGCAGTTGCATGAGTTGCGTCACCTCGTCGTAGCGCAGGATGTCCTTGATGCGGTGCCAGGCTTCATAGGTCAGCAGGGCATAAAGGAAAGCTCCGCAGAGCCGCGCCACGATGTCCGAGATGCGCTGGAATGCGGGCGAGAACCGGTCATAGGCGAGGTCCATGCGGATGTGCCGACCGTGAAGCGAGACGAATGGCAGGCAGCCGACAAACACCACCAGCAGCAGGCTCGAACTGATCTCGTTTGCGCCAAGGATCGGGGCATTCATGACGGCGCGCGACAGGACGTCGGCAGTGACAACCAAGAGGATTGCCGGGATGCCGATATAGATCGAGATGCCACTGAGGATGCGCGCGACGAGATCAAGAATCCGCTCGATCTTCGTCAGGGTCTGGTTTTCCGTGTGAGAGGTCATGCGTTGCCCTCCTCCCTAAGCCTGTTTGATCTCGATGACCGCGTTGCCGATCAGATGACCGGCTTCGACGGCCTCATGGGCCGCAACCGCGTCCTCCATGGAGAACGTCTGCGCGATGAGATGTTGAGAGGTACCGGTTTCCAGCCATGCGCCGATGTCTTGCTTGGCCTGTTCCTTGGCCTCATCCGGCATCTGGTAGACGAAAATCAGCTGCAGCCGGATATTGAGCACCATCAGGTCGTAGAACGGCACAGCAGGTGTCGCGTCAGACATCGAGGCGAAGCTCGCAATCGATCCGTTGTCAGATTTCAAAATCTTCAGGTTGACCGGCAGGTTCGCCGCAAAATCGACATCGACGACATGATCTGCACCATCGGGATAGGCCTTGGTGAATTCCGTCGCGACATCCTGGTCGCGGTAATTGATGACCAGATCGGCCCCGGCGCGGCGGGCGATTGCGGCTTTCTCGTCTGAACTGACGGAGGTCGCAACTTGCGCACCGGCCCATTTGGCGAGCTGGATGGCGTAGAACCCAACGGATCCCGCTCCGCCATGGACGAAAACGGTCTTGCCTTCCACGGAACCTGCACTGAACACCGCGCGATGGGCCGTCATCGCGGGGACGCCAAGACAGGCGCCTTCGCCAAAACTCACTTCGTTTGGAAGCGGTGAGGCGAGAGATGCAGGGACAGCGGCTAAGGCGCCCAGCGTTCCAAACGGGCGGCGCCACCCGGCGCTATGCAGCCAAACTCTTTGGCCGATCCATGCCGGATCAGCGCCCTCTCCGACACTCAGAACAACGCCTGCGCCGTCATTATGGGGAATCACCCGGTCAAACGCGATTGCTTGACCACGCCAGCCATCGCGGCGCTTCACGTCCGAGGGATTAATGCCAGAGGCATGAATTTCCACAAGAAGTTCGCCTTCGGCTGGCACCGGATCGGACAGAGTGCCCTGGATCAGGACATCTTTTGCGGGACCATTGCGTTCGTACCAGACAGCTTGCATTTCATTTCCAGAATTTAATTTCCGTATTTCGGAATAATCTAGTCTTTTGCAATCTGTCAACAATAAATTCCACTTGACGGAATTATATTTCCATTTTATGAAGTGTGCAAAGGAGACCAAAATGGCAGAAAGCACGATCACATCGTTGGAGCGCGGCCTCCGCCTCCTGCAGGCGTTTCGCCCAGACGACGCGACACTTGGAAATGCTGAACTTGCGGAGCGGACAGGCCTTGCCAAATCGACCGTGTCGCGCCTCACCGCAACGCTTGCGGAGACAGGCTTTCTGGAACCATCCCTGACTGGTCGTCAGCAATATCGCCTGGGTGCCGCAGCCATGGATGTGGCGGGCTGCTTCCTGCAAAGCCGTCCGTTTCTTGCGGAGGCCCAGACGCATATCGACATTCTTGCGCGCGAGACAGGCTGTGCGATTGCCATCGCCGAGCGCGACCGCATGAACATGCTCTATCTCTGTTATGCCCGACCCGACGCGGCCCTTGCTCTGACGCTGGAGCGCGGCACGCGTATCCCCTTGCTAACAACCGCCGCCGGTCGCGCCTGGATGGCCGCCGCCAGCGCAGATGAACGCACCGCAATGCTTGCTGCGGGGGAACTCGACCATCGGCAAAACGCTGGGACCTGGCAGGCCATCAGCCAGGGCATCGACGCTGCCGTTCGTGACTTCTCCGAAACCGGCTTCTGCCGCTCCTATGGCGACTGGAACCGCGACGTAAACGCGATTGCCGTGCCGTTTCGCTGGCCCTTCGACGGGCGCGTTTACGTGATCAACGCTGGTGGGCCGTCCTTCCACATCTCGCCTTCTCGGATGGAGCAGGAGGTTCTTCCTGCCCTTCGTCAAACCGTCACTACGATCCTCGGCGGAGCCACCAGCGATGAAAGCGACGAGGCTGCAGGATGATCGATAAGTTTGAAACCAGAACCCGACGCTGGCGCGAACAGCGCTGGCTTCTGGATTCTGTCATCGCCCGCGAAGGCGTCGATTGGGATCAGCCAAGAACTGCAATCTACTCCAGCCCCTGTGGGCCAGAGGCCATGGGCGACTTCCAGTTTGCCGCTTCACAGGTCCGCAAATTCGCAGATATGAGCCCGGCCTATGAAAAACAGGCTCAACGGCGCATGGCGAAGGCCAAGGCGTTCGAGACCAGTGGCCGCTCGGTAGCCGCTCGCGAAAGTTACTTCATCGCAGCGCAGCTTTTTGCCTGTGCGCGTTGGCCGGTCCTGGATGTCAACGCGCGTTATCACGCGCTCACGGACAGGTTAAACCGTGCGTTTTCCGGCTTTATCGATCACGCCCACCGCCGCGTCGAGCGGGTCGACATCCCCTTTGGTGACAAAACGCTTCCCGCCTATCTGCATCTTCCAGAGGGCGCAGATAACGACGGGCCAGTCGCCTGCGCTGTCTATTTCCCGGGAATGGACAACAACAAGGAACAAATGGTCGCGATGTATGGCGATCCCCTGCTGATGCGCGGAATCGCGGTTCTGGCCGTTGATGGCCCGGGACAGGCCGAGGCACTGACCCAAGGCGTCTATTCGACCCCTGATGGCCATGCTGAGGCCGGGCAAGCGATTGCCGTGTGGCTCAAGAGCCGCCCCGAAATCGACAAGGATCGCCTTGCTATTCGTGGTCTGAGCTTTGGCTCCTATTTTGCAGTTCAGGCGGCGGCTGCCGCAGGCGGCACGTTCAAAGGATGTGTCTCGGCTTTTGTCGCGCATGAGCCGGGTCTGTCGACCTTGTTCGAAGCGGCATCTCCCACATTCAAGGTCCGTTTCATGATGATGTCAGGCCACGAGGATGAGGACGCTTTCGACGCCTTCATCAAAGGTTACGATCTTCGGCCCTGGGCTGAGAAGCTCAAAACCCCGGTTCTGTTTCAGGCAGGCGAGCATGACGAGTTAAGCCCGGTCGCCCACACCGTCGCGCTGTCCGACCACATCAAATCCCCAAAACGGCTGGTCATCTACGAAGGCGCGAAACATGTTCTTCGCGGCGGCTCGGCCACGCTTTTCGGTGAAAACCCGAACGCGATGTTTGCCGACTGGATCGTGGATCGCTTCGACGGCAAGCCGATGGACTCCCGGATCGTCACAATCGCTGCCACCGGTGCCACGACTGAGCGGGAGTTCACAACATGAGCCGCCCGATCATTATTACCGCCGCCCTGACCGGTGCCGACAACACGCCGGCGAAGTCGCCCTACGTGCCGATCTCCCCGGCTCAAATCGCCGATGAGGCTTTGGCCGCAGCCGAGGCGGGTGCCGCCATCGTGCACATCCACGTACGGGACCCTGAGACGAAGGGACCCAGCCGGGACCCCGATCTCTACGCGCAGGTTGTTGAACAAATACGATCCGCCAAATCAGATGTCCTGATCAACCTGACCATGGGACCCGGCGCACGTTTCATTCCTGATGAGGCGGACCCCGCACGAGGTGGTTCGGGAACTACGCTTTCCATGCCTCTTGATCGTGTTCAACACGTCCTCGACCTGAAACCGGAAATTTGCACGCTCGACGTGGCGACGTTCAACTTCGACGAACATGCCTTTGTGAACATCCCGCGCGATTTGAGGATCATGGCGCGGGCCGTCGAAGAGGTCGGCATCAAGCCCGAGCTTGAGGTGTTCGAGCTTGGCCACATCCGCCTTGCACGCCAACTCATCGAAGAAGGCGCGCTTTCGTCGCCGCCGATGTTCCAGCTCTGCCTCGGCATCCCATGGGCTGCTCCCGCCACGCCCGAAGCAATGATCGCGATGAAGGCGCTGTTGCCACCTGACGCCATTTGGGCCGGGTTTGGGATCGGCCGAACGGAATTCCCGATGGTGGCAACGGCCGCCGTCCTTGGCGGCCATGTGCGCGTCGGTCTCGAAGACAATATCTATCTCGGTCCGGGGGAACTGGCCCGCTCCAATGCCGATCTTGTGCGTCGGGCGGCGCGCATCGTTGAGGATTTGGGATTTGAACCCGCCGCGCCAGATCAGGCGCGCCAGACACTCCAACTTTAGGCAGCGAGGCTCCAAAATGGACTATATCGACCTGCAACTTTATATCGACGGCGAATTTCGCGCTGCCTCGGACGCAGCAACACAACCGGTGATAAATCCTGCATCAGAGGAAGTGGTCGGTCACGTGCCGGTCGCAACTGAAGCCGACCTTGACGCAGCCTTGGAGGCGGCTGATCGCGCTTTTGAAACCTGGCGCCGGACGTCTCCCTATGAGCGAGAGGCGATCCTGGAACGCGCTGTCGTGCTCATGTGCGAACGCGCCGAGCGGATCGGGCGCATCATGTCTCTCGAACAGGGCAAGACACTCGGTCAGGCCATCTACGAGGTCTCCATCGCCGCGGATTCCCTGAAATGGTATGCGGAAGAAGGACGACGGACCTATGGCCGCGTCATTCCAAGCCGGGATGCCAGTGTTCACCAGATGGTTCTGCAAGAACCCGTCGGCCCCGTCGCCGCCTTCACACCCTGGAACTTCCCGGCGCTGACGCCCGCCCGGAAAATCGGGGGTGCATTGGCGGCAGGCTGCTCGCTTGTAATCAAGGGGGCGGAAGAAGCCCCCGGCACGCTGCAGGCAATCGTCGAATGTTTGCACGAGGCCGGATTGCCTGCTGGCGTTCTGAACCTCGTCTTCGGCAAACCCGCCATGATTTCCGAACATCTGCTCAACTCGGAGATTATCCGAAAAATGACTCTGACTGGATCAATCGCAGTCGGCAAGCATCTGGCGAAAATGGCCGCAGATCGGATCATGCCGGCCACGCTCGAGCTTGGCGGTCACGCTCCGGTCCTGGTCTTCGACGATACCGATGTGGAACGGGCGGTCCAACTGTCTGCTGAGCGGAAAATCTACAACGCTGGACAGGTCTGCATCGCGCCCACGCGGTTCTATGTCCAAGATGCGATCTATGACGAGTTTGCCGACCGGATGGCGCAATTCGCCTCATCCACCAAAGTCGGAGACCCGCTCGATCCAACAACTCAGATGGGGCCTGTTTCAAACAAGCGACGCCTCGATGCGATCGAGCGATTGGTTGCCGAAAGCGTCGACGCTGGGGCCGAGATTCTGTCCGGCGGTAAACGCATCGGAAATCGCGGTTTCTTTTTCGAGCCAACAGTTCTGGGCAACGTTCCGGACCATGCAGCGGTCATGCAGGAAGAGCCCTTCGGTCCTCTAACGCCGATCACCCGTTTCGAGAGCTATGATGAGGTCATCACCCGGGCGAACTCCCTGCCCGTCGGCCTGGGGGCCTACGCTTTCACGTCCTCTGATGCCACGGCACAAAAGCTCACCCGCGATCTCGAAGCCGGAATGGTCGGGATCAATCACCTGCAAATCTCGATGGCTGAGGCCCCGTTCGGCGGAATCAAGGAGTCGGGATATGGTTCAGAAGGCGGCACTGAAGGGATCAAGGCCTACCTCACGACCAAGTTCGTTACGCATATGGCCGCTTAGCGTGGTTTCGGTAAGCAGCGATGTTAGTTACGAGAAGGTAATTCGATACTACCAACTCAAAATCGCACAGAGCTGCCGTTGGCCCCAATAACGTCAATGGCAGCATTGTCCGGGCCGCGGTCATTGAAGCGCGAGATCGAGAAGGTCCGCGTTATCAATTAAGTTTTTGTTTTTATTGGTCGGAGTGGCGAGATTCGAACTCACGACCCCTGCCTCCCGAAGACAGTGCTCTACCAGGCTGAGCTACACTCCGACCGTGACGAGCGAGATACTCCTCCCAAATCTGTTTGGCAAGCGTCACGTCTCGTCCTGTTCCTTCTTCCACAGCGAGGGGGAGATACGGGGCGTTGTGCCGGTTTCCGGGCGGGATCGGGTGCGCAGAACCGGCGTTGTATCCGATACTTCGGCACGGGCTTCGCGCAGGACGATGTAGAGACCGCTTGCAATGATAATCCCGGCCCCGATCAGCGTATTGGTCGTCGGCGTCTCCCCGAAGAACAGGGTTCCGTAGAACGCGGCCCAGAGAATTTGTGAATACTGCATTGGCGCGACCGTGGCGGCCTCTCCCGCTGTGTAGGCGGCAATCAAAAAACGACCGGCGATCCAGGCGAATGTCGCAACGATAACGATCATGCCGAGGTGATTGATCGGCATCGGGACATATACCAGCGGCAAGAGCGCGCCCATGACAAGGAAGTTCGCCACCATGGGGTAGAGCAGGATGACCACGGTGCGCTCTTCACGACCGATCTTGCGCACGATGATCGAGGCGAACGCACCAAAGAACGCCGCAGCCAGCGCTGCAAGGTGCCCGAGTTCGAGCGGGACCTGACCGGGCCTCAGAACCACAAGCACGCCGATCAGACCGACGATCACTGCAAGCCAGCGTCGCAGCCGGACGCGCTCGCCCAGGATCGGGATGGCGAGAATCGTGATCAGAAGGGGCGAGGCAAAAATGATCGCATAGGTCTGCGCCAACGGCAGAACCGAAAACGCATAAAACGCGCTGAACCCCGTAATGACCGCCGCGACGGTCCGTGCCGCCATCCAATAAGGATGTTTGGGCAGCAATGTGTCAGACGTCGTGTCGCGCAGCAAAAACACTGTCGCCAGCGGGAAACTGAACAGGACCGAGAAGAACACGATCTGGATCGGCGAATAGATCCCGCCCAGCATCTTGATAAACACGTCATGGGTCGCAAAAATCCCGAACGCCACCAGGGCGAACAGCGGGCCCTTGAAGCCGGAAGATGCGGGCGGTTTGGTCACGATAATGCCTTTGCCATTTCAGCCACGGTAACCGCCCTTACACGCTCTCGCAAATCAGAGACTGGCGTCGAGTTCGGCCAGGATCGCGTCGCCCATTTCCTTGGTCGAGACCGGTTTTGCATCGCCTGCCTGCATCAGATCGGCGGTGCGGGTGCCCGCGGCAAGAACGGATTGCACGGCGTTCTCCAACCGGGTGGCTTCCTCGCCCAGATCGAAGGAATAGCGCAGCGCCATTGCGAAACTGAGCACACAGGCACACGGGTTGGCTTTTCCTTGCCCGGCAATGTCAGGCGCCGATCCATGCACCGGCTCGTAAAGCGCTTTCGGGCGACCATTTTCCATCGGCGCGCCGAGGGAGGCGGAGGGTAGCATGCCGAGCGATCCGGTCAGCATCGCCGCGCAATCCGACAGGATATCGCCGAACAGGTTGTCCGTGACGATCACATCAAACTGTTTCGGCGCGCGCACCAACTGCATCGCACCATTGTCGGCATACATGTGGCTAAGCTCGACATCTGGGTACTCATTCTCGTGAACCCAACTAACTTCCTCGCGCCAAAGAATGCCGCTTTCCATCACATTGGCCTTCTCCATCGAACAGACCTTGTTCGAGCGCCGCTTCGCCAGTTCAAAAGCAGACCGTGCCACCCGACGGATTTCACTGGTGGTGTAACGCTGCGTGTTAACGCCAATCCGCCCACCCTCATTGTCATCCTGAATGCCGCGCGGTTCACCGAAATAGACGCCGGAGGTCAGTTCGCGCACGATCATGATATCGAGGCCGGCAACCACGTCCTTCTTCAGCGAGGAAAAATCCGCGAGTGCGTCGAAGCATTGGGCGGGGCGCAGGTTGGAATAGAGGTCCATCTCCTTGCGCAGGCGCAGCAACCCGCGTTCCGGCTTCACGCTGAAATCCAGATCGTCATATTTCGGGCCGCCCACGGCCCCCAACAAAACCGCGTCTACCTCTTGCGCCTTGGCCATGGTCTCGTCGGTCAGGGGCGTGCCATGGGCGTCATAGGCGGCACCGCCCACGAGATCGGTTGTCACGTCAAAGGCATGGCCGCGCTTGTCACCGAACCAGCCGATAATGCGCTCCACCTGCTCCATCACTTCGGGGCCAATGCCGTCGCCGGGAAGGATCAAAAGTGTGGGGTTGGCCATGAGTCGCGCTCCAAATTTCAAAGGTCGCTGCGGCCTAGCGCGCAGGGCCAATGGGGTCAAGCTAGGCGCGTTTCGGTTTCATCCTCGGAAGGTCGGGATCATTGCTCAGCCAGGGTTTCAGCCCCACCTCAAGCTTGGACCACACAGCCCGAATGCGCGGCACATTTCGGAGCGCTTCGTGGGTGGTCAACCACACCTCAAGCGCAGGCATCGGGAAGTCCGGAAAGACCGGTTCGATCCCATCCGTCTTCGACGCCACACCGGTTTGCAATATCCCGATGCCACATCCGGCCCGGATCAATTCACCATGCACCGCCTGCTGATCGCAGCGCACACCGAAATCGCTGCGCTTCAGCTCCCAGCCGAATTCGGCGGCCCCTCGGATCAGACGCTCGGACGCGTCATAGCCGATCATGTCAAGCTCCATCATCTCGTCCAGCGTGTTGGGCCGACCGTGGGTCTGGAGATAGGAACTGCTCGCGTAAAAACCGAGCTGCAAAAGGCCGAGAAATTTCGTCACCACTTCAAGCTGCGTCGGGCGGTACATGCGCACAGCGATATCGGCTTCGCGGAAGAGCAGATTGTCCACTTGATCGGTCGCATGCAGTTCGATCTGAATCTCCGGATGATCATTGCGGATATCGGCGATGATCGGCGGCAGGATATATTGCGAGACGAACTCGCTGGCGGTGATGCGTACCGTGCCTGCGACGGAACTGTCGCGCCCGGCGGCAATGGTCGACAAGGCAACGGCAGCCTCCGCCATTTGTTTCGCCGCCGGTAGCAGGGCGGCCCCGGCTTCCGTCAATTCAAACCCGCGGGCTTGGCGGTTGAACAGCGACACGCCCAGCCCCTCTTCCAGCGTTTTGATCTGACGCCCCAGCGTCGGCTGGCTCTTTCCTGACACCCGCGCGGCGCCCGAAAGCGACCCTTCCTCAGCGACCACAAGGAAGGCTTGGATCAAGGACCAATCAAAGGCTGTGAGCGGCTTATTCATTCATTTATGAATATCCAATCTATAAAAATACGCAATTTCTTTTCAAAAACGAATGCCTAAATTCACCTCGAGCACCAGCACATTGCTGATCTATGAGGATTGGAAAATGAAAAAGACCGTTTTGATACTCGGCGCGAATGGCCGGTTCGGCCGCAACGCAAAAACCGCGTTTTCCTGGGCCGATTGGGACGTCACATGTTTCGACCGCGCGACCGACAAACTGCCTGACGCAGCCTGGGGTGCTGACGTGATCGTCAATGCGTGGAACTCCGCCTATCCCGATTGGGCGGAACTCACACCAAAGCTGACTGCAAGGGTCATCGAGACGGCGAAAGAGACCGGCGCGACCGTGATCATTCCCGGCAATATCTACCCTTACGGGCCGGAGCTGCCGGAGGTTCTGTCCGAAGATACGCCCCATGCCGCCACAACTGGCCTGCCTCTGATCCGCAAGGAGATGGAAGCGGCCTATCGCGATGCCGGTGTGAAAACGATCATCCTGCGTGCCGGTGACTTCATCGACACCGAAGCCAGCGGCAACTGGTTCGATCAGGTCATCACGGCGAAACTTGCGCGCGGAAAAATCGTCTATCCCGGCAATCCCGATATCCCACATGCCTGGGCCTATCTGCCGGACCTCGCGCAAGCTGCAGTCGCCTTGGCCGAGCAGGCCGACACATTGGAGACCTTCACCGACGTCGCCTTCCCCGGTTACACGCTCAGCGGGCGAGACCTCACAGAAGCGCTTGGGGAAGCCGTGGGCGACAAGCTGCGCCTGACCCGCATGAGCTGGCTTCCGATCCAGATCGCGAGCCCCTTCTGGAAGATGGGCCGTCACCTGCTGGAAATGCGCTACCTCTGGGATCGCCCGCACCGGATCGTCTCGACGCGGTTCGCGGAACTCGTCCCTGATTTCAGAGCGGCCCCTTTGGTCGAAGCGCTCGAGGCGTCATTGCCAGCCGATATCAACCCAAACGGGAAAATGGCGGAACAGACGGTCATCCGCGCCGTCGGCCGACCAGTGCACGCCCGCCCCGCGCAGGTCGAACTGCGCTGATGGTAGGACGTAGTCGACCCGCAAGTTCCCCGGGCCTCGGTCCCGGCGCCACCTGACCGTATCAAGCGCCGGGTCGCCTTCATGATTTGCGTCAGGATCCTGAGCACCTCCAAGGCTTGTGGGCTGCGGATCACGGATCGCTTCGTGGCTTAGAAACGCCTGCAGTTCCGGCTTCGCTCCCTCCCCATCCTCCGGGTCCGCATTCAGCCCACCAGCAAAGACCCAGTGCTTGGACGGCAACTGCCATCCGTCCACGTCGCCGCCGGAAACAACATGGTTCCAGAACGCGGTCTGTGCGGCGTTACGCAGGCCGTTTCTGTTCTCTGGCCCGTCAAACACCGGCGGCGAAGACTGACCCGTCAAAACCCACAGCTCACCGTCCGGCAGGCCAATTGGCACCGCCCAGGCCGCGACAGAGAAGAGCTTCAAACTCGACCACTCTTCGGACGCGAAATAAGGTCCATCTTCCGTTTCTGGCGGTGTTGCCCAGCTCAGTTCGGACCAATTCAGCGTCGAGAAATCCTGCGCTCGCTCGGTCAAAATTGGATACCGCGACAAGAGCGCAATGGCGTTCTGACCGGCAAAGAGCCCGTAACCTTGGGCGTCCTGAGGCTCTGCCATTCGTCCATTGCGATTGAGGTCAAATCCGGTCGGCACGCCCGTGTTTGGGGCAAGCGCAAAGCTGTAGTCCATGCCATGCCCAAGCTGGCCCAACCGCATCTGCAGAGCGTCCAGCGCCAGACCGTCATGGTCATAGTCAAGGCCCTGAAGTGCCAGAATGTCGGGCTTCAGCTCGGCAATCTCAGCAAGCCGCGCATCACCCTCGCCCTTCAACAGATCACGCACCAATTCGCCCGGCCCGTCCCGGGACAGGCCGATATTGAAACTCACAATCCGGTAAGTGTCGGCACTCGCGCAGGTCGCGCAGAGCAAGATCAGGCCGTTTGCAATCCAGCCCGAATGGCGCGCGCGCCGCGGGTGCGATGCTCTTCGATCATGTCGGCGATGCGGTTCATCGCGATGCCACGCATGAACAAGGAGGCTGGCAAAAAGGCCCATAGCGCAATCATCCAGATCAGCGTCTGCGGCGATTGCATCATCGTGGCGTCAAACAGCCCCGACGCGGCTTTCGCCACCGTCGGCGTAATGAATGGCAGAAAGAACCCTAACGCGATGTTAAAGCGCGCGTCACGATTGAGGCGTGTCACAACGTCACCACCAGATGTAGGGTCGAAGGTGGGCAGGTTGGTCCAGAAGTTGAAGGTCTCGGCGCGGTTGGGCCATTTGTTGAGGCGCAGCACGATCAGGAAGACGGCGAGCATCACCAGCGAGATCAGATAGCTGATCCCGGCCGCGGCCCGCATGACGTTCACATGGGCCTCATTCGCCGGGTCCGGCAGCAGCAGGATCATCAGGCGCACCGGGCTGTAGGGGAAGTCGATCACGTGACCGACGAGCAGTCCGATGGAGGAGACAAATCGCGTCAGCGTTGTGGGTTCCAGCAAGCCGCGGAAGATAATCGCGAGCAGGAACACGGTGAGAAAGAGTGAGACGAACCGCACACGGTTAAACGGGGGCGCGTTGCGAAACTCGATGAGGCTTGGATAGACCGAGACATATTCGATGAAGGTGATGGCGGCGCCAAGCAGGGCGATCAGGGTGACGATCTGGGTGGTGTCAGCGTCAATACCGGGCAGCAGCAATGCCGGTGTGGCCACCAACAAAACGACAAAGAAAGCCCGCGCCATAGCGCCTGTCAGGCGTGAAACCACTGCGATCAACCCTTCAACTTGAGCAGAAACGGTACTTAGCCGCTCCTTGTCCCAAACTGATCCCTTTACCGTTTCGGAAAGGTGCCTCATTTTCGCCTCAGTTTTGCCTACATTCAGAATCTCCTTCAACTGTCTGATAAGACTGAGGGATTTTATTGGGAGAATCCGTGGTATTCTTGTGTCACCCCGGCGGCGGCGATTGCATATCTAGGGGCAACGCATCATCAAACGCCCAAATATTGGGACAAGTTGGGCAGAGGCGTGGCAAAAGCGTGCGCGATTAACCTTGAATAACGTTAACGCGGTGCCGCTTCAGATTTGTGGCGTCGAGGGCGGTGTCAAATTGCTGAAAGCCTCGTCCAATCCGGCCCGCAGAACCGGGATGAGAGAGGTGCCGAGATAGACATCAACATTGCCTGAACCTGAGATGGTCGAGGCGGGAACCGTCACCAGTCCTTGCAGTGGATCCATGATATCGAATGTCGATGTATCAGCCCCGTAGATCACCACTGCATGGCCGGGATCACCGTTGCCCCAGTAATAGGCGCAGTAGATATAGCCCGAGTTTTCAAGCATTTCGGCGACGCGGGCCGGTGTGACAGCGCCGGGGCGATAGTGGCGCAGGGACATGAACCCAACGACACCAACGGCCACGCGCCCCGCATGGGTTGCCCCGCCGCGATTGGTGGTCAGCACCCCGCGCCGCTCGTTCACATTGGGCGTGTCGGGATTGTCGTCCCGTGTGGTCGCCCGATCAAACATCGCGATGATGTCAGCCTGAGCCAAATTGGGCGACATGCCCATGCGCCCCGATTGCGCGAGGTCCCAGCTTTCATAAGACGCCGCCCAGCATCGGGCGCGGCCCTGACGGATATCCGGGGGTGGAGCTAAGGCAAAGGGCAGCGGCATGAGACATCCTCCTGGGTCATTCCCGAGGAGGATATCATAGTTTCAGGTCGCGTGTCGCGTCAGACCCAAGGGCGCTCGGCGCTGGCTTTCGCTTCAAACGAGGCGATGCTGTCGGCCTTCTCCATGGTCAGGCCGATATCGTCCAACCCATTCATCAGGCAGTGCTTTTTGAACGGATCAACCTCGAAGGAGAAGACTTCCCCATCGGAGGTCGTCACCGTCTGCGCCTCCAGATCAATCGTCTGCCGCGCGTTCTCGCCCTTCTCGGCATCCTTCATCAACACGTCCACCTGCTCTTGCGGCAGGGCAATGGGTAGGATGCCATTCTTGAAGCAGTTGTTGTAAAAGATGTCTGCGAAAGACGGCGCGATCACGCAGCGAATGCCGAAATCCTTGATCGCCCAAGGCGCGTGTTCGCGAGAGGACCCACAGCCGAAATTGTCCCCGGCCACGAGGATTTCCGCCTTACGGTATTGCGACTGGTTCAACACGAAATCCTCGATCTCATTGCCCTCGCGGTCATAGCGCATCTCGTCGAAGAGGTTCACGCCAAGACCGGAGCGTTTGATCGTTTTCAGGAACTGCTTTGGGATGATCATGTCGGTGTCGACATTGACCATCGGCATGGGCGCGGCGATGCCCGTCAGTGTTTCGAACTTATCCATGGGTGATTCCAATGACCGAAAATCGCCGTATGGTTTCTGTACAGCATCCGTATGGCATCTGTACCGACACGTGGCGGGTCATTCCTTTCCATTTGGTTAACGTTAACGCCAGGTGAACGTACGGTGCGGTTTCACGTCCCGGCATTGTTTTTCCTCGATTCTTTTCTCAGAGCATGTCCCGCACATCTGTGAGTTTTCCAGTGATCGCCGCAGCGGCTGCCATGCCAGGAGACACCAGATGGGTGCGGCCTTTGTAGCCCTGACGACCCTCGAAATTGCGGTTGGAGGTAGAAGCACAGCGCTCCCCTTCAGCCAGTTGGTCGGGGTTCATCGCGAGACACATGGAACAGCCCGCAAGGCGCCATTCGAAACCGGCCTCTTTGAAGATGTCGGCGAGACCTTCCTCTTCGGCCTGTGCGCGAACCAGACCGGAGCCCGGAACGACCATGGCGCGCATGCCGTCCTTCACTTTCTTGCCTTTGAGGATTTCGGCAGCGGCGCGCAGGTCCTCAATCCGGCCATTGGTGCAGGAGCCGATGAAAACCGTGTCGATCTCGATCTCCGACAGCGGCGTGCCGGGGGTCAGACCCATATAGTCGAGCGAGCGCTCGACCGCGCCGACCTTGCCGCCTTCGAAATCGGAGGGCGCCGGCACCGCTGCCGTGATCGGCAACACGTCCTCTGGTGAGGTGCCCCATGTGACAACGGGGGCGATGTCTTCGCCTTTGATCGTGACGACCTTGTCCCAATGGGCATCGTCATCGGAGTAGAGCGTCTGCCAATAGGCGAGCGCGGCTTCCCATTGCGCGCCTTTCGGGGCGTGCGGGCGGCCTTTGACATATTCGAAGGTCTTCTCGTCCGGGGCGATGAGCCCCGCGCGCGCGCCACCTTCGATGGCCATGTTGCAGACCGTCATGCGGCCCTCCATCGAGAGGTCGCGGATCGCCTCGCCGCAATATTCGATGACATAGCCGGTGCCGCCCGCAGTGCCGGTCTCGCCGATCACAGAGAGGGTGATGTCCTTCGCCGTCACACCGGGGCGCAGTTTGCCGGTAATCTCCACCTTCATGTTCTTGGACTTCTTCTGGATGAGCGTCTGGGTGGCGAGCACATGCTCCACCTCGGACGTGCCGATGCCATGCGCCAAAGCACCGAACGCGCCATGAGTCGCGGTGTGGCTGTCGCCGCAAACCACTGTCATGCCCGGCAAGGTCCAACCCTGTTCCGGCCCAACGATATGCACGATGCCCTGGCGGACGTCGTTCACCGGATAGTAGTGGATGCCGAAATCTTTGGCGTTCTTGTCGAGCGCCGCCACCTGAATGGCGCTGTCCTCGGTCATGTTCTTGGGGTCTTCGCGACCGGCGGTGGTCGGCACGTTGTGGTCCGGCACCGCAATGGTCTTGTCGGGCGCATGCACATTGCGACCGGCCATGCGCAGACCTTCGAACGCCTGCGGCGAGGTCACTTCATGCACAAGGTGACGGTCGATATAGAGCAAACAGGTGCCGTCCTCGGCCTCATGGGCGACATGGGCATCCCAGATTTTATCATAGAGCGTTTTGGGGGACATTGTGGTCCTCTCCCGTGTTGAATGAAAATGACAGGGGTGATCGGCCGCGCCTATAGGCGGGCGAGAACCGTATGGGTGACGCCATAGAAGCGCTCTTCGAGCCGCGCGCGATCATCCATGTCGAAATAGCGTGTCATGGCAGTTCAGATATAGAAGGGCGTTGAGTCTCGCAAGTGTGCCTTGCTTGCGCGACACGGCGATCCGGCTAGAGTGGATGCAATTATGGCCGAGCATACCCAATCCGAAGAGTCCGCTGATCTGACGACCGACACCGCTGAGGGGAGCGGCGCGGAGACCGAAAGCTCCGCCGAGGCCGCGCAGGAGGCGGTGGCCGAGATCGTGGATGTCGGCACAAGCCTCTATGATCAAGGGCTGGCGCTGCTTGATACGTTGATGCGGCCCTGGAGTGCCTATCAGCTTGCCATTGCGGTTGGGGTGTTCATCGCAGCGTATCTGCTGCGGGTAGTCTTCGGGCCACCGATCCGCAACTGGATGGGCACGCGGGAGGGCTGGCCGAAATGGCGCATGCGCATCCTTGTGGTGGTGCATCAGCGGCTGCAGGCGATTTTCTTTGTCGGGCTGATCTCGGCTGTCGTGCTGACGATGCGCGAGATCACCTGGCCGTCGCGAAGTTATATCCTGGGGATCATCGCCTCGCTGGCAACAGCCTGGCTGGTAGTGGCCTTTGGCACGCGGCTGATCAAATCGGTCTTCCTGCGCCGCATCGTGCGCTATGGCGCCTGGACCTATGTGACGCTTTATCTGCTGGGCATTCTGGAAGAGACCGAGCGCGTGCTCGACGCCGCGGCACTGGAGGTGGGCGAATTCCGCATCTCGATGCTGCTGATCGTGCAGGGGCTGGTGGTGATCGGCGTGCTGCTGGCGCTGGCGCGGTTCGTGACGAAGACCACGTCGGCGCGGGTGCAGTCGAACGAGAATATCTCGCCATCGATGCGCGTTCTGATCGTCAAGGTCATCCAGATCCTGTTCTACGCGCTCGCGTTCTATATCGGCGTGAAGGCGATTGGGATCGATCTGACCGGTCTGGCTGTTCTCTCTGGCGCCATCGGTGTCGGCCTTGGTTTCGGGTTGCAAAAGGTGGTCTCCAACCTCGTCTCGGGCGTCATCATCCTGCTCGACAAGTCGATCAAGCCAGGCGATGTGATCTCGCTGGGCGATACCTTCGGGTGGATCAATACGCTGGGCGCGCGTTATGCCTCGGTGGTCACGCGGGACGGCAAGGAGTACCTGATCCCGAACGAAGATCTGATCACCAATCAGGTGGTGAACTGGTCGCATTCCAATGATTATGTGCGGCTCGATATCTATTTCGGCACCGCTTATCACGATGACCCCTACAAAGTGCGGGAACTGGCCATCAACGCGGCGAAATCCGTGGATCGGGTGCTGAGTTTCAAATCCCCGGTCTGTCATATCATCGGCTTCGGGGACTCGTCGGTCGATTACATCCTGCGGTTCTGGATTTCTGACCCCACGGGTGGCCTGACCAATATCCGCGGCAATGTTTATCTAGCGCTGTGGGATGCGTTCCAGGAGAACGATATCTCCATTCCATTCCCGCAACGCGAGGTGAAGGTTGTGGGCGGGCATATGCCAGCGCCGCATGACAGCCCCGATCCGCAGCATGATTGACCGCGATGCCACGGCGCAGCTTGCAGCGCTGCGCAGCGGTGAGATTTCAGCACCGGAGCTGATGGAGGCGACGCTCGACCGGATCGAGACGGTGAATCCCGACATCAACGCCATCGTGTCGATGCAGGATCGCGATGATTTGCTGAGGCAGGCCGAAAGGCCTGACGATGGGCCGCTTTCGGGGCTGCCCATGGCGATCAAGGATTTGTCAGACACGAAGGGCATCCGTACCACGTATGGATCGCCGCTCTTTGCAGACCATGTGCCGAAGGCCGACAGCGCCATGGTCGCGCGCATCCGGAAGGCAGGTGCGATCCTCATCGGAAAGACCAATACGCCCGAATGGGGCTATGGCTCGCACAGTTACAACCCGGTGCATGGGGTCACGCGGAACCCCTATGATCAGACAAAATCGGCAGGCGGATCAAGCGGTGGCGCGGGTGCGGCACTGGCCGCGCGGATGGTGGCGCTGGCCGATGGGTCCGACATGATGGGCTCCCTGCGCAACCCGGCAGGGTGGAACAACGTCTATGGGTTTCGCCCCTCCTACGGGTTGGTGGCGAATGACGGGCCGGGTGACCTGTTCTTCTCGCAGCTCTCCACCAACGGGCCGATGGCGCGTTCGGTGCGGGACCTTGAGCTGCTGCTCTCCATCCAATCCGCGTTTGATCCCCGACATCCGCATTCGGTTGGACCCTATATCTCGACTGAGGATCATCCGAAATTGCGCATTGCCTGGCTGCGGGATTGGGGCGGTGCCTATCCTATGGAAGAGGGTGTCCTGGAGACATGCGAGGCCGCCATCTCGATCCTCGCTGACCTTGGGCATGACATCGTCGACATGGCGCCCCCGTTTTCGTCTGAGGCCCTGTGGGAGAGTTGGATCACGCTCAGAAGCTGGAGCATCGCCGCCAAGCAAGAGGCTCTGTTCAAGGCGCATCCGGACGGGTTGAAGCCAGAGGCCGTCTGGGAGATCGAGCGCGGTCTTGCACTGAGCAACGCCGAGATCAGACACGCGGCGCAAATCCAGTCGGACTGGTTCCGCACCACGGCGCAGATGCCAGTGGATCTGATCGCCCTGCCCTCGGCCCAGCTCTTCCCATTCCCGGCAGAGTGGCATTGGCCGAAAGAGGTCGCGAGCGTCGTGATGGACACTTATCACCGCTGGATGGAGGTGGTGATCCCGGCTTCTCTGACAGGCCTGCCGGCCTTATGCGTCCCGGCGGGGTTCGGGCCGGGCGGCACGCCTATGGGGTTGCAACTCATTGGACATCGCGGGCGAGATGCGGAAATTTTGGCGTTGGGGCGCGACTACGACTCGCGGCAGAGTTTCATCTGACGCGCACCGAACACAGAACGCTAAGCAATCGGTGGGAGGTTGCCGCAAGCCCTACGGAGCGCCGCATTTCTCAGTCGAGGCACTCTGGAAACCGGCGATGCTGGCCAGAAAGTCCTGCGCAACCGCCACACCGTGCTGCGCGGCGATCTGCTGACTTGTGATCTGCTGGGCAAAAAAGGCCACCGCCAGGTCCTGGTTCTCGGGCGATAGGGTTTCGTCGGCCACGCCCTGCATGCAGGTACAGGTGTCCGCATCCCACGTGCCCCGGGCGAGGCAGGCCTCCTCCATGGGTGCAGCGAAGACCGGGCTTGCTCCTATGGCGATCCCAAATGCAACGGCAAAACGTTTCATGACATTCCCCTCCGAGGGTTATTGGTCAAACCTACAGTTCGGCCCGTTGAACAGTTCGGTGACCGGATCCGGGTTTTCCGATGAGTATCGCAGCGAGACCGTTTGACCGCCCAGAAAGCCCACCGTGTCGGCCCCGTCCTGAATGTGTTGGGCGAAGATCGCCCGATTGGCCTCGTCGAGCGTGCACGTCATCTCACCAGCGCCGAGCGCCTCCATGGTCACAGCACATGACCCTTCCTGGGGGCCGACAACAGACCGGCCCGTCGTGCCCCGAAGGATCGGCGCCCAGGCCTGCTGCTCGAACGGGGCACATGCTTCGAGTGCGTCGAGATAGGCAGCCGCTTCACGCTGAACCCGAAGGCTGCCGAAGAAATAACTCACCCCGACGGCCCCGATCCCGGCGAGGATGATCAGGATAACGAGGATGCGAATGGCTCGTTTCATAACTATGCCCTTCGGTCAGCTTTGGGAGAAAATGATAATTCAGCGATCCCGGCGCGTCTACGTTCTCGCACGCCGAGTTGTTGGTTAGGCTCAACGGTCCGAAGACGCTGCTCGGTCATGACCTACGCCCCAACAAAAAGCCCCGCCAAAAGGCGGGGCTGTTGCAATACTATTTTGATGGGTCGAGCTTTAGCTTTCAGGTGCCGGACCGACCGAGACGAGGTAAGCCCAGAGATTCTTGGCGTCTTCCTCGTCCTTCAGCTTGAAGGTCATTTTCGACTTGGCCTTGTCATCGCCGAGCGCTTCGCGCAGCCAAGCGCGCGGGTCTGCAACATAGGCCACGAACGTGGCTTCGTCCCAGCCGTCATCCATCAGACCGTTTTCGGTAAACTTCATGATGTCCTTGCCGTATTTGAACCCTTCAACAGAGCCCGGCACGCGACCGAGAATGCCATAAAGGTTCGGGCCGGTCTTGCCGCCCTTCTGAATTTCGTTATCACCATCCACGATCATGTGGCAGGACTTGCACTTCTTGAAGACATTCTCGCCTTCTGCAGCGTCACCGGTGGCGTGCCCGTCGGCAAAAGCCGGGGCAGCGAGCAAGGTGGCTGCGGCTGCAATTGCAGTGAATTTCATCAGTTAGCTCCCTTTCGAGTCTGCGCTGGTATACTTAATACCAACTCTGCCGAGGTAAAGGCTCCATTTTCTTTATAAAAATCGCGTGACTTATGGTCACGGTGAAAGGGCATCCAGCCATGATCGCGCCACTCACCCGCATCATCCTTTATGTGAAAGATATCGAGGCGATGGTGCAGTTTTACGAGACCCATTTCGGATTTGTGAGCCATCGTGATCCGGCGGACCGGATTGTCGAATTGCGGGGAAGCGGTGCGTCGTTGATGCTGCATCCGGCGGCGAAATCGCAGAAAATGGGGCAAGCGCTGGTGAAACTGGTTTTTGATGTCGAGGATGTTGAGGCGTTTCGGGCGCGGGCGGCCAAAGAGGGGCTGAACTTCGGGAAGGTGCATGCGGGCGACGGCTATGTCTTTGCAAATGCCAAGGACCCGTGCAGCAATTCCATCCAGGTCTCCAGCCGGGCGTTTCGGGGTTAAGTGGTGCGCGTGATGATCAAAGGCGAAACGCTGCTCCGCCGCAGACGCCGACCCTCTTGTAACCCCTTCACACCATTTGAGCTGCGCAGCTCTGAGAAAGCCGATCTCGCGACCCTCCGACGATCTCGCTGTCCCTTGTAAACCTTCCCTTATCCGAATCGCCTCCGGATGGCGGGTGGTAGGGAGAGGGATGGTTTCGGCAGGTTTTCGTGTTTCTCGGGGCCTGTTTTCGCGCGCGCGTGCATTCCTCCGGCTCACATCATCATACAATCGCCGCCTTCGGGCAGCGGGTCGGCACCCTCGGGCAATGTGGGCGTATAGTCAAAACTGACGACCCGAGAGCCCTGGTCGAACGCCACGAAGAGCTGGTTCGAACCCGGCCGGATCGCAATGCCTTCGGGATCAACGCCATATTCATGCAGGGGTGCTGTGGCGAGGAGTTGTCCGTCTGCGTCGAACTCATAAAGGCTGTTCGTGCCCTCCCAATCATCGACGATGAGAAGGTGACCGGAGCGCGGGTCACGCGCGATGCCTTGTGCCTCGCTCAGCGGCGGGTCGAGGCGCATTGTGTCGATGCGGCGGATGATTTCGCCCTCCGGCGAGAGCCAGGTGAGGTATTCCGGATCGTCCTCCACCGTGATCAGCGTACCGACCTCATCGACGGTGATGCCTTCGGTGTCGGCCCACTGAACATCGATCTTGAACGGTGCGCCCAGCGGCGTGCCGTCCTTGCTGAGGCGTTGAAAGCTCCCTAGCCCGTCGGCCACGATCAGAGCCTCGCCCTCGACCGAGATCGCCTTGATGCGAGACATATCAGAGCGGATGCGGCGCAGTTCGAGACCGTCCAGTGTCATTAAGACCGCCTCCGGCCCCTCATTGGCGATCCAGAGACCGCAAAAGGTCGGATCGTAGTCGAGGCTGGCGGGGTTGTTCAGAGTGAAACGGTCGGTTTCGCGTAAGTCCAGCGCGGCCACCGGGGCGGCGATTGCGAGCGAAAGCGAGATGGCCAAAACGCGCATGTGAGGGACCCCCGGCGGCGACCCCTCAAGACATGGCGCGAATTATTGCCAGATCAATACGGATCAGGCGACCGCGTGGGCGATGGCGCATTGCTTCCAGAGCGCACTGAGAGCATCCACGAGGTGATGGATGTCCTCGTCACTATGGAGCGGGCTCGGCGTGAACCGCAGACGCTCGGTCCCCTTGGGCACGGTCGGATAGTTGATCGGCTGCACGTAGATGCCCCAATCCTCCATCAGGATATCGGCCAGCATCCGGCATTTCACCGGGTCCTTGATCATCACTGGGATGATGTGGCTGGGGTTGTCCATATGCGGGATGCCGCGCTGATCGAGCAGTTTGCGCAATAGCGCGACCTGACGGCGCTGGCCGGCGCGTTCGATCTGACTTTCCTTGAGATGCCGGATCGACACTTTCGCCGCAGCGGCCACAGCGGGCGGAAGCGCGGTAGTGAAGATGAAGCCGGAGGCGAAGCTGCGGATGAAATCGCAGAGCGCTGCGGAGCCGGTGATGTAACCCCCGACCACGCCATAGGCCTTGCCGAGCGTGCCTTCGATCAGCGTGATGCGATCCATCAGACCTTCGCGCTCGGCGACGCCACCGCCACGCGGGCCATACATACCGACCGCATGAACCTCGTCGATATAGCTGAGCGCGCCGTGCTTCTCACAGACATCGAGGATTTCGGCGATTGGGGCGATGTCGCCATCCATTGAGTAGACGCTTTCGAATGCCACAATCTTCGTCGCATTCGCGGGCAGGGTTGCCAGCTTGCGGTCGAGGTCTTCGGGGTCATTGTGCTTCCAGATGACCTTCTGGCACTTCGCGTGGCGGATGCCTTCGATCATGGAGGCGTGGTTCAACTCGTCCGACAGGATCACGGCATTGGGCAAGCGAGACCCCAATGTCGAGAGCGCGGCCCAGTTGGAGACGTAGCCGGAGGTGAACAAAAGCGCCGATTCTTTGCCATGGAGATCAGCGAGTTCCTTCTCCAATTCGCAATGGGCGTGGTTCGTGCCGGAGATATTGCGCGTGCCCCCAGCGCCGGCGCCATATTGGTCGATGGCGTCTTTCATTGCCTTACGGACTTTCGGATGCTGGCCCATGCCAAGGTAGTCGTTGGAGCACCAGACGGTGACCTCATCGGCCCCGTCAGAATGGTTCTTCGCGCGTGGGAATGCGCCGCATTTACGCTCTAACTCGGCGAAAATGCGGTAATTGCCCTCCTCCTTCAGTTGGTTGAGCTGGGCATTGAACAAATTATCAAAGTCCATGGGCGTCCTCGCTTGTCGTCGTCAGTGGTTTTTGTTTGGGCGCGGGCAGCATCCAGCGCCAGAGTTTCTCGTCGGGCAATGGCAGCACCATCAGCCAGTGTTCCAGAAGGGCCAGCGCGGTGAGCGCGGCAAGAAGGGTGAAGCCGACCACGGCGCCTTGGCTTTCGGCGGCATAAATGCGCTCCAGCCAGCAGGCATTGGCGAAGCTGAGCGCAGTGATCGAGATCGGAAAAAGCCAGTTCATCGATGCGTGCCGGAAATGGCTCGGCAGATGCGCCAGTGGCGTCGGCAGGAATTCGGTGTTGATCTTGGGCACGCCCAGAAAGAGGTTCAGCTTGGCGGAGATGCGGGCGAAGAACAGCACCGCGAAGGTCCAGAAGCCGAAGGTATTCTGCGCGCCCCAGGTGACGAAGAGGATCACCAGAAGTGCCAGGACAAGCGCCATTTCGTGATAGGCGATGGTGCCCCAGGCGCGGATAAACCGCTCCCAGGGGCGCACGAAGGCCGGGCAGTCTGTGCGGTTCGGGCCTGTGATCACACCGGTCAGGAAGGCGAACTCGATCCAGCCCCAGATCGCGATGGCCGAGAGGAAGGCGAGGTAAGCGTTGATCACGCTCGCCTCGCCCGCCGTCGACCAGATCCCCGCCGCGCCGAGAAATAGGAGAGGCGCGGTGAGGATCAGGGTTTCGGACCGCGTATTGTTGCGGTCCGCGTGACGCACAAGCACGAGGATAATCCCGGTGGAGAACCACCAGAGAAACAGGGCCACGAGGGCCGCTATCCAGGCACTTGAGAGCATCAGTAACAGGGCTCCAATCTTGTATTGGCGGGGACCTGGTGCTTCTTCACCGGGATGGTGAAGAGCGTCAGGAAGGCCGTTCCGGCAGAAATAGAGCCTGAAAGTTGCTTCAGTTTGCCCGCGATGCCGCCCTGCTCTTTCGCCTTGGCGATCTGCACATTGGCACGGTGCAGTTTCTCAAGCGTTGGCTGCCAGCGCGGGTGATCAATGTCGAGCGTGATGGGGAAGATCTGCTTGGATAGCTCCGAGGTCTTTGTGAAGACCTCATGGGCATACCAGTCCGGATCAACCCCCAGCGCCTCATGGAAGGCAGGGCGCTGATGGTCGCGCACATACATCGTGGCATAGACCGCAGTCAGGAAGAACTTGATCCAGTAGACATTCATGCCGGAGGTCAGCTTCGGATCGGTCTTCATCAGCAGCGCGAAGGCCTCGCCATGGCTGAACTCGTCATTGCACCATTCCTTGAACCACTTGAAGATCGGGTGGAAGCGGTGCTCCGGGTTCGCCTCAAGATGCCGGAAGATGGTGATGTACCGCGCGTAACCGATCTTCTCCGACAGATAAGTGGCGTAGTAGATGAACTTCGGCCGGAAATAGGTGTATTTCTTCTTCTGAGTCAGGAAACCCAGATTTACCCGCAAGCCAGCCTCGCGCAGGGCGTCGTTTATAAAGCCGGCGTGGCGGGCCTCGTCACGGGCCATCAGTTGGAAGAGCTGCGTGATGTCCTTGTTGTTGCCACGGCGCTTCATCTCCTTGTAGAGCACGCAGCCTGAGAACTCTGCGGTGCAGGAAGAGATCAGGAAGTCGATGAACTCCTTCTTCAGATCGGGGTCCATGCCCTCCCAATCGATGTGATCCCAATCCTCGTTTTTCTTGAAATGGCCCTTGTTAGGGTCTGAAACCATCTGGGCGATCAGCTTGTCCCAATCCTCACGAACGGAGGAGACGTCAATCGCGTCCATCTCGTCGAAATCGGTGGTGTAGAAGCGCGGCGTCAGCAGGGTGTTCTGCATCGCCGTCTCGGTGGCCATCTCGTCGTTATATTGCTTGTCCTGAGCCTCGGCGATGGCGAGGCCTTCTTCGACGGTGGTGGCGTCAGCGGTATGCTTGGCTTGCATGTTCATAGCGTCACCTCCTCGCTGAAGGAGAATTCACAGAGCTCCATGAACTCCAGATCGCCGGTCATCCGCGTCCAAAGCTGTTCCAGCTTCGAGGCCCGCGTGATCGTCGCGGTGCGTTCCTCGGTGACGATCTCACCAAAGGGCGCCATCACCGGCGCGCCATGCACCAGAACCTCGTCGCCGGGATGAACCACGGCCCCGTTGAGGAACTTCACATGGGCATGAAGGCTTTCAAATTTATGGCTGACCTCCACCTCGCAAGGGGCGGTTTCCGTTTCTTTCGTAAATAGTCCCATCACTGTCTCCCGTCAGTTGTTGAGAATGTTGAGAAAAGTAATTTCATTGGTCTGACCAAAGCCGCGAAGCTCTGCCCGCCAAGGCGTATGATCGTCGCGCAGGGCGAGACGACCATCCGAGTACTGGATAAGGCGGATTGGCAGGGTCGCGTCGAGACCCACCTTCCCGCGTTCACGTTCGAGGACACGCCCGATACCGGCCACAAAGCCGCCTTTCGTTGTATCGAGATCGGCGATGACCTCACCTTGCGGGGTTTCCACCCGCGCTTCGCCCGTCATCGAGGCGAAGATGCGGATGTCCCGCTCTTTCACGACCGGCAGGTTCGGGGGCATGGCCTCCAGCTCCCGGTCGGTGAAACTTGCATAGGCGACGATCAGAAAGCACGCGACCACAAGGCCGAACATCGCGCGCAGAAGCACGGTCGGGATCATCTCCTTGTCCCGCTCGACGATTGGCTCTCTGTGTTCGTGCATCATCGCGATTTACTCCGCCGGGACCGCGTTTGTCGGGGCCTCGGCCTGTTTCTGACGTTCGATCTGGGTTTGTGCGGCATGGCCCAGAATAGTCGCCACGCGCTCGGCATCCTTGATGCAGCGCAAGGCGGGCTGGGTTGGGTTCATCTTCCAGGGGCGCACATGGGGCCAGCACATCAGGTAGCTGAGCTTGGTCACACCATCGTCTTTCAGGCGCAGAACGATGGTGCCGGTGCCGGATTTGCGCAGGTCCAGATCAGCGGCCTCAATCCAGCGATAGGGCAGGTTTAGGGTCACATTCAGCGCTGCCCCGATGCGCATCGCCACGCGCCGGTTGGTGATCGTGTAGACAGTCGCCCAGGCCATGATCCAGGCGAGGAAGATGAGGAATGCGCACACCCCCAGCCCGAGGATCAGGAACGGGGTGGAGCCCCAGATCGCCTCGCCCAACGGCACGATGTCGATCAGCCGTACGGTGCGCCAGACCCCAAGGAAGACGAAATAGCCCATCACCCATTTGACCATCAGGCTCTCGGAGGCGAGCGCCCACCAATGGGGTTTGCCCTGCCATAGGATTTTCTCCCCCTCGGGCGGGGTCTCCGGCAGGCCGGGAACGGGTTCTATTTCGAAATCGTCATGGGGCATGGGTCAGCTCCGTTATCCGAGGATCGGTTCCTGCCGCGACTCGTGGGCGTAGAGCTTGCCGCCGCTGTAATAGCCGCAGATTTTCTCTTCCTCGAGCTTGGTGACTTGGTTGGTGGATTTCGTTTTCGGCACGTTGTTGAAGTGCTCACGGAAGATCGCGTGCACTTTCACCTGAGAGGGCCAGATGCGCGCCAGTTGGATCGGGATCAGGCGTTTACCTGTGCCGGTCTCCGCATTCAGTTCGACCTCCAGATAGCGCACCAGTTGTTCCGGTTCATCGACCCACATATCGGTGATGATGCCGGCGATCTCCTTGTCACCGGCCACGACCGGCAGACCGCGTGGATCGAACCCGGCCACCACGGCGAAATTGTCGGTACCGTTCATCGGGACGATTTTCGGGTGGCCGTGGCCATCAAGCTCCGGCACGTCCTCGCGCGGTGCCCAGCTTGCCGGACCAACCCCGTCAAGCATCGGATCGCCGGTGGGTTCGAATGGAAAACCGTTTGATTTCTGTGACTTGCGCAACGCGACCTCGCGCGCTTCGGGCTGCAGATCGGGCACCGTCACCGTGCCTTTGCCATGCGGCAGGATGAAGGTCTTGGGGTCCGGCACCGGGAACGGCCCCTGATTGACGGAGAGGTTCCCGTCATCATCTTCCAGCGGATAGCCTTCCCGCATGTTTTCGGTCTGCAGGTAGTAAATCAGCAGCGCGAAGAACAGCCAGAAGAGCCAGATGCTCAAGGAAGCCAGATCGAAATTGCCAAAGAATGGGTCAACCATTGTATCCTCCGTTGGCGGCTAAGTCGGGAAATCGGCAAGCCCGATCTTGGCCGATCCCCCCGTTTGAATTGCGGATTTTCGGCGCGCGCTGACAAGCGGACCGAGCACGATGAGTGTGAGGAAGATCAGAGCGATCTCCAGATGATAGACGACTGAATAGCCTGTGGCGGGTGTGTTCAGCGCCTCGCCCAGCGCGCCGTTGAGCGCGGCTGAATTGACGATGTCGCGCACGGTGCCGCCAATCGCGACACCCGCGCCTGCAGCCGTGGCTTGCGCAGCCCCCCAGGCACCCAGCGCGAGGCCGCGACCTGCGAGACCTTGGGCGGGCATGGTCATGGCGGCGGTAAGCGTCGCGATGGAGAAAAGACCGCCGCCAAACCCGATCAGCGTGGCCCCGATAAAGAAGATGACGCCGCTGTTCATCGGCGCCGCAAAGATCACGAGCGTAAAGGCGATGAGCCCGGCAAGCAGGCCGCGTGCTGACATCCGAACAGGGTCTATTTGTGCCGAAAGCCATCTTGCGGCCAGCGCAAATCCCACCAGCGCGCCCGCCGCCCACATGGCGGTGAGCAGGGTCGTGGCAGAGACCGAGAGGCCAAGAATTTCGCCGCCATAAGGTTCCAACAACACGTCCTGCATGTTGAAGGCCAGTGTGCCCAAGGCGACGACGACCAGCAGGCGACCCGCCTGCCCGCCCGCGGCAAAATCGGCCCAGGCATCGCGGAATTTCGGATGCGGCGCGACGCGCTCCGCTTTCGACATGGGCCGGATATTTTCCTGCTTCCAAAGCGCGATGACATTGAGAAGCAAGGTCGCGACAGCAGTGCTTTGCACGACCGAGATCAGTTTGAGATTGCCGAAATCGCGCAGCAGGAAGCCGACGACGATGGCCGAGACGCCCATCCCGACGAGGAACATCACATAAAGCAGCGCAACGACGCGGGGCCGCGTTTCGTCCGTCGCGCGATCGGCGGCCAGCGCGAGACCCGCGGTCTGCGTCATATGCATGCCGAGCCCGGTCATGACGAAGGCAACGGCGGCGAAGGCTTCACCGGCGAAGGGAATGTCATGCACAACGTCGCCGCCGAGCACGAGGAGCGACATTGGCATGATCGCAAGACCGCCGAATTGCCAGAGCGTGCCGAACCAAAGGTAAGGGATGCGCTTCCAGCCGATGGCGGAGCGGTAATTGTCGGATTTGAAGCCCAGAAGCGCACGGAAGGGCGCGATCAGGACCGGCAGCGCGATCATCACGGCGACGAGGAAGGCGGGCACGTTCAGCTCGACGATCATCACCCGGTTGAGCGTGCCGAGCAGCATGACCGCGGCCATGCCGACCGAAATCTGGAAGAGGGATAGCCGCAGCAATTGGCTCATCGGCAGCGCATCAGAAGCCGCATCCGAGAACGGAAGCGCCTTCAGCGAGAAGCGTTTGAGGACCTTTGCGGCTTCGCTCATCCCTGCCCTCCTGTTTCGAAACTTAAGAGGGTGGAAAAATAAAACCCGGACTTCACGGTCGTGATCTCACGCAGATGGCCTTTGGCCTTCGCAAGGCGCGCGGCCTCCGCGATGCGCGTGGCTGAATGCGGCACCATGGTGGGCGAGCGGTTGGAGCGCGGGAACAGTTTACCGGCCCGCCACATCGCCATCAAAAGCGGCGTGCGGGGCGGCAGGGTGAAGAGGATCTTTTCCCGTGTGCGCGCGCCGAGTTGAGCAAGTTTAGAGCCTATTTGGGCTTCATCGTAGTAGATCATGCTGTCCATCGCGCAGACATAATCGAAGCTGCCAAACTCGGGGGCGCCCATATCTCCGCTGAGATATGTGATCACATTTTTCAGATTACGTGGTGTGCGGCTTTCGGCGATCTCGATCAGCGACGGCGAGATGTCGATGGCCACCACATCGGCCCCACGCTCGGCCAGTTCGATGGCCAATGCGCCGGTGCCGCAGCCCGCATCCAGCAAGCGCTTGCCGGTCAGATCGGCAGGCATCTGATCCAGAATCAACCCGCGCATCTGATCGCGCCCCGCGCGCACCGTCGCCCGGATGCCCGAGACCGGCGCATCAGAGGTCAACCGCGCCCAGGTTTTGGTCGCGGTTCGGTCGAAATAGTCTTCGACGCGGGCGCGTGTGCGCTGATATGCGGGTTGTTCCAGATGCATCAATCGAAGCCCAGAAGTTCAAAAATTTCGCGGTCGGGGAGCGGGTCGGGTGCGAGCGGTTCGGTGCCGTTCCAAAGCGTCTCGGCCAGGCGGACATATTCCTTGCGGCAATGCACGATGTCCTCTTCGTCCTCCATCTCGAAGAGGGTCTTCTTTTTCAGACGAGAGCGCCGGATCGCGTCCACATCGGGCATATGCGCGATGCGTTTGAAGCCGACGGTCTTGCAATAATTGTCGACCTCGTCGGTGTCTTTCGAGCGGTTGGCGACGCAACCGGCCAGCCGCACATTGTAGTTCTTCGACTTCGCCTGAACCGCAGCGATAATGCGGTTCATCGCATAAATAGAGTCGAAATCATTGGCGGTGACGATCACGGCGCGGTCGGCATGTTGCAAGGGCGCGGCGAAGCCACCGCAGACCACGTCACCCAACACGTCGAAGATCACGACATCGGTGTCTTCGAGCATATGGTGCTGTTTCAGAAGCTTCACGGTCTGGCCGACCACATATCCGCCGCAGCCGGTGCCGGCGGGCGGACCACCGGCCTCGACACATTGCACGCCGTTGAACCCCTCATAGACGAAGTCTTCGGGGCGCAGTTCCTCGGCGTGGAAATCGACCTCTTTCAACGTGTCGATTACGGTCGGAACAAGTGATCCGGTCAGCGTAAAAGTCGAGTCGTGTTTCGGGTCGCAGCCGATCTGCAGCACCCGTTTGCCCAGCATCGAGAAAGCGGCGGAGAGGTTGGAGGAGGTGGTCGATTTGCCGATCCCGCCCTTGCCATAGACCGAGAACACCTTGGCGCCCTCGATCTTCATCGTCGCGTCCTGGTGGACCTGAACGGAGCCTTCGCCGTCTTCGCCGCGCAGGACCGGAACTTCATCTCTGGGGCTCATGATTGAGCTCCTTTCTCTCTTAAAACGGCTCTATTCCGCCGCAACTCGCACGCCTTCCAGCGTATCTTCCAATTCGTCCGCCCCGGCTTGCAGCGCCTCAAGCGTCGCGTCATCGGGCGTCCAGTAGTTTCTCTCATGTGCTTCGATCAGCCGGTTGGCCATGCGCGCGGAGGCTTTCGGGTTCAAATCGGCCAGGCGCTGGCGCATCTCGTCATCGAGCACGAAGGTTTCCGTGAGGCGCTGATAGACCCAAGGATCGACCTGGCCAGTCGTGGCCGACCAGCCGAGCGTGTTGGTGATCGAGGCCTCGATCTGGCGCACACCTTCATGGCCGTGTTTCAGCAGGCCTTCGAAATATTTCGGGTTGAGCTGGCGGGAGCGGGTTTCCAGCGCGACCTGCTCTTGAAGCGTGCGAACCTTCGAGCCGCCGCGGGTCTGGTCACCGATATAGACCGGCGCGCCCTCGCCGCCTTTGGCACGTTTCACCGCGCGGGAAATACCCCCGAGCGTGTCGAAATAGTGATCGACGGTGGTGACACCAAGCTCGACGGATTCAAGGTTTTGGTAGGCGAGATCGACGTCTTTCAGGGCCTTCTGCAGCAACGCGGCGTTCGGTTGCGGTTTGCCGTTCACGCCATAGGCGAAACTTTTGCGGGCCTCATAGGCGTCGGCGAGTTCGTCCTCGTCTCCGAACGCGGAGCTATCGACCAGTTGGTTGACGTTGGAGCCATAAGCGCCTTCGGCATTGGAGAAGACGCGGAGAGAGGCGGTTTCGAGATCGACGCCCATCTGCTCAGCATAGGCCAGCGCGTGGGCACGGATGAAGTTCTGCTCCAGCGGTTCGTCGGCGGTGGCGGCCTTGTAGGCGGCCTCTGCGAGCATGCGGGTTTGCAAAGGCAGCAGGTCGCGGAAGATGCCGGAGAGCGTCATGATGACGTCGATACGGGGACGACCGAGTTCTTCCAGAGAGATCAGATCGGCCCCGGCGAGGCGGCCAAAACTGTCGAAGCGCGGCACGGCGCCCATGAGCGCAAGTGCCTGGGCGATCGGGCCGCCATCGGATTTGATATTGTCGCTGCCCCAGAGCACCAGCGCGACGGTGCGCGGCAGAGATTTATGCGTTTCAAGCAGAGTTAGAGCCTGTTTTGCCCCGTCCTGCATGGCATAGGCTGTCGGCATGCGGAATGGATCGAAGGCGTGGATGTTGCGGCCGGTGGGCAGGATTTCAGGGGAGCGGATGAGGTCACCACCCGGCACCGGCGCGATGAACTGACCGCTCAGGGCGCGCATGAGGGCGGGGAGTTCATGCTCCTCCTGCAAGATGTCGTTAACCCGTGTGATCACATCCTTCTCGGCATCCATGACGCGCAGATGTTCTTCGCGTTCTTCATCGGAGATTTGCCGACCGACGATGTGCAGACCATCGGGGATCAGGGCGTCTTCGGTCTCCAGCAGTTTCAGCCAGAGGTCCTCGGGCGCGATGCCGCCAAGGTCGACCGCTTCGGCCTGCGCGGCGATCAGGGTCTCCAGGTCCGCGCGGTCGTCGCCATCGGTTGTGCGCCAGCGGGTGAGGCTGTCTTTCAGCTCAGCGAGGCCCTTGTAGAGACCGGAGGCAGCCAGCGGCGGGGTCAGGTGGGTGACCGTGATCGCGTTGGAGCGGCGTTTGGCCAGCGAGGCCTCGGAGGGGTTGTTCGCGGCATAGAGATAGATGTTGGGCATCTCGCCGATCAGACGGTCCGACCAGTCGCGCGCGCCGAGGCCGGCCTGCTTGCCGGGCATGAATTCCAGCGCGCCATGCATGCCGAAATGCAGGATCGCATCGGCGTGGAAGGTGTTGCGCAGCCAGAGATAGAACTGCGCGAAAGCGTGGGTCGGCGCGAAACCTGTCTCGAACAGGAGACGCATCGGGTCGCCCTCGTAGCCGAAGGCGGGCTGCACGCCGACGAAGACATTGCCGAAATGCTGGCCGAGGATGAAGACGCCACGGCCATCCGATTGCACTTTGCCGGGGGCCGGGCCCCAGTTCTCTTCGATGGCGGCGAGATAGGTGGGTGTGCCTTGCACGATCTGATCGGCGGAGACGTGATCGGCAACATTGGCGTCCTGGCCATATTGTTTGGCATTGCCGTCGAGGATCGCAGAGCGCAGGGCGTCGACGGTCTCGGGCACCTCGATGGAATAGCCCTGGGCCTTCATCTCGGTCATCGTATTGTGCAGGCTTTCGAAGACCGAGAGGTAGGCGGCGGTGCCGGTGGCACCCGCATTGGGCGGGAAGCCGAAGATGACGATGCCGACCTTTTTGTCGGCGTTCCGGGCGCGGCGGAGTTTGGCCAGGCGGGCGGTTTTTTCGACGAGGCTGTCGATGCGTTCATGGCAGGGCGCCATGGATTTGAACGCGTCGGGGGCCTGGCATTGATGGGCGCAGCCGGCGCACTCCTCGGCCCCGTGACGACCGGCGAAAACGGTCGGGTTCGTGGCGCCGTCAAGCTCGGGCAGAGCGATGAGCATTGTGGTCTCGATAGGCCCTAATCCACCGGAACTTGCCGCCCATTGGCCCAAAGTCTGGAACTCCAGCGGGTGCGCGGCGAGGTAGGGAATGTCGAGGTCGGCGAGTGTCTCGATGGCGGCTTCATTGTCGTTATAGGCGGGGCCGCCGACGAGGCTGAAGCCAGTGAGTGAGACCAGCGCGTCGATATGGCCGGCGAGGAATTCGCTGATCGCAGGGCGGGCGTCGAGACCACCGGCGAAGGCGGGCAGAACGCGGATATTGGCGGCCTCGAACCGGCGGATCACCGCGTCGAAATGCGCGGTGTCGGACGCCAGCACGTAGGAGCGCAGCATGATGAGGCCGACCGTGGCGACCGGGTCCTTGGGCGCTGGCAGATCGGCGGGGTCGGTTGTGACGCGGTTCGGCAGATCGGGGTGGTAGAGGCCGGTATTGGGGTAGTCGATGGGCAGTTTGGCCTCGACCTTGTTCCACGTGGCGTCGTTGGAATAGCGGGCGACGAGGAAGCGGATCATCTGCTCGATATTGTCGTCGGAACCGCCGATCCAATATTGCATCGAGAGGAACCAGGCGCGCAGATCCTGCGCCTTGCCGGGGATGAATTTCAGAATTTTCGGCAGACGCCGCAGCATCACCATCTGATCCTCGCCGCATTTCGGCGTCTTGGCCTTGGGCCGCAGGCGTTTCAGCAGCGACATGATGCCCTTGGCGGGCTTCATCATGTCAAGCTCACCCATTTTCGTCAGCTTGACGATGTCGGCATCAGCGACGAGGCCGACCATGGCGTCGCAATTGGGGCGGCGGGCCTCGAGGTCGGGTCTGATCGCGTTCACATGCTCTTCGAGGAACAGCAGGTTCGCGATGATGATGTCGCCGTGGCGGATCGCGTCGCGGGTGCGATTGAGCGCGTCCGGGTCTTCGCCCCATTCGGCGGCGGCATGGAGAGAAATGGAGAGGCCGGGGAAATCCTGTTCGAGCCGCGGAATGGCCCGCGCGACGGGGCCAGCCGCATGGCTGTCGAGCGTCACGATGACGACGCGGTAGCCGATATGATCGCTGCTATCGCGCATAATGGGCCTTGGCCTCGTAAAGGGTGTCGATGGAGATTTCCTGCACGCCCCGTTCGAGGGCGAAGGTCTCTGTGTTGCGGCGGGCCTTGCCGCGCACGAAGAACGGGATTTTCTTCAGTTCTTTTTCGGCATCGGCGAGCCAGATGACGTTGTCCGGAGCAGGTGGTGCGGTTTCGTCGGCCATTGAGACCTCCTCATCCGCGGCCGGCTGGAGAGGTTCGGGCGTATGACCACCGTGATGGCTGGGGCCGGCTTCGTCGTGGAATTCGAAGTCTTCGCGGAACATATGCAGCAGGTGTTCCTCCAGCCCCATGACCAGCGGATGCACCCAGGTGTCGAAGATCACGTTCGCACCCTCGAAGCCCATTTGCGGAGAGTAGCGGGCAGGGAAATCCTGCACATGCACTGGCGCGGAAATCACCGCGCAGGGGATGCCGAGGCGCTTGCCGATATGCCGCTCCATCTGGGTGCCGAGGATCATCTCGGGCTGGAGCGCCTCGATGGTCTGTTCAACCTCGAGATAATCGTCGGTGATCAGCGGCTCGACGCCGTACTCTTTCGCGAGCGCACGGATGTCCCGGGCAAATTCGCGGTTGTAGCAGCCGAGGCCCACGACCTCGAAACCCATTTCATCACGGGCGATGCGGGCCGCAGCTTTCACATGGGTGCCGTCACCGAAGAGGAAGACGCGTTTGCCGGTGAGATAGGTCGAATCGACGGAGGCCGAGTACCAGGGCAGGCGCAGGCGGTTTTCGTCGATTTTAGGCTCTATTCCGGCCAGATCGGCCACTTCGGTGATGAAATCGCGGGTGGCGCCGACGCCGATGGGGACCGTGGTCGTGTAGGGTTGACCGAACTCGCGTTTGAGCCAGCGACAGGCGGCCTCGCAGGTTTCGGGATACATCATCACGTTGAAATGCGCCGCACCGAGGCGGGCGATCTCGGAGGGCGAGGCCGTCATTGGGGCCACGACGTTCACGTCCACGCCCATGTCGGACAGAAGGCCGGTCAGTTCCTCGATATCGTCGCGGTGGCGGAAGCCGAGCGCGGTGGGGCCGAGCAGGTTGCAGGTGATGCGCGGGGTCTTCTCGCAAGGCTTCGCGAGGTGGCGCACGATCTGGAAGAAGGTCTCATCGGCGCCGAAATTTTCCTTGCGCTGGTAGCTGGGGAGCTCGAGCGGGATGACGGGGATGTCGAGGCCCATGGTCTCGGCCAGACCACCGGGATCGTCCTGGATCAGTTCCGCGGTGCAGGAGGCGCCTACGATGATGGCTTCGGGTTGGAAACGGTCATAGGCATCACGGCAGGCATCCTTGAAGAGATGCGCGGTGTCAGCGCCGAGGTCGCGGGCCTGGAAGGTCGTGTAGGTGACCGGCGGGCGGTGGTTGCGGCGCTCGATCATGGTGAAAAGCAGGTCCGCATAGGTGTCGCCTTGCGGCGCGTGCAAGACGTAATGCAGGCCGCGCATGCCCGTTGCGACGCGCATTGCGCCAACGTGCGGGGGTCCCTCGTATGTCCACACCGTCAGTTTCACGACGCCACCTTCAGAAGCTCTTTGCGCCGAATTGGCCGAGAGAAGAGCCCGGCGAGATCACCGGCCTGTTCGTAGAAATGCACCGGGGTGAAGACCAACTCGATCGCCCATTTGGTGGTCAGGCCTTCCGCCTCAAGCGGATTGGCGAGGCCGAGCCCACAAACGGTCAGATCGGGACGTGCGGCACGACAGCGGTCGAGCTGTTTGTCGACGTCCTGACCTTCAGAGACGCAATCCGTTTGCAGCATGTCCATATCGGCGCCGACGAGGCCTTTGTGGATGTAAGGCGCGCCGACCTCGATGGCCTCCATGCCGCATTCGCGAGTCAGGAAGCGGGCGAGCGGGATTTCAAGCTGGCTGTCGGGGAAGAAGAAGATCGACTTGCCGTTCAGATGCTCAGCGGCCTGGGCCACGGCCTTGCGCGCCCGGGCGCGGGGGGCGGCTGTGACGGCGTCGAAATGCTCCGGCGTCACGCCCCACTCATCAGCGATGGCGCGCAGCCAAAGCGTCGTGCCTTCCTCGCCAAAGGGGAACGGCGCTTCGATGATCTCGGCCCCGCGCCGGGTCAGCGCGGAGGCCGTCTCACCCAGGAAAGGCTGCAACAGAGCCACTTTCGTCTCAGGCCCCACGGCAGGCATCGCGTCGGCCCGACCCGCGGGGAGGACACGAACCGGGCCGATCCCCAGCGCCTCCAAGAGGCCTATTGCCTGATCCTCAACAACATCAGGCAACGCCCCCACAAGTAGCAGTTCCTTCGCCTCGGTCGTAGGCAGGATTGGCACCATTGACTCAAGGCAAGCGTCTTCGCCCTGCGTGAAGGTCGTCTCGATGCCGGAGCCGGAGTAGTTTAGCACGCGGACATGCGGCGCGTGGACTTGAGTGAGACGTTCGGCAGCGCGGGAGAGGTCGATCTTGATGACCTCGGAGGGGCAGGAGCCGACAAGGAAGAGCTGCTTGATATCGGGGCGACGGGCGAGCAGTTTGGCGACTTCGCGATCCAGTTCTTCATGGGCATCCGCCAGACCGGCGAGGTCTTTCTCTTCCATGATCGCGGTGCCGAAGCGCGGCTCGGCAAAAATCATCACCCCCGCGGCACTTTGGAGCAGGTGTGCACAGGTGCGCGAGCCGACAACGAGGAAAAACGCGTCCTGCATCTTCCGATGCAGCCAAATGATTCCCGTCAGCCCACAGAAGACTTCGCGCTGTCCACGCTCCTTCAGGATGGGGGCCTCGCGGCACCCGCCGTTGGCGATATTGGCGGGCTTGTTCATGCCGCCTCCAGACGTGCTGCGCGGAGCTTCAGGAGGAACTGCGCGGCATTGATCACGTAGGCCGCATAGGCCGCCAGGGCGATCCACATTTGAGAGGCCTCAGACCAGCCTGAAAAGAGCGCGACAAGATAGGCTGTGTGAAGGGCAATGACACCGAAGGAAAAGACATCTTCCCAGAAGAACGCAGGAGCCAGAAGATATTGACCAAAAACGGTTTTTTCCCAGATCGCACCGGTGACCATGATCAGGTAAAGGAAGGCTGTTTTCACCAGGATGGACGCGGTTGCGATGGCATAACCTTCGCCGGTTGCGAGGTAGCGCAGAACGAGCACCAAAGAGACGATAAAAACGAGGAATTGGAGGGGCGCCAGAACCCCTTGAACCGTGGTCCAATGGGTGGCGTCACGCCTCGCACGTTCTTCGACCGTGTAAAGCCTATTTCTCCCGGCCGTGTGACCCATAAGAGGGGCAGCCTCCTCCGATTCCCGTCGCTGGGGTGCGTCCTGTAAACAAGGCTACTCCTGCTGCCCACAAAGTGTCAATTATAACTTACACTATTGAAGTTGACACTTTTGGCGGGAAGGGCTTTCATATGAAAGTGTAAACTTATCAACGCGCTGCAAACTGTCAGCTTTAATTTACACCTGTGGCCAGATGCAGTGAATCTGCATTTTGACAAAAGCCTTATTTTAAAGGATAATCATCATGAAAGTTGAGATCACCTGGGTGCCTGCAAAAATTTCTTCCAGCGCTGATTTCGAGACCGCCGGGTGAATAAAGACAATCGACACAGGCAGTTTCTGACGGGAGCAGAAGCGCCGGGGACCCTAGAGGCTCTTGTGTCTCAAGCCCTGTCCGTTGTGGCCGCCGAAAAACGCGATGATGAAGACCGAGAGTTGCACCCGGTCACGATTGCCCTCGCCCACGCCGCCCTGTCCGACAACCCCGAAGATCGCACCGAATTCGTCTCGGATCTGATCTCGGCGGGCATGCCGACCGATGTGTTCATCGAGGTTTATGCCGCCGATGCCGCGCGATATCTTGGGGATATGTGGGGGGCAAACAAGCTGAGCTTTGTGGATGTCACCATCGGTACCGCAAGATTGCAGGAAACCGTGCGGAAACTTTCCGGTCGGCACCCCAATCTCTCTGCATCCGAGCGGCGGCCAGAAATTCTGCTCGCAACGCCTTTGGAAGAGAACCATGTCTTCGGCATCATGGTTGCCGCCACCAAATTTGAGGCCTTGGGCTGTCACGTGCGCCTTGCCGTTGGACAGACGCCGACGCAGATCGCCGAGTTCCATCACTCTCAAAGCTTTGATATGTTTGGGATTTCACTCTCCCACACCCGGTTTATCCGGTCGGTGAAAGACATCGTCAAAGCCGTGAGACGGACACCACAACGTACACCGATTGTCCTGGGAGGGAGTCTGACAGACGATCCCGCCCTTGATCTTAAGGACACAACAGGTGTCGACCACGTTATCTCTGATGCAAAAAAAGCATTGAGACTTTGCAATATTGAACTACCCTCTCTGGCAACGACCCGGGAGGCGACGACAAAAAACGGACATCAAGTCCTCGAAGGGTAAAGTCGCATGAATACAAGAGAGATCGATTTCTGGATCGGCGCGGATGATCCACGAATATCTCCTGAGCACTTCAATGAGATCGTAGCAACCGCGTCTGACATAGCGATCGTCGTGTCTATGGATGGCACGATCGATACCGTTGTCGTGAACCCCCTGAACCAGACCATCGGCAAGATTGATCACTGGATCAATCGCAACATGGCCGATTTTCTGGCCGATGACAGCCGGTCGCGCTTCGATGACGTGCTGCAGGAGTTCCGCGACGGCAAAGTGACCGTTGCGCGGTCGGTCGAGATCAACCATTTCGACAATGCGACCTGGGATTTCCCGATCCGCTACACCTTCCATGTCACCGGGCGCGACGACACAATTCTGATGCTGGGTCGCGACCTGCGGCCCATCGCTGAGTTGCAGCAACGTCTGGTACGCGCGCAACTGGCGCTCGAGAAGGATTATGAGAGCCAGCGCGATTTTGAGACCCGCTACCGGGTGCTGATGGAAGCCGTGCGCGACGCGATGCTGCTGATCGATACGACCAATGGCAAAGTGCTCGATCTCAACAGCGCGGCGGCGCAGATGATGGGGTCCGATGCCGACGGGCTGATCGGCGTGGATGTTAGCCGCCTGATGCATGGCACAGCCGGTGACGACATTCTTGAGTTGTTGTCCGATGCCGCCATCGGCGACCATGGCAATTTGCTGCATCTGCAGACTTCGGAGAACCGCCCGGTCTCGGTCGAACCCACGATGTTCCGGGCCGGCGGCGACCGCACTCTGCTCTGCCGGATCAGCAGCGATACCGATGGCTCCGCCGCCGGTGCGGAAATTGGCGAAGCGCTGACGGCGATGTTCAAAGCGGGCAGCGATGCCGTTGTCTTTGCCGATGAGAAGGGCGTGATCCGCTCCACCAATGACGCGTTTCTGGCCCAGACCGACGCGACTTCACTGGCCGATGTGAAGGGACGCTCCCTGGGCGATTTCCTGTCGCGCGGCAATGTGGATTTGAAAGTGCTGCTTGAAAGCGCATTGCGCGCCGGAAAGATGCGCATGTATGCCACGCAGATCGTCGGCATCCACAATTCCAGCATCCCGGTTGAAATCTCTGCCACCCATCTTGCCGATAGCGGTAAAGCGCGTTTCGCCTTCGTGATCCGCGACACCAGTGGATCGGACCTGATGCGCGATGCGCCTGCGATGGCCGTGGGCAATGAAGAGCATATGCGCAATGTGGTCGATCTGGTCGGTGCCTCCCCGTTGAAGGATATCGTCTCCGCGACGACGGATGTGATCGAGAAGATGTGCATTCAGGCCGCGGTCGAGATGACCGGCAACAACCGCGTCGCCGCGGCAGAGATGCTCGGGCTATCGCGCCAGAGCCTCTATGTGAAACTGCGCAAATACGATCTGATCGACAAAAACTAGGTCCCATCGGCGAAGCCTCGCAAAGGACCGGGTCAGCCTGTCGCAGACCCTAGAATTTCCTTGCCCAGACTCACTTTGTATAGTTGACTTGACACTATGAGTGTCAGCACTAGTTTACAGACGCGCTCGTTCCCAGAACCCGCCGCGGCGCTTCAGCTTTTGAAGCCGATCACATGGTTCCCACCGATGTGGGCTTACCTCTGCGGGGCGGTCTCTTCTGGGGTCTCCCCGTCAGGTCAGTGGTTCTATGTGATTTTGGGCGTGCTTTTGGCCGGTCCTATCGTCTGCGGCATGAGCCAGGCGGCGAACGATTGGTGCGACCGCCACGTGGATGCGATCAACGAGCCACACCGCCCGATACCATCCGGCCGTATCCCCGGGCGTTGGGGTCTTTGGATTGCGTTGGGCATGTCCGTGGTCTCGCTCTTTGTCGGCTACCAACTCGGGCCTTGGGGCTTCGGCGCGACGATCCTCGCCGTCGCTGCCGCCTGGGCCTATTCCGCCGAACCCATCCGCCTGAAACGCTCCGGCTGGTGGGGGCCAGGTCTTGTGGGCCTCTCTTATGAGACCCTGCCCTGGATCACCGGTGCCGCCGTCCTAAGCGCAGGCGCCCCGCGACCCGAGATCATCGTGATCGCCCTGCTTTACGGGATAGGCGCCCACGGGATCATGACGCTCAACGATTTCAAAGCGCTGGAGGGGGATCGCCAGATGGGCGTGAATTCCCTCCCCGTGACCCTCGGGCCGCGTCGCGCAGCGCAGGTGGCTTGCGTGGGCATGGCGCTGCCGCAAGTCGTTGTGATCGCATTGCTGTTTCTCTGGGACAAACCGATGCACGCGGCGGGCGTCGCTGCCGTTCTCGCCGCGCAATGCTGGGCGATGACGGTGCTGTTCAAAGACCCGAAGGGCAAGGCGCCCTGGTATAACGGCACAGGCGTGACGCTTTATGTCTCCGGCATGATGATCGCAGCCTTTGCGCTGAGGGGGATGATCTGATGGCACTGTCCTGGATACAAATCGTCCGGCTTGGTCTGGTGCAGATGTGCCTCGGCGCGGTCGTGGTCCTGACCACCTCGACCCTTAACCGGCTCATGGTCGTTGAACTGGCCTTGCCCGCCGTTCTGCCCGGTCTGCTCGTCGCGCTGCATTACGGTATCCAGATCACACGCCCCAATTGGGGGTTCAAATCTGATGCCGGCGGGTCCCGGACCCGGTGGATCATCGGCGGGATGGTAGCCCTTGCTTTGGGCGGATTCTCCGCGGCGCTTGGCGTTGTCCTGATGGAAACGAGCTTTGCCCTTGGTCTTACGGTGTCCATCGCGGCCTATGCGCTGATCGGTCTTGGCGTTGGAGCCTCGGGCACATCGCTTCTGGCCCTGCTCGCCACGTCCACCGCCCCGCAACGGCGCGCCGCCGCCGCGACAATCACCTGGCTGATGATGATCGCAGGCATCGCCATCACAGCGGCCACCGTCGGCGCGTTCCTCGATCCCTATTCGCCCGCGCTCCTGCTCCGGATCGTCGCCATCGTGACCATTGGCGCGGTGTTTCTGACCACCTTCGCCGTCTGGGGTATCGAAGCGCGCGTTACGCCACAAAGCCAGGAACAGGACGACACGCCCTTCCTCGAAGGTCTCAAAGAGGTCTGGTCCGAACGCCACGCCCGCAATTTCACGATCTTCGTGTTCTTGTCCATGACCGCTTATTTCATGCAAGAGCTGATCCTTGAGCCCTATGCCGGTCTCGTCTTCGCCTTCACACCCGGCCAATCGACCGCTCTGTCGGGTGCGCAAAACGGCGGTGTCTTCCTGGGCATGGTCACGGTCGGCATCTGCGCCACTGGCCTGAAATGGGGCTCGCTGAAGGCTTGGGTCACGGGCGGTTGCCTGCTCTCCGCCAGTGCCTTGGGGCTGTTGATGCTGATCGGCCAGATCGGCAACGCAAACCTTGTGGTGCCCGCCACCGTCTTCCTCGGCTTTGCCAATGGCGCGTTCGCCGTCGCCGCCATCGCCTCGATGATGCAACTGGCGGGCGAAGGCCGCGACCGCCGCGAAGGCACCCGCATGGGGCTATGGGGCGCAGCACAGGCATTGGCCGCAGGCTTCGGTGGACTTCTGGGCGCAGCATTTGTCGATCTGCTGCGCGGGTCCATGGCCGATGCGGACGCGTTCGGTGCGGTGTTCCTGATCGAAGCCGCTCTCTTCATCGTCGCCGCCATCATGGCGGTTCAGATTATCCGGGGCCGTGAGGTCCCCAATGCGCAATTGTTTCCGGGGGAATGACCCATGATTTATGATGTTGTCGTTGTTGGAGGTGGCCCGTCTGGCGCAACCGCTGCCGAATATCTCGCCCGTAAAGGCAAGGCTGTGGCCATGCTCGACCGAGCGGGACGGATCAAGCCTTGCGGTGGTGCGATCCCGCCGCGTTGCGTTCAAGATTTCGACATTCCCGAAAGCCAGATCGTGGCCAAGATCAACACCGCGCGGATGATTTCGCCCACGGCGCGCTCCGTCGATATCCCGATCGAAAACGGCTATGTCGGCATGGTCGACCGCGAACATTTTGACGAGTTCCTCCGGGTTCGCGCCAAGGACGCGGGCGCGCATCGTTACACGGGAACGTTCCTCCGCATCGAACGGGAAGAGGGCAAAACGAAGGTCGTTTATCGCGACAAGGTCAGCCGCAATGAGTTGGAACTGGAAACCAAACTGATTATCGGCGCGGATGGCGCACGATCAGATGTGGCCCGCGCGGAAGTCCCCGGCGGCGACACGATCCCATACGTGATCGCCTATCACGAGATCATCGAGGCGCCGGAAGGTCCCTCGGCCTATGACCCCACCCGCTGTGATGTGATCTATGACGGCAAGGTCTCGCCCGATTTCTATGGCTGGGTCTTCCCGCATGGCAAATCCGCAAGCGTCGGCATGGGCACCGGTGTGGATGGCGTCGATCTGAAAGAAGCGACGGCCTTGCTCAGGGAAAGCTCCGGCCTCACGGGCTGCAAAACCATCCGCAAGGAAGGCGCGCCAATCCCGCTCAAACCGCTCGACAAATGGGACAATGGTCGCGACGTTGTGCTCGCTGGCGATGCTGCCGGTGTCGTCGCCCCTAGCTCCGGCGAAGGCATCTACTACGCCATGGAAGGCGGCCGCCAAGCGGCGATTGCGGCAGAGGCTTGCCTCGCCTCAAGCAATGTCAAAGACCTCGCCAAAGCGCGCAAAGTGTTCCTCAAAGAGCATGGGACAGTTTTTCGCGTTCTCGGCGCCATGCAAGACGCCTATTACAAGTCCGACGTCCGGCGCGAACGTTTCGTCTCGCTCTGCCATGACGTCGATGTGCAGCGCCTGACGTTTGAGGCTTACATGAACAAGAAACTCGTGCGGGCGCGTCCCCTAGCCCATCTCAAGATCGGGATCAAGAACCTCGCACATCTCACAGGTCTGGTGTCACCGATGCGCACATGAACGCGCAAGCCCGAGATATGATCCCGGCCTGGGTCGATGGCAAACTGACCCCGGTCGAGAAGATGAAGGTCCACCGCGAGGGGCTGCGCCATCAGGCTGTCTCGGTTTTCGTGATGAACCGCGACAAGGTGCTGATCCAGCGCCGCGCTCTGTCAAAATACCACACACCCGGTCTCTGGGCGAACACCTGCTGCACCCATCCGCTCTGGAACGAGGTGCCCGAGGCCTGCGCGATCCGGCGACTGAATGAGGAGCTTGGGATCAAGGGCCTCTACCCGTCCTTCCGCGATCAGGTCGAATATCGCGCCGAGGTCGGAGGTGGCATGACCGAGCATGAGGTGGTCGATATCTTCATCGCCGAAGCACCGATTGATCTCAGCATCCAGCCGAACCCGGCAGAGGTGATGGAGACCAAGTGGATCAGTTTTTACGATCTGGCCGCTGATGTCACCCGCCACCCGGATCGCTACACCGCCTGGCTGCAGATTTATCTAAATGAGCACACCGAGCGCATTTTCGGCACCGTCGTTCAGGCCTAAGCGCCAATAAAGAATCGTGTGCGCCGAAGGCGCTCCGCTGGATTACGTCGCCAGCCCGAACCGTCCGTCCACAACACCGAGCGTCTCAAGCACCGTTCCGGTGATGTCCTCCGCCGTCAGCCCGGCATCCTCATACATCTCATCCGGTGTCGCCTGATCGATGAACCGGTCCGGCAGCGTCATCGTGCGCACTTTCGCGCCGCGATCAAAGGCGCCGTCCCGAGCGAGCCACTCCAGCACATGTGCGCCGAACCCGCCGCATGCGCCCTGCTCCACACAGATCAGCGCTTCGTGGTGGCGCAGCAATTGGCGGATCAATGCCTTGTCAAACGGCTTGGCAAAACGCGCATCGGCCACCGTTGCGCTGACCCCGCGGGTTTGCAGCGTCTCGGCCGCGATCAGGCACTCAGACAGATGCGCGCCCAGGCTCAGAAGTGCCACATCAGAGCCCTCCCGCACCACACGGCCTTTGCCGATCTCCAGCGGAACGCCATATTCCGGCAGCTCGACACCGACCCCGGCACCGCGCGGGTAGCGGAAGGCAATCGGACCCTCGTCGAAATCCACCGCCGTGGCGACCATATGGACAAGCTCCGCCTCGTCCGCTGCGGCCATCACGGTGAAATTCGGCAGATGGCTCAGATAGCCGATATCGAACGCACCGGCATGGGTCGCACCATCGGCCCCAACCAGCCCGGCACGGTCCATGGCGAAACGCACCGGCAGGTTCTGTAGCGCCACATCATGCACGATCTGATCGTAAGCGCGCTGCAGGAAGCTTGAGTAAATGGCACAGAACGGTCGCATGCCCGCCGCAGCCAGACCGGCGGCGAAAGTGACTGCGTGCTGCTCGGCAATGCCGACGTCAAAGGCACGATCCGGGAAGGCCTTCATCAGATGATCGATGCCGGTGCCCGAGGGCATCGCCGCCGTGATGCCAACGATCTTCGGATCACGCCCAGCCTCGGCGACAAGCGTCTTGCCGAAAACGGAGGTATAACTCGGCGCGTTCGGTTTCGATTTCTTCTGTTCTCCGGTCGGCACATCGAACTTGGCAACCCCATGATAACAATCCGCACTGGCCTCGGCAGGTTCATAGCCCTTGCCCTTCACGGTGCAGCAATGGATCAGAACCGGGCCATCGGCACGGGTCTTCACATTTCGCAACGCGGCCAGAAGCTGGTCCATATCATGCCCGTCAATTGGCCCGAGATAGGAGAAGCCAAGCTCTTCGAAGAGCGTGCCTTTGGCGGGTTGCGCGGTCACCAGCGTGCGGGCGCGTTGGGCATAGGCGCGCAGGGCATCGGGATCGTCAGTATCGACCTCCTCCTCGCCCAGTTTCGGGAAAGGAGTCGGTCCGGTGTTGATGCCGCTCATATATTTCGACAGCGCCCCCACCGGAGGGGCAATGGACATCTCATTGTCATTGAGGATCACGATCAGCCGTCGCCCCTCGGCCCCGGCATTGTTCAACGCCTCGAAGGCCATGCCGGCAGAGGCGGCGCCATCACCGATTACCGCAATCGCATCGCCGGTCTCCATGCCCAGATCACGCGCGGTGGCAAAGCCCAGCGCTGCGGAAATGGAGGTGGAGGAATGCGCGGCTCCAAAGGGATCGAACTCGGATTCGGAACGCTTGGTGAAACCGCTCAGGCCCCCCTTCTGGCGCAAGGTGCGAATGCGCGACCGGCGCTCGGTCAGGATTTTATGCGGATAACATTGGTGCCCGACATCCCAGATCAGCTTGTCATGAGGGGCGTTGAAGACCGCGTGGATCGCGACGGTCAGTTCGACAACCCCAAGCGAGGAGCCCAGATGCCCGCCGGTGACGGAAACCGCGTCGATCACCTCCGCTCGAACCTCATCTGCGAGGGTCGCAAGCTCTGCGTCATCGAAGGCGCGCAGATCGGACGGACCGATGACACGATCAAGAAGCGGTGTGTGGGGGCGGGTCATGGCAGAAGCCTTTCAATAAAAAGCGCCGCAAGAAGGGGAAGCTTCTTGCAGCGCGTCAGTCACCCTGTAGCCGACAGGAGAGATGTGAACCTCACATGGAGGTTCAGGAAACGGGCCCGGGGAAGTCGGCCCGATCAAAGGTCGCGGCGTATGGAACGCCGCGATGGTCATTCTTCGTAAACCGGCGGTTCGGAGCCCGCGAGTTCCGGCCAATCGGCGATCACATTCAAGCCCTGATACGGTTTGCTGTAGCCTTTGTGGCAGGTCGCACAGGCAGCTTTCGGCGCATCGCCATTTTTGGCACCCAACCGGTGCTCCGGGTAGGTGTCCTTCAGCGGGATCAGGAATTCATTATTGATCTCCTGCACCATGAAGATGCCCAGCGATGCCGTGCCCCATTGCGGCGTGTGCTCCTCCGGCGCGTAGAAGGCGCGGGAGTTGTGGCAGAAGTTGCAGTTCACACCCAGCGAATTGGCGAAGTAGTTCATCAGCGCGTAAGTGCGTTCCGTGTCCTGAATGGAGCGGAAGCCTTCATCCGCAGGCGAGCCTGCGACGCGGCTCTCAAGATCATGCACGACGATCTGCTCCCCATCGACCAGCAGTTTTTGCAAGGCATCCGATGGCAGCGAGGTCGCGCTTGAGGTTGAGGACGCGCGGTTCTGGTTGGACGACCAGCCAGCGGTATTTGCCGTGACCGGAGAATTGTCGAACCAGATATTGGATGGCACGTTCTGACCGCGGTGACAGGTGGAGCAATTCACGCCCACTTCACCATTGGCGTTCACATGGTCGCCCCATTCCTCGTTGATATACTGCGTCATCTCGATCATGCGGCGGGAGACGACCTTGGTATAAAGATCGTCATTGCCGTATTCCTCCAACTCGACATCGCCATGGCAATAGGCGCAGCCTTCATCTGGAGAGACCCAAACCGTCATCGCATTCATCAGGCGGTTGAAATTATCCTCCGTCAGATCGCCCAGGACTTGCACGTTTTCGTAGATGTCTTTGGCCAGCGGCTCGCCACCTTCCGGAACCAGCGGGTCGAAGGTGACATAGTCATCAATTGTCGGATCACCCGCCTCGATGCGCGAGACGAACTCGGGGATCGACATGCCCGTGCCGCGCGGACCGGTCTGCGTGGAGGCCGTGGCGAAGGGCTGCCCCGCCACCACCAAAAGAGCCACGAAAAAGATCACCGTGCCAAGGACGCCGAAGATAATCGCTGGCCCGAAGATATTGGTCGGGTTGTCCTTGTTCCATTGGTCAAACCACTTGGGTAGCATGATCAGGACCCCCCGTTTCCAGAATTGTCTTGATAGGCTTCGTAGCCGAAGCTTCCGTCATAGATCGGCGCGAAATGGTGCTCCTGAGCCCAGATGAACCAGTTGTCCACGACCGTGCCGGTCAGCAGGATACCGATGCCGCCAGTGATCGGTGTCAGAACCGCAAACCACCAGGCCCAGCGGTGAATACCCTCCATCGTGGCGTTGAACCCCATGGTCCAGCGCCAGAACAGCGCCGCGCGTTCCGAGGCCGTGCCTCGATCGACGATCTGTTCCAACTCCCGGTCGCCACCTTGCCGCGTGACCGCGAGAATCGTCGCACCGTGCATGGCGAACAGCAGTGCCGAGCCATAGAGGAACACGATGCTCAGGCAATGGAACGGGTTGTAATAGAGGTTGCCGTAGCGAATGGAGAATGCCGTCGTCCAATCCAGATGCGGGAAGATGCCGTAGGGCACGGCCTCCGACCACGATCCCATCAGGACCGGACGGAACAGGCCCAGCACCAGGAACAGCCAGATCGCAGACGCAAACGCCCAGGCGATGTGCTTGCCCATCTTGTGTTGCTCAGCCAGTGAATAGACCCTCAGCCACCAGCTCATCACCGAGACCAGCAGGAAGAACGACGCGATGATGTACCAGCCGCCATCGTTCAGCGGCGGCATTTTCAGTCCATATTCCGGTGAGGGCGGCTCCAGCGCCAGCCAGAACAATTGCCGCAGGAATTCGGGGATCGACCAATCGACCTGGCTCAGCATGTTCATGCCGACGATGTTGAACCAGATGAGGCCCGTCGCTAGCGAGATTACACCGTAATAGCCGAGATAGATCGGACCCAGTTGCGCGTTGCCCATCCAGCCGATGAGTTTGGAGTAGGAGGGCTTGCCGATCCGCTCCTCCATCATCCGGTTTTCATTGTCCATGCCCATCTCGGGGGCGCCCTGGACCTGCACTTGGGTGAAGATGTTTTGATACTCAATCATGGCTTACAAACCCACCTGACTTGGCCAGATCGGCATCTCGAGCCACCAGTTCCACCAGCTCGGCCAACTGTCGGTCCAGACGGGGCCGGAGATGATGATGCAGACCGCTGACCAGAACCCGGCGTTCAGCGCCAGCAACAGCCCGACACGGTGAATGCCCAGCGTGCCGACCGAATACCCGATGAAGTCGCGGAAGAACGTGTCTTCGTGATCCGGCGTCTTCATCTCTTCGCCCTTGGGCGGATTGGCGGCGGAGAGGATCAGCCCCCCATGCAGCGCCAGCGCCAGACAGGTTGTGAAGAAGAAGGTCACCGCCAGCATATGGGCCGGGTTGTAGTGGAAGTGCAGATAGGCGTAGCCGGTGTTCGACACCCAATCGAGATGAGAGAAGATCCCGTAGGGAAAGCCGTGGCCCCAGGCACCCATCAGAAGCGGGCGGAAGACAACCAGCGTGACATAGGCGAAAATCGCGACCGAAAAGGCGAAAGGCACGTGGTAGCCAATGCCGAGCTTGCGACAAATCTCGACCTCGCGCAGGGCCCAGCTACAGAACGCGCCCACGGCGCAGAAGGTGATGATCTGCCAAAGGCCCCCCTCAGCCAATGGCGCCATGCCAAGCCCGTATTTTAGATCGGGCGGGGCGATGTTGATCAGCCAGGGGTTGAACGTGCCCTGCATCGCTGCGCCCCAGAAGATCAGAATCGTGCCCAGGGCTGCAAAGAAGATCGTCGTGACCCCGAAGAAACCGACGAAATAGGGCCCGACCCAGAAGTCGAACAGATCGCCACCCACCAGCGTCCCGCCTCGGACGCGATATTTTCTCTCGAAACTCAGCAAAGCCATCGCTGTCGTCTCCCTCGTTTTTGGCGGCGCCTCTGATCGGCCGTCCCATTCAAATTCGATTGTCACGGGCGGGCGTTCGGGGCACCCGCCCGCGACTTAGGTTTTACTGTCCGCTTGCAGCAGCCAGTTCGAACCAATTCAGTCCCGAGCTGAGCACGACGAGGTGAATCATCGCAGCCAGCAGGAACAGAAAGACGCCTTGTGCTACAAACACGCGGCGCGGGTCAAAGATGAGCCAGATTTTGTAGAATTTAGCCATATCTCAAACCCTTACGAGAACCAGGGACGCCAGATATACGTCGCCACATGCGCGAGGATGGCTACGATTGTGAACAACCACAGCCCGCTCATGTAGACGGCGTGCAACTCTTGCGCCTGCTCGTCTGTTAGTCCTGTGAAGGACAGTTGATCAGCCATGGTTTCCTCCGAAATCAGACTGATGCCGCGCCCCCCGCGGCCGGGTTACAGCGAGGGCTCACCCCCCGCTACAATCCGCCACCCCGGGGGGGAGTGGCAGATAGGGATCCGTCTGCCTTGCGGCGTCGGGATTTCGGGTCACACCGCTTCTCAGGCCGAGAAGATCATCGGTGTGATAATGTTCGCCTGGCTCCAGGCCCGCTTGATCGGCCCCTTGCCACCTGCATTGCCGTTCTTGAGGATCGACAAGGCCCAGGTCAGACAGGCCAAGGGCAGCGTCGCCGCGAAAATGATCGCGAAATAAACCGCGAACTCGCCGCGTGGCGTGGTTCTCTTGTGCGAAACCTCGAAGCCGCCATTTGATGTTTGGTCGCTCATCAGCGTCCTCCCTCTTCCAATTCAAATCCCGCGGGCGCGAAGGCCTCCACGGTTTCTCTCACCACACGTTCCGCACCATCGGCCAGCGCTGCAGCTTCGGCCTTGTCGCGCAGCTGTTTGGCGGCGGATATACGGGTGAGAATGGGGTGTTCTGCGACGATCCGGTCGAGCAAACGCTGTGCGTCCTCGTCCCAGGGGAAATCGCGCCGCAGGGTCGTTGGTGTGGCCGCAGCCGCATCCATCTCGGTTCCGAGCGGCAGGATGTGGAACAGCGCATCGAAAAGCCCGTTGCACACTTCCTGAATGACATAGGTCGCACCGGCATAGCCCATGAAGGGCGTGCCCGTGGCGCGCCGGATCGCAGCGCCCGGAAAGCTTGCCGGGATGAAAGCGGCCTGCGGTCCGAAGCCGCCCTTCTGTTCGGCGAGATACATCTTTTCATTGATCGACCCGAAGACGACCAGCGGGCGCTTCTCGGCCATCATGTCACGCACTTCGTCATTGTTGGTTTTCTTGCCGCGCACGCGGGCGACGGCGAATGCGCAGGGCAAGCCCAGATCGTTTTCGAGGAAATTGCGCATGCCGCGCGCATAGGTTTCATTCGCGACGATGCCGAAACTGGCCGTTGCGAAGAAGTCCTGCGTCACGGAACGCCACAGGTCCCAGACCGGTTTGATCGTGGAGTGCTTCTCTTCTTCGATGAAGGGTTCGGGATCGAGTTCGAGCAACTCACCGAGCTTGCGCAAGAACTTCGTTGTCGAGTCGACCCCGATAGGCGCTTGCAAATACGGTTTGGCCAATACTTCACACAGGCCACGCCCGAACTCTCTGTACATGCAGATGTTTACATCAGCGTTAACGAGGTTTCGCATCTCGGCCACATGAGCGCCGAGCGGCATGACCATGTTCACTTCCGCCCCGATGCCTTCGACGAGGCGTCGGATTTCGGCGAGATCAGACGGCATGTTGAAGGTGCCATACATCGGGCCGAGGATATTGACGCGGGGCTTGGCGCCCTCTTCGCGCTTCGCCTCTTTCGGCATCCGACCTTTGGTCATCCCGAACTCGGTGAAGATCCAGGTCATCGCCCGGTCCGCAGCCTCCCACTGATCCTCATCAATGGTGCGGGGCAGGAAGCGCTGAATGTTGGTGCCCATGGGCGTCACACCACCGCCGATCATCTCGGCAATCGAGCCTGTCACGACCACCGCCGGAAGCGCCGGGTCAAGCGTACCCCAGGCGCGTTTCATCGCGCCCTCGGTGCCATCGCGACCCAGCTCTTCTTCGCCCAAGCCGGTCACGACAATGGGCAGCTCGTGAGGCGGCAAAGCGTCGGTGTAGTGAAGAACAGACGTCACCGGCAGGTTCTCACATCCGACCGGTCCGTCGATCACACATTGCAGACCTTTGACGGCGCAGAACGCGTAAACCGCGCCCCAATATCCGCCTGCTCTGTCATGATCCTGGATCAGCATGCGCACCCCCCAGATTTTCGGGGGTGCGGCAACGCGCATTGACATGCGCTGCCTGCCGCCGCTGGAGATTTATGCAGATAAATCGCCACTAAATCATCTCCGCCGCTTTGGCGGCTTTCGCCTGCCGTTCGAGTTTCTTGAGGTTCTGCGCGCGGAAATCCTCCCGCACATTGGGGCTGCCTTCCCAGACACCGGCAGTGTCCTCACGACCCACACCTTCGAAGAACGCACGCATCGAATCCATGCGATCTGTGTTGGCGATGGCAGCATTGACGACCTGCGCCAGAGAGCCGGCACCAGCAGGCCCCATCAGCGGCCGTGCGCTGATCAGATTGGTGAAGTAAAGCCCTGGAATCCCAAGCTCTTTGGCCTTCTGAACAACCGGCGTCGTGCCAATGGCAAGGTCCGGTTTCACCCCTTCCATCGCCGCGCAATCGTCTTCAAGCGAGGCGCGGAACTGGACCTTCACACCCTTCGCTTCGAGCCAGTCAGCATCGGCGGAAGACCACTTCGTTTTTGGGCAGGCGGTGCCGACATAGGGCACCTCAGCGCCGCTCTCGATCAAGAGACGCGCGACCAGAAGTTCTGATCCTTCATAACCGCTGAGAGTTATGGTACCATTGATGGGGGTGGCAGCGAGCACAGCTTTGATCGCCGGGAGAGACGCATTCTGCGCCGCCGCCACACCCGTGTCAGGAAGACCGAAAGCATCCCCCAGACCTCTCAGCCACTCCGCTGTCCCGTCATAGCCCACAGGGGCGCTCCCGATGACAGGACGGCCAGCGGCCTCGAATTCACGAATTGCACTTGTGTAGAAGGGATGGATCGCCGCGACCGCGCCGCAATCCAGAGCCGCGTAAAGCTCCCGCCATTCGCGGCAGGGCACGGTCGGACCGACCGCCAAATCCATCGGCGCGATGAGCTGCCCGATGGT
>JANQRE010000037.1 GCA_028284705.1 Paracoccaceae bacterium | reverse complement strand
AGACCATGGAGGATGCGGTCAATACGGTAATCATGACGATCCAGATGGGCATCCCCATGGCCCGGATCGAATTTGTTGACGGCGCCACGGCGGCGGCCTTCAACGCCTATGCGGATCGCGATATGCCGGAAAAGCCGCATCTTCTGATCGAATTCCATGGCTCCGACACGGCGGTTGCCGAAGACTCACAGCGGTTCGGCGAGGTCGTGGCGGAGATGGGCGGCTCCGAGTTCCAATGGGCCACGAAAACCGAGGACCGCAACGCGCTTTGGGCGCTGCGCCATGACGGCTACTACGCGATCCTGCAGTCCCGCAAAGGCGCCACGGCGATGTCCACCGATATCTGCGTGCCGATCTCGAAACTGGCGGAGGCGGTGACCGAAACGCAGGCCGACATCGCTGCGTCGCCAATCCCCGGGCCGATCCTGGGCCATGTGGGTGACGGCAATTTCCACGCGATCCTGATGTTCGATCCCGACAGCCCGGAGGAGTTGGCCGAGGCGCGCCGTCTATCCGACCGCATGGTCGAGCGCGCTCTCGCCTTGGGCGGAACCGTGACCGGCGAACACGGGGTGGGTCTCGGCAAGATGAAATACATGCGCGCCGAACATGGTGATGCCTGGGGGGTGATGGCGGATATCAAACGGTCCTTTGATCCGCAAAACATCCTGAATCCCGGCAAAGTCGTGCAGGTGAACTGACCCCTACATGCCCAAAATCTCCCGGAGATTTTGCCTCCAGAGACTAGGATAGTCTCTGGCTTCAGGCTTTCTCGGAAAGTCTGTACGCAAAGTTTCTGTGAAACTTTGGCTCCGCCCTAACCGGACAGCAAGGCGCGCGCCGCCTCTTTCGCAGCGTCGGTGACCGTATCACCCGCCACCATGCGCGCGATCTCCTCGACCCGGGCGGTGTCGTCGAGTGGCGTCACAACGGACAGCGTCTCGTCCTTCTCAACGCGCTTTTCGACCCGCCAGTGATGCCCGCCCAAGGCCGCGACCTGTGGCGAATGCGTCACCACCAGAACCTGCGCGCCATCGGCCAAAGAGGCCAGCCTGCGTCCAACCGCATCCGCCGTCGCCCCACCAACACCTCGGTCGATCTCGTCGAAGATCATCGTCAGCGACTTGTCCCCGCCGGTCAGACAGACCTTCAACGCCAAAAGAAACCGCGACAATTCCCCGCCCGAGGCAATCTTGTTCAACGGTCCCGCGGGCGTGCCGGGATTGGTGGCGACCATGAAGGCCACCCCGTCGACCCCTTCCGGGCCCGGCTCGACCGCTGTGATCTCGGTCGAGAAGACCGCGCGATCCATTTTCAACGGCCCAAGCTCTGCCGCCATCGCCTTGTCGAGCTTGCCCGCCGCCGCGGCACGCGCTTTCGACACTTTTGCAGCTTCGGCGTCATACGCACTCTGAGCAGCACCTAAAGCCTCCTCAAGACCCGCGATCTCAGCCGCACCCCCGTCCAGCGCCTCCAGTCGCGCGGACAGCTCCGAGGCAAACCCGGCCAGATCGTCCGGCAACACCGAGTGCTTCCGCGCCAGCCCCCGGATGGCAAAAAGCCGTTCCTCGACACGTTCCAACTCATGGGGGTCAAAGTCCAAGGCAGACAAAGCACGCTGAACCTCCTCCTGCGCCTCCCCCAAACCGGTGAAGGCTTGCTCAAGCGCACGCAACGCGCCGTCCAACTGCCCTTCCGCCTGCGCTGACGCGCCTTCCAGCCAGCGGCGCGCGTCGGAGATCATGCCCTCCGCGCCTTCAAATCCAAGCGCCTGCGCGGCCTTCGCGATGTCTTCCCGGATCTTTTCACCCGCCTGCATCAGCCGACGTTTTGTATCGAGCTCTGCTTCCTCTCCCGCGACCGGCGACAGGGCTTCGAGTTCTTGGACGGCGTGACGCAGGAAATCTTCTTCCTCTTTCGCCTTCGCCAATGCCTCCCGCGCCGCGGCAAGGGCCGCCCCTGCTTCCGACATAGTCCGCCACGCAGTCCGTATAGATCCAAGGTCAACCCCGGCAAAGGCATCCAGCAACGCGCGGTGACCTCGGGCGTTCAAAAGTCCGCGATCATCATGCTGACCGTGCAGCTCCACCAACACGTCCGACAGCGCCCGCAACACTTCCCCCGACACGCGCCGGTCATTCACATAGGCCTGCTTGCGCCCGTCGGGATGGTTCACACGGCGCAGGATCAACTCGCCCTCTGGCTTTATCCCGGCCTCGTTCAATACCTCCCACGCGGCGTGCCCCTCAGGCAGTTCAAACTCGGCGACCACTTCGCCGCGCTCCGCCCCTTTGCGCACCAGCTCTGCCCGCCCGCGCCAGCCGAGAACGAAGCCAAGCGAGTCTAGAAGGATGGACTTTCCTGCCCCGGTCTCCCCGGTCAGCACGTTCAAGCCGGGCTGAAACTCCAAACTCAGCCGGTCGATGATCAGCATGTCGCGAATGTCGAGAGAGCGCAGCATGGGAAAGGTGTAGGGCGGCGTTCAACCGCCCGCAAGCATCAGAGCCACTTGCCGCGGATCACTTGTCGATAGATATCCACGAGCCAGCCCGTACCGCGCGGGGCCATCTCAAGCCCCTGCCCGGTCAGAAGCTTGTAGCTGTCGTCGTAAAAGTCGGAGGATTGGTAATTGTAGCCGAGGATCGCGCCAGCCGTCTGCGCCTCATCCGTCAGGCCAAGCGAGAGATAGCTCTCAACCAACCGGTGCAAAGCCTCTGCCGTATGGCTCGTCGTTTGGAAATCCTCCACCACGACACGGAACCGGTTGATCGCAGCCGTATAGTGACCGCGCTTCAGGTAGTAGCGCCCAATCTCCATCTCCTTACCGGCCAGATGGTCAAATGCGAGATCAAATTTCAGGATCGAGGATTTGGCGTATTCGCTGTTGGGATAGCGCTCGATCACCGCGCGCAAGGCTTGCAGAGCCTGGAAGGTCAGCCCCTGATCACGCCCGACCTGATCGATCTGGTCGTAATAGCTGATCGCCAGAAGATACTGAGCGTAGGGCGTGTCTTCATCCGCCGGATAGAAGTCAATGAAGCGTTGCGCAGCCGCGCGGGAGTTTTCGTAGTCGCGATCAGCGTGATAGGCGAAGGCCGACATGATCAGTGCGCGTTTGGCCCATTCCGAATAAGGATAGAGCCGCTCAACCTCTGCGAAGAGCTTCACCGCCTCGTCGGGGTTCCCATCTTCCAGCTCGAATTCCGCACGTTGATAAATCTGCTCCGCCGTCAGATTTTCGATTGGCACGTCGCGATTGCCACCGAAGAGACCGCCCAGAAAGCCGCCGCCCCCGCCGCCAAAAAGACCGCCGCCTCCACAGGCCGACAGCATCGTCGCAACAGCGAGAATGGCTAGACTGTTCCGGAATGACCTGCTGCGCGTCATGCCCTCAAGGACCTCTTGTCTCTTCCCCATGCCATGACACTATGCACAGGCTTGAGACGTCTCTAGCACAAAGATTTCTGAGGCAAAATGACTTTGCTGCGGATTTTCGCGCAAAGATCACGGAGCGTGACCGATTAGGCGGTCGCAACAAGGTCGGTGTGATCGACGCCAACGCCCGGCAAATGGGCCAACTGGCTCTCCGAACAGGTCACGATGCGGAACGCGGATGGGGTCGCAAAGAGTTGGCGGAGAAGGCGGTTCGTCAAGGCGTGACCGGCGCGCATGCCGGTGTAGCGGCCTAAGATCGGCGCTCCGGCAAGGGCCAAATCACCAAGCGCGTCGAGCATCTTGTGGCGCACAGCTTCGTCGTCGTGCCGCAATCCGCCGGGGCTCAACACATCTGCGCCATCGACCACGACCGCATTGCTATAGGTGCCACCAAGGGCAAGGCCCTGGGCATGCATCGCATCAATGTCGGATTTGCGGCAGAAGGTACGGCTGTCGGAGAGTTCACGCACGAAAGTGCCGTTGGCCATATTGAGCGATTTCTTCTGCGCGCCAATGGCCGCGTCGTCGAACTCTATCTGAAAGTCGATCTGGAGCGAGGACGCAGGCGACAGTTCCGCCCAAGCGCCCTGGTCATCCGAGACCCGCACAGGGGCCAGAATTTCAATCGCATGGACGGGCGCGGCTTGTTTCTGAACACCTTTTGCGACGATCGCGCGCACGAAAGTATCTGCGCAGCCATCCATGATCGGCACTTCGACATTGTCGAGTTCGATAAGCGCATTGCGGATGCCACACCCGATCAGAGCCGCCATGATATGCTCGATGGTCTGAACCTCGACGCCGTCATTATTCACTATGCGTGTACAGAGCGGTTTGTGCTCCACAGCGTCATAAAGAGCGGGGATCATCGGATCGCGATCAGTCACGTCGGTGCGGCGAAACCAGATACCAAAGCCAGCCGCCGCCGGATGCACAGACATCACCGTCTGAACACCAGAGTGAAGGCCTTGACCTTCAAAGCGAACCGTTGATTTCAGCGTTGCTTGCACGTCGTATCCCGTAAGTGATGGACCAGCAGCCCATTGTTGCGACGCGGTCCCCTCGCACCCGTCGAGCTGGAAAATAGGGATTGGGCGGCGGGGTCTCAACTCACTCTTTATGACTCATTGCAACATAACTGTCACAAACCTTGAGCAGGGCCGCAACCCATTGTTCCAAAACGAAAAAGGTCGGGAAACCCCGACCTGTTCCGTTACGTCACACGTGAGTGGTACTAGTTGGCTTGCCGCCGCAAAAACGCTGGAATTTCGATCTTTTCCTGCTCTGGGTCAGGGCCTGAGTCTTGCGAAGGTTGGCTTGTGACCTGCGGTTGTTGCCGTGTCAGGGCCGGTCCGGGCTCCGCGCTGCCCTCGCCCGCACCGCCGGTCATGCGACCAATCAGGGAGTTGATCCCGAAGCGTGGTTTCTCGCCGCCAGCCTCTTGCGACGGTGTTGGCGCAGGCTCAATGGTTGGCGTCTTGTTCACCGCAGCGCGCAGGCGTTGCAGGGCTTCCGGGGTCGGCGTGCCGGGCGCCGGAGGCGTTGCGGAGGCAGCAGGTGCCTGGGCCGGTGTCGGCTCAGCGGCTTTCGGTGCGAACTCGGTCGGCGCTTCTGCGGCTGCGGCATGTTGGAACGCAGGCGCCGGGTTCGGACGATAGACCGGTTCCGGCAGACCATCATCGGCTTCCGCCACTTCCGGTTCATTGATGCCTTCGAAGAGCGACGGCTCGGGCGCTTCTACCGCCGCCTCGGCTGCCACTGCGGGTTCGGCCACCTGCTCTGCCGCCGGCGCTTCTGGCGAAAGTTTCTCGCTGGAGAGCGGCTCGGCCAGGCTGCGGCGCGGATGCGGGATTTCCTTCAACTCTTCCGTCGCGTCGATGCCGGTGGCCACGACGGAGACGCGCATGCGACCTTCCATCGAGGTGTCGAGCGTGGAGCCCACGATGATATTGGCTTCCGGGTCCACTTCTTCGCGGATACGGTTCGCGGCTTCGTCCAGTTCAAACAGCGTCAGATCGTGCGCGCCGGTGATGTTGATGAGAACACCCTTTGCACCACGCAACGAAATCTCGTCGAGCAGCGGGTTCGCAATGGCCTTCTCAGCCGCCTGAACCGCGCGGTCTTCACCGTCGGATTCGCCTGTGCCCATCATCGCCTTGCCCATCTCGTCCATCACGGCACGAACATCCGCGAAGTCGAGGTTGATCAGGCCCGGACGCACCATCAGGTCGGTCACACCTTTGACGCCCTGGTAGAGCACATCATCGGCCATCGAGAACGCTTCGGTGAAGGTGGTTTTCTCATTGGCCAGACGGAACAGGTTCTGGTTTGGAATGATGATCAGCGTATCGACAACTTTCTGAAGGGCATCAACGCCGTCTTCAGCTTGCTTCATCCGCTTGGCACCCTCGAATTGGAAGGGTTTTGTGACGACGCCAACGGTCAGAACGCCAAGCTCTCGCGCCGCTTGTGCGATGATCGGCGCAGCACCCGTCCCGGTGCCACCACCCATGCCAGCGGTGATGAAGCACATATGTGCGCCTGCGAGGTGATCGACGATCTCCTCGATGGTCTCTTCCGCAGCTGCAGCTCCAACAGAAGGACGCGCCCCTGCGCCCAGACCTTCGGTGACTTTCACACCCATCTGGATTTTTGACGGTGCTTTGCCCTGTTGCAGTGCTTGCGCGTCAGTATTGGCGACAACGAACTCGACCCCTTCGAGTTCCTTTTCAATCATGTTGTTGACCGCGTTTCCGCCGGCCCCACCCACACCGAACACGGTGATACGTGGCTTCAATTCTGTCTGTTCGGGCATCCGAAGGTTGAGTGTCATGATGTCTGTCCGCCTGTCTGTCTGTTCACCAACAGCCTGTTCCCCGGCCGTAGTTCCGTTGCCTCATTTGCAAGGACAATATCGGCCTGAACGGGCCTCGTCACGCGAAAAACGGCAAATTTGCCACAAAATCTGGGGAAAACTTTATCCACACCGGCAAGATTTTGCTGGAAACCAGAAATATAGGGGCTCTGAAGCAGAGTCTGCCTAACAGGCCGACTCGCATATCGCCTGATCCCACTCGATTGCCTCTGGTTGCCGCGACTCGCGCGCGGCTTACCAGTTATCCTTGAACCACCGCACGGCGCGTTTCAGCGAGCGCGCGGGGTAGCCGTCCACCGGGATGTCGAAATCCCACCATTCGTCTTGCGGATGCGCGGCAAAGAGGCATGTGCCCACGGCGGAGGCAAAACTCGGGCCCGTCACCGATTGCGGCAGCCCCTGTACTCGTAGCGGCCGCCCAAGACGGACCTGTTGGCCCAAAATCCGCGTTGCGAGGCCGTCGAGCCCCGGCAGTTGCGAGCCCCCGCCGGTCAGCACGATCCGCTGCGAGGGCAGATGATCGAACCCCGCCGCATCGAGGCGCAGGCGCACCTCCTCCAGGATCTCTTCCATCCGCGGGCGCATCACGCCGATCACCTCCGCGCGGCTTACCGAGCGGCGATCATGCTCCCAATCACCGGTGTCAGATGACAGGTCGATCATCTCGCGATCATCCATGCCCGTGGCCACGACGCCACCATAGAAGGTCTTGATCCGTTCCGCCGTCGGCATCGGCACCTGAAGGCCCTGGCAGATATCGGAGGTGATATGCTCACCGCCCATCCGAACGGTGTCGGCATAAATCATGTGTTTCTTGATGAAAATCGAGAGCCCTGTGGAACCTCCACCCAGATCAATGCAGGCCGCACCCAGTTCCTGCTCATCCTCCACGAGCGACGAAATGCCCGCGGTGTAGCTGGAGGAGGCAACGCCTGCCAATTCAAGATCGCACCGCTTAATGCAATAGAGCAGGTTCTCGATGGGCGAGCGGTCGACGCTTAACATATGCAGATCAACAGACAGCTGATTGCCCGCCTGCCCGCGTGGATCGGCCAGGCCAGAGCGGTGATCCACAGCAAAGTTCACCGGTTGCGCGTGCAGCACTTCGCGCTCGTCGCCATAGTCCGGCATATCGCAGCTCGCCAGGACGCGGGCGATGCAGTTGTCGGAAACCGCGCCATCCTCAAGGTCCACAGTCCCAGCTAGCCCGTAGGAGCGCGGACGCGCGCCGGAGAAACAGGCGATCACGTGATCCACCCGCACATTCGCCATCTTCTGCGCCGCCTGCACCGCCGTGCGGATCGCGCGTTCGGTTTCGTTCATTGCGTCGATCTCGCCGAAACGCACGCCGCGCGACCGCGTGGTTGCCGCCCCGATCACCCGGAACGCAGATTGACCGGCCATGGTGCCGAGCCCGTCGCTTTCCTTAAACCGCTCCGGCCCATCAAATCTCAACACCAGACAGGCGATCTTCGACGAGCCCACATCCAAGACCGCAATCACACCGCGCTGCATCGCGGCTTCCCGCTTGTTTCGCATCGCCCGTTGAGATTGATAAAGATCCTTCATTCCTGCCTGTCCTCTGTTATCTCGATGCCTCTCATCTCCTTCATCGCGTCCACAGCGTTCTGCGTCAGACGAAGGGTCGGGCGTTTTGCGTTTCTGAAATCGACACGAGTGACGTCGCGCGCCAAAAGCTCTTGCGCTTCATTCAGCGCCAGCACACGGTCGAGCGCAAGGCCGGGGTTTTCGGTCGGCAACATTATGCGCTGTCCGCGGTCGAGTACGATGTCCCAGCGGGTCTCCGCCATGCGCACGAGACCCAGGATGCGCGGCTTGATCGGCTCGGCACGCTCGATCAAAGCCAGCGCCTCGCGGACGCGCGCATTGGCCCCCTCGCCTGCAATCAGCGGCAGATCGGGACGTTGAATGCGCACCTGCAGACCCGCCACGCGGTGACCATCGGCGTCTAGCAGTTCCAGCCCGTCCGGCCCGCGCCAGACAATCGCCGGGACACGTTCCTCGATGCGCACATTCAGGATGCCGCCGGATTTGATGCGCAGATCGACGCGCTTCACCGCATCAAGGCTTTCGACGCGCTTGCGCATCGCTTCAAGGTCCAGATCAAAGCTGGAGAGTGGCAGATCGACGGCCAGAACTTCACGCACATGTTCGGAGAGAGTGTCGGAGGCGCCGCCGATGGACATCACCTTCACCATGAATTCCGGGCGCTCTTCGACCGAGCGGCGGATTTCGGCAAACTGATCGCCAATCGCGCGCTGCCGCTCCTGATCGGAGAAGAACAGACCGATACAAGCCACCAAAAGGAAGCTGGGCATGCCGACGCGGACAATCTGACGGAAGAACGGCGTCAGCCATAGACGTTGAAAGCGATAGGCCCACCGGCTCGGCGCAGGATCGGGGCGGTCGGCGCGCGCTGTTCGGCGGATCAGCGATCGCATGAGGCATCCTCCACCATCCAGAGGCACAGCTCTGACATCGACATGCCCATCACCTGCGCCTGCTCCGGCGTCAGCGAGGTGGGGGTCATCCCGGGCTGGGTGTTGGTTTCCAGAAGGATCAGCCCCTCGGCCCCCTTCTCCTCATCCCACCGGTAGTCGGTGCGGGTCACTCCGCGACAACCAAGCGCCTCGTGGGCGCGCAGCGCATAGTCTAGGCACAGCGTGTGAATCTCGTCGGGAATATCTGCCGGCACCTCATGACGCGATCCGCCCTCGGCATATTTTGCCTCATAATCATACCAGCCATCGGTGATGATATCGGTGACCGTCAGCGCCTTGTCGCCCACAACGGTCGTGGTGAGTTCGCGGCCCGGAGCGAAAGCCTCCACCATCACGATTTCTGGCATGTCCTCGGCCAGATGAGGAGGTCCGTTGGCATCTCGGTGCACCAGGTAGACACCAACGGACGACCCTTCGTTAAACGGCTTCACCACATAAGGCGGCGCCATAATATGCTCCGCCATCACATCTCGTTTGTTCGCCAGAAAGCTCTCGACCACGGGCAGCCCATGATTGCGATAGACCTGCTTGGTCTTTTCCTTGTCCATCGCGAGCGCCGAGGCCAGCACGCCGGAATGAGTATAGGGGATACGCAACCATTCGAGGATGCCCTGCACGCAGCCATCCTCCCCCCACCGACCGTGGAGCGCATTGAAGACGACATCCGGGTTTATTTCCTGCAGACGTTCGGCCACCTGCGCATCGGCATCGAGCTCGACAACCTCAAGCCCGGCTTCGCGCAAAGCCGCCGCACAATCGCGCCCACTGCTCAACGAGACCTCTCGCTCAGCCGAGGGGCCGCCCATCAGTACCACGGTTTTGGGGTTTGTCCCGCCCGACATAAACCCGCCTTTGTGCCTGCATCGCCCCTTTTTGGGGCTGTTATTGTGTGTTCGGCCTTTGCGACCGCTATATCTTGTGTGTATCCGCTAGGGGAGCCTCTTCCCCAGTCGAACCACTTCCCATTGTAACTCTATTCCACTGTTTTGGAAAACCTTTTTCCGCACCAGCTCGCCCAAATCTTCGAGGTCCGCGGCGGTCGCCCCACCTGTGTTGATCAGGAAGTTGGGGTGCTTCTCGCTCATCTGCGCCCCGCCAAGCGCTGCACCGCGCATGCCTGCATCGTCGATGACTTTCCAGGCCTTCAACTCATGGGAGTCATCAGCGCGTCCGGTCGAGGAGAACCCGGCGGGGTTGCGAAACGTGCTGCCCGCGGTGCGCTCTTTGGTCGGTTGTGTGGCGTCGCGTTTGGCCAACTGCTCTTCCATTTTGGCATGCAACGCCGCTGGATCCCCGGTCGGAGCTTCCATGACAACCTGCGTGATTACGGCACCCTCAGGCAGATCGCTTTGGCGATAAGCGAAATTCAGATCATCCCGACCCAGCGTTTCGACCTTGCCAGTTCTGTGAACCACGCGGGCTTCGACAAACACATCGGCCATGTAAGACCCGTAGCACCCTGCATTCATCGCCACCGCCCCACCGATGGCTCCGGGAATGGTGCGCAGAAAGGTCAGATCGAGCCACTGATCCGCAGCCTTCCGCGCAACATGCGCATCGAGCGCCGCGGGGCCGGCAATCACGCGGTTGCCATCAAATTCGATCCCGTTGAACCCACGCCCCAGGCGGATCACCACGGCGTCGATTCCGCCATCGCGGATGATCAGGTTCGAGCCGACGCCCATCGGAAAGACAGTGATGTCAGGGGCAAGCGCGCTCAGAAACGCACAAAGGTCGTCTTCGTCGGCAGGTTGGAACAGAGCCGTCGCCGGCCCCCCAACCCGCAACCAGGTCAGGTCCGCCAGAACCCGATCCTCGGTCAACGTGCCTTTGACGTCTGGGAATGCCACTTGAAATACCGCTCGCTTTTCCACCTGCAAAACCAAGCACACGGTCAAAAGTCAATGGCATGCCGCGCGCCAAAGGCGCCAAATCAATGAAAGGCGCGCGCGGTCACGCGCTCATTTGGGTGATGTGCCGCCGGTAGACTTCGATCATCCAACCCAGCATCAGCGCGTTCAAACAATGCCACAGGAAATGCGTGCCTAAGGGCCAGCCGTCACAAAGTGGCAGGTCGATCGTGCGCAGGGTCATCGACACACAAAGGATCGCGGCCCCCAGGATCAATCCCCGTCCCGTCGCCGGATACCGCCGCAGCAGAAGCACCCCATAGGCAAAGATCAAGATCGGCAGCGGCACATAGTCCGCCGTGCCACGCAAAACGGGAAATAGATCTCTGGCCACGGCGCTGACCCCGTAGGAATAAGGGAAATAGGCAAGCGTGGCCAAAATCGCCAACCAGAGCGACATGCCCCAATAAATGCGGTTGGCAAGGAAGATATAGGTCAGCGCGAAGAGAATGATCGGGATCACGTCGATCACCACGGCCCATGTCGTTGCAAAGGTGTGAAACAGAAACGAGCCGATCCCGATGGCAAACAAGACCGCTGCCAGCACCTGTCCGCCGACGATCCCGCCCGTGCGTCGCCACATGATCAGCGCCGCAATCAGAAAGGCGGCATTGCTGATCGCATTCACGGGCTCCGCCCAAAAGGTGAAATCGATGCGCTCGCAATAAATGTCGATCTGCTCAGACCAGTCCATTGGATTCTCAGACCCTCGTGCTAGCGTTGCGGAAACACATCTGGGAGGACATCATGAACATCACCTGGCTTGGACATGGCGGGTTTCGCATCGAAATGGGCGATCAGGTTCTTCTGATCGATCCGTGGCTCACCGGCAACCCCAGCTTCCCCGATGACAGGCGCGATGACGCCATCGCGGGCGCCACGCATATCCTTCTGACCCACGGTCATTTTGACCATACCGACGGAATTGCAGACATAGCGAAGGAGACCGGCGCACCGATCCTCGCAATGGTCGAGCTTGCAGGCCTGCTGGAACATCAAGGGCTTGAGACAATCGGGTTCAACTTCGGTGGCACCGTGATGGCAGGCGATGTTGCCGTAAGCTTGGTCCCCGCCAGCCATTCTTCTTCAATCATGATCAAGGAAAAACTCGTTTATTCCGGGGCACCTGCGGGCTTCATGCTCTCTCATGACGGGCGCACCATCTACATATCAGGCGACACCGGTCCGATGGCTGACATGGAATGGATGGCTGAGCTTTATGAGCCCGAGATCGGCATCCTCTCCGCAGGCGGCCACTTCACCATGGATATGAAGGGGGCAGCCTTCGTCGCGAAGAAATACTTCAACTTCAAGACGGTCATCCCTTGTCACTACAAGACTTTCCCGCTTCTCGAACAATCAGCCGAGGCGCTTGTTGAAGGCTTGCCGGGCGTCTCGGTCACGACGCCCGACGTGATGGAGACCATCACCCTTTGATCAATAGAACCGGCCACGGTTCAGATGCGTCAGATCAATCATGATCCGGGGCGGCGGCTCGGGCGGCAGGCCCAGATCTTTCCGCAGATAAGGCGGGATGACGTCTACTCTTCCGCGGCTCTTCGGTTTGTCCGGTGGCCTCGATCTGCGAAACAGGCGTCCCGCCAAAGCCAGCAGGATGCGCCGCAGACCATAATCGGCGATCAATCTATCGATCTCCCCATGGGGAGTGACTTGAGGTTTCAGAGGCAATGCATTCATTTTGTTTAACAAACCGACGGAATTCACCCGCACGGCTCCTCGTATTGAGTTGCATGGATGACCCCGACAAACGCAATTCAGACGTTAATTGAGATCGATGAAGTTAGTGGTTGGAAAGGGTGACTGACCGGATCAGATCAGTCGCGACGATCAGCAGGTCTCGCGCACGCCTGCATGGGACATGAGGATGCCCACAGGATCGTCACCAGCACCGAGATGGACGTATTTTTGATCGAATGTCATTACACGCCTCCTCTGTTTGGTGTGGCACGTGCGGGCTGCATAACGCTGCAGGCGATTCGAATAAACCCCGCAGCCAAAAGAAATCAGCACCGGTAAGAAACTGCCTATCGCTTGTGGGTGAAAAAACCGCGCAGAAGCGCTTCGGCCTCGTCTGCCGCAATGCCGTCATAGACCTCGGGCCGGTGGTGTGACTGCGGGTGATCGAACACCCGCGCGCCATGCAACACACCGCCTGATTTTGGATCACACGCACCAAAATAGACGCGCGCGATACGGGCCGCTGCAATCGCACCGGCACACATCGCGCAGGGCTCTAAGGTCACATAAAGATCGCAGCCCGTCAGGCGCTCGGTCTCTAAGGTCGCGCAGGCCGACCGGATCGCCAGCATCTCTGCATGGGCAGACGGGTCACTCAACTCCCGCGTCCGATTGCCGGCCTGTGCCAGCACGTCCCCATCCGGCCCGACAACGACCGCCCCCACCGGCACCTCGTCACGTTTGCCCGCCGCGCGCGCTTCGGCCAGCGCCAGTTCCATATGTGACGTGAAACCCATCCGGGGCTTTTCCTTTGTCGCCGCGCGGGTTAGGCCCTGCGCCATGACGGGTGATACTCCAAAAGGCGACCGGATCGCAAAGGTGCTGGCGCGGGCTGGCATCGCCTCTCGTCGAGGGGCCGAAGCCATCATCGAAGCGGGCCGCGTCACGGTGAATGGGGAAAAGATCACCAGCCCGGCTCTGAATGTGACGCCTTCTGACAAAATCACCGTTGACGGTCAGCCGCTAGCAGAACCAGAGCGCCCGCGGCTTTGGCGGTATTACAAACCCATTGGGCTTGTCACAACAGAGCGCGACGAGAAAGGCCGCGAGACTATTTTCGACAAACTTCCCAAGGAGTTGCCGCGCGTTCTGAATGTCGGGCGGCTCGACCTGAACTCTGAGGGCTTGCTGCTTCTGACCAATGATGGTGAAATCAAGCGGCGCCTCGAATTGCCCTCAACCGGCTGGCTGAGACGCTACCGGGTGCGGGTCAACGGCCGCCCCGATGGCGCGCAACTTGAACCGCTGCAACAGGGTATCACAGTCGAAGGCGACAGTTTCCAACCGATGGAGGTTTCCCTCGACCGCCAGCAAGGCGCCAACGCCTGGCTGACCGTGGCGCTGCGCGAGGGGAAGAACCGTGAAATTCGCCGCGCCATGGACGCCATTGGCCTGAAAGTGAACCGCCTGATCCGCGTTTCTTACGGGCCGTTTCAGCTTGGCGATCTAAAACCGGGTGCTGTCGAAGAGGTCAAAGCCAAGGTTGTGCGCGACCAATTGGGGCTGGATGACACCGGCAAACCGCGCCCTGCCCGCAAAGGGTCCCAAAAGCGCCGCCGTCGATAGGCGCGCCCACTTGTCACACGGCCTAGGTCCTGCAAGTCTCCGCTCAATCAAAAAAGAACGAGGGAGCGCCGCAAATGGCCGATCTTTTCACCATCGAAAACCTGGGCAATCTGTTGATGCTCTGTTTCCTGCAAGCGGTGCTGGGCTTTGAAAATTTGCTCTACATCTCCATCGAAAGCCAACGCGCGCCGGTGGCCCAACAAAAGGCGGTGCGCTTTTGGGGGATCATCCTCGCCGTGGCACTCAGGATCATCCTTCTCTTCACGATGGTGCAGCTTCTCGGCACATTAACTGAGCCCTTCTATGTCTTTGAATGGGAAGGCGTTTTGACAGGCGGCGTGAACTTCGCCACCTGCGTCTTCGTTTTCGGCGGCGTCTTCATTATGTACACGGCGGTGAAGGAGATCGCCCATATGCTGTCGGTCGAACATCTCGGTCACGATGTGGAAGGGAAATCCGGAAAATCGGCCTTTCAAGTCGTGATGCTGATCGTGTTCATGAACCTGATTTTCAGTTTCGACTCGGTCCTGTCTGCCATTGCCATCACGGATGTTTTTCCGGTTCTGGCGATTGCGATCCTGCTCTCGGGTCTCGCTATGCTGGTTCTGGCCGATAGCGTGACCGAGTTTCTGCAGCGAAACCGGATGTATGAGGTTCTGGGCCTCTTCATCCTGCTCATCGTCGGTGTCGTCCTTCTGGGCGAAGCGGGCGTGGCGGCAGAACATGCAACCCATGATGAGGCAATGGCCATTCACATCCTTGGCTATCCTCTTGTTCCCATGTCAAAAACCACGTTCTACTTCTCCGTCATCGTGCTCTTTGCCGTGGAGATTATCCAATCGGGTTACTCCCGCAAACTGGCGGCGGAACGGGCATCTGCGGGCAGAATTTCCCCGCATTAAGAACTGGTAACAGAGGACCCCGCTCCTTATATCTGGGGCGACTGAAACAGGCGCGAGGGGCTTTCATGTCCGGCACTGCTATTGAGCGTATCGCCTATGTGGCGTTGATCATGCTTGTGATCGGCGCCTCGACCGGCTGGCTGTCGGGAGCGCTGTAAATGGCTCAACGCTATGGCGGACAGTTCAGCCCCGATGGATCGTCCAAGGGCCCGGTCAAATCGCCGATGAAAGGTCGCCGCCCGCAACGGGGTCGGGCACGCACCAATATTCTCTATGTAGCAGCACTTCCGCTGGTCTTTTTCTCCTTCGGCGATCCCGCGCTGGAAATGGCACAAAAGCTTGTAGCCTTCGCTCTGATCGCAGGCGCCGCCTGGCTGACCCGCGGTGGACTTGAGGCCGAGGAGGCTTACGAAGCCCGCACCATCGCACGCCGCCCCGCCATTCCGCGCAAACTCTTTGGATCAATTTTGATCGGTCTTGGTGTCGCTCTGGCCACCTTCAACGGTGCGATCATCGGCCCGGCCATCTATGGCGTGATCGGGATGGTATTGCACCTTGTCGCCTTCGGTCTTGATCCCATGAGCAACAAATCCGCCGAAGGGATCGACGAGTTTCAGACGGACCGCGTCGCCCGCGCGGTGGATGAAGCCGAACGCCATCTGAAAGCGATGAAAGAGGCGATCTCCGGCACGAAAGACCGCGTTCTCATAGCTCGGGTCGACCAGTTCCAGGCCACTGCTCGCGAGATGTTCCGCACGGTCGAAAACGACCCGCGTGATCTGACCGCCGCGCGCAAATATCTCGGCGTTTATCTGCTGGGCGCCAAAGATGCGGCTCTGAAATTCGCCGATCTTTTCAGCAAAACCGGCGATACGAGCGCCAAAGAGGATTTCACCGCCCTTCTTGACGATCTCGAAGCAAATTTCACCGCGAAAAACCAGAAACTCCTGAGCGATAGTCGCACCGATCTGGATATCGAAATTGACGTGCTGCGCGACCGATTGCAGCGCGAAGGCATTCGCCTGAATTAAGGCCCGAAGAAAAGGAAGACCCATGTCTGAAACTGTCCGTGAGAAAGCCGCAGAATCCGTGGCACTGGTCGAGGAAGTGGCCGCCGTTGAGTTGCGCGAGCCCTCCACGGCTCTGGTGCCGCTGGCAGAAGCCGATGCGCCGGTGGCCAAGGAAATCCGCACGCGTATGGAAGAGATCGACATGGAGGACACGAACTCCATCGTCTCCTTCGGGTCGCGCGCACAATCGGGCCTGCAGGAAATCAGCCAGTCAATGCTGGCGGATGTGAAGAACAAGGATGTGGGCCCCGCCGGCAATTCGCTGCGCGACATCGTGACCACCATCCGGGGCTTCAATATCTCCGAGATGGACATGCGTCGCGAGCGCTCCTGGTGGGAGAAACTTCTCGGCCGCGTCGCACCTGCTGCAAAATTCATGGCGAAATTCGAGGATGTGCAGGGCCAGATCGACAAGATCACCGACAATCTGCTGAAGCACGAACATGTGCTTCTGAAGGACATCAAATCGCTCGATGTGCTTTATGACCGCACTTTGGAGTTCTACGATGAGCTGGCGCTTTATATCACCGCCGGGGAAGAGAAGCTCGCTGAGCTCGATGCGAAGGACATTCCGGCCAAAGAGGCCGCGGTTGAGGCGGCAGATGAAGATAAGAAGGTGATGGCCGCGCAGGAGTTGCGCGACCTGCGTGCCGCACGCGATGATCTGGAGCGCCGGGTGCATGATCTGAAACTCACCCGTCAGGTCACGATGCAATCCCTGCCCTCGATCCGTCTGGTGCAAGAGAATGACAAATCGCTTGTCACCAAGATCAACTCGACTTTGGTCAACACCGTACCACTCTGGGAAACTCAATTGGCCCAAGCGCTTACAATCCAACGTTCAAGCGAAGCTGCGGCTGCGGTGCGCGATGCCAATGACTTGACCAACGAGCTTCTGACGGCAAATGCGGAGAACCTGCGACAGGCCAACAAAGCCGTGCGCGAGGAGATGGAGCGCGGCGTCTTTGACATCGAAGCGGTCCGCAAAGCCAATGACGATCTGGTCGCGACAATTAATGAAAGCCTCGCCATCGCCGATGAAGGCAAGCGCAAACGCGCCGAGGCAGAGCAGGAGCTTCAGAAGATGGAAACCGAGCTGCGCGAAACGCTGGCCTCCGCCAAAGCGCGCGATACTGGCACCGGCCATACGATCGGGACGAGTGCGGGGTAACTTGCGACTTCGGACACTCTCACATGTGCTGATGGCAGGGCTGGCGACGGCCCTGCTGGCCGCGTGCGACATCCCGCAAACGGAATCGCCGCGCCCCGAGCCGCGCGCAACCGTTCCGAGCGCGCAAACCCCGGTTCTGCCCTCCAAACGGTCGATGGAACTGGCGGAATACTACGCTGCCGTGCAGCGCAACCTTCTGACCCAGGGTCTGCTACGCAAAGACGGCGGCGGAATCGACACGCCCTTTTCCAAACGCCAGTTGGTGCAAAATTTCATCCGCATCGGCGTGTCCAACGAGTTCACGCTGGACGGCGACCGCTTTTCTGAGCGCCCATCGGCTGGTCAGGTGCAGCGCTGGTCGAAACCTGTCGCGATCTCCATGGAATTTGGGCCCGCGGTCGATGCCGCGAAGGCACGGACCGACCGGGCGACGGTTGCACGCTACGCCAACCGCCTCGCCCGGGTCACCGGGCATCGCATCTCGACCACGAGAGGTGCCGGGAATTTCCATGTCGCGGTTCTGACCGTGGATGAGCTGGACGCTTTTGGTCCGCGCCTGCAACAGCTCGTGCCCGGTCTCAGCACCGCTCTGGCTGATCAAATCACCAACATGCCGCGCCCGATCTATTGCGCGGTTTATGCATTTTCAGATGCCGATGCGCCCGACAGTTTCCACACCGCCGTCGCCATCATCCGCGCCGAGCACCCCGATCTGTTGCGCCAGTCCTGTTACCACGAGGAAATCGCCCAAGGTCTGGGCCTTTCAAATGACAGCCCCGCCGCGCGGCCATCGATTTTCAACGACGATGACGAGTTCGCGCTGTTGACCCGTCACGACGAAATCCTGCTGCAAATCCTCTACGACAAACGCCTGCCCCTTGGCGCAGGTCCTGCTGCCGCGCGTCCCGTGGTGGAAGTGCTTGCCTCCGAACTGCTTGGCGGCGAAAGTTAACCCGACACCAAAGACGAGGTTCTTCATGGGTATTCTTGATTTTCTGACCGGCGAGTTCATCGACGTCATTCACTGGACCGATGACACGCGCGACACGATGGTCTGGCGGTTCGAACGCGAGGGCCATGAGATCAAATACGGTGCGAAACTCACCGTGCGCGAAGGTCAGGCTGCGGTCTTTGTGCATGAGGGGCAGTTGGCGGATGTCTTCACGCCCGGGCTATATATGCTCGAGACCAACAATATGCCGATCATGACGACCCTGAACCATTGGGATCATGGGTTCAAAAGCCCATTCAAGTCGGAGATCTATTTCGTCAACACGACACGGTTCAACGATCTGAAATGGGGCACCAAGAACCCGATCATGCTGCGCGATCCGGAGTTCGGCCCGCTGCGCCTGCGCGCCTTTGGCACCTATTCCGTGCGCGCCACCGATCCGGCGAAGTTCCTGACCGAGATCGTCGGCACCGATGGTGAATTCACGATGGATGAAATCAGCTTCCAGATCCGCAATATCATCGTGCAGGAGGCCTCCCGCACGCTGGCCGCTTCCGGCATTCCGGCGCTCGACATGGCCGCGAACACCACCGATCTGGGCAAGATCATCGCCGGAGCGATCAAGCCTTTGATCGCGAATTACGGGCTGGATGTGCCGGAGTTCTACATTGAAAACATCAGCTTGCCGCCCGCTGTTGAGAAAGCTCTCGACACACGCACTTCACGCGGCATCTCCGGCAATCTCGACGATCACATGAAATTCGCGGCTGCCGAGGCGATGCGCCAGGGCGGTCAGGCTGGAGGCGCCATGGGTGCGGGCCTAGGCGCCGGGATCGGCATGGCGATGGCGGGCCAGATGATGCCACAGGCGGGTCCTTGGGGCGCGCAACCCGCCGCGGCTCCTCCGCCGCCACCCCCGGTTGAGCATGTCTGGCACATCGCCGAGAACGGCGCCTCGAAAGGTCCGTTCTCGAAAGCCGCCTTGGGGCGCATGGTCACTGATGGCGATCTGACCCGAGAGACGATGGTCTGGACCCAGGGTCAGGACGGCTGGAAACCCGCCGGCGAGGTGATGGAATTGGCGCAGCTTTTCACGGTCATGCCCCCGCCTCCACCGCCGCCGGCCTAACACACACGGTGAACGGACGACCCGCGACTTCTTCAATTCTTGGTGACGCGGCATCCAATTCGGCCTCGGGGCGCGTATGATCAAGCATGCGCATCTCACTGCCACATCGCCGAACCTGGCTGAAATTTCTCCATTGGGGCATCCTCCCGTTCTTCGTGTGGTTTCTGTTCGCTGACCCCGATGCCCTCCGTCGCGCGGGCAAATGGGTCTTTCGGTTTCACTCGGTGATGGGCCTAATCTTTGTGACATTCGCCTTGGCTTGGACGGTGACATATCTCAGGGCAGGCCTCGCCTCCCGACCAGGACCAAAACTGCCACCTTGGGCGCGAAAGACCCACAGGATCATGCATTTAACCCTGATCTGGGGGTTGTTTCTTGTGGCCTTTGGCGGCTTCCTTTTGGGTCTCACCTCAACCGTGACCCTCTGGGCGGGCGGGATCATTCCGATTGCCCCACCGATGGGCTGGCCACGCGCCAATGCGATTGTCGGCGATGCGCATACCTATCAGTTCTACCTGCTTGCGGGTCTTGCGGTGGCGCATGCCCTGTTCCACATTTGGCGGCATCTGCATCTGAGGGACAATGCACTGAGGATCATGGCCCCGAAACGCCTGCATAAATATCTGTGAGACGGCCCCTCCACATCGCTCTGCATTGGACGAACAGTTTCCTGATTGTCGCGGCTCTGGCCTCTGGCGGCGAGGCCATCTGGATGACGTCCTTTGGCGTCGTCGCGCTGATCTGGTCGGCGATGGCACTGGTCCTCGGGCTGAACGGGCGCCCCGGCCCGGCCCTCGAAGGCGGGTTTCGCTTGTTCCACCAGTGGGGCCATCGCGCGCTTTATGTCTTTGTCGCCGTCACAGCCGCCTCGGCCCTGGAACTCCCCTATTTCGCGGACCTGCCAACCCGGCAGATGCTCTTTGCCTTGATCGCGATCGGCTCGATCCACGCAGTGTTTCACCTCTGGCGTCACACGACCCTTGGCGATAATGCTTTGAATACGATCTTGCCCAAGTTCCTGCACGGTATTCTGTAAACCCATGGACCAGCCCTACGCACCCACCGCTGAGCATCGCTTTCCCTGTAACACCTGTGGCTCGGACATGGAGTTTGATCCCGACAGCGATGGTCTGCTCTGTCCCCATTGTGGTGCCACACAGGCGATCCCGGAGGAGCGCGGCGAGAGCATCCGGGAACTGGATTTCGAAAAGGCGCTTGGCCAACAGCTTGCCAAGACGGACATGCAAGAGACGCGGGTTTCCGTCTGCCCCAATTGTGCGGCCCATATCGAGGTCAATCCGGACATCCACGCCACCGAATGCCCGTTCTGTGCCACGCCGGTCGTGACGGACACAGGTGCGGAACGGCAGATCAAACCGCAAGCGGTGATCCCCTTTGATCTGACAGAACCCCAGGCGCGCGATGCCATGAAAGCGTGGCTGGGCAAGCTTTGGTTTGCCCCGAACGGGTTGCAGGAATATGCCCGCAAGGGGCGCAAGCTCGACGGCATCTATGTGCCCTATTGGACCTTCGATGCGGACACCCGCACGATCTATCAGGGCGCGCGCGGCGACAATTACACCGAGCGCGTGCGCTCCTCCAAACCCGATCAACCCGACCGCACCGTCGTCAAAACTCGCTGGACGATGGTGCGCGGCAAGCTGAAACGCGCCTTCGACGATGTCACCGTGCTTGCTTCGAAATCCCTACCGAAGCCCTATACGGATGCGCTGGCGCCCTGGGGCATGGAAGCGTTGAAACCCTACCGCCCGGAATATCTCTCCGGCTTTTTGGCAGAGGGATACACCGTCTCGCTGGAAGACGGCTTCACCGAAGGTAAGGCCCATATGGACGCGATGATCCGGCAAGACATCCGCCGCGATATCGGAGGCGACAAGCAGCGCATCACGTCGGTGAACACCTATGTCAACGACATCACCTTCAAACATGTCCTGCTGCCGGTCTGGATGGCCGCCTACAAATATCGCGGCAAGACCTATCGCTTCGTGGTGAACGGCCAATCGGGCCGGGTGAAAGGCGAGCGCCCCTATTCCGCAATGAAGATTGCAATCGCTGTGGTCATCGGCCTATTGGTAGCGCTCACAATTGGCTACTTCATGGCGACACAACAATGATCCTCTGCTGCGGCGAAGCCCTCATCGATATGCTCCCGCGCGAGACCACGGATGGTCTTAGCGCCTATGCACCCCATGCCGGTGGGGCGGTGTTCAATACCGCCATCGCCCTTGGCCGTCTGCGCGCGGCGCCCGGGTTTCTGTGCGGGTTATCGCAGGACATGTTTGGCGATCTGCTGGTCGAGACACTTGAAGCCTCCCATGTGGACGCCGCCCTGTCGCCACGGCTTCCGCGACCCTGCACGCTTGCCTTTGTCAAACTGGTTGATGGTCAGGCGACGTATGCTTTCTACGACGAGAACACCGCGCTGAAGGCGATGACGGAAGCCGATCTGCCGACGATCCCTGAGTCTGTTAAGGCCTTGTTCTTTGGTGGCATTTCGCTGGCCGGGGAGCCCTGCGGTAGTGCCTATGAGGCGCTTTTGCTCCGTGAGGCTGCGCGCCACGTGACCATGATTGACCCCAATGTGCGGCCAGGCTTCGTAGCGGACCGCGCCGCCTATACCGACCGCATCACCCGCATGATGGCTGCGAGCGACATCGTGAAACTCAGCGATGAGGACCTGAACTGGCTCATGGGCGGTGGCTCGATCGAGGGGCAAGTGCAAAAGATTTTGGACGGCGGCTCCAAGATCGTCCTGATTACCGAAGGCGCCAAGGGCGTGACGGCGCACACCGCCGATGGCCAGACCTTCGTGCCGGCCGAGCGAGTGGAGGTTGTTGATACGGTCGGGGCCGGCGACACGTTCAACGCAGGTTTTCTGGCCGGATTGCAACAATCCGACGCGCTCGACAAGAAACAGGTGAGCGCTCTGAATCCCGAAGTTTTGCGGAGCGCGCTTGAGCTTGGCGTGAAAACCGCAGCAATCACAGTCAGCCGCGCCGGTGCGAACCCGCCCTGGAGCCACGAACTGTGAGAGCGCTGATCCAGCGGGTCTCAAACGCGTCGGTTACCGTTGAAGGCAAGGTCATCGGCGAGATCGGCCCCGGCCTTTTGATCCTGATCTGCGCCATGGCGGGCGATACGGCTGAGCAAGGCACGAAACTCGCCGCAAAGATCTCGAAATTGCGCATCTTCAAAGACAACGATGGCAAGATGAACCGCTCACTCATCGATACTGGCGGTGAGGCACTCGTAGTCAGTCAGTTCACCCTCGCCGCCGATACCTCTCGCGGCAATCGCCCGGGCTTTTCCACCGCGGCACCTCCCCACGAAGGCAATCGTCTCTATGAGGACTTCGCGCAGGATTTGCGAGACCTTGGGATCACTGTCGCCACCGGTCAGTTCGGGGCAGATATGTCCGTGGTGCTGACCAATGACGGACCTGTCACGATCTGGATGGACGATCAGGCCTGACCGGGCGGGACTAGTCGAACAGCGTCTCTGTCAGTCTTTTACAAGCCGCGAACAGCTCCTCACGGTAGTCGAGCGCCTTTTCGATTGGCATCCGTTGTGCGGGCGCGTGAACTGCGACCGAGGCGCAGTAGCGCCCGGCCTTGTCGAGCACAGGCGCGGCGATCGCGTTCATCGACTCAAAAAACTCACCATTGTCGAGGGAATAGCCACGCTTTGCCGTAATGGCCAACTCCTCCAGAAGCTTCTCAGGGTCGGTGATCGTCTTGTCCGTGTGACGTTCGAGATGCATCACGCTGACCAACCGTCGGCGCTGCGCCTTGGGTAGACTGGCGAGATAGATCTTGCCGCTGGCGGTGCAAAAGAACGGCACGGTTGAGCCGACCGGCAGCTGGATGCGGATGGGCCAATCGGTCTCGACACGATCCTGATAGGCCATGCCGCGATCCTCGGGCACGACATAGTTGACCGTCTCGCCAGTCGCATCAGAGAGGTTCTGCAAGACACGCTTACGGGCTAAATGCGCGGAACTGGCAAACATCAACCCCGAGGCGAGAAGTCTCGCGCGCCGCCCGGGTCGCAGCCCGCGTTTGCGCTCGTCGCGCACCAAAAACCCCTCTTCGATGAGTGTGTTGCAGAGGCGGTGCACGGTCTGTTTCGGCAGACCCACTTCACGCCCGATCTCAGCCGGGGTCATCGGATCGCTGTCCTGACCAAGCGCTTCAAGGATGAGCAGTGTCCGCAGATTGGTCGGTAATCTTGTTTCTCCAGACATTCGTCCCCCGCAATATTTTGCCTTGCACGACTCACCTTAACATGTTTCGATAAAAAAACGAGACTAAAAGTCTCATTATTAGCCTTTCCAACACTTTTGGGAGGAAGTGAGTGGAGTTTGACTACATCATCGTCGGCGCAGGGTCGGCGGGCTGCGTGCTCGCCAACCGGCTGTCTGCGAATGGCAAGTATCGCGTGGCTGTGCTGGAGGCGGGAGGCAAAGACACCTACCCGTGGATCCATATTCCCGTGGGATACTTCAAGACGATGGGCAATCCCAAGACCGACTGGTGTTATAAGACCGAGCCTGATCCGGGTCTGAACGGACGCAGCCTTAAATGGCCTCGAGGTAAAGTTCTGGGGGGTTCTTCCTCGATCAACGGCCTTCTCTATGTGCGCGGTCAGAAGGAAGACTATGACGGGTGGCGGCAATTGGGGAATACCGGTTGGTCTTGGGAGGATGTCAAACCCCTGTTTAAGCGGTCAGAATCCTATACCGGCGGCAATGACGACGAGCGCGGTCGTAACGGCCCGCTGAGCGTTTCCGATACAAAAGTCACCCGCGAGATCGTCGATCTCTGGCTCGATAGCGCGGTGGCGGCAGGGTATAAACGCAACCCCGATTATAACGGGGAAGATCAGGAAGGCGTGGCGCTGTTTCAACTGACGACACGCAATGGGCGACGGTGTTCCTCCGCCGTCGCCTACCTGAACCCGGCTAAAGTGCGAGAGAACCTGACAGTTCTAACCAAATGCGCGGTGGAGCGCCTGATCTTCGACGGTAAGCGCTGCACAGGCCTTAAGGCCAATCACAACGGCCAATCCGTCACGATCACGGCCCATAAAGAGGTGATCCTGTCCGCAGGTGCCCTCGCATCGCCGCAAATCCTGATGGTGTCGGGGATCGGTGCCGCGGATGAGTTGAAACCGCATGGGATCGAGATGGTCCAAGAACTGAAGGGCGTGGGCAAGAATATGCAGGACCACCTGCAAGCCCGCCCGGTCTATAAGACGCCGCTCTCGACCATCAATATCGAGATCAATAACTACTTCAAGCAGGCGATGATCGGCCTGAAATACATTGCGACCCGCGGCGGTCCGATGGCGATGGCGGCCTCGCTTGGCACTGGTTTTCTGAAAACACGGGAAGACCTTGCAGTGCCGGACATCCAGTTCCACATCCAGCCGTTTTCCGCGGATAAGATCGACGAAGGTCCAAATCAGTTCTCGGCCTTCACCGCCTCGGTCCTGCAATTGCGCCCCGAAAGCGCCGGGCATATGGAACTCGTTTCGGGCGATATGCGCGACTATCCGAAGCTGCATCCGAACTATTTGGCGACCAAGACCGATTGCAACACGATCGTCGAAGGCGTGCGCATCACGCGCCGGATTTGCCAGACCAAACCGGTGGCCGACCACATCACGGAAGAATATAAGCCCGGCCCGCAAGTCTCTGATGATTATGACGAAATCCTGGATTGGGTGCGCAACACCGCCACGACGATTTACCATCCAACCGGCACCTGCAAGATGGGTGTCGATGACATGGCCGTCGTCACCCCTGAGTTGAAAGTGAAGGGTATCGAGGGCCTGCGGGTCGCCGATGCCTCGATCATGCCGATCATCGTGTCCGGCAACACAAATGCCCCGTGCATGATGATTGGCGAAAAAGCCTCCGACCTTGTGCTCGCTGATGCCGAAGCTGGAACGAGCACCTCAAACGTTCTTGAAAAGGCGGCAAGCTGACATGATCGACACCATCGCCGACTATGGCAAAATCATCATCGCAGACCTGATCCTGTCGGGCGACAATGCCCTGATCATCGGGATGGCAGCCGCCGGGCTTGCACCGGAGTTGCGGAAGAAAGCCATCCTCTACGGGATGGTCATTGCCGCGGTCCTGCGGATCGTTTTTGCCATCATCGCGACGAAATTGCTGGGTATTCCCGGCATCCTCTTCTTCGGGGCGCTCTTGCTTTTTTGGGTCTGTTGGCGACTTTTCGTGGAGATCCGCGAAGGCACGGAAGAAACGGCAGAATATGCGTTGGAAATGGCGGGAGACGCCGAGGCGGGCTATACCGGCCCGCCGAAACGAACGCTCTATTCTGCACTTGTCTCGATAACCATCGCCGATATCTCGATGTCGCTCGACAATGTTCTGGCGGTGGCTGCGATTGCCGATGGTGACACGCAGAAGCTGGTCTTCGGTTTGGGTCTGGCCATCCTGCTGATGGCATTTGCAGCCACGTTGATCATGAAACTGTTGACCAACTACCCCTGGATCAGTTGGCTGGGCCTGTTTGTCCTCGTCTACGTGGCGGCGGAGATGTTCTACCGCGGTGTCTTCGACATCAACCAAGGGATTGGCCCGATGCTGGGCCTGATCGAGGGATATGATCTCTCAAAAGGAGGACACTGACGAAATTTGGGGCGCGAGCACATCTGATTTGCGACCAAAACAGGTCCGGCGGGAGCCTTCTACGTCGGACTGAGAACATAAGAAGGCTGAACTTAGGGAGGAAAGAAATGTTCAACCTCAAAACCCTAGCGACAGGTGCAGCCGCACTTGCGCTGATGGCATCGAGCGCGATGGCCGAAAAGGTCCTGCGCATCCAATCGGTGCTGCCAAACACTGCCGATGAAGTGTTCATGCTCAACGAATTCGGCAAAGACGTGGCTGCTTTGACGGGCGGCTCGCTGACAATCGAAGTCCTGCCTGCGGGTGCCGTTGTCGGCCCACGCGACATCATGGACGCGGTTGACGCTGGCCTTGTCGAAGGTGGCTTTGCCTGGACCCACTATTGGGGCGGCAAACACGTTGCAGCCAACCTCTTTGGTGCACCCGTTGCGGGCGCCGGTGTTGGTCTCGACAACATCGCGTTCCTGAGCTGGTTCCAATATGGCGGCGGTAAAGAACTCTATGACCGCCTGTGGGATGAAATGGGCGTGAACGTCAAAGCCTTCATGCTGCAGCCTGTTGGTCCGGAAGCCCTTGGCTGGTTCCCGGAGCCGATCACATCCATGGACGACTTCCGTCAGATGCGCTTCCGCGCCCCTCCGGGCATGGTGGGTGCTGCCTACGCTGACATTGGCGTCCCTGCTGTGGCCATGGGCGGCGGTGACATCCTGCCGGCGCTGGAAAAAGGCACTATCGACGCAGCAGAATGGTGCTGCCCGAAGCCTGACTCCGTGTTCGGCTTCCAGAAAGTGCTGAAGCACTACTACCTGCAAGGCCTGCACCAGGTCACCGTAAACGCCGACATGTATGTGAACGGTGATTTCTATGACGGCCTGACGGATCTTGAGAAAAAGGCTCTGGAAGTTGCCGCAAATGCATCGCTGTCCAAGTCCTTGTCCTACCGTATCTATGAGAACGGCAAGGCGCTGAAGGACCTGACGGAAAACCACGGTGTTATTCTGGAAGACACGCCTGCGGACTACTTCACCGAGTACATGGCTGCCGCAAAGAAAGCGTTGCAAGCTGCTGCTGACGAGAACGAGTTCTTCGCAGAAGTTTGGCAGTCCCAAAAGGACTTCGCCGACATTGCGGTTCCGTTCTGGGCAGGCGCACAGACCTCAAACGCAGGTCTGGGACGCGCACATGCCGCGACCCTGAAGTAACCTAAGAAAAAGCGGGCCCTCACGGGCCCGCTTGCTCTTGTTTTCCAAGCACCGCATGCTGGTGTTTCGAAAACAAGAACGCGGATGTCAAATCCACGTCGACAGGGGGAAACGCCACATGGCTGATGAACCGAATCCAGAAGACCTGGAGATCGCGGACGAACTTATCGCGGAGCGACGGGCCGAAGCCCCCGGCGAAACGCCAGAGGATATGACCGCGTGGCAACGCCCGATCACGGCAGCGATTGACGTCATCAACTATCGCGCGGGCCAGATCATCGCCCTGATGATGGTGCCGCTGATCGCAATCGTGGTATGGGAGGTCTTCTCTCGAAACACATTTATTATCTTGCAGGACGCCGGATTTGAAGACTTCGCGCGCAGCATTGGTCTCGGCCCCACCTTGCAGGCCTATGACCTGAGCCGGATGATCGCTGGCGTGCTTTGGATGGCCGGCGCAGGCTACGGCTTGATGCGCGGTGTGCATATCCGCGCTGATTTCCTCTATCGCAACTGGTCCATCAAAACGCAGGCCACGGTGGATGCGTTGCTTTACCTGTTCTTCTTCATACCCTCGATGATCTTTTTCACCGTGGTGGCCGCACAGTTCTGGTGGCTCGCCTATGAAACCGGCGAGCGCATGGCATTGGACAGCGCCTGGCAGCCGATCCTGTGGCCCGCGCGGATCGCAATGCCCATCGGCGGTGTGCTGCTGCTAATCCAGGGCATCCCCGAGATTTTCCGTGCCTTTCATACAATGGGCAAAGAGCGGGAACGTATATTTGTCATGGCGCTGCCGGTTTACTTGATCGCGGTGGCCTGGCTAAGCCTCGCCATTTTTGCGCCGGATGTGGTGCCTGGTGGGGCTTGGTTCACCGATTTGATGAGTGCGCGGCCCAACCTCGACAAACCGACCATTGGCCTGATCATGCTCGCAGCGATGCTGTTCGTAATCTTCATCGGGTTCCCGATCTCTTTCACGCTGATTTTCCTGGCCTTTGTCTTCGGCATCTGGGGCTCAAACTTCAAGCTCACGACGCTTCTGATGACGCTGAACACCAACTCCACCATGCTAAACGATCAGCTCATGGCAGTGCCGCTCTTCGTCCTGATGGGTATCGTGATGGAATCTGCCGGGCTGATGGAGCGCCTCTTTGCCTCGATCCAGATGATCATGGCGCGGGTGCGCGGAGCGCTCTTTATCGCGGTTCTGATTGTCTCGACCATCTTCGCGGCGGCGACCGGCATCGTCGGCGCCTCGGTCACGCTTCTCGGGATCATGGCGGGTGCCACGATGAGCCGGTCCGGCTACAATGTGAAACTGGCGGCTGGCTGTATCACTGCGGGTGGGACGTTGGGCATTCTGATCCCGCCGTCGATCATGCTGATCGTCATGGGACCGGTGCTGGAAGTCTCCACACTCGATCTGTTCCGGGGGGCCTTCATCCCCGGCGCGATGCTGGCCTCGCTCTACCTGCTCTACACGCTGGGCCGCTGCTGGATTAACCCCAGCCTCGGGCCCATTCTGTCGGACGAGGACCAACCGGACACATCGAAGTTCTACGGCGCCGAAGTCGCCTTGATCTGCCTTGGCATCCTGACCGTGTGCCGCGTGTTCGGCCTCGGTCTCGGAGGCGCCTTCGGTGGTGTGATCCCATTCGCCGGGCTGATCGTTTTGACCATCACATTGGTCGTGGCCTACGCAGCTTACCGAAACCTCAACGTCCTGCGGATCGTTGTGCCGATTGCCGTTCTGTTCCACCTCTACATGATCGTCGCGAATATGGGCGACGGCCTGCCGACGTGGTCGATCGTCTTTGGGGCATTCATCGTCCTGCTCGCCATTCTGGCGCGGCCCATTTACGGCAAAGACGCGGAGGGGAATTTCTACTTCTCCTCCCTTTGGGACGAGTTCTTCGCCGGGCTCATGCCGCCGACCATCCTGATCTCCTTCGCTCTGGGCTCGATCCTGCTGGGTCTTGCAACCCCCGCGGAGGCCGCCGCGATGGGCGCCTTTGGTGCAATCCTTCTGTCACTGGCCTATCGCAAGTTCACCTTCCCGAGCTTCTTTGACAGCCTGATCAAGGCGCTTGAGATCACGGTTCTGATCATGTTCCTCGTGGCCGCATCGAACTTCTTCGGAGCACAGTTCTCGGCCCTCGGCACGCCGAAGATGCTGACGGAACTGCTGCTTGGCTTGGACATGTCGCCCTACCTGATCCTGCTTTTGGTCATGGCGCTGATCTTCCTGCTCGGATGGCCGCTGGAATGGGTGCCGATCGTTCTGATCGTTGTGCCGATCCTGCTGCCCACCGTCGAGGCACTCTCGCTCCATGGGCTGGATCGCTATGACATGATGGTCTGGTTCGGCATCCTTGTGGCGGTGAACCTACAGACGGCCTGGCTCAGTCCGCCCGTGGCGCTGTCGGCCTATTTCCTCAAAGGCGTGGTGCCGAATTGGGATCTGAAGGACATCTATCTGGGCATGATGCAGTTCATGCTGGTGCAGCTCTTCGGCCTGATCCTGCTCCTGATCTTCCCGCAGCTCGTACTGTGGCTGCCCAAGGTCATGGGTGGATAGCTTGACATCGGGGGCAGCACCCATGCGATGCTGCCTCCATGCAAAGGCCGGAAGACTTCACGAAGTTCTATTATACCAAGGTCGGCTTGGGTGAGGCCTGCGGCTGCGCCGAGAAAGTCATCGACGTCTATGAGTTCAACCGCAAGGCGGGCACGTCAGAGGCGGAACAGGTAACGAAACAGAAGCGATCCCTCGCGACAATGCTGCGCCGCCTGGGCCTCTTGCCCCGCCCGAGCTAGTTGCAGAGCCGCCAGCTAAAGGTTTCTTCGTTCCAGCAGACCCCTTCGATCTGCTTTTGATCGAACAGGTCATTGATGCGCGCCGTCACGCTGCCCGTGTCGCATTTGAGATCAGCAAGCGTCTGGTCGGCTTTCGTCACGGTCACACCGCCGCGAAATGGATAGTTCACCTCCGGATTGCGATCCACAGAGGTCCACACGGCATAACGGATATCGCCATTGTAGAACCCGATCTCCTCATAGATCGAACTGCCGGCGCCGGACCACGGGTAATATTCCAGATCGCCAATCCACTCGGTCATTTCCAGTTCAGGATTGTCGTTCCGCGGCCCATAGCGATAGCGCGCCTCACCATGCTGATGACAGACATCCAGCGTCTTGGTGCCGCCTTTCAGCGTGCAGCTCATGAGGACCTTTTCGGCATCCGTGCAAAGCGCATGTGCGGCACCGGTGAAACACATCAAAGCAATCGATAAACGAAAAATCATGAGAAAATTATCCTTCAACTAAATCCTTCAAATTCGCGAGCCCGCGCTCATAGTCGCCGCCGACCCAGCTATCCATCATCAGACCCATCCAGCGACCAATCGGTCCTGCTCCCATATCCGTCGTAAACCCCCAAGTGACCTTCGTCACATCGCCGGAAGGCTCCAGCAGAAATTGCGCTGTCGCCGTGCCCATATCGCCAAAATCGAGCGCAGTTTCGACGCGCTTGTCCTGCTCGGAGACAGTGATTTCCTGTGTGCCGGAGCCCACATTCGGATGGTCGGAGGCCCATTCCAGCTTGTTGCCCACGCCCGCCTCGGGGCCCGAATAGGTCAGCTTGTTGTCGGGATCGAGTGACAACCAGGGCGACCAGGCTTCGGTCGCCTTCATCGAGTTGATATGCGGGAAAATCGCCTCTGGCGGTGCGGAAATCTCGGTGCTTCTGGCGACCGACACCTCGCGCGGCAGGATCATTCCGATGGCAATGAAGGCCACGATTACGACCGCAACAATGCCCAAAATCCACTTCAAAATGCGCATGATGGCTCTCCCGACAAGTCTGGTTTGTGCCGAGCCTACCCGATTCCGCGCCTCTCTCCTAACCCGTCATCATCGCGATCACCTCGCGGGTATGCGGTCGGTCGCGATGCTCAAAGAGGTAAATGCCCTGCCACGTGCCGAGCTGCAGCCGCCCGTCGGCGACAGGAATCTGCAGCGAGGTCGGCAACAGCGCCGCCTTGATATGCGCGGGCATGTCGTCTGGACCCTCGTAGGTGTGGGTCAGGTAAGACATGGAGGGATCGGTGGTTGGCGGCACCAGCCGGTGGAAGAAATTCTGCAGATCGGTCTGCACCTCCGGGTCAGCGTTTTCCTGAATGACGAGCGAGCAGGAGGTGTGACGAACGAAGAGGGTGAGGATACCAGTTCCTGTGACCCACGCGGCGACGTCACGGGTGAATTCGTAGAGGCCGGGGCCTGCGGTTGAAATCATAAAGTTGGAGCTCATCGCCATTGGGATCAGCTAAAAATCCGATCGCCCTGTTCGTCGATCATCTGCTTGGCCTTGTGGATTGAGGCCTCAACGGCATCCTCCCTGCTGTCCAGCAGGTCGGCCCGCACCAGTTTGTGCGCTTTGGTCTCGCCACCGATTTCCTTTTCAATCCGCGCTGACAACCGATATCGCGCGCCTTCTTTCATCGGCTCAGGCGTGATGCGGAATTCGTGATAATCAACGCTTTCGGTTTTTTTATTCGATCCACCCGACCCACCAAAAAGTCTTGAAAGAAGTGACATCTCTGCAATTCCGACCGATCAAATGGCCCTACTGATCCAGGAAACTCCGCAGCTTCCGGCTCCGACTGGGATGTTTCAACTTCCGAAGAGCTTTCGCCTCAATCTGGCGGATACGCTCGCGCGTCACGGAGAACTGCTGGCCAACTTCTTCCAGCGTGTGGTCGGTGTTCATGCCGATACCGAAGCGCATACGCAGCACGCGTTCTTCGCGCGGCGTGAGCGAGGCCAGCACGCGGGTCGTGGTTTCTTTGAGGTTCTCCTGAATGGCGCTGTCGAGGGGTAGGACCGCGTTCTTATCCTCGATGAAATCGCCGAGCTGAGAATCTTCCTCATCGCCAATCGGCGTCTCCAGAGAGATCGGCTCCTTGGCGATCTTCATCACCTTGCGCACCTTCTCCAGCGGCATTTGCAGCTTTTCTGCGAGCTCCTCCGGCGTCGGCTCGCGACCGATCTCATGCAGCATCTGGCGTCCGGTGCGGACCAGCTTGTTGATCGTCTCGATCATGTGGACCGGAATGCGGATCGTGCGGGCTTGGTCGGCGATCGAGCGGGTGATCGCCTGGCGGATCCACCAGGTCGCGTAGGTGGAAAACTTGTAGCCGCGGCGATACTCGAATTTGTCCACGGCCTTCATCAGGCCGATATTACCTTCCTGAATAAGATCAAGGAATTGTAAGCCACGGTTCGTGTATTTCTTGGCAATCGAGATCACCAGACGCAGGTTCGCCTCGACCATTTCCTTTTTGGCCTGACGGGCCTCTTTCTCACCCTTCTGGACCTGCTGGACGATGCGGCGGAATTCGGTGATGTCGACGCCCACATATTGACCGACCTGCGCCATCTCGGCGCGCAAATCCTCGACCTTCTCGCGGGACCGATCAATGAGCGCGGTCCAGCCACGCCCAGTTTTCTCAGCGATGCGGTCGACCCAGCCGGGATCAAGCTCGTAACCACGATATTCGTCGATGAATTCACGACGGTTGATGCGGGCCTGGTCGGCCAGTTTCACCATGTTCGAGTCGATGGACATGATGCGGCGATTGATGCCGTAAAGCTGGTCGATCAGCGCCTCGATCCGGTTGTTGTGCAGATGCAGCGAGTTCACCAGTTCCACGATTTCCTGCCGCAGCTTCTGATACGCCTTCTCTTCCTTCTTGGTGAAGGTGTCGTCGTGGTTCAGAGCCGCGGAAATCCGCATGTCCTGCATCTCGGAAAGCTTCGTGTAGTCGCGTGCGATCAGATCAAGCGTTTCCAGCACGCGCGGTTTCAGGGCGGCTTCCATCGCGGCGAGCGACATGTTGGCCTGTTCGTCCTCGTCATCCTCATCGTCATCCTTGACGATCGGGTTGCCGTCCGCATCGACCTCTGGCTCTTCTTCCTTCTCTTGCGCCGGGGCTGCACCATCGTTGGCAGGGGCCGCGACGATCTCTTCCTCGCCGTCCTCATCCATCGAGTTGCCGAAGGTCGTTTCAAGATCAATAACGTCGCGCAACAGGATGTCTTCATTGAGAAGTTCGTCCCGCCAGATCGTAATCGCCTGGAAGGTTAGCGGGCTTTCGCACAGCCCCGCAATCATCGTGTTGCGGCCTGCTTCGATACGTTTTGCGATGGCAATCTCGCCTTCGCGGCTCAGCAATTCGACCGAGCCCATTTCGCGCAAATACATCCGCACCGGATCGTCGGTGCGGTCGAGTTTTTCCGTCTCGGTCGTGGCAACGACAACATCTTTGGATTGTGAGGTCTGCACCAGCTCGCCGGATTTCGCCTCTTCTTCCTCGGCCTCTTCGTCTTCGATGATGTTGATGCCCATTTCCGAGAGCATCGACATCACGTCTTCAATCTGTTCGGACGACACCTGATCCGGCGGCAGCACCTGATTGAGCTGATCGTAGGTGATGTAGCCCCGCGTTCGCGCCTCAGCGATCATCTTTTTGACAGCCGCCTGGCTCATATCCAGGCCTTGTGCCGCGTCTTCCCGTTCCTGTTTCTGATCGTCTGTGTCTTTCGGGGCCATGGGGCTCTCCTCATGCTCGAAGCGCGATGGTCTATGCCATGTCATACATGGCGCGAATCACTACCGAATCAATACCGCGAATCACACTGATTCGCATCCCGATAGTGCGCGGGTGTTTACCTTGATTTCTTTACCCAAACCTCACCATCGATGAGGCTTTGCAGGTAGTCGGACATCGCAGAGCGGTCTTCTCCGTCCTCCAACCCATCCGACAGTGTGGTCTTGCCAACTTTGTTCAACGCCTCAGCAGCCTGTCCAACGCGCCATGTCAGCCCCTCATCCGCGACACCTTCCAGGTCTTCGACGGCGTCGGCCACTTCGCGTTGCACGCCACGGCGCGCTTCCAGTTTTGCAAGCTCTTCAGCCAGTGTCATGCGGGTCAAATCCTCGGCAGCCCCCGCACGCACCGCCGGTGCGATTTGCACATGGCTCAGCGACCAGAGCTTTTCAAGGGGCGGCGCGCCGATTTCTGCCTCCAGGATGTGGCGCAATCGGTCAGGTTCTGTTTCGTCCGCATGACGCAAGAGACCTGCAAGGATCGCACGATGATCCTGCCCATGAAGTTCGAGGGTTTCGAGGTCCCCAAGGAATTCTGAGATCAGCGTCGGATGCGCGACGAGAATGGCGAGGATGACCGCCTCGCGCACCCGCTCTTCGACATCCGCGGAGCGGGCCAAAAGCGAGTTCTTGGTGCTGGCGAGCGGCACTTGTCGCGGCTGGAACTTACCGCGCGGCTGCCATGCGCCGCGATCCCGCTTCTGCCGGTTCGTGTTGAAAAGCTCGGCGCGCAAGCCTTTGATCTCATGCGCATAATGGTTGCGCAATCCCACATCACCAATCCTTGCCAGCGCTTTGCGCAAGGCCTGATCAAGTGCCGCCTTGCGCTCCGGGCTGTCGAAGATTTTGCCTTCGGTTTCGCGCTGCCACAACAGATGCACCAACGGTCGCGCGCTCTCGAGAAGCTTGCGCATTTCCGCAACGCCTTTGGCCTTCAACAGATCGTCGGGGTCCTGTCCTTCGGGCAGAATGCAGAACCGAAGCGACTTCTCCGGCGCGAGCATTGGGAGCGCCAGATCGATAAGGCGCATGGCCGCACGCAAGCCTGCGGTGTCGCCGTCCAGAGCGATGATCGGCTCCGGCGAAATGCGCCACATTAGCTCCAGTTGCGGTTCCGTCACCGCGGTGCCGAGGGGCGCCACGGCGGCGTCGAACCCGGCGGAAGCGAGCGCGATGACATCCATGTAACCTTCAGCGACGATCAAGGGCTGGCCTTTGCCTGCGGCCTCTCGCGCAGGTCCGTGGTTGTAAAGGCTCCGGCCCTTATCGAAGAGCTCAGTTTCGGGCGAGTTCAGGTATTTCGCATTGTCCGACGGATCCATCGCCCGTCCGCCAAAGGCGATGCACCGCCCACGCGCATCGCGGATCGGGAACATGATCCGGTTGCGGAACGTGTCATAGGGCTTCTTGCCCTGATTGGACGGTTTCGCGAGCCCCGCCCCGAGGATCAAATCCTCCGAGACATTCTTGCCGGTCAGGTGATCCCAAAGGTTCTGCCAGCCCTCCGGCGCGAAACCGATCTCCCAGCGATCGAGCCGCGCCGCATCAAAGCCCCGCCCCGCCAGATAGTCTCGCGCCTGCGCCCCGGCATTGGTCTTCAGTTGCAGGCGGAAGAACTGCACCGCCTGCTCCATCACATCCGCCAGCTTGGTGCGCTTATCCGCCTTCTCCTGCGCACGGGGATCGCGGGCGGGCATCTGCATGCCCGCCTCGCGCGCAAGGATTTCGACCGCCTCCATGAAGGAGACATTCTCGGTCTCTTTCACAAAACCAATCGCGTCGCCTTTCGCGTGGCAGCCGAAGCAGTAGTAATACCCCTTCTGGTCATCCACGTGGAACGATGCGGTTTTTTCCTGATGGAAGGGACATGGCGCCCACATGTCGCCCTTCGCCTGGTTCGACTTGCGCTGATCCCACATGACTTTTCGCCCGACCACTTGCGCGATCGAACTGCGAGACCTCAATTCGTCCAAGAACCCGGGCGGTAGACTCATGGGTGTAATATCGGGGCGCGGCGCCTCAAAGTCTAGCTTGCGCGGCGACGGAGCGCATGGCTTGCGCAACCTCATGCACCAGCGTTTTGGCAAAGGCGCGGAAGACCATCAGGTCATACCCGTCCGAGCGGGCGATGATGATCGCCGACATATGCCCGATCAGGGAGCGGGCCACGTCGCCCTCATTCATGGCTCCGAAGTTCAACGGGCAAAGCCGGGCGAGCACGTCCCTTGCGCCTGGTCCCTCGAGTGCAACGCAGGTCCACGCATCGGATTGATCGGTGACAGCGGCATTCACCTTGCCCACCTTGCCGTTCAGCACGAAATACTGGCCGTGCCCGGACCAGAGAACCTCGCCCTTGTCACCCGCGAGCAACCGACCGACATCCGGCAGACCCGCACCCACGGTTCTTTTCAGCGCAGTGGAGACCGTCTTTTCCTTGCCGTTGAACGGCGCGACGGAGGTGATGCTGTCATGCACAAGTTCCCGCAGCGTGAGATCGCCATGGGTGACCGGAAGAAGTCCCTCTGCCGGGGATTTTGCAATCAGATCAACCACGGGCACGTCCTCCATCGGAATCGAAGAACACCGGGTCGCAGATTTCCACGGTCGTCGTCACATCGCGCAGGTGATCGACAAGTTTCATCTGCTCCCCATGCCGCGTTGCTCCGCCGCGTACAAAAGCAAGCGCCAGGGTCGTCTCTAACGTCGGCGAGAAGCAAACAGAGGTCGTGTAGCCCTGCTGGTTCTCGCGCGTTGGCGCATCATCCAAATCAAACACAAACGCACCGGCATTCATCTCCTTCACCGCACCGACGGGCTTTAATCCCACGAGGCGGTCCCGGTCGGGAGCGATGAGTGCTTCCCGCTGCGCAGCGGTTTTGCCGATACAATCCTTCTTGGCGGAAACCATGCGCTCCATACCAATATCGAACGCGGTCACACGGCCGTGGATTTCGGCATGGGTGATGAAGCCCTTCTCGATCCTGAGCACATTCAGCGCTTCCATCCCGTAAGCCCCGCCGCCGATTTTCTCTGCCGCATCAACGAGATGCGCGAACAAGCTCGCCCCGTAGCGGGAGGGAACGGCGACCTCATAGGCATGTTCGCCCGAGAAGGAGATGCGGAAGAGCCGTCCCGCGATCCCACCGATCGACACCGCACCGCACCCCATGAACGGGAAGCTTTTGTCATCGATGGGCTTGTCGAGCAGATCGTTCAGCAGGTCTCGTGATTTCGGACCGGCCACCGCAAATTGCGCCCATTGTTCGGTGACAGAGATGAAATTTACATCCAAGTCAGGGCGCAAAACCTGCGAGACAAATTCCAGATGCCGCATCACATGGCCCGCCGCGGCGGTCGTCGTGGTCATCACATAATGATTGGCCCCAAGCCGCGCCGTGGTGCCGTCATCCATGACGAACCCGTCTTCGCGAAGCATCAGCCCGTAGCGCACGCGCACCTCTTTCAGGGTCGAGAACGTGTTGGTGTAGACGAAATCCAAAAACTCAGCCGCGTCAGGGCCTTGGATGTCGATCTTACCAAGGGTCGAGACATCACAGACGCCGACACTCTCGCGCACATATCCAACCTCGCGATCACAGGACTGCCGCCAATGGGTCTCGCCCGTGCGTGGGAAATAGCTGGGCCGATACCAAAGCCCCGCCTCGATCATCGGCGCGCCCATGCCGATGGATTGCGCGTGAGAGGTCGTGAAGCGTTGCGGCGCGAAGCCGTCGCCTTGCGCATAGGCGCCCATGGCGGCAACAGAGACCGGCGTGTAAGGCGGGCGGAACGTGGTGGTGCCGGTCTCCGGGATCGACCGGTCGGTCGCATCCGCCAGCACCGCCAACGCATTGACATTGCTGTTTTTTCCCTGATCCGGCGCCATGCCCTGCGTGGTGTAGCGTTTCATATGCTCGACGGAGCGGAAGTTCTCCTGCGCGGCGAGCTTTACGTCCTTCACCGTCACATCATTCTGGAAATCGAGCCAGGCACGACCTTTGCCGGGCACGGCCCAAAGCGGCGTGATCTTCGTCGGCGCATCCTCGGCTTCGGGACATGTCGGCGCGCGCGCCGTGACACCGAGTGCCTTCATCACTTCCTTCGCACGGAAGATTCCGGATTTCAGACAGCCATGGGTGGAAAAAGTGCCGCCTGCCGCGCCCGCCACTTCCATGCCGGGGATCATGCCTGGCACCGGGATGAAAGCGGCAATGTTTTCATTCCATTGCGGGCGGCCGTTCATGTGGCAGGTCAGATGCACGGTCGGGTTCCAACCGCCCGACACGGCAAGGCAATCGGCATCGACGCGCAGCTCACCACTTGGGCGGGTGATCTTGATCGCGTCGATGCCTTTGCGCCCGATCGTGTCGGTTACCACGGCACCTAAGTGGATCGGGAAATCGCCGGTGATCTCGGCATCCGCGCGGCTGTCGATATAGCCAGTGACCGTCACACCCGCGGCGTGCAGATCCCGCGCGGTTCGGAAGGCGTCGTCATTATTGCCGAAGATCGCGATGCGTTTGCCCGGGGCGACACCATAGCGGTTCACATAGCCGCGCACGGCAGAGGCCATCATCACACCGGGGCGGTCATTGTTGCGGAAGGCAATCGGGCGCTCCATCGCGCCGGCAGCATATATGGAGGCTTTGGCGACGATTCGCCAGAACGTCTCGAGCGGGGCATCCTCAGGGATGGAGGGCAAATGATGCGCCACACGCTCGACCGCGCCAAAGGTGCCGCCGTCATAGGCGCCGGTGACCGTGGTGCGCGGCATGAGGCGGACATTGTCCATCTCGGCGAGCTTGGCGACCATCTCCTCGGCCCAGAGCGCGCCGGGTTTGCCGTCGATCTCGTGGGTTTCCGAATTCAGGCGCCCGCCAAACCGGAAATCCTCATCCGCAAGGATCACATCCGCCCCGGCCCGCGCGGCGGTCAAAGCCGCCATCAGACCTGCCGGACCACCGCCGATCACCAGCACGTCACAAAAAGCGAAGGCTTTGTCGTACTGATCTGTGTTGCTCTCCATGGAGAGGCGACCAAGCCCGGCGGCGCGACGGATGAAAGGCTCGTACACCTTTTCCCAGAAACTGCGCGGCCACATGAAGGTTTTGTAGTAAAACCCGGCACTTAGAAACGGTGCGATAAGATCGTTCAACCCCAGAACATCGCGTTCAAGCGAACCCCAATAGTTCTGCGCATAGGCATTGATACCGGAATGCAGCTCCTGCGTTGTCACCCGCACATTGGGAGTGATCTGGTTGCCGCGATGGAGTTCGACCAACCCATTGGGCTCCTGGCTGCCATCGGACATGATCCCGCGCGGGCGATGATATTTGAACGAGCGCCCGACCAGTCGGATGTCGTTCGCCAACAGCGCGGAGGCCAGCGTATCGCCTTCAAAGCCGCGATAGTGTTGGCCTTGGAAGCGGAATTGCACCGGGTTTTCGCGGTTGATCTGACCGCCAGACGGAAGCCTCATGCCTTCGCTCCCCGAGCCTGAGGAGCGGTGCCGCTGGCAAGTTCACAAGCGATGATTTCATGGGTGGTCATATTGCGCGTCACGACGATCCAGGCCCCGCACCCGGCTTCGTGCTGCCACATCTCGCGCCCTTCACCGAACGGGTTATCGCGCAGATGCAGGTAGTGGTGGATGCCGTCGAAATCGCCTTCATCAGGACGGTTCGCATAGTCATCCGAGCCGAGATAGTAGAACTCGCGCCGGTCCCGTTCGCCACAGAGGGGGCAGCTTATTCTCATGGAAGCATCGCCTCACAGATCGCACTGTCGGCTCGGTTCAGCCGGTAGGACGTGGTCTCGCCTTGTCGTTCGTAGAGCTCGAAAGTGCCGCCACACCCTTCTGTCGGGTCGCCCATGACCATGTAGTGGACCCTCAGGGTGATGCTGTCCGCTGTCTGTTTGGTCACCGCGAAACCGCCACCGTCGCACGCCACACCGCAGCCGGTCCCGACCCCGCCAGTTCCATTATAACAAGACAGAAACTGATCGAGCAGCCGACCAGACATGCTGCTGTTCGCCAAGCGGCCCTGCTCGCTCAACCGGGTCATGACAAAGGCCAGAGTGTCGTCGTATTCGTCAAGCTTGTAGAAGGCCAAAACCATGCCCTTGACGACCTGATCGGGGTTCTGCGCCAAATGGGCCTCTGAGTAGCTGCGCGTATAGCAGCTCAGAACTTCATCTGCCGCCAATGGGACAGTTGTGAGGCCCAGAGCCAGACTAGTGAAGATTGTGCTGCGCACCGGTGCCCTCCTCGTCCATGATATCGCCGGTTTCAAACCGCTTGAATGTGTGGCGTTTGGCAACCTCATGCGCCTCGTCTTCGGCCATCAGATGCGCCATGCACCAACCCGAGGCAGGCACCGCTTTGAAGCCGCCATAGCACCAGCCGCAATCCATATAGAGGCCTTCGATCTCGGTGCGGTCGATGATGAAGGAGCCGTCGGGCGTCATGTCCATGATCCCGCCCCAGCTTCGCAGCACCTTGGCCTTGCCGATGGCGGGCATCAGCGTCATGGCGGCTTCCATCACATGCTCCATCATCGGCAGATTGCCGCGTTGCGCGTAGGAGGCGTAGAAGTCAATATCGCCGCCGAAGACCAGCCCACCCTTGTCGGATTGACTGATATAGAAATGCCCCATGCCGAACGAGATCACGTTGTTGATCGTGGGTTTCAGCCCTTCGGAGACGAAGGCCTGCAGCACATGGCTTTCGATCGGCACCTTGATCCCGGCCATCGCGGCGACCTGCCCTGATCGGCCCGCGGTGACGATGCCGACCCGTTTGGCACGGATTGGACCCTTGGAGGTCTGCACGCCGGTGACCTTGCCGTTCTCGATATCGATGCCGGTAACTTCACATTGCTGAATGATATCAACGCCTTGTTGATCAGCCCCGCGCGCATATCCCCAAGCCACAGCGTCATGCCGCGCAGAGCCACCGCGTGGATGATAGAGCCCGCCATAGATCGGGAAGCGCACATTGTCGAAATCGAGGAACGGGTTGTGTTCGGCCACCTCTGCGGGCGAGAGGAGATGTGCGTCATCGCCCTGATTGATCATCATATTCCCACGGCGCGCGAAGGCATCGCGCTGCCCGTCAGAGTGGAAGAGGTTGATGATGCCACGCTGCGAGTGCATCACATTGTAGTTGAGTTCCTGCTCCATCGTCTCCCAGAGCTTCAGGGAGTGGCTGTAGAACTCCGAATTGCCCGGCAGGAAGTAGTTTGCGCGCACGATGGTGGTGTTCCGCCCCACATTGCCGCCGCCGATATAACCTTTCTCCAAGACCGCGACATTGGTGATGCCGTGGTTCTTGGCGAGGTAATAGGCTGTGGACAGACCATGCCCGCCGCCACCGATGATGATCATGTCATATTCGGATTTCGGCTCGGGATCGCGCCAGGCGGGGCGCCAGCCTTTATTGCCGGTCAGGCCTTCTTTGAGGATTTGAAAGGCATTGTAGCCCATGTAACAGCCCCCGGCAGGATTCGCTCCGGTTAGCTGACACCAAAACGGGCGAGATCAAAAGACCTCGCCCGCCAATTCCTAGTCTGTTCGCGACCCGCTATTCCCCGCAGGTGATGGTGGTCGCTCCGTTCTGCCATGCAACACAGGATGCAAAGCGCGGGCTGGTGATTACGAAATTCTCCCAGACGTGACTGTCCCAGCCGACATTGAAGGCCGGGTTGTAGTCGGAGAAGGTCTCCACGAGGATGACGCTCTCATTGACCGCCATCATCGGCACCCGGTCCCGGAACGCCGCGGTTTGAACCTTCGCGTCTGTCTGCACCGAAAGCGCGGCTTTCGTTGAGTAAGACCACAGAACATCGTGCTCCGAGCCATCCCATTTCAAGCTGGTCACGCGCATCGCGGTCGAGCCGGAGGTGAAGACCAGCGTATCGTAGAGCTCCTGCAGATTATCGATATAAGCCGGCGTCGCAGCGGATGTACGACGCGACAGGATATCGCTGATCGTGTAGGTCGCTTTCATCGCAGTGTTGCGGTTTTTGAAGCCGTCAAAGAAGACGTAGCTTCCCACAAACCAGGCCGCCAGAAGCGGCATGATGATCACAGCCTCGACCGTGACGGAGGCACGCGTGTCCTCAACAAAACCTGCAAAGGCGAAACGGAGACGGGAGATCAACTGTTTCATCAGATCGGCTCCACGGAATAGGCGGATTGCGCGATCATGTTGTAACCACCCTCACCGTCCGGGACGAGCGATGCGCCAAGACCGGTTCCCGGGAACATCGGTGTCACCGTGATACAGGCACGCAGATACATCGTCTGGTTCTGTTGACCCGGCGTGAAGTCTTTCACAGCCGCACCGGGATCATCGAGATCAACGCAATTGGCCTGAGGACCCGGAAAGCTCCAGTTTTCCTCGTCTTCATCGACGCGGCGCATCTCAAGGACAAGCTCGTCATAGCAGGCGCTGATGATCAACGTCTCCTCGCAAATGCGGTTGCGCATCTCGTCATGGGAATAGTTCCCGGCGGATGTCAGACGCATATCCCGCACCACGATGTCGACGGCACGCTCAAACATCATGTAGCGCGTCATCAGCATGGCCATCTCAAAGATGGTCAGGAACATCACCATGAAGAGCGGAAACAGGATCGCAAATTCCGCTGTGGCGTTGCCCTCTTCGCCGCGCCGAAAGGCGCGGGTCAGACGTGTGAGGGGAGAGAGAAGTCGCATCATTGAATCAGTCTCAACTGGTTAATCGTGCTGGCGATGTCGCCAAAGGCTTCCGAGATCTCCACACCTTCCACTTTGTAGAAGTGACTGTCGGAGCTTGCACAGTTCTGCATCACCGCCAGAGCGTCCGGGTTGTCGGAGATGTCAAAGGCAATCGAGAAGACCAGGATTTCCTTTGCACGCGCCGCGGCACAGATATCGGCCAGATAGTCATCGGCATCATCAGACGTCATGATCTGGTCGTAGTAGTTGCCGTGGTTCCACCAGTTCACATAGTTGTTGAGGTAGTACCACAGGGTGTATTTGCGCCAGTGACGGTACTCGGACGAGCTGTTGTAAGCCCAGTTCTCGATCCGGTACTGGTTCACATTCATCCCGTCGGTCATCAGAACGACCGTTTTGATGGTTTCCTGTTCGGTCACCGGCGTATCGGCTTTCCAGTTCGCAGGGCGGCCTGAGAATACGGACGGAACCTTGCCGGCAGCAATCAGGTCATCGATCACCGGACGGATATCGGGGTCCAGCAGAGCAACGCCCCACTTCATCGCGTAGTGAATGCCGGTCGCGGTGCGCGGCGCGAAGTTGTCGATCCGACCGCTCAGGGTACTGACATCGTTCTGATAGGCGATGATCGTGTCATCGGGCTTGTCCGAGCACCACGGATCATCGATCGGAACGTTATAGCCATAGTAGTAGCCAGAGTATTCGTAGTGCTGCACCTGCTCATACGTCTTGTTGCGGTCCAGCGTCGTGGTCGTGAAATCCTCTGCTTCGAACTCGATGCAGTGGTTATAGGAGTGGCGTTCGTTCACGTTGAGAAAGCTGTAGAGATCCTCGCCAGCGTTCACGTGACCGGTATAGGGGATCAGCGAGACGGACACGAGTTCCTCAGTGTCCTCGGTGATCATCGCCTCGATGAACTCTTTCGCAGCGATCTGCATGTTCTCGAGCTTGTCATTGTCATCCATCGAGCCCGAGATATCGAGCACGAGCGACACTTCAACTTTGTTCACGCGCTCTTCCGCGCCACCGATTGCAGGTGCCGCGATCTCGTCGATGCCAACCATGTTGAGGAACATGGAGCGCACATTGCCTTGGGCCTGCGCGCGCACGGTCCGATAGTTCAGGCCTTCATTGACGTCGACATAAAGCTCGTAGTTATCGAGGCCCGCTTTTTCGAAGTAGCTTTCCACCACTTCCTGCGGGGAGTTTTGCTGGTCGAGGTCTGCAGCAGCCAGAACGGCGCGGTCGAGGGTCGCTTGCAGGCGCGTGCGCATGTTCTCGTGACGCATGAAGTCGATTGCCATCCCGGAGGCCACCAACATCATCATGAAGATGGTCAGGCCGAAGATGATCATGGCACCGTTTTCTTCACGCACAAAACGCTTCGGGCCGCCGAACACATGGTTCATCAGCCGCTTGGTCAGTCCGTTTTTCTTCGTGTCACTCATGACAACCCTTCCTCACGCCAGCACGCGCAATTCAATCTCAGGACGGAATTCGCCCGAGGCACATATGACATTCGCACTGTGGCTAGAATTTGGCGCAATCTGGCCATTTTCGGGCGAATTATCGTGAGTTTCCGCAGCTTTAACGAAGTCTTAAGGATATTGTTTCGCGACCGTGATCAACGGGTCCGAAATACCTTACCAATTTCAGCAATCGCGACGATTCCTTAAAAACGGGTTACCGGACCGCAAATTTGTGTCTAGGCTTTTAGGTGGGAGGGGCATGTCCTCCAGATTCCATTAACTCCGGGCATGCCAAAAAACCGATATGAACAAAGAGACACAAATCCAAGAACCGTCTTTCCGTGAGTCCGTTGAATTGATGTTCAGCCGTGCCGTTCGGCTCATGGACTTGCCGCCCGGCTTGGAACAAAAAATCCGCGTCTGCAACGCCACCTATACGGTGCGTTTCGGGGTGCGTCTTCGGGGACAGATTCAGACATTTACCGGCTATCGCGCCGTGCATTCCGAACATATGGAACCGGTTAAGGGTGGCATTCGTTATGCCTCGAATGTGCATCAGGACGAGGTGGAAGCGCTTGCTGCGCTGATGACCTTCAAATGCGCTCTGGTGGAGACCCCTTTCGGCGGCTCCAAAGGTGGTCTTTGCATCGATCCGCGCGAATGGGACGAACATGAGCTGGAACAGATCACCCGCCGTTTCGCCTACGAGTTGGCCAAACGCGATCTGATCCACCCGTCACAAAACGTGCCCGCCCCGGATATGGGAACCGGCGAGCGGGAGATGGCTTGGATCGCTGACCAATATGCCCGGATGAACACCACGGATATCAACTCGCGTGCCTGCGTGACCGGTAAGCCTATCAATGCTGGCGGCATTCAGGGCCGGACCGAGGCGACCGGGCGTGGCGTCGAATACGCGTTGCAGGAGTTTTTCCGCTACCCAGAAGACGTGGCGAAAGCCGGTCTCGAGGGCTCACTCGACGGCAAACGGGTGATCGTCCAAGGCCTTGGCAATGTGGGTTATCACGCCGCCAAATTCCTTAGCGAAGAGGATGGCTGCATTATTACCGCTGTGATCGAACGGGACGGCGCTTTGATCAATGAAAAGGGCCTGCCCATTGAAAATGTGCATGCCTGGATCGCCCAACATGGTGGCGTGCAGGGCTGTCCGGACGGCACTTATGAACCGGATGGATCGAAGCTGCTGGAGGCGGAATGCGACATCCTGATCCCGGCCGCGCTTGAAGGGGTTATCAACCTCTCCAACGCCGACCGCATTCAGGCACCGCTTATCATCGAAGCCGCGAACGGGCCGATCACGGCGGGCGCCGATGATATCCTGCGCCGCAAAGGTACGGTGATCATCCCCGATCTCTACGCCAATGCGGGCGGGGTGACGGTCTCCTATTTCGAGTGGGTCAAGAACCTCAGCCATATCCGCTTTGGCCGGATGGAGAAGCGTCAGGAAGAAGCGCAGCACATGCTGCTGGTCAGTGAACTTGAACGTCTGTCCCGCGACAAGGAGTTGGGGTGGGAGTTGAGCCCTGACTTTAAGGCAAAGTTCATGCGCGGCGCGGGTGAGCTGGAACTTGTGCGGTCCGGTCTCGATGACACGATGCGCACTGCGTATCAGGCGATGCGCGAGGTTTGGCACAGCCGCGACGATGTCGATGATCTCCGGATCGCGGGCTTTCTTGTCTCCATCGACCGGGTCGCCGCAAGTTACCGCGCGAAAGGCCTCTAATCGATCACACCGTCGCGCTTTGCAACCATCGCGGAAAGCGTGTCGGCCAGCATCTTGCCTTCGGCAGGCGCGGTCACACCACCGACGCCGATACGCGTGCCGACCCGCCACCAGATCCCCGGGGCCCAGCCTCGGGGCATCGGCTCTTTCAGCTTGATGAGAAACCCGTTGGAGGGTTTGAAGGCGAACATGCCGCGATCCACCTTTTCGATCTGATCGACACGACAGACCAGCTCGCCGGTACTGCTCGTCAGCGCCTCATTTGTCAGTTGCAGCTCGACACCCGTGGCAAACCACATCCGCCTTGCATTGTAGAGCGCCGCAACCCCGACGATGATCATGAAGACCGTGTAGGTCAGTTCCCCCGGCGTCTCGACCATCGCAAGATAGACCAGCAACGCACCCAGGATCGCCAACATGCCGACCCCCATGGCGCGCCGCGGCGCAGAGGCTTTCAGAACGGCAATAACGTCGGACATGGATGATCTCTCCCTGTCCGGGCGACTTACCCAAGCGCATGAGAAATGACCAGCCTCATCCGCGGTTCGGAATGACCTCGTAGCCCGGCTCCTCGGGTTCATCATCGACCATTTCCGCTGGAAATCCCGGTGCACGAATGTCGAGGCCCGTGGCCTCTTCGAGCCGTTTGATGATGTTGGGGCTGAGCTCGCGTGGTCCATAGCGCGCGATGCCGTCCTTGAAAATCTCGATCATCAGCGGGTTCATCTCCAGCGGCACACCGGCCCGGTCAGCCACTTCCTGGAAGAGGCCAATATCCTTCAAAACAAGGTCCATCGTGAAGGAAATATCGCGCGAACCGTTCAGGATCACCTGGCTTTCGGTCTCATGTACAAAGGACGTGCCGGAGGAAATCCGCATCGCTTCATAGGCCGTGTTGAGGTCCATCCCCGCCGCCTTCGCCACTGTCAGGGCTTCGGCACAGGTGATCAGGTTCGCCGTCGCCAGATAGTTCGTCAGGACTTTCAAGACCGAGGCCGAGCCCAGATCGCCCGTGTGCAGCACCCGTCGGCCCATCGTGGTCAGCAGCGGCAGGATGCGGTCAAACGTTGCCCGATCACAGCCCGCAAAGATCGAGATATTGCCCGTATCTGCCCGGTGACAGCCTCCCGAAACCGGGCAATCCACTGCCGCCGCGCCGGTTGCGATGACTTTGGCGCCAAGCCGTTTCACTTCCGCCTCATCGGTTGTCGACATCTCCATCCAGATTTTCCCCGGACCGAGCGCTTCGAGGAGGCCATCCTGCCCCTCCACAACCTGCGCCGAGATCGTCGGGTGTGGCAGGCACGTGATGACGGCATCGCACATGTCGGCCATCTCGCGCGGGCTGTTTGCAACGGTCGCGCCCTTCTCGACCGCCGCCGCGACCAGGTCTTCATCCAGATCACGCACCACCACGTCGAGCCCGTTGCTAATAAGCGAGCCCGACAGCTTACCCCCGACATTTCCCAGCCCGATAAACCCGATCTTCATGCCCGAAACCTCCCGTTCTTTCGCCTCGACGCTAAGGTCAGCGGGCGACCTGTCGCCTTCATTTGCGACCTGTCAGCCGCTGCTTTAACGTCGCGCCATGTCCTGGCCTTCCAACTCTGCGTCCAAGCCCGGCGATGCCGAAGCAGGCATCGAAGTCACCGAAGAGTTCGAACGGTTCGCGCAACGGGACGACATCTTCACCCGCGCCTTCTGGGACGACAGCGTGCGCACGCCCAAGACCGAGGCGTTCTTCGCCTCCTACAGGATGGAGGCCACACCCCGCCGCGGTGATGGGTTCACATTGCGGGATTTCGCTTTGCGCAATGCCTCCTGGCTGATCTCCGATGTCATGACCGATCGTTACGCCGATCAGGGACGACGCGAAGGGTTCCAGGCACCGATCAGCGCCGACACGCCAGTCGCTGAGGAGAAATTGGCGATTGATAATCCCGAGAGGATGAGCGCCGAAATCAAGAAAGTCGCCAAATTCTTCGGTGCCGATCTCTGCGGCATCACTGCATTCGACGACCGCTGGCTCTACACCGCCAGGGTTGATGTGCGCGACATGTCTGAGGTCCCGCATGACTTGCCGGAGGGGCTGACCTCCGTCATCGTGCTCGGCCACGAGATGGATAAGGAGCTTGTCGCCACTTACCCCTCCGCCCTTGCGGGTGCCGCCACGGGGCGCGAATACAGTCACGAGGCCGCCATCGTGATGCAGGTCGCCGCCTATATCCGCAATCTCGGCTATGAGGCGGTGCCGTCGATGAATGATACCGGGCTTGTCATCCCCTATGCCGTTCAGGCGGGTCTCGGCGAATATGCCCGCAATCAGATGGTCATCACGCCTGAATTCGGTCCTCGCCTGCGGTTCTCGAAGATTTTCACTAACCTGCCGCTCACCCATGACCGCCCACGCCCGCGCGGCGTGAAGGCCTTCTGCGATATCTGCACCAAATGCGCCGATGCCTGCCCGGTGAACGCCCTGCCCGATGGTCCGCCGGAGGTCGGCGGCAAGAACCGCTCCGCCATCAAGGGCGTCAGGAAATGGACCTCCGACGCCGAGGCCTGTTTCAGCTTCTGGGCGAAGCTCGCGTCCGACTGCGCAATCTGTATGCGGGTCTGCCCGTTCAATCGGGACTTCTCAAAACCGCAGCACAAGCTCTGGCTGAAACTTGCGCTGTCACCCGTCCGGCGTCTCGCTCTATGGCTCGACCGCACTCGCGGTAAACGCACCAAACCCGCCGATTGGTGGTCCAGTTAGTGCACATACGCACAAAAACCGTTCGCCTGCGACGTTTGTCTCTGCCAGCGCGCAGACCTAAATACCGGTCGAAAGGAGACGTCACATGTCACTCAGACCAGTAAAAGAGACACGCCGCGCCGTTCCCGCGATGGAAGGGGCTGGCGTCAAACTGCACCGTGCATTCGGGTTTCAGGACCCGAGCGAGCTTGATCCATTCCTGCTCTTTGACGATTTCCGCAATGAGCGGCCGGAAGACTATCAGGCTGGCTTCCCCTGGCATCCGCATCGCGGCATCGAGACGATCACCTATGTGCTGAACGGCACCGTGGAACATGGCGACAGCCTTGGCAATGAAGGCACGCTTGGCGCCGGTGACGTGCAATGGATGACCGCGGGCTCCGGCATCCTCCATCAGGAGATGCCGAAAGGGAACGACAAAGGTCAGATGCACGGATTTCAGCTTTGGGCCAACCTGCCCGGCTCGCTGAAGATGACCGCGCCGCGCTATCAGGATGTCGAAGGCAAGGATATCCCCGAGATCATCGATGATGACGGCACCCGCGTGAAGGTTATCGTTGGCGAATTCTGGGGCAAGACAGGCCCGGTCGATGGCATCGCTGCTGATCCGCAATACCTCGACATCTTCGTGCCCGCAGGCGTGCGCAAGACCTTCAAGGTCGACACCTATCGCCGCGCCTTTGCCTATGTTTTTCAAGGGGCTGGCACCTTCCGTGATGCCTCCGCGCCACAGGGCGTGCTGCTTGAGAAGGAGGTCATGGGTCAGGAGGTCAACATTCGCGACATGTCCGGCGACCGCACACTGATCAAGTTCGGCACCGGTGACGAGGTCACGGTTCAGGCGGGCGAGGAAGGCATCCGCTTTCTGCTGATCTCAGGCGCACCGATTGAGGAGCCTGTCGCCTGGCACGGACCTGTGGTGATGAACACCCACGAGGAGCTGGAAACAGCGTTCCGGGAACTCAGAAACGGCACCTTCATCAAACCGGCGCACTAAGCTCGCGTGGCGCGGGATCACATAAACCCGCGCCACCGCATCACCGCGATGAAGGCCACCGCGATCAGGATCACCTGGAGCGAGATCAACGCAGCCATATTGAACCGTTTTCGCGATTTTTCTGCCGCGCGATCCAGCTCTCCAAGTGCGTTGACGGCCTGGTCGTAGGCATAAGAGACCGCTTCGGGGTCAAGCCGCAGCAGCATGTTGGGATCTTCCGCCATCCTCTGCGCCTCGATCAGCACCTTTATCGGGTCACGCGCGCGCTTTGGCACCAAACGCCCGGCCTTGCGAAACCGTGCCTCGAGGGTCTTGCCGCGGGCGCCGAGTTTCTCGCCCAGGAGCACGAAAATCCGATCTGTCAGTTGATCAACAACGATCTTTTCCATCGGGACACCTTCACCTTGCGCCTGTCATATCGTGTCGCTTGCGTTCAATCCACCTCCCTTCTTCCGCAAGCCCACACAACCTGCTAGGCCTTTGATCATGCTCAATATCCTGCAATATGAAGGTCCGTCCGACCGCCCTCCTCTTCTGATCGCCCACGGCCTTTTCGGCTCGGCGCGCAATTGGGGTGTGATTGCGAAGCGGTTGTCAGATCAGCGTGCTGTTTACGCGGTTGATATGCGCAACCACGGGGCGAGTGGTTGGTTTGATACGCAGAGTTACGCGGATATGGCGGAGGACTTGGCGGAGGTCGTTAACCATATCGGGGGCGAGGTCGATGTGCTGGGCCACTCGATGGGCGGCAAGGCCGCGATGGTGATGGCCGCCACCAAGCCGTTGAATTTAAGGCGTTTAATCATCGCGGATATTGCGCCGGTGGGGTATGGGCACTCGCAGATGGGGCCGATTGAGGCGATGCGGGGGGTTGATCTGTCGATTGTGGAGCGGAGATCGGATGCCGCCGAGCAGTTGGATGTGGAAGACGAGTTGAAACCATTTCTGACGCAATCTCTTGATCTAAAAGAGAAAAAATGGCGGTTGAACCTCGATGTCCTGGCTGCGGAAATGGTTAAGATCATCGGGTTTCCAAAGGTTAACGGATCTTTCGAGGGACCGGTGCTATTCTTGACGGGCGCCACCTCCGACTACGTGCTGCCGGAGCATCGGCCGGAGATTAAGTCCCTGTTCCCAAATGCAAAATTCGCCAAAATCCCCGGTGCAGGGCACTGGTTGCATGCCGATAAGCCACGCGAATTTGAGGCGGCGGTTCGGGTTTTTCTTGAGTCCTGAGGGTCACGGTTCGGGATAAAATTCTGCTCCCCTTTGACTGAAGCGCGCTCTCGCGATAACCAGAGAAAAACGCATAAAATCAAGAGGCTACAGCAATGACACGGGCAATGATCCTACTGGCTTTGGTGATTGTTTTAACGGGGTGCGAGACGGTTAAGGGTGTGGGTCGGGATGTGACGCGTGCTGCGGAAACCATAGATCGTGTGATTTAGTTCCGGTTTACGCAAGATGTTGTTGCACTCGCAGCATTTCGTGGTTAAGAGCAGAGCCACAGGTGCACTGACGCGGTAAGCATGGCTGATGAAGGGCTCGAACGGCAAGGTTCGGGTCCTTTTTTCGTTGAAAAAGCAGGGGCTTAAACAGGAAAAAGCGCCAGGTGCTTAGACGCGGTCTATGCATAGCCTGACGCTTTCCTGAACCTCTCATCCCCCCAGAGGGCGACTGCTGGCCCAGCATCTCCGACGTGCCTTTCGACCCGCCAGCACCACGACACTCCCGAAGGAATTCCGCAGTCATCTCAAGAACTTGACAAGAAGCTCTCTCGATCGCTTCCGTACCCGAAGGCCCTTCCGCGTCTGCCGCTTCACTTGCGATCCGCTGCATTGATGTCACTGTTACAAGACCGTCATACGCCCGCAACAAAAAAACGCATCTCGCCCAAAATTTCTTGGGGATAAAACACTGAAATCATTGGGGAAATCCCTGTGGATAACAGGGATTAACGCCGTGTTTACGGGCTGTTAAGGTCCGCAGAAAAATGGCGTAGGTTTTCCGTACCGCATCCGTCGGTTTTCCGTAGGGACACGCGTCGGGACGGGTCTGCGCAACGCTCGGAGCACCGCGAAGGGAGGCAACATGAAGAAATCGGGGATTCTGAACGCTGATCTTTCACGAATCGTCGCGGCTTTGGGCCATGGCGATCTGCTGGTCATCGGAGATGCGGGCCTGCCCGTGCCGCCGGGGGTGATCTGCGTGGATTTGGCCGTATCGGTCGGAGTGCCGCGCTTTGCGGACGTGCTGGCTGCGGTCCTGTCGGAGATGCAGGTCGAGCGCGCGGTGATCGCCGAGGAAGCCGGGGCGGAGGTGCGCGGTTGGGTGGACTCTCTGACGCCGGAGGAGGTCAGCCACGAGGCGTTCAAGGAGTTGAGCGCCGAGGCCGTCGCAGTGGTGCGCACCGGCGAGGCGACGCCATATGCGAATGTGGGGCTTTACGCCGGGGTGGTGTTCTAGGTCGCGCAATCCTTGCAGAAGGGCGTGTCGGGCAAGAGGTCGAGCCGCGCGGACGAGATGTCGTCGCCGCATTTGACGCACACGCCATAAGTGCCCTCTTCGATCCGCGCGAGGGCCGCATCGATCCGCTTCAATTCTGCCGCCTCGACATGGCCGAGGGATTCCAGCACCTCATCGCCCTGCCGCTCCGCCGAACGGTCCTCCCAATCCTTGGGAGGCGCCTCGTCGAGCGCGTCTTCGATCTCGTGCAAATCGCCGACAATCTCGGCGCGGCGGGTTTCAAGGGCGGTTTTGCGAGCCGTGATATCCATGGGAGCCCTCAGCTCTGAGCGATCTGTTTGGCGACATACCAGGAGACCGGGGCCGCCAAGACAAATCCCGCAAGTGCGGCAATCAGGATCGGCGCGACGCCCGTGACCCCCATGGTCAGGGCGACAATCACCCCGGTGCCCGCGAGGGTGGAGCCGATAAAGATGTGCAAAATGAGGGTGAGTGTGGTGATGGGCATAACCGGTCCCTTCGCTACTTTTGTTTGCGCTCGAGTGTAGTGCGACGCGGCGGCGTTTGCGTTGATTTGGGTCAAGTGTTTGTGTGTCAAAAACGCAAGGGAGTGCTTTGATGACATGGTCCATCCACCACGTGAATTTGGAGGCCCGCGATGTGCGGGCGACCGCCGCTTTCTATGCGGCGATGCTGGGCATGGAGGAGCGCGACTGGGTCTTCCCCGCCTCCCGCGGGTACCTGCCGGGCGACCCGGACAAGCTGGCTCTGATGGCTGATGGGCGGGACAGCCATTCGGGCCTGCATCTCATTGCGCCGGATCAGGGTTTCGCGGAGAAGAACGGGCTGAGCCACAACCCGTCGGTCGGGGGTCACTTCGCGATCACCGTGCCCGATCTGGACGCCGTGGTGGCGCGGCTGCGCGCGGCGGGGGTGCGGTACTCGCTGACAGGCGAGTTTGCCATCCCGGGGATGCGGCATCTCTATGTGGAGGACCCGTCGGGGAATTTGGTGAAGGTTAATGAAAGGATTGGGGGCTAGTGGAAACCAAAGGGCCCGTTTCTTTGAGACGCCCGCTGTTAAGTAAGATTCCTTAACTCATCAGCGATATCGCTTTCGATTGAATCCAAAAGTGCATCCCGAAGAACTTTAGCCGCAGGTGTGAAACTTTTCCGAGAACCATACAGCCCATGTGCGAAACCATTTCGCAGTGCATTGGCGACAGCGAAAACCTCGACATCGGCACCACTGGAAAAGTCCTGAATGCGTTGCTGCAGTGTTTGCGAGTTCATAAAGTTTGCGAGCTCCTTCAGAGGTTTAGCTCCAAGCAGTTTCCGAACTTTAATGGCCTCGGCTGCAAATTTAGGCGCGGTGCGCGCAGCTAGTTCGTGCCATTTCTGACGACGCAATCGAGCGTATGCTTCAAAAGCAATGAATGCCGCCATAAGCCTTATTTGAGCAGTGTAGTTAGTTTTCGTGGTTTCAATATAGTCTGAGTATTCAACAGTTTGTATCGCTTTAGCGAGTTTGTACTTGGACGCGGACTTGCCCAGACCGTAAACGTAGTCCGCACCGCTCAAACTCCTACGAACGTCATACCCACGACTGCCCGCGCTCCTTTTTTTTCGCAAGACTGCTGCGTTCAGACTTATGAAGTCCGGCGGCATCCATGATTTCAATGTTATGCTTTCGTCCTTATTGTAACTAACGCCACTAGTTGTTTTAAACGCTCAAACTCTGCTTAAATTTCTCTCGCTTTTGGCGTGAATGGTTTTTGGCTATCGAACAAGCCGAACTTACATCAGAGAACTTCGCAGTTGAAGCATAACTGCTTTTGCTCGCCCACCCCTTGTGCCCGGATCGCGCCCGACCCCGACCCCGCCCCCCCCAGGGCGGGCGCGATTGTGCGACGTTGCCGCAAGTGGAACGTGGGGTGCGGGGAATTGGCGGTGGTGTTAGTGGAAAGACCGCCCTCGGGGTCGGGCGCGATCCTAGCCGGGGTGACGGGTGATCGGGGGTGGTTGGAGACGGAGTCCCCCAGGTTTTCAGGGGGTGTGTGGGATGATTTAGGGAGGATGGTGGGCAAGGATTGCCCACCCTACAGGGTTGCGTTTTGGTTGTGGCTGTGCGCCCAGATGCTCCACGGGGTGGGAACGCGTTTGGCTGCGCCAAAAGCTGCCTCCCACTCGACCCTTAAGATGGATAGCTTTCAGCTATCCATCTTAAGTGCGGAAATAAAGGCTTCCTGTGGAATATCCACCTTCCCAAACTGCCGCATCTTCTTTTTCCCGGCCTTCTGCTTCTCCAAGAGCTTCTTCTTCCGGGTCGCGTCGCCGCCGTAGCATTTCGCGGTCACGTCCTTGCGCAGGGCGGCGAGGGTTTCGCGGGCGATGATGCGGCCTCCGATGGCGGCCTGGATGGGGATTTTGAACATGTGGCGGGGGATGAGGTCCTTGAGCTTCTCGCACATGGCACGACCGCGCTGCTCGGCCCGGTCGCGGTGGACCATGACGGAGAGCGCGTCGACGGGCTCGTCATTCACCAGGATCTGCATCTTGACGAGGGTGTCCTCGCGGTAGCCCTCCATCTGGTAATCGAAGCTGGCATAGCCTTTGGTCACGGATTTCAGGCGGTCGTAGAAATCGAAGACGACCTCGTTGAGGGGCAGGTCGTAGACGACCATCGCGCGGGTGCCGGCATAGGTGAGGTCGAGCTGGATGCCGCGGCGGTCCTGGCAGAGTTTCAGGACATCGCCGAGATACTCGTCGGGGACGAGGATGGTGGCCTTGATACGTGGCTCTTCGAGGAGGTCGACGAAGGTGAGGTCGGGCATGTCGGCGGGGTTGTGAAGCTCGATCATCTCGGGCGCCTCGCCGTCCTTGGCGCGCATGTAGACGTGGTAGATCACGGAAGGCGCGGTGGTGATCAGTTCGATGTCATATTCGCGCTCGATGCGGTCGCGGATGACCTCGAGGTGGAGGAGGCCGAGGAAGCCGCAGCGGAAGCCGAAGCCCAGCGCGGCGGAGGTTTCCATTTCATAGCTGAAGGAGGCGTCGTTGAGGGCGAGTTTCTCGATGGCGTCGCGCAGATCTTCGAACTGGGCGGAGTCCACGGGGAAGAGGCCGCAGAAGACGACGGGTTGGGCGGGTTTGAAGCCCGGGAGTGGGGTGACCTCCTTTTTGTCATGGGTGATCGTGTCGCCGACGCGGGTGTCGCGGACTTGCTTGATGGAGGCGGTGAGAAAGCCGATCTCGCCGGGGCCGAGCGCGTCGATGGGCTCCATTTCGGGCTTGAAGACGCCGATGCGGTCTACGTGGTGGGTGGAGCCGTTAGAGAGCATCTTGATGCGCTCGCCCTTTTTGAGGGAGCCGTCGATGACGCGGATGAGGACGATGACGCCGAGATAGGCGTCGTACCATGAGTCCACGAGCATGGCTTTGAGGGGCGCGTCGGGGTTGCCTTTGGGCGCGGGCAGTTGCGTGACGATGGCTTCCAGCGTGTCGCGGATCCCCTCGCCGGTTTTGGCGGAGACGGGGATGGCGCCGGAAGCGTCGATGCCGATGACATCCTCCACCTGCTCGGCCACGCGGTCGATGTCGGAGGCGGGCAGGTCGATCTTGTTGAACACCGGCACGATTTCATGGTCGGCGTCGATGGCCTGGTAGACATTGGCGAGCGTCTGCGCCTCGACGCCTTGGGTTGAATCGACGACCAGCAGCGAGCCTTCGACGGCGCGCATAGAGCGGGAGACCTCATAGGCGAAATCCACGTGGCCGGGCGTGTCGATGAGGTTGAGCACGTAGTTTTCGCCGTCATTGGCCGTATAGTCGATCCGCACCGTGTTGGCCTTGATGGTGATGCCCCGCTCGCGCTCGATATCCATGCTGTCGAGCATCTGCTCTTTCATATCGCGGTCGGCGACGGTGTTGGTCTCCTGAATAAGCCGGTCGGCCAGGGTCGATTTGCCGTGGTCGATATGGGCGACAATGGAGAAATTGCGGATCTTGTCGAGCGGTGTCATAGCGCTGATATGTAGGGGTTTTGGGGGGTTGGCAAGGGGAGCGTGCATCATGACAACTTGAGAACCTCTGGGGGCCTTGCTGGTGCCACGGACAGCGCCAAGCAAGGCTAGCCGGAACAGGATTGTCCATCAGGACTGACTGATGCAGTATGGACTCCAATGGTGCATGAAGATGAGCTGGATGACTTAAAGGACTGGCTTACCAAACGCGAGGCCTTTTTGTCTTGGCTTCGTGGACAAAACCAGATTATTTGCGTCATACTCGCATGTCGACTGGCGATAAGAATTTGTCCAAGCCTTGTAGCGCAAATCTCAAAAGACAATGCGTCAGTCGAACAACTAGCGGCCATACTATCTTCTATGCGCGCTCTTCTGACCGTATTGGTTTCGACTGTCTGGCCTGAAGCTACCGGCCAACGCGAGATAGTGCGTGTTTTGGGGATCAAAGCTGCAATTGTTGACCATCCGGGAGATGCCGCGGCACGCGCATCTCAGTTGGCAGCTCTTGCAGCACAAGCCATGGACAAGGGACACACTTTGATACTTGAGTCGCCCGCTGAGTATGTCAGGGACTCCATTGACCTTTCGCCGATAGAGAATTCGGTGCTGGCGCAGGTTTTAATGGCTGAACGCGAACTGCTCGATGCCCAGAGAGAAGCTGGGGCCAATAGTCTCAGGGCTTTTCACACGGTTCCCATTTGGCACTTTGGCCCGAGATCGCATCAGCAAGACGAACTGTGGGAAAACTGGTTGGCGTCCCCGTTGTCGAATGATCGCGATTGGGGTTTCTGGACCGGCTGGCTCCAAGGGCTTATGGAGGGAAGACCCCTAGAGTGGGAGTTGCAGCGACGATTGGCTGTAGAGATTTCGGACGCTGATTGGAACGCCGGAGTCGCACGGGTCGCCGATCGAATTCGGGAGATTGAAGCGGATTACCACGCAGACAATAATCTCAAGCGCCCCGACTCAGTTCCAGAACTCGACCGGCAAGAATTGATTGAGCATGTAAAGAAGTTGATGCAAAACCCCGAGTTTTCTGCACTCTCCGCCGAGGGGATGGCGGCAACAATTGATCAGGCAATTGATCGCTATTGCAAGGACGCACCAGCCAACTGCCTCCCAGAACCACTGGAACACTTGCATGAGCTGCCGAATACATTTCGGGCCATAGCCAAAGTAATCAGAAGCAACAAAGAAGCTGAGAAGAAAGCAGAACAACTCGCCGCAAAGATCCAAGAGCTGAATTCCAAAGTTGCAGTTCTGGAAGCAACGCTGAAGGAAGCGCGCGGAAAAACCGTGGCCGGGCTATTTACGCAAAGTGCCCTGAAAGCGGCAGGAACCGCGTTTGGGGCCGGATGCGTTGGAACGTTGGGACTTGGCCTAAACCATTTCTTTGGAACTTGGCCTTCCGACCTCACGTTAGAAAATTTCAGGGGGTGGCTTAGCGACTTATTATCTGCGGAACCTGTTCCAACTGAGTCACCTGAATTGCCATCAAGCGTCGATACCTAGTGCTACTTAGCGCAAGTGACCGGCCGCGGGTGGTCGCAACGACGGTCCTGCTCTGTACTTTCATAGTGGCCAAATACATCCTCCCTACCCGCTGCGCGCAACGGCAACAAAAGCGACCGCCCGAGGGGGCGGCCGGTCGCTGGCGCGGCGGCCTTCGGCCTTGATTCCGCGCCGGGGGCAAGTAGGTGAGGTCTGTCTTTCGGGTGATTTCCTTGGGCGGTGCGTGAGATCACGCACCCTACGTGTGAGGCGGCGCAAAGCCCGCCCTATTGCGAAATATATGTTTTAATGTATATTATGATGTATATTAGAAAGGGTATCCTATGACACGTCTTCTCACCAACCAGATCGCGACCATGACCGAGATGCGCGAGCCGCAGAAAGTGCTCGACCGCGCGAATGGGAAACCAGTGGCGGTGCTGAAGAACTCGAAAGTCGTGGGGTATTTCGTGCCTGCGAACGCGGTGAAAGACCCCGGTGAGCATCGCCATGCGACGATGGAAGAGGTCATGGCTGTGCTTGAGAGGCGGCGCGAGATTGATCAGCCGGTTCTGGACTATCTGAAAGACAAATAGATGTTCCGTCTTTTGTCGACGGAGCTTGTCATCGCGATCCACGATGCTGTGCTCAATCCGGGCGAGTTGCAGGGGCTTGCTTCGGACAAGTCTCTCGACAGTGCTTTGGCGCGGGTCGAGAACCGCTTGGCCTATGGCATGATCGGGGACGAATTCGATCTGGCCGCGGCCTATGCAGTGGCGATTGCCACCGGACATTTCTTCAACGATGCCAATAAGCGGACGGCCTATGAATGCACTGTGGTGGCACTTGAACTCAATGGCATTGAGCTGCACTTGGCCTTCGACCAGATCGGCCCACTGATCGTTGACGTGGCACAGGGACGTGTCGATGAGGGCGATCTGGCGGAGTGGTTGCGCAAGGCGGCGGAGTGACGCCGATCCACCGCGGCGAGACCGTCGCCAGAATCACCTGAAATCGGGCAAAAATGTGGCAATGTTTCCAATGGGTTCACAATTAAGGTTAATGCAAGCGGTTTGACCTGCGGAATTGAGCGAAAATGTGGCCGAGACTGCCACAAACTTGACGTAATCTCGCCAAACATCAATCATGGCCCCCTGTTCTGCCAAGTAACCCTCCAAAGGAAGTTCACAATGTATCGCCTTGCAATTGCTGCTCTTCTGCTGGCCACCACCTCTGCCTCTGCCGGTGATCAGTCGAAGTACGCGCACACCCATGTCGGCAAACACACGGTCCCGGGTGCGTCCTTTACAGCACCGATTAATTTCCGCGCCAATAACGGGTCGGGCTTTGCGCGCACCAGCCCCTATTCCGATGCCAACACGGTCGATTACCGCGTCTGTCAGGGCTGGGTGTTTGCCAAGTGCCGCTCACCGCTGCTGGAAACGGCGCGGGGCTCCGCTGATCCGACCCGCTCGGTTGTGTCTGTCGAAGAATACTGAGCCGGACCGAAGCAGTTTCCAAGAAGATGTGAAGCCGTGGCGATTGAAATTCGCCGCGGCTTTCGTCATTTTAGGGCGCAAGACCAAGATAGGCTCGAGCAGAAACAGGGTAAGGTCATGCGGTATGTATTGTGCTGGCTATGTGTCGCCGCTTTGGTGGGATGTGGCGGGTCCTCTTCTTCCAAGAAGGTGAATGTCACCCGGGCGGCCTCGGGAAATGGGATCATTGAGCGCGCCTGCAACGGATCGGACAGGCGGGCGGCGAACCCTGCTTTATGTTCCTGCGTGCAGCAAGCGGCGGATTTGACCCTGACGGGGCCCGATCAAAGACTGGCAGTCACCTTCTATGACGATCCGCACCGGGCCCAGGAAATCCGCCAATCGGACAATGCCAGCCATGAAGCGTTCTGGGATCGCTACAAGAACTATGCAGAGACCGCTCGGGCCTATTGCAGAGCGGCCTGAAGCTCTTCGGTGAGTTGAGGCAAGGCTTTTTCGATCAGCTCGAGCACCGGCTCGAACTTGCCTGAATAATAGGGGTCAGGCACGTCTATCGGATCGCCCTCATAAAAGTCGCTGAGCAGTTTGATGGGCGTTTCATTGCCGAAGGGGCGCACGATCTCCAACTCGTCAACGGTGCTGCGATCCATCGCAATGATCAGCGAGAAATCGGTGAAGTCCCCTGGCCGGGCGACGCGGGCCCGTTGCGCGGAAATCTCGATCCCGCGGCCCCGCGCGGCCACGATGGCCCGCGCATCAGGCGGATCGCCGATATGCCAGGACCCCGTCCCGGCGCTGTCAATCTCGACCTTCAGGCCGATTGTTTCAGCATGGTGCCGCATCAGGCCTTCCGCCAATGGCGAACGGCAAATGTTGCCCATACAGACAAACAAAATACGAGTCGTCACGAATAGCTCCCCAGCTGTCGTAACGTTAACGTCACCGATTCAAAAAAGACAAGACGCCATTGTTCAAAAGTGAGGTATTCTTCGAAAAATGATCAAACAATCCCCAAGAGATACGCCGGAACTGGTCATTTTGACGGGCGCGGGCGTCTCGGCGGAAAGCGGGCTTGGCACATTTCGGGACAAGGGCGGCCTTTGGACCAAGTATGATCTGGAAGACGTGGCAACGCCCGAGGGCTTCGCGGCGGACCCGGGCAAGGTGCATGAATTCTACAATGCGCGGCGCAAAAATGCCGCCGAGGCTGCGCCAAACGCGGCTCACAAAGCGCTGGCGGAGCTTGAGGCCCGGTTGGGCCCGCGCATGATGCTGGTCACGCAAAACGTGGACGATCTGCATGAGCGGGCGGGGTCAAAATCCGTCTGGCATATGCATGGGGCGCTGCGCCGCGCCCGTTGTGCGGCCTGCGATCACCGGTTTGACGCGCCCTTGGAGATGCGTGCAGACGACCCCTGCCCCTCCTGCGAAGCGCCTGCGACCCGCCCGGATATCGTCTGGTTTGGCGAGATGCCGATCTTCATGGAGGAGATTTACGCAGCCCTCTCGCATTGCGCCATGTTCGTGGCCATCGGCACGTCGGGCACCGTCTATCCGGCGGCAGGCTTCGCGGCGGAGGCACGGGCTTTTGGAGCAGAGACGCTTGAGATCAATCTTGAACCGTCAGAGACGGCCAGCGATTTCACCCAAGGGCACTATGGTCCGGCGAGCGAAGTCGTGCCCGCCTGGACCGAAAGCTATCTGGCTCAGTTGGAGTGAGACCCGTGGGAGCTGTGATCACTGTGACTGTGACCCGTTTCAGCTTTACGCTCCAGATCGACGGGGATCTCGACCTCGATATCGCCAGCCTTCTCAAAGGTTAGCGTCACTTTGACGGTCTCGCCCTGCTCCATCGGATCATTGAGCCCCATGAACATCACGTGTTTACCGCCACGCATGAGCATCAGCGTCTCGCCGGCGGGGATTTCAAAACCCTCCTCGACATGGATCATTTTCATGACCCCATCGCCATCTTCCTGATGCGTGTGGAGTTGGGTCACTTTGGAGATTTCGGATGTGGCAGCGATCAGGCGATCGGGCTCGGAGCCCATATTCATCACCTCCATAAATGCCGCACCTGCCTTGGCGGAGGGGCCTGAGGCGCGGGCATAGGGGTCGTGGATCATGATTTTCGCATCGCCGGCAAAGAGAGGCGATGACATAGCGGTCAGAGCAGCCACGGCTGCAAACAGGATTTTGCGTTTCATTTCAGAGAATTCCGATTGGGTTTTGACGTAGGGTTTCTGCGGTCAAATGGCCCAAGGCGGCGCGCGGGGCTGCTTTGCCCCATTGTCCAGTTTCGGCAAAGCAAGGCTCGCCATCGCGACCGGATCGAGTTGGGAAACCATCCCGATCACAACGCCGAGCGGCACCAGAACGCCGGTGTGGAGGGCGGTCACGCTGGTGTCGGGGCAATCGGGGGTCTTCTCGACAGGTGCGCCGGTGTGATCAAGTGTCAGTTGCTCCAGACCATGGCCCGTACAGATCACAATGGTGGACTGCCCATATTCCGCCGGTCCACGCATCAGACCTTGCGCCGCTGAAAGGCTGACGATCAGGGCTGAGAACAGGACAGCAAGACACAGGCGGAGCGTTGGACTCATGCGGCAATTTTATCGGGGAGACGCGGCGGGGCCAAGAGTGACAAGGCGTCACGATATGGCGAGCGCAGAACCATGAGCCGTCGGGGTTCATGAGAACCACTCTGAAACGGATTGAGTAAAGTTTTAGTCAGAATTCCCGAGGCTTTTTGGCATATTTTTAAGTCCCCGCTACATAGCTCACCCGAGATATCTGACGGAGCTTTTGGATGGCTGGCTACATTTCCGAGTTCCAGCCTTACGGCGACACCTCGGAAGAATTTATCGAGGTTGCGCTGCCTGCTGGCACCGACCCTTCGGGATATTTGGTGCATATCTATATGAGCGACGGGACGATCTATAAGTCGTTCCCGCTCGGATCGTCGACCGGGACGATGGGCGGGCATGATGTCTATGTCATTGATGCCTCGACGCCGGGATTTGATGACGGGGGCTCCGACCCGACCGGCAATCTGTACCCCGACGATGCCGTGGCTTTGGTGGATGGTGACGGGAACGTTCAGCAGTTCATTTCCTATTTGGACAACACGGTCACCGCGACGGAGGGACCCGCCAGCGGCATGACGAGCACCGATGCCGGTTCGTTTGGCGAAAACCAGTCGCTGCAATCCGACGATGGCGGATCGACCTATTATGCACAGAGCTCACCAAACTCCGGATCGATCCCGGCCTGTTTTGCGACCGGAACGCTGATTTCGACGCCGGACGGCAACCGGCCGGTTGAAGAGCTGCGCCTCGGCGATCTGGTTTGCGTCGGAGAGGGGGCGGCGCGACCGGTGCGGTGGCTCTGGTCAGGCGAACAGGCGTTGGGGCATCTGGATCGCGACGAAAAGCCGGTGCTTATCCAGGCAGGTGCTCTGGGTGATCACCTGCCAGCGCGGGATC
>JANQRE010000024.1 GCA_028284705.1 Paracoccaceae bacterium | reverse complement strand
CTCGCCTCTTCCCATGTTTCAAAAATACTTCGGAGGGGGTTTGGGGGAGGCTGGCCTCCCCCAACCGGTCGGATTGCGCGAAGCGCAATTCGAAACCGGGCCCTACGCCCCGATCAGGTTCGGAATGATCGTGACCACCTGCGGGAACAGCGCCAAGAGCGCCAGCCCCACCACCTGAATGATCACAAACGGAATGATCCCGCGATAGATATGACCCGTGGTGACCTCTTTCGGCGCCACGCCGCGCAGATAGAACAGCGCAAAGCCAAAGGGCGGTGTCAGGAAAGAGGTCTGCAGGTTGACTGCGATCATGATCGTTACCCATTTGGGATCCATCGTACCGCCATAGATCACCGGGCCCACGATCGGGATCACGATGTAGATGATCTCGAGGAAGTCGAGCACGAAGCCCAGGATGAAGAGTACCAGCATCACGATCAGGAAGACCTGGAATTCGCTATCAAAGCTTTTAAGGAATTGCTGGATGTAATGCTCACCGCCGAAAGAGATCACCACGAGGTTCAGAAGCTGTGAGCCGATCAGGATGGTGAAGACCATCGAGGTCACTTTCGCGGTCTCCCGGACTACCGGGCTCAAGACGCCGTTTTTCATCAGCACCCAGCAGCCAAAGAGGATGCCGAACATCGCATAGAGATAGGCGGCTTGGGCGAAGAAATAAGCGATCCAGTTCTCGCCAGCCACATTGCCGGTGTTCACGCGCAGATCGAAATTCACCCCGATCAGGATCATGATGATGATCGCGAAGGTGCCCATGATGATGATGCGACCCGATTGGTCGAGATCCTGCAGCTTGCGATAGGCGGCCAGCATGATCGCACCACCGGCCCCAAGCGCTGCGGCGGGCGTCGGGTTGGTGATCCCGCCAAGGATCGAGCCCAGAACCGCGACGATCAGCACAAGCGGCGGGAAGACGACGCGCAGAAGCTCGTTCTGGCCCAACATCTTGGACGCCGCCGCACAGCCATAGAGCGCCATGCCGAAGGGAATAATCATCAGGATGAAGGTCGCTCCGGGTGAGGTCACTGGACTGACCAGCAGCGTGTCCACCAAAAGCCCCAGAATGATGCCGGCAAAGCCGATGAGCAGCGGTTGTGGATTGGCGGAGGGCATCACGCCCCGCGCCGTGGTCATGATCAGCGTCAGGAACAGCAAGCCTACCGCGATCCCGGTGCCAATCGGAGCGGCGTTGGCGATCTTCGCTTCCAGCGCCTCGGCCATTTGCTCGTCGGTCAGCTTCTCGCTTTCGGCGACACCACCGGCCTCGTCAATCACCCGCTGCTCTTCGAGGGCGACATTCCACGCCTCCTCACCATGCAGATCGATCATCGCCGCCGCACAATCATCGCCGACATTGGTGCGCAACGACGCGGTCTGACCGGCGTCGGAGAAAGTATCGACCGTGGTGTCCTGCGAGCCCACCACGTTCACCTGCATCAGCAGGATCAGCCCGACAATCAGACCGACCGGCACGAAAAGGAACCAGGTCAGGGCGTCGGTGCGAGTGATGACCTCGGCATTAGTGGAGCCGAGTTCCACTGCAGGCGCCTTGGACGGGTTCAGCATCGCGAAGCCGAAGGCGTAGAGCGCGTAAAGACAGGCCAGAAGGATGCCGGGCAGGAGCGCCGCCTGGAACAGCGTGCCGACCGAGACCACCGCTGGTTCACCCAGATAGGTCAGCGCGTCGGAGCAACCCACAAGCTGCGCGCGCTCCTCCTGCGCGGCGGAATAAAGGTCGCCCGCGAGCGTGCCGAGCAGAACGATCACAATGGAGGGCGGAATGATCTGACCCAAGGTGCCCGAGGCGGCGATCACGCCGGTCGCGAGTTCCTTCGAATAACCGTTCTTGAGCATCGTCGGCAGGGCCAAAAGCCCCATGGTCACCACCGTCGCGCCGACAATGCCGGTGGAGGCGGCAAGGAAGGCACCCACCACGACGATGGAGACGGCCAGACCGCCCGGAAGCGGACCGAAGACCCGCGCCATGGTGGTCAGAAGGTCCTCGGCGATGCGGGACCGTTCCAGCGTGATCCCCATCAGCACGAACATCAGCACGGCAAGTAGCGTCTCGATGGACTGCCCCGCCAGCACGCGTTCGTTCATCCGGTTCACGATAAAGGAAACGTTGCGGTCCAGCGCCGTCTCCCAGCCTTGCGGGAAGACAGGCTCGCCGATCCGCGGCAGATCGGGGTATCGGAAGATGGAAATCGCGTCTTGTCGAACGCCCTCGGCCAAGAGCGCGGCATATTCCGCGGAACTGGTATCGATCGCTTGGTGGATCAGCAGGCCTGCACTGTCGAGCCCGGCAATGATCCCGAAGGAAATCACCGCAGAACCACCAATGGCAAAGGCCACCGGGAAGCCGGACAGGATACCCCCAAAGAGACAGAGGAAAACGATCAGCAGGCCGATCTCGACGCCATCAAGTCCAAACAACATCCGCTCTGCCCCTTAGTGGATTTCTGCGACGCGCTCGGCGGTTTCATCGCCAAGCCGGTCTTTGTCGAGATATTTTCCTTCGCTCTCAGGCCCTTCTTTCCATTCGAGGTAGGAGCGATAGAAGAACGCGATGGCGTGCAGGAACACCATGGCGGTGAAGATCACCAGAAGGATCTTGAAGAGGAAATAGGCATTAAACCCGTTGGGCGAGAAGCCGATGGTCTCCACATTCCAGCGCACCGCGCGCGCCTTGGTGATCAGCCGGTCGAGCGTATCGGAGGCCGAAGGTTTCGGCACCACCAGATGGCGCCACATGAAATACCAGCCATACATCCAGGTCAGAACCGCGGCGGGCATCATAAACAGAAGCGCGCCCAGCATGTCGATCACCCGTTTGGTGCGGAAGCGCACGGCGGAATAGACGAGGTCGACGCGGACATGGCCGCCCTGGACGAATGTGTAGGTGCAGCACAGGCAGACGACGAGGGCGTTATAGAGCTTCAACTCCTCCGCCCACCAGGAGATGTCTTTTGAAAAGACCGCGCCGAAGCCCAGGGAAATTTCGGCCTGCGCGAAAATCCGTTGCACGAAGACGATGACGATCTGTTGCAGCACCATCAGCAGACCGGCCCAGGCAAAGAACCGCCCCACCCCGTTGGCAAAGCTCTCCAGCACACGCACGGTGCCCCACATGATCGAATTACGCCACAAACCGATGGCTGTCAGGATCAGGAAACCTGTGAAAACGACGAAGAAGAACTCAATCGAGCCACCATAGTAGATGAACCGCATCAGGCTCTCTTTGTCTTCGGTCGTGTTGGTCCAGCTCAGCCAGTCCAGCCACGCAGACGGCGTCACAAGCGCCGTAAAGAAGTTGAGAAAAGCCTGCACAATGTTGGTGAAGAACCAGACAATGCCGTCGAGCATGGCAGATGTCCCCCGTGTCGTCCCTGCGGCCTCGTGTTGTGCACGAAAGCCATTAATCCCACCCCGCTCCTCTCATGAGCGGGGTGGGACATTTAGATTTACGTCAGATAAATCTGAGCCTTAGACGCCACGGATGCGGTCACGCTGGGCGCGATAGGCACCAGAGGACTGCGTCAGCCAGCCGGAGCTTTCATCCATGGAGGCGAAGTATGCGTCATTCACCTTCTTGAAGAGCTCGTCGCCCATGAACTCGGCATAGACGCCTTTGGAGGCCTCGAACATCGCATCCCAAACGCTGTCCGGGAACTCCAGAACCTTCACGCCACCGGCTTGCAGACGCTTCAGCGCGGCACCGTTGTTGTTGAGATATTGGCTGAGGTTCCAGATATTGGCATGGCCCGCAGCGACTTCGATCATCGACTGCTGTGCCGGGGTCAGTTCGTTGAACACATCGAGGTTCACAGCGGAGCTCAGACCCGCGGCAGGTTCATGCATACCGGCGGTGTAGTAGAACTTCGTGATCTCCTGGAAGCCGGCTTTCTCGTCCGCCCAGGGGCCGATCCACTCGGTGCCGTCAATCGCACCGGAGGCCAGAGCCTGATACACTTCAGCGCCCGGCAGGTTCTGAACCGAGGCACCCATGGCACCCAGAACTTTGCCGCCGAGACCCGGCATACGGAACTTCAGACCGTTGAAGTCTTCCGGACCGGTAATTTCCTTGGCAAACCAACCACCGGCTTGCGTGCCGGTGTTCCCTGCGAGGAAGGATTTCAGGCCGAAGATTTCACCGACCTCATGGTGCAGCTCCATGCCGCCGCCATGGTAGTACCAGTTGTTCAGCTCGGTCGCGGTCATGCCGAAAGGCACACCCGTGAAGAAGGCGAGTGCCGGATGCTGGTTGATGAAGTAGTAGTCAGCGGCGTGGTAGATGTCAGCCTGACCCGCGGTCACAGCGTCAAACACCTCAAACGCACCAACAAGTTCGCCTGCGGCTTTCACGTCGATGGTCAGGTCGCCACCGGACATGTTGTTGACGTTGTCCGCAAACTTCTGCGCTGCGTCAAACACGCCTGCAAGGCCACGGCCCCAGGACGTCACCATCGTCAGCGTGCGCTTACCCTGCGCATAAGCCGGTGCGGCGAGCGCGGTCGTTGCAGCTGCGGCGGTTCCGCCAAGAGCCGTATTTTTCAGAAAAGAACGACGATCCATGAGTAGTGTCTCCTCCCAATATGAACATCTCCTTCACACCTCCCAGTGTTCAGGCGACGGATCGTTACAAGTGCGGGGACCCTAACGTGCCCTCGCGCGGCTTTCAAATACCCAAGACCGGGTAGAGCCAAATTCTGCGGCAGATCAGTGTTGTGACGGGCGCTGGCGATTTTCCTCGATATTTGACCGAGGCCAAGCGCTTGGCGCAGAATGGCCCCCTGTCTTTGAAGGCGATGCGCATTGCACGCCCGAAATGAGGGTTAAGAATGGCGCGCAAGCGTTTGTTTTCGCTAAACTACGGCCAGAAAATTGTACTTCTGGCCTCGGTGCCGCTGATTCTAGCTGCTGTGGCGATCACCCTTGTGGTGACCAACCAGTCCCGACAGCTGTCGGAACTGGAAATCCGCGAATTGGAGAGCCAGCTCATCGAAGCCAAGCGGGCGGAGTTGAAGAATTATATCTCGCTCGCGCGCACTGCAATCGGCTCGATCTATGGCAATGCCGCCCCCGATGATGAGCGCGCCAAGCTGCGGGTCACGCAGATTCTGGCGGGCATGATCTACGGTCAGGACGGCTTCTTCTATGTCTATGACTATGACGGCACGAACCTTGTGGCACCCCGCCAGACCTTCCTGATCGGGCGCAATTGGTCGGGTCTGACGGATGTGAACGGTGTGCCCGTGGTCGATGAGATCATCCGGGTCGCCCGCACCGGCGGCGGCTATCACGCGTTTGACTGGGAAAAGCCCTCAACCGGCGAGACCGCGCGGATCGTCACCTACACGATCGCCCTGCCCGACTGGAAATGGGCGCTCGGCACCGGCATCTATATCGACGATGTGCTCGCCACGGTCGCCGCCACCCGTGCGGAGACCGAAAACCGCATCCGCGACACTTTTCTGATGATCGTTCTGATCACCATCCTCGCTCTGCTCGCGGTCTCAATCACCGGTCTCTGGCTGAACCTGCGGGAACGCCGCTTGGCCGACGGCAAGCTGCGCGCCCTGACCGAGCGCATCCTAGATACGCAAGAGGAAGAGCGCGGTCGCGTGGCGCGCGAATTGCATGACTCGATCAGCCAAATCCTTGTGGGCATACGTTATAAGCTGGAGCTGGCCCGTCGACGGCTGGACCGCAATGACGAGCGCGCCAAAGGCGATCTGGACAGCGGCATCGAAGGCCTGAAAGGCGCGATTGGCGAGGTGCGGCGCATCTCCTCTGACCTTCGGCCCGGCGTGCTGGACGATCTGGGGCTCGGTCCGGCGCTCAAATCCCTCATCGAGACCTTCAGCGAGCGCACCGGCATCGAGGCCGAATTCGAGACCGTCGTTTTCCGCAACCGGTTGGATAAGGACGCAAAAATCGCGCTCTACCGGGTCGCACAGGAGGCGCTCACCAATATCGAACGCCATGCGGAGGCCACGAAAATCTCCGTTGAGGTGTCTGGCCACCGTCAGGGCGCGACCATGCGCATTCAGGACAATGGCAAGGGGATCGAGGGCGGACGTAATGCCAGCGGTGGGCTGGGCCTGCGCAATATGCAGGAGCGCATGGACCAGCTGCGCGGCACCCTGAGGGTGCTCAGCTCCGAAAGCGGCACAGTGATTGAAGCTTCGGTGCCGCTGAGCCATATGCTGCCGCCGGAAAGCAGCGATACGCCGAAATCGCCGAGGAAGAGCGCATGACAAAACCGGTTCGCGTGGTGATTGCCGATGACCACCCGATGGTGGCCGAAGGGATCGAGGCGATCCTGGAGACCTATGACGATATCGACGTGGTCGCCTGTCTCGCGAACGGTCAGGAAGTCGTCGATCAGGTCGCGGAGCTGAAACCTGACGTGATCCTGATGGATCTGAACATGCCGGGGCTGGGCGGACTTTCGGCGACCGAGATTTTGCTGGAGCGTGATGAGGCCACGAAGGTTCTGATCCTGACCATGCATTCCGCGCCGGAATATGTCTCTACCGCGATGCGTCACGGCGCGTCGGGCTACATCCTGAAAGACGTGCCGACGGAGGAGATTTACGACGCCATCCAGGCGGTCATGCGCGGCGAGACCTATCTTTGCCATGGCGCGACGGAGGCTTTGGCTCCAAGGACCGCAGATGGTCGCGAACCTCTGACCGCACGGGAGCAGACGATCCTTTTGGAACTCGCCCAGGGTAAGTCGAACAAGCAGGTGGCATTCGATCTGGATATCTCGGTCCACACGGTCGAGACCCACCGCAAGAACATCAAACGCAAGCTCGGGATTACTTCGACCGCTGGATTAACGCGCTATGCGTTGGAGCATGGGGTTCTACAAGGCACCGGCGTCGAGATCTGAGACGTGGGCTTTCGGCTTGGCTTGCGCCAAGACCGACCCAGCTGGGGCTTCGCCCCAGACCCCAAAGTATTTTTGAAACATGGGAAGATCAGGATGTCAGCGTCCAGTCCTCCGCGTTGATCGGCAGGAAGGCCTCTACCGCAGCGGTGGCAATGACATGGGTCTGGTCGTTCTTGGCATCGACAACGTTGAGACCGCCAAGGGTGCCAGTGACGGTTGCCTTGCCGCGTGGGAGTTCCGCCTCAAGGGCGGGAATGTCGAGCTTGTCCGGCTCCTGTACACCAATGGTGACGCGCACTTCCATCAGCTCGTGACTGAGGTTGAGCGATTTGAAAAGCACGATGGAGGAATGGTGCAGCGCGTCTTGAATCGCCCGTTTTGCGGCCTTGGTGTAATCCATGCCATAGAGGTCATTGCCGGTGCCCATCTCAAGAATGATGCGGTTCATGGCGCGGCCTCCAAATCGAAATAGACCACCACCGCGGCATTCACGATGATCGTCGCGCCCTGCCCGCCCGGTTTCGGGATGTCGAGTCCACCCCTGGTGACGGTGATGCTGGGTTGGCCATAGGGAAAGATGCTGAGAAGCGTCTGAGTGTCCACCGCATCGGGCTCCGGCGCGCCAAGCTCGACCTCGATCAGCATCGCCTCTTTCGGAAAGCCAAACGCATCCGCGACACTCAGCGAATTGTGCCATAGCGCATCGCGGATCGCCCGCTCGGCAGCACGCGTGTGGTCGCGCTTGCGGATTGAAGTGCCCATGCCAAATTGGGTCACCATACGTGTCTTGGCCATGCCCTGCCTCCCTGCTCTTCTTCGCGATAGGCCATAGCGATTTCGGGAGTTCAAGCTCTGAAATCTATACCCGTTTCGTTGCGACCCAGGTTTCCGCAATAAAACTGCTGAAAAAACTATCACAGAGACAGAATATTCAGGGATTTAGCTGTTGACGCTTTGGAATCGATTGGTAATGTCGCCGCACTCGCAAAGGAGCCAAAGGGCATGAACGCCATTGTCGTACTTGTAGGATTTGGGTGCATGGGTCGATAACTCGACAACCATAACGGAAACCATGCGCCCCCGATCGACAGACCGGGGGCTTTTTTGTGGGCGAGAGATAAAGGAGAGAAAAGATGTCTCGTCAAATGACCGGCGCGGAAATGGTGGTTCAGGCCTTGATCGATCAGGGCGTGGACACAGTCTTTGGCTATCCGGGCGGTGCGGTGCTACCGATTTACGACGAGATTTTTCAGCAGGAGAAGATCAACCACATCCTCGTGCGCCATGAACAAGGCGCGACCCATGCCGCAGAAGGCTATGCGCGCTCCACCGGCAAACCGGGTGTGGTTCTGGTGACCTCCGGGCCCGGTGCGACGAATGCCGTGACCGGTATGACGGATGCGCTGATGGATTCGGTGCCGATGATCGTTCTCAGTGGTCAGGTCCCGACCTTCATGATCGGCAATGACGCCTTTCAGGAGGCCGACACGGTTGGCATTACGCGGCCCTGCACGAAACACAACTGGCTGGTGAAAGAGACCGACAAGCTGGCCGATACGATCCATCAGGCGTTTCATGTGGCGACCAACGGGCGGCCTGGGCCTGTTCTGGTCGATATCCCTAAGGATGTGCAGTTTGCGAAGGGCACCTATGTCGGCCCGAAACAGGCGCGCACGTCCCATTATCAGCCCAAGGTGAAGGGCGATATCGAGGCGATCACGGAACTGGTCGAGTTGATGGAAACGGCGAAAAAGCCAATCCTCTATACCGGCGGTGGCGTCATCAATTCCGGCGATGCGGCGACACAGCTTTTGCGGGAGCTGGCGACGGCGACGAATTTCCCGGTGACCTCAACCCTGATGGGCCTGGGCTGTTACCCCGCCTCGGGCCCGCAATGGCTGGGCATGTTGGGCATGCACGGGCTTTATGAGGCTAATCTGGCGATGCATGGCTGCGATCTGATGATCAATATCGGCGCGCGCTTTGACGACCGGATCACCGGGCGGTTGGAAGATTTCTCGCCGAAATCCAAGAAGGCGCATATCGATATCGACCCCTCGTCGATCAACAAGTCGATCATCGTCGATATCCCAATCATCGGCGACGTGGCCCATGTGCTCGAAGACCTGCTGCGCGTCTGGAAATCTCGCGGCCGCAAGACCGACAAGGACGGCGTTGCGAAGTGGTGGAAACAGATTGAAGAGTGGCGTGCAAAAGATTGTTTGTCCTATCGAAACTCCGACAAGATCATCAAGCCGCAATACGCGGTGCAACGCCTCGAAGCGCTGACCAAGGACCATCCGAACCGCTACATCGCGACCGAAGTGGGCCAGCATCAGATGTGGGCAGCACAATATATGAACTTTGAGGAGCCGAACCACTGGATGACGTCCGGGGGCCTGGGCACGATGGGCTACGGCTTCCCCGCATCGATTGGGGTTCAGGTAGCGCATCCCGAGGCGCTGGTGATCAATGTCGCGGGCGATGCGTCCTGGCTAATGAACATGCAGGAGATGGGCACGGCGGCGCAATACAATCTGCCGGTGAAACAGTTCATCCTGAACAATGAACGCTTGGGCATGGTGCGGCAGTGGCAGCAGCTGTTGCATGGCAACCGCTACTCCCATTCCTGGTCCGAGGCCCTGCCCGATTTTGTGAAACTGGCCGAGGCGTTCGGTGCCAAAGGCATCTATTGCGACGACCCCTCCGATCTCGATCACGCGATTGAGGAAATGCTGGCCTATGACGGCCCCGTGGTCTTCGATTGCGTCGTGGAGAAGCACGAGAACTGCTTCCCCATGATCCCCTCCGGCGCGCCGCATAACGAGATGCTCATGGGCGACGACAAGGCCGATGATGCGATTGGCGCTGAAGGTGGGGTTTTGGTGTGAGCCTCAATACAAGGGTTTTTGCAAGGAAGACTTTGCCGCCATATGCTGAAATGGCGGCGTTTCTTTCTTCACGGGACCCTGTCTATCGAATTGAGGAGGATCCGCCCGATGTCGCATTCACACCTGCAACTATTTTGAAAGGTGGCGACCCGTTGGCTTTCCTCGAAATAAACCGACCGGGGGACGAGTTGTTTGAAGATGAGGTCGACGAATTTATCGCAGAAATTGAGTCCGTTAGCCCGGCGTCCAAAGGCGTAATCGAGCATCTCGAAAATACCCAGATGACTTTGGTTACCGAAATACAACTTGGTTTCACTGACCCCACAGAAGTTCTCAAGGAACTTTGGCCGTTCTTTATTTGGATTATGCAAGGGTCGGCGGGCTTGCTTCAGATCGATGGAGTTGGATTCTACGACACTCAGTCTCTAGTTCTTGAACTCGACTACTAAGAAAACGAACCCATGGCCTCCAACATCTTCTTCTACGCACAAACTGGCCTTCCCGACCCCGCGGTTTGGGAGGCCTCGATGAGCGATCTGCCCGGTGATTACACGGTCGAGCTGGAAGAGCGGGAGGAGGCCTCTCCGGTCTACGGGGAAATCCTGCGCGACGGGATCGAGCTTGTGCAGTTCGAACTCTATACACCGTCGCAAACGGTCGAGGGGTTCGACGGCGCCTCAGGCAAGTCGATCTTCGACGAAGAGCTTGAAACTGCAAAAACCAAGAAGGCGGAGAACAATCCAAAGATCGTCGCCGAGCTCGATAAAACCACCGAGCTTCTGGTCTTCGCCATCCTCTGGGGAGACCGCACCGATGAACAGGTCTTCCGCGATATTGACCCCCTGCTCGATTGGCTGCACAAGACCGCCAAGGGCATCCGCTATGAAGATGACGAAGGGTTTCTCGCCGCAAATGCGTGACCCGAAAAACGACAAGATTTCCGAAGGTTAGGAACGTTCCATGTCCCCGCTGAAAATCAAAAAAGGCTCCTCGCGCCATTCGGCCTATGACCTGAAAGACCCCAATGCCGATGTCATCGAGACACACACTCTGGCGGTCGTGGTCGACAACGAAGCCGGGGTTCTTGCGCGGGTCATCGGGCTGTTTTCCGGGCGCGGATATAACATCGAAAGCCTGACCGTCGCCGAGATCGACCACGAGGGGCATCGCTCGCGCATCACGGTTGTGACGACCGGCACGCCGGCTGTCATCATGCAGATCAAGGCGCAGTTGGGTCGCATGGTGCCGGTGCATGACGTGCATGACCTGACCGAGGAAGGCTCCGCAGTGGAACGCGAACTGGCGCTCTTCAAAGTGGCCGGGACGGGTGACAAACGCATCGAGATGCTGCGTCTCGCCGAAATCTTCCGCGCCAATGTAGTCGACTCGACGCTGGAGAGCTTCATCTTCGAGATGACAGGCACATCCGAAAAGATCGACGCCTTTGCCGAACTGATGCGGCCCTTGGGCCTCGTTGAGGTGGCGCGCACCGGTGTCGCGGCGTTGTCTCGAGGCGAAGTCTAGCGGCTATTGGTTCCAAGTCAGCATGGCTTCATCTCTGGTGATGCGGCCATCGCCATTTCGGTCAGCTATCGGGAATGCTTCAGTCAGGGCGACCTCAACCTCGGACCGGGTGATCGTTCCATCCCTATCCAGATCCATGGCGCGAGGCGGCTGTCTGGGACGCCCGAAATACCGTAAATTTGCCCTTTGTTCCGTTTGGATGAGATACCTGTTGGCGGTGCGCATGACTTCCTGCACCGTGACAATGCCATCCTCGTTTTGATCGTTCTGCCTCCACAATTGTCTCGACTTTCCAAGTCTTCGTTGAACATACCATTCGATTTGGTCCGGTACATAGCCCCGCTGACTAAGCTCTTCCTCGACCCGTATACGCAAGTCTGGCGTGAGGCGTTCCACGCCAGCCAGATATTCCTCATGGGTCAATAAGAGATCGCCATTCAGGTCATGCCTGAAAAGATTATGGAACGACCGAGTTCGGTATTCGGCAAACTTCATGCCACGGTACATGTCCAAATCCGAGATCGAGAGGCCGGGCTGACCATCGCGCTCGATCTTTTCGATCCGGCTCATCGTCGTCTTGATCAGATCTCCCAAAGTTCCGCCGCGCCCCCAAGTGAACCCGATGTGAAGAACCACACTGTTATTGTTGTCGAAACGCGAGGGAAACCGCGCAATCAGATCATGATTTTCCGGCGCCTTGGTCGAGTTCTCAGGCAGATAGGTCTGTGACGTCGGCCGGGCTTTCAGGAAATTAATCTCCGCGGCCGTCTGGGATGGAAAAATACTCAGAACTGCCGTTGCGAACGCCAACCATGTGTTCTTGATGCAAGTCGAAATGCGAGCCATGAGCCAGTCCTCACCGATAATTGGTGAAAATGCCCGCCCTTCATGTCGGAAACATGGAAATTCTAGGAGAAAGTCGTGAAAACCACACCCCCACCCGACGCCCGAGGCAGATCGAACAGACAGGTGAGGGCGCAGCTGCCCGGCAGGGTTCCCGTGAGTGGACCTGCCAAACAGATGTGCGACCCGGATCGGGGAGAGACCCGGGCCGCAATTTAGAGGATTAGGCCTCAGGGATCAGGCCAGCCTCTTCCGCTGCCGTCATTTCTTCGGCATCGACCACACCGTCCCCGTTGGTATCGATGGCCCCGAAGCCCTCTTCGGTCAGGGTCGGGTAGACCGCCAGCATTTCAGTAAAGGACACGACACCGTCGCCGTCGGTGTCCACATCTTCCATGGCGGCGAAAGCTGCGGTGCCGATCGTGGCGGCGGTCAGAGCAATAACAAAGGTCTTCATTTCCTAGACTCCTTTTGAGGTCAGTCATGTGAATGAGATCGTGTGCTCACGTCTCGGCATGGAACATGGTGCGTCGATTGAGGGGCGTCATCGGGACCTCGCGCTGGCACCGATTTTCTGCCAAACGCTGCCAAAATCGCCCGAGGCGCTTCGCAAGGCTTCGCCGAGATTTGCTACGTTTTGTGAAACCGGCAGGAAATTTCTGCTACAAAATGTACAAATCGGCGAGGCTTGGCCGAAATGCGGCCCCCGGAGGTCGCAGTGAGAAAAGTCCAGCGACCCGACTCACCCCTAGGCTCTGGCCACCAATTCGGGAGAACACGCATGAGCACCGATCTGTCTAATGTGATCCGTCCTGTCTCGCAGGCCAACGGCCTGCCGAACGCCCATTACGTGGACCCTGCGGTCTTCGCCGAGGAGCGCGATGCGATCCTGTTCGGCACCTGGTCGGGGCTGGCTGTGGCCTCGGATGTACCCGAGCCGGGTGACGCTAAACCGTTGGAATTCCTCGGACTTCCGCTTCTGCTTTTGCGCGACAAGGATGGCCAGGTCCGGGTCTTTCAGAACACTTGCCGCCATCGCGGAATGATCCTCGTCGATGCGCCGCGCAAGATCGAAGGTGCGATCCGCTGCCCCTATCACTCCTGGTGCTACTCGACGAAAGGCAAACTCGTGGCCACGCCCCATGTCGGCGGTCCCGGCATGAACACCCATGAGGACATGAACAAGGACGAGCTTGGCCTGATCGAAATCCGCAGCCATATCTGGCGCGACGTGGTCTTTGTGAATGTCTCAGGCACAGCTGCACCCTTCGAGGAGATGCACGCGGAACTCATTGAAAGATGGGCAGAATTGGACGCCTCGGAGATGCATCACGGCGGTGCGGACTCGACATTCGAGCTCGCGGTGAGGACGAATTACAAACTCGCGGTGGAGAATTTTTGCGAGAGCTATCACCTGCCCTGGGTGCATCCGGGCCTGAACTCCTACTCCCGGCTGGAGGATCACTACAACATTGAAGAGATGGGCAAATTCTCCGGCCAGGGCACGAAGGTCTATCGCCAGCTAAAGGGCGATCAGGGCGAGGTTTTCCCCGATTTCGCGGGGCTGAAACCGTTTTGGGACGAAGGCGCGGAGTACATCGCGGTCTATCCCAACGTGCTTCTCGGCGCGCAGCGCGATCATGCTTTTGCGATTGTGTTAGAGCCCAAGACTCATGAGACCACGGTCGAGCACATCCACCTTTACTACGCCGCGCAAGATGTTGATATCGCGATGAAAGAGAAGAACACGGCGCAGTGGAAAGAGGTGTTTGAAGAAGACATTTTCGTGGTCGAAGGCATGCAGCGCGGGCGTTATGGCGCGGGCTTTGACGGGGGTCGTTTCTCTCCAGCCATGGACGGCCCCACCCATTGCTTCCACGCCTGGGTCGCGCAGCGGCTCGTAGATCACCGTCAGGCGATGGCGGCGGAGTGAGTGACCTCGACACGCGCCTTCTGGCCGCCCACGCCGCCGATGACCGTAAGGCCCTGATTTCGCTCTATATTGAAGCGAGTGAGGGTGCCGCCGACGAGGTTGCGGCAAGCTTCTATCTGACCCACGCCTACGTCTTCGCGCTTGAGGCCGGAGACCCGCGTGCATCTGAACTGGCGGAGCGTCTGCGCAAGGCCGGACGCCTTTGAAATAGCCTTATTTTCTTCGCTTTTTCGACCATCTTCCGCTGCAGTTTTCTGACATCTGGTGCCAAAACACGGATGAGCACGATGAACCATCAACCGACGAGCAGACGGAAGAAAGCGCATGACATGCGCCGCCAGTGCCACCGGTGCAACGGCACCGGCCTGTCGCCCTGTCGGATCTGCGCCGGTCGGGGAGAGGTGTCCGCTGGCAACGACGTCTATGGTCGGCCTAATTTCATTCGTTGCACGGGGTGTATGGGATCAAAAACCACCCGCTGCGCCGCTTGCGGTGGTGAGCGCTTCGTCTGAGCTTCTCTGCGTGTACAACACAACCTTTGGATTTGTGTGACGGCCCAAACTCTCCGCCCCCCTATTTTCATGAGAAATCCACGCCCGGATCACGTCTGGTTCGCGTATGGCACCCAGTTAACGGCGGACTGATTTGGGACGCCGAGGGCGGGTGACTCAGGCAATGAGATATCTTCTAAATGGGTGCATCGAGTTGCGACCCCGGGACATCGCCGGACCGGGGGATGGCGATCCAACAGTCATTCTACTGCCTACTGCCCTTTATGGTTGCAACGGTCATCTTCCGCTCAAGCGACGCACCAAGACTAAACAAATCGCCAGCCCGTGGGGCCGGCCCCCTCTCGGCAGATTTTCTTTGGAAAATCGCCTGCCGGGTCAAATGCAGCCGATGCACGGGGACTTCGTCCTGTTAACCGGGTCGGGTCCGCCGCCCAAACCGCGACATCACTCCACAAAACAACTTCCCAAAAGAAAAACGGGGTGACCGAAGTCACCCCAGTTTTGCGAAATCAGGCTCATCGTTTGTACCGCCCGGTTTTCTGCCTGCGGCCTGATCCGCTTCGAGGGCGAACGCATCCGCCCTAGAAACTCGTGCCGACGCCCCCTGCCCCTCGCGTGCAGAGAACGCCGGACTTGGCTTAGCTACATCCCGAGGTTGCCCCGCAGGTGTTGCACTTCATGCAGGTGCCGTTGCGCACCAGCGTGTAGTTTCCACATTCGCCACAAGGATCGCCCTCGTAGCCTTGCATTTTCGCTTTGTGCCGCGCGCTCAGCTCGACCGCCCCAACCGAGGCTATGGCTGTGGCGGAGGTTTCGGGCACCAGCGTTTGCAGCGCTGCGACCGGGTCGCCCGCAGTGTCGAACGCCGTGGCCCCGACAGCGGAGAGACCGCCCTGCAGAACCTGCAGCTCTTGCGGCACCCGCTTGCGCAGGTAGCCGGTGGAGCTGATCTGTTTCAGCACCTCGAGCGATTTCGACGCGGCTGTCTCGGAGAGGTCCTCGACATTGCCCACATCATCCATCTCACCACCACCGAGGTCGTCAAACGCAGCACCTTCCGGCTTCACATGGGCCAGATCGGTGCGGTCGAGATAGGACACCGCAAGCTCGCGGAAGATATAGTCGAGGATCGACGTCGCGTTCTTGATTGAGTCGTTGCCCTGAACCATGCCCGCTGGCTCGAACTTGGTGAAGGTGAAGGCGTCGACGAATTCCTCCAGCGGCACGCCATATTGCAGACCAACCGAGACCGCGATGGCGAAATTGTTCATCATCGCCCGGAAGCCAGCACCTTCCTTGTGCATGTCGATGAAGATTTCGCCGAGATTGCCGTCTTCATACTCGCCGGTGCGGAGATAGACCTTATGGCCACCCACGATGGCTTTCTGAGTGTAGCCCTTGCGGCGCTCGGGCATCTTCTCGCGGTGCGATTTGATGACCTCTTTGACGACGACCTTCTCGATGATCTTCTCAGCGAAGACTTGCGCCTTCTCTTGCGGCGAGCCGGTTTCCAGCACTTCTGCGGCGTCGTCATCATCCTCCACCAGCGCTGCCGCCAAAGGCTGGGACAGTTTGGAACCGTCGCGGTAGAGCGCGTTGGCCTTGATGCCGAGAGACCAGGAAAGCTCATAAGCCTTCTGGCAATCCTCGATGGTCGCATCGTTCGGCATGTTGATCGTCTTGGAGATCGCGCCAGAGATGAAGCTCTGCGCCGCCGCCATCATGTAGATGTGGCTGTCGACCGAGAGGAAGCGCTTACCTTTCTTGCCGCACGGGTTGGCACAGTCGAAGACAGGGTAGTGCTCTTCCTTCAAGTGCGGTGCGCCTTCCAGCGTCATGGTGCCGCAAACGTGGTCATTGGCGCCTTCGATCTGGTCTTTGCTGAAGCCCAGGTGTTTCAGCATGTCGAAGGTCGGATCGTTCAGCTTCTCGGCTGGAATGCCGAGCGTGCCGGTGCAGAACTCCTCGCCCAGTGTCCACTGGTTGAAGACAAAGCGAATGTCGAACGCTGAGGGCAGAGCCTCTTCGATTTTCGCCAGTTCCGCCTCGCCGAACCCATGGCCCACAAGGGAGGTGTGATTGACCCCCGGCGCATTGCCCAGCGTTGCATGGCCGACAGCGTAGGAGACGATTTCTTCCACCTGGGAGGATGTGTAGCCCAACGTCTCCAGCGCCGCCGGAACGGACCGGTTAATGATCTTGAAGTAACCGCCCCCTGCCAGCTTCTTGAACTTCACAAGCGCGAAGTCCGGTTCAATCCCTGTCGTGTCGCAATCCATCACGAGGCCGATGGTGCCGGTGGGTGCGATCACCGTGGCTTGTGCGTTGCGGTAGCCGTGCTTTTCGCCCAGCTCCAATGCGTTGTCCCAAGCGGCCATGGCGATCCCGATCAGCTCCTGATCCGGGCAAGAGGCATGATCGAGCGCGACAGGCTTCACCGCCAGATCCTCGTAACCCTCTTCATTGCCATTGGCTGCGTTGCGGTGGTTGCGAATGACGCGGAGCATGTGCTCGGCGTTGCGTTCGTAGCTTGGGAAGGGCCCGAGTTCTTTGGCGATCTCGGCGGAGGTGGCATAGGACACGCCGGTCATGATCGCGGTCAGGGCACCACAGAGCGAACGGCCTTCGGCACTGTCATAGCTGTAGCCCATGTTCATCAGAAGCCCGCCGATATTGGCGTAACCGAGGCCCAGCGTGCGGAAGTCGTAGCTGAGCTGTGCAATGGCCGGCGACGGAAACTGCGCCATCATCACCGAGATTTCCAGCGTCAGCGTCCAGAGCCGCGTGGCGTGCATGTAAAGCTCAGCGTCGAACTTGCCGTCCTTGTAGTAGGTCAGCAGGTTCATCGATGCGAGGTTGCACGCCGTATCGTCGAGGAACATGTATTCCGAGCACGGGTTGGAGCCGCGGATTTCGCCGTCTTCGGGGCATGTGTGCCAGGCATTAACCGTGTTGTGATACTGGATGCCCGGGTCAGCACAAGCCCATGCGGCGTGTCCGACCTGCTCCCACAGATCGCGGGCTTTCACCGTCTTGGTGACCTCGCCCGTGGTGCGGGAGATGAGGTCCCAATCACCGTCCGCCTCGACCGCCTTCAGGAAGGCATCGGTGACGCGGATGGAGTTGTTCGAGTTTTGGCCGGAGACCGAGTTGTAGGCTTCACTGTCCCAATCCGTGTCATAGGTCGGGAACTCGATGGCGTCATAGCCTTGCTTGGCATAATCCAGCACGCGCTTGACGTAAGTCTCTGGGATCGCGACCTTTTTAGCGGCTCGGATGGCGTCTTTGAGTTGCGGGTTGGACTTGGGGTCCACTGCATCTTCTTCTTTGCCATCCCACCCTTTGATCGCTTTGAAAATGTCGTTGAGATGCGCCTCGTGCATCTTGGAGCCCGCGACGATACTCGCCACTTTCTGCTCTTCCAACACCTTCCAGTTGATGAACTCTTCGATATCGGGGTGATCCGCGTCGACGATGACCATCTTGGCTGCTCGACGGGTTGTCCCGCCTGATTTGATCGCGCCCGCTGCGCGGTCGCCGATCTTGAGGAAGCCCATCAGACCGGAG
>JANQRE010000050.1 GCA_028284705.1 Paracoccaceae bacterium | reverse complement strand
CGCCCCTCAGTTGCCGCCCAACAGCCGCTCCAGACGCTCTTTCAACTTGTCCTCGATACCGTCTTTCACGGCCTCCTCGACACTTTGACCCGCCTCACGCTCAACTCCGATTTCCGTCTCAAGCTTGGCCGCCGCGGCCTCTTTCAGCTCGGCTTCCCGCGCGTCCGCCTTGGCACGCAGCTCCGCTTCTTTCGCCTTAGCCGCGGCTTTCAGCTTCTCTTTCTCGGCTTCCAGCTCGGTATCGATCAAGGCTTTGAGGTCAGGGCGGAATTTGATGTTCGACCACGGTCCTTCGATGATCACCGGCACCCGGATGCCGCTCTTGATCTGATCGGCCAGGGCCACCGGGTCGACATAATATTTGATCGTCTGCCCACCCAGATCGAGCGTGCCGCGCCCCTGCGCCGTCAGCAAGGGTGCGACGAAATCCAGATCGTCATTGCGCAAAACCCCGTCTTCAATCGCAAAACTCGCGGTCATGTCGTTGAACACGGTTTTCGCGCCCTCGCCGCGATAGGAGGCATCCAAATTCTTGATCATCCCGGCGATATCGAGGCCCAGAATCTCACCCGCACCCAGATCGACCGATCCCGCGCCATCAAGCGCGTTCATCAATTCATTCATCGTATCGCCAACGCCGAGGAATTTCAGCCGCAGCGCGCCATCCGCCACCAGCCGGTCATAGCCTGCAAAATCGGCCAGCACCTTCTGCATCGCGACCCCCTCGGCCACCATATCGCCGCGCACCGACAGGCCACCGCGCCCGTTCACCACGAATGAGCCGCTGACATTGCCGTCAAAAACCCCCAGCTCGGTGAACTCCAGCACCAGCCGTGAATTGGACAATTCCCCTTTGAGCGTCGTTTTCGCCAATTGCATCGAACCCAGATCGATCGCGTTCGCGCGCAGCGAAAACGCACCATCCACCGCGCTCAGCCCGCTCACATCAAGCCGTGCATCCGACCAGCCGCCCGCCCCGGCATTCGCCGCGCCATCGCCCTCGGTCGTGTCGGTGCTCATGGCCGAGAAATCGATCCGGTCGCCTACCATACGCGCGGTGACGAAGGGTTTGTCGCCCAGCGTGACATCGATATCGCCCTGAAACAGGTTCTGATCGAGCTGCAGGCTGGCGCCGCGCAGGAACATCTCGCCCTCCGCCGTCAGCGTCAGATCGCCGCTCACCTGTGTGTGTTGTCCAAGCCCCGGCGGGATCACCGGCGGGGTCGCGCCTAGCAGGGCAAAGAGCGCCGCCTGATCCACCACGTCTGCGTTGAGTTTGCCCTTGGCCTGCAAGGGCTCCAACCCGGCCGCACCTTCAAACCGCGCGGTCGTCTCGCCGGTGCGGAACTCCAGCGCGACGGCGCGCACATCACCGTCGAGCAGCGGTTGCACACCGTCCAGACGCCCCTCCATCGCAAAGGGCTGCCCATTGCGCCGGGCGCTCAGGCGCAGCATCGCAGCGCCGTTCAGGTCCGGCAGGCCGATCTCGGCATCCAGCTCGGTCAGGGTCTCGCTGCTGCCCGCCTGTTTGTCGACATAGATCAGCGTCGCATTGGTCACCACACCCTTGGGCAGGGAAATCTCGGGCGTGGCACCGCCCGGTTCATCCTCTCCACCGCCGATCTCGGCAACAAAATCCCAGTTCGCCGCGCCTTGTGCGTCGCGCATCAGCCGGATCACCGGACGATCGATGGCAAAGGCCTCGACATTGATCTCACCGCCGATCAGCGCGCTCAGCGTCACGCCCATATCCAGCCGCTCGGCCTCCAGCATCGGTTCCGGACCCGCCCAATCGGCATTCGAGATCGTCACATCATTCAGCACCACCCCGAGCCTGGGGAAAATCTGCGGCGAGACCTCCCCCGCCAGCGTCAATTGCCGCCCGGTGTTTTTCTCGAACTCCGCCTCCGCAAGCCGCGCAATCCGCTCCGTCGGAATGAGAAACAACACCGCAACCGCCACGACAACCAGCGTGAAGAGGGTCATCACGATCCTGAGTATCCAGCGCATTCGCGCCTCCTGCTCTTTTTTGGACAGCGTAAGAGGCGCGCGCCGCCCTCACAAGGCGGCGATGCGATACATGTCAACGATTTGATCGGTCAACTAGCTTCCGAGATAGGCCTTCAATGCTGCTCTAACCCCATCGGCGCGCAGCCGCTCGAACCATTCGACAAAGGCCGATGCGAAGGCCTCCGCCTCCAGCAGATCGCCATAGACCGATTTTTGACGCAGCCAGGCGCGCGGATCGCTCTCCGCCTGTTTCGCGGCAGTCGACAGCGCGGGCCAATAGGGATCGTTGGCGTCAATCGCACTGCCATTTTCGCGCGCTCCGGCGCACATCCGCGCCCAGAGCGCCTCGACCAATGCCAGCCCGCTGACAGGAGTTCCGGCGGCCAGCGCGTCCCGCAGGATCGGCAGCACAAAGCCGGTATGCCGCGACGAGCCGTCAAAGGCGACGCGCCGCGTGGTGTCGCGGATCTTCGGATTGGCGAACCGGGCCTCGATCAGATCCAGATAGGCCTGCGGCGTCATCCCCGGCACCGCATCCACATGCGCCAGCATCTCATCGACCTGCACTTTGCGAAAGAACGCGGAGACGTCTTCGTCGCTCATACAATCGGAAATCGTCTCCAACCCCAAAAGCTCGCCTGCATTCGCAAGCACCTGATGACCGGCATTCAGGATGCGGATTTTCATCGACTCATAGGGGTGGACATCGCTTGTCAGGATGGCGCCGACCTGTTCCCAAGGCGGTCGTCCATTACAAAACCTGTCCTCAATCACCCATTGGCGGAAGTTTTCGTGTGTGACGGGCGCTGCATCATCAATCCCGCGCCGCCGCGCCAATTCCAGTTCTGCCTTCCCGGTTGCAGGGACGATGCAATCGACCATGGCATCGGGAAATGTGGCGTTCGCATCGATCCAGGCGGCGAGGTCGGGATCGCTGAGTTCCGCCAGCCCCACCACCGTTTTGCGCAGGATCGCCCCATTGCCGCGCAAATTGTCACAGGATTGGCCGGTGAAGGCCGCATGTCCCGCCGCGCGGCGGGCTTTCAGAGCGGCCACCATCGCACCAAAGGCGCTGCGCGGTGTGTCGGGGTTCGCCGCGTCATGAACCATATCCGGATGGCCCGGATCGAAAGCGCCGGAGGCGTCTGTGTAATATCCGCCCTCGGTCACCGTCAGCGACACGATGCGAATGGCGGGGTTCGACATGGCCGCGATCAATGCGCCATTGCCCTCTTCCACCGGCAGAAAGTCGATCATCGGGCCGGTCACTTCTGCCGAGGACCCTCCCGGGTCCAATTCGATCAGCGTTGTCAGGCAGTCCTGCGCCAGCAGGCGCTCCCGCATCGCGGCATCGCCCGGGCGCACGCCAGCGCCGATAATCGCCCAATCCAGAGCCAGCCCTTGCTGCATCAGCCGATGCAGATACCACGCCTGATGGGCGCGGTGAAAATTGCCCAACCCGATATGCACGATCCCAGGGGTCAGTTTGCTGCGGTCATAACTTGGCAGGCTCACACCCTCAGGCAATGCATCAAGCGTGGCATTGCTCAGCCGCACGGGGGGTGCCTCGGAGGCGGAGTCTTTCATCAGCTCATCCACTGTCCACCATCCACGTTGTAGGTTTGCGCGACGATGTAGTCCACTTCTTCGGAGGCAAGAAACACCGCCATGCCGGTCAAATCCTCCGCCGTTCCCATGCGCCCATAGGGCACGGCCTCGCCCACTTCCTTCTTCTTCTGACCCGGCGCTTTGCCTTCATATTTGGCGAAGAACGCATCGACACCGTCCCAATGTTCGCCATCGACAACACCGGGAGCGATAGCGTTCACGTTGATGCCATGTTCGATCAGGTTCAGCCCAGCCGATTGTGTAAGGGAAATCACGGCGGCCTTTGATGCACAGTAAACTGCGACCAAAGGCTCGCCGCGACGCCCGGCTTGGGAGGCCATATTAATGATGTTTCCCCGGATGCCCTCGGCGATCATGTGTTTCGCAACGGCTTGCAGGGTAAAAAGAGGACCCGCCACATTGATATTGAAGACACGGTCGAAATCTTGTCGGTCGATCTCAACGATGGGGGCAGCGGTGAAGAGCGCCGCGTTGTTCACCAGTATGTCGATACGTCCAAGCGCGTCGATGGTTGCGGCCACCGCCCTGTCGATGCTGTCCTGCTTCGTGACATCCATCTCCACGGCGATGGCCTCCGCCCCCAACTCCGTCGCTGATTGGCGTGCCCGCTCGATGTCGATATCTGCAATGGCGACCTGCGCCCCTTCGCGAATATAGGCTTCGGCAAAGGCCAGCCCGATGCCGCGTGCGGCACCGGTGATCAACGCCTTTTTGCCCGCCAGTCGCGTCATTCGATCCGCAATCCCTTCGCATCGAATTTATGGATCAGATCGGGCCGGGGTGTCATGTGGATCGTGTCGCCATGTTTGAAGCTTACTTCGCCCGGCGCGCGGACCGTGATGGTTTCCGCCAACCCGGTCTGGTGAATGTGGAAGAACGTGTCTGAACCCAGATGTTCGGCCACACCAACAACGCCGGACCAGGTGCCTTCGCCTTCGGTCACGTCGATATGTTCGGGACGCACCCCGATGGTATGGGCCCCGTGTTTCGCCGCTTCCGGACCTTCGATCAGGTTCATGGTCGGCGACCCGATGAAGCCCGCCACAAAGACATTACGCGGCGTGCGATAAAGCTCAAGGGGCGAGCCCACCTGCTCGATCACACCGGCGCGGAGGACCACGATTTTGTCGGCCATGGTCATGGCTTCGACCTGGTCGTGGGTGACGTAAATCATTGTCGTGGCGAGCTTTTTGTGCAACTCACCGATCTCCATACGCATCCCGACGCGCAAGGCGGCATCGAGGTTGGAGAGCGGTTCGTCAAACAGGAACGCCGCAGGCTCACGGACGATCGCGCGACCAATGGCGACCCGCTGACGCTGACCACCGGAAAGTTGGCCGGGTTTGCGGTCCAGATAATCGGTGAGGTTCAACGCAGCCGCTGCCTGTTCGATCCGGGTTTCCTGCTCGGCAGGATCGATGCCCGCCATTTTCATCGGAAAGGCGATGTTCTTGCGCACCGACATATGCGGATAGAGCGCGTAGGACTGGAAGACCATCGCCAATCCGCGCTTCGCCGGAGGAACCGTCGTCGCTTCGGAGCCGTCGATGATCATCTTGCCGGAAGTGACGTCTTCCAGACCGGCGATCAGCCGCAGCAGCGTGGATTTCCCGCATCCGGACGGTCCGACAAAGACTGCGAACTCGCCGTCCTCAATGGTCAGGTCCAGGGGTGGAATGACTTCCACATCGCCGAAGGTCTTGCTGACTTTCTCAAGTGTGATCTGTCCCATGATTCTGTCCTTTACTTAACGGCGCCGAAGGTGAGACCCCGGACGAGTTGTTTCTGGCTGAACCAGCCGAGAATGAGGATTGGCAGGATCGCCATAGTCGAAGCGGCTGAGAGTTTTGCGTAGAACAGACCCTCGGGGCTCGAATAACTTGCGATGAACGCTGTCAGAGGTGCAGCTTGTGCGGCCGTCAGGTTCAGCGTCCAGAACGCTTCATTCCAGGCGAGGATGAAGTTCAGAAGCAGTGTCGATGCGATGCCCGGAATGGCCATCGGTGTCAGCACATGGATGATCTCGGACCTCAGCGAGGCACCGTCCATGCGCGAGGCTTCCAGAATTTCTCCCGGAATTTCGCGGAAGTAGGTGTAGAGCATCCAGACGATGATCGGCAGGTTGATCAGCATGAGCACGATGGTCAGACCGATCACGCTGTCCAAAAGACCGAATTTGATGAACAGCAGATAGATCGGATAAAGCACCCCAACCGCCGGCAGCATCTTGGTGGAGAGCATCCAAAGCAGGATGTCCTTGGTCCGTTTCGAAGGCACGAAAGCCATGGACCAGGCTGCCGGGATCGCGATGGCGACACCCAGAAGGGTCGATCCGCCCGCGATAATGATCGAGTTCCACAGGAAGCGACCATAGTTCGAACGCTCCTGCACGACCGCGTAATTCTCAAGCGTCCAGTCGAAGAACAGGAACAGCGGTGGGTCGTTGATCGCCTGCGCTTCGGTCTTGAAGCTCGTCAGGATCGTCCAGAGGATCGGGAAGAAGATCAGAAGACCAATTGCCCAGGCGGCGGCGGTATTGATGATCTTGCGATTGTTGGTAACTGCGCGTGCCATATCAGTCCCTCCTCATGCGTCCAGGTTTTTGCCGACGATGCGCATCAGGAAGATGGCAACGATGTTGGCGAGAATGACGGCGTAGATACCGCCCGCGGAGCCAAGTCCTATATTCTGGCTCTCCAGCACCCGCTGGAAGATCAGATAGGACAGCGTCTTGGTGCCAAATGCGCCACCCGTGGTCACGAAGATCTCGGCGAAGATCGACAAGAGGAAGATCGTCTGGATCAGAACCACGATGGTGATAGCGCGCGCCAGATGCGGCAGGATGATGTAGCCGAAACGCTGGAGCGGTTTGGCGCCATCCATCTCGGAGGCCTCAAGTTGCTCGCCATCAAGCGATTGCACTGCGGTCAGCAGGATCAGCGTCGCGAAGGGCAACCACTGCCAGCTCACGATCATGATGATCGATTGCACCGAGGCCTGACTGAGCCATTCCACCGGCGTCGCTCCGAAGAATTTCCATAAGTGCGCGAAGAGGCCATTCACCGGGTCCATGAAGATATTCTTCCAGACCAGAGCCGACACCGTCGGCATCACGAAGAACGGTGCGATGACCAGGATGCGCACGACCCCTTGCCCCCACATCGGTTGGTCCAGAAGGAGCGCGAGAAGGATGCCGAAGACGACGGTGATGACCAGAACGCCACCGACAATGATCAGGGTGGTTTGCACCGCGGGCCAGAAGGAACTGGAACTCACGAAGCGCACGTAATTGTCGAAACCGACCCAGCCTTGGTCACCGCCACGCAGGGGCAGATATCTCCGAAAGGAAAACCACAGGGTCATGGTGAGCGGTACGAGCATCCAACCGAGAAGCAGGATCACCGCTGGCGCCATCATTAGTCGGGCTGCGGATCTTGAGTGCTGGGTCGCCATGGCAAATCTCCTCCGTTAACGGACAGCGCCGTTTTAGACTTCTGTTGGATTGTGCAAGGAGTGGGGTGAGAGGGGCAACATCAGAGGCTGCCCCTCGTATTTTGGTGTGCTTAGCGGTAGCCGGCGGCTTCCATTGCGTCATTGGTCAGAGCTTGCGCTTTTTCCAGAGCTTCATCGATGCTCTGCTGACCTGCATAGGCTGCCGAGAACTCCTGGCTGACCTCTGTCGCGATGCCGGCAAACTCGGGGATCGCCACGAACTGGATGCCAACATAGGGAACCGGCTTCACAGTCGGGTTAGTCGGATCAGCCGCCAGGATCGAGTCCAGTGTCTTCTGAGCGAAGGGGATGTCCTTGTAGTTCGGGTCTTCGTACAGCGAGATACGTGCACCCGGCGGGACGTTCGCCCAACCTTCGTTTTCAGCGACAAGCTCGATATAGCCGGTGGATGTCGCCCACTCGATGAACTCTTTCGCAGCGTCGGCTTTCTGAGTACCGGCAGGGATCGCCAGTGCCCAGGCCCAGAGCCAGTTCGACTTCTTCTCGATGCCTTCGCTGTTCGGTGCGAGGGCAAAGCCGACTTTGTCAGCCACGGTCGAGTCGTTGGGGTTGGTCACGAAGGATGCCGCAACCGTTGCGTCGATCCACATGCCGCATTTGCCTTGCTGGAACAGCGACAGGTTCTCGTTGAAGCCATTGGTCGCATAGCCCGGAGGGCCGGATTCGGTCATCATGCCAACGTAGAACTCAAGCGCTTCCTTCCACTCCGGCTGATCGAACTGGGCGTTCCAGTCCTCGTCAAACCAGCGTGCGCCGAACGAGTTTGCCGTCACGGTGATGAACGCTCCGCCCTCGCCCCAACCGGCTTTGCCGCGCAGGCAGATACCGTTGATCTCGTTGTCGCGGTCCGTCATGGCTGCCGCGGCTTCGCGGATGAATTGCCAGGTCGGTGCATCAGGCATTTCCAGCCCGGCTTGCTCCATCAGGTCCGTACGGTACATGATCATCGAGCTTTCGCCATAGAACGGGGCTGCATAAAGCGTGCCCTCATGGCTCAGACCTGCGCGCATCGCGGGCAGGATGTCATCGACATTGTACTCTGCGGACAGGTCATCCAGCGGGACGAGCCAGCCATTGGCGCCCCAGATCGGCGTCTCGTACATGCCGATGGTCATGATATCGAAAGCACCGCCTTTGGTGGTGATGTCGGTGGTTACACGCTGACGCAGAACGTTTTCTTCCAGCGTGACCCATTCGACCTGATGGCCGGTCTTTTCGGTGAAGTCATCGGTCAGACCCTGCATCCGGATCATGTCGCCATTGTTCACGGTTGCGATGGTCAGTGTGGTTGCGTGCCCGTCAGCAAAAGCGCTGCCCGTGGCAATAAGCGACAGAGCCGTCGCTGCACGAAGTGCATGTCTCAGATACATCCGATTCCTCCCTTTGATTGGATGTTGTGGAGGAACGGTAGTCGCGAATCTGTCGCTGCGTCAAGGAAAAACTTTACGCGCGTAAATTTTTTATCACGCGGAGTCCCGCATAATCAGCCGCGCCGCAAACAGTGTCTCGGTGCGTTTGTCCAACCGGCCGCCGCTTTCGATGAGCTGCATCACGGTCTCAACACTGCGATCCGAGACCGCCATGTAATCATGCGCCGCGGTCGTCAGGCTGGGGCAGGTAAAGCGCGAAAACGGGTGATCATCATGGGAGGCCACGCGCAGATCGGACCCATCGTGGCGACCCACCTTAAGCCCCATCTCGTAACAGGCCGCCAGAAAACCGATGGCAAGGCGATCATTGCTGCAGAGCACCGTGTCCGTCGGGAAGGCTTTCTCGGCCAAAAGCTTCAACCCACCCTGACGTCCGATCTCCTCAAAGGCCCAACCGGTGCCGTCGATCTTAAACACATTGGGTTCCAACCCGATCTTCGCCATCATCTGCAGGTAAGCGTCGCGCCGTTTATTGGCATTCGGGTTGGCCGGGGTGCGCATCTCGAAAAAACACGGCGCTTCGCCCGTGCGGCTCAGGTAATCAACGGTCTGCGAGACAAAACTGTGATTGTCCGAGCCAATAAACGCCTCACCCATCCCTTCAAGATTACTGTCAAACAGCACGGTCGGAACATCGGCGCAGAACTTCTCAATCACACTGCGATCCGAAGCGCGCCCCAACGGTGCAAAGAGGACACCCGCTGGTTTCAGCGACCGCAGGCTGTCGAGAATCTCGACCTCAAGTTCCGGATCGCCATGCGAACTGAACAGGGTCGGACGGAAGCCTGAATCGATACAGCGCTGCTCGATATTGCGCGCAATTTCCGCAAAGAACGGATCGGCCAGATACGGCACCACAATGCCAATGTTCTTGGTCAGTTTCCGGTTCTGATTTACGGCGTAGATATTCGGTCGGTAGTCGTTCTCCTCCAGCGCCGCTTCGATCTTTTCCCGGGTGGAGCGGCGCACTGAGTCGGGATCGTTGAAATACTTTGAGACGGTGGGGCGAGAGATGCCACTCACCGCAGCAAACTCTTCCATATTTCTGATCTTTCGGGTGCCCATGGTCACGCAACTCCACAAAAGCCACGCGACGCGGCCAGTTCTTGACCGAGCTTAGCAATATCTTACCGCGCGTCAAAAATGAATTTTACCTTTTTTGGCTAAATCCCGGCCTTGAGAGCCTGATAAAGACCACGATACCGGTCGAGGCGTTGCGCCAAACCAGGTGAACCCTTGGGCTCAAAGACATCTCCGATCTGCGGATCAAATGCCAGCTCGGACAGCGCCCGCGCACCGATGCCGACCTCAGCGAGCAATGCCGCCCCGAAGGCTGCTCCGCCCTTGCCCGCATCCGAGCGCGCGACAGGATGATGCAAGACATCCGCGAGAACCTGAAGCACCTGATCGCTTTGCGACCCGCCTCCGATCACCGGGATAGGCCCGCTGGGCTGAAAGCTCTCGCCAAAACTGTCCACCGCGTCCCGCATCATGAAGGCGACGGCTTCGACGACCGCGCGGCTCAACTCGCCGCGTCCAGTCACCCCATCCAATCCATAGAACCCACCCCTGATATCCGGATCGCCATGCGGGCTGCGCTCTCCGTTCAGATAGGGCAGGAACACAGGGATGCGGCTCTGATCGGCCTCCGCCGCCGCGCTCAGCATCTCGGGTACCGAGCATCCCAACACCTTCGCGAACCAGGACATCGGACGCGCGCCGTTCAACATCGCGGCCATCCTGTAGCGGACCTCCGGCACTGTGTGGCAGAACGCATGCACGAATTGCGCCGGATTCGGGCGATAGGTCTTGTCCACAACCAGAAGCTGCCCCGACGTGCCGAGCGACATGAAACATTTGCCGGGCGACGCAGCCCCCAGCGAAATCGCGCCCGTCGCCGCGTCACCGCCGCCCGCAAAGACCGGTATGCCCGCGGGCAATCCCAACTCCTCGGCGACTCCCGGTGTCAGCGCGCCCACCTGCTCGTGCCCATAGTGCAGCTCCGGCAGCCAGTCGGGATCGGTATCGCTCGCTTCTGCCAGCCGCGCATCCCAGACGCGTTTCTCCTGATCCAACCACAAAGTCCCCGCCGCGTCGGAGCGATCCGTCGCCCGCACACCCGTCAGCCAGAACCCGACATAATCTTTCGGCAGCAACACCGTCGCAATCTGCGCGTAAACCTGCGGTTCCGCCTCTTTCACCCAGATGAGTTTCGGTGCCGTGAACCCTGGCAAGGGCGGCACACCGGCAACCTCACCGATCTCAGGAAAACGCTCTGCCAGCACCTCGCACGCATCCGTCGACCGATTGTCGTTCCATAGGATCGCAGGTCGCAGCACAGCCCCTGCCGCATCCAGCAGAACCGCACCATGCATCTGCCCCGACAGCCCGACCCCGGCGATCTCCACCCCACGCGCACCGCTCAAAGCCTCCGCCACCGACGCGCGAACGGCACCCACCCAGTCGCCCGGGTCCTGCTCCGACCATCCCGGCTTTGGCGAGGACACCTCCAGCGGCGCAGAGCCCATGGCCACTATCCGTCCGTCCCGGCAGACCACCGACTTCACTGCCGAGGTGCCCAGATCAATTCCCAAAACGGCGTCGCTCACGACCCAACTCCTCCGTCAGTCGCGCCCTTGATAGCCCAGCGCCTTCCGGGTTGAAATCTCTTCCCGCCCCCTGGCCCCTGCGCTATAGCGCCCCCATGTCCCAGAACCCGCCCAACCTGCGCCCTGACCTCGCCCATGCCCGCGTGCCCGAGACGCGCACAAACCAGCCGAAGATCGGCATGGTCTCCCTCGGCTGCCCCAAAGCGCTTGTCGACAGCGAGCGCATCCTCACCCGTCTGCGCGCCGAGGGCTACGCGATCTCCCCCGACTACGCCGGTGCCGAGGCCGTCATCGTCAATACTTGCGGCTTTCTGGATTCCGCCAAGGCCGAAAGCCTCGAGGCCATCGGCGAGGCCCTTCACGAGAACGGTCGCGTCATCGTCACCGGCTGCCTCGGCGCGGAGGAGGACTATATCCGCGGCACCCACCCCTCCGTCCTCGCCGTCACCGGCCCCCATCAATACGAGCAGGTCCTCGACGCCGTGCACAACGCCGTGCCGCCCGCGCCCGACCCGTTCATCGATCTGCTGCCGCCCCAAGGCGTCAAACTCACCCCGCGCCATTACAGCTACTTGAAGATTTCCGAGGGCTGTAACCACAAATGCAAGTTCTGCATCATCCCCGACATGCGCGGCCTGCTCACCTCGCGCCCCGAAAAGGCAGTGCTCCGCGAGGCCGAGAAGCTGGTCGAGGCCGGCGTCCGCGAGCTTCTCGTCATCTCCCAGGACACCTCCGCCTACGGCACTGACGTGAAGGACCGCGACACCAAGTTCCCGATCCTCTCGCTGGCCGAAAACCTCTCCAAACTCGGCACGCAATCCGAGCTCTGGGTCCGCCTGCACTACGTCTACCCCTACCCCCATGTGCGCGAGCTGATCCCCTTGATGGCCGATCCCTCAAACGCGCTGATCCCCTATCTCGACATCCCCTTTCAGCACGCCCATCCCGATACGCTCAAACGCATGGCCCGCCCCGCTGCGGCCTCTCGCACGCTCGACGAAATCCGCGCCTGGCGCGAGACCTGCCCCGACATCACCCTGCGCTCGACCTTCATCGTCGGCTACCCGGGAGAGACCGAGGCCGAGTTCCAGCATCTCCTCGACTGGCTCGACGAGGCCCAGCTCGACCGCGTCGGCTGCTTCCAATACGAAAATGTCGATGGCGCCCGCTCCAAAGCCCTCCCCGATCACGTCGCCGCTGAGGTCAAACAAGACCGCTGGGAGCGTTTCATGGCCAAGGCCCAATCCATCTCCGAGGCCAAGCTCGCCGCCAAAGTTGGCACGCACATGACCGTTCTCGTCGACGAGGTCGACGCCGAGGCCGCCACCTGCCGCACTATGGCCGATGCCCCGGAGATCGACGGCAATCTGTTCATTGATGAGGGATTTGAGGGTCTGAAACCCGGTCAGATGATTGAGGTCGAGGTGGAAGAGGCCGGAGAGTACGATCTTTGGGGATCAATCGCGAATTAGGAACCGTCCTACGATGGTCAGGAAATTGACACAGGCAACCAAAGCCCGCAGGCCCGCCGCTTTAGCCAGCCCTGAGAGCCTCCAAACGATCCCTCGGTCGGGCGCAAACGTCGAAGAGACCGCCAAAGGGTGGCATCGCAGGAAGCGAACGCGCGGCGACCAAAGCACGCCTCGCAAATAGAACTTCCGGGCGTCGATTTGAGATGACGCTCCTTGCATAGAATTGCTTGTAGGCATCGAACGTAAAAACATCGCTTTTTCCGACGAAGTGCGCAGCCCAGCCTTGGATACGGATTTCCCGCAACCACTCCGGATCGGGCCGCGCATGGTCAGTCCCGTCCTCTAGTGCCTCGACCTCGGCCTGCACAAACAAATAGAATTTCCGATGATGCAGGTCCTCGAATTCACCTATGGTGTCGGCTTGGTGGTCCTGATGCGCCTTCTGACCAATCTCGAAATCCCTCGCTACATTCTGGGAAACATAGTCGCGGATTTTGTTCAGTTCCCGCTCCCGCGTCGCATCATCTTCAAGTCCACCTAGGAATGTCTCAGAGAGGCACTGGGTTTGCGCAGCGACGAGGCGTGGGAAGTATCGAAAGTGATCGACCCCACGCCAAGCATACACCATGGCGTCAGAGGCGTATCCGCTTTGGGACAGAACCGTATCAATATACATATCCTCAAACTCGGCGATTGGCAGGAAGTGTGCCGCCCAACCGCTGATGAGCGCTTCCTTTCCCGCCATGTGGTTCGCCATCATGGCCGGGTCTCCAACGTCCGGGAGGCGTTCACTTTCCAATCTCAGATACCCGAAAAACTCACGCTGCAGGTCAGTTGCGCCCGGTCGAGAGCCATCAAAAAGATCACCTTGTGAACGTACAAGAATGTCCTGCCTCCTTTCGCGCAAAGCGGCCCATCTTTCGCGGGACTTCGCGCCGCCATCGCCGAACCACCTTGCCTTTCGAAACTGAAATGTCTCCCACACTCTCGCATATGATCGAGAGAAGAATTCATGGACACCCAGCCTAATTTTTCAGGTGAGAGATAAGCGCGATTTCACGTGTCACCTTGTTAATACGAAGGACGCATCAAGGATTGGCGCGAAAGTTGGAGTTCAAAAACCGACGTTCCTGTTCTTGCAATTGAAAGATGTGAAATGATGTCCCGTTGCAACAACCAAAGTGATTACATCAGGTGGCGGTGACTGGGTTCGGTTGACACCCAACCCGAGCCAAACTCCTGAAATACGCTGCATTAGTGTTCATTGTCTTCCAGCCAAACCCGCACACAATCCTGCACCCGCCGGAACCGATCCCCGCCCAGCTTCACGCCACCATACCATCACGTCACGACAACGATCTGACCGACAACCTCTTCCCGCTCCAGCATCCGCAAGATCACCATCCCAGCGCCTGTCTCCCCATCGTCATTCTTCAATGGCGTCCCATCGGGCAGGATCACCGCCCAGGAGTTATGCGTGGCCTTCGCGAACTTCTTCTTGCGGCAAAGCTCTTTCACAAACGCCACCGCCTCTTCCTTCGAGGCGACCTCGCCCCCCGACACCGCGTATTTCGACCCTCGATCCGTCAGCACATTTTCGATGATTTTCACGAAATCGGTCCCGTCGCGTGTCGGTACGGATGCCATACGGATGCTGTACGGAAACCATACGGTGATTTCAGGCCATTATCCGCACTTGGAATACCCGCACGATCCGCAAGTCATGCAGCCCTCGATCATGCGCATATCGTACTGCCCGCAAGAGGGGCAGGCCTTGCCGCGAGACTCCGGCAAATTCACTACCTGGGCTTGCGGATCAGCCTTCAACCCCATGCCTTCGCCTTCAAGAAAACCAATGGAAATCATATGCTTCTCGATCACGCCTCCAATCGCGGCCAGGATCGACGGGATATACTTCCCGTTCATCCACGCCCCGCCACGCGGGTCGAACACGGCCTTCAATTCCTCCACCACAAAGGACACATCGCCCCCGCGCCGGAACACCGCCGAGATCATCCGCGTCAGCGCCACGGTCCAGGCGAAATGCTCCATGTTTTTCGAGTTGATAAACACCTCAAACGGCCGCCGATGCCCGTTCAGAACGATGTCATTGATAGTGATGTAAAGCGCATGCTCGCTGTCCGGCCACTTCACCTTGTAGGTCTGCCCCTCAAGTTCCTGAGGTCGATCAAGTGGTTCTGACATATAGACAATTTCGCCCCCCTCCGTCACCGGCGCCGGCTTGTCGGAGGCGGTCTCCGTGACGCTCAACACCGATCCGGTGACATCATTCGGCCGGTAGGTCGTGCAGCCTTTGCAGCCCTGATCCCAAGCGGCCATGTAGACCTCTTTGAAATCCTCGAAGCTGATGTCTTCCGGGCAGTTGATCGTCTTGGAGATCGAGGAATCCACCCATTTCTGCGCCGCGGCCTGCATCCGCACATGATCAAGCGGCGCAAGGGTCTGCGCGTTCACAAAATGCTCCGGCAACTCCTTGTCGCCAAACTTGTCCCGCCACATTTGCACAGCGTAATCAACGACTTCCTCCTCCGTCCGCGATCCATCCTTCTGCAAAACCTTGCGCGTGTAGGAGTAAGCAAAGACAGGCTCGATCCCCGAAGAGACATTCCCGGCATAGAGCGAAATCGTCCCGGTCGGCGCAATCGAGGTCAGCAGCGCGTTGCGAATGCCATGCTCCCGAATGGCGTCCCGAACATCCTCATCCATCGCCTGCATCGCCCCACTCGCCAGATAGGCCTCGGCGTCAAGTAACGGAAACGCACCCTTCTCCCTCGCCAATTTCACCGATGCCAGATACGCGGCGCGGGCAATTCGGTGCAGCCAGTCTTCGGTCAGACGCGCCGCCTCCTTCGAGCCATAACGCGCACCGACCATCAGCAGTGCATCCGCAAGCCCCGTGACCCCCAAACCGATCCGCCTTTTCGCTTGTGCTTCAAGGGCTTGAGCCTCCAGCGGGAACTTCGAGACATCCACCACATTGTCCATCATGCGAATGGCCGTCGTGACGAGATCGTCAAGCGCGGCGGCGTCCAGTTCCGCTGCGGCCCCGAACGGATCAGCGACCAACCGCGCCAGGTTGATCGACCCCAGAAGGCAGGCGCCATAGGGCGGCAAAGGCTGTTCCCCGCATGGGTTCGTCGCCGAAATCGTCTCGCAATAGCTCAGATTGTTCGCCTGATTGATCCGGTCGATGAAGATCACCCCTGGCTCAGCATAGTCAAAGGTCGAGCGCATAATCCTGTTCCACAGATCCCGCGCTTGCACAGTCTTGTAGACCTTGTCGCCAAAGACCAATTCCCAAGGGCCATCCGCCTTCAGGGCTTCCATGAACGCATCGGTCACCAGCACGGACACATTGAACATCCTGAGCCGCGCCGCATCGGATTTGGCGGAAATAAAATCTTCAATATCAGGGTGATCGCACCGCAAAGTCGCCATCATTGCCCCGCGCCGAGACCCCGCCGACATGATCGTGCGGCACATCGCGTCCCAGACATCCATAAAGCTCAAAGGCCCTGACGCATCCGCAGCAACTCCCGACACAGCCGCTCCTTTCGGGCGAATGGTCGAAAAATCATAGCCGATCCCACCCCCCTGCTGCATGGTGAGTGCGGCCTCTTTCAGCATGTCGAAAATACCGCCCATCGAGTCCGGGATCGTACCCATGACAAAGCAATTGAAGAGTGTCACGGAACGGTCCGTTCCGGCGCCTGCGATGATCCGACCCGCGGGCAAATATTTGAAATCTTCCAGAGCTGCGTAGAACTTGCCCTCCCACGCACCGGGGTCCTTCTCAACCGAGGCCAGAGCCGTTGCAATCCGCCGCCAAGTATCCTCGACCGAGCCATCCACGGGTTGCCCATCGGCATCCTTGAGACGATATTTCATGTCCCAGATTTGCTCGGCGATGGGGGCAGCGAAACGGCTCATTTGGCTTTCCTAGATTGACGTTGGCGCAGCGGCGGGACTTGAACCCACAACCTCCTCGCAGTATTTGTCAGTTGCGTTCCGACAATGCAGTTAGCGAGACGCTCTGTCCGTTTGAGCTACGCTGCGTTTTCACACAATATTGAATCTGTGCTGTGTTAACGAGAGCCAAAATCGCTTCGTTCTCACACCACAGATCGGAGCACCAAAGATGGCGCCTCAGCGCTTCCAGGTCAACGATTCGCGCGTGAGTTATCCACAATCTGTGGCCTTGTCACCGCGCGCAGATGCCATATCCTGTATGCGCAAGGGGGCAAACACACCGTGAGTGATTTCATAAATCTGATCAAATTGTCGGTGGGGTCTGCCAATGTCGAAGACATCATCGCCTGGCAAACCCGACGCCGCAAAGAGCTGCGCGACCGGGACTATGCCCATGTCACCCGGATGTGGCCGAAGCGCGAGGCGGAACTACTAAATGGCGGCTCGATCTATTGGGTCGTGTCCGGCGCTGTTCAATGCCGCCAACGGATCATGCGGCTCGATGAGTTCATCGGCAAGGACGGTATTCGCCGCTGCGGGATCGTGCTCGATCCGGAGGTGCATCTGACCGAAACCGCTCTGAAGCGCCCCTTTCAGGGTTGGCGCTATCTCAAACCAGAAGAGTCGCCGCGCGACCTGCCCAAGGCACGCAAAAGCGAGGACTCCCTGCCGCCACAGCTCTCCGCCGCGCTCGCCGAAATTGGCGTGCGATGACGCGAGGCGGTCCCGCAAGGGAGCGATGAGCAGCCCCTCACACCGGCCAATTGTCGATCAAACGCGCGGTTTCCAGATGCGCCGCCGCGAACACCCGGCAGGCAGTGTCCGGCTTTTCCACCGTCTCCAAACCGTCAGCGGTCCGGCATTCCAGATAATCCACCTTCGCAAATCCGGTCTCCAAAACCGCCTCGGTAGCCTTCGCGCAAGCCCCGCTTGCCGCCATCCCGGAGCGGATGTCGTGCGCCGCTTCCGCAAGCGCCTGCGCCAGTCTCGGCGCCACCGCCAGGGCCTCCGGAGAGAGGTAGGCATTGCGGGAGGACAGTGCCAACCCGTCCGGCGCACGGACGGTCGGCACCGGCACAATCTCGGTCGCAATATTCAGGTCCCGCACCATGCGGCGCACAACGGTCAGTTGCTGCCAATCCTTCTCACCGAAATATGCCCGATCGGCGCCCGCCATGTTCAGAAGCTTGCATACGACCTGTGTCACTCCGTCGAAATGCCCCGGGCGGGACGCACCGCACAGACAATCCGTCAGCCCATCGACGATGACGCGGGTGGAAAACCCGTCGGGGTAAATCTCGCTGCGCGCTGGGGCGAACAGGACATCGACCCCGGCCGCTTTCAGCCGCGCTTCGTCGGCAGCACGCGTGTTGGGGTAGCTGTCGAAATCTTCGTTCTCACCGAACTGAGTCGGATTCACGAAAATCGTTGTAACTACGCGATCATTCTGCCCCCGGCCCGCCTGCACAAGGCTCATATGTCCGGCATGAAGCGCGCCCATGGTCGGCACCACACCGACCGAGAATCCCTCGTCCCGCCAGCCGGCCACCTCGGAGCGAAGCTCTTTGATCTCGGTGATTAGCCTCACGAAAGATCCGTCGGCAGTGTCAGCCCCAACTGACCGCTCAACGCAGTTGCCGCATCCGATACTGCCGCCCAACCCGCCTGCCGCGAGCCCAACAACATGGCTTGGGATTGCAGGATCGGCGGGCCTTGCAGCATTTTCAGATGATTGGCCTCTAGCGTCGCCCCGGTTGAGGTGATGTCGGCGATCAGTTCCGCCGTGCGCTGTGCTACGGTTCCCTCGGTCGCGCCCTGACTGTCGACGATCTGATAATCGGCCACGCCATGGGCTTTGAGATGTTCGCGCACCAGCCGGTGGTATTTCGTGGCGATCCGCATCCGAAACCCGTGAATACCTCGAAACGCCGCCGCAGCGGCATCGAGATCATCGAGCGTTTCGACATCCACCCAGAATTTCGGCACGGCCAGGATCAGATCAGCATGCCCGAAACCAAGCGCGGCCAGTTCAAACACCTGGCTCTCCCAGAACGGCAGTTGCTCGCGGATCAGGTCGGTGCCGGTGACCCCCAAATGCAGACGCCCGTTCTCCAACTCGCGAGGAATTTCCCCCGCGCTCGTCAGCACCAGCGACACGCCCTCAACGCCGTCCACCGCCGCCGCATATTCCCGGTCAGAGCCGGAGCGACTGAGCCGCACACCGCGGGCGCTGAACCAGTCGAAGGTCTGTTCCATCAGACGCCCCTTCGAGGGCACTCCCAATCGCAGGCTCATCGCGCGCCCTCCGCGACCAGCAGATCGGGCCGGATAACGCCGCCGACCGCGGGGATCGAGCGGCCCTGCCCCAACACCCGCGTCAGCGCATCATAGCGCCCGCCGGTCGCCACTGGGATATCCGCGCCCGGCAGCGAAAACCCGAAGACGAACCCGTCGTAATATTCCATCAACGTGCGCCCATAGGATCCCTCGAACCCGATCTCGCTCGGATTGGGCAGCAATGCGACCCGCGCCTGGAACCGCGCAACGGCCTCGGCAATCGCGGGATAAGCCTGCGCGATCTCTTCGAGCGCCACAGCGGCATGCTGAACGGTGCCCGAAAGGGCAAGAATATCGGAGATCGCCTGCCGCTCGGGTTCCGGGATCGGCGCGACTGTAGCGTCCTCTTTCAGCGTGTCGAGGCGCGCGACCACCTCATCGGCGCTACGCAACCCGATCTCAGGACCCGCAGCAGACACCAGTTCCGCGGCATCCGAATTCTGCAGTTTTTCCAATATGTTCGCTCGTGTCGCAGGCATGTCACCGCGATCACTGAAGCGGTCCAGCAGCGCGCGGAACCGGCCCGGCCGCCAGATATGACGCAGCAACGCAGCACGCCGTCGCTCGCTCGTTGACAGCCCTTTAACAGCTGCAATCAGAAGGCCGATATCCCCGGTCACTGCCTGCGGCTTGTGGCCGGCCAAAGCCTCGGCAAAGAGGCCAAACACCTCCGCATCCGCTGCCACAGGATTGGCGCGATCAAAAACCTCGTAACCCAGTTGCAGGTATTCCCGCGCCCGGATGGAGCCCGCGTCCTGCTTACGAAACACATCGCCCAGATAGGTGTAACGCGCGGGTTCCGCACCGTCGGTCATATGCATCTGCACGACCGGCACGGTGAAGTCCGGGCGCAGCATCTGCTCGCCATGCACCGGGTCAAAGGTCACATAGGCGCGCGCCCGGATGTCCTCGCCATAGAGGTCCAGCAGCGTGCCCGCCGGTTGCAGGAACTCCAGCGTCACCGGCTGCACGCCCTTCGCCAGAAAGACCGCCTGCAAGCGCTCCGCTTCCGCCCGTATCGCGGTCTTGTCAGCCATCGCTCAGCATCTTGCGGATTTCGGCAACCAGATCGCTGCGAGCAATCTCTTTCTGCGCGGGCTGGTCTTTCCATTCCTCATGGGTCGCGGTCTCGGCAATCTTCGCCCCTAGGATCAGGTCTTTGACCTGCACCACACCCCGCTCTGCCTCATCGGAGCCTTCGATGATCGCAATCGGACTTTCGCGTTTGTCGGCATATTTGAGCTGGTTGCCGAAGTTTTTCGGATTGCCCAGATAGACCTCCGCCCGAATGCCCGCCGCGCGCAACTCGCCAACCATGGATTGGTAAGAGGCCATCCGGTCGCGGTCCATCACCGTGACAATCACCGGTCCCCGCGCCTTGCTCTCCATACGACCCTTCATGCGGAGCGCGGCGAGCAGCCGGTCCACGCCGATGGAGACCCCCGTCGCCGGAACTTCCTGCCCCGTGAAGCGCTTCACGAGGTCGTCGTAGCGACCACCCCCGGCCACCGAGCCAAACTGGCGCGGACGACCCTTATCGTCCTTGATCTCGAATGTGAGTTCCGCCTCGTAGACCGGGCCGGTGTAGTAGCCGAGACCGCGTACGACTGACGGGTCGATGTTGATGCGGTCTCTCGAGTACCCAAGCGAGTTAAGCGAACTTCCAATTTCATCAAGCTCTTTGACCCCTTGCATCCCGACTTGCGATGTGCCGACGGCGTTAGCAAGGTTATCAATCGTTATCGACGGAACGTCTGACTTTGCGGTCAGGAAGTCGAGGACCGGTTCAACTTGGTAGTCTTTGAGGCCAACTCCATCGATATAGGCACCCGAAGCGTCAAGCCGTCCCTCGCCGAGGAGTTCACGAACGCCGGCAGCTCCGACTTTGTCGAATTTGTCGATGGTGCGTAACACATTTGCGCGGATACCATCATCTTCCATGCCCATCGCCTCAAGCACCCCATTCAGGACTTTGCGATTATTGATCCGAATTTGATAGTCGCCGCGCGGGATGCCGACGGTCTCCAACGTATCCGCCAACATCGCACAAATCTCGGCATCCGCGGCGACGGACGGCGCCCCAACCGTATCCGCATCGCATTGATAAAACTGCCGAAACCGCCCTGGCCCGGGCTTCTCATTTCGCCAGACGGGCCCCATGGCATAGCGGCGATAGGGGGTCGGCAGGTCGTTGCGGAACTGCGCATAGACCCGCGCCAAAGGGGCGGTCAGATCATAGCGCAAGGCGAGCCAATCGCTCTCCTCTTCCTGCCACGCGAAGACCCCCTCATTGGGGCGGTCCACATCGGGTAGGAACTTGCCCAGAGCCTCCACGGTCTCCACAGCGGAGCTTTCCAAAGCATCGAACCCGTAGAGCTTATAGACCTCGGCAATCTGGTCGAGCATCGCCTCGCGTTCCTCGACCTCGGGCCCGAAATAATCTCGGAATCCTTTGGGCGGCAACGCCTTGGGACGCGGCTGTTTTTTGACCTTTGCCATGGCGACGGGCCTCTTGCTACAGTTGCGCCTCGGCTTTACCGAAGCGCATCCCGAGGGGCAAGGTCACGTCTCGCCACGCAGGAGTGGGAAGAATGGAAAAACTGGAAGAGCAGATCGCGCATCTCACCAAAACGGTGGAGGAGATGTCCGAGGTCGTGGCGCGTCAGGATGCCGAGATCGCGGTGCTGCAACGCCGTGTCCAAATGCTGATGGAGCGGGCGGCAGAAGCAGAACAAGGCGAAGGTGGCGGCGTGTTCATCGCGGGGGAAAAACCGCCGCATTACTAAAGCGCGATCTCGGTCGTCGACTTGATCTCTTTCAGGACAAAGCTGGAGTGCACCGACTGGATATGCGGGTTGCGCAGCAGCGAGTGGGTCATGAAATGCTCATAGGCCTCCACGTCCGCCACCCGGATTTTCAGCTGGTAGTCGGCGGCCCCGGACACTTTGTGGCACTCCTGAATCTCGTCATGCAGGGCGACGATTTTTGAGAATGCGTCAATCGCCTCCTCCGTGTGATCACGCAGAGAGACACTCGCAAGGATGCAGAGCTTTGCCCCCGCTTTGACCGGATCAAGAAGCGCGACCCGTGCACGGATGAGACCCGCAGCTTCGAACTCCTGCAATTTCCGCCAAATCGTACTTTGCGCCATACCGACCTTTGCGGCGAGATCGCCGAGCGACTGATTGTTGTCGCGTTGGATTTCCCGAAGGAGCGCCCTTTCCTGATCAGATATTTTCATACTTGCCGCGTTGGAAAGAAAATTTCTCATATTTCTATCAGAACTCAGCAATTCAGGCAAATTTTCCAAAGCTACGTGGGCGATACTGGTGAAAAGCGAACAGGAGTTCCAAGATGCCATTGAACGCGACCTATGAGAGCAAAACCCCGAACGCAGAGGGTCTTTATAGCTACGATGCCGAGGAAAACGCGGTTTGGCGGGATCTGTTCACCCGACAGTTTAAAGCGCTGCAACCGCACGCCTCGCGCGCCTATCTCGACGGGTTATCCGCACTGCGATTGACCTCTGAGGCTGTCCCTCAGGTGCGCGATCTTGATGCGCGGCTGAAGCAAATCACAGGCGCAGGTGTCAAAGGCGTCGCGGCGCTGATCCCGCAGGAAGAGTTTTCAACGCTGCTCTCGGAACGCCGCTTTCCCGTGGCAACCTTCATCCGCCGCCGCGAGGATATCGACTATCTCGAAGAGCCCGACATCTTCCACGAGGTCTTCGGCCACGCGCCGATGTTGACCGACGAAGCCTTCTGCCAGTTCATGGAAAAGTTCGGACATTTTGCCCTGACGCTGGACGAGAACCTGCTGCCACATCTCTTCCGGCTGTTCTGGTTCACCGTGGAGTTCGGTCTGATCCGGGAGGATGGCGCACGCAAGGTCTTCGGGGCGGGGATCATCTCCTCTCCGTCCGAACTGGCGCACGCGGTGTCCAGCGACGCTGAGGTCGTTCCGTTCGATCTGGAGACGGTTCTGCGCACCGATTACCGCATCGACATCGTGCAGCCGGTCTATTTTGAGATCGAGAGCTTCGAACAACTGGCGGCGGTGATCGAGACGGACATCGAAAGCGCGATCCGCCGTGCGATGGCGAAAGGAAATTTACCGGCGCGGTTTGACACGGCGGCCTAGTCTAATACATCCCGCCGTCCCCACCGGCTTTCGGATTCTTCAGCGCTTCGAGCTTTTTGCCAAAAGCCTTCTCGCATCCTTTGATTTCGTCGGCATCTCCTACCACAAGAGGGCAAGTCGCAACGACGGCGGACCCGGTAGGTTTGATACCTTTTGGAACAAGGGCGTAGACCTCGTCTGCGCCCAAAACATAATCATCAGATGTAGCGGAATAAACGTCGTAGACTTCCCCTTCATAAGTATAAGTGGCAACTTTCTTAAAGCCTTCAATTGTCGTGCAAGCTACGCAAGCGACCAAAACCAGGCCAAAACCCAAAATACTTCGCATCCTATCCCCCTGTGTGACGTCCCGTGATACCGCAACGATACGAAAACGCGAAGTTGTAAATTAGACTTCCTCGACCATGACAACTCCGCCGAGCGACTTGATTGCGCCTTTCACCTTGGGGTTCACCGCAAAGGCGTCACCAAGGGAAACCTCCACCTCGCCGGGCAGGTCGGGGTTCATCAGGCAAAGTGACACCGGCCCCCGTGCTCGGATGGATTTATCCGCCGCCGAGCGTTCCAGAACCGAGGCGATGGAGGGCACCGCATCTTCGGTATCGACGAAAATCTTCAGACCCATGGCACCCGCTTCCACGGCGCCGTCGATGGGCTGCGCGGAGCGACAGAGAAGTTTCAACTGATCGGCTTCTGCCGTGGCCTCAACCGTCAACACGACATTTGTACCCGCAGTGAGGGTCTCGCCTGCCTGTTCGAGCGTGTCGGAAAACACGGTGATCTCATAGATGCCGGTCGGGTCGGACGCCTGCACGAACGCAAACCGATTGCCACGCGCCGATTTGCGATCCTGGCGACCGGAGATCGACCCGGCAATCTTGGCCACGAGGGGCCCGGACTGAACCTTCTCTTCGACCTGGCTCAACGTCAGTACGCCTTTACGTTTCAGGGCGACCATGTAGTCGTCGAGCGGATGGCCGGAGAGGTAGAAGCCCACGGCGGTGTGTTCCTCGGCGAGACGTTCGCCCGGGAGCCAATCCTCTACAGGTGAGAGGCGCGGTTCTGGCAAGTCCTCACCCGCCTCGCCGAAGAGCGAAACCTGATTGCTCTCGCGTTGCTCATGGATTGCGGCGGAATACCCAACCAAAGCGTCGAGACTGTCGAAGACGCGGCGGCGATTGGGGTCGAGTTGATCGAACGCACCGGACCTGGCGAGCATTTCAAGCGGGCGCTTGCCGACGCGTTTGAGATCCACCCGGCGGGCGAAATCGAAGAGCGTGGCAAAGGGTTTGTCGCCGCGCGCCTCGGTCACCAGCTTCATCGCCTCGACGCCGATATTTTTCAGACCCCCGAGGCCGTAAACGACCTTGCCATCGGCCACAGAGAACATCGGTTCCGACCGGTGCACACAAGGCGGCACGATCTCCAGCCCGAGGGTTTTGACGATCTCTTCCTTGTAGACGCCCAGCTTATCCGTCAGATGCAAATCGCAATTCATGACACCGGCCATGAACTCGACCGGATAGTTCGCCTTCAGCCACGCGGTCTGGTAGCTGACCACGGCATAGGCGGCGGCGTGGGATTTGTTGAAGCCGTAATTGGCGAACTTGTCGAGGAGATTCCAGACCTCGAGCGCCTTCTTGTCATCGACGCCGTTTTCCTTTGCACCGGCGATGAATTTCGGGCGCTCGGCATCCATGGCTTCCTGGATCTTTTTCCCCATAGCGCGGCGCAAGAGGTCAGCGCCACCAAGGGAATACCCCGCCATGACCTGCGCGATCTCCATCACCTGCTCCTGATAAACGATGATGCCCTGCGTCTCGTCGAGGATGTGGTCGATGGTCGGATGCAGGATCTCGCGTTCCGAAAGCCCGTTCTTCACTTCGCAGAATTTCGGGATGTTCTCCATCGGACCCGGACGGTAGAGGGCCACAAGCGCAATGATGTCCTCGATGCAGTCGGGTTTCATGCGGCGCAGCGCATCCATCATGCCAGAGCTTTCCACCTGGAACACCGCGACAGTCTTGGCAGAAGCGTAAAGGTCGTAGGTTTTCTTGTCGTCCAGCGGGATCGCCCCGATATCGATCTCCAAGCCGCGCTGTTTCAGCAGATCGAGGGCGTTCTGGATAACCGTCAGCGTCTTCAGACCAAGGAAGTCGAATTTCACAAGCCCCGCCTGCTCGACCCATTTCATGTTGAACTGAGTGGCGGGCATATCAGAGCGCGGGTCCTGATAAAGCGGCACCAACTCGTCTAATGGGCGGTCGCCAATCACGACGCCCGCAGCATGGGTGGAGGCGTTCCTGAGCAAACCTTCGACCTGTTGACCGTACTCCAGCAGGCGCGCAACGACCTCTTCGGCCTTGGCTTCTTCGCGGAGTTTGGGTTCATCGGCGAGGGCTTTTTCGATGGAAACCGGTTTGACGCCCTCCACCGGGATCAGTTTCGAAAGCCGGTCCACCTGCCCGTAAGGCATCTGCAAAACGCGTCCGATATCGCGAACCGCAGCCTTTGACAGAAGCGCACCGAAGGTGATGATCTGACCGACTTTGTCCCGACCGTATTTCTCCTGTACATAGCGGATCACCTCTTCGCGGCGATCCATGCAGAAGTCGATGTCGAAATCCGGCATGGAGACCCGCTCGGGGTTCAGGAAGCGCTCGAACAGAAGCGAATAGCGCAATGGATCAAGGTCGGTGATCGTCAGTGCGTAAGCCACGAGGCTGCCAGCACCCGAGCCGCGCCCCGGACCTACCGGAATGTCCTGTTCCTTGGTCCATTTGATGAAGTCGGCAACGATCAGGAAGTAGCCGGGAAAGCCCATGCCCTCGATGATACCGAGTTCAAAATCGAGGCGTTTCTCGTATTCCTCAACCGGAGCAGCGTGGGGGATGACCGCAAGGCGCTCTTTCAAGCCCGCCTTCGCCTGACGCCGCAATTCGTCGACCTCGTCATCGGCGAATTTCGGCAGGATCGGGTCCCGCTTATAGGCTTTAAAGGCGCAGCGCTGCGCGATTTCGACCGTGTTTTCAATTGCTTCCGGCAAGTCAGCAAAGAGAACCGCCATTTCCTCAGGCGATTTGAAATAATGCTCAGGTGTCAAACGCCTGCGCGGTTGCTGCTGATCGACATAGGCCCCTTCGGCGATGCAGATCAGCGCATCATGGGCCTCGTACATCTCCGGTTTCGGGAAATAGACATCGTTTGTCGCGACCAGCGGCAGGTCCATCGCATAGGCCATTTCGACATGTCCGCGCTCGGTCAGACGTTGGGCCTCTATGGGGCTGCCATCCTCGCGCGGATGTCGTTGTAACTCGACATAAAGCCGGTCGGGGAAGGCCTGTGCGAGGCGGGCGACAAGCTCCTCGGCGCGCTGCCGCTGACCTTGCTGCAACATCACTCCAACAGGTCCGCTCGGCCCGCCGGTCAGGCAAATGAGACCCTCGGCATGGCTCTCAATCTCCTCAAGCTGCACCTCGGGCAGCACTCCGCCTTTGTCGAGATAAAGGCACGAGTTGAGCTTCATCAGGTTCTCATATCCGCGCTCGCTCTGCGCGAGCAGAACCAACGGCGCGGGCAAGGCGGGCTTGTCGCCGGGACGGGCCTCCTCAAAGGCCAGATCGACCTGACAGCCGATGATCGGCTGAACGCCCGCACCACTGGCATATTCAGAGAATTCCAGCGCCGCGAACATGTTGTTCGTGTCGGTCAAAGCGACCGCGGGCATGCCCATATCGGCGGCAAGGCCGGGCAGTTTCTTCAACCGAACGGCGCCTTCCAGAAGCGAATATTCAGAATGGACACGAAGGTGAATGAAACTGGGTTTGCTGCTCATGTGCGGACTTTAGGCGCGGGGCGAGAGAGGGAAAAGAGGCAAAATAGTTAGCTAAGTGGAAAACTATCTTGACACTTACGCACGACTCAAAATAGTTAGCCGCATGACTAACAATCTTGACGCCATATTCTCTGCCATGGGCGACCCGACCCGCCGCGCTGTCGTGGATCAGTTGAGCCACGGCCCCAGTCCGGTCAAAGCGCTGCACGCGCCGCATGACATCAGCCTGCCAACCTTCCTGAAACACCTGAAAGTTCTCGAAGACAGCGGGCTGGTCACGTCGAAAAAGAAGGGGCGCGTGCGGGTTGTGCATATCGAGGCAGGCGCGCTGAAAGAAATGGATCGCTGGCTGGAAAAACACCGCGCCCTATGGCTTGGCCGCCTTGATCGGATCGCTGCCCGCGCCGAAGAGATCGAAAGGACAAAATCATGAGCAACGCCCAAGGACAATTCACGCTCGACCGACATATCGCGACCAGCCCAGAGACGCTTTGGCACATCCTCACGGATGCAAAGCAGCGCGAAATCTGGGGCGCACCAAGCGACGAGCATGTGCTGACTCTCGTGACCTCAGACGTTGTCGAAGGCGGCTTCGATCAGCATCGCTGCGGCCCAAAGAATAATCCGGACTTTGTGGTGGATACGCGCTGGTATCGTCTCGATGCGCCACACACCGCTGCGTTCACAGAGCGCCTGCACGCCGGTGAAGGCAGTTGGAGTGTCAGCCTCGTAGGGTACGAATTGACCCCCGCGACTGGCGGCACCGATCTCAAGATCGATGTGTCGGTCTTATCCTTCGAGGGTCCCGAGATGGTCGGCGAACATGAAGGCGGCTGGACCAGTGCGCTTGGGAGGATGGAAGCAATGATCGCGGATGGGCGATTGCCCGCCTGACCGTCAGCGCAGGCTCATGCGATCGGGAACCGTGTGATGGCCGACACCTGTCGTCATCAGATCATCGGCGAGTGAAAGGCGATCCTCCGCCCCGCCAATCAGACAAGCCTCCAGCTCATCCGGCGTGATCATGGTCAGCGGCACCATGCGGACCGGTGACAGCGGTGTGTCCTGCAATCGGTCACGCCCGTCGGGCAGACCAAGTCCAAGCAATCCACCCGGCATTTGCGGCTCATCAGGATCAGCCCAGGCCTCTGGCGTCGCGCTATAGGGCAGGTCGATGGACAGCACCCTGTGTTCGTCCAGAAGCGGCACGATCCCGCGCGCCTGTGCGACAACCCGTGCGACATGTTCAATCGCCGCAAAGGCCCAGCTCGATTTCGCCTCTTTCAGACGCATGCCCTGCCAGCCCATGACTTCCATGAAGACTTCCATGCCAAACCCGTTTGTGGTGCCGCCACCGGAGAACGCACCGAACGGATCGCTCAACCCCTCCGAGGCGATGATCAGGCTTGCCTCGGTTCGAATGAGGCGGAAGTTCTGGCGTGTGTTCGGCCAGGCCGGCGCGCCAAGTGCTTGCGGGTTGGTGTCATAGCCGATCAGTGAGGCATCACTCTCGCCCCATTGCGCCCAATAGGCATCGCGGGCGGCCTGCGTGCCTTTCTCCGCATCGCCGTCTGCACCGGGCATCACGATGTGACCGGGGTCTCCCTTGTCCAGCTCTGCCGATGGTGCGGGATCGACGACCGCCGCGGGGGCTGCAGGTTCGACCGGCGCGGGCTCCGGGACAATGCTCTCCAGAGCCTCGGCCACAGCCTCTTCAAGTTGCGTGTCGGGACCTTCGACCTCTTCGGGCAGTTCCGCTGCCCGGCGGGCCACCGCCATGATGTCGAAGTCTTTATTGGCTTCCGCTGCGATTTCCTCAGCAGTACGACCATGTTCATCCCGCACGTCAGACGCACGAGACCGGATCGCCTCCCTCTTGCGCCTGATCTTCGGCGCTTGTGGCGGCGGTTCCGGTTTGGGAGCATCAAACGGCGACGGCATAGGCGTCGCAGCCTCGGTCGCAGGCACCTCTGGCGCCTCGACCGGTTCGACGACCTCTTCCGTCACAGTTTTGCTTCTACCTAGAAGCCTCTTTAACATACCTCTGCCCCACCGAATTTCTTCAGTTGTTTATTCCTCGCGGACTGATTGTTTCCAGAAATGTGGCCAATTTCATGACGAACTTGTGCCAACTCGGTGCTTTTTCTACGGAATCGTGCTCTTGCAAAGGGAGGGCTCATCGGCTTTGCTGAGACGGCTCTGGCACGCGTCTACGCCGCATCGACGCTGCTTTGGGGGACGCGACTTGGTAAGGCGGCGGGACACCGACATGATCACGTTTCTTCTGAACGGAGAGACTGTTGAGGCGGAGGTCGAAGCGACCGACACACTTCTGGATTTCTTACGTGAAACCAAAAGCTTAACCGGCACCAAGGAAGGCTGCAACGAAGGCGATTGCGGCGCCTGCAGCGTGATTGTAACCGGCGAGGATGGCGTCGCACGCGCGATGAATTCCTGCATCCTGTTCATGCCGCAAGTGGCCGGTCGCGCCGTGCGCACGGTCGAAGGCGTGTCCGGGCCGAAGGGCCAATTACACCCTGTTCAGGCCACAATGATCGAGCATCACGGCTCCCAATGCGGGTTCTGCACGCCGGGTTTCATCACCACCATGGCCGCTGCCCATAAAAACGGCAAACGCGACCATAAAGATCAATTGGCAGGCAATTTGTGCCGCTGCACCGGCTATGCACCGATCCTGCGCGCCGCCGAGGCCGCCGCAGAGCAGCCGGTGCCGGAGTGGATGGAGGAGGGGGTGGTGCGTCAACCTGCGGCACAGCCACAGAACGACACACCCTACGCCATGCCGCGCTCGTCGGATGAATTGGCGGCGTGGTGTGCCGATCATCCGGGTGGCACGCTCATTGGCGGCGCAACCGATGTCGGGCTCTGGGTGAATAAGGATTTTCGCGATCTCGGCGCTGTGGCTTTCGTCAATCGCTGTGAGGACATGATCGGCGTGGAGATCGGCGATGACTCGGTGCGCATCGGTGCGGCTACATCGGTCACGGATGTGCTTGAGGCCATGCGCGACCTACATCCGAGCTTCGCCGAAATGCTGCGCCGCTACGGTTCCGTGCAGGTGCGCAACGCGGCGACCATCGGTGGCAATATCGCCAATGGGTCGCCGATTGGCGACAGCCCCCCGGCATTGATCGCACTTGGTGCGGTGCTGCATCTGCGCAAGGGTGATGCGCGCCGGGACCTGCCGCTTGAGGAGTTCTTCATCGACTACGGCAAACAGGACCGCGCGCCAGGCGAATTCGTCGAGGCGGTGAGTTTCCCGCGCCAACCGGACCGGCTGAAATGTTACAAACTGTCGAAGCGGTTCGATCAGGATATCTCCGCCGTCTGCGGCTGTTTCAATATCATTGAGACCGACGGCGTGGTCACCGAGGCCCGCATCGCGTTCGGCGGCATGGCGGGCATACCGAAGCGGGCGGCCCATGTCGAAAAGGCGCTGATCGGCAAGCCCTGGGTGGAAGAGGTGATCGAAGCCGCCCTGCCCGCCTTTGCCAAGGATTTCACCCCGCTCAGCGACATGCGGGCTTCTGCCGACTACCGCCTGATGGGCTCGCAGAACCTGCTCAGGCGCTATTACGTCGAAGACCTGGGCGTCGCGGCGGATGTGCTGGAGGTGCGGCCATGAGCGTGCATGTCTCCAAACCCCATGACGCCGGGCCGCTGCATGTCCAAGGCACAGCGCGCTATGTCGATGACATCCCGACACCGGCCAATGCCCTGCATCTGGCCTTTGGGATATCGACGATTGCGCGCGGAAAGATCACGTCGATTGAACTAGACGCGGTGCGCGCCTCCGAGGGTGTGATCGCGGTGCTCACCGCGGAGGATTTGCCGCATGACAATGACGTCTCGCCCTCGGCCCATGATGAGCCGCTGCTGGCGAAAGGCGCGGTGCATTACCTCGGTCAGCCGATCTTCCTGGTCATCGCCACCAGCCACTTGGCCGCGAGACAGGCCGCAAGGCGCTGCGAGCTCACATACGCCGAGGAAACCCCGCTTCTCAGCATCGATGACGCACTGGCCGCTGACTCGCGCTTCGAGGATGGCCCGCGCATCTATTCCAAAGGCGATGCCGAGACGGCACTGGAGGCCGCGGAGCACCGCCTGAAGAACACTCTTGAGATCGGCGGGCAGGAGCATTTCTATCTGGAGGGTCATGCCGCACTGGCAATACCGCAGGAAGGCGGCGACATGATCGTGCACGCCTCCTCCCAGCACCCGACGGAGATCCAGCACAAAGTGGCCGAGGCGCTTGGCCGCCCGATGAATGCGGTGCGCGTCGAGGTGCGGCGCATGGGCGGCGGCTTCGGCGGCAAGGAGAGCCAGGGCAATGCGCTTTGTGTCGCTTGCGCCGTTGCCGCGCAGATGACCGGGCGGCCCTGCAAGATGCGTTATGACCGCGATGATGACATGATCATCACCGGCAAACGCCACGAGTTTCGCATCACCTATGATGTGGGGTTTGACGCGGACGGCCGCATCAGCGGGCTCATCTTTGACCAATTCGCGCGCTGCGGCTGGGCGCAGGACCTCTCCCTGCCCGTCGCCGATCGGGCGATGCTACATGCCGACAACGCCTACAACCTGACCGATGTGCGCATCACCTCGCACCGGCTGAAAACCAACACCCAGTCCAACACTGCGTTTCGCGGCTTTGGCGGGCCGCAGGGCATGGTCGGCATCGAGCGCGTGATGGATGAGATCGCCCATGCACTTGGCAAAGACCCTCTCGAGGTGCGGCAAGCCAATTTCTACGCGCCCGCCTCCGCTGCGAAAAAAGACACCACGCCTTACGGAATGGAAGTCACCGATTTCATCCTTCACCCGATGATCGACCGGCTGGTGGAGACGTCCGACTACCACGCCCGTCGCAAACGGGCGCTGGCCTGGAACGACCGCAACCCGGTGCTGAAACGTGGCATTGCGCTGACGCCGGTCAAGTTCGGCATCAGCTTCACGCTCACCCATCTCAATCAGGCCGGCGCGCTGGTGCATGTCTATCAGGACGGCTCGATCCACCTCAATCACGGCGGCACCGAGATGGGGCAAGGGCTGTTTACCAAGGTTGCACAGGTCGCGGCGCATGCGTTTGGCGTGCCGCTGGAGGCGGTGAAGATCACGGCGACAGACACCGGAAAAGTCCCAAACACCTCTGCCACGGCGGCCTCGTCGGGGTCGGACCTGAACGGCATGGCGGTGAAAGCCGCCTGTGACGAAATCAAGGGCCGGATCTCGGAATTCCTCGCCGGGCAATACCAGACCAACCCCGCCCGCGTTCGGTTTGAGGACGGGCAGGTTTTCGTGGCAGGCGATGTGATGCCGTTCTCCAAGGCCGTCGATCTGGCTTACACACACCGGGTCTCGCTCTCCGCCACCGGGTTCTACGCCACGCCGCAGATTTCCTGGGACCGCATCCGCGGCCAGGGGCGCCCGTTTTTCTATTTCGCCTATGGCGCGGCGGTGACGGAGGTAGTGATCGACACGCTGACCGGCGAGAACCGCATCCTGCGCGCCGATATCCTGCATGATTGCGGAAAATCGCTGAACCCCGATCTCGATATCGGCCAGATCGAGGGCGGTTACGTGCAGGGCGCGGGCTGGCTGACCATGGAGGAACTGGTTTGGAATGACAAAGGCGCGCTGATGACCCATGCGCCCTCGACCTACAAAATCCCCTGCGCCTCGGATGCACCGGAGGTGTTCAATGTGGCGCTTTGGGATGGCGAGAACGCTTCGGAGACGATCTATCGTTCGAAAGCCGTGGGCGAACCGCCTTTGATGCTGGGCATCTCTGCATGGCTGGCTTTGTCGGATGCGGTGGCCTCTTGCGGCGACGCCTATCCCGATCTCGATGCGCCCGCGACGCCGGAGCGGATCGCCATGGCTTGCGCGAGGCTGCGGGCCGATGTTTGACCTGAACGCTCTGTCGACGGCGATTGAGACCCATGGCGCGGTGGTCCGCATCGTGTTGGCCGATGTGAAAGGCTCGGCGCCGCGCGAGGCGGGCACCGAGATGCTGGTCTGGCGCGACGGCCAATCGGGCACCATCGGCGGTGGCGCGCTGGAACTGGCGGCAACGCGTTTGGCCGATGAGATGCTGGACACCGGGCGCGATTGCCAGGTGATGAAACAGGCGCTGGGGCCCGATATCGGGCAATGTTGCGGCGGCGCGGTCTCTGTGGTGCTGGAGCGGTTCGAGGCCGAGCAGTACCGCGCGATGGAGGCCGATTTTGCCTTTCAGGGCATCTGGGCACGCCGGGTCGAGACCGGTCCGACCGACCTGCCCGATGCGCTGGCGCGCAAGATCAAACGGTTTGAACAGAGCGATACGCCGATTGCCACGACGCTCTCGAAAGGCTGGCTGGTGGAACCGGTCTGGCGCAATCGCCTGCCGGTTTACATCTACGGCGCGGGCCATGTGGGCGATGCGCTTGCACGCGTGCTCGCCCCGATGCCGCAGTTTGAGGTCTTCCTGGCGGATGTTCGCGAACCGCTCTTTGGCGACCTGCCCGCTCAGGTTCATTATTCTGACCAAACCCCGCCGCACGAGCTTCTGAAAACCGCTCCGGCTGGGGCGGCGCATTTGATCATGACGCCCGAACATGATTACGACCTCACGCTGTGCGACACGCTTCTGAAACAGCCCTTCGCATTCGCTGGTCTGATCGGCTCTGAGACCAAATGGGCCCGGTTCAGAAAACGGCTCGCAGCCCTCGGCCACTCGGATGCTCAAATTTCGCGCATCACTTGCCCCATCGGCGACCCCACATTGGGCAAACATCCGCAAGCTATTGCCGTGGGGGTGGCCTCTCAGTTACTCCTGTCGCTCAGGCGACAGACCTTGGGGGAGGAGATCGCACTGTGAGCACGCCGCTGCTGGAGATCAAAGGCCTGACCAAAGCCTATCCCGGGGTCGTTGCCAATGACGATGTCTCCTTCACCATCAAATCCGGCGAAGTGCATGCGCTCTTGGGCGAGAACGGTGCGGGCAAGTCCACGCTGGTGAAAATGATCTACGGTTTGGTCAAGCCCGACGCAGGATCGATGGTTCTGCGCGGCGACCCGTTCCTGCCGCCCGAACCCCGCGCCGCGCGCGCCTCGGGCGTGGCGATGGTGTTCCAGCATTTCTCGCTCTTCGAGGCTTTGGACGTCGCTGAGAATATTGCGTTGGGCATGGAGAACCCGCCGAAAATGGCCGATCTGGCGGCGCGCATCTCCGAGGTTTCGGAGGAATACGGGTTGCCGCTCGACCCGCATCGCATCGTGGGCGATCTTTCGGCGGGAGAGCGGCAACGTGTTGAAATCATTCGCTGTCTTCTGCAGAACCCGAAACTACTGATCATGGATGAGCCGACCTCGGTGCTGACGCCGCAGGAGGTCGATATTCTGTTCCAGACGCTGGAGCAGCTGCGCGATGAGGGGACCTCGATCCTCTATATTTCGCACAAGCTGGAGGAGATCCGGCGGCTCTGCGATCACGCCACGATCCTGCGGTTGGGCAAGGTGGTGGCGACCTGCAATCCGCGCCAGGAAACGGTGCGGGCGATGGCAGAGATGATGGTGGGCGAGAGCCTGCACGTGCCGGAGCGCAAACCGCATGTGGCCGGTGAGATCGCGCTGGAGGTGGAGGACCTGAGTGTCGCTTCGCCCTCGGCGTTTGGGACGTCGTTGAAAGAGGTGAGTTTCTCCGTCTCCAAGGGCGAGGTTCTGGGCATCGGCGGTGTGGCGGGCAATGGCCAGGATGAGTTGACGGCGGCGCTGTCGGGCGAGGTGCTCGTCGCACCCTTGCAGGTCCGCCTCGCGGGGGCTGGCGTCGGCGATAAAGGCCCGCAAGAGCGCCGCGCTTTGGGATTGCTGGCGGCCCCGGAAGAGCGGTTAGGGCATGCGGCAGCACCCGATATGTCCTTGACGGAAAATGCTTTATTGACCGGGAATGTGCGAGAGAACCTTGCCAAGAACGGCTTTCTGGACTGGTCGAGCGCCGAAGGGTTTGCCGAGCGGATCATCGAAGGCTTCGACGTGCGCACGCCGGGGCCGGACAACGCGGCGCGCTCGCTGTCGGGCGGCAATCTGCAGAAATTCGTCATCGGGCGCGAGGTCTTGCAGAAGCCGAGCGTTCTGGTGGTCAATCAGCCGACCTGGGGCGTGGATGCCTCGGCGGCAGCGGCGATCCGGCAGGCGATCCTCGATCTCGCGGCGGAGGGCGCGGCGATTGTCTGCATCAGCCAGGACCTCGATGAGCTGATGGAAATCTCCGACCGCTTTGCGGCGCTGAATGGCGGCCGCCTGACCGACCCTGTGCCCGCACAAGGGCTGACGGTAGATCAGATCGGCCTGATGATGGGCGGCGCGCACGACATGGAGGTGGCCCATCATGGTGCGGCTTGAGAAACGCCCCTCGCCGTCCAAGACCTGGACCTATCTGACGCCGATTGTCGCCGTGGTGGCGACGATGATTGCAGGTGGATTGATGTTCGCGGCGCTGGGCAAGGACCCGGTCGAGGCGATCCGCATCATCTTCTGGGACCCGCTGTTTCACGAACAATTCGCTAGCTTCTCGCGCCCGCAACTGCTGGTCAAGGCCGCGCCGTTGATCCTGATCGCCATCGGTTTGTCGCTGGGGTTCCGGGCCGGTATCTGGAATATTGGCGCCGAGGGGCAATACATCATGGGCGCGATTGTCGGCGCTGGGATCGGGCTCGCGTTCTATCCGCTCGACAGTTTCCTCGTCTTCCCTTTGATGGTGATCAGCGGCGCCATTGGAGGCTTCCTCTGGGCGATGATCCCGGGGCTTCTGCGGGTCTATTTCCGCACCAATGAAATCCTTGTCTCGCTGCTTCTGGTCTATGTCGCCGAGTTCATCCTCGCTTCGATGTCACTTGGCCTGTTACGCAATCCTGAGGGCGCGGGCTTCCCGGGCTCGCGCAATCTGAAGAGCTATCCGGCGGGTCACAATGCCGAGCTGATCGCCGGCACCGGCATGCATTGGGGCGTGGTTGCGGCCTTCATCGCAGTGATCTTCGCCTATATCTTGCTGGCCCGCCATATGCTTGGGTTCCAGATCAAACTGGCCGGTCAAGCCCCCCGCGCGGCGCGTTTCGGAGGGGTGAACCCGGATCGGCTGATCCTGTTCTGCCTTGGCATTTCCGGCGCTTTGGCGGGGCTGGCAGGTCTCTTTGAGGTCTCCGGACCATCGGGGCAGATCAGCATCGATTTCAATGTCGGCTATGGGTTCACGGCGATCATCGTGGCGTTTCTGGGTCGTCTGCATCCCATCGGCATCCTGCTGGCCGGGCTGTTGATGGCACTCACTTATATTGGCGGCGAGCTCGCCTCCCTGATGCTGGGCATCCCGGCAGCGGCGATCCAGGCGTTTCAGGGGATGCTTCTGTTTTTCCTTCTGGCCGTGGATGTGCTGACCAACTACCGCATCCGGTTTGGCAAGGCGGAGGTCGCATGATGAGCCAGCCCGAGCCGACAAGAAAGAGCGAGGCGTTCTATATCTTAGAAGGCGCCGTTTTGGCGGCGATCTTTTTCACTCTAATGCTGGTTTTTCCCAAATTCCGGATAGCGGGCTGGTTGATCCTGTTTATTGGCCTTTCCGATATGTTTCGCGCCGTCATTAACCATCTCAGCCCACGAACTGCCAAGTGGAATGAAGAAGCAGTTTTTTCTGGGGAAGATCGGCTACCGTCGAGAGGGCGCTTTTGGATCTGGTTCGGCTTCTTTGTTGCATGCGCGCTTTACTACTTTGTTTTTTCAGTGGTGGACCAATGGACCTAAGCGCAATCTCCCCGACCCTTCTGATCGCCTTCCTCATGGTGGCGGCAACACCGATCCTCTTGGCAGCCATTGGAGAACTCGTGGTCGAGAAGGCCGGCGTGCTGAACCTCGGGGTCGAGGGCATGATGATCACCGGCGCGATCTGCGGGTTTGCGGTTGCGGTTGAAACCGGTTCGCCAGTGCTCGGGTTTATCGCCGCGGCGATTGGCGGGGCGATCCTGTCGATGATCTTCGGCGTGCTCACCCAGTTCTTCCTGACCAATCAGGTGGCCACGGGGTTGGCGCTGACGCTGTTCGGCCTCGGCCTCTCGAGCCTGCTCGGTCAGTCCTATGTCGGCATCAAACCGCCCGGCACTGCGAAGATCGACATCCCCGTTCTGTCGGATATCCTGGTCGCGGGGCCGATCCTCTTCAACCATGACTGGATGGTCTATTTCACCCTCGCCCTTGTCGTCGCTATCTGGTGGGTTCTGAAATTTAGCCGCATGGGGCTGATCATTCGCGCTGTCGGCGAGAACCACGACGCGGCCCATGCGCTTGGCTATAAGGTGGTGCGCGTGCGGCTGATGGCGATTGCGTTCGGCGGGGCCTGTGCGGGGCTCGGCGGGGGGTATCTGAGCCTCATCCGCGTGCCGCAATGGACCGATGGGATGACGGCAGGAGCCGGGTGGATCGCGCTCGCCATCGTTGTTTTTGCCTCCTGGAAACCGCTTCGGGTTTTGCTCGGTGCCTATCTTTTCGGCGGGGTGACGATTTTACAGCTGAACCTGCAGGCAGCGGGGCTCGCGATCCCAGTCGAATACTTGTCCATGTCGCCCTATGTCATCACTATCGTCGTGCTGGTCATCATGTCCGCGCCACGGAAAGGTCGTGCCTCACTCGCGGCACCTGCCTGTCTGGGGCGCGCTTTCCATGCCTCGTCCTGAGGCGTATAAATCGCTCATCACCTAGGGGAGAATCTAATGCTAAGAAGAACACTGCTCGCCACCGCCGCTGCTGCGTCGATGGCACTGACCGGGGCGGCCATGGCCGACGGTCACGAGAAAACCAAGGCCTGCTTTGTCTATGTCGGCCCAATCGGCGACGGCGGCTGGACCTATCAGCACCATCAGGGTGCCCTGGCCGTGCAGGAAGAGTTTGGCGACAAGGTCGAGATCGCGTATCAGGAATCCGTGCCGGAAGGCGCCGATGCCGAGCGGGTTCTGACCCAGATGGCACTGTCCGGCTGCAACATCATCTTCACCACATCCTTCGGCTACATGGATGCGACCAACGCGGTGGCTGCCAAGTTCCCGGACATCAAGTTCGAGCACGCGACAGGCTACAAACGCGAGCACCCAAATGTCTCCACTTACGACGCCCGCTTCTATGAAGGCCGCGCCGTAGTGGGCCACATCGCGGGCCGCATGACCAAGACCAACAAGATCGGCTACATCGCCTCTTTCCCGATCCCGGAAGTGATCCAGGGCATCAACAGCTACTTCCATCACGCGAAAAAGGCGAACCCGGATGTCGAGCTGGTCGTGACCTGGGTGTACACCTGGTTTGACCCCGCAAAAGAGGCCGACGCGGCCCGTGCCATGATTGACCAGGGCGTTGACGTCATCACTGCCCATACCGACTCCACTGCGCCGCTGGCGGAAGCGGCCAAGGAAGGCGGCAAGGTGATCGGCTTCGGTCAGGCCTCCGACATGGCGGGCTTCATGACCAACGATGACGGCACACCCGGACCGCGCGTCGCCTCGATCATCGACAACTGGAACCCGTACTACATCAAGCGGGTGAAAGCGGTGATGGACGGCACCTGGGAGCAAGGCGCCAGCTGGGCGGGCATGCCCGAGGGTGAAGTTGTCATCGGTGAGATGACCGACGTGATCCCGGCTGACGTTCAGGCTGAGGTGAACGAGATGATCGCGGCAATCACTGCGGGCACCTATCACCCGTTCACTGGGCCAATCAACAAGCAGGACGGCTCTGCATGGCTGGCCGATGGTGAAGTGGCCGATGACGGCACGCTGGCTGGCATGAAGTTCTATATCGAAGGTATCACCGGCGACATTCCGCAGTAAGGCGGAGGCCACAAGATAGAAGAAGGCCCGCCGGTTTCGGCGGGCCTTTTTTGCGGCGGATCAGAGGACAATCGCCCAACGTAAGGCAGCAACTCCGTAACAGGCGGTGGCCATGATCGTCGCGGCAGTCCGAATGTGGTTCAGACCGGTCCAACGGACCCGGTAGGTCGTCCAGTAGCTTTGCGCCGACCCATCTGTCAGCGAGAGCGCATCAAGGCGGTTGTTCATCGGCACATTGCCAAAGACCGTCACCGCGAACATGCCAAGCAGGTAGGCGCCGGTGCCCAGATGCACGGCGAGAGCCACAGGCGCGGGCAGTCCCAGATGGGCGATCACTGACAAAAGCGCCGAAACCGGAACCATGCCGAGCAGGATCACCATGAAGCCCGAGCGGTAGATCACCCGGTTGATCGACTGCATGGCCTCGGCGCCGGTGGCCTCGGAGGCGGCGGTGAAGGAGCGCATCACGAAATCGGAAAAGGTGAAGAACACTCCCGCGATGAGACCCATGACCAGGGTCGATCCGGCAAGCAGGGAGAGCATTGTGATGTCGGACATTTGATTTACTCCTGTCGCACCGGCGTCAGTGGGAAATGCCCACGGCGCGGTTGAGGAAGGTCAGATCGCTGAGCTGACGCGACAGAAACGCGGCGATATCGGCGCGCGAGATTTTCAGGGTCAGATCACGCTCTTGCGGACCGAACCCGACCTTGTAGCCGCCGGTCGCGGGACCGTCGGTGAAGGCGGCAGGGCGCACGATGGTCCAGTCGAGACCGCTGGCGCGCACCAGCTCTTCCTGCAGCTCGTAATCCTTGAAGACCGGACGCAGCAGCGCGCCGAACATGATGCGCTTCCAGAAGAAATTGAGGTTCGACCAGCTTTCATGGGCGCCAAGCGTGGACTGGCAGATCAGCCGCTTCACGCTGTGCTGTTTCATCCCGGCGATGACATTTCTGGTGCCGACAGAGCGGATCACGCTCTTGCGGGATGCGCCGGCGCCGAGCGTGACGATGACCGCGTCATGACCCTTGATGGCACTTGCCACATCCTGTGCGACCAGCGCGTCACCGGCGACACGCCGCAGCTTGTCGGAGGTCAGCTCCAGTCTCTCGGGTGAGCGCGCGAAGGCGGTGACCTCATGGCCCGCGGCAAGCAGGTTCTCCACGGCCAGATGGCCGATAGTTCCGGTGGCTCCAAAGACGATGACTTTCATTTTGATACTCCTTTCAGGGTTTCTCGGCGTCACTTGACACCGTGTAAAGTTGACACCGTGTCAATAATCGGCAAATTGACATCATGTCAAGCGCAAAGAATCCAACCCGAGATCGCATCCTGAAAGCCACCTGGAAATTGCTGGAGAGCGGAGAGGGCAGCGCCGTGCGCATGTCCGACATCGCAAAAGCTGCGCAGATCAGCCGGCAGGCACTCTATCTGCATTTCCCGAACCGGGCGGAATTGCTGATCGCCACGACGAAATATCTCGATGAGGTTTATGACGTGCAGGCCCGCCTTGCCCCGACCCGCGCGGCAAAGACGGGTCAGGAACGGCTGGCCGTCTGGATCGATGTCTGGGGCAATTACATCCCGAAGATTTACGGCGTCGCAAAGGCGCTGATGGCAATGCAAGACAGCGATGAGGAAGCGCGGGGTGCCTGGGCAGATCGCATGGCCGCCATGCGGGAGGGCTGTGCCGCAGCCGTAGGCGCCTTGGCCAAGGACGGCACACTGAACCCCGACATCGCCGAGAAGGACGCGACCGATCTTCTCTGGACGCTACTCTCGGTGCGAAATTGGGAACTGCTCAGACAGGAGTGCGGTTGGTCGCAAGACAGCTACATCACGATGGTGACGCAGCTTGCACAATCGGCACTGGTGAAACGCTAGGCTCAGCCCTCGCCGCGCAGCGTGCGCACTTCGAAACTTGTCAGCCGGTCGATCATCTGCGGGCCGAACGCATCCAGAGTGCGTACATGCGGGAAGAGACGCAGCAGCGAATAGAGCATCTCGTCATCCAGAAGCGTCTCCGCATGCGGGCCGGGATGGAAGCTCTCCAGTTCCACACCATTGGCGAGGATCGTCGCCTGATTGTCAAAGGCCAGGTTGAAGACCGTCACAGCCGACATCGGGGTCACGGAAATCACGCTGGTGCCATCCTCAAAGGCGCGGATCGGCCCGAAGGCCTGATCCACGCCAAACAGCGCCTGACAGGCAGCGTGGCGCATGAGGATATGGGCGCGCGGCGCAAGCAGCAGGTCCTGGGCAGGTTTCCCAAGACCGAAACTGTCGGCAGTCACACGAAACAAACGCCCACGATCAGAGGTTTGGGCGTCCCGGGGCGACATCTCGTAAGAGCCGACCCATTTCAGAGGCAGAGGACCATACTCGGAGGTCAAAACATCCATACCAGGAACAAGATCTTCGACAGCGACCGGCCCATCCGTGGTCGATACCAGCGCCCCGCGCGCCAGATTGGCGCAGGCGCTTTCGATCACCGGAACAGAGGGGGCCACAATCGTGTCATACGCAACATCCCCGGCGGAGGTGAGCCAGGCGACGTTATACGGGCGCGAAAGATTGCGTGTCCGGGGCAGAGGTCCCCGTTGAGGCACACGCGTCACACGCGACTTGGAAATGAGATCACCGCTCTGGGATCGATGCTGCTGGGCATCCATGGGGTATGTCATGCGTCTCTTCCCTTCGGTCGAAAGCTTGACTGCAGAGGTCCCCACGATCCCAAACAAGCGGTCACTGAACTTGCGCCAACAATCGACGTCTTCCGGCCTCAAAGTCAAAGAAATGGGGGCAATCGTTTTCCGTTTGTGGTCAATCGATTAGTGATTTCGCAATTGTTTCGCGTCATTTAGGCGACGCTGCCACAATTCTGACCGTGGCTCGAATAGACAGACGCGAATCGCTCTGGCAAAGTGACGGGCAAAAGAACAAGAACATCGAGGCGGGTAATGGAACTCTTGAGCGGAGAGAAAATCCTCCGAGTCATGGGTGTGACGCGATTTCATTTCATCGCGGGCATGCCGACAGCAGGCGCCGATCGCCTTGCGATGGTGCTGGCGCAGAACCCCCGCTTTGTCGCGCGCACGGATACCCCTGCGCAGCGGATTTTCAGCGAAATGCTGGACCTGTTCGACACCGCCTCCTCCGCAATGCACGGGCTGGAGCCCGATTGCCGCGCCGCTTTGCTGCGCAACGTCCTGGAATCCGTGCATCACAAGCGCCCGCTCGATTCCGTGGTCTTTGACAACAACACCGACTGGATGGCGCGCGTCGGTCAGCTCTCGAACCTCTTCCCGCTCTCCCGCTTCATTTTCATGGTGCGCGATCCGGTCACCGTCGCCGCAGAGATGGCCAGTGACAGTGGCAATGCGCTGACGCCTGCGGAACTCATGGCTGATGACGGCCCCATCGGCGGGCCGCTCGCCCATATCCACATGGCGCTGAACGGCCCGGATGCGGAACGTGTCCTGCTGATAGATCATGCGCGGTTTCTCTCCGATCCGATCCGGGTACTCGATGTGCTCTACCGGTTCCTGCGCGAGCCCGAATTCGAACATGACGTGCGCGGCCTCGATACGATGCCCGAAGAATTGCCGAAGGCCTTGCGAGGTCAACGACGCGTGGTTTCTGTCGAGGGCCCGGCCCGCAAACGCCGCGATCTCGATGCTCATATCCCTGTCTGGCGGCGCACCCCGCGCACCGAGGCCACGATGCTGCTGGCCGAAACGGGGTGACGGCGCGGGCCGCTTCTGTATAGAGAGGCGTCATGGCCACAATGACGCCCAATCAGATCAAAAAGACCTTCGCACGTGCACGTGCGGCGCAGGAGGCCGGGCAATTTGCTGATGCTGTCAAGGGCTATCAACGTATTCTCAAGGCACGCCCGCAACTGGCGGAAGTGCATTTCAACCTTGGCGTGATTTTGACCCGGCAAGGCCGGGCAGCAGAGGCGGCGGCGGCATTTGAGCAAGCCTTAAAGTTGAAACCTCTAGAGCCTGCGATTTGGCTCGAATACCTCCGACTGGCGTCACTCCATCCGCGACTAGAAAATCTGAAAGCACTCTTGAAACGGGCCGATGGGATCAAAGGGCTTGGACCCAATCTGACCTATTTCCAGGCGCTCGCCAGTGCGGACGATCCGAAGCGGAGCGCAGCCCTTTTCCGCGAGGCGATCAACGCCGGTATCAAGATCCCGCGCGCTCATATCCGGCTCGGCGAGCTTCTGGCCAAGCGCGGAGAAACGGATATGGCACTCGCCGAGTTTGATGCCGCAATAGATCTGGATACAAACGACGATCTCGCCTTGTCGAAGAAGGCAGAACTGCTTCGCAGTACTGGCGAAACTGACGCCGCGATTGAAACAATCGAACGCGCGATCACTGCTGCTCCACAGGAAGGCGCACATTACAAGACCTATACGTCGATCGCCAAAGTTGCCCCCGATGATCCGATAATTGCGGATATGAAGCGTTTGTTGAGGCGAAAATCGAAGTCTGATCGTTCGCTTGGTCATCTTGGCCATGCGCTTGCTAAAGCGATGGAAGATACAGGCCAGCACGACCAGGTGTTCGAATACCTCAGAATGGCAACTGGTAGTATCAAAAGCCGTTTCCCCTTCGATGCAAATATCGAGCGCGCTTCGATCGAGACGATCCGCCAACTTCATCAGGACATGCGCGATGATGTGGGCTCATTTGAAAAAAAGCCCAGAGCGGTTTTTGTCACCGGGCTGCCACGCTCGGGCACGACGCTGGTGGAACAGATCATATCCTCACATACCGACGTGGTGGGGGGTGGCGAACTCGGCCTTCTTGGTCCGCATATGACGCAAACTCTGGATCTCAAAGACGCGCCTTTCGAAGAACGTCTGGCGAGTCTGAGGCAAGCGGGAGAGGCCTATCGCAGCGATCTGGAGGTCCGATTTCCTGACGCCCCTGTGGTGACGGATAAATCGATCACGACCTTTACACTTCTTGGTCTCATTGCCACTGCGCTGCCTGACTGCCGGATCATCCTTGTGCGCCGTGACCCGCGCGACAATGCGTTATCGATCTTCAAAAACCACTTTGAAGAGGGCAAGCATCGATACTCCAATGATCTAGGCGACATCGGCACGTTCATCCGTCTGGCCGAGGATCAAATCGCCTTTTGGCGCGAACACAGGCCAGAAAGTTTCATGGAAATTCGCTATGAGGACTTGGTCGAGGACCTTGAGCCCGTTGCGCGTCAACTTGTCTCTTACGCTGGGCTTGAATGGCAGGATGCCTGTCTCAACTTTCATCAAAACAAGCGGCGCGTCGATACGCTGTCGTCCGAGCAGGTGCGCCGCCCTCTCTACTCCTCCTCTGTCGGAGCGTGGAAACGTTATGAGGCCGATATGAAACCGTTCATCGACCGTTATCTCGAACTCGGCGGAACACTCCCGGAATAAAAAAGGCCCACCGCGGGGGATGCGGTGGCCCCTCTGCCAAATGATCCATCAAGCCCAGAGAGGAGGGGCCGGGATCAAGCTGTTTTGGCGCGCGGAAGCGTGACGGAACGGCGGGTCTTGCGTTCGACCTTGGCGACACGCGTCCATGGCATCGCCACATCCGTCTTCGCGCTTTCGGCCAGAACCCATTTCATCCAGCGGTTGTTCTTCTTCATCACGTTCACTCCACCAATCAAGTGCCGGCCCTGCAGCCTTCAGTCGCTTGCGTTTCCCGGGTCGCGGCAAAATTCGTGCCCCGCGTTGAGGCAGGAATAGGTATCGCCCGCCAATCGGGCATCAGAATGACTTTGCGAAAAATTTTCTGAAAAATGTCACGCTCGAATAAGGCGGCTGAAACGGTGCATTTTCCCATGTTTTGAGGGGGGTGCTGCCTCAATTCGGGCAGCAATCAGGCGCGGGTTGCCCCGCCATTGTCACAGATCGCGAAACAGCGGAGTGAATCAGAGCCGGATTGTCGCGATCAGACGCCCGTAATCGGGGTCTTTGTTATGAACCGAGCGCCGATAGGAATAAAACCGGTCCGGATCGGCATAGGTACAATGCCGCGTCCACTCGGCCTCGACCCCTGCGGCGCGCAAGCGATGCAGCCCGAAGCCCGGCAGATCGAACTGCAGCCGATCCCCCTGACCATTGGCAAAGAACCGCGCGCTCTCCGGGTCTTCATCCATGAAACGGTCAAAGAACTCCGGACCCACTTCATAATTGGCCTGGCTGATGCAGGGTCCGATGACCGCCTGAATGTTCTCCCGGGTTGCCCCCGCGACCACCATCGCCTCAACGGTGTTCTCCAAAATCCCCGCGATGGCCCCGCCCCAACCCGCATGCGCCGCGGCAATCACGCCAGCATCGCGGTCGGCAAACAGGATCGGCTGGCAATCCGCAGTGAGCACGCCCAGCGCAAGCCCTGGGGTCTTGGTTACCATCGCATCGGCCTTCGGGTTGTCCCGCGGCGGGTCGCTCAGCGTTAGCACATCCGCCGAATGGTGCTGATAGATGGTCACCAGATGATCAGGTACAACCTCCATCGCCTCCGCCACACGCGCGCGATTGGTCTCGACAATCTCACGCTGATCGCTGGAGCCAAGCCCGCAGTTCAAGCCCTCGAATACGCCCGAAGACGCTCCGCCGCGCCGGGTGAAAAACCCATGGCGAATGTCACCCAAAGCGTCGGAGGTGAGGATTTCCAGCGTCACTCATCAAATCCCGGTGGTGGAGGGGCAGCCTCTGGATAGAGCGCAATTGCCTTGAAAAGGTGTCCCATCGCATCGGGGTGGGTCAAGCGCCGATGTGCCGCAATATGCGCCTGAAGCGCGTCACCGGTGAGACCTTGCGCAAGAGCATTTGCCCGCGCGGTGATGCCGAGCCGCTCCAGAAAGACGCCTTGCGGGGTCATCCCGGCGGTTGCGCAGGAAGATGCTGCCGCCAGCGCCTCGAAATCCACATGCGCCGTGAGGTCCGCATTCCCGGGTTCGCCGAACGGATCAACCGGTTCATGACCTTTCACCGCTTGGAACGTGTCGCCCCGCGAGCGCCAGTCGCCATAATCGATGAGGATCGCCGCCCCGCCGCAACGCGCGATCTTCTCTGACAGCGCCTCGATGATCGGTCCGGCGGAGGCACGAAGCTCCACAACCTGCCCCGGCTCGGTATCGCCCAGCCGATGCGCCAAGGCCTCAAACCCGGTCTCCGGTGCTTCACCGAGATGCAACCTGCCCTCACCGGCCCCAACCTGCCGCTCGAACCACCCGGTCTCCCCCCGCCGGAATTGCCGGATTGGCAGTGCGTCGAAGAATTCGTTGGCGATGAGGAATAGCGGCACCTCCGGCAACTGAGCCGCATGATCGTGCCAGGTCACCTCGGCCGCGCCCAATGTCTCCGCCTGCACCTTCCGCAAGGCGGGGCTCGCCTCGACCAGATGCACCGGGATATCTCCCACAACCGAACCCGCCGCACGCAGCGCATCCCGCATCAACGTGCCACGACCCGGTCCAAGCTCTGCAAAGACGGCACCGTCGGGTCGCCCCTGATCCAACCAGGTTTGCGCCAGACAGAGGCCCAGCAGTTCCCCAAACATCTGACTGATCTCGGGCGCGGTGGTGAAATCGCCCTCCACACCCAGCGGATCGCGGGTCGCGTAATAGCCAAGGGACGGGTGAAACAGGCACACCTGCATATATTCAGCGAGCGAAATCGGCCCCTGCGCCGTGATCTGAGCGATAAGCTGGTCTTTCAGCGACGTCATGCCACCGCGCGTCGTCGCGCCACCATGATCATCAGGACACCAACCGCGATCATCGGCACCGACAGAAGTTGCCCCATGGTCAGACCCCAGCCATCGATATGCCACGCCAGCCCCAGCGGGTTGCCGGGCGAGACGAACTGGGCATCGGGCTGGCGCACGAACTCGACAATGAAGCGACCGACACCGTAACCCGCCAGAAACATCCCGATCAGCGCCCCCGGCGTCTTCAACCAGCCCTTGCGATAGGCCAGCACCAGTAGGACCGCGCCAAGGATCAGCCCCTCCAGAACCGCCTCATAAAGCTGGCTCGGATGCCGCGCACAGAGCCCCTCGACACCGGGGCAATTCTGCGCCGCATCGCCGGGGAAAATCACGCCCCAGGGCAGATCAGTCGGACGCCCCCAAAGCTCGGCATTGATGAAATTCGCAAGACGGCCCAGAAACAGACCCACCGGCGTGCCAACGACAATCACGTCGCCAGCCGAGCGCCAATCGACACCATTGCGCCAGCACCAGACATATCCCGCAATCAGCACGCCCAGTGCGCCACCATGGAAGGACATGCCGCCCTGCCAGACCATCAGGATTTCCAGCGGATTGGCGAGGTAGTAGGCAGGTTGATAAAACAGCACAAACCCAAGCCGCCCACCGAGGACAACGCCCAGAATGATCCAGGTCAGAAGATCCTCCGGCTGCTCACCTTCCATCGGCGGCTCACCAGCCCAAAGGGCGGGTTTACGCACCATATTCACCGCCAAACGCCAGGCCACCAGAATGCCGACGATATAGGCCATTGCATACCAGCGCAGCGCGAAGGCAAACCCGCCGATTTCAATGGTGAAAATCTCCGGCGAGAGGTTCGGAAACTCGATGGCTGCGCTCAACATGGGATGCGGTGTGCGCCCGCCCTGCGACGAAGTCAACCTTGAGATCGAGCGATCCGTTCCCATATAGGTGAGGGGACCGGACATAAGGATCGACCATGCAGACCCGCAACAAATTCTTCGACGATATGTCTCAGCTCATGACCAACGCCATGGGCGTGGCGCAAGGGGCCAAGACCGAAGCCGAGAACGCAATGAAAGGCGTGATGGATCGTTGGCTTGCGGATCGCGATTTCGTCACCCGCGACGAGTTCGAAGCGGTGCGCGCGATGGCCGTCAAAGCCCGCGAGGAAAACGAAGCGCTGAAGGCCCGGATCGACGCGCTGGAAGGCGCCAAGAAGAAACCCGCCGCCAAAAAATCCGCCCCGAAAAAAGGCTGATTGCAACCGGCCCTCCCCACGTCATAGTGGACCTCTCTGAGGTCCATTTATGCCTACATTCACACCTTTAAGACGCTTCATCGCTGCCAGCGGGTTCACCAACCTCGCCGATGGTGTCGCCGTGGTCGTTTGGGCCTGGCTCGCCTCGCTCATGACCCGCGACGCGTTTCTCATCGCGCTGATGCCGGTCGCCCTGCGTCTGCCCTGGTTTCTCCTCGCAATTCCCGCTGGCGTAGTGACCGACCGCGTGGATCGCCGCCGCCTCATCGTCACCATGGATGTGATCCGGGGTGCGGCATTTTTCGGGGTCGCAACACTGCTAGCGACTATCCCGCTGCACCCCGCACCGCAAGACGGCCTCGCCCAGCCCGGCCTTTTCACCGCCGTCTTCGTGCTCGCCATGGTGGTCGGTGCGGCAGAGGTCTTTCGCGACAATGCCGCGCAAACCATGATGCCCGCGCTCGTCGAGGATCATGAACTGGAACGCGCCAATGGCAGGCTCTGGAGCGTCGAGCTTGTCGGCGAACGTCTCATCGGCCCCGCCCTCGGTGCCTTTCTCATCGCCGCCTTCGTCTGGTTTCCCTTTGCGCTCAACGCCGCCGCGTTCCTCTGCGCGGTCTTCCTCGTCTCCGCCCTGAAAGGCCAGTTCGCGCCCGCCAAACGTGAAACCCGAGACTGGAAGGCGGAGGTCGTCGAAGGGATCACTTTTCTGCGCGGCGCGCCGCTGCTGCGGCTCCTCGCCATCATCACCGGGTTCTGGAACCTCTTTGCCCATATGGTCGAGATCGGCCTGATCCTGCATGTGCAGGAGAACCTCAAACTCGGCGCTGCCGCCTTCGGCCTGATGCTTTCCGCAGGTGCCGTGGGCGGTATCATCGGCGGGTTCGCGGGCGAACATATCGTGCGCCGCCTCGGCCCCGGACGTACGGCACAAATCTCGCTGGCCATGTCGCCGATATCCTTCCTCGGTATCCTGCTCGCGCCGAACGCTTATGTCCTTGCGGTCGTCCTGATGTTCTTCGAATTCTGGGGCGTCGTCTGGAACACCGTCTCTGTCGCCTATCGTCAGCGCTTCATACCCGATGCAATCCTCGGTCGGGTCAATTCGATCTACCGCATGCTCGCCTGGGGCATGATCCCCATCGGCCTCGCGCTGTCGGGTCTCTCGGTGCAGATCGCCGAAAATTACCTCCACCGCAGCACCGCGCTCACCGTTCCGTTCATCATCGGCACCATCGGCATCACGGTGCTTGTCGCCTGGGGTTGGAAATCCCTTGGACGTGGCTTCGCGCGCACTTGAAGCCTTGGCCTCGTCCACTAGGGTAACGCCCGAACAAGGAGCCTTCCATGAACCCCCTCTTCGCCCCTCGCACATTGCCTTTTGAGCTGCCTGATTTCTCCGCTTATGCCGATGATGATTTCGCCCCAGCGCTTGAGGACGCCCTGACCCGCGCCCGCGCCGAGCTGAACACCATCGCCGAAAACCCCGAACCGCCGACCTTCGAGAACACAATCAACGCGGCGGAACTGATGGGCGAAGACATCGAGAAAGTGCTGAGCCCCTTCTACATGATCGCCTCGGTCGATAGCACGCCGAAGCGCGAAGAGCTGATGCGCGACTTTTCTCCGAAGTTGGCGCAATGGGGCTCCGAGGTCAAGATGAACCGCAAGCTCTTTGAACGCGTCGAAACGCTTTACCAGACGCGCGAGACACTGAACCTGACCGCCGAGGAACTCCGCGTGCTTGAATTGTCCCGCCGCTCCTTCGTGCGCGCCGGTGCCCAGCTAGAGGGCGACGACTATGACCGCCTCAAGCAGATAAAAGAGCGCCTCGCGATCCTCGGCACCGAGTTCACCCAGAACCTGCTCGCCGATGAGCGCGATTGGTACATGGAACTTTCCGAGGACGATCTCGAAGGCCTCCCCGATTTCGTCATCGCCACCGCTAAATCCGCCGCCGAAGCCAAAGGTCTGGACGGCCATATCGTCACCCTCTCCCGCTCGCTCGTCGTGCCCTTCCTGCAGTTCTCCCCTCGCCGCGATCTGCGCAAAACCGCTTACGAGGCCTGGACCGCCCGCGGCGCCAATGGCGGCGAGACCGACAATCGCGCCATCGCCAAGGAAATCCTCGACCTGCGCTACGAACGCGCGCAACTGCTCGGCTACGACGATTTCGCCAGCTACAAGCTGGAAACCGAGATGGCCAAAACGCCGGACGCCGTGCGCAAACTGCTCATGGAGGTCTGGCAACCCGCCAAGGCCCAAGCCGATCTCGACGCCGCGAAACTCACCGAGTTGATGCGCGCCGACGGCGTGAACGGCGATCTGGAACCCTGGGACTGGCGTTACTATTCGGAGAAACGCCGCGCGGTCGAACATGACCTCGATGAGACCGCGCTGAAACCCTATCTGCAACTCGACAATATGATCGAGGCCGCGTTTGACTGTTCCAACCGCCTCTTCGGTCTCGCGTTCGAGCGGCTCGATGTGCCGCTGCACCACCCCGACGCCCGTGCCTGGAACGTCACCCGCGACGGCCAGCACATCGCCGTCTTCATCGGCGATTATTTCGCCCGCGACGGTAAACGCTCCGGCGCCTGGTGCTCTGCCTTGCGGTCGCAGCAGAAACTGAAAGCCGACATCCGCCCCCATGTCATCAATGTCTGCAACTTCGCCAAACCCAGCGAAGGCGCGCCCGCCCTTCTCAGCTATGATGACGCCCGCACACTCTTCCACGAGTTCGGCCACGCGCTGCATCAGATGCTGTCGGATGTGACTTACGAGATGATCTCCGGCACTTCCGTCGCTCGCGATTTCGTCGAGCTTCCCAGCCAGCTTTACGAGCATTGGCTCGAAGTCCCCGAGGTTTTGCAAACACACGCGCGCCACGCCGAAACCGGCGAGCCGATGCCCGGAGCGCTGCTCGAAAAGATGCTCGGCGCCGCCACATACGATCAGGGTTTTGCCACGGTTGAATATGTCGCATCGGCGCTGGTCGACCTCGCCTTCCATGACGGCCCCGCACCTGCGGATCCGATGGCCAAACAGGCCGAGGTGCTTGACCAGATCGGCATGCCCCACGCCATCCGCATGCGCCACGCCACCCCGCATTTCGCCCATGTCTTCGCGGGCGACGGCTATTCCTCCGGCTATTACAGCTACATGTGGTCTGAGGTCATGGATGCCGACGCGTTCGAGGCCTTCGAGGAGGCTGGCGGGGCGTTCGACCCCACGACAGCCCAAAAACTCGAAGATCACATCCTCTCCGTCGGCGGTCTGCGCGAGGCGGATGTGCTCTACAAGGAGTTCCGCGGGCGTTTGCCCGGGGTCGAGGCCCTTCTGAAAGGCCGCGGCTTGGACAAGGTCGCCTGATGCTCACCGAGGCCGAGATCACCGGGATCGTTCATGCGGTGCGCCGCGTCGCCGCCACCGAAATAACGCCGCATTTTCGGTCTCTCGATCCGGATGACATCGACAGCAAATCCGCCCCCGACGATCTGGTCACCAAGGCGGACAAGGCGGCCGAAAAGGCGCTCACCCTGCGCCTGAAATCCGTCCTTCCCGACGCGGCCATTGTCGGAGAGGAAGCCATCTCCGCCGACAAAACCCTTCTGGATCGCATCGGTCGTGGCGGTCGCTGCGTGATCATCGACCCGATCGACGGCACCTGGAACTACGCCCATGGCAGCGCGACCTATGGCGTGATCATCGCCGTGATCGAGGATGGCGAGACGATCTTCGGCATGCTCTACGACCCCAGTTTCGACGACTGGATCGTCGCGCGCAAAGGCCATGGCGCGATCTTCAGTGGCGCGGCACGCACCCCTCGAACGCTCACACTCCAGCCGCCCTCCACCAGTCTCGACGAAGTGTTCGGCTTTGTCGGCCTCTACCTCTTCCACGGCGCGCATCGCGAAAAAATCGCCCAGACCCTGCCGCAATTCCGGCGCACGCTTACGCTGCGCTGTTCCTGCCATGAATACCGGATGCTCAGCACCGGCGCGTCGAGTTTCGGCCTGAACGGGTTGCTCAACGCCTGGGACCACGCTGCCGGTGTTCTGATCTATCAGGAGGCAGGCGGGTTCTCGCGTCTGCTCGATGGTCAGGATTACGCGCCGACCATGACCGAAGGCCATCTGCTCAACGCCGCCTCCGAGGCGTTGTGGGAGAAACTCGCGCCAATGTTCGCAGCCTGACGCAGACCCGGCGGAGGAATAGACAACTCCCTCTCATCCTCGCGCTCCGCTCGGCGTGGCCAATTTGCAAGCCGCACCAACTCGCCGACTGGTCAACTTGCCGACTTGCGCTCCGCATCAACTGACCAATTCGCTAACCGGCCGACTTACCAACCGGCCAAAACGCCAAATGACCAACGCGTCAAACGGCCAACTCACCAACCGGCCAACTTGCCAAGCGGCCAACTCACCGACTGTATACGAACCATTATCCGAATCGCCTTAGAGTAAAGGGCGGTAGGGAGAGGGCTGGTTTGCGCCGAAAAACTGCGTTTTCGGCGGGCTTAGTCGCGCACTTCGCCCGGCATCAGACCCCAAAGAACGTCGCGCGGCACCCAGCCCTTTGAGCGATCCACCGTCACCCGGCACCAGTCCTCGTTGCACTTGCCAAGTCGGGCGATAACACCGGCTTCGCTATAGGCGTTCACCGGCGAGGACGCATCGGCCAGATGATGCAGCGGTACCATGTCTTCCGTGATCCGTACCGTGCGCACGCCCGAAAGAAGCGTGTAATGCACCCAGCCGCCAGCGCCGTCCTGGTCGACCACGCGCCGCCAATGGCCGTGCTCGGCCACAATCTGCAGCGGCATGTTGCGATGTTTGAACACCCAATCGATGCGATGCGACAGCGACGGTCCCCGCCGCACATTTCCCTCGCTGGCTTTCAGCGAGACAAATCGCGGCATCGGCAGATTGGTCACGGGGCCCCGTTCCGCCCAGGCGGCACTCGCCATGACAGAAATGATGGCAACGGCCATCCCGAAAACACGTAAACCCATAGCGGACCTGCCCGTCTGCTTATTTCTTGTTTTGTCAGAGCAAATCGCGCTTGCCCCATTGGCTGCATCTTTGTCACTATGGGGTCAAGATTTCCAGATCGGGGACGCGTTGCATGCCAAACCAGCGGTTAAGTGTTGTTGTGACGCGACGGTTGCCCGAAGTGGTCGAAACCCGCATGACGGAGCTCTTCGATACCAAGCTACGCCCCGATGACACGCCCATGACCCGCGCCGAACTGGTCGAAGCAGTGCAGACCGCTGATGTCCTCGTGCCCACGCTCACGGACACGATTGATGCCGGGCTTCTGGGTCAGGCGGGCGAGCGTCTGAAACTCATCGCCAACTACGGCGCTGGGGTGGACCATATCGACATCCACACCGCCCGCCAGCGCGGCATCCTTGTCGCCAACACACCCGGTGCGGTCACCGATGACACCGCTGACATGACCATGGCGCTCATCCTCGCGGTCACCCGCCGCATCCCCGAAGGTCTCGCCAAGATGCAGACCCGCGCGTGGGAGGGCTGGTCCCCTACAGCGATGATGGGTGGTCGCATCTCAGGCCGCCGTCTTGGCATCCTCGGCATGGGTCGCATTGGTCAAGCCGTGGCCCGGCGCGCCCGAGCGTTCGGCATGCAAATCCACTACCACAACCGCGGCCCGGTCCATCCCGGCATCGCCGAGGACCTCGAGGCCACCTATTGGGAAAGCCTCGATCAGATGATCGCGCGCATGGATGTGGTCTCGGTCAACTGCCCGCACACACCCTCCACCTATCACCTGATGAACGCGCGGCGGCTGAAACTGATGAAACCCGACGCGGTGATCGTGAACACCTCCCGCGGCGAGGTGATCGATGAAAACGCGCTCACCCGCATGCTGCGCTCAGGCGAGTTGGCCGGTGCCGGGCTCGATGTGTTCGAACATGGCTCGGAGGTCAATCCGCGCCTGCGCGATCTGCAAAACGTGGTCTTGTTACCGCATATGGGCTCCGCCACTGTCGAGGGCCGTATCGAGATGGGCGAGAAAGTTCTGTTGAATATCAAGACCTTCGATGATGGGCACAGGCCCCCAGATCAAGTTGTACCCGGAATGCTGTAAGGAGACCTTCCAAGTGAAATCCATTGCCAAAATCGCAGTCATCTGTGCCGTCGCAGGTTTTGCGACCAGCGCCGAGGCTTTTGAGATCAATTTTGACTGGAAGGGCCTGAAGCTCTGCACATCCGGCAACCCCAATCGCGTGAACAACCCGGCCTTCACTCTCAAAAACGTACCGGACGGCACCAAGTACATTCGCTTCAAGATGATCGACAAGGATGTGCCTCAGTACAATCACGGTGGCGGCGTGGTGAAATATACGGGCCAGAAGGTCATCCAACCGGGTGCCTTCAAGTACAAATCGCCCTGCCCGCCCAACGGAAAGCACACCTATCAATGGCAAGCCATTGCACAGACTAAGAAAAGTGGCGGTAAGATCGCTGTCACCGCGCGGGACCGGCAATATCCGTAGGCTTTAGCTGTCGATCTTCGCCGCCGCCAAGGCAATTGCCTGCTGGTAGACAGTCGCCGCGTTCCACTCGTTCAGAACACGGAAATTCGCTGTGCCCTGCCCGTAAGGCTGTCCGGCTTTCCAACCTTTCGCGCGCAAGAAGTTCGCGGTGGAGGCCATCGCATCGGCGAAGTTGTAGAAATCCACGCGCCCATCGCCGGTGGCGTCTTGGCCGTATTTCAGCGCATTGCCCGGCAGGAACTGGGTGTGCCCCAACTCACCATGGGCGGCACCGCGTTGACCGGGGGCCAGCATCCCACGATCCACCATGCTGAGCGCCGCCAGCGCGTGGGGGATGAAGAAGGATGAGCGGCGGCAATCATAGGCCACGGTCAGAATGGAATCGACCACGGGCGTGTTGCCCATATTGCGGCCAAACCCGGTTTCCATCCCATGGATCGCGAGCAAAATCCCCGCAGGCACACCGTATTTCTGCTCCAGCGAGGCGTAAAACCCCGCATTGGCATTTTTCCGCTTCTTCGCTTGTGACGCGAAGCCATTGATCGAGCCGAGCCGGATTTTGATGAACCGATCCAGGGAGTACTTCACACCCTTCTGGTTGCGATCCGCCGCGATCGTCGATGTCGAATATTTCGCATTCGCCAAAGCCTGAAGGCCTCGCTGTTTGATGCCGGCGGCCTTCGCCTCGGCGGCAAACGCGCCTTTCCAGGCGTTCCAGCCAGCAGAGGTATTTCCACATTGCGCCGCGTAAGCTGCGGCAGGCAGCGCCAGAAGCGCTGAGGCAAAAAGAATGGATTTGCTAAAACGAAACATATCAGGCCCCAGGTCAGAAAAGTCGCTGCATTCTAAGCCGGGTCGCCAAAGGCTCAAACGGATTCTTCGCATGGATGCTCACGAAGCCGCGATTGCGCCTCCCGCGCCACGAAGCACGGTTTTTTGCCACCCCAAACCTCTCCCCGTGTCGGATTCGAGGCGATTTGCGTCGAATGGGTTGGCAGAGTGCGCGCCGCTCTTGTTAGAAATCCCCAAAATGACGCCGGTGCGGGAGGGCACACGATGAAAACCCATGTGAAAGCGCTTGTTGTCGGCGGTGGCGCGGTCGGCACCTCGATTGCCTATCATCTGGCCAAAGCGGGCTGGGACGATGTGATGCTGCTGGAGCGGGACGAACTGACTTCCGGCTCCACCTGGCATGCCGCCGGGCTGCTCCCCTATTTCAACATGTCCTACGCGACGACCCATATCCACGACTACTCGATCAAGTACTACAAGACGCTCGAGGAAGAGACCGGCCTGAACGCGGGCTTCTACGTCGTCGGCAACCTGCGCATGGCGCAGACGCAGGACCGCATGGATGAATATATGCTCTACGCCTCCACCGCTGAGACCTGCGGCGTGCCCTATGAATGGCTCTCGCCTGCGCAGATCAAGGAGCGTTACCCGCTGGTCCGCACCGAGGACCTGAAAGGCGCGATCTACCACCCGACCGATGGCTATATTAACCCCGCCGACGTCACCATGGCGATGGCCAAGGGCGCCCGTCAGCGCGGCGTGATGATCGAACGCAAATGGCAGGTCGATGGCTACACCTGGACCGGCGATCATTGGGATGTGACCTGCACAAAAATGGTCGAAAAGGGCGGCAACCTCGTCCCCTCCGACGAGCAGATCGTGATCCATGCCGAACATGTCGTCACCGCCACCGGCAACCACGCCCAGCGCACTGCGCAGCTCTTGGGGCTAAAGATCCCCGCGATCCCGGTCGAGCACCAATATATCGTCACCGAACCTGACCCGATGCTGGTCGAGTGGCGCCAGAACAACCCCGAACACCCGGTTCTGCGCGACGCGGACGCCAAATGGTATGTGCGCGAGGAGCGCGGCGGTTGGATCCTCGGACCTTACGAGATGGGTGCCCCTGCCCGATTCGAATACGCCGTGCCCGACAGTTTTCGCGCCGACCTCTTCCCGCTCGATCTTGAGCGGATCGAGGAGGAGTATATGTCCATGATCCACCGCATTCCGTCCTCGGAGACGGTGGGGCTGAAGGACGATTTCAACGGTCCGATCTGTTACACGCCCGATGGCAACCCGCTGCTCGGTCCCGCCCCGGGCCTGCGCAATATGTGGCTGGCCGAGGGCTTCTCCTTCGGCATCACCGCCGCTGGCGGCACCGGCCATTACCTCGCCCAATTGATGGTCGAAGGCGAGGCCGAGATCGACATGGCCAGCCTCGATCCCAAGCGCTACGGGTCCTGGATGACCACCGAATATGCGATGCGGAAGAACGAGGAATGCTATTCCCACGTCTACATCCTGCACCACCCCGATGAGGAGCGCGAGGCCTGCCGCCCCCTGAAAACCGCGCCCGCTTATGACCGCCAAAAGGCCCGCGGAGCCCAGTTCGGACAGGTCAATGGCTGGGAGCGCCCGAACTATTTCGGCCCACTCGATGCGCCGGAAGATTTCGACCATTCGGCACGCAGCTTCCGTCGCGGCGGCTGGTGGCAATATGCCGAGGCCGAGGCCAAAGCGATCCGCGAGGGCGTGGGGCTTGTCGATGCCACCGCCTTCACCAAACACTGGGTCTCCGGTCCCGGCGCCACCGCTTTCCTCGACTGGTTCACCTGCAACAAGCTGCCCCGCGTCGGTCGCATCAACCTCACCTACGCGCTGACCGCGCATGGCACGACGCGCACCGAATACACCATCGTGCGGCGGCAGGAGAACGGCTATTACCTCGTCTCCGCCGGCGCTTGGCAGGCCTATGACGCCGATTATCTGCAGAAGATGGCAGAAGACTTCATGGCCAATGGCGGCGAGATGGTCCTCATCCATGACGTCACCTCGCAATGGGGCGTTTTCGCCATCGCCGGGCCAAAATCCCGCGACGTGCTGGCCGAGCTGATCCGCGATCCCGACCCGGAAACCGCACTTTCGAACAAACGTTTCCCGTGGCTCTCGGCGAAAGACATCGAGCTTGGCATGTGCCCGACGCTCGCTATTCGTGTGGCCTATACCGGCGAGCTAGGTTGGGAGCTCCACCACCCGATTGAGATGCAGAACTACCTCTTCGACCAGCTCGAACAGGCGGGCGAGAACCACGGCATGAAACTCGTCGGCGCCCGCGCCCAGAACTGGCTGCGGCAAGAAAAAAGCTACCGCGCTTTCGGCACTGAACTCGGTCGCGACGCGACCCCACTCGAGGCCGGTCTCGACCGCTTTGTCGATCTCGACAAGGACTTCTTCGGCAAGGACAAGATGGTCGAAACCGGCGTGCGCTTCAAATGCGTCACCCTGCTGATCGACGGCCCCGAAGACGCCGATCCCTGGGGTCGCGAGGCGCTTTATGCAGGCGATACCCGCGTCGGGCGTCTGACCTCGGGCGGCTACTCGGTCGCGTTCGGCAAGAGCATCGGTATGGGCTATGTCTCGCCCGACCACGCCGAGGTCGGCACGAAGCTGAAAGTCCGCATGTTCAAAGAGCTTTGGGACGCAGAGGTCGTCGAAGACAGCCCCTACGATCCGAAGAACGAAACGATCCGGAAAGACGGCTGATACCAGGTTTTGTCGAACCGAGGGCCATCGCTCGGCCCATCACGCCTCCTGCCGCTGTCCGACGATTTAGGCATAACTCAGGATCGTAAACCTCCCATTATCCGAATCGCCTCAGGATGAAGGGCGGTAGGGAGAGGGCTGGTTTGGCCAAAGTTTCGCGTTTTTTTGCGGGGCTTGAGGTTGTGCGCATCTCGTTTGCGCTAATCCTTCAACTTCTCGATGACCGCAGGGTCCTGCATCATCTGCAACATGCCACTTTGATACATCCGGAACGTCGCCAGCTCGATGGTCTTGCAGGTCTTCGCCGCGGACTGCGCCGCCGCATCCACCAATGGCGCAGGCATCCGCCCGAGTTGCGACATCGAGGTGATCTTCGTCTGCCCCCATCCTTCGAGCGCGTTTAGATAGGTCGCCACGCCAGCATCGCCTTTCTGTCGTGCGATCTCATTGAGAAAGCACCGCCCTGCATTGCGAAACCGCGAGTCCCACGCCTCGCTCGGCATCACTGGCCCAAGTTCCGGGGCGCGGCTGACAAGGAACGCGTTGAGCTGCCTCGTCGCTGCTTCGGTCGCAGCCTCCAATCGGGTCAGGTCGTCCGCGAGGGCAGGTGTGCTGAGGGCAAGAAATCCGGCCAAAACGATGCGCTTCATCATAGCCTCCTAAATGGCCTCATTCTGACCCGTGCGCCCGCCCCCTGTCCAGCACCACCTCAGTGCCGCTTCATCCGCAGCCACCTAAGCCAGACCCGTGCACGCCTGCGTCCCCAGATCAGAAGCGCCGTCACCGGCGGGCGCAGGATCGGAATATCGACGGCCAAAAGCAGCAATCCGAAGGGCAGCATCCAGAGGCCGAGCACCGGCAGAAAGGACAGAACACCACCGAGAATGAACAGAAACGCCAGTGGGATACGTATGATCCACCACCCGCCCGCACGCAGGGTCTTGATCGGCGTGCGCAAGCCCGGCACCAAATCGGCGAGCCGGTCAAACTCGCGCTCGAACCGTCTGGTTTCGCGATCTGCCATGCGCCCTATGTAAGTCCGAACCGCGCCGGCGAAAGGGCGGCGACGGTCGCGTCATTCAATTCGGAGGCACGCCCGGCCACCACATCCGCCAGAAGCTGGCTCGCGGCTGGGGAGGTCTGGAACCCATAACCGCCCTGCCCAGCACACCAGATGAAACCCGGCTCAGCGGGGTCGCGGCCCAGAACCAGTTGCCTATCCGGTGCGAAGGTCCTGAGCCCCGCCCAATTGGCAATCATCCGCATCACCTCCGCCGTCACATGGGGTTGATAGCGGGCAATCCCCTCCGCCAAAGTCACATCCTCAGCCCAGGCATCCTGCGGCGGCACCGGCTCTTCATCGGCAGGCGAGACCAGCAAGGCGCCTGCATCGGGCTTGGCATACCACGTCTCCCCCGGTCCAAAGAGCATCGGCCATTGGGCCACATCCATCCCCTCAGGTGCGGCCACCCGCGCCATCGAGCGGCGCATCGGCTGCAGACCAATCGGCGCCACGCCCGCCATCACGGCCACCTCATCGGCCCAGGCGCCCGCGGCATTCACCAGGTTCCGCGCCTCATAAGTTTCACCGGCGCTCACCCGCCAGCTTCGATCCCGAGCAATCGCGGTCACTTTCGCCCCGATCACGATCTTCCCGCCATTGTCCCGCGCCATGCGGGCATAGCGCTGCAGGCAGGCATCGGTATCAATGTCCCAGGCCTCAGCATGATAGGCCGTTTCGATCACATGATCCCGGTTCAGAACCGGCAACAGCGCCTCCGCCTCATCCAGCGATATCCGCGCCATCTGCATCGTGACGACATCCGCCGCAAAAGCCTCTCTTGTGCCCTCAGAGCCCAACAGCAACAGCCCCCGCGGCAAGTCTTTCGAGCCGTTCACTTCCAAATGCCAATGTTTCGAGGCCTTGTTCAGCGCGATGGTCGAGGGCAACCCATAAGTCTCCTCAAACATCGCCGCAGAGCGCCCCGAGGCGTGATACCCCACCGCCTCTTCCGCTTCCAAAACCACGATCGATCCGAGCTCTGACAAGCGCGCCGCGGCCGACAGACCCGCAACCCCGCCACCAACAATCAGGAAATCGATCATGCTTCTTCGAGCCGGTCCGTCGCCGGGGCCGGCGTCTGGCTAAGCGCCGTCACCGCCTCATAAAGCGCATCATCCATCTCAAAACTCATCGCCTCCAGCGACGGGCGCAACTGCTCCACCGATCGGGCGGAGATGATCGGCGCCGTCACCCCGGGGTTCTTCGCCACCCAGGCCACAGCCAAGGTCGGCGCGGAGGTCCCGAGCTCCGCCGCCAGTTTCGGCAAGGCGGCGGCGGCCTCATGCATCCAACCCACATTGTAGCGCGCATTGTAGCGGCTGTCCTCGGTCAGGCGTCCCTCACCTTCGGCTGCATATTTTCCGGTCAAAAGCCCGCCGCCCAGCGGCGAATAGGGACAGACAGCGATCCCCTGATCGACGCAGGCCGGGAGGATCTCCACCTCCGCCTGCCGCTTCACCAGATTATACATCGGCTGCAACACATCGACCTTCGTCCCAAAGGACGCCGCCACGTGATTGGCTTTCACCACCTGCCAGGCGGCAAAGTTCGAAATCCCAATATAGCGGATCAGCTTCTGGCTCTGCAGCTCCGCCAAAGTCTCGAAGCTTTCTTGCAGTGTCGTCGTCGGATCGAACCGATGCAGATAAAGAAGATCGATCACATCCATCTGCATCCGCGCACGGCTCTCCTCGAAACTGCCCAGGATGTTTTCGCGCGTTGCCGGTTTGTCATAGGCCACTTTGGTCGCGGTGATGATCTCGTCCTGCTCGTCCCGGGCAAACCGGCCCAGCATCTCCTCCGACTGCCCGCCGGTATAGACGTACGCCGTATCAAAGAAGTTGATCCCCGCCGCACGACTGGCCCGATACATCTCTTCCGAGGCGGTGATATCAGCCTTGCCGCCAAACTGCATGGTGCCAAAACAAAGGGCGGAGGCGGGGCGGCCAGAGCGCGTGGTCATCTGTGTCATGCGCGCCAAACTGGCAGAACTCAGTGAGCGTGGAAAGATGCCTTAGTCGATCTGGGCGAGGCGTTCTTCGAGCACATCAAACGGCACGCCGGGCTCGTCTTTCGCGCCACGGATCACCAGCGAAGTCTTCACCGAGGCGACATTGTCGGCGGCGGTCAACTGCTCGGTCAGGAAGTTCTGAAAGGTACTCAAATCCGGTGCCACGCATTTCAGGATAAAATCCACTTCCCCGTTCAGCATATGACACTCACGCACAAGCGGCCAATCGCGGCAGCGCTGCTCAAAGGCGGAAAGGTCGGCTTCCGCCTGGCTCACCAGCCCAACCATCGCAAAGACCTGAACTTCAAATCCGAGAGCCCGCGCTTCCACATCGGCGTGGTATCCGCGAATAAACCCGCTCTCTTCCAGAGCCCGCACCCGACGCAGACAGGGTGGCGCCGAGATGCCAACCCGCGAGGCCAGTTCCACATTGGTCATCCGCCCGTCCGTTTGCAATTCAGACAGAATCTTGCGGTCGATCTCATCGAGTTTTGACAAAGCCATTGGCGTTCTCCCTGCGCGATTCCTTACCGAAACGCTGCGGTGTGCGCAATAATATTTCAAATCTCGGCAAGAAAGTTTTCCCCTTCCGCCGTTGACGGCGCCGTCAGAAGGGGCTCTTGTGCCGCAAAACTGGGCAATGAGGGTACGATGCTCTGGGTGAAAACCCTCCATATTCTGATGATTGCGGGCTGGCTGACCGGTTCGTTCGTCGTGCCGCGCGGGCTGATCTTCGCCAAACGCGAATATGACGAGCTTGGACGGACCGGCCAGGCTTTCGATCTGACCTATCGCGTCTATCGCTTTTCCGCGGGGCTTGCCATCATCGCCGCGATCACCGGCTTCTGGCTTGCGATCCCCTACCTCTCGGATGGCTGGTTCCACATCAAGCTCACCCTCGTTGCAGCACTGGCCATCCACTACATCTATACCGGTCTGATGCTGCGCCAGTTGCGCCTCGCGCAGCTCCAGAAATCGGAACGCTTCCTGCGCATTTTCAACGAGGTCAGCGTGCTTCTCGCCTTCGCGATCATCGCACTTGTGCTCTTCAAACCCTGACCGCCTGGGGGCACATTTCAGCGACTTGTCCCCACCCCCTTTTAGCCACCGAAAATCCACCCTATATCGAGGGACCAATCCTTGCTGGAGGCCCCATGTCCGACACCCGCAAAACCCGCGTTCTGATCATCGGCTCCGGCCCCGCTGGCTACACCGCAGGCGTCTACGCCGCGCGCGCCATGCTTGACCCGATCCTCGTGCAGGGCATCGAGCCCGGCGGTCAGTTGACCACCACCACCGAGGTCGAGAACTGGCCCGGCGACACCGAAGTGCAGGGCCCCGATCTGATGACCCGCATGGAGGCCCATGCCACGGCGATGGGCTGCGAAGTGATCGGCGACATCATCTCCGAGATCGACTTCTCCAAGCGCCCCTTCGTCTGCAAATCCGACAGCGGCACGCTTTATATCGCCGACGCCGTGATCCTCGCCACCGGGGCGCGCGCCAAATGGCTAGGCCTGCCCTCGGAAGAGAAATTCAAAGGTTTCGGCGTCTCGGCCTGCGCCACTTGCGACGGGTTCTTCTATCGCGGTCAGGAGATCGTGGTGATCGGCGGCGGCAACACGGCGGTCGAGGAGGCCCTGTTCCTCACCAACTTCGCCTCAAAAGTCACCCTGATCCACCGCCGCGACGAACTAAGGGCCGAAGCGATCCTGCAGGACCGTTTGTTTAAGAACCCCAAGATCGAACCCCTCTGGTTCCACACGCTGGAGGAAGTCGTCGGCACCGACAGCCCCATGGGTGTCGAAGCGGTGAAGGTGAAAAACGTGAAGACCGACGAGATCACCGAAATCCCCTGCAAAGGGGTCTTCGTCGCCATCGGCCACGCGCCCGCCAATGAGCTGGTGAAGGACGTGCTGGAGACGCATATGGGCGGCTATGTCGTCACCAAACCCGACAGCACCGCGACCTCGATCCCCGGTGTCTTCGCCGCCGGAGACCTGACCGATCACATCTATCGCCAGGCCGTCACCTCCGCCGGTATGGGCTGCATGGCGGCCCTTGAGGCGGAACGCTTCCTTGCAGAAGCGGAATAATTCGCCCAATGAGAGACCATCGCGGGAGGAACATGACATGACAAAGGTTGCATTTATCGGCTTGGGCACCATGGGCCTGGCCATGGCTGGAAACATCATCAAGGGCGGGCATAGCGTCACGGGGTTCGACGCCTCCGCCGATGCCATGGAAAGCCACCGCAACAATGGCGGAGACACCGCCGCCTCCGCTGCCGAGGCGACCGATGGCGCGGAAGTGGTCTTCTCCATGCTGCCCAACGGCAAGATCGTGCATCAGGCGATCTTCGGTGAGGGCGGAGCTGTACACGGTATGGCCGACGGCGCCATTCTGGTCGATATGTCGACCATCAGCCCCTCCGAGACGGATGGCGTGCGCGCGGGTCTCGCCGAAAAGGGCTTCGACATGGTCGACGCGCCTGTGGGCCGCACCTCGGACAACGCCAAAACCGGCACATCGCTTTTCATGGTCGGCGGCGCGGCGGAGACGATCGCAAAAGTGCGCCATCTGCTCGACTGCATGGGCGACACCGTCATCGATTGCGGCGGCCCCGGCATGGGCACGCGCATGAAGATCGTCAACAATCTGATGTCCACCACGACGAACGCCGTGACCGCGCAGATCCTCAACTTCTCGGACGCGCTCGGGCTGGATCGCGACCTTTCCATCGAGGTGATGAGCGGCACGCCCGCCGGTAAGGGCCATATGAGCACGACTTACCCCGCCAAGGTGCTCAAGGGCGATCTCAGCCCGGCCTTCATGGTCAATCTGGCGAAAAAAGACCTCGATATCGCGCTTGTGCAAGCCGAAGAGCTTGGCGTTCCCTTGACCGTGTCGAAGGCGGCGGCTGAGGTCTATGTCGAGGCGCAGGAGGCTGGTCGCGGTACCGATGATTGGACCACGCTCTACGATATGTTGCGGAAAACCTGAACGCCCATCGTTCTACCGGGCTCCCTCCGCAGTAGGGTTGCAGATTAACCACTCCGGCAAAAAACGGCCCGAAACCCAAGTTTGTTCTTGGGTGAACACACTTTCTGTGCAATGCGTTCATCCGTGAACACACATTGAGTGTCGAGTGATGTCGTTGCTTTCGAACCCCACCCAGCAGGAGGAAGACCTGCTCTTCCGCATCCTGCGCCAGCTCGACCTCGAGCCGGAAGCCTCTCAGCGGTCCACCGCGATGGCTGTGGGCATCTCGCTCGGCCGTCTCAATTCGCTTCTCCGTGCCGCCACCGACGCAGGACTGGTCAAGATCAGCACCCGCGACGGCCCCGACAAACGCCAGCGCTTTGCCTACGCGCTGACCACCCGCGGCGCCTCGGAAAAGAACCGCCTTATCAATGCCTTCCTCAAACGCAAGTTCGAGGAATATGACGCCCTTCATGCCGAATTGACCGGCACCAATACCGGCTTCACGCCGTTCAGTCACAGGACCAAACTGATGGAAAACAATCTCGCCCCGATCCCGGAACTTTTCGTGTCGTATGACAGTGCGCAGAAGATGAAGATGGAGGCGGCTGACCTCACATCCTGGGACCTCACACCGCGTCAGATTTGCGACCTGGAGCTTCTGATGAATGGCGGGTTCAACCCGCTGAAAGGGTTCCTGTCCGAGGCCGACTACACCTCGGTTGTCGAGACGATGCGCCTCTCCACGGGCGAGCTTTGGCCCATGCCGATCACACTCGATGTCACCGAAGACTTCGCCAATGGGCTCGAGCTTGGTCAGGACATCGCCCTGCGCGATCAGGAGGGGGTGATCCTCGCGACCCTCACCGTCACCGACCGTTGGGAGCCGAACAAATCGCATGAGGCCGAAAAGGTTTTTGGCTCGGATGACATCGCCCACCCGGCAGTAAATTATCTGCATAATCAAGCCGGTAAGATATATCTCGGCGGCCCGATCACCGGCATCCAGCAACCTGTTCACTACGATTTCCGCGGCCGTCGCGACACGCCCAACGAGCTGCGCGCCTATTTCCGCAAGCTCGGCTGGCGGCGTGTCGTCGCCTTCCAGACCCGCAACCCGCTGCACCGCGCGCATCAGGAACTCACCTTCCGCGCCGCGAAAGAGGCGCAGGCGAACCTCCTGATCCACCCGGTCGTGGGCCTGACCAAACCCGGCGATATCGATCACTTCACGCGCGTGCGCTGCTATGAGGCGGTGCTTGATCAATACCCCTCATCCACCACCACGATGTCCTTGCTAAACCTTGCCATGCGCATGGGCGGTCCGCGCGAGGCTGTCTGGCACGGGCTGATCCGCAAAAACCACGGCTGCACCCATATGATCGTCGGTCGCGACCATGCCGGCCCGGGCAAGAACTCCGCTGGTGAGGATTTCTACGGGCCCTACGACGCACAAGACCTCTTCCGCGAACATCAGGAAGAGATGGGCATCGAAATGGTCGACTTTAAGCACATGGTCTATGTGCAGGACCGCGCGCAATACGAGCCCAATGACGAGATCATGGACAAGGACGACGTCACGATCCTCAACATCTCCGGCACCGAGCTGCGCCGCCGTCTCTCTGAAGGTCTCGAAATCCCTGAATGGTTCTCCTTCCCGGAAGTGGTCGCTGAACTGCGCAAATCCCGCCCACCCCGCGCCCAGCAGGGCTTCACCGTGTTCTTCACCGGCTTCTCAGGCTCCGGAAAATCCACCATCGCCAACGCGCTGATGGTGAAACTGATGGAGATGGGCGGTCGTCCCGTGACCCTGCTCGACGGGGATATCGTGCGGAAAAACCTCTCCTCCGAGCTTGGCTTTTCGAAAGAGCACCGCGACCTCAACATCCGCCGCATCGGCTACGTCGCCTCCGAAATCACGAAGAACGGCGGCATCGCCATCTGTGCGCCGATTGCGCCCTACGCCACGACCCGCCGCGCCGTGCGCGAAGAGATCGAGGCCTTCGGCGCCTTCGTCGAGGTCCATGTCGCGACCTCCATCGAAGAATGCGAACGCCGCGACCGCAAGGGGCTCTACAAGCTCGCGCGTGAAGGCAAGATCAAGGAATTCACGGGTATTTCAGACCCTTATGATGTGCCGGAGAGCCCCGAACTGCGGGTCGAGACAGAGAATGTCGATGTCGACAATTGCGCGCATCAGGTGATCCTGAAGCTCGAGTCGATGGGCCTGATCGCCGCCTAAACCGCGGTCCTGTCAAACAACGCTGCGCCGCTCGGGGTCACCCTCCGGGTGGCGCATTTCCGATTGCTAAAAGCTTTGCTCCGCGCGGGAGCGAAACAAACTCAGCAAGATCACCCGCCGTCAGGCAAACGGAGGTCACCTGACATCACAATCCGCCCCTTGCCCGACACCCGGACGCCGGTGATCGCAAAACTCGGGCCCAGCACTTCGACCTGCGCGGCACCCGGTCGTCCCATCCAATGCCCCTGTTCCGCCACGTATGACGGCGCCTCGATCAGTTCTCGCGCCCAGAGATAGGAGGCCGCACATCCCGTCGCCGATCCGGTAAACGGGTCCTCCGCCGGATTGGGCGGCGCCAGCAAAAGTCGAGAAAACGTGTTGCCCGCAGGCGTCGCCCCTTCAAGCGTCACCAGATAGGGCTCCATCACATCTGCATCCTCAAATCGGATCGCCTCCCGGAACCGCCCCAGGGCGGCCACATCCAGCTTGGCCCTTCGCAAGGCCGCGTGATCCCGCAACAGGGTCACGCAAAACGGCAACCCGGTGGAGACGACCTGCGGCGGGGCGATGATATCGGAAGCATCAAGCGAGACAACGGTCGCGACCAGGTCAGGATCAACCTCTTCGCCAAAGACGGGCGCATTCTGCGTCATCGTGATCAGCGGCAGATCGCCCTCCCCGATCTCAATCGCCACAACACCTGCGCCGGTTTCCAGTTTCACTGACCCAGGCCGCAACACACCCCGCTCCAGCAGCGAGGCAACCGAGGCAATCGTCGGATGCCCCGCAAAGGGGATTTCACGCTCGGCCAGAAAATACCGCACCTTCGCATCCGCCACATCAGACGGCCCGACAAAGGTGCATTCCACCAGCCCGGTCTCACGGGTGAAACTCAGGCAGGTCTCCACAGGCAGCGCACCATCGTCATGGACAACGGCGCAGCCATTGCCGCCAAAGGGCTGATCGGTGAAAGCATCAACCCAATCGAAAGGAAATCGCGTCTCGCTCAATGCACCGTGACAGGCGCGAAATCGTTCTGACGCGCGAGAATGAAGGCCATGTTGCGGTCGCGCACAAGTGCCAGCCGCTCACCATTGGGCGCATGCACGGCATAGATGTGGTTCTGACCGGCGGCCACGTCCCGCACATCCTGCGGCAACTCATCGACATCGACAGACCGGATATAGACGATCCGGTCACGGGTCTCATTTTCGAAATTGAACGGTGTATTCATCTGCTCGCCTCCTATCCTTTGGTGATCTTGATCTCTTGCACCACCGTTTCCGGCACCGCGCGTTTCAGATCGACATGCAAAAGACCGTTCTCCATCGTGGCACCGGCGACATCGACGCCTTCCGCCAGCACGAAAGACTTCTGGAACTGCCGCGCCGCGATCCCGCGATGCAGGAAAATGCGCTCGTCGCTGTCATCGGTCTGTTTGCCGCGCACGACCAATTGCCGGTCTTCCACGGTGATCGACAGATCGTTTTCACCAAACCCGGCCACTGCAAGCGTAATGCGAAACGCGTTCTCGCCGGATTGTTCAATGTTATAAGGAGGATAGCCATCGTTCCCTGCTTTCGCAGTGCGTTCCACGAGGCGTTCCAATTCGTCAAATCCCAACAGGTAAGGATGAGACCCGAAACTCAGCTTTGTCATCACAACAGCCCTATTCTAAGCGACCTTGCCGTATCCGGGACCCGCATTCGGCGTCCCAATTCTGAAGATGGGGGCGATTTTGGCCCGAAACAAGGCCCAAACAGGCCAAAACCCTTGGTAGAATGGCCCTCGCACCCTATCTTTAGGGCGCCAGAGGGATTTGAGACGGGCACAAAGACCAGTGAATTCAACCGCCAATATGACCCATGAGGAGGTCTTGCAGGTGAAGCTCGAAGTGCTGCGCCGGGAGCATCGTGACCTCGATGAGGCGATCACGGCGCTCAGCGAGTCCCGCCTGCCCGATCAACTCACCCTCAAGCGGCTGAAAAAGCAGAAACTCGTGCTGAAAGACAAGATCGCCGCGATCGAGGACGAGCTGACCCCCGATATCATTGCATAACCCGACCCGTCCGCTATAAGGCGGCTTTCCGGGGACGGAGGGGACAATGGCAACACCATCTGTGGGCATCATCATGGGCAGTCAATCCGACTGGTCCACGATGCGCGAGGCTGCCGAACTTCTCGATGCTCTGGGCGTGGAATATGAGACCAAGATCGTCTCCGCCCACCGCACGCCCGACCGCCTCTGGGATTATGGCAAAACCGCTGTCGCGCGCGGGTTGCAGGTGATCATCGCAGGTGCCGGTGGGGCCGCCCATCTGCCCGGCATGATGGCCTCCAAAACCCGCATCCCCGTCATCGGCGTGCCGGTGCAGACCAAAGCCCTTTCGGGTGTCGACAGCCTCTATTCGATCGTGCAGATGCCAAAGGGCTTTCCCGTCGCGACCATGGCCATCGGCGCCGCTGGTGCGGCCAATGCCGGGCTCATGGCCGCCGGTATTCTCGCGCTTCATGACGAGGCGCTGGCCACCCGGCTCGACACATGGCGCGCCGATCTCTCTGCCTCGATCCCGGATGAGCCCTCCGATGCCTGACCCTCTGCCGACCGGCTCTGTCATCGGCATTCTCGGCGGCGGTCAGTTGGGTCGCATGCTCTCCGTTGCCGCCTCCCGCCTCGGGTTCAAAACCTGCGTCTTCGAGCCTGGCGGCGATTGCCCTGCCTCCCATGTCGCGAATTACCATTTCCAGGCCAGTTACGAGGACGAAACCGCCCTGCAAAAATTCGCCGACGCCTGCGACGTCATCACCTACGAGTTCGAAAACATCCCGACCTCCGCCCTCGATCTGATCGAAAGCACACGCGCGATCCACCCCAATCGCCGCGCGCTCGCCACCAGTCAGGACCGCTTGGCCGAGAAGGATTTCCTCACCGATCTCGGTCTCAAGGTCGCGCCCTACGCGAAGGTCGATGACCTCACCGACCTGCAAGCGGCCATCACCCAGATCGGCGCACCCTCGATCCTGAAAACCCTCCGCTTCGGCTATGACGGCAAGGGACAGGCCCGGATCATGTCCGCCTCTGACGCCGAAACCGCTCTGGCCGAGATGAAGGGCGCCCCGGCAGTGCTCGAAGGTTTCGTCGACTTCACGCACGAGATTTCCGTCATCGGCGCCCGCGCCCAGGACGGTCAGGTCGCCTGTTTTGATCCCGGTGAGAACGTGCATCGCGACGGCATCCTGCACACCACAACCGTGCCCGCCAATGTCCCCGCGCGACTGAAAACCGACGCGGTCCTGCTCGCCGGTCAAATCCTCAACGCGCTCGACTATGTCGGCGTTCTGGGCGTTGAGCTTTTCGTCACTCCACAAGGCCTCCTCGTCAACGAGATCGCCCCGCGCGTGCACAATTCCGGTCACTGGACCCAGAACGGCTGTCTCATCGACCAGTTCGAACAACACATCCGCGCGATCACCGGCTGGCCCTTGGGCGACGGCACCCGCCACGCCGATTGTGTGATGGAAAACCTGATCGGCGATGACATGACCCGCGTGCCCGACCTCGCCGCCGACCCCTCCGTCGCGTTGCATCTCTATGGCAAGGCCGAGATCAAACCGGGCCGCAAGATGGGTCACGTCAATCGGATTACGCCAAAGAGCTAGACCGCGTCAGCCAGGCGGCCTGCATCGAAACCGGTTTCGTTTCTCGCTGAAAAAGGGCGTCTCTCTCAAGAGACCGGCGAACCGGCGCGAGGCACACCCCGCACCGGTCTGTTGTCTTACTTCCGACGCTCCAGACGCGCTTCGGCATTGTCGATGACACGCTGGATGATGCCGCGATCCTTCATCACTTTGATGGTCTTCTTCATCAAAGCAACGGCACCTTTGTCATCGCCATGATCCTCCATCGCTTCGGCCACAGACCGCAGCTGATCGAAGAAGGAGATGTGGCCCATCGTATCCGCAGCGCCGTTCGGATCGTCCAGCAGCGCTTTGGTCTGCGCTTTGGCCGCCGTGCTGACCTTGGCGTTCTGCGTTTTGATCTTCAGATCATCACGCCCCGCCCCGGCATCGAGAACCTTGAAGTTCCGCAAATTCGGGTTGGTCAGGGCCACTTGCGCATGTTTTGCAGCCGGGTTGTCCGCGCAGGTCTCGGCGACCTGGCGCAGAACATCCTCCGCCGCTGACAGCTCCGGCGCACCGTTGAAGGCGACCACGCGGGCCACATCCTCGGTGAAGTAATCCGGCGCGACAGCCGCTTCGGCCTCCGCTTGCGGCGGGCTGACATAAAGGCGCATGACGTTCGATACAACGATCTGATCGCCCATATCGACAGCCGCCTGCACCTTATAGAAGCCCGCTTCGTCGATGAGCCACCCGTCCGTCGAGGTCGAGATCACATGCGCCCCGTAAAGCGACTCGCCGACATCGACCGCATCTTCATGGGTCTCATGGCAGCTTGTGATCATCGGACGCCACTGCTTGGTCTCGCCACCCTCTCGCTGGATGAAGACGGTGATATGACGCCCGTCGCGCAGCATGTCACCTTCGACATGTGCGGTCTGATCGCCCGTATTCGTCATCTTCAATTCCATCGAGACGGGTTCAAGGAAGCGGTAGGAGTTGTTCGCCCGGTTGGGTCGCAATTCCAGGCTCCAATCGCCGGTGTGATCCAACTCGCTCGGGGCTTCGAACCCATGGTTCTCGAACCAATCGTCGTTGCCCATCTGCACGAACCGGCGCGGCGCGTGGCGCATGAAGATCAGTTCATCATCCGAGAAGCGGAACCGGAAATTGTTCCAGAACGCATTCTCGCCACCCGCAACTCTGCGCGGATAGTTCATGAAACTGCGCGCTTCAGGTTCATTGGCCAGCGGAATCCACGGATTGCCATAAGGCGCGCCCAGCGATTTCTGCCAGCTATGGGCGAGGTTGAACCCGTGGCCCATCTCATGCACCGCCGTCCAGAACTGGTTGCGCCGCCGGAACCCGGCGGGGTCCGGATCGCCCGGAGTGACATCCTGGATGAAGCTGTCGGTGAAGATCGCCGTGCCTTGCCGGTGGTTCGGTCCGATATCATCGAACATCACCCCGCCAAGCCCACGTCCGCGATCATGCCGCGCCGCATAAAGCACCCACATCGCCCATTTCGGCCGGTTCGCAAAACGCGACCAATAGGTGACCATGGCATTGTGCATCTCGGTATCAGACCAGGTGCCATTGGCACCCGCGCCCGAGGTCGGGATGACGGTCTGGTTCGGCGACATTTTCGCGTCGAACCCGGCCCGCTGGAACACCGTCGCAAGCGACAGCACTTCGTTGGGCAGATTGGCCGGACGGCGCGGGTGATCGGCAGTGTTATAGGCCGTCACGATATTGCCGGCATTGGCCACGCGATCCACTTCGAACTCTACCGGATCGAAATATTTCGACTCGAAAGAGAGGTTGTAGTTCCGCGCGGTGATCCCGCCGCCCCACAACGTCAGCGTGTATTTGCCGTAGCCAAATCCGGTCGTCCGCTGCGCCCGGAAGCGCACTTTCGTGCCCGGGATCAGCGAGTTGGTGCCATCGCGGTAAACGATATTCGCATCGATGGTCCGGTTGTTCAGGCCGGTACACCGATCCGAGGTCACTTCCGCAATCACATGCGCCGAGGCCCGCGGGAACAGCCGGTTAACTTCGATCGAAATGCGGCTCTGCGGATAATACCGATCCACATCGACCCGCACATTGATCTGAAGGAGGTTGATCGGAATGATCGGCCCCGGAATCGGACGCGGCACAATCGGTCCGGGCTGGATCGGCACCGGGCGCGGCACGAAAACAGGCGGACGGTAGCGATATTTGCCGCTCACCGCGCCGCAGAAGCGGATCGGAACGGGACGCCAGGGTTGGCGCGGAACCGGCAGCCTCGGGATCCGCGGGACATGGGGAGGAATTCGCGGCAGGCTCGGCCCGCCGGGCGCAGGTGTAAACTCATCAATCTCGTCGAAATCATCAAAGCCGCTCAGGTCGTCGCCCTCCCCGCCAAGCGCGACCTCATCCACGACTTCATCTTCGGCAATCGTGCCGCCAACGAAATCGGGATGTTCATCATCGGGGATCAGGACTGGGTCTTCATTCGCATCGCCAGATGCACCGGACGAGCCGGATTTGGGAGTCTTAGCCATTGGGATAACCCTTCTAAATGTTTAATAAAACAGGCTGCGGCAGAAAGAGATCGGGGTCAGAGATACCCCGGCATCTGCGCCGTCGCAGCGATCTCAAACGCACCATCCACAAGCGCCACGATCACATACGGCTTCGCAGCGTCGACAGTAATTGTCGTCTTGAGATGGCGATTTTCACTGATCAGTGTCACCTCCTTTCCCTCGGTCAGGTGGAGAGTTTCGACATGCGCCAACCCGGTTTGCATCCGGGTAGTCATCGGGTCGGTGGTCAGGTTCAGATCGCCGGCAATCAGCTGCAAGACATCGTCAAAAAACCCGTCTGTGAAGTGAAACTCCACCGGGAATGTTATAGATGAATTGTCAGATTCAGATGCGCTCACGACTCAAAAACCAAACACTGACGCGATCAAAGGAACGGGTTAAAATAAAACCGATATGTCACTCTGAAAGGCTCGCGAAACTCGTCAAACAATACCTGTGCTTAGCACGGGTCTGGGGTATCTGGCTAGTGGGTTGTCAAACCGGCGGACGTTGAGGGGGCATCGAAACCGGTCTAGAACAGCACCCATGATTGTGGTGAACGAGCAGATATCCCTCGAAGACTGGGAGGTGACCGAGCAGTTTGTGCGCGCCTCCGGCCCCGGTGGTCAGAACGTCAACAAGGTGGCAACCGCGGTGGAGCTGCGGTTCGAGGCGGCACGATCCCCCAACCTGCCTCGGGCGGTGAAAGCGCGGCTGAAACGTCTGGCCGGACGGCGCTGGACGCAGGACGGCGCGCTGATCCTGCAGGTGCAGGACACCCGTTCCCAGGCCCGCAATCGCGAGATTGCCGTCGAACGCCTTGTTGAGCTGATCCAAAAAGCCGCCATCGCACCGAAACGCCGGATCAAGACCCGCCCCACCCTCGCGTCAAAACGGCGCCGCCTCGACAGCAAGAAGCAGCGTGGCGATCTGAAAATGCTGCGCAGAAAACCTGCCGCCGACGAGTGATGTTTCTGCGCAGAAAAACGCAACAAATACCCAATAAAACAAGGGTTTGCTGCGCAGCATAGAAATCGAAGAAAGTCCCGCTTCATTCTGGCAAAAATACTCATGCCCAGCGCGCCGATGGCAACGCTCACACCAATCGGGATCATGCGTCACGCCTGCAAGAGGGTGGTTGTCATGTGGCGCGGCAGCGCCGCCGCTGGATCACACCACGACCGCCAGTTCTTCCTGTGCCCCGACACCGAAGACCCGCTTGTAACGCGCCACCTCCGCCTCCGGCCCCATCGCTTTGCGCGGGTTGTCGGACAGTTTCACCGTCGGTTGCCCATTGGCCGACACCGCTTTACAGACCAGTGAGAACGGCGCCAGCCCGTCATTGGGCACCAGCCCGCGGAAATCATTCGTCAACAAGGTGCCCCAACCAAAACTCACCTTTACGCGACCCGCGAATTGCGCCTGCAGCTCGACGATCTTCTCGACATCCAACCCGTCGGAAAAGATCACCAGCTTCTCGCGTGGATCCTCACCGCGCGATTGCCACCAGTTGATCGCAATCTCCGCCCCCTCAGCCGGGTCTCCTGAATCGATCCGCACACCCGTCCACCCGGCCAGCCAATCCGGCGCGCCTTCCAGAAAGCCCGGCGTGCCATAGGTGTCCGGCAGAATGATGCGCAGATTGCCCTCATGCTCCTCATGCCAATCGGCCAGAACGTCATAAGGCGCCTGCCGCAAGGCCTCGTCATCCTCCGCCAGCGCCGAATATACCATCGGCAACTCATGCGCATTGGTGCCAATCGCCTCGACCTCGCGGCGCATGGCGATCAGGCAGTTCGAGGTGCCAACGAATTTCTCCCCCAGCCCCTCGATCATCGCCTGCACCGCCCAGTCCTGCCACAGAAAAGAGTGCCGCCGCCGTGTGCCAAAATCTGCAACCCGCAGATCATCAACCCCTTGCAAACGCTCAACTTTCTCCCATAGCCGCGTCATCGCGCGCGCATAAAGCACCTGCAGCTCAAACCGCCCCATGCCCTTCAGCACCGCACGTGAGCGCAACTCCATCAGCACCGCCAGCGCCGGGATTTCCCACAACATCACTTCCGGCCATTTACCCTCGAAGGTCAGCTCATATTGCCCGTCGCGCTTCTCCAGATGGTAATGGGGCATGCGAAAGCCTTCGAACCACTCCATGAAGTCGGGCCGGAACATCTGCCGCTTGCCGTAAAACGTATTGCCGCGCAGAAACGTGCTCTCGCCACGGCTCAGCGATAGCGAGCGGATATGATCCAACTGCTCCCGCAACTCCCCTTCATCCACCAGCTCCGTCAGCCGAATGTCCTTCGAGCGATTGATCAGCGAAAAGGTGACACTCGTCTCCCGCTTGTTGCGAAACACCGACTGGCACATCAACAGCTTATAGAAATCCGTATCGATCAGCGAGCGGACAATCGGGTCGATCTTCCACTTGTGATTGTAGACCCGTGTGGCGATATCAACCATGCAGGTTCACCCCCGCCGCCAGCATCCCGTCCCAGGCCGCCGCCAGCGATCCATCCAGATTAATCGCCTTGCAAAGCCCGCTGTCCACCGTCACGTCGAACCCCAGTTTCGCGCCGTCCACAGCGGAGTAATTCACGCAGAAGTCCGTCGCCAACCCCACCATGGTCAGCTTCTCGATCCCCCGGCTGCGCAGATACCCCTCAAGCCCCGTCGGTGTTTTGTGATCATTCTCAAAAAACGCCGAATAGCTGTCGATCTGAGGCCGATACCCCTTGCGCACGATCATCTGCGCCGGGTTCGTCAAAAGCCCCTCGTGAAACCGCGCCCCCTCCGAGCCCTGAATACAGTGATCCGGCCACAACACTTGCGGCCCGTAGGGCATCTCCACCACCGAAAACGGATCCTTGCCCGAATGCGAAGAGGCAAATGAGGAATGCCCCGCCGGATGCCAGTCCTGCGTCAGGACAATCGTCTGAAACTCTTCCATCAGCGCGTTGATACCCTGCACGATCTCGTCCCCCTCGGCGACGGCCAACGCACCGCCCGGGCAGAAATCATTCTGCACATCGATCACGATCAAAGCTTCACTGTCGTCGCGCATGGGCCCTCTCCCGGCTGTCAGCCTTAAATTGCTACGCTTTGGCCCCTAAGAGGTCAACAGCACCCCTTGAACCGGACCCCGCCCGGGCGTATCTCCGCGATCATGTATATCGTGGCCGCCCTCTACCATTTCACCCGCTTTGACGACCCCGATGCCTTGCGCGCGCCGATGGCCAAGCTCTGCTGTGACAAAGGCATCAAAGGCACGCTTCTCGTCGCCCAAGAAGGCATCAACGGCACCGTCGCCGGGTCCCGCGACGCCATCGATGCACTTCTCGCGCATATCCGCGCCCTGCCCGGGTGCGCAGACCTGGAGCACAAGGAAAGCACCGCGCAAAACATGCCCTTCAACCGCATGAAGGTCCGCCTGAAACGTGAGATCGTCACCATGGGCCAACCGCAGGTCGACCCCCGCGCAGGCACCGGCCACTACGTCGCGCCAACAGATTGGAACGATCTGATCACCCGCGAGGATGTCGCTGTCATCGACACGCGCAACGACTACGAGGTCGCCATCGGCACCTTCGACGGCGCCATCGACCCCAAGACCAAAAGCTTCGGCGAGTTCCCCGACTGGTGGCAGAAGAACAAACATCGTTTCGCGGGCAAAAAGATCGCCATGTTCTGCACCGGCGGAATTCGGTGCGAGAAATCAACGAATTACCTGCTTGGCGAAGGCGTCGAGGATGTCTTCCACCTCAAAGGCGGCATCCTGAAATATCTCGAAGAGGTGCCAGAAGAGACCTCCACCTGGCACGGCGAATGCTTCGTTTTCGACGGGCGTGTCTCGGTCGGCCACGGCCTCAAGGAAGGCCCACACCAGCTCTGCCACGCCTGTCGCCGCCCTATCGCGCCCGAGGATGTCAAACGCGAAGAATACGAGGCCGGCGTACAATGCCACCAATGCGCAGGTGAATTCAGCGACGCGGATCGCGCCCGCTTCCGCGAACGCCAGAAACAGATCAAACTCGCCCGCGCCCGCGGCGAGGAACATTTGGGTGACGGATGACCGAGAACCTCACTGAAGACGTCTTTCATGGGCCCAACCTCGACGCGCTCGCGGCGGAGGGGCGCCCGCCCAAAATCCTGCTCCTCTACGGCTCGCTCCGCGCGATGTCCTATTCCCGCGCGCTCGCCGAAGAGGCTGCCCGCGTACTCGAAAAACTCGGCTGCGAGACGCGCATGTTCAACCCCGAAGGCCTGCCCCTGCCCGACAGCGAGACCGACAAGCACCCCAAGGTCGCCGAGCTGCGCGAGATGGTCACCTGGTGCGAGGGCATGGTCTGGTCCTCCCCCGAACGCCACGGGTCCATGACCGGCATCATGAAGGCCCAGATCGACTGGATTCCCCTCTCCATGGGCGGCGTGCGTCCCACCCAAGGCAAGACACTTGCCGTTTGCCAAGTCTCCGGCGGCTCACAAAGTTTCAACACGGTCAATCAGTTACGGGTGTTGGGCCGCTGGATGCGCCTCCTGACGATCCCCAACCAAAGCTCCGTGCCCAAGGCGTGGGACGAGTTCTCCAAGGGCCGCATGAAGCCCTCCCCCTATTACAACCGCATGGTCGACGTGATGGAGGAGCTGGTGAAATTCACCCTCCTCACCCGCGACCGCAAAGACTACCTCACCGACCGCTACTCCGAGCGCGTCGAAAGCCACGCCGCGCTCTCAAAGCGGGTGAACACCCCGAAGTCTTAGGGCGGGCTAACCCAGCCACGCAACCATCCATAAAGGACGCCGATCATCTGCCACGACCTGTGCACTATTTGGGGCGAAGCGATCATTGAAATAAACGGCAGCTTCATGCCGGGCGCAGACCGAAATTACGCCCGGCAAAAGTTGTTGACGCGTCGGTGTCCTAGTTTTCGAACAACGGAGACGTGTCGCCAAAGATGCGAACAGAGGTAACAAGCCCGTCTTCGTTCTTGTCAGTGAACGCAACAGCGCGAACGGTGACCTTCTTGCCGTTGTGGCGCTCATAGTGGTTCAGCGCTTCGAGAACATAGGCGTCGTCAGTTCCGTAGATGTTGAAAAGGTCGTGTTCGATGCTCTTGAAGCTCTGCCAATAGCCGCCGAGCATTTCGACAACCGCGGGCTTGCCCTCGACGGCGGGGGCATTGCCGAATTGGATCGACACATTGTCGGCAAGGAGGGCCGCGTAGGCATCAATGTCCTTAGCGTCGAGCACTTCCAGATAGCTCAGGTAGGCGTCGTAGGCGGGTTGGCTCAATTGGTTGATGCGAAGGTTTGAGGTGATCATTTCTTCATTCCTTGTTTCAGGGTTTGGCGTCTGTGCTGATGACCCGAATTTACGAACCGGCGCTCATATCTTCCAATTTAACAACTTAACCATTATCATAAGCGTTGATTATGAGTGTACGTCCTGATCTGAACCTTCTGATCGTCTTCGATGCGATCATGTCCGAAAGGAATCTTCGGTTGGCGGCAGAAAGATTGGGGCGGTCGCAACCGGCTGTAAGCCAGTCGGTCGGGCGCTTGCGCGACATATTGGGAGACACCCTGTTCGAAAAGACACCGAGAGGTGTCAGGCCAACACCGCGGGCAGAGGCTCTATGGCAGGAGATACGCGATCCCCTTCACATCATCACCCAAGCACTGACCCACTCTGATTTCGATCCGAGTACGATCGAGCAAGAGGTGACCATCGGTCTTGCAGACGATGTTCATGAAATCGCATTCGCCCATCTGGTCTCTCAGATAAGTGAGCAAGCCCCGGGGCTGATTTTGCGGGTGCGAGAAGTCGATCATCAATCACTCTGGCAAGATGTTGGCGACGGACGCATCGACCTTGCGGTTTCCGTTGGACCGCCTCCACCAAAGGGTCTCGGCGCATCAGTTTTGTTCGAACAACCTTTCCTCATCCTCCACCGGCCTGACATATCCCCACCTGTCTCGCTGAAGGCGTATCTCAAGGCGACCCACGTCGCCGTCGGTTTCCGCGAAGAGGAAGCAGGCTACACCGATCAAAGGCTCGCGGCCATGGGATACAACCGAAAGGTGATTGCATGGACGCCGAGATTTGCCTCCATTCCTGATCTGGTCGCGCGAACCGGAGCGATCGCAACAATGCCCGCCCCAATTGCACAGTGGCACGCAGCGCGCTTCTCGCTCGGCGTGGCAGGCTTGCCGTTCAACCTCGACTCCGTCCCGGTTCGCTTGTGTTGGCATGAGCGTCGGCGAACCGATCCGCTCAATACATGGCTGCGCGAACAGGTGAGGACCGTGGTTGAAGAGCGGATGAAGCACTAGTCGAATGCTGCAGTGCGGCCATTAGCGGCGCTGCGGAAGGCTTGAAGTTCGGGCTCAATTCCGACCTTCGCGGTGGATAGCCCAAAGTTCTCCCTTCGGCACGCGATGTCAGATTGTGATATGACAGGGTGACATCTTTTTGGGTGGAGACAATGAAGCGACTGGCGAACCCTATGCCAGAATTTGTGAGAGCGGCCTTAGACTCCCATGGATTGATGGAGCGCTACGAGCAGCGCCCTTGGTATCAGCGCAACGACTATCTCGGCTGGATTAGCCGGGCCAAGCGCGAAGAGACCAGACTGAAGCGGCTCCAGCAGATGCTGGAGGAGCTGAAGTCGGGAGATGTCTATATGAAGATGGCATGGCGCACGCGTCGGTAGTGCGGGTGTCCACACCGGGCTCGGACCAGACGTCGCCAATCAGGTACCAAAGCACCGCTTCTTCCGGGTGGCGGGTCACACCAACGCGTGTTTCTGGGAAAATGAGGGCCTGCTCTCGAAATCCAAAGGACTCTGGTACAAATTCAACATAATATTTGAAAATTCGCCTAAGATTTGTGCAAATGCCTACAGAATAGGCATCGTTAGCTCTAAATTAATACCGTAATATCAACAGGTTAGCTTGTCTCAACTCCGCCGATCTGCTTGCATTACCGGCGGCAAGATTTTGGTCGGGTTTCATCCTGTCTGACGCCCAAATTTCCTTAGAATCCGGCGCTTTAGGACCAGCCAGGCCCGCCGCAGGATCGTCTTGGGGGGGAACTCGTTCTTGAAGAATTGCAGAAGCTCCTCCGACGGCACGCGGCTCATCCGATCCACGCTCGCATCCCAGTTTTCAGGCGAGTATTGCGCCGCGCCCTGATTGACCCAGAAGCCGACCTTGTATTTCAAGGCCAATTCTCGCGTCACCGATTTTTCCCATCTTTTCAGTGGTTTGTCTCTCCCTTGCAGGACCGCCTCGCTCAACGCGTCGCCCAAAGCGCGCCCATGGGTGATGCAAATCCGGATGCCCTCGCCCAGGGTCGGCGTCGCGAAATTCGCCGTATCACCCACCCGGATCACCCGCCCAAAAACTAGGTCCTTCTCAAACGGCTCAGAGGGCAAAGTTCCTGAATTCACATGGAAATCTTCCGGCTGCGGCAACCCCATCCGCTCCAACTCGCCGGAGGCCAGAAATCGATCCATCAGGTCCTTCGGATTCTCGGTATTGATCGGCCTGATCTGCCCCAACCCCAAACGGATCGACCCATCCGCCGTCGGCAACGCCCATCCATACCCAGAAGGTATTGATTTTCCGAAGAAAAGTACCGCCTTCGTCAACCGATGATTGCGCGCCGGAAATTCATACTCGATGCCGACCCCCTTGCGCTCAGGCTTTGGTTTCAACGCCAGACTGTCCAGCACTGCCATATGCCAGCCCGACGCATCGACGATATAACGCGACCGCACCTGCCATTCCCCAGTCCCCACGGTGCGCAGGGTCGAGAGAAACCCATCCCCGTCGCGCTCAACACGCAGGAACTTGGTCGCGCAATGCAACTCCGCATTCATCTGCTCCGCCAGCCATCGATAGACCTTAGTGACGTCCAGAACGACCACCGGATCGCTCGACATATCAAGCTCCAGCCTCCTATTGTCGGAGTAAATTTCCGCTGTGTTGACAATGACATAGAACTCCGACGGGACGCCCAGAGCGTCGATATCACCCTTGAACGACCCCCCCGAAGTGCGCACCGGCCAGCCGATTTCCTTGTCCTGATGCACGACGATAGCCTTCACGCCATCTGCCAATCGCCCCGCAGTCGATAACCCCGCGGGGCCTCCACCCACAATCAGAATATCGGTTTCTTCAATGCGCAAAACAGCCCTGCTTCATTCTGGCTAAAATACTCAAATCCGACCCCTGCCAAAGGCACCCACAGGAGTCAAACGGGGTCGGTCGCGGCACGCTTCCACCTCCCTGTGGAGGAGGTCAGGAGGAGGGTGGCGTATCACGCGCGCACCAGCGCTCATTTGGATCAGAAATCCAGATTTTCCACTGACAGCGCATTGGTCTGGATGAACTCCCGGCGCGGTTCCACCACGTCGCCCATCAACTTGGTGAAGATGTCATCGGCTTCTGCCATATCCTCGACCCGCACCTGCAACAGCGTACGCGCCTCAGGATCCAACGTCGTCTCCCAAAGCTGGTCCGGGTTCATCTCGCCCAAGCCCTTGTAGCGCTGCAGCGACTGGCCCTTTTCGCCCTCTTCCAAAATCGATTGCAGCAGATCAATCGGACCATAGACCGGCTGCACCTTGTCCTTTCGGATGAGCTCAGCAGGACGACCATAGGTCTCCTGCAGTGACGCCGTCATCTCGCCCAGACGCCGCGCCTCCCCAGAGCGCAGCACGGGTCCATCCAGCACATGCACCTCGTCGACGCCCCGCAGCACCCGCCAGAGCCGGATGCCTTTGTCCTGGGTCGGACGGCCCTGCCAGCCACGCTCATATTCCAGCGCGATCAGGTCGAGCCGCTCAGCCACTTGGGTTGCCACACCCTGCAGATCGGCATCCGCCTGACCGGCCCGAAAGGCCCCTGCAATAGCCGATTGCTCCAAAATGTGCTGCGGATAATGCGTTGGGAACACTTGCAAAATCCGTCGCACAGTCCGCGCTTCCTCGACCACACGCCGCAGGTCTTGCCCTACAATCTCCTCGCCCGAGCCCAGGCGCAGCATCGCGCCCTCGACACCTTGCTCGATCAGATAATCCTCCAGCGCCGATTGGTCCTTCAGATACACTTCCGACTTGCCGCGCGACACTTTGTAGAGCGGCGGCTGCGCGATGAAGAGATGCCCGTTTTCGATCAGCTCCGGCATCTGGCGATAGAAGAACGTCAAGAGAAGCGTCCGGATATGCGCGCCATCCACATCCGCGTCTGTCATGATGACGATCTTGTGGTAGCGCAGTTTCGAGATATCAAACTCATCGCGCCCGATCCCCGTGCCCAGCGCCATCACCAGATTGCCGATCTCCTGAGACCCCAGCATCCGGTCAAACCGCGCCCGCTCCACGTTCAAAATCTTGCCGCGCAAAGGCAGCACCGCTTGCGTGCGCCGGTCCCGTCCGGTCTGCGCCGATCCGCCAGCAGAATCCCCCTCTACCAGAAACACTTCCGTTTTCGAGGGGTCCTTCTCCGAACAATCCTTCAGCTTACCGGCGAGGAAATTCACATCCAGCGCCGTCTTCCGCCTTGTCAGTTCGCGCGCCTTCCGCGCCGCTTCCCGCGCTTGCGCCGCCTCGATGATCTTCGTGACAATGATCTTGGCCTCATTGGGATTCTCCTCGAACCACTCGGCCAGCTTCTCGTTCATCAGCCCTTCGACCGCCGGACGCACTTCCGACGACACCAGCTTATCCTTCGTCTGGGAGGAAAACTTCGGATCAGGCACTTTCACCGACAGAACACAGGTCAGCCCCTCACGCGCATCATCGCCGGTGAACTGCACCTTTTCCTTCTTCGCGATGCCCGTCGATTGCGCGTAATTGTTGATCGTCCGCGTCAGCGCGCCCCGGAAGCCCGCCATATGCGTGCCGCCATCGCGTTGCGGGATGTTGTTGGTAAACGGCAGCACCGTCTCGTGGTAGCTGTCATTCCACCACATCGCGACTTCCACGCCGATCTCATCCCGGTCACCCTTGATGTAAATCGGCTCAGCCATCATCGGCTGTTTGGAGCGGTCGATGTATTTCACGAACTCCTTCACGCCGCCCTCATAGTAGAGCTCCGTCCGCAGCGCCTCCGCCGGGCGTTCATCCTCCAGAATGATCCGCACGCCGGAGTTCAGGAAGGCGAGTTCCCGCAACCGCTTCTCGAGCGTCTCAAACACATAATCGCGATTTGAAAACGTCGCGAGTGAGGCCATGAACCGCACTTCGGTGCCCGTGTGATCGGTGTCACCCACCACCTCAAGATGCTTCACCGTCTCGCCATGTTCAAACCGCGCGATATGCTCTTTGCCCTCGCGCCAGATGCGCAATTCCAGCCAATCCGAAAGCGCATTTACCACCGATACGCCCACGCCATGCAGACCACCCGAGACCTTGTAGGAATTGCTGTCGAACTTCCCACCGGCATGGAGCTGGGTCATGATCACCTCAGCCGCCGAGACGCCCTCTTCCTCATGAATCCCCACCGGAATGCCGCGCCCGTTGTCGGATACAGACACCGACCCATCGGCGTGAATTTTGACATTCACGGCATCCGCATGACCGGCCAGAGCTTCGTCAATTCCGTTGTCAACGACCTCATACACCATGTGGTGCAGGCCCGAGCCATCATCAGTATCCCCGATATACATGCCGGGACGCTTTCTCACAGCCTCTAAGCCCTTGAGAACTTTGATGGAATCCGCACCATAATCTTCCGGGGAGAGATCGTCTTCGGACATGTTTCTGCCTCTCTTATTTTGATAGCTAAATATATTGATTTTTCAGGAGAATGTCACGCTTTTGCCGCAAGATATTGTGCCGTCCACGTCACTTTGGAAGAACGGGCCTTCACGCGGCTGATTGCGGTCGCTACGCTCCTCAAAACCGGGAAACGGAATGAGGGAATTCATGCTTCTTGAGGTCGCACTTCCGCTGTCATTGGCGATCATCATGCTCTCGCTCGGCGTGGGTCTCACCTTCGCCGATTTCGCCCGGGTGCTGCAGATGCCGAAGGCGGTCATCGCGGGCCTCTCCTTCCAGATCATCGGCCTGCCGATCCTCGCCTTTCTGCTCCTGCTGATCTTCCCGCTGCCCCCGGCGCTGGCCTTCGGTGTGATGCTTCTCAGTTTCTGCCCGGGTGGGGTGACCTCCAACATGCTCACCAAGCTCTCAGGCGGCACTGTGGCGCTCTCTGTGACGCTCACGGCGGTGGCCAGCCTCATCGCAATCATCGCGGTCCCTCTGCTCGTCGCCTGGGCCGCTCAGGCGTTTCTGAAGGAGGCCGCACCGCCGATCAACGTGACGTCCATCGCCATCGCGATGTTTCTGATCACCGCTGTCCCGGTTTTCATAGGTATGATGGTTCGCCATTTTGCCACCGGGTTTGCCGACCGGATCGAGCCCATTCTCTCAATCCTTGCGCTTATCCTCTTCGTGGTAATCATCGTCGCGGCGCTGGCTGTGAACTGGGAACTCTTCACTACGAGTATCGTCATCCTCGGCCCGCTGCTGTTCACCTTCAACGTCATCGCGATCTTGATCGGGCTGGGGCTGGCACGACTGTTGGGCATGTCCGGCGGCGATGCCAAATCCATCGCCATCGAGTTGGGCGTGCAGAACGGAACATTGGGCATCACTGTGGCGGGGCTCTTATCGGTGTCCGGGACGCTTGCAGATTACGCCATCCCCTCCGCGATCTACGGCATCGTGATGTATGTCGTCACGATCCCGGCGCTGTTGCTGATGCGAAGGATGTAGGGCAGGCATCGCCCGACAGGGGCTCGCCGCGCCACCTCAACCCACTGCAATCACGACCGCGACGCAGATCAACAACCACCCAGATACTTGATTGAGCCGCTTCACCGCCTCCGGTGACTTCAGGAGCTGCCGCGCGCGATCCACGAAAGCGGCCAGGATGAGATTGCCGATCAGCGGCACCAACAAACTGAGAAAACAGATCACCGCAATGTCGACCCAGGTCACGGCGCTGAGATCAAAGAACCCCGGCAACACACCCATGTAGAAGAGCACGGCCTTGGGGTTCGACAGGATCACGACTAACCCGGCGACAAAGCCCGCCCACATGCCGGGCCGTGTGAGCCGCGAGTCCGAGCCCAGCGCCGCCTCGGCGTGCCTCAGCAGACTGATCCCCATGACAAGAAACATCACAACGGCGACCCAGCGCAGAACCACCATGAAGCCGTCAAACTGATCGACCAGCCACGAAACCCCAAGGATCGCCACAAGCGGCCAGAGGATGTCGCCCACCACAACACCCAGCGCGAGTGGGGCCGCCGACATGAAGCCGCCCGACAATGCGCGCGCGATCAACGCCACCCAGACCGGTCCCGGCGTCAGGAACAGGATGAACAGTGCGCCTGCATAAAGCGCCATATCGAATGGTGTGAGGGTCATTCGTAACCATTGGTAAAGTTTTGAGAGCTGCGCCAGAGGCGATTTCATCACGCGCGGCGGTCCGACGGAATTCAGACGGTTTTCAGCCTGTTTTCAGCCAGCCGAAATCGTCGATGTTCCGTCGGTCTCGGTGACTTCAAAATGCTGCGCACGATCACCCAGTCCTTCGAAGAGTTCCGCGCCGGTTCCGGTCATCCAGGCCTGCGTTTTCAGCGCACATATCTCATCATAGAGTGCCGCGCGGCGGTTCTGATCCAAGTGCGCTGCGACCTCATCCAGCAGCATAATCGGCGGGGCGCCAAAATCCTCCGCCAAGGCCCTCGCATTGGCCAAGATCAGCGACAGAAGCAGCGCCTTTTGTTCGCCCGTCGAACAATGCTTCGCCGCGAGCTTTTTGGCACGATAAACGGCCTGCATATCCGCACGATGCGGCCCCACCAATGTGCGCCCTGCCCGCAGGTCATTTGCCCTTGAGTTCTGCAATGCAGACAACAGCGTTTCCCTGTCGTCTGGGGCCTCCATCTCGATGGAGAGGTCGGCGACCGGGAAGGCTGTTTGCGCCTTGTCCATAGCGCTCTGCAGCCGCCCTAGTGCATTGTTCCGATTGGCAATTATTGCCGCACCGGCTTCGGCCATATTCTCTTCCAATGCGCCATACCACATCGCATCACGGACCATGTCTTTCAGCAATCTGTTCCGCTCTGCCATGGCCTTTGAATAGGCCAGGGAGACCTCCGCATGATTGGGCTCAAAACTGAGCGTGATGCGGTCCAGAAACCGCCTGCGTCCCTCGGCCCCTTCGAGCCATAAACGGTCCATCGCAGGGATCAGCCAGACCATTCGGCTGATCCGTCCCAGCGCGACTTGCGGTGCGGTTTTTTCGTCGATTGTGACCGTGCGATTGGCTCCGTGCTCGGCCCGTGTCTCGATCTCATGAACACGATCCGGGGCGTGCAAAACCGCCGAGACTTTCCAGCCCAAACGCTCCGGTTCGCGCGCGATTTCTTCCGTCCCGGCCCGCCGAATGCCGCGCCCCGGCGACAGCAGCGACAGGGCCTCCAGAACGTTGGTTTTACCCGCCCCGTTTGCACCGAATAAGACGACGGGACGTTCGTCGAGATTCAGGGTTTCTCGTTTATGAGACCGGAAATGCGAGAGGGTCAGGGTGGAGATCCAAAGCCCTGACATAAAACTCCCTCGCGAAACCGAATTTAGACGCGCATCGGCATGACAACATAGACCGCCGATTGGTCATTACCCTCACGCATCAGCGTCGGATCGCCAGCCGAGTTGAACATGAACACCGCGTTCTCGCGATCAACTTGCCCAGCGATTTCAAGGAGATACTTGGCATTAAAGCCGATCTCCAGCCGCTCGTCGCCGTAAGCCACGGCCAGTTCTTCTTCCGCGGCGCCACTGTCCGGTGCGTTGACAGAGAGCACGAGCTTGTCCTCCGATAGCGCCAATTTAACCGCCCGCGACCGCTCCGAAGACACGGTCGCAACACGGTCGACGGCTTGCGCAAACTCGGCCGCATCGACCTCCAGTTTCCGTGTGTTGCCGGTCGGAATGACCCGCATGTAATCGGGGAACGTGCCGTCGATGACCTTCGAGGTCAGGGTGATGTCCGGGGTGGCGAAGCGGACCTTGGTTTCCGAGACCGAAACAGCGATCTGCATCTCATCATCATCAAGAAGTTTGCGGAGCTCTGCCACCGTCTTCCGCGGCACGATCACGCCCGGCATGTCCGCCGCGCCATCCGGCAGATCGGCATCGATGCGCGCGAGACGGTGACCGTCGGTGGCTACACAGCGCAGCGCTTTGCCGCCGTCGCTATCGGCGACATGCATATAGACACCGTTGAGGTAATACCTTGTTTCCTCGGTGGAAATTGCGAATTTTGACTTGTCGAACAGCCGGCGCAGAACTGGGGCGGCGGCGGAGAAGTTCGTCTGATATTCAGACGAGGCCATAACCGGGAAATCTTCCTTGGGCAGCGTCGCGAGCGAGAAATTGGACCGCCCTGCCTCGACCGTCAAACGCCCCGAAGCACCATCATCCGTGAGCGAAACCAACGCCCCGTCGGGCAGCTTGCGCACGATCTCATGCAGCGTCGTGGCGGAGACAGTCGTCGCCCCGGCTCGTTCCACCTGCGCGGGGGCCTTGTCGACCACTTCGATGTCCAGATCAGTGGCCCGGAACTGAACCGTGTCGCCTTCCGCTTCGATCAGCACATTGGCAAGTATTGGGATCGTGTTGCGACGCTCCACCACCGATTGCGCCTGTCCCACGGCTTTCAGCAGCACGCCGCGCTCGACACTGATCTTCATCGCTCACATCCCTCTT
>JANQRE010000049.1 GCA_028284705.1 Paracoccaceae bacterium | reverse complement strand
GCGCCCTTGCGGGCTCGCCTCGCCCTTTCATCAGCGGCGGCGGTCGCGGCGCGCGGACATCGGCTGGAAGGCGACGCCGACATGGGCCTCGCAATAGGGTTTGCCCTGTTGCACGGGCAGGCCGCAGAACCAGAAATCTTCGGTTGCGGGATCGCCGACGGGCCATTTGCAGGTGCGTTCGGTCAGTTCCATCACCGAAAGCTTCTTGGCCTTCTTCTCGACCTCGCGAACGGAGGCGAGCGCCTCGGGGCTGATCTCATTGGCCGAAGGCTGCGGCGGCAGGGGCTGGCCTGCGGTCACCACGAGTTTCGGGCGCGGAACCGGTTTCGCCGGTGCGGCAGCGGGTTCTGACGGGGCCGCTTTGGGCTTTTCAGCTGCCTTGGGCTTGGCAGGCGCCTTTTCCTTGGCGGCGGCTTTCGACGTGCCGCCCCCGCCGGAGCGGTTGGACAGGCCCAGACGATGCACTTTGCCGATCACAGCATTGCGGGTTACGCCGCCAAGTTCCTTGGCGATCTGTGAGGCGGATTTCCCTTCGCCCCACATCTTTTTGAGGATTTCAACGCGGTCATCGGTCCAGGACATATGCGGCTCTTTCGGCTTTAAGCACAAACCGCCCCGGTGGGGCGGTGTGCTGTGTCTGAGGTCAATCGCTAATTTACGCCTCTCCGGGAGGGGATACAAGATCAGCCAGCGCTTGAGACTGGACATGGTGGCGCGGCTGTGACATGAGCGCGGCTATGAGCATGCAACTGACACGCCTTATCCGACGCCGACGCTGAACCTCTCGGTTCCGCGCCGCGCTGCTTTGCGGCTCATCCTTCTCCATTGACTTGAGCCTCGCGATCTCCAAGATCGCAACTTCCATATAAGGACTGACCCCATGATCTCCGCTGTCATGCCGACCTATTCCCGTGCTGATCTGACCTTCGTGAAAGGCGAAGGCTCCTGGCTGGTGAATGAGGATGGGCGACGTTTCCTGGATTTCGGTGGTGGGATCGCGGTGACCTGTCTGGGGCATGCGCATCCGAAACTGGTGGAAGCGTTGCACCAGCAGGCGGGGGAGCTGTGGCACACGTCGAACCTGTTTCACATCCCCGCACAGGAGGAATTGGCGGCGAAACTGGTGGAGCATACCTTCGCCGACACGGTGTTTTTCACCAATTCCGGGGCCGAGGCGATGGAATGCGCGTTGAAGACTGCGCGGAAATACTGGAGCGCGAAGGGGCAGTCGGAGCGGGTGAATATCATTGCCTTCACCAACTCGTTCCATGGGCGGACCCTGGCGACGGTCTCTGCCGCGGGGGCCGAGAAGCTGACCGACGGGTTTGGACCGTTGCTTCCGGGCTTCATCCATCTGCCGTTCGGCGACCACGAGGCGCTTGAGGCGGCGATGGATGAGACGATCGCTGCGGTTCTGGTGGAACCGGTGCAGGGCGAAGGAGGCATTCTTCCGCTGCCCGATGCCTGCCTGAAGGGCTTGCGTGACATGTGCGACGAGAACGGCGCATTGATTATTTTCGATGAAATTCAATGCGGTATGGGGCGGACGGGGAAACTCTTCGCGCATGAATGGGCCGGGATCACCCCGGATATCATGGCCGTGGCGAAAGGCATCGGTGGCGGCTTTCCGTTGGGGGCCTGCTTGGCGACCGAAGAAGCCGCGTCGGGCATGGTCGCAGGCTCGCATGGCTCGACCTATGGCGGCAATCCCCTGGCCTGCGCTGTGGGCTCGGCGGTGATGGATGTGGTGAGCGATCCGGAATTTCTCGCCGATGTGAGCCGCAAGGCCGGGCTGTTGCGGCAGCGTCTCGAGGGGCTCGTGGCCGAGCATCCGGACGTGTTTGAGTTGGTGCGTGGATCGGGCCTGATGCTGGGGCTGAAATGCAAACTGCCGAATGCGGATGTCATTGCGGCGGCGCGGGATCAGGAGCTGATCGCGATCCCGGGTGGCGACAATGTCGTGCGGGTCCTGCCGGCGCTGAACATCTCTGATGAGGAGATCAATGAGGGTGTCGCGCGGCTGTCGCGGGCGGCAAACGCGGTGGCGGCATGACCCATTTCCTCGATATTCACAAGACTGACCCGGACGCGCTGCGGGAGATTATTGACACTGCGAAACGTGTGAAAGCGGCGCGGGCGGGCCGTCCGAAAGGCACGCCGGATGATGACCTGCCGCTGGCCGGGCACATGGTGGCGCTGATCTTTGAAAAACCCTCGACTCGGACGCGCGTGTCTTTTGATGTCGGTGTCCGCCAGATGGGCGGGCAGACAATGGTGCTCTCGGGCACCGATATGCAGCTTGGCCATGGCGAGACGATTGCCGATACCGCGCGGGTGCTATCGCGCTATGTCGATCTGATCATGATGCGGACGTTTGAAGAGGATACGATCCTGGAGATGGCGGAGTTCGCCACTGTGCCGGTGATCAACGGGCTGACCAACCGCACCCATCCCTGCCAGATCATGGCCGATGTTCTGACGTTCGAGGAGCACCGCGGACCGATCAAGGGCAAGAAGGTCGTCTGGACGGGTGATGGCAACAATGTTTTCGCCAGTTTTGCCCATGCTGCGACGCAGTTTGAGTTTGATCTGGTGTTCTCCGGGCCGGAACCGCTGGACCCCGAACCGTCGCTGAATGGGCGTTTCACCACCGAACGGAACCCGCACAAGGCCGTTGAAGGCGCCGATCTGGTGGTGACCGACACCTGGGTGTCGATGCATGATCCGCAATCGGCGCGGGAGCGGCGGCACAACCAGTTGCGCGGATATCAGGTGAATGCGGAGCTGATGGCGCATGCGAAACCGGGTGCGCTTTTCATGCATTGTCTACCGGCGCATCGGGATGATGAGGCGACATCGGAAGTGATGGACGGGCCGCATTCGGTGATTTTCGACGAGGCGGAAAACCGGCTGCATGCGCAGAAGGCCATAATGCGGTGGTGTCTGGGCAAGTAGCTTTTGGAGAACCGGGGGCTTTCGGCCTGCTTTGCAGGACCGAACCGGGCGGGCGCGCCTCGCAGAGGGGCGCCCGGCTCCACCGCGATTGCCGAAGGCAAGCGCAAATCATCATGGGCGCCGTAGGCGCGCCTTTGGATTGCATTCCGTTGAGAAATGAACGCAGCATGGCCGCCAAGGGAGACGGACCATGATCGAAGAGCCGAAACTTCTCACCATCGCGCGCGAGCGCCGGCGTCCGTCGCCGGACCAGATCGCCGCCTTTCAAGGCGTGCCGACGGGCTTTGTTGTCGATGCGATGTTTGGCGCCGGTCAGTTCGCCACCGAGATCGCCCCGCTACCGGGCATGGAGGATAAGCGTATCGCGGGGCCAGCGCTGACGATTGACAATGGTCCGGCTGATCTTTTGGCTCTGCTTGCCGGATTGAAATTCATCGAGGCAGGCGCTGTTGTCGTTAGCACCTGCGATGGCTTTCAGGGCTGTGCCGCCGCCGGGGATCGGGTCTCTGCAATGATGAAGAATTGCGGCGCCATCGGGTTTGTCACCGATGGTCCGATGCGCGATCATGAGGGACTGATGAAAGTCGTTCTGCCGAGCTGGTGCACCGGGCTCAATCCCGGCTCCCCGCAGACCAAGGGCCCCGGGCGGATCGGTCTACCAATCCAGATTGGCGGTCAGAGAGTTGAGACCGGGGACATGATTGTTGCCGACCGGGACGGCGTTGTTGTCGTACCCTTCGGAAAGATCGATGGAACGATTGAGATGCTGACAAAAGTCGCCGAGCTTGAACATGCGCTGGACGCGCAGCTTGAGGACGGCTTTGATATCCCGCCGGACATTCTGGACCTGCTCGAAAGCGATCAGATCGGCTGGGAGTGATCCGCCTGAAGGGTGTCCGGAGAAAACCCCCGGAGCCCGTCAGAGCAGAAACGGGGCCATGCAGCCATCGCCCATGGCCCCGCCTGCCTCCCTGCTGTGCAGTGGAGTACATCTGTTAGATAGGTATCTCTCTCAGGAATTGAAACGCGAAGCGGCTGCGCGCCCATGCACGCAATTCAATGTGACGCGACCGTCACAGGCGATCACAGAGACGTGAGCCAGTGATCCTATTGCGGCTCCCCACGTATCCCTTCTCACATGCAAATGCGTGGGCCCCGACCGGGGAAAGCGGTCAGGGCCCGTCAGAGACGCGGGCTATGGTGCCACTTGCATGTCTCTAAAGGGGAGATAAGACCCATGAAAAACCTGTTCAAGACTGTCGCTCTTGCCGCCACCCTGACCGTAGGCGCGGCGCAAGCCAATACAATTGCCGAAATCGCCTCCGGGGATGAGCGCTTCTCCACCCTCGTCGCGGCTGTCTCCGCCGCCGGTCTGGTGGACACGCTCAATAGCGAAGGCCCGTTCACCGTCTTCGCACCTGTCAACGACGCTTTCGCCGCGCTGCCGGAGGGTACGGTCGAGACGCTGCTGAAGCCGGAGAACAAGGAACAACTGACCAATGTGCTCCTGTATCATGTCGATGACCGCAACCTGACCGCGGGCAAAATCCCGGGTGGGTCGAACTATTTCAAACCGGTTCTGGCCTCTGAGCGGCTCTGCATCACCAAGGATGCCTCAGGCGTGTCCATCGCCGATGGCACCGGTGAGACCGCGAATGTGGTGATCGCCGACATCAAAGCGTCGAACGGCGTGATCCACGTGATCGACAAGGTGCTGCTGCCGGGCACCCGCCCCGCCTGCCACTAAACTCATTCGGTTCCGCCTGGGAGAAGGTTCGGCTACCCCAGCTCTGAACCTCGCGGATGGCGCCTCCCCGTCTTGCTGGAAACGGTAGGGTGGGGAGGCGTTAACCCAGTTTCATGATCATGCAGGTCGTAGACCCGGTGGCATAGAGCTTGCCGGTCTCGGCATCCCGAATCCAGCCATTGGCGACGCCGGTTGAACGCCCGCCATGTTCCACCAGACCCTCGCAGAGAATTTCGCGCTCTACCGGGATCGCGCGCACGATATTCACTTTATATTCCAGCGTCGTATAGACCGAACCCTTCGGCACAATCGTCATCACTGCACAGGCCATGGCGCTGTCAAGAAGTGTGCCGTACCAGCCGCCATGGGGCGTGCCGGTGGGGTTGAGATGGGCGAATTCCGGCGCGCCCCGGAATAGGATGCGCCCCTCTTCAACCGTATCAAGATGATAGTTTAAGAGCCCGGCAATCGGCGCCATGGGCAGCCGGCCGTCGAGGATGGCCTGCATGAAGTCCAGCCCTGACATCGACAGGGTCGTTTCGCGATCCGGAAGCTGATCCGGCCTCGTCGCGGCATAAGTCTCTGGCATGAAAAAGTGGGTCCACCTTTGTTGTCCAGGGCGACGGTAAAAGGTGGACCCTGGTGCGGCAAGTGACTTCCATCATGACATGGGCTGGGGCCCGTGATGTGGCACTTGCGCGGGGAAAGCGGTCAGGCGACTTCGGCGAGATCAACCTGAGGCGTGACGCCCAGGGCGGCGCAGATATCGCGGGTCAGATCGGGCTTGTTGAGCGTGTAGAAATGCAGCGCGTCGACGCCTTCTTCCATCAGATCGGAGCAAAGCTCGGTCGCCACAGCAATGGCGAGCAGATCCTGACGGTTGTCGCGCGTTGCCGTTTCAAAAGCGTCCGAAAGCCAGGTCGGGATTTGAGTGCCGCAGCGCTCGGCGAACCGTGTCATGCCTGCCCAGTTCTCAATCGGCAGGATGCCGGGGCGGATGGGTGCATCGATCCCGGCCTTGGCGCAGGCATCGCGGAAACGCAGGAAGCTTTCGGCCTCAAAGAAGAACTGTGTGATTGCCTCGTCGGCACCGGCCTCAAATTTGCGTTTCAGCCAGTCGACATCGGCTTGGCTGGAGGCGGCGTCCGGGTGCTTTTCGGGATAGGCCCCAACGCGGATATTGAAGCTGCCGCGTTCTTTCAGGGCCTCGATCAATTCGATCGAGGAGGCGAACCCGTCCGGTGTGGGCGCGAACGCTCCGCCATCCGGTGCATCGCCGCGCAGGGCGACGATATCGGTGATACCTTCTTTCGCATATTGATCGACGGTCGCCATGGTCTCGGCCTTCGTTGCCTCAACGCAAGTCAGGTGTGCTGCCACCCTGAGCGGCGTCGTTTTGTGGATCGCATCGACCGCGTCATGGGTCAGCTCTCGCGTTGTCCCGCCCGCGCCGTAGGTGACGGAAACGAAATCGGGGTTCAGCGGAGCGAGCGTGTTGACCGTCTCCCAGAGCCGGAAACTGGCTTGCAGGGATTTGGGCGGAAAAAATTCGAATGAAACGCTTGGGGACGGCATGGACAGATTCCTTGAGATGGGTTGTCCCTTTGTCCCATTTCAGGCATTTTGAAACAAATTCATAAACCTCAAGAACATTATGAGGATCATATGCATCTGGAGTTTCGACACCTGCGCACGGTGAAGGCGATCCACGAGGCCGGTGGCCTGGCGAAAGCCGCCGATCAGTTGAATATCACGCAATCCGCCCTGAGCCATCAGATCAAAGGTCTGGAGGACCAGGCGGGGGTGGAATTGTTCATTCGGCGCTCGAAACCGATGAAACTGTCGTCAGCGGGAATGAAACTGCTGCGGTTGGCCGAGCGGATTTTGCCCGAAGTGGAGGCTTTGCAGGAGGATTTCGCCGGGCTGCGCGCCGGGAAATCCGGGCGGCTGCATATCGCGATTGAGTGTCACGCCTGTTTCGAATGGCTTTTCCCGGTGCTGGAGGGGTTCCGGCAGGCTTGGCCGGATGTGGACGTGGATATTCGCCCCGGTCTGTCCTTTGACGGCCTGCCCGCGCTGATGCGCGAAGAGGTCGATCTGGTGGTCTCCTCGGACCCCGAAGACCTGACTGGCGTCGATTTCACGCCGCTTTTTGACTATGAACCGGTCTTTGTGGCCTCCAGCGCCAACCCTTTGGCGCAGAAGGACTTCATTGAGGCAGAAGATCTTAAAGATCAGATGCTGATCACCTATCCGGTGGACCGCACGCGGCTGGATGTGTTCACCGAACTTCTGACCCCCGCCGGGGTGGAGCCGCGGGGGCAGCGGCAGGTGGAACTGACGGCAGTGATCTTGCTGCTGGTGGCGTCCAACCGCGGTGTCGCGGTGCTGCCCGACTGGGTGGTGCGGGAAGTGCGCTACAATTCCGACTATGTCACCCGGCCTCTGACGAAGGACGGCAAAACCAAACGGCTCTATGCGGCGACGCGGGCTGAGGACACCACCAAACCCTTCATGGCGCATGTGATCCGGCTGGCGCGCACAGAGCCGGTGAAGCTGCAGCGGGTCGAGGGCGCAGCATAATGCGCGCATTTGTTGTGGTTGGTGGGTTGGCGCTCGCAAGTGCGGCCTTTGCCGACCACGAGCCGATTGGCAAAGCGGTGATGGAGTTGCCGCTTTTCGATGCGCATGTGCATTACAAGGAACCGGCGTGGGAGCCTTATCCGGTGGAGCGCGTGATCGAGCTTTTCGACGAAAGTGGCGTTGCCATGGGCCTGGTCTCCTCCTCGCCCGATGAGGGCACGATCATGTTGTGGGAATATGCGCCGAACCGGGTTGTCCCGGAATTGCGGCCTTATCATGGGCGGGCTGGGTCCTCGAACTGGACAGATGTTGAGGGCATGGAGGCCTATCTGGAAGACCGGCTGGAGGCTTATCCTCATGAGGGGATCGGCGAGTTCCATATCCGCAACCGGCGTATGTGGGACGAGGATTTGTTCAATGAAATCATCCGTATGGCCAAGGAGCGAGACCTCTACCTGCATGTGCATTCCGGCGCCGTGCCGATCCGTTGGCTCTACGATCTCGACCCTGAGGTCAAAATCATCTGGGCCCATGCTGGTCTCGGCGAACCGCCCGAGGCAGTCTATGCGCTTATGGCCGAGTTTCCCGATCTGCTGGCCGATACCTCGCTGCGGGAATGGGCCATCCTGAGTGGAGGTGATGGGTTAAATCCCGAGTGGCGGGACATCATCTTCGATTTCCAGGATCGCCTGATGATCGGCAGCGACACCTGGGTGAACGGTCAGTGGGACAATTATCGCGACATCATGACGATGAACCGGGCCTGGCTGTCACTTCTGCCACGCGACGTCGCCGAGAAGATCGCCTATAAAAACGCCGAGCGCGTGTTCGGACGCAAGATCACGACCGATTTGGTCGGCACGAAGTAGGAGCCGCTGAGGGCAGCGGCTCCCCGTTCTTGGTCAGAACTTGCCGTTGTCATGGGCCATTTCTGCGGGGATTTCCGCGATGACGTCCCAATGCTCGACGATCTTGCCATCCTCGATGCGGAAAAGGTCATAGAAGGCAGTTGGCGTGTCGCCGAGCGCGCCCTCTGACGCGGTGAAGACGAAATTGCCCTCCGCGATCACGAAGTGGGTCTTGGCATAGGTCATTTGCATGCCGGATTCCGCCATGGCTTTTATCGCAGCACCCAGACCCTCAAGACCGTTATCCACGCCCGGATTGTGCTGGATATAGGTCTCGGTGGAGACGTAATCAGTGATCTTGTCGGGCGCGCCACCCATCAGGATGTCCGCGATGAACGCTTCGATCATCGCCTTGTTCTCGGCGGTTTTGTCGAGATCGGTGATCTCGGTGGTGCCATCGACCATCGAGTTGCCGGAGGCCGTCTCGGAGGCCGCGACATAAGGTTGCAAATTGTCCCAGTGCTCAGCGACTTTGTCACCCTCGACCCGGAAGATATCGAAGGCCACCATCTTCTCAGCACCAAAGGCCTGAGCGTTGTCATAGGTGACATGCAAAACGACGAGGTCATCTTCGGCGATGACGCGGTGGATCTCCGCCTTCAGACCCATTTCTTTCAGTTGGGGCAGAAAGCCGATGATTGGGGCCGGACCTGTGGGCACGGCGGGGTTGTGCTGGATGTAATCCTCCGTCAGCAGCTCCTTCGCGGCTTCGGGATCGAAGTTCACGAAGAGGGCCGTGACGGCGTTCAGAACGATTTCTTTTGCAGACATGGGGAGAGGCCTTTCGACTCAGGTTGAACACTTTGTGCATCTTTGGTATCAAAATAGAACCAAGTATCAATTACGCACTTAATGGGAACCAGGTATGTTCAAAGTAACCGCGGTGACAAAGGAAGAGGTCGACAACTGCCCCATCCGGCAGGTTCTGTCGCAGGTCTTCGGCAAATGGCAGATGCTGATTGTTCTGGCCTTGGAGGACGGGCCTCTGAGATTTGGCGAGTTGAAACGCACGGTCGGAGACATCACGCAACGGGTGCTGACGGAGAATCTGCGAAAGCTGGAGCGGGATGGGTATCTAAGCCGGACGGTCGACCCCGGACCGCCTGTCGCGGTCTCCTATGCGCTGACCAAGTTGGGGGAGGACTGGATCGACCACCTGAAGCCTGTGGTGATCTGGGCCGCAAAGAACCATCCGGAGATTGCGGAAAATCGCGCCGCCTATGACGCGCCGTAGGCGGTCAGTGAAGACGTTGAGTGGGGCGGGTTTGCTTGAAACCAGGGCCGGGTATGGCGGGCGCGCCGTCTTCCTGCGCGATCTCAATCGCCTGCTGTAGCGCCTCACGTGTCGCGTGGAGGGAATGCTCCGCAGCATAGGTGTGAAGATCTCTCAAAACGCATTCCAGCCAAGCATGATTTTCCATTGTCCCACTCCCGCAATCAGCTTTTCAAAATTGATTTCTTGGTACCGTCGCAACGCGCGTATTAAACGGGAAAGAATGGTATAATTTCACCACAGGACGTAACGTCAACTACGCCGCAGGAGGGGCCGCGCGGGTCATCCGTTGCTCTCGGAACACAATATAGAGCCCGGCAGCGATGGTGATGCAGATGCCAAGCATCGCCATGCCATTGGGCCAATCGCGGAAAATCAGGAAGCCGATGATCGTGGCGACCGGGATTTCAAGATATTGCATCGGCGCCAAAGTGGCGGATGGGGCGAAGCGCAGAGACCATGTCATCAGGAGATGCGCGACTGTGCCGAGCACACCGATCCCGAGCAGCATGGCGAGCGTGGTTGGGTCGGGTCGAACGAGCTGCATCACGGGAGCGTCGCTTGGAATGAGAAGTGCGAGGCCTAGCAAGAGCGTCGCGATGAGACCGCTCACCGCTTGAAGCGAGATCGGATCGGCTTCCTTCGCGATCTGCCGTGTCACCAGCATGAACAGCGCGAAAACCACCGCCACAAGCAGCGGCAACAGGGCAGGCGCGCCGACATTGGCAAAGCTCGGCTGGATCACCAGAAGTGTACCGATGAAGCCAACGCAACAAGCTGCAAGGCGGCGCGCGCCCACGGTTTCGTTGAGGACATAACGCCCCAGCAACAGCATGATAAAGGGCATGACGAAGGCGATCGCGATGGCGTCGGCGAGCGGGAGGAAGCGCAGCGATGTAAACATCGCCCCGATCCCTACGATGTGAAGCAGCGTGCGTAGGATGGTCAGGCGGAAGACCCGCGGTGTCAGGCGCAGCGAGCGCGCTGTGAGCAGCGCCAGCGGGAACAGGATCGCCGCCTGCACGCCGAAACGCGTGATCAGGAGTTGGGTGAGCGGAACCGTCTCGCCCAACAGCTTTGCCATCGCGTCGCCCATGGGCGCGAGCACACAAAAGCCAAGCATCAGCATGACACCAAGAAGTGGGCGATCACCAGCCATTCAGGCACGCTAGGCGCCTGCGTGAGCGCGCGCAATGGGGCTTTCCCTTTTGGGGCGAGGCGGCTATAGCGCCTGCTCGAACCTCCAGGAGCCCGGAGCCCATGCAAGGCAGTGCCAATCTCAACGTCATGATCAAGGCGGCCCGCAAAGCCGGGCGGTCGCTTGTGAAGGATTTTCGCGAGGTTGAGAACCTGCAAGTGGCGTCAAAGAGCGCCGGGGATTTTGTCTCAAAGGCCGATATCGCTGCGGAAGCGATCCTCAAAGAGGAGCTGCGCGGCGCGCGTCCGAACTATGGATGGCTCGGCGAGGAGAGCGATGAAGAACAGGGCGAGGACCCGACGCGCCGTTGGATCGTCGACCCGCTTGATGGCACGACCAACTTCCTGCACGGGATGCCGCATTGGGCGGTGTCGATCGCGCTTGAGCATAAAGGTGAGATCGTTGCCGCCGTGGTATACGACCCCGCGAAGGATGAGTTGTTCTACGCGGAGAAGGGGCAGGGCGCGTGGTTGGGGCATCGGCAGCGATTGCGAGTGTCCGGGCGCAGTCAGATGATCGAGTGTGTGTTTGCCACCGGCGTGCCGTTTGGTGCGAGAGATCACCTTCCGGCGACATTGAAGGACCTCGCGGCACTTATGCCGCAATGTGCAGGCGTGCGCCGCTGGGGGGCTGCGGCGCTCGATTTGGCTTACGTCGCCGCGGGGCGCTATGACGGGTTTTGGGAACGAGGCCTCAACATTTGGGACATCGCCGGCGGGGTGCTTCTTGTGAAAGAAGCAGGCGGATTGGTGGAACCCATTCGCGAAGGTCAAAACCTACTTGAAGATGGTCAACTGATCTGCGGGAATGCCGAGATTTTTGAGAAATTTTCCCGGGTTATTCGAGGGGCCTGAGCAGGGGAAATATTTTTCGGAAGCCACCGGAATGGTCTGCTTGGCTCCGAGACTTAACAACTCCTCTTTAAAAGAAATCGACGGCTGGATAACCGTGTTTCCTTTGGACGCGCGTCGGAATGCGCCGTCACAACCGCTCAAGCAACACCACAGTTGGCCAGGCATCCGCTGGCAAACCCAGTCTGATCTGCTCCGCCTGCACCGCGGCCCGGGTGCGCGCGCCGAGGATGCCGTCGATCTGACCGACATCATGGCCCCGCGCGACAAGCTTTTCCTGCAGGCGCTTCATTTGGGCATCCTTCAGCCTCGGGTCGGGATTGCCCGCCTCATAGATCGCGGCGCCCTCGAGACGCGTCGCAAAATAGGCGGCGGTGGTGACGTAGACGAAGCTCTGGTTCCACTCAAAATACACACTGAAATTCGGGTAGGTGAGAAACGCCGGACCCTTCCGACCCATGGGCAAAATGATCGAGGCCGGGCCGTTGCCCTGCCAATCCCCGCTGCGCGGCGTCACGCCGCGCGCCTGCCAGTCGGCGACCGGCAGTTGCGTCGTCAGCCCGGTCAGCGACCAGTCCAGATCGCCCGGCACCACCACCTCCTGCAGCCAAGGCGCATTGGGTCGCCAGCCCAGCCCACGCAACATCTTCGCGCCGGAGACCAGCGCATCCGCAGGCGAGGTTTTCAGCCGGACTTTGCCGTCGCCATCCCCATCGGTGCCGTGTTGGATAATGTCTTCCGGCAGCATTTGCACCATGCCGATCTCTCCGGCCCAGGCGCCTGTGGTTTTGCCCGGGCTGAATTCACCACGTTCAAAAAGCTCAAGTGCCGCAAAGACTTGCGGGCGAAACAGATCGGGCCGCCGGCAATCATGGCTCAGTGTCATCAGCGCGTTCAGCGTGTTGAAATCGCCCTGAAATCCGCCGTAATCCGTCTCCAGCGCCCAAAACGCCAGCAGCACACCCTTTGGCACGCCATATTCCGCTTCGATCCGCTGAAAGATCGCGGCGTGCCTCTGCGCATTGGCGCGCCCGTTCTCGATCCGGTTCTTCGAGATGATCCGGCGCGAGAATTTGATGAAATCCATGTTGAAGACGCCCTGCGCGCGGTCGGCTTTCAAGACTTTCGGGTCCTGGCGGGCGCTCGCGAAGAACTGATCCACTGTGGCGGGCGCGTGGCCCTTCGCCACCGCCGCCTCTTTCATTTTGCCAATAAAACCGCTGAACGACCCGCCGCAGGCGACCTCTGCCACTGCGGGGCTTGCCATCAGCGTCAGAGCACAGGCTAAAACTCTCATATCAACCCTCCCAACAGGGCACAGACCAGACAGATCGCCCAAACCTTCCACAAGACGATGATCGAGGCTTCAACCTCCTCCGCACCGATCTGCCGCGCCCCATCGGCATTGATGAAGGGATCATCGGTCGGCTCGCCATGATACATGCGCGGTCCCGAGAGCGAAATATCGAGCCCATAGGCCATCGCCGCCTCCGGCCAACCCGCATTGGGTGAGCGGTGATGGCGGCTTTCGGTGCGGATGATGCCGAAGCGGTCATAGGCGGAGGTGACAAGCGCAATCATCACCGCGGTTAGCCGCGCGGGGATCCAGTTCGCCAGATCATCGAGCTTCGCTGCGGCCCAGCCGAACTCCTCATGCCGGTCCGTGCGGTAGCCGATCATGCTGTCAGCGGTGTTGAGCATCTTATAGGCCAGCATGCCCGGCAGCCCCGCGACCAGATACCAGAATATCGGCGCGACAACCCCGTCGGAGAGGTTCTCCGCCGCGCTTTCAATCGCCGCGCGCGCCACGCCGGGTTTATCCAGCGTTGCCACATCGCGCCCGACGATCCGGGCCACCGCTGCGCGCCCATCGCCCAAACCCAGCCTCAAGCCATCGGCGACATCGCGCACATGTGTCACAAGGGATTTCTGCGCCAGTAGTACGGCGACCGCGATCAGTTCAAAGGGCCAGCCCAGCCAGGAGATCACCCAGCCGATCACAGCGACCAGGATCATCGCCTCGATCACCGTGGCCGCGCCCATGAAACGCCGGGCGTTCCCCTTGTTGAACCGGTCATCCGCCCAACCGATCAGGCGGCCCATCAGGACGGCGGGGTGAGGCGCCCGATCCCAGAGCCATTTTGGCTCCCCCAGGATTGCGTCGAGCACCATGGCGGCGGCGAGGATCATCGCAACGCAGCCTCCAGCCGGTCCCAACCCTCGGGCCCGGGCAGACCAAGGCGCAGCCAGGTTTTCGAATATGGGAATATGCGCGACCAGATGTGATGCTCGGCCAGACGTCGCTGCCACGCCGCCGCATCATAGGTATCATAGGGGCGGAACAGATCAGTCCCACCGACCACGCGGGCACCGGTTCCCGTCATCAACTCATCCAACCGGGTCGCATCACTCTTAAGCCGCACCCGCGTCGCTGCGGCCCAGTCCCGGTCCTCCAAGGCCCGCGCACCGATCTGCAACGCGGGTCCGGCGACGGGCCATGGACCCAGCAACTCGCGCAGTTTCACGGCCAGATCGGGCGCACAGATCGCAAAGCCGAGCCGCAGGCCCGCCAACCCCCAGAACTTGCCAAAACTCTTCAGAACCACCGTGCCGGACGTGGCCGCGAGGGGCGTCAGACTGGCCTTCGGCATCACATCACAAAAACTCTCATCGATGATGGTGAGTTTGCGGCGCAGCGCCGTCAGAGGATCAGCCAAGCGTCCGTCCGGGTTGTTGGGATGCACAAAAACCTGCGCGCCCACCTCCGCATCCGCCTGCGCGACCACTTCAAATCCGGCCGCCCGGAAGGCGGCGGCGTGCTCGTTATAGGTCGGCGGGCGGATATAAACGCCGTCCTCCCCGGGGATCAGCGCAGGCAGGCGCGCGATCAGAGCTGACGCCCCCGGCGCCAGAACAATTTCCGCCCCGTCCGGCACGTCCCAGAACGTCCGCGCGGCGGCGATCAGGCGCTCCGTCGCGGCGTGATCGGGCAGGGCGGTCCAGGCCTCGGGCGCGATCTCACCCACCGGATAGGGCACCGGATTGATGCCGGTAGAGAGGTCCAACCAATCGGCCCGCGCACCGCCATACTGCGCCACGGCGGCGTCCAATCCGCCCCCATGATCGCGGCTTTCACTCATCCGCGGGCAGCGGTGGGTGGCGGGAGACGAAATGCCCTTTGATCGCTTGCGGCCATTGGCGGTAGGGCACGACGCCGGTCTCGCTTTCCCCATGCAGGAGCGCATAGTCGACAATGCCTTCCGCGGCGTCGATCTCGGGGTCGAACTGTCCGATGGAATAGTTCACTTTGCCCGGGGCCTGGATCGTCACATTGCAGGCGCGCGCGCAGCCCATCAGGCAGGAAAATCGGCGCACATGCACGTCTTTGCCCGACGCTGCCTCTTCGATCAGAGCGGCCAGTTTTTCACCGTCGGTCACCGGCGATCCCTGCTCTTCCCACCCCTCGCGTTTGCAGGTGTCGCAGACTGTGATCCAGCTTGTCATGATCTCTCCTGTGCGCAGCTTTGCTCATGAAGCCGATTCTGAACGGCTGCGCAAGAACCCGCTCATGGTTGTGGTTTTTAATTACCTCATTAACCAATCGTTAGGTAAATTGACGCAAATTGTTCGTACCCGCTGCCTGCGGATCAAGGGGAAGTGTACCGGCGTCAGACAACCACATCTGGTCGGAGCGTAAAATGGACGTACTAATTGTTGAGAAGGACCCGGAGCTGGGGCGCCTTTGGACGGCGCATATTCAGCGGATGGGTGCCCAGACAACGCTTGTCTCGAAACAGGCGGTCGCGCTCAGCATGCTGAGTGAAAAAGGTTATGATGTCCTCATCCTGGACTTCAATCTGGATGGGGGCGACGCGATTGCGCTTGCCGATTACGCCAGTTACCGGCGCCCGGATATGAAGATCATCTTCGTCACGTCGGACACGTTCTTCTCCAACGGGTCGATCTTCGAATATATGGCCAATGCCTGTGCGATGGTGCCCGACTCCACACCGCCAGAGGATCTGGCGGCGCTCGTCGATTATCACGGTCGGTAAGGTTCAAAACCCAACACCGCTTTCAGCCCATCAGCCGCGCCCGTGCGGCGCTCCCCAATCGAGCACCGGGTTCAACGGGATGATCCGATGCGGGTTAATGCTGTCATGGGAATAGTGATAGTGCCGCACGATATGGTCGAAATTCACCGTCTCCGCGACACCGGGCCATTGGTAGAGCTCGCGCGTGTAGGCCCAGAGATTGGGGTAATCGATGATCCGTTTGCGATTGCACTTGAAATGCAGGTGATAGACCAGATCGAAGCGCGCCAGCGTGGTGAAGACACGCCAATCGGCCTCCGTAATGCGATCCCCCATCAGGTAGCGGTTTTCTGACAGCCGCTCTTCCAGCCAATCCAGCGTGTCAAACAGTGGATAGACAGCGGCCTCATAGGCCTCTTGGCTCGTGGCAAAGCCGGATTTGTAAACGCCATTGTTAAACGTGTCATAAATCCGGTCATTCACCGGCGCGATCTCGTCGCGCATCTCTTCCGGCCAGAAATCCAGATCATTGCCGGTGATCTCGTCAAAGGCCGAATTGAACATGCGAATGATCTCGGAACTTTCATTGGAGACAATCGTCTCCTGTGTCTTGTCCCACAGGATCGGCACCGTCACTCGGCCGGAAACCTCTGGCTCGGCCTTGGTGTAGATGTCGCGCGCGAAAGGCAGCCCATACAGCGTATCGCCCGTGGCACCATGCTCATCGGTCTCGAACGTCCAGCCATCCGAGAGCATATCGGGATGCACGACCGAGACATCGATCAGGTCTTCAAGTCCCTTCAGCTTGCGAAAGATCAGTGTGCGATGCGCCCAGGGACAGGCATAGGAGACATAGAGGTGATAGCGCCCCGCTTCCGCCTTGAACCCGCCTTCCCCGGAAGGGCCCGCCGATCCATCCGCCGTGATCCAGTTACGAAATTTCGCGGTCGTGCGCTTGAAAGCGCCGCCGGTGGATTTCGTGTCGTACCAGACGTCATGCCATTTGCCGTCAACGAGCTGTCCCATGTCCTTATCCTTCCAATCCTTCTGTCCCGGATGACCTAGCCCGGAACGGACCTACATGAAACGCCGGTGAGCGCACGACCCTTCTGCATTGACGCAAAACGCGGCATCGCTGTCGCGAATCCCATTGCGCCGCCATGTGCTCTCCTTTACCCAAGGAGCCGACGAGGGCCAAAGCGGCCCAGAGAGGTTGGCATCCCACGACCCGACCCAAGCAGGGGGGTCACCGGACGCATCGTCATCTGAACCGGGTTCGCCCGCCTCTCCAAACATGTTGAGACGAAAGGCCCGACCCCATGCGCTTCCTTCTTCCGCTTCTGCTGGCAGCTCCCGCCCATGCCCATGTCGGCCATATCGGCGAGGTCGCTGGCCACGATCACTGGGTCGCCGGTGCCGCTATCGGCGTCGCCGCCGCAATCACGCTCTGGGGTGTGCTGAAGGGCAAGAAGAAATCCGAAGAGCCGGAAGAAGAGGTCGAAGAGACGGAGGAAGCGGAGGCATGAGCAAGATCGGTGTTATGATCTGCGGCCACGGCTCGCGCTCGCAATCCGCGGTCGATGAGTTTGCCGTTCTGGCGGAAAAACTCCCCGCCTATCTGCCGCCGGAGTGGGAGACCGATTACGGCTATCTCGAGTTTGCCAACCCGGTCATCCGCGACGGCCTCGACAACTTGCGCAACGCAGGCTGCGACAAAATCCTCGCCGTGCCGGGCATGCTCTTCGCCGCGATGCACGCCAAGAACGACATCCCCACGGTACTCAACACCTATGCCCAAAAGCACGATATCGAGGTCAGCTATGGCCGCGAACTCGGGGTTGATCCGAAGATGATCGCCGCCGCTGCGGCCAGCATTCAGGAAGCCATCGACGCCGCCCCCGAGGTGCCGCTGCATGACACCTGCCTCGTCGTCATCGGACGCGGCGCCTCCGACCCCGACGCCAATGCCAATGTCGCCAAGATCGCGCGGCTCCTGCATGAGGGCTTCGGCTTCGGCTGGGTCGAGGTGGGGTATTCCGGCGTCACCTTCCCGCTCGTCGAGCCCTGTCTGCAACACGCCGCCAAGCTCGGCTACAAGCGCATCATCGTCTTCCCTTATTTCCTCTTCTCGGGCATCCTGATCGACCGCATTTACGGCTTCACCGATCAGGTCGCGGCCCAGCATCCCGACATTGAATTCCTAAAAGCCGGCTACCTCGGCGACCACCCGAAAGTGCTCGAAACCTTCGCCGAGCGCATCACCGAACAGATGGGGGACAATCCACCGCCCAATTGCGGCATCTGCGCCTATCGCGAGCAGGTTCTGGCGACAGGCGACGGCAAACACATCCACATCACACCCGAACAGCGCCAGCATCCGGCCTTCTCCGACACGCCGCCGCCGACTTGCGTGCTTTGCAAATATCGCACCGAGGTTCTGGGCTTCGAGGCCGAGGTCGGCGCGATCCAGGAAAGCCATCACCACCATGTGGAAGGCCAAGGCGCCTCCGCCCCCGGCTCCAACGTGGCCGATTGTAAGCTCTGCGACACGTTCTGCACCGGCGAATGCCGCCTGCACATGGCCGACCATCACCACCACCATCATCATCACGATCATGACCATGGTCACGATCACCACCACCATCACGCGCCATACCCTCATGCCAAACACCCCCATGGGCCGGAAAGCGCGCGATCATCGAAATCCTGATCTGCATTGGTCCAAAAATACTCCCGCCGGAGGCATAAAATCTAAAGTGCGCCGCTACGAAAAAGACCCACAGGCGATCTACGCCCAAAGCTTTGCCACCGTGCGGGAGGAGGCAAATCTCGACCGGTTCCCTCCCGCCATGGCAGCGCTCGCCACTCGCGTCATCCACGCGTGCGGCATGGTCGAGGTCGCTGACCGGCTGACGTTTTCGCCCAATGCTGGCGAGGCAGGCCATCAGGCTCTGACGCGCGGTGCCCCGATCCTCTGCGATTGCGAAATGGTCGCTGCCGGGATCATCCGCCGCTATCTGCCCGCCGAAAACGAGGTGATCGTCACTCTCAATCGCGATGACGTCCCCGACCTCGCGCGCGATCTCGGCACCACCCGCTCTGCCGCTGCAGTCGAGCATTGGCACTCACATATCGAAGGCGCCGTGGTTGCCATCGGCAACGCCCCGACCGCGCTCTTCCACCTGCTGGAAAAACTCGACGCGGGCTGGCCCCGACCCGCCGTGATCCTCGGCTTCCCCGTCGGCTTCGTCGGCGCGGCAGAAAGCAAAGCCGAACTTGCCGCCAATCCACGCGGCTGTGATTACGTTGCTCTCCGCGGTCGTCGCGGCGGTTCCGCATTGGCCTCGGCAGCGGTTAACGCACTCGCCGCAGGGCTTCCGGAGGACACCGCATGACGCAGCCCTGGCTCCATATCGTCGGCATCGGCGAGGACGGAATGGACGGCCTCACGCCCGCCACCCGCGCCGTGGTCGAGGCGGCCGAGATCATCATCGGCGGCGACCGCCATCACGAGCTCTCCAGCGCCGTGACTGCAGACCGTGTCGCCTGGCCCTCGCCCTTCGATGCGCTGATCGACCAGCTCCAAAGCTACAAAGGCAAGCGCGTCGTCGTGCTCGCCACCGGCGATCCGCTATGGTTCTCCGTCGGCGCTCGCATTGGCCGCGCCATCGATCCAGGCGAGATCACCTATCACCCTCAGCTTTCCGCCTTTCAGCTCACCGCCGCGCGCATGGGCTGGTCCCTGGCCGATGTCGAAACGCTCACTGTCCATGGCCGCCCAGTGGAGCAGATGATCGCGTTTATCCAGCCCGATCAAAGGCTTATCATTCTCACCACTGGCGAAGATACGCCCGCACAGATCGCGCAATTCCTCGCCCAACGCGGGTTCGGCCAATCCAAAATGACCGTGCTCGCGGCCATGGGTGGCGAGAAGGAACAGCGCTTCGATGGCACCGCCGCAACTTGGGATCATACGGTCCCTGCCTTCAACACGCTCGCTGTGGAGTGCATCGCCGCGCCCGATGCTGCGCTTCTGCCGCGCGTGCCCGGTCTTTCCGACGACCTCTTCCAATCCGACGGAACCATGACCAAACAGGAGGTCCGCGCGGCCACGGTTGCCAAGCTCATGCCGATGCGCGGCGCGCTGCTGTGGGACATTGGCACCGGCTGCGGCTCGGTCGCGATTGAGTGGATGCGCGCCGCCCGCTACGCCCGCGCCACCGGCATCGAACCCCGCGCTGACCGCCGTGCCATGGCCGCAGCCAACGCCTTGGCCCTCGGCGCTCCGAAGCTCGAGCTGATCGACGGCGAAGCCCCCGCTGCGCTCGATGGGTTGGACGCTCCCGACGCGATCTTCATCGGCGGAGGCCTCACCGACGAAGTCTTTGAAACGGCGTGGAAAAACCTGCGCCCTCTGGGCCGTCTCGTCGCCAACGCGGTCACACTTGAAAGCGAGGCGGACCTCATCGCGCTCCATGCCAAACATGGCGGGCAGCTTGCGAAAATCCACGTGCATCGCGCCGATCCCGTGGGCCGCCTCACCGGCTGGCGCCCGTTCATGCCGGTCACCCAATGGAGCCTCGTGAAGCGATGAGCGGGACGCTTTATGGCGTCGGTCTTGGCCCCGGCGACCCCGATCTGATCACGCTCAAGGCCGCCCGCCTGATCGGGAACGCGACCACCATCGCCTATCCGACGCTTGCGGGCGGCGACAGTTTCGCCCGCGCCATCGCCGCCGATCTGATCCCCGAGGGCGCGCACGAAATCCGCATGGATGTGCCCATGACAACGGCACGCGAGCCGGCGCAAGCCGCCTATGACAAAGGCGCTGCGGATATCGCCAACGCATTGAAAACAGGCCAAAATGTCGTCTGCCTTTGTGAGGGCGATCCGTTCTTCTACGGCTCCTTCATGTATCTCTTCGCCCGCCTCGCCCGGGATTTCGACGTCGAGGTCATCCCCGGCGTCAGCTCCGTCACCGCTTGCGCCGCAGAGGCCCGCATGCCGCTCGCAGCGCGCAATGAACGCCTGACGATCCTGCCCGGACCGCTCCCCGAAGACGAACTCCGCACCCGCATCGACGGTGCCGAAAGCGTCGCGATCATGAAGGTCGGGCGGCATTTGCCGAAGATCCGGGCTGTTCTCGATGATCTGAACCTCACGGCACAAGCCACCTATATCGAACGCGCCTCCCTGCCGGAACAAAAGGTATTGCCGTTGGCAGAAGCTCCTGAAAAAGCCCCATATTTCTCGATGATCCTGCTGACGAAAGGCGCCGATCCGTGGCTGTAACCCCCGTCATTCTCTGCCTCAACCACGCGGGCGAGGCCACCGCTCACAGGCTGGCCGAGGCTTTGGACGCTCCCGTGCATGGCCGCGAGACCCGCGTTGATCAGGCGGATGTCTTCTTCCCCAACGCGCTCGACCATGCCCGCGATCTCTTCGCGGCGGGCACACCCATCATCGGCGTCTGCGCCTCCGGCATCCTGATCCGCGCCGTCGCGCCGCTGCTGAACGACAAGACCACCGAGCCGCCTGTCCTCTCGGTTTCCGACGACGGCAAATCCGTCGTCCCGCTTCTGGGCGGGCACCGCGGCGCAAATCGTTTGGCCCGTGACATCGCCAAGGCTCTCAATTCCAAAGCCGCCGTCACGACAGCGGGTGACGTGGCGCTTGGAGTTGCGCTGGACGAGCCACCCGCGGACTGGGTCCTGGGCAATCCGGAGGCCGCGAAACCGGTCATGGCCGCCCTGCTCTCCGGTGCGGGGGCCGAGATCACGGGCGACGAAGCCGCGGAGGCAGGTTGGTTGCAGGACTTGCCTGCGGGGGAGGGCGTGCGTCTGCACTGTACAATGAAACCCGACATCGGCCCCGACACCACACTCGTCTTCCACCCGCAACGCGCCACGCTCGGCGTGGGCTGTTCGCGCGATTGCCCGCCCGAAGAGCTGATCGACCTCGTCGACACGTTGTTGAAAGACGCAAACCTGTCGCCCAAAGCCCTGCGCGGCATCTTCACCGTAGATGTGAAGGCCGATGAGCCCGCCATGCATGCGCTCGCCGCCCATCTCGACCTGCCCCTACGGTTCTTCACGCCCGAGGAACTTGAGGCCGAAACCCCCCGCACCGAGACCCAATCCGACGTGGTCTTCGCCGAGATCGGCACCCATGGTGTCGCGGAAAATGCCGCGCTTGCGGGGGGCGGGCAAACTGCTGCGATCTGGTATCCCAAACGCAAAACCGCCATGGCAACTGTCGCGCTAGGGATTGCGCCCGAGCCGATCACCGAGCTACGCGGTCGGTCGGCGGGAAAGCTCTCCATCATCGGCATCGGTCCGGGGCAAGCTAGCTGGCGCACTCCCGAGGCTTCAAAGCTGATTGCTGAGGCCGAGGAACTGGTGGGCTACGGCCTCTACATCGACCTGCTCGGCCCCCTGGCTGCAGGCAAAACCCGCTCCGACTTCCCACTTGGCGGGGAAGAAGACCGATGTCGTTATGCGCTGGAACGCGCGGGCGAGGGCCGCAACGTCGCGCTGATTTGTTCAGGCGATGCAGGCATTTACGCCATGGGCGCGCTGGTCTTCGAGCTTCTGGATCGTGGGCCGGATGAGAAGGGCGTTAGTGACGCCGCACGGCGGGTGGAGGTGGTGTCCACGCCTGGCGTTTCCGCCCTGCAAGGGGCGGCCGCGCGCGCGGGCGCGCCCTTGGGGCATGATTTCTGTGCGATTTCATTGTCCGATTTGTTGACGCGCCGCGACGATATCATTCGCCGCGTGAAAGCTGCGGTGGAAGGCGATTTCGTGATTGCCTTCTACAACCCCGTTTCAAAGCGGCGGCGCACCTTACTGGCCGAAGCGCGAGATATTCTGCTGAAACATCGCCCCGCGGACACGCCGGTTTTGCTCGCGTCTTCGCTCGGGCGGCCGGAGGAGGAGATACGCTATCGGCGATTGGGGGATTTGCAGGTCGATGAGGTCGATATGTTGACAGTTGTGCTGGTGGGCTCGTCGCAGTCGCGGCTGGCGCAAACGGGCCGTGGGCCGCGGATGTACACCCCGCGGGGATATGCGCGCAAGATTGATGGGGATCTGGCGGGATGACAGTGCGACGCTCATCTGCGATATCGCCCCGCCCGCCATCCCGTGGGGCCACAAGATGAAAGTGTATTTCATCGGCGCCGGGCCGGGCGATCCGGAGCTTCTGACCCTGAAGGCTCAACGCATCATCGCCGCCTGTCCGGTCTGCCTCTACGCAGGCTCACTGGTCCCGGCGGAGGTCGTGGCCGGAGCGCCCGACGGGGCGCGGGTCCTCGACACAGCGCCGATGACTTTGGAGGACACCCATGCCGAAATCCTCGCCGCCCGCGACCGCGGCGAGGATGTGGCCCGCGTTCATTCCGGCGACCCGTCGCTCTACGGCGCCATCGCCGAACAAATCCGCCTGCTGAAACGCGACAAAATCCAGTACCAGATCATCCCCGGTGTGCCCGCCTATGCAGCAGCGGCGGCAGCATTGGGTCAGGAATTGACCATCCCCGAAATCGCGCAATCCATCGTACTCACGCGCATGTCGATGAAATCGACCTCCATGCCGCCTGGCGAGACGCTGGAAAACTTCGCGCGCACTGGTGCCACGCTCGCCATCCACCTCGGCATCCGCGCCCTGCGCGAAATCGAGCGGCAACTGATCCCGCATTACGGCCCCGATTGCCCGGTTGTCGTCGCTTATCGCGCCTCCTGGCCCGATCAACTCTACCTGCGCGGCACGCTCTCCGACATCCGCGAAAAGGTCCGCGCTGAGAAGATCACCCGCACCGCGCTGATCCTTGTCGGCCCCGCGCTCGCCAATATCCAGGACTTCAAGGACAGCGCGCTCTACGATCCCGCTGTGCCCCATGTGCTGCGGCCAAAAGTAAAAATTTAGCGACAATTTCCTCGAATCATTGACGAAATCGCAATTATCCACAGGTAATAGGGTAGCGCTGCCAGAAGAACGCTACGGTTATGTCTGTTTACGTGTCGAAAGAGGTCGCCAAAGGGCTGGAACAGGCCCGGCGCGCCAAGCTTGCCAAGAAATCCCGTTTGCGGGTGCAAATCGGGGAGGATGTCTATCCGATCCTGCGCTTCTCGGAGAAGAATTTTGCCATCGATGCAGAAAACGCGCCGCATATGCGCGGGTTGGTGGATATCTATGACGGCGCGCGACACCTCTATCAGGCGCTGATCGTTGCGACCTCGTTTGACGGGCACGCGATGGTCTATGAGTTCAAGCGCAACACCGTCGCGTCGGACAAGGCCCCGCTGGATTTCGAGCGCGAGGAAGACGCGCCCGTGGCGCTGATCCCGCTGCACTAGACAAAGGACTTCGGCGCGATACTCTCTTTCAGGTCAACCTGGAGGGTCGCCCATGGACGCCACATTTTCCCGCCGCAAACTGCTCTCGCCCGACGAGCTTCGCGCGCTGACCGAACGCTCCGACCAACAGGGCTGGATGCAGATGGGCAGCCATGTCGGTGCGATCCTGCTTGTGGCCTATCTCCATGGGATTGCGCTTGGCACCTGGTGGGTTCTGCTCACCGGGTTCGTGCTCGGCGTCCTGATCAATTTCCTCTACGCCGCACAGCATGAACTCTCCCACGCCACCGTCTTCAAGACCCGGAAACTGAACGAGATTTTCGGCCGCATCATCGGCTTCTTCATGATCTTCCCGCGCGATTTCGATCAGGTCATGCATTTCGCCCATCACCAATACACGCAGGACTGGGAGCGTGATGGCGAGCTGGTGCGGGAGCCCTACACGTTGCAGACCTACCTGCTCTGGCTCTCCGGCATCACCTATTGGAAGAACCGCGTCTTTGGCCTCATCCGTCGCGCGCGCGGCATCATCATCGAGCCTTACATCAAGGAAAACGAAGAAGAGAAGATCATCACCGAATCGCGCATTCACGTGACGATCTACGCGATGCTGATCTTCGCCGAATTCATGGCCGGAAGTGCATTCCTGCTCACCTTCTGGATCCTGCCGATGGTGCTGACCAAACCGATCCATCAGTTGCAGAACACCATTGAGCATCTGGGTCTTTCCCATGAGGATGACATCCTGGAAAACACCCGCTCCACCCGGGCACCCGCCTTGATCCGCTGGCTCTGCTGGCAGATGCCATATCACACGGCGCATCACACCTTCCCCGCCGTGCCGTTCTGGAAGCTGAAAGACCTGAACGAAAAGATTGAAGCGCAAGCCGGAGAGGTCCACCGCATGGGCTGGATCGAATTCCAGATCGAGGTGATAAAGAAGCTCGCCCAAAAGGACGAAAGCCAGTGGCCGATGAATGAGGTCTGGGTCGTACCCACCTCCGGCGGTCGGACCGCCCGCGTTCCCGCTGAATAGGTGTATGTGACCGTAAACGGGACGCGTCTTTATTTCGACGTCGACGGGCCCGCGCTCGTCCCCGATGGACCAAGGATGCGCGAGAAACCGACCGTCGTGATGGTCCATGGCGGACCCGGCGCCGATCACAGCCACTATAAGCCTGCTTTTTCTGCGCTCAGCGATGTCGCCCAGGTCATCTACTACGATCACCGGGGCAATGGACGCAGCAGCGGCGATGACCCGGCCACATGGAACCTGGCGCAATGGGGGGAAGATCTAAAGGGGCTTTGCGACGCCTTGGGCGTTGAAAACCCAATCGTCATCGGCGCGTCTTTCGGCGGGTTCGTCACGCAATCCTACGCCACGCGTCATCCGGAACACGCGTCGAAGCTGATCCTGATCAGCACTGCGCCTAAGGTGGACTTTGATGCCATTCATGCCGCGTTCGATCGGATCGGTGGCCCAGAGGCACGCGCCGTCGCGCAGGCCTATTGGGATAATCCCACCGATGACACGCGCGCGGAATATGCACGGGTCTGTGCGCCGTTCTATACGGTTAACCGGAACACTGATTGGCTCTCCCGCGCCTTGATGCGCAATGAGACGGCCCTGCATTTCAACGGCCCAAAGAACGAGCAGGGCCGTATGGATTTTCGGGACGCACTTCATCGAGTCACCTGCCCGGTGCTTGTGCTGGCGGGGGAGGATGATCCAATCATGCCAATGGCGTTCAGCGAAACGCTTGTTCATCACCTACCCGATGAACGTGTCACCTTTCGGCGATATGAGACCTGTGGGCATGGAGTGATCGGCGATCGACCGGACGCAATGGACGATATCCGCACCTTTATCGAGGGAACGCCATGACCCAAAACCTCCACGTCTACACCTCGCTCTGGGCCTTGCAGCCGCATGATCCGAGCGGGGTTAAACTTCCCTTCGATCAGGTGTGCGAGATGGTGGCAGAGGCTGGCTTTCATGGCATGGCCATTGATCTTGGTGCGTCGGACGTGGCCACGGCCCACGCGGTCCGGCCCCACATGGAAGCCAACAACCTCACACCTCTGATCGTGGCCTTCCCGAAGACCATCGAAAGCCTCGGCGACACGCTGCGCATGGCTGCCGATTTCGGTGCGCCTTTTGTGGATGTGATCGGGCAAGTGATGCCGATTGAGATCAAGGACATGGTGCCGGTGATCGAAACCTGGCTGGAGATGTCCGACAAAATCGGAGTCCCGATCCAGTTCGAAACCCATCGCAATTGCATCACCAACGACCTCTACGTCACGCTGCAACTCTTAGACCTGATCCCGGATATGCGCATCTGCGCCGACCTCTCACATTATGTCGTCGACCGCGAGTTCTGGTTCCCTCTTTCCGACCACGACCTTGGCCTGATCTCGCGAATCCTCGCGCGGTCTGACTCGTTTCAGGGCCGCGTCGCCTCCCGCCAGCAAATCCAGTTGCAACTGGATTTTCCGCAGCACCAGAAATGGGTGGAGCTCTTCAAAGGCTGGTGGCGCGAGGGCCTCTCAGGCTGGCGCGACCGCAATGCGGAGGGCGATTGCATCTTCGTCTGTGAACTTGGTCCACCCGAATACGCCATGACCGGCCCAGACGGCAAAGAGATGTCGAACCGCTGGGACGAGGCGCAGGTGATTAAGGAGTGGGTCGAAGAGATTTGGGCGGATTTGGAAAAAGCATAGAGGAACCGGCACATGAGCATCGAACCCGTATTGAACTGTCGAGACATCCAGGCCTCGATTGACTTCTATACGAAGGTTCTGGATTTCGGGATCGTCGTCGCGCCCGATCCCAACCCCGAAAGCTTCGACTCCCGTTATGCGCTTCTCTCCCGCGACGGCGATGGTCTTCACCTCAGCAGCCACGGGCGCGAAAACGCGGTCTTCGGCGCACAGGTCTACATTCGCGTGAAAAACGTCGATGAGCTGTGCGAGAACTTCGTTGCAAATGGGGTCAAACTTACGGTTCCCGACGGCGGCACCACGCCGGTGGATCAGACATGGGGCATGCGCGAGATCGGATTTCGCGATCCCGACGGCAACAAACTGACCTTTGGCCAGCCAATCACCTAGGCGACCACACATGCTTGCACGGTTATCTCTGGGCGGCTAAAGAAAGGTCGCGCCTTGGGGGCGCATCCAGGTCCGCGGAAAGTCGTCATCGACACCCCTCACGACATCAAGACATCCCCTTTCGGTTGTGTCTCATGCTCGAACCCAGCGGACCGACGAGCGCGATATGAGGATACCGATGACCAAATCTCTGGACCAATTGCGCCGTGATGCCAAAGCGCTCCGCACTGCCTTCGAGGCGGGAGAATTGCATGCGCGGCAACGCCTGAAGAACTACCCGCCGCGCAGCGACAGCGCTGAACTAAAGCATGCCGACTACCTGCATGTGATCGCGCGGGAGAACGCTTTCGCCTCCTGGCCCGCGCTGAAACTGGCGGTGGAGACGCTCGGCATGGACCGTGCGGCGAAACTGCAGCGGCTAAAGATCGCCGTGGCGCATGGACATTTCAAGGCGGTCGATCACTTGCTGGTGGACACACCGGATCTGCCGAAGGCCTCCTTTGGCTTGCAAATGGCGCTCTACCGCAAGGACGACGTTCTGGCGGCTTTGCAGGATGATCCATCGCTCGCGACCACAAAGCTTGGCCTGGCCTGGCCCTTTGCCATCTTCGCGCGTTCCAAGATGATCCATCACAGGCCCGAGCTGGAAGCGGATATGCTGGCCATCGCCGAGGCGCTTCTGGCCGCGGGTGGCGATGTGAATGCGGGTGCGCCGGTCTATGATCCGGGCGATTACCTGCTCTCCCCGCTCTATTTTGCCATCGGTCACGCCAACAACATGGCGCTGGGCCGTTGGCTGCTGGAGCATGGCGCCGATCCCAATGACGGTGAGAGCCTCTATCACTCGACCGAGCTTGGTCACCACGAAGGACTGAAAATGCTGCTCGACCATGACGCTGACCCTAAGGGCACCAATGCGCTCCTTCGGGCGATGGATTTCCACGACACAACAGCGGTGCAAATGCTGATCGATCATGGTGCCTCGGTCGATGAGTTCGACGGCACCCATGTGGGTGGGGAGGAGCCTTGGGTTGTCCCTGCGATCCATCAGGCGGCGCGGCGCATGGCGAAACCGGATATGGTCAAGCTGATCCTCGACAACGGCGCCGATCTGAACCGCAAATTCGAAGGCTGCACACCTTACGCCTATGCCCGCGTGTTCGGAAATGCCGAGCTGGCGCGGCTTCTGGAGGATCGCGGCGCGGATACGACGATGACCGAGGTTGAGACGATCCTGGCCGCCGCAGCCGACAATTGGCAGCCGCCGGAGACCTGGATCGACACCGACAAAATCCCCGACGCCTACCGGAATATCCTGCGCATGATCCTGCACCTGCCGGGCAAGCTCGACCACATCAAACGGCTGGTAGCAATCGGTGTGGAATATGACCGGCCCGACAAGGAAGGCCTGACCCCGGTGCAGGTCGCGGGTTGGGAAGGGTTGCCCGAGGTGATGGAGTATTTCCTGTCACTCAAACCCGATCTTGGCCATGTGAATGGCTATGGCGGCACGCTTCTGTCGACCATCATTCACGGCTCGGAGAACTGCCCGCAACGGGCGGAGCGGGACTACATCACCTGTCTGGATATGGCGCTCAAACTTGGTGTCGCGCTGCCGCGGCGCGCCATCGAGTTGGCGGCGGCGCCAGAGGTCGGGGAGTTCCTGCTCGATTGGGCGGAACGGCAACCGGGGCAGGTCGTTGATGGCGGCATTGCCTGAGCGGGCAGAACAAATGCGACCCGGTGCCATCGCGCACTGGGTGGCATCAATCTAAGCCGCCAGCGCTTTCCGCCAGAACCGGCTGTCAGGATCGGCCAGACACTCGATGGTCTTGATCAGCCATGCCCCATCCTGATCGCGCTCCAGAATATAGCTGGTCTGCACCTGCGTCAGCGCGGTGTCATCCGCGCGCCGACTGGTCCATTCAACAAAGGCCTGCGCTTTTTGGTCGCCGCATTTCATCACATGCAGGACCTTGCAGTCGCTGTGGTGATAGCCCTCCAGCATCAGGCTCTCGCGATAATTGCGCAGCACGGCGGCAGCCTCGCCATAGCTGCGCAGGGGCAGCGTCACATGTCCTATATGGGCCTCCGCCGGCAGATCGAACCTGCGGGCCATCTCATCAATATCGCCATCGCTGAACGCCCGAGCGCTGGCGCTAAAAAACTCTTCTACGGTTTGCATTGGTTTACCCGTCACAGATTTACGTAAGTTCTGTTCGCGTCAACCGCCTCTAAACCCTGCGGCGAATTTCTGTCCAGATTGAAGTGACCTTAGGGAATTGTAACGTTGCGACACTTTTGGGCGTACGGAAGAATCTTCCGTCAGATTCCGCAAAATCTCAAATTTCTTCGACATACCCGGCTTTCAAGCAGCAAAAAGAGAGGCACATAAAGCGGCAAGCAGCTACTATTTACCAAGCTCTGATTCTGCCTCTGGGACCCCTGCCATGATCCAAACACCTTATCTGCTTTTCCTGGGCGACGCGCCAGATCAACTCGCGGCCAAAGTCGCGCAAGGCATCAAGGACTGGCGCCCCGAGAACGCGGTGGGTCAGTTCCGGCTGCCAGGCTGCGGTGCCGATATGGGTCTCACGGATATGACGCTGGAAGAGGGTCTGAATGCGGGCGCCAAAACGCTGGTGATCGGTGTCGCGAACCGCGGCGGTGTGATCTCGAACGAATGGAAAGTCGTGCTCGTGAAGGCGCTACAGCTCGGTTACGACATCGCCGCCGGTCTGCACAATCTCCTGCGCAACGAAGATGAGCTGCAAGCGGCCTCGAAAGTACACGGTGGCACATTGCACGATGTGCGCGTGCCGACGGTCGCCTATCCGATCGCCAATGGCAAAAAGCGCACCGGCAAACGGGCACTGGCCATCGGCACCGATTGCTCATGCGGCAAGATGTACACGGCGATGTCGATGGATGCGGAGATGGTGAAACGCGGGCTGAAATCCGATTTTCGCGCCACCGGCCAGACCGGCATTCTGATCACCGGCAAAGGCGTGCCGCTCGATGCCGTGATCGCGGACTTTATGGCCGGGGCCGTTGAGTATCTGACGCCGGACAATGACGACGATCACTGGGATCATATCGAGGGGCAGGGCTCGCTCTTCCACGTCTCCTATTCTGGCGTGACCATGGCGCTGATCCATGGCGGTCAGCCCGATGCGCTGGTGCTGTGTCACGAGCCGACCCGCACCCATATGCGCGGCTTGCCGCATTATTCTCTGCCGTCGCTTGAGACACTTCGCGACACGGCGCTGCCGATTGCCCGCGTGGCCAATCCGAACTGCCAGGTGGCGGGTGTTTCCGTGAACACCAAGGCGCTGGATGAGGCGGAGGCGAAAGCCTGTCTGGAGGAGATCGAAACCCGCCTCAACCTGCCCGCGACCGATCCGTTCCGCTTTGGCGCAGGCAAACTGGTCGACGCGCTTCTGGAGCTATGATCACCGTCAGCCAAGACACGTTCAAACTGGCGCAAGCCTTCACCATCTCGCGCGGCTCGCGGACAGAGGCCCGCGTCCTGACGGTGCGCATCACCCGCGATGGCGTCACCGGTTGGGGCGAATGCGTGCCCTATGCGCGCTATGGCGAGTCGCTGGAGAGCGTCACGGCGCAGATCGAAGCGCTGCCAGAGGGCATCGATCGGATGACCTTGCAGGAGGTGATGCCGTCCGGCGCCGCGCGAAACGCGGTCGATTGCGCCCTGTGGGACCTCGAAGCCAAGCAAGCCGGCAAACGCGCCTGGGAACTGGCCGGGATCGCTGAGCCGGGCCCGGAGATCACCGCCTACACGCTGTCCCTCGACACACCTGAAAATATGGAGGCCGAGGCGCGCAAAAACGCTTTCCGACCGCTTCTGAAGATCAAACTCGGCACACCCGATGACATGCCGCGCCTTGAAGCTGTCAGACGCGGCGCGCCCGACACACCCATCATCATCGATGCCAATGAAGGCTGGACGGCGGAGGTCTATTCCGACCTCGCCCCCCATCTGGTCACGCTCGGTGTAAAACTGGTGGAACAACCCCTGCCGGCCGACGATGATGATCCGCTCTCCGAAATCGAACGCCCGCTGCCGGTCTGCGCCGACGAGGCCGCCCATGACCGCGCCACCTTGCCGAAGCTCAAGGGCAAATACGATGTGGTGAACATCAAGCTCGACAAGACCGGCGGGCTGACCGAAGCCTTCGAATTGCGCAAACAGGCCGAGGCAGAGGGCTACGGCATCTTCATCGGCTGCATGGTCGGCTCCTCCCTCGCCATGGCCCCGGCCACGCTGGTCGCCCAAGGTGCGGCCTTCACCGACCTTGATGGTCCGCTGCTCCTGGCCGAAGATCGTGCGCAACCACTGCTGTTCGATGAGGAGGGCGTGCATCCGCCGGAGGCCTCCCTCTGGGGATAGGGATGTCAGCGCGCGCCATCATCTATGACTGCGAGCAACTCACCACGCCGGGCGCGCCGATGCGGTTCTGGTGTGGTCCCAACGATCCCGACCCGTTGCTGGTACAGATCGGCGCTGTGGAATTGTCGCTCTCCGCGCCTTTCGACACCGGCGCGACCTTCTCCGTTCTGATCAAGCCGGTGGGTCGGGACGGCCTCGTGGCGATCGATCCATTCTTCACCAAACTGACCGGGATCACGCCCGAGGCGGTGGAGGAGCACGGCACCTCGCTGGCCGAGGCATTGGAGCGGTTCGACCAGTTCTGTGGTGATGCGCCGATCTACAGTTGGGGCAAGGACGACATCCTGGCCATTGCGCCAAGTTGCTTTGCCGCAGGCATCACCTGTCCCATCCCTGCAGGCCGCTTCCATAACGCTGCCAAGCTGCTTCTCGCGGCTGGTGAAGAGCTGGAGGTGATCCATGGGCTGCGCAGCCACACGATCACCGATCATTTTGGCCTCGAACCGGACGGGCGCGCCCATGATGGCCTGTCTGACGCCATGAATGTCGCCCATGTGCTGCAGCATCTGTTGCAAGAGGGCCGTTTGGATGCCACTGATTTCGCCAGCGCCTGAGCTGATTTGACGTAACCTAGAGCCTGAAGAGAGTGACCAAAGATGAGCCGCACAGTCTATTTGAACGGAGAATACCTGCCTGAGGAAGAGGCCAAGGTGTCGGTCTTTGATCGCGGGTTCCTCTTTGCCGATGGCGTTTATGAGGTGACGTCTGTTCTGGGCGGCAAACTCATCGATTTCGACGGTCATGCCGTGCGCCTGCAGCGCTCGCTCGATGAGTTGGAGATGGACAACCCGATCTCGAAGGAGGACCTCTTGGAGGTGCATCGCCAGCTCGTCACCCGCAACGAGATTGGAGATGGGCTTGTCTATCTGCAGATCACCCGCGGCGCGGCGGATCGCGATTTCGCCTATCCGAAGGATGCGGCGCCCACCATCGTGCTCTTCACCCAGGCCAAACCCGGTCTGGCGACCTCACCGCTCGCGGATAAGGGCATCAAGGTGATCTCCATCGCCGACGAACGCTGGGGCCGTCGTGACATCAAAACCGTGCAACTGCTCTACCCCTCCATGGGCAAGATGGCCGCAAAGGCGCAAGGCGCGGACGATGCCTGGATGGTCGAGGACGGGTTTGTGACCGAGGGCACCTCCAACAACGCCTATATCGTGAAGGACGGCAAGATCATCACACGGCATCTGGGCAATGAAATCCTGCATGGGATCACCCGCGCCGCTGTGTTGCGGTTCGCTGCTGCGGCGCAGATGCAGGTCGAGGAACGTCCCTTCACAATCGAAGAAGCCAAGGCGGCGGATGAGGCCTTCATTACCTCCGCCTCGATGTTCGTGATGCCGGTGGTGGAGATGGATGGCGAGGCCATCGGCTCAGGGGCACCGGGCACGGTCGCGAAACGCTTGCGGGAAATCTATCTCGAAGAAAGCCTGAAAGCGGCGGTCTAAAATACGATCCGCATCGCTAGATACGGCACGACGTTCAGCACCAGAACCGCGATTTTGAACTGCGCCAGATACTTGAAGAAACTCTGGTGCAGGTCGCTCGCGTCAATATCGAACATCCGGCCATGTAGACTCGTAACCCAATCGCGAAGCGACAGGATGGCGAGTGTCGAGAAGAGCAAAAGTCCGATGCTGATCACACTCATCCAGCCGAACAGGGCGGTCAGTGCTTCAGGTGTCATGGGTCCCTCCATCGTGGAATGACCCTATATATATGGGGTTTGAGAGAGAGCCCTACAATACTTTCAGTTGTCGGACTTCTTCAGGGAATGGTTCCGCTCGCTGCCATCCCAGTTCAGGATCAGGATCAACTCCTGCCGGAAGAAACTCGCCCGACCCGAAAAGCGCGGCGGGGCATTGGTCAGGCGCAGATGCAGCGCTGCGGCTTGAGAGGTGGTCAGTGTGGAGTAATCCACCGGACCGACATTCCAGAACTGCAAGCGATGTTCGATGGAGCGCAGCAATTGCTCATTTGGTGCAGCCGTTGCCGCCACAGGAGCGAATGTCAAAGCAGCGGTGAGAAGGGCGGCGCGGATCATTTCTTGAACAACTCCCAGATTGTGTTGCCCAGGGCCGCACCGATGCCGCCGCGAATATGCGCCACCCCATTGTTGGAGTGCAAAAGTGCATGGATGCGCGCCACTTGCAGGGTCGTCAGCCCGTCCACATCCACATCCGGGTAGCCATATTTCGGCAGCTCATTCTTGATGTTCTCGCGGATCGAGGACTGGCCCTCGCGCGCCTGTCCGCTGGTGGCCAAAAGCGCCGCAGCCAGGGAAATAACGATCAATCGGGTCATCTCGGGACCTCCTTTGAGCGCCAGTATAGCACGGCGCCGATCACAGGTCAGGTCACTTGCTTGTGCGCGACCTCGAACGCGGCTTTCTGTTCGGCTGTCGCTTCCGTCTGGTACTTGGCCTTGTAGTCGTCGAACGGCATCCCGTAGAAGACTTCGCGGGCTTCCATCTTGTCCATCTCGATGCCTTTCTCGGCGGCGGCTTCCTGATACCAGCGGCTCAGACAGTTGCGGCAGAAGCCCGCGAGGTTCATCATATCGATGTTCTGCACTTCGGGCCGCGCTTCCATCAGGTGTTTCTGCAAGCGCCGGAAGGCGGCGGCCTCCAGCTCGATCTTCGTTTGCTCATCCATGGCTCTCTCCTGTCACGTCTTCAATCGCACCGGCGACAAGGGGGGCCAGGCGCTCGCCCCAATGTCTCTGGTCCTCTTCCTCAGAAATGAGGTCTTGGCAGACTTCAATCAAGGCATTCAGGCGACCATGCCGCATCGCGTGGCGGTCAATCGAGTCCCCATCAAGGTGCCCCGAATAGGGTTCATTGTCGCCGACGATCAGATCCTCTTCCATCGCGAGACGCGCCAGCAAGGGCGCGGTGAGCCGCCTGTCGGTCGCTGACAAAACACCCACATGCCAGGGCCGCGGCGCCTTGCCACGCAATTGCCGCGTGAAGGAATGCACGGCGATGACAATCGGCTCGGGATGCGCCTCCAGAAGCTTGCCAAGTGCGACGTGATAGGGCGTGTAGAGCATCGCCATCCGCCGTTCGCGCTCCGCCGCATCGACGCCCCGGTTCGCCGGAATGATCGTGCCGTCATAGAGCTTCATGATCAGCGTCGGATCATCCTCACCACGGTTCGGATCGATCACCAGACGGGAAAAATCCGACAGGATCGCAGGCGCGCCCAACCGGTCCGCAAGAACGCGCGCCACGCCCGCGGCGCCCACATCATAGGCGATGTGCCGGTTCATATCCTCGTCCGACAGGCCCAGATCGCCGCCAGCGACGTCATCGGGCACGCGGTTCGTGGCGTGGTCACAGGTCACAACAACCCGGCCCCCGCGCTCGGGATGATAAATCTCGTAAGGCGTGATGGTCATCGACGTAAAACCGTTACAACTTATGGGCTTTCTATGCCGGGAAATCTGAAAGCGCCAGTTGCCCTTGAGGCCCAATTCGGTCATATCTGCGCCCGGCCCAACGAAAAATTTTACTGACCTGAAAGATGAGGCAGAGATGAGACGCCTGCGCAGCGTAAAAATTGTGGCCACCCTCGGCCCCGCTTCCAATGACTACGAGATGATCCGCGCCCTGTTTGAGGCCGGGGCTGACGTGTTCCGCCTGAACATGAGCCATGGCGATCACGATGAAATTCGCGCCCGGCACGAAATCATCCGCAAGGTTGAAAAGGATACGGGCCGCCCGATCGCCATTCTCGCCGACCTTCAGGGTCCGAAACTGCGCGTGGGCGTCTTTGCCAACGACGCGGGCGAAGAGCTTGAGGAAGGCGCGCCCTTCCGCCTCGATCTCGATGATGCGCCGGGCGATAACACCCGCGTGCAACTGCCGCATCGCGAAATTTTTGACGCGCTGGAACCGGGCGCCTCTCTGCTGGTGAATGACGGCAAAATCCGTCTCCGGGTCGAAGACTGTGGCGCAGAGTTCGCCAATTGCGTCGTCACCGTCGGCGGCACGATCTCCAACCGCAAAGGCGTGAATGTGCCCGATGTGGTGCTGCCCCTCGCGGCTCTCTCGGACAAGGATCGCAAGGACCTCGAATTTGTCTGCCAGCTTGGCGTCGATTGGCTGGCGCTCTCTTTCGTGCAGCGCCCCGCGGATGTCTGGGAGGCGCGCGAACTGGCCAATGGGCGTGCTGCGATCCTGTCGAAGATTGAAAAGCCGGCGGCGGTGAACGCGTTTGACGAAATCCTCGAAGTGTCGGACGGCATTATGGTCGCGCGCGGCGACCTCGGCGTTGAGTTGCCGGTGCAGAACGTGCCGCCGATCCAGAAACGCCTGATCCGCAAATGCCGCGCGGTCGCGAAACCTGTGATCGTGGCGACCCAGATGCTGGAGAGCATGATCGACAGCCCGATGCCCACGAGGGCGGAGGTCTCCGACGTCGCAACCGCGATCTATGAAGGCACTGACGCGATCATGCTCAGCGCTGAATCCGCTGCCGGCAGCTACCCGATTGAAGCCGTCACCACGATGAACAACGTGGCCATCGAGGTCGAAAGCGACCCCAATTATCGTGACATCATCGCCGCGCAACGTGGCGGCAAGAAGACCACCATCGCCGATGGCATCGTGACCGCCGCCCGCGAGATCGCCGAGACCACCGATATCAAGGCGATCTGCTGTTTCACGCAATCCGGCACCACCGCGACGCTTGTCTCTCGCGAACGCCCGCACGTGCCGATCCTCGCCCTAACACCTCTCACCGGCACGGCCCGTAGGCTGTGTCTCAGCTGGGGAACCCATTGCTGCCTCACCGGCGGAGTGGACCGGTTCAAAATGGCCGTGGTCAGCGCCGCGCGCGCCGCTCGCCAGGATGGTTTCGCGACGGAAGGCTGCCAGATCGTCGTCACCGCCGGCGTGCCCTTCAATATCCCCGGCTCCACCAATATCCTTCGCGTTGCCCCGTGCGAGGAAAGGTTGATTTTCGCTACCGACCCTGAATAATCGCGCCCATAGCGGGCAGGAACATTGGGGTAAAAGCGATGGGCAATGATTTCATTCTCGTATTGGGGCTCGTCATCGGCGTGCTCGCCATCCCCGCCATCGCCTCGGCGATCTCTGACCGACAGCCTCCACGTGTTGCCGCCTTCGCCGTGGTCGTCGCCGGTGCGATGATCATCTACGCGATCTACAACCAGCCCGGCGGCTATACGATCAACGAAATCCCCGATGTGATCACCCGGGTCGTGGCCTCCATTCTGCGCTGAACTCGATGCCGGTTGAGCGCAATTATGTCGGGCCATTTTCCGACAGTCTCCGCTGGCAGAAGTTCAAGCCCCGCCCCGATGATATCGTTGTCTGCACGGCGGCCAAAAGCGGCACCACGTGGATGCAGACCATCGTGTCACTGCTCTTGAGCGGCGATCCCGATCTGGAACCGGAGATTTCCATGACCTGCCCGTGGATCGACATCCGGTTCCGCGATGTCGATGAGGTCATGGCGCGGCTGGAGGCGCAAACCCATCGCCGTGCGGTCAAGACCCACACGCCCTTCGATGGCATTCCCTACTATCCCGATCTGACCTATATCGCCGTCTTCCGGCATCCGCTGGATGTGCATTTCTCCATGCGCAACCATGTGCGCAACATCCCACTGCCGCATATCGACTGGTACTACCCCGAAGATGACGAGGCTCTGACCTTCAAGCGGTTCCTTGAGTGTCATGCCGAGGGCAGTGACTTCGATGCCAACCCGTTGGCCGCCATCGTGCATTACTACCGCACGTTCAAGGACGCCTCGGACAGGTATGACAATGTCCACCTGTTCCACTACGCCGATATGTGTCGCGATCTGGCTGCAGAGATGGCCCGCGTCGCCGCGATCCTCGGTGTCAGCCATGGCGATGACCTGATGGCCGCCCTGGTCAAGACGGCCACATTCGAGTCCATGAGTGCCGCGCCGGAACGCTTTGCCCCGAGCGGCGGAATGGGGTTCTGGAAGTCCGATGAGGCCTTCTTCGACGGCGGAAACTGCGGCAAATGGCAGGGCAAGCTCTCGGAGGATCAACTGGCGGCATATGACGCCCGGATCAGCGAGATGTTGTCGCCCGAAGATCGCCACTGGCTGGAGTTCGGATCAGCCTGAACAGGGGCCTTGCAATGCATGAGATTCCTGCCTAAAAGGCGCGCTCTAGCGATGTGCGGCCGGTGATTGGCATACCGAGTCGTACGCAAAACCGCTCGAAAATAAAGGAGATGGAAATGCCGAAGATGAAGACCAAGTCGGGCGCCAAAAAGCGCTTCAAGATGACCGCCACCGGTCGTGTGAAATCAGCCCAGGCCGGTAAGCGCCACGGCATGATCAAACGCACCAACAAGTTCATCCGCAATGCACGCGGCACCACGACCTTGTCCAAGCAGGACGAGAACATCGTGAAGAAATACATGCCCTACGCGCGCTAAGGAGAGACTGACATGGCACGAGTTACATCCGGGAAAGTCACCCACGCCCGCCACAAGAAAGTTATCAAGGCTGCAAAAGGCTACTATGGCCGCCGCAAGTCTAACTTCAAAACCGCAACGCAAGCTGTCGACAAGGCGAACCAATACGCCACCCGCGACCGCAAGGCCCGCAAGCGCAATTTCCGCGCGCTGTGGATCCAGCGGATCAATGCAGGCGTGCGCGCCCATGACGAAGCGCTGACCTATTCGCGCTTCATCAACGGGCTGTCGCTGGCTGGCATCGAAGTGGACCGCAAGGTTCTGGCCGATCTGGCCGTCAACGAGCCCGAAGCCTTCGCCGCTGTGGTTGAGAAAGCCAAAGCCGCACTGGCCTAAGCCTCTGACAAATCAAACAAAAAGCCGCCTTTCAGTAAGGCGGCTTTTTTCATGTCGCAGGCCCGGATATCAGTTGCTCTGCATCACCGTGAACTCGACCCGGCGGTCCAGTTCCGGGTTTGAATTATCGCCCTGGGAATAGGGCGCGCGCGCCCCGAAACCCACCGGTTCAAACCGCGAGGTGTCGATCCCAAGCGCCGAGAGGGCCGAGATCGCGTTATCCGCCCGCTGCCAGCTCAGCGACAGGTTCGTCGCATCATCGCCGGTGCTGTCGGAATGACCGGTGATCTGCACAACAACCTGCGGGCAGGCGGCCACGGCACTCCCGATGGTGCGCAGTAGGTTCAAGCCGTTGGCATCCAGTTGCGCGCTGCCGGTGCTGAAATAGATCGTCGATGTCGCGGCAAGGTCGCGAATTTCATCCATGCAGGAGGCGGGCAGGGGCTCCGCCACCTCAGGTGCGGCGGCTTGCAGGACCTCCTCGACCGGTTCCAGGCTTGTCGGCGCAGGCGCTTCTTCCGCGACCACCTGCGTGGGCACCGGTGTCGGGGTCGGGGTGACCTGCTCGACCAGTGGCACTGTGCTCGGCGGCACTTCCGGTGCCACAGCCACCACGGTCTCTTCCGGTTGGGTAATGGGGTCCGGTGCTGAGGTCGGCGCTCTGTTAGAGGTCAGGCCGGTCAATTGCGCGACCTCTTCCAAGGTCAGCACTTCCAGCGGGCCATCGGTGTGGGGCGTCGAGAGACGCGCGATGTCCTGGCGCTCTTCCCGCGGGGGCTCCACCACTGGCGTCGTGTCGGAGGCCAATGCGGTGCCGGGGATTTCATCGGGGGTGCTGGTGACGATCTTGTCTTCCACCGGCTGTGGCGGCGCGGTTGCGACGTCATCGCCTTCTGAGCGGTTCTCATGTGACAGCGCGAACCAGCCCGCCACACCGATGAGAATGAAGGACAGCGCCGCAAGCGAGCCGGTCAGAAACAGCCCGCGTCCCGGCGGGCTCGGCGGTTTGAGATATGTTCCGCGGGTCCCGAGATCTCTATCGAGCTTGTTCCTGTTATCCGGGCTCAGAAATCCCATTTTTAAGCGCTCCCCTCACGGCAACCGATACTCATCAACGCGCACCTTGTGGTGCTGTTCGTTTTTTGGCCGCAGGGGATCGAGACGCAGAAAATGCTGCATCACATGGCGAAAAGCCGCCGGTCGAATCCCCCAAAACGGCAATATTACACCTATGTATAACCCCCACAGCTTGTGTATAAAGGCAAATTTTCTGCGCAATATGGTATTTTCTGGGGATATCTTTTTCTCACAAATGGGTTGCGAACCCTCTGTGCAACCGCTGTTTCAGCCCAAAAAACGCGCGCCCCTCGACCCTTCACATTCCCCAATCGCTGCGGTAGCAGGGCCTGACAGATAGGAGCGCATGTCATGGACGATCTCAGGTCCAAATACCTACCCCTCATTGCCGAGGCTGCCGACGAGGCCGCCCTTGAGGACCTGCGCGTGCAGGCCGTCGGCAAGAAGGGTGAGATCAGCCTGAAAATGCGCGAGTTGGGCAAGATGACACCTGAGGAACGTCAGGTCGCGGGCCCGGCGCTGAATGCTTTGAAAGACGAGGTCCATTCCGCGCTCGCTGCCAAGAAAGCCGCGCTCGCCGATGCGGCTTTGGACGCCCGTCTGCGCGAGGAATGGCTCGACGTCACCCTGCCTGCGCGCCCTTCCCGGCAAGGCACAGTACACCCGATCAGCCAGGTCACCGATGAGGTTTCCGCGATCTTCGCCAATCTCGGTTTCTCGGTCGCGGAAGGGCCGCAAATCGAGAGCGATTGGTACAATTTCGACGCGCTGAACATCCCCGGTCACCACCCGGCACGGGGCGAGATGGACACGTTCTACATGCACCGCGATGAGGGTGATAATCGCCCGCCGCATGTGCTCAGAACCCACACTTCGCCCGTTCAAATCCGCTCTATGCAGGAGCATGGTGCGCCGATCCGGATCATCTGCCCCGGGCGCGTCTACCGCTCGGATTACGACCAGACCCACACGCCGATGTTCCACCAGATCGAGGGGCTCGCGGTGGACAAGGACATCTCCATGGCGAACCTGAAATGGTGCCTGGAGGAATTCGCCGCCGCCTTCTTCGAACTGGACCACATCGAGGTCCGCTTCCGCGCCTCTCACTTCCCCTTCACTGAACCCTCGGCAGAGATCGATTTCCGCTGCTCCTGGGTCGATGGCCAGTTGAAACTGGGCGAAGGCGACGATTGGCTCGAGGCCGGTGGCTCCGGCATGGTGCACCCCAAGGTGCTCGCCGCCGGCGGCATCGACCCGGAGGTCTATCAGGGCTTCGCTTTCGGGCTCGGCATCGACCGGTTGGCGATGCTGAAATACGGCATCCCTGACCTGCGTCCATTCTTCGACAGCGATCTACGTTGGTTGAAGCATTATGGCTTCGTGCCACTTGATCGCCCTGATCTGACGCGCGGTCTGAGTGCCTAGAAGGATTTTCGAAATTCCTTCAAAGAAGCGGCTTCGAAGCCGCTTTGGTGCTTAGCTGCCCCACATCTCCTTCGAGATCGCAAGGGCGACCTCATAAAGCTCAAACTCCTCCGCCCAATAGTCGCGCAGCGCGGCTTCGGCGGCATGGCTGAGCGGCGGGCGCTTCATCGGGTCCTCGTGGCGTTTGGGTCTGGGTGGCATCTCGAACTCGGGCACACCCAGCCGCGCCATCACCTGTGGTAGCCGCTGGTTCAACTCCGACAGATCAACGCACATCGCGATCTGCTCCCGCTCCGCCAGAAGGTCCAGCGCGCTGCCCAAATACCAGCGATGGTCCTGGCCCAGATGCTGGATATGGCGCATCGCAAACCGCGCCGCCGAATATAGCCGCTGATCCTTGCTATTCAGCGCGAGAGCCAGCTCCTCGGCCTCTTCGAACCACTGATAGGCAATTGCTTCCTCCGCGCTCCAGTTGGAGTTGAAGGTAGGACGCCCCTCCCGCAGGCGGGAATAGAAGGCGGAGACAAAACGCTCGACCGGGTCGCGCGTCACAAAGGCAAACTCCCGCTCTGGCCCCAGCCGTTTCAGCGTGCCCATGCGGGTGGCGTCGTGCCTGTTGAGCCGCACATCCCGGGTCCAGCGAGGCCGGTTATGGCGCAAAACCGACCGCAGAAATGTGCCGCCGGTTTTGCCGATATGGAGGATACAGATGGGGACGTCGGTCGTCATGCAGCTCCGCATACACTACCGATAGGTGCGAAAGCGCCGCAACCGGCGCTTAAGCCCGCGTCAGAAGAGGCGAATCGAACAGATCGGCTTCAAAATGCCGCTGCAGCCTAGCTGCGAGAGGTTAACGGTGTCCTGCCCGACCGAATGCTGAGAGGAATCGAGCGTCACAATCGCCACCGCCATAGCGATCGATAAGGCCGCAACGGACGGACGAAATACCGCTTGAACGATATGAGTCAGAAACGTGGTCATTACCTTTACCTCAGAAACTGAGAATCACTAACACTGGCCCCACTTGTGACGAAGATGGCCCCAAATTATGGCGAAACTTGGGCACGGTGAACAAATCTTTAAGAAATGCAGGGCGTCGCGACAGAGCTGCCCCTTTCACTGCCAATAAACATGGGATAGCAGGAGGTCCGAGCGAAACCTGTGATCCGCGGTATTTATATGAAATTCACGCTAAATTGGCTGAAAAAACACCTTGATACGCAAGCCAGCGTCGAGGAAATCACCGATGCTCTGACCGATCTGGGCCTGGAATTGGAGGATATTTCCAACCCCGCCGAACGTCTGCGTGAATTTACCATCGGCAAGGTTTTGAAGGCCGAAAAGCATCCCGATGCCGACAAGCTGAAAGTCTGCCAGGTCGCCACGGATGAGGGTGAGAAACAGATCATCTGCGGCGCGCCGAACGCGCGTGAAGGCATCACCGTGGTGATCGCCAAACCCGGCGTCTATGTGCCGGGCATCGACACCACCATCGGTGTGGGCAAAATCCGCGGGGTCGAGAGCCACGGCATGATGTGTTCCGAGCGCGAGATGGAGCTCTCTGAGGAGCATGACGGGATCATCGAACTGCCGTCAGGCGAAGTGGGCGACAGTTTCGCCGATTGGCTGGCGAAGAACGATCCCGCACGCGTCGATCCGGTCATCGAGATCGCCATCACGCCGAACCGTCCGGATGCACTTGGTGTGGCGGGGATTGCCCGTGACCTCGCCGCGCGCGGTTTGGGCACCGTGATCACGCCCGCGATTGAGCCGGTGCCGGGCACCTTTCCCTGCCCGATCAGCGTTTCCATTGATGAGGACACGCTCGATGGCTGCCCGGTCTTCTATGGCCGTCTTATCAAGGGTGTGAAGAACGGCCCCTCCCCGCAATGGTTGCAGGATGCGCTGAAAGCGATCGGTCTGAGGCCGATCAGCTTCCTTGTCGATGTCACCAATTTCTTCACCTACGACCGCAACCGTCCCCTGCACGTCTTCGATGCCGACAAGGTCGCGGGCAACATGCTGCGCGTGCACCGCGCGGAGGGTGGCGAGACGCTGATGGCGCTCGATGACAAGGACTACACCTTCAACAAAGGCGACATGTTGATTTCGGATGCCAATGAACCCGAAAGCATCGGCGGTATCATGGGTGGGCTCGCCTCGGGCTGTACCGAGGAGACCGTGAATGTCTTCGTCGAAAGCGCCTATTGGAACCCGATCCAGATCGCTTACACAGGTCGCGCGCTGAAGATCAATTCTGACGCGCGCTACCGGTTCGAACGCGGCGTTGACCCGGAATTCACGCCCGTGGGGCTTGAGGCCGCCACGGCGATGATCCTCGAATATGCCGGTGGCGAGGCGTCCGAGGTCGTCGTCGCCGGTGAAACCCCCGATCATTCCCGCGCCTATAAGCTCGACACGGACCGGGTGCAGTCGCTCGTCGGTATGAGCATCCCCGCCGATGAGCAACGCCGCACCTTGGAGGCGCTTGGCTTCCGGCTTGAAGGCGACATGGCCCACGTGCCGTCCTGGCGGCCGGATGTGATGGGCGAGGCGGACCTCGTGGAGGAAGTTGCCCGGATTGCCTCTCTGACGAAACTCGAAGGCAAACCGATGACCCGCCCCGCCGGTGTGTCGAAACCGATCCTGACGCCGATGCAGAAACGCGAGGGCACGATCCGGCGCACGATTGCGGCGCTCGGCTACAACGAATGTGTCACCTACAGCTTTATCGACCAGAAAACAGCGGCGCTCTTCAATGGCGGCGATCAGGCGACCGCGTTAGAGAACCCGATCAGCCAGGACATGAGCCATATGCGCCCTGCGTTGTTGCCGGGGCTTTTGCAGGCCGCGGCGCGCAATCAGGCGCGGGGGTATATGGACCTCGCGCTCTTTGAGGTTGGGCTGGCCTTCCATGGCGGGGAACCGGGTGAACAGCACCTTCTGGCCACCGGTCTTCTGACCGGTAGCACCGGACCCAAAGACGTGCATGGCGCGCGCCGCGCGGTGGATGTGTTTGACGTGAAGGCCGATATCGAAGCGGCGCTCAACTCCATTGGCGCGCCCGCCAAGGCGCAAATCCTGCGTGGGGCAAATGATTGGTGGCATCCCGGCCGGCACGGCATGATCTGTCTGGGCCCGAAGAAAGTGCTCGGCATCTTCGGCGAAGTGCACCCGAAAATCCTGCGCGAGATGGATGTGAAAGGCCCTGCCATGGCCTTCACCATCTGGCCTGAAGAGGTGCCGTTCCCGAAAAAGGCCGCGACCTCTCGCGAGGCGCTGCACTTACGCGACCTGCAAGCGGTGGAGCGGGATTTCGCCTTCGTGGTCAACGCCGATGTCGAAGCCCTGACGCTAGTCAACGCCGCGGCGGGGTCGGACAAAACGCTGATCGAAGAGGTCCGCGTGTTCGATGAATTCATCGGCGGCAGTCTTGGCGAGGACAAGAAATCCATCGCCATCACCGTGCGGATGCAACCCACGGAAAAAACCCTCACCGATGAGGAAATCGAGGCGGTCGCAGCGAAAGTGGTCGACAAGGTCACCAAAGCAACCGGCGGCACGCTGCGTGGCTGAGCGGCCACAGGCCAAGAACTGACACCGACGAAAGGGCTTGAGGCGACTCGGGCCCTTTTTGTATGTCAGCCTCCGCAACACCAAGAGGATCGCACCCATGCTTGTGCATCTGAAACCAATAGGACGGAGCGCGACGCTCCGATAGTTGCCCGGAGGTGATCCCTGCGGGCGCGATGTTTCTGCCTGCCTTGGTGATCCCCAATGACCCCCGAAGATATCCAAATGATCCGGCATGTCCTGCCGGAGATGAGCACATTTCCCTATTACGCGGACCGCGAAAGCGCCTGGGCGCTGGCGTCGCAGATGGCGGGAGATGAGAAACTGTCGAGCCTGCGCGGTTCCGCGCGTGGCCCTCTGGTTGCGCGACCCGTGATCCGACCGCTTGCGGCGGCGAGCGGCGATGGCGTTTTGCGGCATCTCGATGTGTTGGCCTTGGCCCATGCGGACCGGGCCAACGGCTGGCGCTTGAGCAAAGCCGCGCGGTTGGCGCTTAGTGCGGTCTATGGTCAGATCTGGCACGACTTCCAGCTCTCCTACACGAGCTGGGGCCAAGGTAAGGATTGGCAGTGGAACCAGCTTAGCCGCAAAGGCGGGAACCTTGTGTTGCAACTGGGCTTTCCCTCCGACCACGCGCGTCTGATGGGCCAGTTCGCAGGGCCCTTTGCCCGGAAAGACCTGGAGTTCCACGGTCACCCGGTCCGTCGCGACGGCGTGCCGACACTGGCCTGGGTACGGATCGATCTGGACCTCGCCACAGGTGTCGCGCTGATCGAAGAGGTGCAAAGCGACTGGCTGCGTTTCCTCAAAGAGGAGGTTGCCGATCTGCCGCCGCGCACCCGCGACCTGCGTCTGGCGCAGAGCTATGAGGCGAACCTGAAAGCGGCCTACGGCAAAATCTGGCCGCGGGCCGCGCTTCTGGCGGCGCTCACTGTGCTGCGCGACGAGTTCGCCTGCCGCGAAGTGTGGATGCACCAGCCCGAGACCGGGGCTGCGCTGAAGCACATCCGGTGGAGCCTGCCGCCGCGCTCGCTCTACGCCGCGCTGCCGAAAAGCTTCGGGTTCCACCCGACGCGGGACGCACCGTGGTTCCTGGAGCGGCCCTGTCGCAAATTGCTGCGGGGTCTGCGCAAAGCGGATCGACCGCTCTTCTGGCGGCTTCAGTTTTGATGTGCCCAACCTTAAAAGGCGCTCTTCGGAGCGCCTTTTTCTTGTCCAGAAATTGGCATTGATCGGTCTCAGCCGTGCCCGGTTTGCCGTTTAGCAGATCGCCAAGAAGTCCACGTTTGGGGTGGATATGAGGAACGAGTGAGTAGCAACATGGTCTTGAAAAACATCCTTGGCGGACGCGGTGATGATGTATTCATCCTGACCGACGATCCCGACAGCGACATCACGAATTACATGATCCGCACCGGGTTCGGTGATGATTTCGTGCGTTCTGGAAACCTGGCCGATGAAATCCGCACCTCGAAAGGCAATGACACGGTCTATGCAGGCGGTGGCGACGATCTGGTCATGACCGGCAACCACAATGATTTTGTCGATGCGGGCCATGGCAATGACACCGTTTATGCCGGAGCGGGCGACGATATCGTGAAAGCCGGCAAAGGCAGCGACACGGTTTATGGCGGCACCGGTCACGACAAGATCTACGGGATCAAGGGCAACAACTATCTCGATGGCGGCGTGGGCAATGACGAGATTCACACCGGGCGTCAGGCCTCCACCGCTATTGGTGGCGGCGGTCAGGACCGCCTTGTGGCCGATCTGTCCAAGGGTGCCAATCACACGCTGACCGGAGGGTCAGGCGCGGATACGTTCGAGTTCGTCTACCAGAACAACAAACGCGGCGCGGATGTGGTGATCACCGATTTCGAACTGGGTGTAGACGACATGATCGTCGGCGGTTTGACCGCAGCGGAATGGGGTCAGGCCTATGTCGATGGCACTGCCGACATCTCGGTAACTGAGAACGAAAACGGCCATGTCGTGATCGATATCGGCTTCGGCGACAGCGTGACCCTCGAAGGTGTGACTCTGGCCGATATGGTGGATTTCTTCACCTAAGCACGTCTCAAGCGCACTTGCTTTTCTGCCGCTTTGCCCGATCTAAAGGGCAACGGGATTGGAAAGGCATGTCATGACATTGAAAGTATATCTCTCCGGTGAGATTCACACCGACTGGCGCGAGCAGATCATTGATGGCTGCAAAGGGCTGGATGTGGAATTCTCTTCACCGGTCACCGACCATGGCGCGTCGGACGATTGCGGTGTCCGCATCTTGGGTGCCGAAGACCAGAAATACTGGCACGACCACAAGGGCGCGATGGTCAACGCGATCCGCACCCGCAAAGGGATCGCCGATGCCGATGTCGTGGTCGTGCGCTTTGGCGAGAAATACAAACAGTGGAATGCCGCTTTTGATGCGGGCTATGCCGCGGCCTTGGGTAAATCACTGATCGTGGTGCAGATGCCCGAACATCAGCACGCGTTGAAGGAAGTGGATGCGGCAGCGCTTGCCGTGACCGAAGATCCGGCGAAAGTGGCCGACATCCTGCGCTATGTTCTGACTGGCAAATTGCCGTAGGATTCCCGGCAACCCATGCTAATCTAAAGAGGAATTAGAACCTCGAGGGGCAATTTGTGCCGCAGGACGACCCATTTGTTGAAGTGAAATACGGTCCGGTGGATTTGACTGCCCCTGACCCGGAACCAGAGGCCCCAAACCGATTGGCGCAAGTGACGGAATGGGTGCAGTTTCTGCGCTCCTCCGTCATCAGTGCGATTGTTGTTGTGCCTTTGGTGGCGCTGATCGTCTTCACCATTATCGATCTTCGACGTGAGCCGGTGATCATCGAAGAGTTTTCGGTGCCCGACACGCTGAAGAAACAGGGTCTGACGGGCGGTGTTGTGGCGCATCGGCTTTGGGATGCCTTTGCCGACATTCACGAAATAAGCACGACGGATCGCTCGCAAACGACGATCCTCTCCGCAAATCGGCAACTCGACATTGTCGAACCCGGCACGGGAATTTCCCTACAAGGCCTGACGCAGATGCTGCGCTCACTTCTGTCGCTCGAACAGGTCCGGATCGGTGGCGAGATCATCTGCGAGACGGCGGCTTGTGAATGGGCAAAACAGTCCATTCGGATCCGCGTGTTCTCCGGGAGCGAGGCCCAGACTTTTGATATCGGTATGATGGGCGAGCGCAGCCAGGACGAAGCGTTCCGCGATGCCGTGCTGGCGATCCTTGAAGTGATCGACCCCTTCGTGTTGGCAGCTTATTTGCATGTCGACCGTGACCAATGGGATCGCGCGATGGGCCTGGCCGAGGAGATCGTGGATGCGGGTCACGAAGATGCTGTCTTTGCGGCGCATTTGCTCAGCTACTTTCACGGCGAAAAAGAGAACCTGGCTGCGGCTCTGACCTGGAGCAAGAAAGCCATCGCATTGGCCGAAGATGTCGGCGTTAAGTATGTTGCGGGTGCCCTGGGCAATCTCGGCGGCATTCATCTCTATCGCAATGAGCCGGACGAGGCCCGCGCCGCGTTCGAGCGGATGAAAGAGCTCGATCCCGACACCGACCGCTATGACAGCGGAATGGGCGGTGTGTATCTGCTGGAGAAAGAGTATGACAAGGCGCTGGCGGCCTATCAGAAGGCGCTCGCGGAATATGACACGGTTGCCGAGAACTGGCACAATGTCGGCTGGACGCTACGGGGCATGGATCGGCAGGAAGAGGCCATCACCTATTTCGAAAAGTCGATCTCGCTCGATCCGAACAGGAAGCGAACCCGTTACGGTTGGGGGCTTGCGCTGCTCGACTTGGAGCGGTTGGACGAGGCGGCCGAACAGTTTGCCTTTGCAGTTGAGATCGACCCGAATTTTTCCAGGGCCCGCCTGTTCTTGGGTGAAATCCTGCATAAGCTTGGTCGGGACGGGGAGGCGCTGGAGCACCTGACAATCAGCGCCGCAGTCTATGAAGATGACCGACAGATACAGTTGCTTCATGCCCGTGTCTTGAACAACCTCGACCGCCATGAGGAGAGCATTGCAGCCTTGGAGCGTGCGCTTGCGCTTGAGGGTGATCCGTTCCCGATACACTATTTGTCCGGTCTCGTTTATTCGGAGATGGAGGATCATGCTGCGGCGGAACGTGCGCTCGCGAAAGCTCTGGAGTTCGATCCCGATCATGTCAGCACGCGGTTCAACCTCGGCTGGGCGCTCGCGGAACAGAAAAAGCACAGGGACGCGGCGCTTCAGTTCAACAATCTGGTGCGCGACGGGCATCACGACGAGGACATCGTGATCGCCTTACTGAAAACCACGCTTGAGTGGCTCAAAAGTCGGCCGACAGATTTATGTGAGGAACCTCTTTTCGCGGCCTCAGAAGTGGCGCGGTTTGTCGGGGATCAAACGCCGAGCGAGTATGCCGAGGAACTTCAGGTGGTTCGACTGGAATGTGACGCCTAAGCCTTGTGCCACCGCAAAGGCTTGGTCTCGGCGCGGGTCAGAATGCCTTTCGCTTCGAGATCAAGCTGCACGGATTTTTGCCACCAGCCAGCGGTTTTGCCTTCCGGGAAGAGATCGGGCGACAGGTGTGGGATCACCGCCTCTTTCATTTCCTTCGCGGTCAGGCCCGGGGCGTCATGTGGTGTGATCTTCAGGATCGCGGCGCGCATGTCTTCGTATTTTGTGCGGTCGACCCGGGTGATCTGACCGGGCACGTTGACATTCTCAACTTCGATTTTGTCATCAGCCATGTGCCGGAGGCTAGCGCAGCACAAGACCCGTGACCAGCCATGTGGGCGGTCCGGCGACAGGCGATCTCGATGATATGGGTCAGAGCTTTGCAGGAGCGGTGGCGCCACCAGGGCGATCAACGCAGGCCGGGGGATTTTGCCCCCCGCACTTATGAGCTCAGCAAGATCGTTCCGGGACGGTCTTTTGCCCTCGGAACCCTTGTGACCTGTAGTCTGTGACGCGTCGGGAGCGGGGTTTAGGGTGCCCGGGTTAAGGCGATCTTAGCGGGCCGTGCGTTGCGTGCGGCGATGTGGGGCTTCGCATCCCTTAACGGGCAGCTTAAAATCGGAGCCATGGAGTTTGACTATGTCATTGTCGGCGGCGGCTCGGCAGGCTCGGTGATGGCCGCGCGATTGTCTGAGGACCCCTCCGTGACGGTCTGTCTGATCGAGGCGGGCCGAAGAGGGCGCGACATCTTCATCCGGGCGCCAGCGCTTGTGGCGGCGATGGTGTCGGGCCGTCCGAAGATCAACAATTGGGCGTTCCACACCGAGCCGCAGGCGGAACTGAATGGGCGCCGCGGGTTTCAGCCACGCGGCAAAGCCCTGGGCGGGTCCTCCGCCATCAACGCGATGCTTTATGTGCGCGGGCATCCCTCCGATTACGATGACTGGGCGGAGATGGGTTGTGAGGGCTGGGATTGGCAAAGTGTTTTGCCCTATTTCCGCAAGGCCGAGGGCAATGCGCGCGGCGCGGATGCATTGCATGGGGACGCAGGCCCCTTGCAAGTCGGTGACCAGGCAGAGCCGCGGCAGATCACCCATGGTTTTGTCGATGCCTGCGCGGAAATGCAGATCCCGGTAAACGCTGATTTCAACGGTCCGCATCAGGAAGGGGCCGGGCTCTATCAGGTCACGCAGTTCCATGATGGGCCGCAAAAGGGTGAGCGCTGTTCCGCTGCCGCGGCTTACCTGCCGCGTGAGGTGCGCCGGCGAGAGAACCTGACGATCCTCACCCGGACCCGCGCCACGGGGATGGTGATGGAGGACAAGCGTGCGGTGGGGGTGGATTATGCCTCCAACCGCGCTGCGGGTCGGCTGACAGTCCGGCGCGACGTGATCCTGTCGGCGGGGGCCTTCGGCTCACCGCAATTGATGATGCTGTCGGGGATCGGGCCGGAGGACGAATTGCGCGCCCATGGGATCGCGCCGGTGCATGTCTCCGAAGGTGTCGGGCAAAACCTGCAGGATCATCTGGATTACATCCTGTCCTACAAATCGAAGCGCAAGGACACGGTGGGGCTGAACCCGTTGGGTCTTTGGCAATTGGGGCGCGCGGCGTTGCGATGGCGCAAGGAAGGCGTTGGGCTCTTCGCCTCACCGATGGCCGAGGGCGGTGCGTTTGTAAAAACCGATCCGAGCCTGGAGCGCCCGGATGTGCAGCTGCATTTCGTCGTTGGGATCGTGGACGACCATTTACGCAAGATTCATCTGGCGCATGGGTTCTCCTGCCATGTCTGCGTGCTGCGGCCAGAAAGCCGGGGCGCGGTTGGGCTGCACTCGAAAAGCCCCTTCGCGCCACCGCGGATCGATCCGAATTACCTGTCCGCACCGGCTGATCTTGAAGCGATGATGCGGGGCGCGCGGCTGATGGAACGGATCATGGAGGCGGAGCCGCTGAGCCCGTGGCGTGGCAAGAAGCTCTACGCCCATGACCGGTCCAATGTGGCGCTGGAGGCCGATATCCGGGCGCGGGCGGACACGATTTATCACCCGGTCGGCACTTGTCGGATGGGCAGCGATGCGGAGGCTGTCTGCGATCTCGAGGGCCGCGTGCGCGGGGTCGAGGGCCTCAGGGTCGTGGATGCCTCGCTGATGCCGAAGCTGATCGGCGGGAACACCAATGCGCCCACCATCATGATGGCGGAGAAGATTGCCGATGCGATGACGGCGCGCGGCGCGCACCCTTAGGAACAACGCGACAAACGCGTCGTTTCCGTGCCCAAACCAGCCCTCCCCCTACCGCCCTTTACCCTAGGCGATTCGGATAATGGGAGGTTTATCCAAGCGAAGCCTGGCTGCGTGTGGGTCGGGTCAGGTTAGGTTAGGTTAGGTCAGATCAGGTCCGGTGATGTTGATCGTGCCGTTGGAGCAGAAATCGGCAGACCTGACTCACTCAACGCTGCTCGAAATCAAGGATTTCAACGCGTTAAGTGATGCATCCTGTTGCAGGTCAAACCGATTTCGCTCTAGATCTTTCCAGACGCGAACATCCATTGTGCGGGCGAAGCAACCGTTCGTCTAATTGGTCAGAGTTTTGAGAACTCGTTGGTAGAACGCGCCATGCGCATCCTCAGCCGCAGGCTTTGCGGTCCATTCCCAATCCAAATCCAGTGCTCCAGCCGGGACTATTTGCTGCGCGATTTCGGGCGGTGTGGTTTCATCGCTGGTTCCGTTCTTCCAGTCGTGAAAGGCGGATGAGTATCGAACGACCGCGCCGCTGGTCGGCAATTCGAGCAACCCGCCCTCGGCAAAGAACGTCAACCCGTCGCCCATTTCTTCCCCGATGAGTTTGAGCCTGCCTTCCAAACGATGTTTGAGGATGGCGACAAACACGATCGCTGCGGAAAACGTGAATTTATCGACAAGCATGCCAACCTGCCTGCGTGCGTTTTCAGAGATAGCGTCGATCAAGGGCATTGTTTTAAGAAAGTCGCCACCGGTGTTTCCGCGAATGTCGACCAAGAGTGTTTTTTCCGAGCAGGCGCTTACGTGTTCTGCCGCACCCAAGATGGCTTTCGGCAGCGCGTTTTCGCCTGGATCGAAGAAACTTGGCAACGCTATTGAAAGCCCGAGTTCCTGCCAGTCCTCAATCTCCACAAATCTCTCGGGTTTCCAGGCCGGATCAGCCTTGCCATGCTCGTTTCTCGGGTAGAGCGTAGAAGCAGGAACCGTGTACCCGTTCTCCACTTTGAAATCGGTTATCTGCCCGTTCTCGTCCTGCACGCGATACTCGGTCGTATCGTCTTTTGAGGGAACCCCCAGGCGAGCCAGAGCATACGGCCACGCGAGAAGAAGCGATCCGATGGCCAGTTTCCTTTGGCGCGTTCCCGCCAGAAACCTCGCTGCGGCGCCCTCAATCTGGTTCACAGGTGTGCCGTTGACGGCAATCAACTCTCCTCTTGGCGCAAGTGTTTCCGGTGCCGCGCCAATCAAATGCACGGCCGTTCCGATGCTCACAAACCTCAGCGGGAGCACCGAGATGGCATCGTTCGGAATCAGCCGTGTGTGCCCGTTGTCTGGAAGTGCCAGTAAGCGCATCGCGGAAAACAGAAAGGCCTCTTTGGAGCCCTCCACAGCGTATCGCCGGGTGTCAGAAATGCAGCGGTCTATCACCGGCTGTTCGATCCGCCGAAAGCTGGGGTCGGTCGGCAGGACAGTTTCTAGAATGTGCTCGAGGTCTTGCTTCAGCGACATGGTTTACGGTGCGCATAGCTGCTGGTCGATGTCCAGATTGGGCCCACAACCGACATCTCATGCGGGGCCGTATCACCGATGCAACCGGCGGGGATAGTGATGGTCTACCGCGTCCGGTGTGGGTGCGGACCGAACTGGAACACCGGGTGGTGCTAAGGGAAGAGCAGTACGATTGAGCCTAGTCGCGCGGCGGAGTAACCAAACCCTTCTGCACGGCGGGACGTTCGAGAAACCGTTCAAGATAGGCGACGAGGTTCTTGTGATCCTCCCAGCCGACGACCTCTTTCGCACCGTAGAAATCCAGCGCGCGCAGCCAGGGCGCGATGGCGATATCGGCGATGGAATATTGACCAGTGATCCAGTCCTTGTCGTCGAGCTCTCTCTCCAACACGGCGAGCAGGCGCTTGGCCTCATCGACATAGCGCTGTTGGGGGCGCTTGTCCTCGTATTCGGAGCCCGCGAATTTCCAGAAGAAACCAAGCTGACCCAGCATCGGACCGAGGCCACCCATCTGGAACATCAGCCATTGGATCACATGTGCCTTCTCGGTGGCGTTGCTGCCCATCAGGATACCGGATTTCTCCGCCAGATAGATCAGGATCGCCCCGGACTCGAAAAGCGTGACGGCTTCTCCATCGGGTCCATTGGGGTCGATGATTGCGGGGATTTTGTTGTTGGGGTTGAGCGCCAGGAACTCGGGGCTTTTGACGTCCGCATCTGCGAGGGTCACCTTATGGGCCTCGTAGGGGATGGCCATTTCCTCAAGCGCGATGGAGGCCTTCACGCCGTTGGGGGTCGGGAAGGAGTAGAGCTGCAGGATGTCGGGGTTTTCCGCGGGCCACTTCGCGTTGATCGGGTGAGAGGTAACATAGGACATCAAGAGGGGACCTTTTCGTTTGATTTCCCCATAGTTAGCGCCCCTGGCAAGTGAAAAAAGGGGTGATCCTGTGAGCAGAAATGGTAAACACCGTGCGAGAGCGCACAGACAACAAGAAGACGCTCCAACAGGGAAGAAGCCAAAAGGAATGAGAAATGCTCAGTGAGTTTAAGGACTTCATTGCCAAGGGCAATGTCATGGACATGGCCGTGGGGATCATCATCGGGGCCGCGTTCACCGCGATCGTCTCCTCGCTGGTCGCCGATCTGATCAACCCGATCATCGGGCTGTTCACTGGCGGTCTGGACTTCACCAACAACTACGCCGTTCTGGCCGGTGACGTGCCCGCCGGAGCGTCTCTCGAAGCGGCGCGCGAGGCCGGGGCCTCAGTCTTTGCCTATGGGGCGTTCATCATGGCGATCATCAACTTCCTGATCATCGCCTGGGTGGTCTTCATGCTGGTGCGCTATGTGAACAAGGTGAAAGCCGCGGCTGAGGCGCCGGAAGAGGAAACGCCCGCGGAGGATCCCGGCCCGACCGAATTGGATATCCTGATGGAAATCCGGGACTCGTTGGCGAAGGCGAAGTAATCTGGCGCGAGATTTAGGAAAGGCCCGTCCGATATGGCGGGTCTTTTCCTTACGTGCGCCCTGGTTCCGCGCGTGTCTCCGCAGAGCCGAGAGATGTCATCAGCTCGGGCGCGGATCGGCTAGTGGAGATCGGGCTGCGGCGGGTTGCAGTCAATGGAGTCGCATTTGATGCATTTGTCGCGGGGCGCATCGCAGTAGCAACACCAATCCTCGATATCGATCACCTCTTTGCCTTCATTTCTGATGCAATCGATCATGAGGCAGCTGAGCGGTGTGGGACTATCGGGAGATTGCCCATCTTCCATGCTAGCCGCGACGCGTTCGATCAGGTTCGGACTGAGGGCGAATTTGCGTCCTTTCGCCACCATAAGGGCCCGTAGAACGTCATCGATGCAGGGGATTTCCTCTTTGTCGAGATGGCCGAATATCTTCTCCGACAGCTCTTTGTATTTGCGGTTTGCTTCTGAACTCATGTCAAAATCCTCCTGACTGAAATCCTCATGGCGTTGCACAGAGCGCGGCATCACCCGGCTCAAGATACTCGTCCGGTATCTCGTATTGCGTTTGAATATGAACGGATGTGTGGATCTGCGAGAGCACGCGGTTGATCGGATGGGGTCGTGTCGGATTGCCGGTCATGTGCTGATTGACCGCCATGCACGAGCTGCCGCAATTGCCGATCAGAGAGCAGTTGCTGCATTTGCGCTGGTCTTTTTCTGTCGCGTCAGAAAACAGACCTTCCCCACATCCGCGATGCGTCTCGATGCGATTTGCCGAAATGTAGAGATCGCGCTGTTTGTCGTCATAGCCGTCAAACACATTTCCGATCTGGGCCGAGGGATCGTTCTTCAGATAACCAACATAGCGGTGACACGGGTAGAGATTGCCTGAGGAATCGATGGCCACCATGTTGCGGGCAGCACCGCAGCCGAACTCCCGGCTTTCGGGCGATTTCAGATCCATATGCATCGAAAAGATGTTCGAAACTCGAAAGTCCTTTGGATCGGCTCTCAGAAGCTTGGCCTGGATGTCATAAATCTCCAGCCAAGCGTCGTAATAGTCCGAGAGCGCGGCGGCATCCCATTCCGCCTCCACCACCGGAGAGATCGAGATGCGCTTGAAGCCCTTGTCGATCAGCCACCGGATCGAGTCCGGCAGGGCACGGGTTGTTTCCGGCGCAACGGTGAGACGGATCGTCGAGAAGGGTAGCTCCAGAAGGCGCAGCAGGTTGCGTTCGATATATTTGAACGAGCCGCGACCAGCGATTGTCTTGCGATGCCTGTCATGCGCCTCGCCAATGCCATCGAGGCTGAAAGTCGGGCTGATGTTGTATTTCTTCAGCAAATTGAGCCGCTTATCGTCGATGAGCGTGGCATTTGTGGTCATGGAGAAGCGCATGTCGAGCGATCTTTTTGCCGCTTCCTCCAGCGCGTAGTCGGCGGTCAACGCGACCAGCTCGGGTTCCAGGAGCGGTTCACCCCCAAAGAAGCAGATGAAGAGCCTGCCATCTGTGGTTGTCGAGTTTTCAATCAGGAAATCGACGGACCGTTTCGCCGTCTCCTCGGACATCTTCTTGGCGTTTTTGTAGATGTAGCAATAGTCACAACGCAGGTTGCATTGCTCCGTGACCAGCATCGTGATCGATGTGATGTCGAACCGGGACTTCTGGTCGCGCCCGTTCTTTTGCGCCGCCGAACCACGCAGGTTCGGAACGCTCAATTCTTTCAACAAACCCCCAACCCCACAGAATAAACATTCAAAATACTGAGACGAGGTTATCAATTATTGCGATTTGAGTCTATCTCGGCGCGTTCGGCAGACGTCTAGGCGTTCTCCCCTGTCAGCTCTTTATGAGCCACTTCGGTGCTTTCGACCGCGACCTCATTGCCTTCGGCTTTCAAATCCGTGCCTGTGATTTAGGTCGGAAACGCGTTGGCGAGACCGGAAACGTCCTGGAACGGTATTGCGTCCCCGACCTCCTCGATCTGAACCTACAAGCAGAACCTTGGCAGTGGCTAAACGTTGTCTCCTTTCTCACCCAAGATGCTTGGAGTCTAAACCGAGAGGCGGTCTGGAACCCAGCCTGCTGTTCAGAGGTTTTCGGGATTGCCGGGCACGATCCGGTCGACGCTGCCGCGGGGATCGCCATTGGCAAGGTCGAACATCGCGTAGCCGTCCGATGTTTTTATGACCTTCGTGCAGCTGTTCTTCGGGCCATTGTCCCAATCGACGCAATAGGCGGCGTCCTTGATGACCCAGGTGCCGCGCAGCTCGGTGCCGTTGGGGAGATTAGCGGCAGCCCGCCCGTCGGCGCCGTAATAGACCGGGGCCGCGCCGCCGGGAGTTGCGACATAGACGGTGTTTCCTGTCAGCAGCGCGTCGAGCTGCGCATCCGACATTTGTGTCTCTGCCTGCGCGGCGGTGGCGGTTGCGAGCAAACTAACCATTGCAAGACCTTTCATTTTCTCGTTCCTATGATGATGAAGACTAATAGACAGATAACTTGACTAAATGTAATAGTCAAGCAACTTGACGATTTGGAGTGCTGTGACCCAAAACCCCGATCATATTGGCGTCGATCTGTGGCGTGCGTTCAAAGCCTATGAGGCGGCGATGTACGAGCGCGTGGCGGAGCTTGGCTTTGAGGATATCACGGTGGCCGACAGCGATGTGCTGGTGCAGGTCGGGGAAAAGGGTGTCTCGATGGTGCAGATTGCAGCGGCGCGTGGCGTGTCGAAACAGGCCATTCAGGGACAGGTCAGAAGCCTCGTCGCGCGCGGTTATGTCGAGGTGAAACCTGATCCCGATGACGCGCGGGCCAAGCGGGTCGTGCATACCGAGAAGGGCCGCGCGCTGGTCGCGGCGCTGGTAGACATCAAACTGGCGCTGCATGCCGAGGTTGAAACCAAACTCGGAGCTGAACGCGCCAAAAACCTGCGCAACATGCTGGGGCAGGTCTGCAGTGCTGTAGAGCCGGAAAATTAAGCCTTTAGAGCGAGTTGCGGGGAGAGAACGTCGATCCCGAGCGCCTTCCCGACGGCGAAATAGGTGAGGTTTCCGGCATGTACGTTGAGGCCCGCGAGAAGGTGGGGATCGTCTTCGCAGGCCTGCCGCCAGCCTTTATCGGCGAGCGCCAGCATGAAGGGCATCGTGGCGTTGCCGAGGGCGATGGTGGAGGTGCGGGCCACAGCGCCAGGCATGTTGGCGACGCAGTAATGCATGATGCCGTCGACCTCGTAGATCGGGTCCTTGTGGGTGGTGGGTTTTGAGGTCTCGAAACAGCCGCCCTGGTCGATGGCGACATCGACAATCGCGGCGCCCGGTTTCATGTCGGAGAGCTGGGCCTTCGTGACGAGTTTCGGGGCGGCAGCCCCGGGGATCAGAACGGCGCCGATGACCATATCGGCCTGTTCCACCAGCTCGGCTGTGTTGCCGGCGCTGGCGTAGCTGGTCTTGAACTGGCCGGAGAAAACATCGTCGAGATAGCGGATGCGCGGCAGGGAGCGGTCGAGCACGGTGACATCCGCACCCATGCCTGCGGCGATGCGGGCGGCGTGGGTGCCGACGACACCGCCGCCGATCACGGCGACTTTCGCCGGGCCGACGCCGGGGACGCCGCCCATCAGAACGCCGCGGCCACCATTGGCCTTTTGCAGGGTCCAGGCGCCAACCTGCGGCGCGAGGCGGCCCGCGACCTCGGACATCGGCGCGAGCAAGGGGAGACCACCTTGGGCATCCGTGACGGTCTCATAGGCGATGGCCGTGCAGCCCGAGGCGATTAGGTCATGGGTCTGCTCGGGGTCGGGCGCGAGATGGAGATAGGTGAAGAGGAGCTGGCCCTCGCGCAGCATTTTGCGCTCTACCGATTGCGGCTCTTTGACCTTCACGATCATCTCGGCTTTCGCAAAAACTTCCTCGGCGGTGTCGAGGATGGTCGCGCCTGCGGCGGTGTAATCCTCATCCGGGAAGCCCGCACCTGCACCGGCTTGGGTTTCGATCAGGACCTCATGGCCATGCGCCACCGCCTCGCGTGCTGCATTGGGCGTCAGGCCGACGCGGAACTCCTGGGGTTTGATCTCTTTTGGACAGCCGATGATCATGATGCGCTCCTCCCATCTGATGGCAGGGTTATGGCGCATATCGGTGCGAAAGTGTTTTGAAATCACCGCGACATACCCTAAGGCGACAGAAGAACCTTGCACAGAATCGCCAATAGTCGGGAGAACATGCTGCCATGGAGCAATTTGATGAAACGGATGCGCGAATCCTCAGGGTCTTGCAGAAGGCGGGGCGAATCTCGAATGCCGATCTGGCGGAGCGGGTGAACCTCTCGCAATCGGCGTGCCATCGCCGCGTCGGACGGCTCGAGCAACTGGGGATCATTCGCGATTACGTCGCACTTCTGGACCCGCGCAAGGTGGACCGGCGGGCGACGGTTTTTGTGGAGATCACGCTGAAGGGCCAGACCGACGATGTGCTGGAAGCCTTTGAGCGGGAGGTGGCGCGCATTCCGGATGTGCTGGAATGCCATCTGATGGCGGGCACGGCGGATTACCTGTTGAAAGTGGTGGCGCGCGACACGGATGATTTTGCGCAAATCCACCGCCGCGCTTTGGCGCGGCTGCCGGGGGTGGCGCAGATGCAATCGAGCTTTGCGTTGAAGACGGTGTTCAAGACGACCGCCTTGCCTGTGTGAGCGGGGGCTTTCGCCATGGCTTACGCCATGAGCGACCCGGCTGGGGGATTTTGCATCCCCCAGACCCCCTGCAGAGTATTTGCGGACGAATGAAGAGGCCCAGGCGAGCAGGTATTGCAGGGCGTAGAAGGTGGCGGCGCCTGCGAGCATCGCGCGGGTGACGCCTTTGGTGAGGTAACCTACGATGATGGCGGCCGCGGCTGCGGCGAGGCGAGTTGGCTCCGGATTGCCGTCAGTGGCAGCGGGCCAGATCACGAGAGGCGCGACGAGCCCGGGCAGGATCGCGACCGCGGTGTAGCGCAGATGGCGCAGGACCCAAGGCGGCATTGGGCGGTTGCCGATGATGCCGAGGAAGGAATAGCGGATCAGGAAGGTGCCGATACCGAGCACCGCGAAGATGAACCAGATTTCTGCGGAGGTGTAATTCATTGCGTGCGGCGCTCCCACTCGGCGCCGACCATCATCGCGATGACCGCTGCGATAAGCAGACCGAGATTGAGCGGCACCCAATGGAGCGCGAGGGCCAGCACGATGGAGGTGAAGGCGGCGGCGATATGGGCCCAGGTGCGCAAGGCGGGCGCGACCATGGAGAGAAAGGCGATGGGCAGGATGAAATCGAGGCTGTATTCGGCGGGGATCGCATCGCCCACCACCGCGCCGATATAGGAAAAGCCGAACCAGAGCGGGCAGATCGGCGTAGAAACACCGGCGAAATAGGCAAGCTTTTCGGACAGCGTCATCTGTGGTTGCGCCTCATAGCGATTGATCGCCATCGCGTAGCTCTGATCGACGAGGAAATAGGCGAGGATCAGGCGGGTGCGGCGCCGCGCGGCGCCCAGATGCGGCGTGATCGCGGCGGAATACATCGCCATGCGCAGGTTCACGGCCAAAGCCGAGATGATGATCACGAAGATCGGGGCGTTTTCGGTCATGAACTGGATGGCCGCGAATTGCGAGGCGCCCGCGACGACGAGGATCGAGAAGCCCATGACCTGGGAGAGCGGCAGACCGGCCTCGGTCGCAACCACGCCGAAGAGCACCGCGAAAGGCACGACCACAATGACAAAAGGCAAGGCCTCCACAAGGCCGTTGAGGTAGATTGATTTCGTGGTGGCAGAGGCCATGCGCAGTCCTTAATCTATTGGCAAGACCAAGTGCTAGAGGCGTTCTGGAGAAGGTTCAAATGGCAAATAGTGATGAGGGGGATCAGCCGCTGTTGATTGCGCCGGATCCGGGTCGCGCGGGGCTGACACGCACCGTCTCGGGTGTCGATCAGACCGGGGAATACCGACGGATTGCCGTGGTCGAGGAGCGGCCTCTGACGATTTTCCTCAACGGGCAGGAGATCGTCACCGCGATGACCATCGGGGATTATCCCGACTATCTGGCGCTGGGATTTCTACGCAATCAGGGGATGCTGACACCTGAGGATGAGATCACCGGCGTTGATTTCGATGAGGAGTTGGAGACGGTCGTGGTGCGCACGGCGACCATCACCAATCATGAGGAGAAGCTGAAGAAGAAGACCCGGACATCCGGCTGTGCGGTTGGCACGGTGTTTGGCGACATGATGGAGGGGTTGGAGGGGCTGGAGCTGCCGCAAACCGCGGTCAAGACCTCCGATCTGTATGCGCTAGCGCATCGGATCAACCGGCTGCCGAGCCTCTATCTGAGTGCCGGTGCGATCCATGGCACTGTACTGTGTAAGGATGATAAGCCATTGGTTTATATGGAAGATGTCGGGCGACATAATGCGGTGGACAAGGTTGCCGGGTGGATGGTGTCGGAGAATGTTTCAGGCGCGGATAAGCTGATTTACACGACCGGGCGGCTGACCTCGGAGATGGTGATCAAATGTGCGCTGATGGGTGTGCCGGCGCTCGCCTCGCGGTCGGGGTTCACCGCCTGGGGCGTGGAGATTGCGCGGGAGGTCGGGTTGACGCTGATTGGGCGGCTTCGCGGACAGCGGTTCATGTGCCTCAGCGGGGAAGAGCGGATCGTGTGGGATGCGGATGTCTCTGCCGTGTCGGCGGAGGACCCGAAACATCGCCGCAAAGGAGCGCGGGCGTGAGCGAAGTGCGGCGGATCGAGTTCAAGGCCGAGACCAAGGCGACGCTTGAGGGGATGCGTCTGGCGGGGAAGGCGCTCTTTCGTGGGGGTCGGTCGCTGGGCTTGTGGGCGCAGATGCTGATCATCGGATTTTTCGCCCCGATCGGCGTTTTGGCCCTGACGTTCCTTGTGAAGTTTTGGGTCACGGGCGATATGCGGTTTGAAAGCGCCCTCTGGGCGCCGGGCATCATCCTCGTGGCGGGAACGACCTCTTTGCTTTTGAGCAACTGGGTTTATGCGGTGATGGCAAAGGCGGCGGCAGTGTCGCGATTTGCCCGCGCGCCATTTGTGGAAATTGGTCCCGACGCCTTCGTTTATGGCAGCGGCGAAAGTTTCTGGCGCACGGTCTGGGCGGATGTCGAGCATGTGCATATGGGGCGCAAAGCGGTGTCGGTGACGGTGAGCGCGGTTGCCTTGCCGATCCCGATCTCCGCTTTTGAGAGTGGTGATGATGCCAGGGCCACCTTCGAGAAAATGCAGGCGTGGTGGGAGGCCGCGCGATGAAACAACCCGCGGGCGTGATCCTGGCAGGCGGGTTGTCGCGACGCATGGGCGGCGGCGACAAGGGGCTGTTGGAACTCGGAGGGGAGCCGCTCATCGCTCTCGTACGAGACCGCCTCGCGCTGCAGGTGGCGGAGGTTGTGCTGAACGGCAATGGCGATCCGGCGCGGTTTGACGGGTTGGGGTTGGATGTCGTGGCGGACTCGGTTGAGGGGTTCGCAGGGCCGTTGGCGGGTGTGTTGGCCGGTTTGGATTGGGCGGCGGACCGAGGTCATGTGCATATCGTGACAGCAGCGGCGGATACGCCGTTTTTCCCCGAGGATCTGGTGCCGCGCCTGTTGCTCGCGGCGGAAGACGCCCCCATTGCGCTGGCCGCGACGCCGGGGGAGGGGCGGATCAACAAACACCCGACTTTCGGGCTCTGGCCTGTGGCGTTGCGGGAAGACTTGCGGACGGCGTTGGAGGATGGTGTGCGCAAAGTTCTGGCCTGGACCGACCCGCATGGCGTGGCTTTGGCGGAGTTTCCAGCAGAGCCGTTCGATCCGTTTTTCAACGTGAATACGCCGGAAGACATGGCCAGGGCGCAGGAGATGGTCGCATGAAGGTCTATGGGATCGTGGGCTGGAAGAACTCCGGCAAAACCGGGCTGATGGAGCGGTTGGTGGCGGAGTTCGTGGCGCGGGGTGTGAGTGTCTCGACGGTGAAACATGCGCATCACGTTTTCGATGTGGACCATCCGGGCAAGGACAGCCATCGGCATCGGGAAGCGGGTGCGCGGGAAGTGCTGCTGTCGTCGCGAAAACGCTGGGCCTTGATGCATGAATTGCGCGGGTCGGAGGAGATGGCGTTAGAGGAGTTGCTGGCGAAACTCTCGCCCGTCGATCTGGTGCTGATCGAGGGCTACAAGCGGGATGGGCATGCCAAACTGGAAGCGCATCGGGCGGAGACGGGACAGCCGCTGATTGCGCTGGAGGATGAGACGGTGCGGGCGGTGGCCTCTGACGCGCAGCCCGATACGGACCGGCCTTTATTCGATCTCAACGATACCGCGGCGATTGCGGACTTCATCGCGGGTGAACTCGGGCTGTGAGCCTCTTTGACGCGCATATCATGGTGGATTGGTCGGGCGGGAATGACCGCGGTGCAGCCCCCGTGAAGGATGCGATCTGGGTCTGCGAGGCGGGGGCGGAGCCTCTTTATATGCGCAACCGGCAGGTCGCTGAGGCGTGGCTGGTCGACCGGATTGAGCGCGCGTTGGGGGCCGGGGAGCGTCTGGCGTTAGGGTTCGATTTTCCGTTCGGATACCCGTCCGGGTTTGCGAAAGCCCTGTGTGGTGGCGACACGCTGGCGCTGTGGGATTGGCTGGAGGCGCGGATTGAGGATGCGCCGGAGGCGAACAACCGGTTCGATCTGGCGGGCGAGATAAACGCGCGTTTTGAAGGGGTTGGGCCGTTTTGGGGGAATGGGCTGAAGCGCGACATCGAGGCCTTGCCGCGGAAAGGTCTGACGCGGACCTGTGACGTGTTTGCAGAGCGGCGCGAGGTGGAGACCCAAGCGAAAGGCGCCTTTCCTGTGTGGCAATTGGCGGGCGCTGGCGCGGTCGGCTCCCAGGTGCTGATGGGCCTGCCGGTGCTGGCGCGGCTCAGGCGGCGGTTTGCGGGCCACGTAGCGGCGTGGCCGATGGAAACGCTGGACGCGCCGGTGGCATTGATCGAGATATGGCCCTCGCTTTTGGCGAGCGAAGTGGCAGCACAGCAGCGAGAGGGTGAGATCAAGGACGCCGCTCAGGTACGGGTTGTGGCTGAGGCCGTGGCGGCGCTGAATGCGGGTGGACAGTTAGGCCCGATGTTGGAGGTCGAGGAGCCCAAAGTGCGGGAAGAGGGCTGGATTTTGGGTGTCGGACATGAGGCGGTGTTGCGCGGCGCGGCGGCGGTTCGGCCAAACCGATTGCCCTCGAACTGTTTCGCATTGCCGCCGGGCGTGGATTGGACGCCGGTGGATGTGGCATTGCAGAACCTGCGCGCGGCACTGTCGACCGTCGTGGGGACCGAGACGGTCAGCGTGGAGGGTGCAGGCGGACGGGTTCTGGCCGACGAGGTGCGGGCGAAACGGTCGAATCCGCCGGTGGCGAACTCGGCGGTGGACGGGTTCGGACTGTGGCTCGATGCGCCGATGGGCGAGCGGTTGGTGGTGCCGCTGGAAGAAGACCGCGCAGCGGCGGGCGATCCGTTTGAAGGCGCGGTGCCCGAGGGTCATGCGGCGCGGGTTTTGACTGGCGCGGCGCTGCCGGAAGGCGTGAACACCGTGGTGCTGCAGGAAGACGCGGAGATCGGCGACGGCGTGGTGACCCTGTTCGGACCTGTGAAAGTCGGCGCGAACACGCGGCAAGCGGGCGAAGATGTGTCGGCGGGCGACGTGGTGTTGGCGGCAGGGCGGCGGCTGCGGGCGCAGGATGTCGGGCTTCTGGCGGCGGTCGGCGTGTCAGAAGTTGTGGTGTGGAAGCCGCTGAAAGTGGCGGTGATCTCGACCGGTGACGAGTTGCTGGCCCCGGGTGAGGCGGCCGCGCCGCATCAGACCTATGACGCCAACGGGCCGATGCTTTCTGAGATGGTGTGCGGCTGGGGCCACGAGTTGGCGCTGTTTGAACGGGTCGGGGATGACCGCGACGCGGTGCGGGCCTGCCTGAACCGGGCGGCGTCCTGTGATGCGATCCTGACCTCGGGCGGGGCTTCCTCGGGGGCGGAGGACCATCTTGCGGCTATCTTGCAAGAAGAGGGTGTCGTGCAGAACTGGCGCATCGCGTTGAAACCGGGGCGACCTTTGGCGCTTGGGCAATGGCAGGGTGTGCCGCTTTTTGGATTGCCGGGCAACCCGGTGGCGGCCTTCGTCACCGCGGCGATTTTCGCGCGCCCGGCTTTGGCGGCACTGGCGGGTGAGGATTGGCCCGAGACGCGGGGCGTGATGGTGCCCGCGGCGTTCTCGAAATCGAAGAAGAACGGGCGGCGGGAATTTCTGCGGGCGCGTCTGACGAAGGAAGGCCACGCGGAAGTGTTCGCCTCCGAAGGGTCGGGGCGGATTTCGGGGTTAAGCTGGGCGACTGGCCTGGTGGATTTGCCCCATGAGGGCGTGGATATTCGCGAAGGCGACCTGGTGCGGTTCCTGCCGTTTTCAGAGATGGGTCTTTAGAAAAGGTGATTGGCTGATGGCATTGTTCAAGAAACTCTTTGGCGGGAAATCCGGAGGTGGAAGTGGCGAGGACCCGCCTGAGACCCCCGCTGATCCCGTCGAGGCGGCCAAGGCGGCTTATGAGGCGCTGAAATTGGAGAAAGGCGCGACCGATCCTGACACTCTGCAGGCGCTTTTTGCCTTCGGTCAGGCCCTGAACGGAACGCGGCGCTTTGAAGAGGCGGAGGGCGCGGGGCAGGAGCTTCTGGCGATCTTCGAGACCGAATATGGCAAGGATCATCCCAATGTGGGCTACGGGCTCGATATCATCGCGACGGCACTGTCGGGGCAGGAGAAACGCAACGAAGCGCTGAGTTATCGCAAGCGCGGGCTCGACCTGCTGCAAGCGCATTTCGGCGCGGAGCACGAGATGACCCTGCAACGGGCGCGGCTTCTGGCGGTCGATCATGTGGAGCTTGGTCAGGTCGACAAAGCGCAAGGCGTGCTCGATGCCTATATGCCCGCTGCCAAGGCCTATCCACCGCTGCAGGCGGATTTCATGGACACCAAGGCCTTCGTCACGCAGGCCGCCGATGGCCCTGAGGCGGCGATCCCGATCCTTGAGGATTTGATCGCGTTCTTTCGAGAGCATGATCAGGCGGAGACGCCGAAATTCGCCTCGAAACTCTTCAACCTGTCGCAGCTTTACCTGCAGGCGGGTCGCAAAGAGGATGCGCTGAACGCCTCAAGCGAGGCGGGGATGGTAGCGTTGCAGACCTATGGCCCGGATCACCCGGCGGCGCAGGATATCTTTGGCTTTCAGACGGAATTGCGCGAAGCCAAGGAGCGGGGCGAGTTCTGAGGCGTTCGCCCGGAGAGGCACACGGGGAGGCATCATGACGGAATTCACCGACATCCCGGTGCTCGATCTCGCACCGCTGATCTCGGGCGGCGACACCGCCACGCTCGCCCGCGACTTTGCCATCGCCTATGGGGAGACCGGGTTCGGTTATGTGATCAACCACGGGATTGACCCGGCGCTGCGCGAGGCGGTGTTTGCGGCCTCAAAGCGGTTTCACGCGCTGCCGCTGGCGGCGAAAGAGGCCATCGCCTTGAACCGCAACCACCGCGGCTACATCGCGATCAACACCTCCACCGATGTAAATTCCGATCTGGCGGAGGTGACCAAACCGAACCAGTCCGCCTCGTTCATGATGATGCGCGAGGATGCGGTGGCTGACCCGGACATCTATCTCTCCGGCCCCAACCAATGGCCTGATCTGGAGGGGTTCCGCGCGGCATGCGAGGCCTACGCGGCGGCGATGACCGGTCTGGGTCGAAGCCTCATGGGGCTGGCGCTGGAGGCGCTTGGCATTGACGATCGAAGCGTTCTCGCGGCGTTCGCCGAACCGACCATCTGGCTGCGTCTCTTGCATTACCCGCCACAATCGCCGCAGGCGCCGGAGGACCTGTACGGCTCTGCGCCGCATAAGGATTTCGGATGCCTGACGCTGCTGGCGCAGGACGATGTGGGCGGGTTGCGGGTGCAGACGCCAGCGGGGCGATGGGTGGATGCGCCGCCGCGCGAAGATGCTCTAGTGGTGAATGTCGGCGACATGCTGCACCGCATGTCCAATGGGCGGCTATTGTCCACACCGCACCGGGTGATCAACACGACGGGGCGCGAGCGCTACTCGGTGCCATTCTTCTTCGACCCGCATGTCTCAACCGAGATCGCGCCACTTCCGGGCACCGGCACGCCGCATTTTGAGCCGCTGAATTTTGGAGATTTTCTGCGGCGGGAGCTTGAGGCAGGCTACGACGCCCATGCCAGCGATCCTGCAGGTCGTTGAGCTAAGGTCACTCCGGGCTTTTATATGTAGAAAAGTCGGTCGCTGAGCACTTCCCTACGAATGAGACGCTAGGCCTTGGCCGCCTGCAAACAGAGTTTTTTAAGCGTTTCCAATTGCTGCAAGAGGTGCTTGCGGTTCGTAGCGTAGCCTTTGGCGGCGCGGGCGGAGCGTTGGATGAAATCCGCGAGGGCTTTTGGGGAGGTTCCGGCCTCGTTCAGTGCGGTTTCATAAGGCATCAGAACGTTGGTGATGACGGTTTGATAGCGCTGCGCCACGTTTTCCAGTTCCGCGCGAGAGCCGTCCTCGAACCCGTCCTGGATGTCCTTGGCATTGGGGGTCGATTGCACGAGATCGAAACCGGCAATCGTCATCTTGGCGAAAATGACATCTAGCTGGGCGCCCAAGCCTTCGGTCCCCGCCAGATCCGCCTTGATCTGCGCGATTACATTATCCGCGTAGGTGCGAATGAGCGCGCTCAATATGTCGTCCTTGCTGCGGAAGATTTTGTAGAGCGTCGGTCGCGAAATCGCGGCCTCTTCGGCGATATCGGCCATGCTCGAGCGCCTGACGCCGTAGCGGGAAAAGACCGCAAGTGCGGCATTCAGGATATGTGGTTCGCGTTCGGTCATTTTTTACATATTTACAAATTAACAAAAAGTGTAAATATTGCAATGAACAGATTCTCTTTCATGGAACACCTCGTGGAAGACACGTTTGAAGGACTAACAAAATGATCTACCGAATGCTCGCAGATTTAGCGACAAAGCCTCGCGCGCCTCTCTTCGACACGCCGGCCAATTGGGACCTCGCTTACGAGGACGTGGAATTTGAAACCGCAGATGGCGTGACGCTGCGAGGGTGGTTGGTCAACCCGGGTCAAGACAAGGTGATCATCCAAAACCACTTCGGTTTGATGTGTTCGCGTGCTGGATACACCAACGAAGGCAAGCCGCGCATGTTACAAGGCTGGCCCACGGATGTGCCGTTTCTGCGGCATATTCAGAAGTTCGCGCAAGAAGGCTACACGGTGCTGGCCTATGACCTGCGTAACCACGGCGCGAGCGATACCGGCCCTTCACCATACGCATGGGACGGACAGGCCGAGTATCAGGATGTTCTCGCCGCGGTGGGGTTCATAGCCTCGCATCCCGACTATGCTGATGCGCCCATAGGTATGCTCAACATCTGCATGTCATCGAGTGCCGCGACCCTGGCCCACGGCGTTGAAGGCGGGCTGGAGACGGTGGCGAACATCAAGGCGCATGTTGTCGTGCAACCGCTCTACAGCGGGGCCTGGTTCAGACAAATGCATATCCCCGGCTTCATGATCCGGGGGGCCATTCGAAAGAGCCTTGGCCGCGGCGGACCAGATTTTGACAAGTCGCCCCTCGACCGGGTGAAGCTGTTCAACAAGCCCACGATGGTGATCCAGAACAAGAACGATCCCATGGCCGACATGGAGTATGTGCAGGCCTATTTCGATGCTCTCAGCGTCGAAAAGGAGATGGTCTGGACCGATGTCGGAAAAAGCCGGGTCGCGGGCTACGCCGACCTCACCGAACACCCTGAGAAAGCCCTGGAGTGGTTCGACAAACATGTTGTCGCCCAACCCCATCAGACAAGCTCAAACGCCTAAGTCGTTTGAAAGATTAAGAGAAAGACAGAGTTATGAAACAGAATACAGCCCTGGGTCGTTTGGAAGATCAGTCCGAAGACTTTACGGCACGCGGCCTGAACCAAGGCGCGCCCGCGATCTGGGAAGATGGTCAGCGCCTGACCGATCTGCGGCCCGGCGCCTATGAGTGGTGGTATATGGACGGCCATTTCTCCAACGGGATGATGCTGGTCGCGTCCTTCTTCACCTATGTTGGTGCCGAGGGGAAACTGATCCCACGTCTCGACGTCAACCTGTCAAACCAGGACGGCATCCTGGTCAATCAAGTGATTGATTTCGATCCGGAGGAGTTCTCGGCCGCCAAGGACAAGGCGGATGTAGAGATCAAGTCGAGCTATTTCCGGAGTGTCGATGGGCTGAACGCCTATGAGATCTTCGTCGAACCAAGCGAGAATGATGGATTTGGCTTCAATGTGCGCCTCGATACCCGCGCACCGTGTTTCCGCCCCGGCACTGGCCATTGGTCGAACGATGCGGATGATCTGTTCTTTGCCTGGCTCTGTGTGGTGCCCGAAGGCGAGATGTCCGGCACGGTCACCTATGAGGGCGAAACCATAGAGGTCGCGGGCTCGGGCTATCACGATCACAACTGGGGCAATTGCGCCATGGATGAGTTGCTGGGCCGTTGGTATTGGGGCCGCGCGAATGTCGACGGAACCGCCGTCGTTGCGGCAACCGTGTGGTTCAACGCGACCTATGGCAATGCCGAGACGCACACGCTGATGCTGGCCCGGGATGGCACGCAATTGCTGAATGCCGTCAATGCCGAGACAGAACATCTGGACGGCACGGCGATGGTCAGCCCCGATACCGGCGCGCTGTTGAATTCGGACGCGCTTGAAATCCATGTCGCCAGTGGCAGCCAAGTGCGGTTCAAGGGGGCCCAGATCGTCGCCACCTCACGCGCACCGCGCTCGAACGAGGATTATATCTCTGCCTATACCCGCTTTGCGGCCACAACCACGTTGGATGTTGAGATCGACGGAACCGTGTTGAAGGGCTCGGCCCCTTCGGTGTTGGAGTATATCGACTTCTTCACACCCAAGGACTGATCGCGGCACCGGTCGCTCCACCTTTGAGACCGTTGGCCGTATCGCGCCTATAGACCTGGAAGGTTCGCAAAGCGGCCCTTCAATTTGAAAAGGCTGCTTCCGTCAGTCGAATGTGCCCGTCACCCGAGCGAGCAGCATGAAAGCGCGGGAGGTGCGGGTGTCGGCGAGGCGGATGATGTCGG
>JANQRE010000017.1 GCA_028284705.1 Paracoccaceae bacterium | reverse complement strand
ACAGGCACCCATTCACATCGAAAGACGTCGGACCCTGCGCGAGCAGACATCCCCCCAGGTGGCGCGGGTCCGACACATCCCCAAGTGGGACGAGGGCGGCGGTTGAACAGTGGCAGCAGTTCAACCGCCGTTTCCATTTCAGGACCTGGGCGGGTGAAAAGGGGTCACGGCACGTGGCACGACGGTTCAGAGGCGAAAGCGTCCATAAGGTGGACGCCAAAGGCAGGGTGTCGATCCCGGCCTCGTTTCGCCGTGTGCTGGAAGAAGGTGACCCTGACTGGACCGATGGTCTGACCCCCAACCTTGTCATTGTCTATGGCGGTCAAAGCCAGAACTACCTCGAGGCTTACACGCAAGAGGCGATCAACGAGGTCGATGACAAAATCTCGCGCCTGCCGCGGGGCTCCAGACAGCGCCGGGCGCTGGAACACATCTTTAACGGGCAATCCTTGCCGACCCAGACCGATGACACCGGGCGTTTGGTTCTGCCCGCGAAGCTTCGCGAGAAGATCGGGATCGACGGCGAGGCTTACTTCAAAGCGGCTGGTGACACGTTCCAGATCTGGGCGCCGGACGCTTACGAGACCAAGAACGCCGATATCGAAGCCTGGCTTGATTCCCAGGGCGATGATTTTGATCCACTGACCTTGCTGGACATGGCCGAGAGCGGCCCCGAGGTGCAGTAAGCGATGGCTCCCGCCGCGCATAGACCTCCCTCCGATGCGCCGCACCTTCCGGTCTTGATTGACGCGATCCTCGATCAGGTCCCCGCATCGGGCACCTGGATTGACGGCACATTTGGCGCCGGTGGCTACACGCGCGCCTTTCTGGATGCTGGCGCGGAGCGGGTCATCGCGATTGACCGCGATCCTTTGGCCTTTGAGATGGCCGCAAGCTGGGCGGAGGCCTATGGCGACCGGCTGGTGCAGCGACAAGGCATGTTTTCGGACATGGCCGACTTGGCGGCAGAATTGTTGCCGGTCGACGGGGTCGTGCTCGACCTCGGCGTCTCTTCCATGCAGCTTGATCAGCCGGAGCGCGGGTTTTCATTTCAGAAAGACGGCCCGCTCGACATGCGCATGGGGCGGGATGGACCTTCCGCGGCTGATCTTGTGAACGCGGCGTCTGAGCCGCTGCTGGCCGATATCCTCTTTCAATATGGCGAAGAGCGGGCCTCGCGCCGCATTGCCCGCGCGATCATCAGCGCAAGACCGATCACCACCACACTGGAACTGGCCTCTGTGATCGAGGCCTGCCTGCCAAAGCAGAAGCCCGGACAAAGCCATCCGGCGACGCGGTCCTTTCAGGCGATCCGGATCGCGGTGAACGATGAATTTTGGGAACTTATCAAAGGGTTAGAGGCGGCCGAGCAGGTGTTGAAACCGGGCGGGCATCTGGCTGTTGTGACCTTCCATTCGCTTGAAGATCGCATCGTGAAGAAATTCATCGCCGACCGGGCAGGCAAATCCGGCGGCGGCTCGCGCTACGCGCCCGCCCAGAAAGACGCGCCCGCCAGCCTCATGGCCGTAACGCGCCGGGCGATTGTGGCCAATGATCAGGAACTGAAGACAAACCCGAGAGCCCGTTCGGCAAAGCTCCGGGTCGCAAAAAGAACCGAGGCCGCGCCGCGTGCTGGGCGGGACGGACTTGGATTGCCGAAACTGGTGGGAAGGGACCTTTTGTAACATGCGTGGTGTGTTGTTCGCGCTGGCCGCGATGATCGTGATGGGGTTGGGCTACTGGGCCTATAAGGAGAATTACCGCACGCAGGAGGCGCTGCGCGAAGCGACCTCTCTGCAACGCGAAATCGGATCGTCGCGAGAGACCTTGAGTGTGCTGCAGGCCGAATGGGCCTATCTCAATCGCCCGGAGCGGTTGCGCGATCTCGCAGCGCTGAATTTCGAGCAATTACAATTACTTCCGATCAGCGCAGATCATTTTGGCGCGGTCAGCCAGGTGGCTTACCCACGGCCCGAGATCGAATTCCCGACCGTCGCGGCACCGATCGATGTGATCGGCGAAGAGGTGCAAGACACCCCAGACGGCGAGCAGTACCCATGATCCGCACGCCGCTTCGCCCGCTCGCGCGCGTGCTTTCGGCGCGGTCCAAAGGCGAGAACCCCGACAAGATCGAGCGCGAAAACATCCGCATCCGCCATGAGGAGATGCGCGACAAGATGCGGGTGCGGGCCGAAAGCCGTCTTCTGTTTGTCGGGCTCGCCTTCATCATGGGCTTCTCGCTGATCGGGTTTCAGATGTCGGTGCTGGCGTCTTCCGAGGCCGAAGAACCCCGGGCACAAACCTCGTCGGCCAAGATCATCGCGCAGCGGGCCAATATCGTGGATCGCAATGGGCGCGTGCTGGCCACCAACCTGATCACCAACTCGCTTTATGCGCAGCCGCACCACATGGTGGAACCGAAGCGCGCCGCGCAGGAACTGGCGAAAATCTTCCCCGACCTGAAGGAAGAGAAACTGGTGAAGGATTTCACCGGGAAACGTAAGTTCCTGTGGGTAAAGCGAAAACTCTCGCCCGAGCAGTTGCAGGCGGTGCATGAGATCGGCGAGCCGGGGCTTCTGTTCGGGCCGCGCGAGATGCGGCTCTATCCCAATGGCAAGCTGGCCTCTCACGTCCTGGGTGGTGCGAGTTTTGGACGCGAAGGCGTGCATTCGGCCGAAGTGATCGGCACCGCGGGGGTGGAGAAAGCCTTCGATGAATACCTGCGCGACACCAGCCACAATGGCGCGCCGCTGCAGCTGTCCATCGACATGACGATCCAGTCCGCGGCGCGGCGCGTGCTCTATGGCGGCATGAAGCTGATGAATGCCAAGGGCGCGACGTCCGTTCTGATGGATATCCATACCGGCGAAGTGATCTCGATGGTGTCGCTGCCGGATTTTGACCCGAACAATCGCCCCTCTCCCCTGGTGGAAGGCGATCCGTCGGACAGTCCGCTTTTCAACCGCGCTGTGCAGGGGGTTTACGAGCTCGGCTCAACCTTCAAGATTTTCACCGCCGCGCAAGCGCTGGAACTGGGGCTTGTGAACACGCAGACCTTGCTCGACACCAAAGGCCCGATGCGCTGGGGCAAACATAAGATCCGCGATTTCTCGAATTATGGCCCCTCGCTGACGGTTGAGAAGGTCATCGTGAAATCCTCCAATATCGGCACCGCGCGCATGGCGCTGACCATTGGGGGCAAGCGTCAGCAGGAGTTCCTGGGCGCGCTCGGGTTTTTCGAACCCACGCCGGTGGAGATGATCGAAGCGCCTTTTGCCAAGCCGCTGCGCCCCAAGAAATGGCCGGAGATCGTGACGATGACGGCGTCATACGGGCACGGGATTGCAGCCTCGCCCCTGCATCTGGCGGCGGCATATTCGACGATGGTCAATGGTGGCACGAAGATCAAACCGACGCTTCTGAAACAGGTGGGGCCGCAGAATGGGGAGCGCATCATCTCGGAGCGTACATCGGCGCAAATCCAGGACATGCTGCGCAAGGTTGTGACCGAAGGCACGGCCAGTTTCGCCCGCGACACGGCCTATGCGGTGGGCGGCAAGACTGGCACCGCAGACAAACCAAAACGGCGCGGCGGCGGGTATTACAAGGACAAGGTGATCTCCACCTTCGCTGCGGCTTTCCCGATGACTGATCCCAAATATGTGCTGATCGTGACGCTTGATGAGCCGTCCGAAAATTCAGGGCCCAAACCGCGCCGCACGGCAGGCTGGACGGCTGTGCCCGTGGCCGCCGAAATGGTCCGCCGCATGGCCCCGCTTTTGGGTCTCAGACCGGTCATTGAAACCGGTGCCGCATCCGGGGTAGTCAACACTCGGTATTAAACTCGGCGCCTAACTCGAGACCTTGGGGGAGCAGATGAGCGCGGGAAAAACACTCGATCTGGACGCGCTTGGTCTGACGGCGCGCGACGGGCGTCGCGCCGATATCACCGGTCTTTCCGTGGACAGTCGCCAGGTGAAGCCCGGGCATCTTTTTGCCGCGTTGCCGGGGTCGAATTTTCACGGAGGGCAGTTCATCAAATTTGCGCTGCGGATGGAGGCAGGTGCGGTTCTGACCGATCCCGAAGGGGCGGAGATCGCCGCCGAGGAACTCGCAGCTTCTGATGCCGCTGTGGTCGTCACCGAGGACCCGCGCCAGGCGCTGGCCTATGCCGCCGCCATCTGGTTTGGCGCGAAGCCCGCCACGATGGTCGCGGTCACCGGCACCAATGGCAAGACCTCTGTCGCCAGTTTCACCCGGCAAATCTGGTCGGAGATGGGGCTGCCCGCCTGCAATATTGGCACAACGGGCATCGAGGGCGCCTATACCGCGCCATCGCCTCACACGACGCCGGAACCGATCACGTTGCATGGTATGTTGCGCGACATGGCTCAGGCCGGTGTGAGCCATGCGGCGATGGAGGCCTCCTCCCACGGGCTGGAGCAGCGCCGCCTTGATGGCGTGCACCTGATGGCGGCCGCTTTTACCAATCTCACGCAAGATCATCTCGACTACCACGCTGATTTTACGGAATATTTCAACGCCAAGGCGGGCCTTTTCCGCCGCGTGCTGGCCCAGGACGGCGTGGCGGTGATCAACCTCGATGACAGCTATGGGCGGCAGATGGCGGCGATCGCCAATGAGAACGATCACAAGCTTCTGCGTGTCGGAACCAGCGAGGAATGCGACCTGCGGCTGATGAACCAGCGGTTTGACGCGACCGGTCAGGAGTTGCGATTTACCTGGGGCGGCGAGGTGCACCAGACGCGGCTAGACCTGATCGGCGGGTTTCAGGCTTCCAATGTGCTAGTGGCGGCGGGTCTGTGCATCGGCGCGGGCGCGAAACCGCAGGAGGTGTTCGAGACCTTGCCGATGCTGACCACGGTGCGGGGCCGGATGGAGAAAGCCGCGACCCGCGACAATGGCGCGGCGGTGTTTGTCGATTACGCCCACACGCCCGCGGCGGTAGCCACGGCGCTGCAGGCGATGCGCCCGCATGTGATGGGGCGGCTCATTGTGGTGGTTGGCGCTGGTGGCGACCGCGATCCGGGTAAACGGCCTTTGATGGGGGAAGCGGCGCACAACCATGCCGATGTGGTGTTCATCACCGATGACAATCCGCGCTCCGAGGACCCCGCCACGATCCGCCGCGCGGTTCTCGAAGGTGCCCCCGGTGCGACCGAAGTGGGCGACCGGGCCGAGGCGATCCTGCGCGCGGTCGATGCGCTCGGGCCCGGGGATACGCTGCTGATTGCGGGCAAGGGGCACGAGACCGGGCAGATTGTCGGCGATGACGTCTTGCCCTTTGACGATACCGAGCAGGCCTCTGTCGCCGTGGCGGCGCTCGACGGGAGGCTCGCATGACGCTTTGGACGAAGGATGAGGCCATCGCGGCGACAGGTGGGACCTCGCCCGTGGACTGGAATGTCACCGGGGTGTCCATCGATACCCGCACGCTGGAACCGGGTGATCTGTTCGTGGCGCTGAAAGACCTGCGTGACGGGCATGATTTCGTGGCGCAGGCGCTGGAGAACGGGGCCGCTGCGGCGCTGGTCAACCGTGTGCCAGAGGGCGTCGCGGAGGATGCGCCGCTACTGATCGTGGAGGATGTGCTCGTCGCGTTGGAGGATTTGGGTCGCGCCGCCCGCGCGCGGACCGGCGCGAAAGTCATCGGCGTGACCGGCTCGGCGGGCAAGACCTCCACCAAGGAGATGCTGCGCGCGGCGCTGAAAGGCCAGGGCAACATCCACGCCGCCGAGAAGAGTTACAACAACCATTGGGGCGTGCCGCTGACCCTGGCGCGCATGCCAGCGGAGACCGATTTCGCGATCATCGAGATCGGCATGAACCATCCCGGCGAGATCGCGCCTTTGGCTAGGCTCGCCGATCTGGATGTCGCGATTGTCACGACCGTGGCCCCGGCCCATCTGGAAGCCTTCGCATCGGTCGAGGAGATCGCGGAGGAAAAAGCGTCGATTTGTCAGGGGCTTAAGCCAGATGGCGTGGCGATCCTGAACGCCGATGTCGCAACTACCGCTATTCTTCAGAACGCGGCACCACGGTTCGAAACCTTCGGCAAGACCTCCCCCAATTGGACCTTGCTGGAGGCGACCCCGACAGCGGACACGACGGTCTGCAAAGCGTCCCATGGGGACGACATCTTGCTGTTCAAACTCGCCGCCCCGGGCCGCCATTTCGCGATGAACGGGCTGGCGGCTCTGGCCGCGATCCACGCGGCGGGCGGCGATCTGGGGCAGGCGACGGTGGCCTTGGGGTCGTGGCAACCGCCTGAGGGGCGCGGCCGCAGACGCTTCATCCAGACCGACCCGGCGGTGCCGACACGGGGCATCGACCTGTTCGATGACGCATATAACGCCAACCCGGCCTCGGTCGCTGCCTCGCTCGACGTTCTCGGCGCGGCGGAACTGGCTGATCCGGCAGGGCAACGCATTGCGATCCTGGGGGACATGAAAGAGCTTGGCCCGACCGGCCCGGACCTGCACGCGACGCTGGCCGAGCATCCCGCGATGGGAGAGATCGGCACGGTGCACACGGTCGGGCCGCTGATGAAACATCTCCACGACGCTTTGCCTGCGGACAAACGCGGCCGGTGGGTCGAGACCTCGGCAGAGCTCGTCGAAGACGCCCGCCACATCGTCGGACCGGGAGATATCGTCATGGTGAAAGGCTCTCTCAGCATGAAAATGGCCCTGATCGTTGACGCCATCACGAATTTGGGCCAAGCCCTAGACAAAAATAAGAGCGAAAAATAAGGGGGACACCCTCAGATGCTATTCGAGCTGGCCAGTCTTTCCGAGGATACCGGGGGCTTCTTCGCGCTCTTCCAATATATCACCTTCCGGGCAGGGGGTGCGTTTTTCACCGCGCTTCTGTTTGGGTTTCTTTTTGGCCGACCGCTGATCAACCTGCTGCGCCGCAAGCAATCCAATGGCCAGCCGATCCGTGATGACGGGCCAGAGGGGCATCTGCTGACTAAACAGGGCACGCCGACCATGGGCGGTGTGTTGATCCTGGGCGCGCTGACGATCGCGACGATCCTCTGGGCGCGCTGGGACAATGATTACATCTGGGCGGTCTTGCTGGTCACCGTGGGCTTCGGCCTGATCGGTTTCGTGGATGATTACGCGAAGGTGACGAAGCAATCCCATGCCGGGCTGTCGGGGCGGGTGCGGCTGCTGATCGGCTTTGTGATCGCGGGCATCGCTGGCTTTTGGGTTGCGACCCATCACCCCGAAGCACTGGCCAATCAACTGGCCCTGCCATTTCTGAAGGATGTGCTGATAAACCTTGGCCTATTCTTCATTCCCTTTGCGATGTTCGTGATCGTAGGCGCCGCCAATTCGGTGAACCTGACGGATGGTTTGGACGGGCTGGCGGTGATGCCGGTGATGATCGCCGCCGCCACGCTTGGCATCATCGCTTATGCTGTCGGCAACGTGAATTTCGCCAATTATCTGGACGTGCATTATGTCGCCGGATCGGGCGAGTTGATCATCTTCACCTCGGCGCTGATCGGCGGGGGCTTGGGCTTTCTTTGGTACAACGCGCCGCCTGCGGCGGTCTTCATGGGGGACACAGGCTCGCTGGCTCTGGGCGGCGCGCTTGGGGCGATTGCCGTTGTGATCAAGCATGAGATCGTGCTGGGCATCATCGGCGGGCTCTTCGTGGTCGAGACGCTGTCGGTGATCATTCAGGTGCTGTACTATAAACGCACCGGCAAACGGGTGTTCCTGATGGCCCCGATCCATCACCATTTCGAGAAGCGCGGCTGGGCCGAACCGCAGATCGTGATCCGCTTCTGGATCATCTCGCTGATCCTCGCGATCATCGGGCTCGCGACGCTGAAAATCAGATGACAACGGCGCTCGTCACTGGCGGCAATCGCGGCATCGGCAAGGCCATTGCGGCTGGCCTGCGCGACGAAGGGCTGCGGGTGATCATCGGCGCGCGCGATCCCGACGAAGGGGCGGCTGCGGCGGCGGAACTGGGGGTTGAGGCGAAGCGGCTCGACCTCAATGATCCGACCTCGATCAAGGAGAGCTTTGCCTGGATTGGCGAAGTGGGCGTCTTGGTGAACAACGCGGGCATTCTGGAGGATGAGGATTTTCTAGACGCCAATGAGAACTTCGCTCGGTCCATGCAGATCATGGTGCACGCACCCTTTGAACTGATCCGCGCAGCACGCCCCGGCATGGAAGCGCGGGGTTATGGACGCATCGTCAATCTGTCCAGCGGCTGGGGCAGTTTCGAAGAGGGGTTCGGCGGCGGCGGGGCCTATTCCATCGCCAAGGCTTCGCTGAACGCGCTGACCTTGCGCGCCTCGCAGGTGCTGTCAGATAGCATCAAGATCAACGCGGTGTGTCCCGGCTGGGTGGCCACGCGCATGGGCGGGTCCGCTGCACCACGTGACGCAGAAGAGGGTGCTGAGACGGCGATCTGGCTCGCGACGCTGCCGGAAGATGGCCCGACAGGCGGATTTTTCCGCGACAAAAAGGAAATCCCCTGGTGATCCCGGTCGTTGGATATGAGGGCGCGAAAGTCGCGGTTTTGGGGCTGGGCCGCTCCGGCCTCTCCGCCGCGCGGGCGCTGAAAGCGGGAGGTGCGGAGCCTGTCTGCTGGGATGACAGCGAGGCCGCGCGCGACAAGGCTGCGGCGGAAGGGTTCACGCTGACCGACCTCTCCAAACAAGGCGCGTTCGAGGGCGTGGCCTGCCTGATCGTCTCCCCCGGCATCCCGCATCTCTATCCCAAACCCAACAAGGTGGTGGCGCTCGCGCAGGCAGCAGGTGTGCCGATCGACAATGACATTTCGCTGTTTTTCCACTCCTACGCGACGAGTGATTGGGAACGGTTCGAGACAAGCCCACGCATCGTCGCGGTCACAGGCTCAAACGGCAAATCCACGACCTCGGCGCTGATCAACCATATCCTGACCGAGGCGGGCCGTCCCGCGCAGCTTGCGGGCAATATCGGGCGGGGGGCGCTCGATCTTGACCCTGCCACGGATGGCGAGGTGGTGGTGTTGGAGCTGTCCTCCTATCAGACCGATCTGGCGCGCGCGATGACGCCGGATGTGGCGGTGTTCACCAATCTCACGCCCGATCATCTCGACCGGCATGGTGGGCATGGCGGATATTTTGCCGCGAAACGCCGTCTCTTTGCCGAAGGTGGCCCGGATCGCGCGGTGATCGGCGTTGACGAGGAAGAGGGGCGCTATCTGGCCGGGCAGTTGGCGATGGGCAATGGCGATGACCGGGTGATCCGGATTTCCTCGGGCACGAAACTCGCCGGTCCCGGCTGGAATGTCTTCGCCCGCAAGGGGTTTCTGGCCGAGACGCGCAAGGGCAAACAGGTCGCCTCCATCGATCTGCGCGACATCCCCGGGCTGCCGGGGGCGCATAACCACCAGAACGCCTGCGCGGCTTATGCGGTCTGTCGCACGCTGGGTCTGGCGCCGCGGATCATCGAAGAGGCGTTCAAGAGTTTTGCCGGACTGCCGCATCGCTCGCAACGGGTTGGCGAGAAGGATGGGGTGATTTTCGTCAATGACAGTAAAGCCACGAATGTCGATAGCGCTGCGAAGGCCTTGCAGGCGTTCCAGAACATCCGCTGGATCTGTGGCGGGTTGGAGAAAGAAGGTGGTCTCGACGCGTTGTTGCCGCATCTGGGCGGCGTGAAGAAGGCCTATGTGATCGGTCGCGAGGCGCAGAATTTCGCTTTGCAACTGGGCGGTCTACCCCACGCGGTGTGCACGACGATGGCTGCGGCAGTTGCTGCTGCAAGTGAAGACGCAGAAACGGGCGATGTGGTTCTACTCGCCCCGGCAGCGGCGAGTTTCGATCAATATGACAGCTTCGAGAAACGCGGTGAGGATTTCATGGCCGAGGTCGCAAAGCACTTGTAGTTATCGCGGCTGGGTTGTGCTGACCCGGTTATGCTCACCACACGCAGCCCGTTTCTATCCTTCACCACCCGCGTCCAAGCCTGTGTAGCGGACTTTTCCTGATAAAATTTTTATGAGGAAATTGGAAAGGTTTGTGAGCTGGTCGATAAAGCTGCGGGCCGATTTTCCCATGAAACTCAGAGCCAGACCTCAACGCTAGGGCCGCGTACGGACACCCTGACGCGCTGGCCTCATGTCAAAGCGATAAAATTTTTAAAGAGGAAGTCTTAACTTTTGGGGCTGTCGCGTCACGAAGGCATATCGGGTTGTCCATAGGCCGCCGCACGCTCGGCCTCGCTGAGCACATATGGTTTCACAATCGCCTTCTTCGAGCTGACGTCAAAGAACGGCGTCTTCTTCCATCGCCCCGTAAGCTTGGCCCAGAACACGCGGCGCATCGTGCGGCGCATGACTTTGGACAACCCAAAACCGTCCACCGGGTTCAGCGCATCCTTTTCGTTGACCTTCGCCACAATCGGGCCCAACCCGTCCTGCGCGCTCAGATTGTCCGCAGCGAGACCCGCGAACGGGAATTTCGGCGTACCGAGCGTGTTGGCAATCGGGGTCTGGCAGCAGGTGGTGTACCACCGATAAATCCCCTTGGGCTTCAGGCGTAGCACGGCCAGATTCTCAAGGCCTTTGGTCGCCGTGATTTGGTCCGGCATGACCTGGAAAATCCGCGATCCGCCGTTCTCATCCAATAAATCCGCCTTGTCCAGATGGTGCAAATAAGCCTGACAATCGGTGCAGTAGCAGATCAGGTGGTTGCCATGCTTGGGATCAGCCTTTGCAACCTGCGCTTCGAACGCGCCGCATTGGCAGGTGAGCGTCGTTTGATGTGCCATGTCAGGCCTCCTTCACGCATCAGAAACTAGAGTGCGATCAGGCCGAAACCAAGCCTCAATTCCGGGCGCCAAGTATTCAAAACTGAGGGTAGATTCGCCAGATTTTTCAGGCTATTCTGCCCAGATAGACCTGCAAAAAAGCGGGCAGCGAGGCAGTAAGGCGGTACTCTCATGACGGAGATGGTGTATGGCACCGTAACGGCGCGCGCGGGCGAGCCGATCCTCCCCAAATGGTGGCGGACGGTGGATCGGTGGTCGATGACCTGCGTGTTCGCGCTCTTTGGCATCGGGCTGTTGTTGGGACTGGCAGCCTCGCCGCCGCTTGCATCAAAGAACGGGTTGCCGCCGTTCCACTACGTCACCAAACAGGCGATTTTCGGCGGCATGGCGCTCTCGACCATGGTGATCGTGTCGATGATGTCGACCAACTTTATCCGCCGCGCTGCCACTGTCGCCTGTTTCGCTGCGTTGATCGCCATCGCGCTTTTGCCCTGGCTCGGCACCGATTTCGGGAAGGGCGCAACTCGTTGGTATTCCTTGGGTTTTGCGTCTGTGCAACCATCCGAGTTTCTCAAACCCGTCTTCATCGTCTTCTCCGCCTGGCTGATGGCGGCAAGTCAGGAGATCAACGGTCCCCCGGGCAAACTCTTTTCCTTCATGCTGACCGTCTTCGTGGTCACGATGCTGGCGATGCAGCCCGATTTCGGTCAGGCCGCGCTGCTTCTCTTCGGCTGGGGTGTGGTCTATTTCGTGGCGGGCGCGCCGCTGGTGCTTTTGGTCTGCATGGCTGGGATCGTCGTCGTGGCAGGCATTGCGGCTTACAACTTCTCCGAACATTTCGCGCGGCGCATTGACGGCTATCTGTCCGCGGAGGTCGACCCCACGACGCAGCTTGGTTATGCCACCAACGCGATCCGAGAGGGCGGTTATTTCGGCGTGGGCGTGGGCGAGGGAACGGTGAAATGGTCGCTGCCGGACGCGCATACCGACTTCATCATCGCTGTTGCGGCGGAGGAATATGGCCTCGTGCTCGTCCTCACCATTATCGGGCTTTATGCGATTTTCACCGTGCGCACTCTGCACCGGCTGATGAAAGAGCGTGACCCGTTCATCCGTCTCGCGGGCACCGGTCTCATTGCGATTTTCGCCATGCAGGCGATCATCAATATGGGCGTTGCGGTGCGGCTTCTGCCCGCCAAGGGCATGACGCTGCCTTTCGTCTCCAACGGAGGCTCATCGCTCATTGCGGGCGGCATCGCGCTTGGCATGCTCCTCGCCTTCACCCGCACGCGCCCGCAAGGCGAGATGCGTGACATCCTTGTGCGACGTGGACGGACATGACCGAAAAGCTGGTCGTCATAGCAGCCGGCGGCACGGGTGGGCATATGTTCCCCGCACAGGCGCTGGCGGAGGCGATGCTGACCAAAGGCTGGCGAGTGAAGCTTTCGACCGATGCGCGCGGTGCGCGCTATACCGGCGGCTTTCCCCATAGCGTCCAGATTGAGCAGGTCCGCTCCGCCACCTTCGCCCGCGGCGGGGTGCTCGCGAAGCTTCTGGTGCCGTTGAAACTCTTCGGCGGTGTTGTCGCCGCCTTTCGCGGATTTCGCCGGGACCGTCCGGATATCGTGGTGGGCTTTGGCGGCTACCCTTCGATCCCGGCCTTGGGGGCCGCCTGGATCATGAACCTGCCGCGCATGCTGCATGAACAAAACGGCGTCTTGGGGCGCGTGAATGAGGCCTTCGCCACCCGTGTGGACGAGATCGCTTGCGGCACCTGGCCGACCAAACTGCCCGAGGGCATCAAAGGCCAGCACACCGGCAACCCGGTACGCAAAGCTGTGCTGGAGCGGGCGGGCGCGTCCTATATCCCGCCGGGCGACTACCCGATGAGCATCGTGGTGATCGGCGGCAGCCAGGGCGCCCGCATTCTCAGCCAGGTTGTGCCGAATGCGATCGCGCAACTGCCCGATGCATTGAAATCCAACCTGCGCGTTGCCCATCAGGCCCGGGATGAAGATGCGGATGCGGCCAAAGCGGTCTATGCCGAAGCCGGCATTGCTGCCGAGGTCCAACCGTTCTTTCAGGACGTGCCGCGCCGGTTCTCCGAAGCGCAGCTTGTCATCTCCCGCTCGGGCGCGTCGTCGGTCGCCGACATCTCCGTCATTGGACGTCCATCCATCCTCGTGCCGCTCGCCGCCGCGATCCGGGATGAACAAACCGCCAATGCGCGCGGGCTCGTGGATGCGGGCGCCGCCATCCTGATCCCGGAGAGCAAACTCACGCCAGAATCGCTGGCGGAAAACATCGAAACCATCCTCACCAACCCGCAAGCCGCTCAGAAGATGGCCGAGGCCGCGTTCAGTGTCGCACGCCCCGACGCGACGGAACGGCTGGTCTCCCTCGTGGAAAGATTATCAGAGATAAAAGCATGAACGCAGCAGCCACCAAACTCCCGCTCGACATCGGCGCCATCCATTTTGTCGGCATCGGCGGCATCGGCATGTCCGGCATTGCCGAGGTGCTGTTGAACCATGGCTACACGGTGCAGGGCTCTGACCTGAAAGCCTCGAAAATCACCGACCGGCTGAAAGACCTCGGCGCGCAGATTTTCGTGGGGCAGAAGGCGGAGAATCTGGAGAATGCCGAGGTTGTGGTGATTTCCTCGGCGATCAAACCGGGCAATGCGGAGCTGGATGCGGCGCGGTCCATGGGTCTGCCGGTCGTGCGCCGGGCCGAGATGCTGGCCGAACTGATGCGGCTGAAATCCAACATCGCTGTCGCGGGCACGCACGGCAAAACCACCACCACGACCATGGTGGCGGCGCTGCTGGATGCGGGTGGCATCGACCCAACGGTGATCAATGGCGGCATCATTCACGCCTATGGCTCCAACGCGCGCGTGGGGCAGGGCGAGTGGATGGTGGTCGAGGCAGATGAAAGCGATGGCACCTTCAACCGCCTGCCTGCCACCATCGGCATCGTCACCAATATCGACCCCGAGCACATGGAGCATTGGGGCGATTTCGACACGTTGCGGCAAGGCTTCCTCGATTTCGTCTCCAACATTCCCTTCTACGGGGTCGCCGTTTGCTGCACCGATCATCCGGAGGTTCAGTCGCTGGTGGGCAAGATCACCGACCGTCGCGTGGTGACGTTTGGATTTAATGCGCAGGCCGATGTGCGGGCGGTGAACCTCACCTACAAAAATGGCGTCGCGCATTTCGATATCGCGCTTCAGAACGACGAGATGGTGATCGAGGATTGCACCCTGCCGATGCCCGGCGACCACAATGTTTCTAACGCATTGGCGGCGGTGGCCGTCGCCCGCCATCTCGGCATGAAGCGCGACGAAATCCGCGAGGCGCTGGCGAGTTTCGGCGGCGTCAATCGCCGCTTCACCAAGGTGGGCGAAGTGGATGGTGTCACCATCATCGACGATTACGGTCATCACCCGGTGGAGATCGCCGCCGTCCTGAAAGCCGCTCGTCAGGCGACCGAGGGCCGCGTCATCGCCATCCACCAGCCGCATCGCTACACGCGATTGCACGATCTTTTCGATGAGTTCTGCGCCTGTTTCAACGATGCCGATGTGGTTGGGATCGCAGAAATTTTTGCCGCTGGCGAGGACCCGATCGAGGGTGCCTCCCGCGATGATCTGGTCGCGGGTCTCGTGCGTCACGGCCACCGCCATGCCCGCGCGGTCGAGGGTGAAGATGACCTCGTCCGCCTCGTCAAAGAGCAAGCCCATCCGGGCGATATGGTGGTCTGTCTGGGAGCGGGCACAATCAGCGCCTGGGCCAATGCGCTGCCGGAAAAGTTAACGTCATGAGGTCAGGAAAGCCAGACTTTTCAACGGCCTGCGAAATAGGCAAGATTACCTTAATATCACGAAGAGGGAAGGTATGACGTTTGGGCTGTCGCTGATAGCGGCCTTTATTTGGCTGATCGCAGCAAATCTGCTGGCGATGCTCCCGAGCCGGGACAATCACTGGCGTCGGGCCTATGCGCTGATCGCCATCGGCGTGCCTCTTCTGGGCTGGGTCACCTACGAATACGGTCCCTGGGTCGGCCTCATTTGCCTCGCCGCCGGCGTCTCGATCCTGCGCTGGCCCGTGCGCTATCTCGGGCGCTGGCTGAAGCGCAAAACGGTGGGTTCGGCGGAATAGGCCGGGCGACTGGACTTCTTTCACTTCATTGTCTGCGTTACGACTGGTTCACCCGGCGCGCACCTTGTCCGACAGACCTTGCAGATTTGCGTCGATGATCTTGCCCATCTTCATCACCGTCTGTCAGGGCATCAACAGATGTGATCTGCGGCGCAAATTCGTTGATATGCATGTATCCGCCGAGGACAGCCCAAACCGCTTCCGGGGCTGCATCGATTGTGATGCTGACAGCCGATTAACTGGAGGCCGCGGCCCTTAGTACCGCTTGGGCGGCGTCCGAGGCTGATCCGTCGCTGGCGCGCGCCGCACGTGATTTGGTGTCAAAGCTCTCCTCAACCATCCCGAAAGAGCTGCGCCCGGTGGTGCTGAGCCGGCCGACCTAGCACCCGTTGCGAAACGTTGCTGGGTGTCGTCTGAAATTGGAGTTCTTCCGCGGATAAGGGTGGCAAGAATCGGCGATTTCGAACGTCAAAGGACATTATCTGACAAAATTAGTCAATTATCTTGTTGCATTTTCCGACTGTTTCACTCAACTTTTCGTCAGAGCCAGCCAAACTGAGTCGCCGGCAAGCCAGTCACCCGACATCCCGAAGGGAGTGGGACAATGCAGATAGCAAATGACAATATGGCCCTGCGCCGGCACGACCTGAACGAAACGCTTTTTGCGGCCTTGTCTCTCGGTCTGCCGCAGCTCTTCAACATCGAATGGCTGATCGACAAGGCTGAACGCAGCGAATGGGGCGGATTATGGTGGTAAATGTCGCCCGCGAAGCCACCGAACGCCCCAAGGACAATCTGCCGATTTACGAGGCGACGGATCTCACAAAGGGCGGCGACCTCGCCCGGATCAAACTGTAAGACCAGCTCTACACCCTGCGCATCACCCGCGCCGGCAAGCTGATACTCACGAAATGACTGCAGAGGTTTATCATCGCGGCGGCGCGCCTCCCTGCGACCTGATCGAACCTGGCCGGGTGACAAGCGGAGCCGCGCTGTTCCAGCAGTTTTCGAACAGGTTGATCGAAGCTGAAGGCTCCGACAGCTTCGAAAATGCTGACGTCCTGTTCCGGCAAGACCAGGGGGCGCCAGTATGATTGTCTGTCATTGCCGCAACATTTCCGATGCGGAACTTCACTCTGCCATCGACTGGATGCGGGCGGCGGACCCTGAAACCTTGATCACCCCAGGCAAAGTCTACCGCGCACTGGGCAAAGCCGCAGATTGTGGCGGCTGCGTCTCTCTGTTCCTCGGAACCATGCGCCAAAACCCGAACCTGGAAGTCCCGCAACTCAAACCCATGCACCTCCGCGACAGTCGCGGAGCCACACAGGAACCAAAAACATGCAAGGCGACAGCAAAGTCATCGACTATCTCAACCGGGCGCTCCGCAGCGAGCTGACCGCAATGAGCCAATATTGGCTGCACTACAAGCTTCAGGAAGACTGGGGCCTCGGTCACATGGCCAAGAAAAGCCGCGAGGAAAGCATCGAAGAGATGAACCACGCGGACAAGATCATGGAGCGGATCATCTTTCTCGAAGGGCACCCAAACCTGCAAAAGCTCGATCCCCTGCGGATCGGTCAGACGCCGAAGGAGACCTTGGAGTGCGACTTGGCCGCAGAGCAGGAGGCGCGAGCTTTGTATAAAGAGGCGCGAGAATACTGCCACGAGATCGGCGACCATGTTTCAAAGCAACTGTTCCATGATCTGCTGACCGATGAGGAAGGTCACATCGATTTCCTCGAAACGCAGCTTGATTTGCATGACCGTGTTGGGCCTGAGAACTATGCGCAGCTTAATGCGTCAACCATGGACGAAGCTGAGTAGTTCCGGCATCCGGCGCGTTTGCCGGGCCGCATCAGAATATCACCCCACGGATCGAAGGGTGGCACGTCCATTCGGTAGCTGACCACGCGAAAAGGCCCGCCAGAACAGCGGGCCTTCTGAAATATCACAGAAGCGATCAAGCGGCGGGCAACATGCCCTTCTCACGGGCCAGATCGCGCATGCGCTTCTGCAGCTTTTCAAACGCGCGCACTTCGATTTGGCGGATGCGCTCGCGGCTGACATCATACTGACCGGAGAGGTCTTCCAGCGTCACATTCTCTTCCGACAGGCGCCGCTGCACCAGAATGTCCTTCTCGCGGTCATTCAGCACATCCATGGCTTCGGCCAGAAGTTCGCGACGGCTTTCCAGCTCGTCCTTCTCTTCATAATCGCCGGCCTGGTCGGCATCTTCGTCCTCGAGCCAATCCTGCCATTGCGTGGCACCTTCGCCATCCGCCGAGATCACCGCGTTCAGCGAGGCATCGCCGCCGGACATCCGGCGGTTCATCGAGATCACCTCTTCTTCGGTGACGTTCAGGTCATTGGCAATGCGCTCCACATGTTCAGGCCGCAGATCACCATCTTCCATCGCGCCAATGCGGTTCTTCGCCTTGCGCAGGTTGAAGAACAGTTTCTTCTGGGCGGAGGTCGTGCCGAGTTTCACCATCGACCAGGACCGCAGGACGTATTCCTGGATCGAGGCGCGGATCCACCACATCGCATAGGTCGCCAGACGGAAGCCCTTCTCGGGGTCAAACTTCTTCACGGCCTGCATCAGGCCGACATTGGCCTCGGAAATCACTTCGGCCTGTGGCAGACCGTAGCCGCGATAGCCCATGGCGATCTTGGCGGCGAGCCTCAGATGCGAGGTCACCATCTGATGGGCCGCGTCAGTGTCCTGCTCTTCGACCCAGCGCTTGGCCAGCATGTATTCCTCTTCCGGCTCCAACATCGGAAATTTGCGGATTTCCTGCAGATACCGGTTCAAACCCTGCTCTGGGCTCGGGGCGGGAAGATTTGCATAATTGGACATGTGTATGCCCCCCTTGAGAGCTTTTGCTTTTGTTCATGTGCATTAATGAACAAAGCGTTTATTTTTCAACTTCTCTCGCGCGCACAAGATCTGTGCATCTTAAGATTACTGTAGAGATAAGTGCGGCTCACAGACCATTAAAGGCTATGTTACGATTATTCACATAAACGTCACGAGAGATTTCACTTTCGCAATTTCTCAATCAAATCAACCATATCTTGTGGGTAGTTCACGCTAAACTTCAACATTTCGCCGGTTTCCGGGTGCTGAAATCCCAGTTCCGCCGCATGCAGGGCCTGTCTGGAGAAGTCTGAAATCGCCTCTCTTGCGCGCTCGGAAACCGCGTCTTTCGGCAGTTTTCGCGCCCGCCCATAGACCGGATCGCCGATCAGCCCATGTCCCACATGGGCCATATGCACGCGAATCTGATGCGTGCGCCCGGTTTCCAGCCAGCATTCCAGCAGCGAGATCACGTCCCCCTTGCCAAACCGCTCCAGCACCCGGGCGCGGGTCACCGCGTGCCGTCCGCCGGATGTCACCACCGCCTGCCGCTGTCGGTCCGTCTTGTGGCGGGCCAACGCAGCCGTAATCCGAAGAATGTTCGATCCTTCAAACCCCACACCTGGCATCCCCACAAGCCGCGGATCAGCCGCATCCGGCGTGCCATAAACCAGCGCCAGATAGCGGCGATGCACGGAGTGTTTCTCGAACTGCTTGGCCAGCCCCGCATGGGCCGCATCGTTCTTCGCCACCACCAGCAGCCCTGAAGTCTCCTTGTCGATGCGATGTACGATCCCGGGCCGCTTTTCGCCGCCAATCCCCGACAGTGTGTCCGCGCAATGATGCAACAGCGCATTCACCAATGTGCCAGATGGCGAGCCTGGTGCCGGATGCACCACCATTCCCGCCGGTTTGTTCACCACGATTAGCGAGGCATCCTCATAGACCACCTCCAGCGGAATATCCTCCGCCACGGTGTCATACGCCTCCGCCGGTCCGATCTTCACCGTCCAGACCTGCCCCGGCGCTGCCTTGGTTTTCAACGCCATGACCACCGCGCCCTCCAGCGACACCGCCCCGGTTTCGATCAGCTTCACCAACCGCGACCGCGACAGACCTGCCTCGTCTGGCGCAAAAAGCGCCAATGCCTTATCAAGGCGCGCAGGCGGGTCCTCTCCGATCTCGACCCGGATGATCTCAGAGGTGCTGTCCATGGACACAGACCTACATAATCAGGCGGAAGAGCCCGCCAATATTCGGTTCCTGCGGCGGCTGGTAACCGTGCTCACCGCCACAATGATCATCGGCCTCATAGTGCTGATCGGCCTGATTGTCATCCGCCTTCAGACACCGTCGATCACATTGCCCGATCAGGTGACATTGCCCGACGGCGTCACCGCAACCGCCTATACCCAAGGTCAGGGCTGGTTCGCCGTGGTCACCGACGACAACCGCATCCTGATTTTCGACGGCCGGGACGGCGATCTGCGTCAGGAAATTCAGGTCGAATGAAGAGAGGGGTGGTACCACCTCCTGGTCTCGAACCAGGGACCTCCTGATCCACAATCAGGCGCTCTAACCAACTGAGCTAAGGCGGCACGCATCTCGTGAT
>JANQRE010000030.1 GCA_028284705.1 Paracoccaceae bacterium | reverse complement strand
GCCTCGCCAACCTGGTCAGGTCCGGAAGGAAGCAGCCACAACGAGCCCCACTTGGGTCGCTGTCCAACCTCTCACTTCCGTTCAAGCGCGAAGCGATTGTAACGAAAGCTGACAGGCTGATTTCTTAGGAAATCATGCCGAGAAGCCAACAGCCCCCCTCAAGCGATCAGATCATCCCAACACGCTTTACTGTCCGCGTGAAACACCCCAATATGCCCGATGGCTTTCAACCCATAGTCGTATGGATCAAGCACCAACTGACGCGTCCAGGCCTCGCGGTGAAACTGCATCGCCCGCCATACGGCGGAGGGCGGCACGGTCGCGTCATCGGAGATCGCCACATATTTTGCATCCCCGCCAAAGCCCGACCAATCCGGGAACGGCACGTCGCGGCCCAGATCGTCGCTGTTGAACCCGCGCGCCGTGCACCAGCGGCGCCATTGCCAGAACACACCAGCAGGCAGGTCCGGGCCAAATCCAAGCTTGCGGCCCGGCAGATAACCCATCAATCGCGTTGCCAGGGGCCCGATGCCGTACCAGAACCACCGCGCGAGCGCTTGATAGGGCCAGGGATGTTCAGAGACGTGAACGGGCCCAGAGGCCACAGCGATCAAGCGGTCGATCTTGCCGAGGTTGCGTTGCGAGGCGATGCAAAGCGCGCCGAGCGAATGCCCGATCACCCAGACCGGCTTGCCGGGCAGGGAAGACATCAAAAACGCGCGCGCTGCCTCGGCGTCGCGCACGCCCCAATCTGCCATGGTTGCGTTGGACATCTTGACGGGTCGCCCCGCCGACGCGCCGAAATCGCGATAGTCATAGGTGAGGCAAGCAAGGCCTTTCTCTTCCGCCAGCCAGCGCGCGAAGCTCTCATAGTAATTCGCACGTACGCCGGTTGCAGCATTGATCACCACAGCGGCTTTCGGGCTTTTGCCCGGGTGGAACAGTTTGCCATTCAGGCGATGTTCACCGGAGCGGAAAGAGACGTCTTTCGTCACCGGACTGGAACTGACGATTTCGAAGGCATAGGTCATGGCGAACTCCAACTAGACCGATTGGTCTAACGACAGGACTAGACCAATCGGTCTAGAGATGTCAAAAGGTATTTCATGAATGGTTCGACAAAAGACAAATTGGCCTGGACGGCGGCGAAGCTGTTTCAGGAGCGCGGCTATGATGGCGTCGGCCTCTCCGACATCCTGAAATCTGCCCGCGTGCCGAAAGGCTCGCTCTATCACCACTTCCGACAAGGCAAATCGGACCTCGCGTTGGCCGCCGCGCAATTTGCCTCGCGCGAGATGCTGCGGATCATTGACGATGCGTTTTTGCCCGCCAAGACTTACAAGGACGGCATGACGACGCTGTTCTTCAAATGCGCGAAACTCTTTGATCTGATGGGCAAATGGAACGGCTGTCCGGTCTCCGGCATCCTGCTGAACGGCGCCTATAACCCGATGTTCCGCGAGACCTCCGAACATATTTTCGACAGCTGGATTGAGCGCGTCACGGCCCATGCGACCCGTTTGGGCCTGTCGGAGAACGACGCCAAGGAACGCGCCACACATCTTTTTGTTGTGCTGCAAGGTGGCTGGGACCTCGCCCGCGCAAGGCAAAACTCAGATGAGCTGCGCCGCCTGCCGAAACTCCTCTCTGAGGGTTTGTGACCATCCCAGCGATGCTCTAGTCTCGCCCCGGGCGGACGAATCCACGAAGGCGATATGGCAGAGACTTCCGACACGGAAAACAGCGGCGGTTACCAGGTTCTGGCGCGCAAATACCGCCCGGCCACTTTTGCCGATCTGATCGGTCAGGACGCCATGGTGCGCACGCTGAAGAATGCGTTCGAGGCGGGGCGGATCGCGCAGGCCTTCATCATGACCGGTATTCGCGGGACCGGCAAAACGACGACCGCCCGGATCATCGCGAAGGGGATGAATTGCATTGGCGAGGATGGGAATGGCCAGCCAACGACCGAGCCTTGCGGGGTTTGTGAGCATTGCGTTGCGATCGCCGAGGGCCGCCATGTGGACGTGCTGGAGATGGACGCCGCCTCGCGCACCGGTGTGAATGACATCCGCGAAATCATTGACTCGGTCGCCTACCGCGCCGCCTCCGCTCGCTACAAGATCTACATTATCGACGAGGTGCATATGCTCTCGACCTCCGCCTTCAACGCGCTGTTGAAGACGCTGGAGGAGCCGCCCGAGCACGTGAAATTCATCTTTGCGACCACGGAGATACGCAAGGTTCCGGTGACGGTGCTGTCGCGCTGTCAGCGGTTTGATCTGCGACGGATTGAGCCGGAGGTGATGATCGGGCATCTGTCGTCGATCGCGGAGAAGGAAAAGGCCGAGATCGCCGAGGATGCCTTGGCGCTGATCACCCGCGCTGCCGAGGGTTCGGTGCGTGACGCGATGAGCCTGATGGATCAGGCGATCTCTCACGGCGCCGGCGAAACCACTGCGAGCCAAGTCCGCGCGATGTTGGGACTCGCAGATCGGGGCCGCGTGCTTGATCTCTTCGATCTCATCATGAAGGGCGATGCTGCCGGAGCCCTGCAGGAGCTTTCCGCGCAATATGCCGATGGGGCCGACCCGATGGCGGTGCTGCGCGATCTGGCGGAGATCACTCATTGGGTGTCGGTCATCAAGATCACACCGGAAGCGGCCGAGGACCCGACCGTTGGTCCCGATGAGCGCTCCCGCGGACGCACGATGGCCGATGCGCTACCAATGCGGGCGATGACGCGGATGTGGCAGATGCTTTTGGCCGCGCTTGAGGAAGTCGCACATGCGCCCAACGCAATGATGGCGGCAGAGATGGCGGTGATCCGGCTCACCCATGTGGCCGACCTGCCGAGCCCCGAAGATCTTGTGCGCAAGCTGCAGGACGCGCCATCACCGTCGCCTGCCGCGACACCCGCGCCAAGCGGAGGCAGCCCATCAGGGCTGACGACGGCTCGCGCCACGCAGACCACCACACAAGGCTCAGGCGGTGTCACAGCCCTCGCCGTCGCGGAAGCGCCGGAAGAGGCCCTCGCGCGATTTCCAACATTCGCGAAAGTCGTCGATCTGATCCGCGCCAATCGCGATGTGAAGCTGCTCGTCGAGGTGGAAACTTGCGTGCAACTCGCCTCTTACGCACCGGGGCGCATCGAGTTTGTCCCAACCGAAGCCGCGCCGCGCGATCTGGCACAGCGTCTTGGCGCGCGGCTGTCGCAATGGACCGGCAATCGGTGGGCCGTCACGGTCGTCAATGACGGTGGTGCGCCGACAATCGCCTCGGAACGGGACGCGGAAGAAGAGGCGTTGAAAGAGGAGGCCAAGGCGCATCCGATGATGCAGGCGGTGCTGCAAGCCTTCCCCGAAGCACGGATCGTGGACATCAAAACGCCGGAAGAACTGCTTCAAGAGGCCGCCGTCGAGGCGTTGCCCGAGGTCGAGGACGAATGGGACCCGTTTGAGGATGGCTGAGGTCTGCGCTGACACGCGACCCGGCTGGGACGGTGACCCGGTGAGTGCCGCTGGTGAGGCGATCGCGCTTTTTGCCTCACCGATGGGGATCGTGCTGGTGATCTCGACCCTCGCGGCCCTGCGATTTCGCAGCCAATGGGGCGCGCTCGTGGTTGTGGTGCTGTGGACAGGACTCGTCACGATGGTCACGATGCTTGATCCGACCGGCGTGCGCGACCTGGCCCAGGCCGAAGGGTGTATCGGATCCCCCACCTTGTTCATCGCTCTCGTCGCTGCAATATGTGTTGGGACGATCCTCTACACGATGCCGCGCGAGACGCGGCTCTGACACAAAACGGAGACAGGCATGCTTAAAGGACTAGGCGGGCTCGGCGATATGGCCGGGATGATGAAAAAAGCCCAGGAAATGCAGCAGCAGATGGCCGAGATGCAGGACAATCTGGGCAATATCACGGTGACCGGCGAAAGTGGCGCTGGGCTGGTGAAAGCGACGGCCACTGCGAAGGGCGAATTGACGGCGCTCGATATCGATCCATCGATCTTCGATCCCGATGAGAAGGAAGTCGTTGAAGACCTGATCCTCGCCGCCATCAAGGACGCGCAAGCCAAGGCGCAGGACAAATCGCAGGAAGAAATGCAGAAAATGACCGAGGGGCTCGGACTGCCCGCGGGAATGAAACTGCCCTTCTAGGTGCCCGACGTCCCCAAAGATATTGATGCGTTGATCGCACTGATGGCGCGTCTGCCGGGACTGGGCCCGCGTTCGGCGCGGCGGGCCGTGCTGCATCTGATCAAAAAGCGCGGGCTTTTGATGGCCCCCTTGGCGGAGGCCCTGCAAACTGTGGCGGAGACCGCCCGCGAATGCCTGAATTGCGGGAATATCGGCACCTCGGACCTCTGCGAGATTTGTGTGAGCGAGAAGCGCGCGACGGGTGAAATTTGTGTCGTTGAAGACGTCGCGGACCTCTGGGCAATGGAGCGTTCTGACGTCTTCAAGGGCCGTTACCACGTGCTTGGTGGTACCCTGTCGGCACTTGATGCCGTAGGGCCGGAGGAGTTGCGGATTCCCAAACTCCTGGACCGTGTCGCGAGCGAGAACGTCACCGAAGTCATCCTCGCGCTGAATGCCACAATCGACGGACAGACCACAGCGCATTACATCGCCGGGGAGTTGGAGACGCGGCAGATCGCCGTGACCTCCCTGGCGCAGGGCGTGCCCATTGGCGGTGAGTTAGACTACCTCGATGACGGCACAATCTCAGCCGCTTTGAAAGCCCGCAAGGCGCTTTAACTCATTCCTGCACAAGGGAATTTTCCCAGTTGCGCAGGAAATTCCGTCGCTTCAATTGATCGAGAAACACCAGCAATCCCGGCCCGAACCGTATCGGACGCAGCGAGGCATTGGCCTGAAATTTGCTCGCGTCGATGGCGGGCAGGCCTGAGGCGGCGACCAGATCGGGTCGTTCATTGAGTTGCAGCAGAAAATCCACCATGGCTTGAGCCGCCTCGACATTTTCAGACCCTTGCGGGATCACCACCGTGCGCAGCATGACGTTCACGAAATCGGTCATCTCGATGATGCGAAACCCGTCCGTCGTCGTCTTTTGAGATGCCGCATAGCTGCCAAGCACATTATACGCGAGCGCCAGACGGCCCTCAGCAACATCGCGGATCATCTCGCCCGAGCAGCAATAGAGCTTTGCATCGAGCCGTCCCATCACTTCCATCAGCCGCCAGAAGGCTTCGCTGTTGCGGCTGTCCTGCGTGGCCACGAGATAGCCAAATCCAGAGCGCCGCACGTCATAGGTCCCGATGCGCCCCTGAAACCGCTCCGGGCTTTCGCGCAGGAGAGCGATCAACTCGTCGCGGTTGGTGGGCGCCGGGTCGTCGCCAAAAAACGCCTCGGAGACCAGCAACACAGCGGGTTCTTGGGTGAAGGCAAAGACCTGATCGCGCCAGATGGCCCAGTCGGGCAGGTCGGCGGCCACGGGGGAAGCATAGCTGCTCAAAAATCCATCATTTGCCAGTTTTGTTTGCAGATCCATCGCCGAAGAAATCGCCAGATCGAACTGCGCCCCATCAACGTAGATCGCCTTCATAAGGTCCGACGTCCCCGTCACGGTATAGTCAATCGAAAGCCCGGGATTTTCCGCCTGAAACGCGATCAGGATCGGATCGAACACATCCAGGTCCGCGGTCGAAATGATCTTCAACACGCTGCGCTCGGGATCAGCGGTGTAGAGGCGCTGATCCTCGATCTCGAAGGCAGCGCTGGCGACCGACAGCGACAGGAACGCGATCAGAGACGCGGCAAGACAAGGGAAACGCATGCGCCCACTCCTTCCGGGTTGTTGCCGATCTCAAGCGTGCCGCCATGTACCCGCGCGACCTCGTCGGCGATGGTCAGGCCAAGCCCGGATCCCACGATATTGCCGACATTTCCACCCCGTTCAAAGCGCGTCGTGAGCTTGCTGTGATCGCCCGCGCCAAAACCGCGCCCCTGATCGGAGACGGTCAGCCGCAGGTCCGCACCGGCATCGACCCGCACGGTAATCTCACTGTCTTCGGGGGAATATTTGATCGCGTTGTCGATGATATTTTGAAGAGCCGCCTGCAACAGGATGCTATCGCCTTCGAACATCAGCGGCTCGTCCGGGGCCTTGGTGCGAATTGCGATGTCGCGGATGTCAGCCGTGGGTTTCAGCCGCTCGCAGGTCTCCTCGACGAGGGCTGAAAGGTTCAACTGCTCCACCGCCAGACTGTCCGCGCGAAAGGTCACCATCGCATGGTCGAGCATCTGCTCGGCGGAGCGGGAGCTTTCGTCGATTGCCCGGATCATCTCGCGGATCGCCTGCTTGTGCTCAGGTTTTTGCAGCTTTCTATGCGTGACTTCGGCTTGCGCGCGCACAGTGGCGAGCGGTGTGCGCACCCGATGCGCAGCCTCGGCGATGAAGTCTTCTGTCCGGGTGAGGCTCGCGCGCAGCCGTCCCATGAAGGAGTTGATTGCTTCGAGCAAGGGCGCAAGCTCGGTTGGTGTTTCCGCGAGAACCGGGCGCAGGTCTTTCGGCCCACGTCGCGTGACAGCGCCAGTCATCCGGTCGATGGGCCTGAGCGCGAGGTTTGCGGCCCAAAGGCTAAGTGCCGTTGCGACAAGGAAAAATCCTGCACCCACGCCAGTCGCCGTGGCCGTGATGCGACGTGAGATCGCCTCCAATCCAAGCCGCGTCTGTGCGACCGTCACGACGACATTTTGCAAATTTGTCGCGGGACCAACAGCGCGGACAACGGAAACCGAGCGTACCTCGTCGCCGCGATAACTCAGGGTTTCGAAGGTCGGTAATCCGAGCTGGGGCGTTTCGTCGGGTAGGGGCAGGTCTTCGTAGCCGGTCAAAGTCTCGCCAGCGGCTACGACCCGATAAAAGACGCGGTCCTCGTTGATCGTGCTGAGCATCGAGAGGGCAGAGTAGGGCAGTTCCAGCGTCACGCCTGACTCTTCGCTGCGCAGGCTGTCTGCGATGGCGATGGCGGAGGCGGAGAGGATATCGTCTTGAGTGCCCTCAGCGGCGCGTTCCGCAACCACCTGAACCACAAGGAAAAATGCGACCGACAGAAGCGCGGCAATCCCCGCCAACTGGAAGAACAGACGTTGCCGGATCGATGTGCCCGCGGTCACGCTTCGACCATTCGGTAGCCGAGACCTCGTACGGTTTCGATCTTGGCTCCGGACCCATCGAGCCGTTTGCGGCAACGCGCGACATAGACCTCGATGGCGTTTTCAGACGCCTCATCGGAAAAGGCAAACATCCGGTCCATCAGGTGCGATTTGGAAAACACCCGACCCGGCGCGTTGAAAAACACCTCCAAAAGGCGCAGCTCGCGGTTTCGCAGACTGTGGCTCGACCCGGCAAAAGCCAGCTCTCCGGCGGTCGAATCAAGGGTCACGCCGGAATAGGTTTTGCGGTTCGCCGCGACCCCGCCCTGACGCCGCAAAACGGCCCTGCAACGTGCTTCCAGCTCGGAAAAATCGAAGGGTTTGGTGATGTAATCGTCGGCGCCGAGATCAAGGAGACTGACCCGATCCGAGACCGCTGACCGCGCCGTCAGCACGATGACAGGCGTGCGTTTTTCCGCCTTTCGCTGGTCTTGCAGAAATTCGCGCCCGTCGCCGTCGGGCAGCATAATATCTAATAAAATCAAGTCGTAATCGGCGGCGGAGATATAGGCCTTGGCCCCATCGAGATCAGCGGCATGGTCCACCGCGTGACCGTCGAGTTGCAGACGCTCCATCACTGCGCCGGCCAGTTTGGCATTATCCTCAATCAGCAGGAACCGCATGAGAGGCACTCTTTCTTTTGGCGTGACAGGTTGGTGTCAGGTTTGCCATGTTCTTTTAACCATCGGTGCTGAAATCGCTGATGTCAAAGGGAGGAACTTATGACCAAACGTCTTTTCAAGGCGCTCGCAACGAGTGCCGTACTTGCCGTCTCGGGCGGCGCTGTCTCTGCCGCTGAGTGCATTGCACCGGCCAACCCTGGTGGTGGCTGGGACTTCACCTGCCGTCAGATCGGCAAGATCATGTATGACATCGGCGTTGTCGATAAGCCGGTGCAGGTCACCAATATGCCGGGCGCCGGTGGCGGTCTGGCCTTCAACACTGTGGTGAACGAGCGCAGCGACGATGCCGATCTGATCATCGCCGCATCGTCCGCGACGACCACGCGTCTGGCGCAGAACGCTTATGCGGGTCGCACTGCGGATGAAGTGCGCTTCGTTGGAGCTATCGGTGCTGATCCCGGCATCATCGCTGTAGCGGCCGACAGCCCGTATCAGTCGCTGAACGATCTGGTCGATGCGATCAAAGCCGATCCAAGCTCGGTCGCCTTCGCTGGCGGCTCTGCCGTGGGTGGGTTCGACCACATGAAACCGCTGATGGTGCTGCAAAAGGCTGGCTTCACGGACATCACGTCAGTGAAATATATCGGTGTTGATGGGGGCGCGGATGCGATCACTCAGACCGTCGGTGGCTTCACGCAAGCGATGACTGGTGACATGTCCGAAGTGGTTTCGTTCCTGGCAAATGGCGACATTCGGGTCATCGCGGTGATGACCGAAGAGCGGGTGCCGGGCTTTGACGACATCCCGACCGCCAAGGAGCAGGGCTTCGATGTGGTCGCTGTGAACTGGCGTGGTCTCTATGTGCCGAAGGGCATCTCGGACGAGAAGTTCAACGAATGGGCCGACAAGCTGCAACAGGTGGCCGACAGCCCCGACTGGGCGAAAGCCATGGCCGACAATGGTCTGGCGCCGTTCACCAAGGTTGGCGGTGACTTCCAGTCCTATGTTGACGGTCTGGTGGCTGATATCGCCACAATGTCCAAAGAGCTTGGGGTCATCCAGTAATGGCCGCAGACCGAATTTTCGGTCTGATTGCTCTGATCACGGCGGTCGCGTATCTCGCGGCCGCCTCTCAGATTCAGACGAACTTGTTCTCCGGAGAGTTTTTGCCGAAGCTCTTTCCCTTTCTGATCGGTGGCGTGGCGGCGATCTGTGCGCTGACAATCGTGTTCAAGCCCGACCCCGATCCCGAATGGCCCGTCGCGGGCACCTGGATCAACATGGCGCTCGCTGTGCTGGTTCTGGCGGTCTATGCCGTGATGCTGACGCCGCTTGGGTTCATCCTGCCGACAGCGATTGCTGCTGGTGTTTTGAGTTACCAAATCTCACCGCGTGCGATCCCGGCAACCTTGTCAGGTATCGGCCTGTCCTTGGGTCTGTTCGTTCTCTTCAAGTTCGCCTTGGGCCTTGGCAATATTGTCGCCTATCGCATCCCGACAGCGCAGAAGCTGTGGGACGCCTTCGCGATCCTGATCCCCTTCGTCGGAGGCCATTGAGATGGAAATCCTCTCCAACCTCGCGCTCGGTTTCTCCGTCGCCCTTTCGCCTTACACGCTGTTTTTAGCCGTCTGCGGCTGTTTCTTAGGCACGATCATCGGCGCGCTGCCGGGGCTTGGGCCCTCGAACGGTGTGGCGATCCTGATCCCGATCACCTTCACGCTTGGTCTCGATGCGACCTCCGCCTTGGTGCTGATGACCGCCGTCTATTACGGAGCCATGTATGGCGGGCGAATATCGTCGATCTTGCTCAACATCCCGGGCGATGAACCGGCGCTGATGACGACGCTCGACGGCTATCCGATGGCCAAACAGGGCCGTGCGGGCGACGCCTTGGTGCTGTCCGGTGTAGCCTCTTTCGTGGGTGCGTTTCTGGCCACTGTGGGGTTGATGCTGCTGGCGCCGACGCTGGCGCGTGTGGCGTTCTACTTCGGGCCTGCCGAATATTTTGCGCTTTATATGCTGGCGTTCTGTACGCTAGGCGGCATGGCGTCCAACAACCAGGCCAAAGCGGCGCTTGCGGCTTGTATTGGGCTTGGCATTGCCATGGTCGGCGTGGATTCCTCCTCCGGCCTGCCGCGTCTGACGGGCGGCAACCTGCACCTTTATGACGGGGTCGATTTCCTCGTCGCCATTGTCGGTCTCTTCGCCATCGCGGAGATTTTCTTCTTCATCGAGAGCCATGGCAAAGGCTCCTCGCTCGGCGTGAAGCTTGAGAAGGTCCGGGTGCCGTGGAAGGATATCTTCTCGACAAAATGGACGATGCTGCGCGCCTCGGGCGTGGGTTTCATCGCGGGCGTTTTGCCCGGCGCGGGGGCGTCGCTCGGCTCGTTCCTGGCCTATATGTCGGAGAAATCCATCGCCGGAGACAAGGGCGGGTTCGGCACCGGCGTGCCTAAAGGCGTGGCCGCACCTGAGGCCGGGAACAACTCCGCTGCCGGCGGGGCGCTTGTGCCGATGCTGACGCTCGGCGTGCCGGGTTCGGGCACCACGGCGGTGCTGCTGGCGCTTCTGATGACGCTGAACATCACGCCCGGACCGACGCTTTTCACTGACAATGCAGATGTGGTCTGGGGCCTCATCGCCTCTCTGCTGATTGCCAATGTGGTGCTCTTGTTGATGAACGTGCCGATGGTGAAAATCTTCGTACGGGTGCTGACCGTGCCTGCCTGGGTCTTGCTGCCCGGGGTCACGATGGTCTCCTTCGTTGGCATCTATTCCCTGACCGGCAGCTATTTCGACCTGCTTCTCATGGTGGGCTTCGGCGTGCTCGGCTACTTCCTGCGCAAGCTTGACGTGCCAACGGTGCCGGTGATCCTCGGCATCCTTCTCGGTGGCAATATGGAGGACGCATTGCGCCGCGCCATGACGCTGTCCGACGGAGACCCGATGTATCTCTTCTCCAGCCCGATTGCGGTGGGGCTTTGGGCCTTTGCCATTGCCGGCTTCATCGCACCGATGTTCCTGCGCGGCGTCCTGAAGAAACCACAAGCGATCACTGACTGATGGTTAAGGTGCTGGTCCCGTCCGGGGCGCTTGGCCTCAATTACGACAAGGAGGCCTTGGCGCGCGGGATTGCCGCCAAGCCGGATATCATTGCGATTGACGGGGGATCGACCGATAGCGGGCCGCATTATCTTGGTCGCGGTGTGTCGAAATATGCGCGCTCCTCGACCAAGATCGAATGGGCCGGACTGATGGAGGCGCGGGCCGAGGCCGACTGCCCGCTGCTGATTGGCACGGCTGGGACATGTGGCGCGGACAGTGCCGTGGACTGGATGCTCGACATCACCCGGGAGATTGCGAAAGAGCAGGGCAGCCCCGTCAAGGTTGCGGTGCTGCGCAGCGGGCAAGACCCTGAGAAGATTGCAAAAATCTATGGAAACGGTCGCATCGAGGCGCTGCCAAACGCGCCGGATGTGATGCCCGATGATATCCGGGCCTGCACAAATGTCGTGGCTCTCGCCGGGGCGGAGCAGGTGCAGGCGGCGCTCGACACCGGGGCGGATATTGTCATTGCGGGGCGGGCGACGGATACGGCGATCATCTCCGCCCTGCCTTTGCAGCGGGGCTGCCATTCCGGTGGCGCCTGGCATGGCGCGAAGATCGGGGAATGTGGTGCGCTATGTGCGACCAACCCGCAATCCGGCGTGATCCTGATCGAGTTCGATGCCGAAGGGTTTACCGTCACGCCACTTGCGGATGGTGCGCAAGCGAGCCCTCACACCGTCTCGGCCCATATGCTTTATGAGAATTCCGATCCGTTCATCCTTTATGAACCGGGCGGGCATCTCGATGTGACAGGCGCCAAATATGAGGCCCTCGACGAGACCAGCGTGCGGGTCACGGGCTCCGAATGGGTGCCGTCCGAGCGTTATACCGTGAAACTCGAGGGCGCGCGCCCTGCAGGGTTTCAGACTGTGCTCATGGCGCTGTTGCGAGACCCGAACTATGTGGAAAACGCCCAACTTTGGGCCAATGACATCATCGCCAAGTGCTCTGCCAAGGCGCGGGATCGGTTGGGGCTGAGCGATGACGAATTTCGCATCGAAATCCGGCTGATCGGCCACACGGCAAGTTTCGGCCCGCTGGAAACCGCCGTGCCGAACCCGCACGAGATCGGCGCGCTTGGTATTGTCACGGCGAAAACCGAAGCGTTGTCCAATGAGATCGGCAAATTGCTGAACCCTTATCTGTTGCACCACCCGCTCACGCAGGGGGAGGAGCAACCGACCTTTGCATTCCTCTTCTCGCCCGCCGAGATGCCGCGCGGTCAGATCTACGAATTCGCGTTGAACCATGTCATGGCGCTTGATGACCCGATGGAGGCGTTCCGTCTTGAGGTGATTGACCTTGGCTAAACTGCGCGACGAAGTCTTAAAAATCCGCTCGAAGAATGCCGGGCCATTCTGGCTGACCGTCGATATTTTCTGCGGCTCGCCCGAGGCCTATCGGATGGTCAAATCCCGCTTGCATACCGCACAAGTTGCCGAGGCATTTGCATTGACGACCAATCAGCTGAAACGCTTCGATATCGAGGATTTGAGCGTTGTGAAGTTCAGCCTGCCGCGCCCGGCGGTGCAAGGCTCCATTGAAGACCGGGACATGCATGGGGCATCTTATGCCGCGCTGCTTGGAGAGCTTGAGATTTAAACCTCGGCGAGCAGGCTCTTCAGACCGCTCAGATCGTTAAGCACGCGAAACCGGGGATGGTCCACCGGCGCCTCGGCTTTTTCAATCTCCCATTCAAACTTCGCAGGCACATGCACGCCCCAGCCACCGGCCTCGATGGCTGGGACCACATCGGATTTCATCGAATTGCCCACCATCATGGCGCGTTCGGGCCCGTCACCGTGGCGCATGAAGGCACGGATATAGGTCTGCGGGACCTTGTCTGAGACAATTTCCACCGCATCGAACATCTCACCCAGACCCGATTGGGCCAATTTGCGCTCCTGATCGAGAAGATCGCCCTTGGTGATCAGCACAAGTTTGAACCGCTCTGCCAGCCCTTCGACGGTCTCGCGGGCATGCGGCAGGAGATGGATCGGATGGGCCAGCATCTCTTGGCCCGTGGCGATGATTTCGGAAATCACCGAGGCTGGAACGCGCTCCTCAGTCACCTCAATCGCGGTTTCAATCATCGACAGCATGAAGCCCTTGATGCCGAAGCCGTAATGCCCAAGATTGCGCCTCTCGGCCTGCAACAGCCGCTCGGCCAGATGGTCTGGATCGGCAAAATCCGCCAGAAGCTCGGCAAACCGGCTTTGCGTCAGACGGAAGAACTCCTCGTTCTGCCAAAGCGTATCATCGGCATCAAACCCCAAAGTTGTGATGTTTTTTAACGATGCCACGCAACGCCCCCCTTTTCTGGACTATGGGTCCTCTTATATAGTAAGGCCGATCCACTGAAAGACCGCCAACCAGAGTTTGCCCGCCCGTGACAGACCACCGGATATATATGTCGGATAAGCCAGAGGATGGTGACAGCGACATCGCTGTGATCACCGAGACCAAGCCGAAAACCAAGCGGCCGCCGCTCTATAAGGTGCTGCTGCTGAACGACGACTATACGCCGATGGAATTTGTCGTGATGGTTCTGGAGCGCTTTTTCGGGCTCAATCACGCACAATCGGTGGAGATCATGCTGACCGTGCATAAGAAAGGCGTCGCCGTCGTTGGCGTGTTCGCCTTCGAGATTGCCGAGACGAAAGTGGCGCAGGTGATGGATTTTGCGCGCCGCAATCAGCATCCGTTGCAATGCACGATGGAGAAGGAATAGGCGCGGTCTGCGTCTGTCTTTCCAATGGCACCCACCCGTCTTTCCCTCGCTTTGGACAAAGGTCTTTTGGTCTTGCCGGATGGACCGGTCGGGTTTTGGAATGCGCCGGAGGGGTTCCAGCCGCCGGTGGAAGATGCCTACCTGAGCCAGGCCTTTGCGCCGGTATTTGATCAATTCCGACGGGCCGGATTTCGTGTCACGCCGACACCGGAGGGCCAAGTTGCGGCCTCTGTCGTGTTTTGTCACCGTGCCCGTGAGGCGACGCTCGATCTGCTTTCTCGGGCCATGGAGCTGACCGATCCCGGAGGCCTGATCGTCCTGGAAGGCGACAAGACAGATGGTGTGGACAGCGCAATCAAGGCGTTGAAATCCATTGCTGATGTCGAGACCTATGCCAAGGCGCATGGGAAACTCGCCTGGATGGTCAATCTGGGCCGTGCCCCTGATGCTTGGAGGAGCGATTGGAGGCTGATCGCGGACGGCTTTCAGACCTGGCCCGGCATTTTTTCCGCAGATGGCGTCGATGGCGGGTCAGCGCTTTTGGCGAGCTGCACATCAGCCCTGATGGGCCGCCTCGCGGATTTTGGCGCGGGATGGGGGTATCTGTCGCATATGGCCTTGTCGCAGAGCCCGGAGATCACCTCCGCGACGCTGATCGAAGCGGATTTTCATGCCGCCGAGGCCGCCCGCCGCAATGTGATGGACCCGCGTGCCGAGATCATCTGGGGCGATGTCCAGGCGCATGTGGGCGAATATGATGTGATCCTGTGCAATCCGCCCTTTCACACCTCTCGTAAGCCGGACCCAGAGATCGGACGCGCTTTCCTGCGAAGAGCGGCGACTTGTCTCGCGCCCAAGGGCGCGCTTTGGTGCGTTGCCAATCGCACGCTGCCCTATGAGACGACGCTGGCCGAACATTTCCGCTCGGTCGAAACGATTACAGAGAATGCCGGTTTCAAAGTGCTGCATGCGCGCATCCCGACCCGGACAAAACAATCTCGCCCTGCCGCGCGCAGTCGCGTAACTTAAGCCAATTCCGCAATCCAGACAGGACGTCCCATGTCATTCTCAATCGCCGGAAAAACTGCCATCGTCACAGGGGCCGCCAATGGTGTTGGCCTCGCCATTGCCCGCCATTTTATCGCCCAAGGTGCGAATGTTGTCTTCGCCGACCGCGACGAGGCGCGCCTCAAGGACGAGGTGGGTCAGTTGGAGGATGAAGATGGTCAGGCGCGGGCGTTTAATGGCGATCTGCGGGAGAAACTGAGCCAGGCGAACCTGCTCTCGGCCACAATCGATGCGTTTGATCGGGTCGATATCTTGGTGAATGCCTCCCGCCAGGTCTTGCCCACGGACCCTATGGACCCCGCCGATGCCAGCGTTGAGACGATGCTCAATCAGAACCTGATGGCGAGCCTGCGGCTCAGCCAGGTGATCGCGAAACGCATGATCAAACAGGCGGAGCAAGAAGAGATCGAAGATGGTGATATCGCAGGCACGATCGTCAATCTGTCCTCTATTGCTGCCCGACGGACGCGGCCCGGCTTGATGGGGTTTTCCATCGCGACTGCGGCGATGGATCAGATGACCCGCACCATGGCCGTCGCGCTTGCACCGCAGCGCATCCGGGTGAATGCGATTGCGTTTGGCTCGGTCATGAGTGCATCTCTGAAGGATGCGATCAAGGAAGACAGCAATATGCGCGACACGATCATCGAGAACACGCCCTTGGGCCGGATTGCTGGACCCAATGAGGTGGCCGATGCCGCGCAGTTCCTTTGCTCAGAGGGGGCAGGGTTCGTGACCGGTCAGATCATGACGGTCGATGGCGGGCGCACGCTACTCGACCCCGTCGAGCGCGCGGCCCATTAGAGGCGGAGTAGCCGGGGGCTTGCCCCCGGCCGGGTCGCTCCTGCGAAGCAGGGCGAAAGCCCCTGTTTCCAATCAGAGCGCGATGCGGAACCGGGCGAACCCTTCCGGTCCTTCGCCGGCTTCCTCGATCTCCATGCCGCTCACATCGCCCAGATACTCTTTCGCCTTCGGACCGGTATCGAACAGGACAGAGGTGCCATCCATCGGGGCAAAGCTCCAGTTGCTGTCGGCTTTTGGACTGATCGTGCCTTGCTCCACGATGTAGCGCACTATGACGTCGCGATTGGTATCGGGCCCCTCGAACACAATCGTATCGCCCATGGCGCCTGGGAAACTGCCGCCGCCCGAGGCGCGGTAATTGTTGGTGGCGATGATGAATTCCTGCGCCGGATCGACCGGTTTGCCGTCAAACATCAGGTTGACGATGCGGTTCGCCTCCGGGTTCACCAACTCGCCTTTCGGGGCGAATTTCGACGGCTGAGAGAGATCGATCTGATAGGTGACCCCATCGATCACGTCGAAATTGTAGGACGGGAAATCCGGGTTCAGCAGCACCTGCTCGCCCTCACCCGGCGTGACCTGATTGAACATGCCTGCCGAGCGCTCCAGCCAGTCTTTCACTTGCGCGCCGGTCACGCGCACGGCGCGCACCGTGTTGGGGTAGAGGTAGAGATCGGCCACGTTCTTGATCGCCACATCACCCACTGGCACATCGGTGAAATACTCCGGTCCTCCGCGACCACCGGCCTTGAAGGGTGCTGCGGCAGAGAGGATTGGCAGACCCTCATGCTCGGTCCCTTTCATCATCTCCTCGATATACCAAAGCTGGGCGATGGAGACGATCTGCACGGAGGGATCGTCCGCCACGAGGGCGAAATACGAATGCAGCGCGGCATCGGTCTTGCCGACCGCGCGGCGGATATAGGCCAGCGTTGCCTCGTGATCTGTGGCGACGCTTGCCAGAACGGCTTCATCGCTTTCGACCAGAGCCGTGATCGAGCGGTCCTCGTTGCGTTTCGAGATCGGCCGCACTTCAGAAGCATGGCTCATCACCCGCCACTCCCCGCCGGATTTCTCCAGCATCAGGTCGATCAGGCCCAAATGCGAACCCCAGAACCCGGCCATCACGGCGGGTTTGCCGTGGATCGTGCCGGCGTCCTTGTCGACAGCTGCAAAGCCTTCATATTTCGGACCCGGGAAGTCGAGATGGCTGTGTCCAGTAAGGATCGCATCGATGCCGTCGATGGCGGCCAGCGGGACCGAGGCATTCTCCATCCCGTCGACATGATCCGCCGATCCGATACCAGAATGGCTGAGCGCGATGATGATATCGGCACCTTCCTCCTTCATCTGCGGCACATAGGCCTGTGCCGTCGCGACGATATCGCGGGCCTGCACGTTGCCTTCCAGATGGCGGCGGTCCCAGCCCATGATCTGTGGCGGCACGAAGCCGATCAGCCCAACTTTCAGTGCATGTTTCTCGCCCGCCCCGTCGGTCACTTCGCGGTCGAGGATCGTGTAGGGTCTCACAAGCGTGACGTCCTGCGTCGGGTCACCGCCCATTTCCTTCACGACATTGGCCGACAGCACCGGGAAATCCGCACCAGCGAGCGATTTCATCAGGAAATCGAGGCCGTAGTTGAACTCGTGATTGCCGAGGGTCGAGGCGTCGAAGCCAACCGTGTTCATCGCCGCGATGACGGGGTGCATGTCACCCTCTTTCATGCCGCGCTCATAGGCGATGTAGTCGCCCATCGGATTGCCTTGCAGGAAGTCGCCATTGTCGAGCAGCAGCGCATTGGTCGCCTCCGCTCGGATCTGCTTGATGATCGAGGCGGTGCGGGCGAGGCCCACCGTGTCGCGTTCCTTATCGGCGTAGTAGTCGTACGGATAGACATGCACATGCAGGTCTGTCGTCTCCATGATCCGCAAATGCGCCTGTCCCGCTGCGGCCTGCAGGGAAAACGGATGCACAGCGATCAGGCCGGTCGCGGCCGTGCCTGCGAGAAATGTCCGTCGATTGATGGTGAAATGATTTTCCATTGGAATTCCCCCTAAGTTGATACCTCAGGGTAAGCGGGGGACATGACAGAGGCGAAATGAAATCGTAACGGCGATATGTCACGCGGTCTCGGTTCGTCGCTTTTGGCGGCAATCCGCGCAAAATAAAGCCGCCGCGCCCTCGATAGGCGCGCCGGCTTTGTCTGGTGAAACGGGTTTTGCGCCTCAGTTTTCGTCTTTGGGCTGATCCGATTCTGTCGGTTGGTCCGAGCTTTCCGGCAGATTGAAGAGGCTGTCAGCATCGACCAGAAGTTCCTCATCGGTCTTGTCTTCCTCGTCGTCCGGCGTGTCGGTGAGGGAGAAGGTCTCAAGCCCGGCAATCGCCGTCGGCAGAGCCGGTTCGGCATCGCCGCCAAGCGACTGCTCGGTGGAGACAAGCTTGCGGCGTTCCTCATCGGACATCACATCGCCCTCTTTCGCCTTCTTCGCGTTGGCTTTTTGCACCGCTGCGTCGAGTTCGGACTGCTTGCAAAGGCCCAATGCCACCGGGTCGATCGGCTGGATGTTCTGGATGTTCCAGTGAGTACGTTCGCGGATCGCGTTGATGGTCGGTTTAGTGGTGCCGACGAGCTTGGAAATCTGACCATCGCTGAGCTCAGGATGGAACTTCACCAGCCACAGGATCGAGGCGGGCCGGTCCTGACGCTTCGAGAGCGGCGTGTAGCGCGGACCGCGGCGTTTCTCTTCCCCTTCGGCGGCGGCGTTGTATTTCAGTTCCAGCTTGTGCAGCGGGTCGTTGATCGCCTTGTCGATCTCTTCCTGGGTCAACTGGTTGTTGGCAATCGGATCGAAGCCTTTGACGCCAGCGGCGACGTCGCCATCGGCGATGCCTTGCACTTCCAGCTCATGCAGATCGCAGAAATCCGCGATCTGTTTGAAGGTTAGGGTCGTGTTGTCCACCAGCCAAACGGCAGTGGCTTTCGCCATGATCGGTTTGCCCATTGTCCATCTCCTTTAGATACACTTGTCCCGCCGCCCGGATCAGGGGCTGTCCCAGTTGGAACAAGTTCGCGTTGTCGGGGAACTTGGGCGTTATATAGTGGCGCGGGACGGATTAGGGAAGAGTGAATGCGACGGCTCTTTTTCAGCCTTGTTCTGTGTTTTGCATCGCCGGCTTTTGCGGAAGGCGAGCCGGCTGGCGAATTTGACTATTACGTGATGGCGCTCAGTTGGTCGCCGAACTGGTGCGCGATTGAAGGTGATGCAAAACGCTCTGAACAATGCGATCGGGGCAGTAACCACGGCTGGATCATGCACGGCCTCTGGCCGCAATTTGAACGCGGCTGGCCCAGCTATTGCAATTCACGGGCCTGGAACCCCACACATGCAGAAACTCGGGCGATGCGTGATATCATGGCCACCGGAGGCCTCGCCTGGCACCAATGGAAGAAGCATGGGCGCTGCACGGGGTTGTCGTCACAGGATTATTTCAAACTCACGCGAGAGGCTTACGCGCTGATTACCCGTCCGCCGGTATTCCGGAAACTTGACGAAACCGTCAAATTGCCCGCGCGCGTGGTGGAGGATGCCTTTATGGAGGCCAATCCGACGCTAAAGCCCGATCAGATCACCATCACCTGCAAATCCAACCACATTCAGGAAGCGCGCATCTGCCTGACGAAAGAGCTTCAGTTTCGGACCTGCGGAGAGGATGTGATCCGGGATTGCACGGCGCGACGGGCGATTTTCGATCCGATCCGGTGATCCCCTCACGAAAGGGTGTTTCCCACCTGACGCGATTCGGGCCTAGCATGGCGCTCGAAAGGGTATCTCGTATGAAACATCTCCTCGCCGCTGTTCTTCTATCAGCCTCACTTGCCAGTCCCGCCATTGCGCAGGACGCGCCGGAAACAGAACCTCCAATGACGCTTGGACGTATGGGCGAGATCATTCGTGGGCTGGATGAGAACTCCCAGAACGCAGGCACCCGCTTCATGCTGACCATCGCGGATGTGCCGGTGGTGATCGTGACCGATCCGGTGGCGGATCGGATGCGGGCCATGGTGCCGATCCGTTCTACCGAGGGTATGGAGCCGGAGGAAATTCTGCGCTTGCTGCAAGCCAATTTCGACACAGCCCTCGATGCTCGCTACGCGGTGGCGCAAGGCCGGCTATGGGCGGTGTTCATCCATCCGCTCTCGCCTCTGGAGAAGGATCAGTTCATCTCGGCGCTTGGCCAGACCGTGAATATCGCGCGCACCTATGGCACGCTCTATTCCGGCGGTGCGCTCAGCTATGGGGCCGGGGATAGCCAGGGCATTCTGCGTGGGCTTATCGAAGACCTGTTGAAGAAAGGTGAGGAGATTTAGGTCCGCTCTGACAAGAGATCGGTTTCGTCCTCGGGCAGGGTCGCATCGGCGGTGGCTTGTTCGACCTGCTCCTGCTCGTTAAGCAGATTGCCTTCGACCTCGCCTGCATCCTCTTCCGCCGCAGCAATTGCTGCCGCCTGGCGCGCGTTTTCGGAGAACTGCTGACTGGCGAGCGCCAAGGCGCTTTTCTCCGCCGCGCCTTCAAGCTGCAGGACCGGCACGCCTTGCGGGAAGATAACCTCGCGCGCGTCGTCAGGCATGGAGATGCCCTCTTCGGTCAAGCGCCGTGTGACCTGCCGCAGCAGCGCTGATTTCACCTTCAGCATCGAATAGTCCTTCGCATTCACCCAGTAATACGCCTTGATATTCACCGTCGCGCTGCCGAGCGTGTCGACAAGGATCATCGGTTCCGGCTCGTCGAGCGTTGCCTCGTGTTCCTTGATCACCTCGAGGATGATCGACTGCGCCTTTGCGACGCTCGTATCATAGCCCACGCCCACATCGAGCGTACTGCGCCGGTTGGGTGAGGCCGTATAGTTCACAATTGTGCTTTTGAAGATCACCGCATTGGGGATTTGAATGTGATTGCCTTCGGGCGAGAGCAGCACGGTGGAGCGTGTGTTCATTGAGCGGACGGAGCCCGATTGCCCGGCCACTTCGATATAATCGCCCGACAGGAACGGCCTGCGGATTGACAAGAGTAGCGAGGCAAGGAAGTTCTCCGCGATGTCCCGGAACGCAAAACCGGCGACGATGCCGAGGACACCCGCGCCCCCCACGACCGAAAACGCGATTTGCGTGAGACCCGCGACTTGAAGCACGACGTAGAGCCCGATCAGGAAGATCGGCAGCGCAAGCGTGCGGGCAATGATATCTTTCAGGAAGGGCGAGGCGATGCCGCCCAGAAGCCAGCGGCGCACCAGTTTCGCGACCTGCGCCGACAGCCACCACGTGAGCGGCAGAATGATCAGAGCGAAGAGCAACAGGGGCAGTGAGGTCAGGAGCCGCTTGGCCAGTGAGTTGATCTCGCGCAGCGCCGGTTTGAACGACCAGCTTAGCTCCTGTTGCACCTGAATGCGGTTGACCACGGCAACCACGTCTTGGGTTTTCGTCGCCAGATCGCGTGCCCAGATTTTGTGATCCTCGCTCAACGTGCGCCCGTCCAGGAAGACAATCCCGTCGGTCACATTCACATCCGCACCGGTGAACCAGCCGGTGGCCCGCATGATCTCGACGATGCGCAGCGCAATCTCGTCATCCCGCGCGACGGGCTCGACCGCGACGGGTTGCGTCGGCGCTGTGACCTCGGCTTCTTCTTCGGTGGTTTCGGTTCCGGCCTGCTCCTGAGCGAAGCCAACAAGCGGGGCGAGCGACAGCCCCAAGATCAACAAAAGCGCACGTAAATTCATGGCGTCAGATTACGAAGCGCCTATCAGAATACCAGCGAAAAATCGCTTACCCGCGAATGGCTTCGAGCATCAGATGCACATTCTCGGGCTCTGCATCCGGCGTGATCCCGTGGCCGAGATTGAAGATATGCGGGCCGCCGGAGAAGGCTTTGACGATGCGCTTGGTCTCGGTGACCAGCGCCTCGCCGCCGGTGACCATGCGCTTCGGGTCGAGATTGCCCTGCACGCAGCCGTCCTTTTGCACATGCTCCGCCGCCCAATCCGCGGAGACGGAATTGTCTATTGCAACGCAATCCGCACCGGTTGCCTTGGCAAAGCCGATATAGCCGTCGCCCGCTTCCCGCGGGAAGGCGATGACCGGCACCTCCGGATGCGCTTCCTTGATGGCCGCAGTGATCGCCTTCGCAGGTTCCAGAGCATATTTTGTGAAGGCTTCCCCTTTCAGCGACCCGGCCCAACTGTCGAAGATTTTTACCACCTCGGCTCCCGCTTCGATCTGACGTTTCAGGTAGGAAATCGTCCCTTGCGTCAGCAGGTCCATCAAAGCGTCAAAGGTCTTTGGGTCCTCCTCCCGCAATGCATGCGCCGGACCTTGGTCGGGTGTGCCACGCCCTGCGATCATGTAAGTGGCAACCGTCCAGGGCGCGCCAGCAAAGCCGATCAGCGTCGTCTCGGAGGACAGTTCCCGCGACAGGATCGAGACGGTGTCATAGACCGGGTTCAGCGTCTCATGGATCGCGTCGACGTCCTTCAGTTTCGCGAATTGTCCGTATTCCGTGATGGTCGACAGCCGCGGCCCTTCGCCGGTGACAAACCACAAATCCGCGCCCAAGGCCTGCGGCAGCAGCAGGATGTCGGCAAAAAGGATCGCTGCATCGAACCCGTAGCGTCGAATGGGCTGCAGGGTGACCTCGGCAGCCAGATCAGAGTTGTAGCAGAGCGACAGAAAATCCCCCGCTTCGGCCCGCGTCGCGCGGTATTCCGGCAGATAGCGTCCCGCTTGCCGCATCATCCAGACAGGCGGCGTTTCCAGGGTTTCGCCCGCCAGAGCGCGCATCAGTTTTTTGGGCTGGGACATGCAGAAGTCTCTCTCAAGTTGAACCTTTGGTCCCCTGCCACTGTCAGAATGTCAAGACAGGAGGTTGTCAGCTTCTCATGACGTCTTTACACGTGTTTTCATGACTCTAGACCTGCCTTCGCCCTCTGCGCCTCTGAAAATCGGCACCCGTGGATCGCCGCTGGCCCTGGCGCAAGCCTATGAGACGCGCCGCCGCCTGAGCGAGGCTTTCGATCTGCCGGAAGAGGCGTTTGAGATCGTGGTGATCAAGACCACCGGTGACCGCGTTCTGGACCGCCCGTTGAAGGAGATCGGCGGCAAAGGCCTGTTCACGCGCGAGATCGAAGAGGACATGCTGTCCGGCAAGATCGATATCGCGGTGCATTCGATGAAGGACATGCCGGTGGAGCAGCCCGCGGGGCTGGTGCTCGACACGTATCTGCCGCGGGAAGACGTGCGCGATGCGTTTGTCAGCCCGGAGGTCAATGCGATTACCGATTTGGCGGAGGGTGAAACGGTTGGCACTTCGTCACTTCGCCGCCGGGCGCAACTCCTAAACCGTCGGCCAGATCTGAACGTTGTGGAGTTCCGCGGCAATGTGCAGACGCGTTTGAAGAAGCTCGAAGACGGTGTTGCGAAATGCACTTTCCTTGCCATGGCGGGTCTCAACCGTCTGGGCATGTCGGAGGTGCCTGCTACGCCCATCGATGTCGGGGATATGTTGCCCGCCGTTGCGCAAGGGGCCATCGGGATTGAACGTCGCGAGGGCGATATGCGTGTGGCAGAGATGTTGGAAACGATCCACCACGGACCCACGGGCAAACGTCTGGCGTGCGAACGTGCCTATCTCGCGGCCTTGGATGGGTCCTGTGAGACGCCGATTGCTGGTTTGGCCGAATTGAGCGATGGCACGGTGACGCTTTGGGCCGAAATCCTGCGTCCCGATGGCACGGAAGCCTTGTCGGACAGCGATACGGCGGCTGTGGAAGATGGCGCGGAGCTGGGGCGCGAAGTCGCCGAGCGCCTCAAATCCCGGGCGCCGAAGGACTTCTTCGACTGGCGCACCGCTGTCGCTTAATCCTGCGGCACGACTTTCCCCGGGTTCATGATGTTCAGCGGGTCGAGGGCTTTCTTGATGCTGCGCATCACATCCATCGCCACCGGGTCTTTCAGCCGCAGCATGGAGGGCAGCTTCGTCAGACCGATCCCATGTTCGGCGGAAAAACTGCCTCCCAAATCGGACACCACCTGATCGACGCGCGCGCGGATCGCGTCGCGCAAGCTCACATCATCGCGGCTCGGAAAGACCGTGTAGTGCAGGTTTCCGTCCCCAAGATGGGAGACCACCAACTCCTGCGCGTCAGCGTCCAGAGCCGTCACCTCACCACTGATCTGTTCGAGAAATTCGGGCACCTTGTCCACGGCCACACAGACATCGGTGTCCACCAGATTGGGTGTTGTAAGAGTGATCTCAGCGGCGTTCTCGCGCCGCTCCCACATCTCGCGCCGTTGGCCTTCGGACTGTGCCACCACGGCGTCGAGCACTTCACCACTTTCAAAACACGCCGCCAATATCTCTTCCAGATAGGAGATGATCGGTACCGTTCCGTCCTCCGCCACCTCGGCATCCCGAGGCGCGGTCGCGCCGATCTCGACCATGATGTTGACGTCGTGAAGCTCATCAAACGGCGCGCGGGCATCGGGCATATGCGCGAGGTGCCGCTCGATATAAGCGCGGGGCATGAATTCGAAAGCTTCGACCGCGCCGCCGGTGGCTTCCTGCAGGCGATTGAGTACGCTCAGCCCATCCGTCAGGGACCGCACAGCGATCATCGCGGTGCCATAAGCCTTTGGTTTCGGGGTGAGTTTCACGACCGCCGCGGTGATCAACCCCAGGGTGCCTTCCGCCCCGATCATCAGATCGCGCAGGTCGTAGCCGGAATTGTCCTTGTGCAACTCGCTCATCAGACTGAGCACCCGGCCATCGGGCAACACCGCCTCCAGCCCCATGCAAAGGCCGCGCGTCGAGCCGTAGCGCAAGACATTCGAGCCGCCCGCATTGGTGGACAAACAGCCGCCGATCATCGCTGAGCCGCGCGCGCCGAAGGTGAGCGGAAAGATCAGATCGTGGTCCTCGACGGCGTCATGCAGCGTGGACAAGACTACGCCCGCCTCCACAATTGCCAGCCGCGCCTTGGGCCGGATTTCGCGGATTGTGTTGAGCCGCGCCAGCGAGATCATGACGGCACCCTCGGCATAGGCGCCGCCTGCCAGCCCGGTGTTGCCCGAGACCGGCACCATCGGCGTTTTCTCCGCCGCACAGGCTTTCACCACGATGCTTACTTCGGCCGTATTCGCGGGTTTCACCACGCAAAGCGGCGTCGAGACATATTTTCCGGTCCAGTCCCGCCCAAAGGGCTCGGCATCGGCTCCGGTCAGCAGATTTGGTGCGCCGACGATCTCGCGCAGGGTCTCGATCAGGCTCATGAAATTCCTCCCATTCGGGCCGGATAATGGAGCCGGGAAGGCCTGTCCGCAATGCCACATTAGGCCCTTGACCTGAGACAGCCGCTCGCCTAATCAGCGCGCCAGTGGCGGTGTAGCTCAGCTGGTTAGAGCAGTGGAATCATAATCCATGTGTCCGGGGTTCAAGTCCCTGCACCGCCACCACAGGCTCTCGCGGATGCGAGATGCGGACACCCACTCAGAAGGTTTCAGGCGGCAGTCGCATCAAAGATGCGATGAGAGCCTTATCCCCCGAAAATCTCCTTGAACCGGTCAATACAGAGCCGGAACCCGTCTTCGAAATTACCATTGCCGGGGTGATAGACGCTCTCAAAGCTGATCACGCCATCATAGCCATCTGCGCGCAGGGCATCGGCCATGGGTTGGAACTGGTCGGCCAGCTGCCCCTCACCCATCCGCCTTACTTCCAAGAGCGCCCGCGGCGTGTCGACCTGAACATCCTTGATGTGGATATGGCCAAGATAGCCGTGACGAACCTCCTCATACCCGTCAGGATAGGCGCGTTCGTGGCACCAGCAATTGTTGGCCGGGTCCCATAGCACTTTCAACGTGTCTTTGGCGTCGAGCTCGTCGATCAAACGCCGCGCGGTGTAGTTGGAGTTGACCATCGTTCCATTGCCGGTCTCAACGACCAGCGTTATGTCCTCGGCCTTCGCAAGCTCAACGGCAGGTGCGATCATTGGGACCATGCTGTCCCAGGCCCCGTGCGCGACGTTCCATTTCTCGGCGCCATTCTTGCCCCAGAGGATCATCTCCTTCTTCTGGGTCATGATCCGCACCAGCGGTGAGCCGACGATATGAGCCATCTCGATGACCCGTTTGAGCGCATCCATGTGTTTGGTGTGCAGCTCATCTTCGGGTCGATTGGCGGACGTCGTGCCCGCGAAGATGTGGCGCGACAGGCAAGAGACGGGCTTGCCGCGATCCCGCAGGAGCGTGTCGATCTCTTTGATCTCCGCCGGTGTGTGATCGCCGACCTCGGTTTCGCCGACGAATTGCAGTTCCACATAGTCCAGATCGAACTCGTCCATCACATCGACCGCATATTTCAGATCGCGGCTGATGCCATCGCAAATCACTCCAAGCTTCATTTCGCGCCGTCCCGATGCAATTCGGCACCCACGATCTCTTCGATGACCCGCGTGCAGGCCCAGTTGTCGCCATTGGGGTACTTGGTTTTGCCAGCGTGGAAGATTTGCATCGCTGCTGCCGCGGTATGGAGGGGCACGCCAAGCTCCTCACCCAGTCCCATGGAGATCGTCAAGTCCTTGTGCATCGTGTTGATGTGGCTGCCAGTGCCTTCGAATTGTCGGTCGATGATCTTCTCGAGCGCGTTGTTCACGACACCGCAGCCTGCGGAAGAGGTTGAAAACACGTCCAAAATCACTTGCCCTGGCACGCCTGCCTTGGCCGCCAAGGCTGCCGCCTCAAAAGTCGCCGAGAACTGCGCGCCAATGAGGGATTGCAGGCAGGCTTTCACCGTTTGGCCGTCGCCGGGCTTCGTGCCGACACGGTGGATATTGGCAGAGACCGCCTCCATCACCGGAGCGAATTCGTCCAGAACGGTATCGGGCGCGGCGGCCATCATCGTCAGTGTGCCGCCTTGCGCGCCGGGGAACCCACCGGAGACGGGTGTGTCGATGAGATGGACGCCAGAGCCCTCCATCGCCGCGCCGATCTCGCGCGCTTCATGGGGTTTGATTGTGGCCGACAGGATCACCGCGCCACCGGGTTTCATGGTCGAGATGAGGCCATCGCCGAGAATGACCTCTTTCGCCTGATCGCCTTTCATCACCATGACAAAAACCGCATCCGCCGCCGCGCCGACCGCGGCTGGCGTGTCGGCAAGTGTCCCACCCATGGCTTCGAACGCCTCTCTGCGGGCGGGTAAGAGATCAAGTCCGGTGCAGCTAAATCCGTTTGCAATCAGGTTCTTGGCGATCCCGGAGCCCATATCGCCCAGACCTATGACACCTGTGGTTTTCATGTGGAATTCCTCCCCTTTTGCCACCTCGGCGGCATTTGAAAATGGCGCAAGACGCGCGGTTTTCGCGAGGATTTCACGCGTCATCTTTCGTGTCAGGCGATGACGTCGGGCGGGTCCGGTAGACACCCCGCTGCCCGGTTAGGTGCAGTCACGCTAGCATCGCAGATTTCGCAGGCCAAGGATTTTGCCTTGGCGGATCGATGATCGCGAGCGTAGCCTTGCCGGCGTGAACGGGAGAATGTCATGGCGAGAGATGACGTGGGGCAAAGCCAAGCGCCGGTGTGGCTTGATGCAGAGGCCGGGGATTTCGAGGTCTTTAAGGCGCAAGTGGCTCGGGAGGCCGTGGCAGAGGATTACCCGCTCGCTGCGGAGATCAGCCAGAATGTACCCATCTATACAGGCGATTTGGTCCAGGCCAGGGCCGGGGATACCGCAGCACGCCGCGAGTTGATGTCGGAATGGGTGCGCGTGTTGGGCGAGGGCCCCGGCGTGATCGTCATCCGCGACGCCATGGAGGACCTCGCCGTTGTGGATGAGGCGACGGACATTTTCTCGAGGATCATCGAGGAGGAGAAAGCGGGCGCCGGGGGTGGCGGCGATCATTTTGCTAAACCCGGGGCCAATGACCGCATTTGGAACGCGGTGCAGAAGCACTGTCTCGCGGCGCCTGAAAACTTCGCGGCTTACTACGCCTCCGATGCGCTCGCGATGGCCTCTGAGGCATGGCTCGGGCGCGGCTACCAAATGACGGCGCAGGTCAATCGTGTGAACCCGGGCGGCGCAGCGCAGAGCCCGCATCGGGATTACCATCTGGGCTTCATGTCGCCCGAGCAGATGAGCGCGTATCCTGCGCATATTCACCGCGTCTCACCGGTTTTGACCCTGCAGGGCGGTGTGGCCCATTGCGACATGCCGCTAGAGAGTGGTCCGACCGTGTTTCTACCCTTTTCGCAAACCTTCTTCGAAGGCTATCTCGCGTTCAGTCGTCCGGAGTTTCAGGCGTATTTCGCGGATCACCATGTGCAATTGCCGCTGAACAAAGGGGATGCGATCTTCTTCAATCCGGCGCTGATGCATGGGGCGGGCGAGAACAAGACCACAAACACGTACCGCATGGCGAACCTGTTGCAGGTCTCCTCCGCCTTTGGTCGCGCGATGGAGGCCCTGGATCGCACAACCATGTGCAAGGTGTTGTATCCGGTTTTGCAGTCCGGCCCCCTGTCCGAACAGGCGCGGGACAATGTGATCGCGGCGACGGCGGAGGGCTATGCTTTCCCGACCAGTCTCGACAGCGACCCGCCGATTGGTGGACTTGCCCCTGCCTCGCAGGCGGACCTGATGCGCGCGGCGTTGAGCACTGGCACCTCAGAGGCCGATTTCGCCGCAGAGATGGATGCGTGGGAGGCGCGCAGGCGGGCTTGAGTTCACGGCCGGCACCGCGCTAAGTGGCCACAAGTTTGAACCCGTAAGGTCTACATCCTTCATGTCCAATCCGCTTTACGATCGTCTCTTTGCCCGCCATGCAGGCTCGTCCAAGCCGTTTCTGATCCTGCTCGATGGGCGTGAGATCAGCTATGCCGCGTTCCTTGCTCAGGCGGCGCAGATGGCGGGATATCTCACTTCGACCGGGTTGGTGGCAGGAGATCGCGTAGCGGTGCAGTTGGAGAAATCGCCGGAGGCGTTAGCCTTGGTGGCGGCCTGCGCGCAAGCGGGGTTGATCCTGTTGCCGCTGAACACGGCCTATACGGCGGAGGAGTTGACCTATTTCCTCGAAAATTCCGAGGCACGGGTTTTCGTGTGCGATCCCGCAATGGTGCCTGAGATTACCGCGCGTCTTCCCGTCGCGACCGAAACACTGGATGCGGCGGGTGCCGGGTCCTTGATCGACGGTGCTGCCACGCAGCCGGAGGTGTTCGAGACGGTGGCGCGCTCGGAAGACGATCTTGCGGCGTTTCTCTACACCTCCGGCACCACGGGGCGCTCCAAGGGAGCGATGCTGACCCAGAAGAACCTGCTCTCGAACGCTGAGACGCTGACCGAGTATTGGCGCTTCACCGAGGATGATGTGCTGCTGCACGCGCTTCCGATCTTCCACACCCATGGGCTCTTTGTCGCGACCAATGTGATGCTTCTGGCGGGTGGGACCATGGTCTTCCTTCCGAAATTCGACGCCGATCAGATGATTGATCTGATGCCGAAAGCGACCACGATGATGGGCGTGCCGACCTTCTATACCCGCCTGCTCGATGACGCGCGCTTCACCCGCGATTTGGTTCAGCATATGCGGCTCTTCATCTCCGGTTCCGCGCCGCTCCTTGCCGATACGCATGAGGCGTTTGAGGCTCGCACCGGGCACCGCATTCTCGAACGCTACGGGATGACGGAGACGAATATGAACACGTCCAACCCCTATGAGGGCGAGCGGCGTGCCGGGACGGTCGGGTTCCCGCTGCCGGATGTGGAGGTGAAGATCACCAATCCTGCGGACGGTCGGGAGGTGCCTAAAGGCGAGATCGGTGTCCTGGAAGTGCGCGGGTCCAATGTGTTTCAGGGCTATTGGAAGATGCCGGAAAAGACCGCGGAGGAGTTGCGGCAGGACGGGTTCTTTATCACCGGCGATCTGGGCCGCTTCGATGAATATGGCTATGTGCAGATCGTTGGGCGTGGGAAAGACCTCATCATTTCAGGGGGTTATAATATCTACCCTAAAGAGATCGAATTGGTGCTCGATGCTCAACCGGGTGTGTTGGAAAGCGCAGTGATTGGCGCGCCGCATCCTGATTTCGGCGAAAGTGTCGTGGGGGTGATGGTGGCCGAACCGGGGGTGTCCATTGATCTCGATGCGATCAAGGCGGCGCTGTCTGAAAGTCTGGCGCGGTTCAAACATCCCCGCCATCTTGCGGTGGTGGACGGCTTGCCCCGCAACACGATGGGGAAAGTGCAGAAGAACCTGCTGCGGGAGGAGTTCAGGGCCGTGTTCTCCGTGTGAGGTCTTGCGCTTTGGCTTCGCCAAATCGCGGCGGGGCGGCTCGGCCCCTGCGGGGCCTCGCCGCAACTCAGTCCCGAACGACGCCCGCGGGGGGGAGATCGTGGCCTTCAAAGTTGCGCTGCTCCGCTGCGTAGTTGAAAATGAACCGCTCAGCGCCTGCGTGCCGCTGGCGCACGCCCTCCGGCATCTCTTGGGTCTCGAGATCGGCGTCGGCGCAGAGCTGGTTTAGCACGCGCGCGAGACCATGCTCATCCAGCCATCCTCCGAGATAGGAGATACGACCGGTGCGCAGCAGAACCGGTGCGCCATCCTCGGTTTGTAGAACTGTCTCTGCCTGATGCTCCAGTGCTTCAAGCCAATGCTGAGCCGCCCCTCCGTCTGATAACGCACGGGGCATATCGGCGCGGAAACTCTCAACATGGCTCACCGTGACGCCCAGGCCGGGGATGCCGGGGGGCAGCGGGTTCGGAATGCTGAAATCTGCAGTCTTGGAATTGAAGCGCGGGCCAAAGAGGCACTGCGCGCCGCTTTCGATCATGGCGGCGATCTGCGCTTCTGTCGCGTGGAAGACGCCGGGAGCGAGGATCAGTTTGTAGCCAGCGAAATCCGTATCGAGCGGTAGGATATCGATGTCGAGACCCAGCTTGCGCAAGCCGCGATAAGTCTCAAACACCAGACGGAAATAGTCGAAACTGCGACCCTGAGGTTGCACGTCCCACGCCCAGGCGGAGGGGTAATCGAAGACCAAGGCGACCGGTGCTTTGTCCATCTTCACATCCGGCGCGTCGGCCAATTCCTTTGCGACTTCAAAGGCCTCGGCCAATGCGGGCGCGTCCACGCTGTCCGGGCGCAAAAGCCCCGCATGCATTTGTTCCTGCGCGAAAGGGGCTTGCCGCCAGCGGAAGAAACAGACGGTCTCGGCCCCATGGGCGAAGGCCTCCCAGGCCCATAACCGGCACATGCCGGGCAGGGGGGCGGGGTTGACCGGCGCCCAATTCACTGGCCCCGGTTGCTGTTCCATGACCCACCAACGTCCGCGCCCAACACCGCGATAAAGATCGTGATGGAAGGCCTGAAAGTCCGGGTCGCCCTGCTGTGCATAGGTGCGTTTATGATCAGCCTCATCCTCCATCCGGTCCTCAAGAAACCCGAGCGGGTAGCTGTCCCAAGAGGCGATATCGAGGTCGTGGCCAACAGCGTGATGGTCGAACTCGGTCACGCGGCCCATGTAATTGTGAACAAGCGGGGCATCGGAATGGGCGCGCAGGATGTTGGCCTGCTCGCGGTTGAACGCGACGACCTGGTCCGAGGAATAGCGCCGGAAATCCATCACATGGGCCGGGTTAGGCTCGGTCACGGTCAGGTTTGGCAGGTCTATCTCATTGAAATCATTGTATTCCATCGACCAGAAGACATTGCCCCAGGCCCGGTTCAGCGCATCGGGGCTCTGATATTTCTGGGCGAGCCAATCGCGGAAGCCGTCGCGGGCGGCCTCTGAATAGCTGAGGGTCGTGTCGTGGCAGCCATATTCATTGTCGGTCTGCCAAGCGGCGATGTGCGGGTTCGCTCCATAACGTTTCGCGAGCAGTTCGGTGATCCGTCGGCTCTCGGCGCGGTAGCCCTGATGCGAGAAGCAGTAGTGGCGGCGGGAGCCGAACCCGCGCGGGTGACCTTGCGCGTCCACAGCGAACATGTCGGGATGTTTGTCCGCCATCCAGCGCGGAGGTGTGGCTGTGGGCGTGCCGAGAATGATCCGCAAACCGGCCTGGCCCAGCACGTTGATGGCACGATCGAGCCAGTCGAACTCATACTGGCCGGCTTGAGGCTCCAGGCGAGACCATGCGAACTCTCCGATCCGCACCCAGGACAGCCGGGCATCGACCATGCGGGCGGCGTCTTGGGGCCAAATTTCTTCGTCCCAATGCTCTGGATAGTAACAAACACCCAATGTGCGTTTCATAGCCTGACCTGATGTTCCGGGACGCCTGCCAGCTCTGTTTCTACCGCAAAGACACGGCCCGCAAGGGGCTGCGACGCGAGGTCATTTTCGCTCAAGCCTTGCCGTGCCGAGGTGGCGAAGAGTGTGCGCATATGCGGACCGCCAAGCGCGGGGCAGGAGATATGCGCCGTCGGAAAGCTGAAGCGCTCCAGTTCCGTCCCGTCCTGGGCAAAGCGTGCCACGCAAGACGATCCCCAGAGCGCCACCAGAACCGACCCATCCGCGCAAGTGATTGCGCCGTCGGGGTTTTCTCCGCTCGGATTGAGATCGACGAACGTCCTTGGCGCGCCTTCAGGCCAGCCATCGCGCGCGCGCAGCGGGGCGCGCAGGACGCGTTTATGCGCTGTATCGGTGAAGTACGCCGCCGATTTGTCAGGCGCAAAACAGATCGCGTTGGAGATCGAGATAGGCGCGAAGAGCCGCCGCACCTCGCCATCAAAATAGCGGTAAATGGCACCTTGATTAGGTTCGGCTTGTTTGCCCATCGTGCCGATCCAAAACCCTCCCCAAGGATCCGCGCGGCCATCATTGGAGCGGGTGGTGGTATCGTCGGCCTCGAGGGGATGCAGCTGTGTTTGCGTGGCGGTTTCAAGGTCGAACCGGAACAGATCGATCTCGCTGGCGATCAACAGTTCCGTATCCGAAATCCAGCCAGCCGCAGAAACGCATCGATCAAATTCCCATTGCCGTTCGTCATCGCAGAACAGTTTTTTGCCAATGATATCAAACCAGAACAGCTTTTTCAGTTGGGGGTGCCATAGCGGGCCCTCACCCAGAAACGCGGCGTCTTCGCCGATGGTTTTGATCACGTGAAGGCCTCGTCATAGGCGGCGACCATGTCGGTGGCGATCTTGCCGATATCGCTGGCCGAGCGTTCCGGCTTGTAGAGTGCCGAGCCGATGCCGAAGCCGTCTGCCCCTGCGACGCGCCACTCGGCGAAGGCCTCGGGTCCCACACCACCGACCATGTAAACCTTTGTTTCCTTTGGCAGAACTGCACGAACGGCCTTGAGGCCTTCGATGCCCATCTGAAAGCCAGGAAAGACCTTCAGGCCCGTTGCCCCGGCCTTCAGTGCGGCGAAACACTCGGTTGGAGTCAGAACTCCCGGCCAGCTTTCGAGGCCGAGGCGCACGGTTTCTTCGATGACCTCCGGGTCCGTGTTGGGTGAGACGATCAGCTTCCCGCCAACATCCGCGACGGCGCGCGCGTCAGCCGCGCTTAGGACGGTGCCCGCGCCGATCTTTGCCCGGTCGAAAAAGGCCTCAGCCATTTTGCCAATGCTCTCAAGGGGTTGAGGAGAGTTGAGCGGCACCTCAATGATTGTGATGCCTGCTTCGATTAGAGCGGCGCCGATATCGAGGGCCTCGTCCGGTTCCAGGCCGCGCAGGATGGCGATGAGGGAGCGGTGCATCATGTGACAAGTTCCGAATAGGCGGCAGTCAGGCCCTTGATCGTGATCTCGGCACCATCGGCCTGAACGGCGAGAACGCCTTGCGTTTCAAGAGCTTGGGCGTAGCTGGACGTCAAACTGGTAGACCCGACAAGGGCGACATTCTGGCCCAACCAATACGGCCGCGTTGCAGCGAGCTCAAGGCCGATCAACAAGCCTGACAGGCGGGCGTGTGCGTTCGCGCCGGATGTGCCTTTCAACAGATCGGAGGCACGAATCTGGAAGAGCTTGGCGGCGATAACTTCCGGTTTTGAAAGGGTTTCTGAGACCGCCTCGGCGAAACCCTCACCCAGATCAGCTCCAACCGAGTGACGCAGGACGGAGGATTTGGCGAGGAGGGAGAAGAGCTCGCCGGTCATCTGCGTTTGGAAACTGACGACCTCAACAGCGGAGATGTGGGCCCATTTGGAATGGGTGCCGGGCAGGCAGAGGACGCCATCGAAATTCGGATTTTCTGCAAGAAAACCAGCGATTTGCGTCTCCTCGCCGCGCATGACATCGGGTGGGTTTTCCTGTTTCAGACCCGGCAGGATATGCATGGCGATGCGGCTGTCTTTGGTAGGCACCTTCACCGCGGTCGAATACGGGGCGGCGGGGACGGCGACGTAGGGCGCCTCTGCCCAGCCTTGGCGGGAGCCGACCATGCCGCAGGCGACCACTGGCGTGGTGCCGGAGGGCAGCCAGTTTTCAATTAAATTCAGAAGCTTACCTTCAAATTCATCGCGGGCGAGGCCGCCCATCCCGTCGCCGGATTTCGCCTCAGCCAACACCTCTGATCCGCGCATCGCCCAGACGCGCAAATTCGAGGTGCCCCAGTCGCAGGCGATCCAGTCGGGATATGAATTCTCCTGCAACATCAGCCGGTTACGACGACGCCTCCGTCAATCACGAGAGCCTGTCCGGTCATCATCTTCGAGGTCTTAGAGGCGAGGAACAAAACACCGTCGATCATGTCTTGCGGGTCGAGCGTATCTTTGAGGCATTGGCGCTCCAGATGCGCGGCCAATCCTTCCTCCGTGACCCACATATCCCTTTGTTTTTGCGTCAAAACCCAGCCTGGGGCGAGGGCGTTCACCCTGATCTTGTCGGGGCCGAATTCGCGGGCCAATGATCTTGTCATGCCGTTGATGCCGCTATTGGCGGCGGTGTAGAGGGGGTAGCCGGCATTGCCCATCATGTAGCTGATCGAGCTGAAATTGATGATGGAGCCGTAACCTACTGATTTCATTTGTGGAATAACGGCCTGACAGGCGAAGAAGTAGGCCTTCAGATTGATCGCCATCATCCAGTCGAAGAACTCATCATCGACCTCTTCGGTTAAGTGTCGCTTGTCATTGGCAGCATTGTTCACGAGGCAGGTGACCGGGCCATGCAACTCGCCAGCCTTGTCGATGGCGGCGCGTAACGCATCGGTATCTGTGATATCCCCTTGAATAAAAATGGGTTTGTTGCCGTATTTTTCTCCCACCTCTTCTGCGAACTCGGTCGCATCGGAGCGCCCGATGAAAGTCACCTTGGAGCCTTGGGCAAGAAATCCTTCAGTGAGGGATGCGCCGATGCCGGACCCGCCGCCTGTGATGAAAACGGACGCCCCGTCGAGGTCGTGGAAACTGGCTGTTTTGGTCATCTCAGGCTCCAGAATCTGCCGTATGGTTTCCGTACAGCATCCGTATGGCATCCGTCCCGACACCGGATGGGCAACACCGTTCGCAGAAAGGATGGTTCGGGCAACAGGGTTTCGTGTCTCACAGCTTCTTACCCTCCAGTACCCACATGGTCTGCGGGAAGCTCCAGGGCAGGGTCAGACCGTTGCTCATGAGGTAGTTGCCGGAGAGGGTCACGGGACCTTCTTTCAACACCGAATTTCCGCGCGACAGAACGGACGCGTTCTCGCGGTTGATGAGGGTGATTTCGTACATGGCGTCGCTGTCGAGACGTGTGAGCCGAAGCGGGCGCGGCGCGATCTGGGCGGAGGTGTCGGCTTTCCCGGCAAAAACGACGAAACGCCCGAGGTCTTCATTGTTCTGCTGCTCGGCAATCACAGCCGGGTCGGCACTATCGAGGCGCAAGATATCGGCCTGCAAAAGCCAGTCGCGATTGTGTTTCCACCAGGAGGTGACTTCGCGCAGAACGGTTTCCTCATGCTCGTCCAACTCACGCGGGTCCATCTCGAACCCCATATGCCGTTGTGCGGCCACCCAGGCGCGGAAGGAGATGTCGAGGACACGGCCCGAGGTGTGGCATTTGCGCGGACCGACATGGGAACCGGTGACGGTCATCGGCAGGAAGAGGGCCGCGTTGTGCTGCATCTTTAGCCGTTCGAGTGCGTCGTTGGAATCCGAGAGCCAGACCCGTTGGGTGCGTTTCAGGATACCGAAATCAATGCGACCGCCACCTGACGCGCAGCTTTCGATCTCCACGGCGGGGAAGTCGGCGCGCAGCCGGTCGAGTAGGGCGTAGGAGCCACGGGTCTGATCGGCATCGGGCATGGGCAGCACGCGGTTGTGGTCCCATTTGATGTAGTCGATCGGGTATTGGGTGAGGATTGCGGCCATGCGGTCGTAGATGAAGTCGCGCACCTCGGGCAGGGCCATGTTGAGTGCCTTTTGCTGGCGGCCCAGCGTCTGATCCTCGGACCCGAGCGCCCAATCGGGATGGGCGCGGTGCAGGTCGGAATTCTCGTTGATCATTTCGGGTTCGAACCAGATGCCGAAGGACATGTCGAGGCCATGGACATGGTCGATGAGGGGGCCAAGACCGTCGGGATATTTGCGCGGATCGACCTCCCAATCCGACAGAGATGTGGTGTCGTCGTCCCGTTGACCGAACCAGCCATCGTCGAGCACGAAGCGCTCGGCGCCGAGAGACGCGGCGCGTTCGGCGATATCTTTCAGCACGGGCAGCTTGTGGTCGAAATACACCGCCTCCCAGCAATTGTAGTGCACGGGCCGGGGGCGGTCGTTGGCGGGTACGAGGATGCGGTCGCGCAGATGACGCTGGAACGCGGTGGCGCAGCCATTCAGACCATCGCGGGAATAGACGACATAAAGCGGCGCGGTCTGGAATTTGGTGGTCGCGTTGGTCTCCATCCGCGCGGCATGGCCGAACTGTATCTGGCGGCGACCGTCCGGCAGTTCCTCGGCGATCATCTTGTGGCCACCGGACCAGCCATAGTGGAAGGCGTAGGCCTGGCCTTGGGTATTGGTCGCGCCACGGCAGGGGATGATGAGCCCCGGGAAATGTTCATGCCCCGTGCGACCGGTGCGATTTTCGCGGTAGCGCATGCCCGGCGACCAGGGCGTGCGGTTCAGCTGGAACTCACCGCACCAGCGGCCTGAGACGTCGATCATCTCATCGGCGAATTGCGGGGCGGGCAGGACGGGGGCGGCGAACCAGTGCAGATGCACTGGGCGGTCGGCTTCCAATGTCGCCTGCGTCGTGATGATCCGCGCATGGGCGTCGGAGACGAAGCTGGCAGTGTAGTGCAGCGTGTTTTCGGTATCGGTGAAATGCAGGGTGAGAGAGGTGTCGGTGACCTCCTCGCTGTCATAGCAGAATTTCGGCAGCATCGGCGTGCCGTCGCTGTCGCGAATGATCAGCCCCGGCTGTCCCGGAAAGGTGCGCACCGCTTCGGGACAGATCGAGAGGTCGGGGTTCTCGTCCAGCATCCCGCCTGTGACGTCGAGCGCATGGGCCGCGGCGACGGCGTCGAGGTCTTCGTTCAGGGGAAGCGTTTCCCCCCAATACACAACCTGAGGCAAACGGGCATGGGTGGCCGCCAGCACGAGTGTCTGACGGCCATCGTCAATTCGCCATGTCTGGCGCGTGTCCGTTGCAGGAGCGGTATCTTTGGCCATGGGCTATTTTACTGCTCCAAGGGTCAGGCCCGCAATGAAGTGCTTCTGCATTAGGAAGAACATTGCCACCGGCGGCAGGGCGGCGACAATCGCCCCGGCGCTCATCAGGTGATAGGCGGCGCGGAATTGCGCGTTGAAGCTGGTGATCCCTGCGGTGACGGGCTGCGTTTCGACACCCTGGGTCAGAACGATGGCCCAGAAGAAGTCGTTCCAGATGAAGGTGAAGATCAGCACCGCCATAGCGGCGAGGGCTGGCTTCATCAGGGGCAGAACCACATACCAGAAGATGCGCCATTCGGAGATGCCTTCCACACGGGCGGCCTCGATGAGCTCGAAGGGCAAAGCGCGGATGAAGTTCCGCATGAAGAGCGTGCAGAAGCCCGTCTGGAACGCGATGTGGAAGAGCACGAGACCCGCGATGGTATTGTAGAGCCCCATATCGAGCGTCAGGTCGCGGACCGGAACCATGAGGATCTGGAACGGCACGAAATTGCCCGCGATGAACATGAAGAATATCCACAGGTTCGAGCGGAACTTATAGACCCCAAGCGCGAAGCCGGTCATCGAGGACAGGATCACGCAGCCGATCACCGTGGGCACCGTGATCAGGATGGAGTTCAGCATGTAGCGGGGCATGTCGGAGTCGAAGAAGACCCGGCCGTAATTGGTGAAGAACTCGAAGGAGGAGGGCAGACCCCAATAGTTGCCGGTGGTGAAATCTGCATCCGGTTTGACCGAGAAGATCATGATGGAGATCAGCGGCAGGAGCCACAGGATCAGCGCCACGGGCAGCATGATCTTGTAGCCGGTTTGAACCGCGGCGGACGACTTTTCGATTGGTGTAGGAAACATCGTTTAGCGCCCCTTCTCGTCTTGGTACATCGACCACAGGAAGTAGGTGATGAAGAACAGCATGATGATGAAGAGCACGACCGCGACAGCAGCGCCGTAGCCCATGCGGAAGCCGTATTCGGAGAGCGCGACTTCGAACATGTAGAAGGAGAGCACGCGGCTTTCGCCGAACGGGCCGCCATTGGTCATGATGGAGATGAGGTCAAAACTTCGCAGTGCGCCGATGATTGTCACGACGAAGGCGATGAACGTGGCGGGTTTGAGCTGCGGAACGACCACATGCCAGAGCATGCGCCAGCCTTTGGCGCCATCGAGACGTCCGGCCTCGATCTGCTCGGGGTCCACGGCGTTTAGACCGGTGAGATAGAGGATCATGCAGTAAGCGGTTTGCGGCCAGAGACCGGCGGCGATGATGCCGTAAGTCACGAAGCGCTCGTCGCCGAGCACGTTGATGGGGCCGAGGCCCACCCAGCCAAGAACCACGTTGAAGATGCCGAAAGTCGGGTCGTAGAACCAGGTGAAGACGAGGCCGACGACGACCTGGCTGATCACGAAGGGGAAGAAGAAGAGCGATTTGTAGAGGCGGATGCCGAAAATCGTCTGGTTGAGAAGCAGTGCGATCCCGAGGCCCGCGGGGATTGCGAGCAGGTAGAGGAAGAGCCAGATGACGTTGTTGCGGAGCGAGACGTAGAACGCGTCATCGTCGAACAATTCGGCGTAGTTCTGAAGCCCGATCTGCACCGGTTCGCCGAGGCCGTCCCAGTCCAGCGTCGAATAGTAGAACGACTGGAAGATCGGGATGATCACATAGACCATGAAGAAGATCACGCCGGGGATCAGGAAGAGCCAGGGCGTCACCGCGATCTCGTTTCGTTTGTACCAGGAGCGTTGTTCCGCTCCGGGGGCTTGCACAGACATATCAGCCAATGTCGTCTCCTCCCGGGTCCTATGTGGCAAAGCACATTTGAAAATCCGTCTTTCGGATTTGCAGATGGGCTTTGCGCGATCAGGCGGGGCTCGATGCCCCGCCTGGCGCGTTTGTTTTACTTGTAGATACGCTCGGCTGCCTTATCGAGGCGGGCGAGGATCCGGTCGAGATTGTCGGGCTTGACCATGAATTCCTGCAGGCCTTCCATGCCAACCTTCGCCATTTCCGCCGGTGCGTCACGGTCGAAGAACTGAGCCACGCCGCCCGGGCTGTTCGAGGACAGCATCGCGAAGCCTTCTTTCAGGAACTTGTCGTCGTCCACGGACGAGTTTGCGTTCACCGGAAGCTGGCCGAGGTTGTCGCCGTTATTGATCAGCGTCTGGTTCTCAGCCGACACAACGAAGCGCAGGAACTCTTTCGCAGCTTCAACATTCTCAGCCCCTGCGGGGATGTGGAACGTATCGGTCGGTGCGTCTTCGGCCAGTTCAACACCATCGGCGATGGCTGGGAACTGGTAGAAGTCGAGCTTGCTGTCATCCAGGCCTGCTTCGCGCAGCGGCGGCACAGCGAAGTTGCCTTTCAGGATGGCTGCCGCGTCACCGGAGACGATGAAGGGCAACGATTCCTGCCAGCTATAGGAGGTGTGGTTGTCCACGAACGCGCCCATGTCGATCAGCTCACGCCAGTTGGCGAAGGTCTGACGCACTTCGGGGCTGTCCCATTTGTGCTGACCGGCCATCAGTTCCGCATGGAAATCGTAACCATTGGTGCGCATGTTGAGGTAGTCGAACCAGCCGCCAGCGGTCCACAGGAACTTCGTGCCAATGGTGTAGCACTTCTTGCCGGAATCGAGGATTGCCTGACAGTTCGACTTCATTTCTTCGAAGGTCGACGGCTCAGCCAGACCCAACTCTTCATAGATGTCTTTGCGGTAGTAGACGCCCCACTGGTAGTAGGTATAGGGCACGCCCCACTGCTTGCCGTCGAGCGTCATAGCGCCCTTGGTCGAGGCCAGCGCTTCCATTTCCGGCTCTGCCCAGAGGTCAGAGATGTCCATGAAGAGGCCCGCATCCACGTAAGGACGCATGCGGTTGGCCGCATACCAGTTGGCCACGTCGGGCGGGTTTGCCGACAGCACGTTGCGGATCTGGGTTTTCCAGGCCTCGCGGTCAGTGATCGTCAGCTCGATGTTCAGATCGGGGTGCATCTCCTGGAACCGCGCGACCATGCCTTCCATCACCGCACGCGGTGCCGGGTTCGACATGTCAGACGCGATTTTCAGA
>JANQRE010000029.1 GCA_028284705.1 Paracoccaceae bacterium | reverse complement strand
GTCGGCGGGCTATGGCGCAGCCTGGTAGCGCGTCCGTCTGGGGGACGGAAGGTCGCAGGTTCAAGTCCTGCTAGCCCGACCAATCATCAAACGCCCGTGGCCCGCGCGGTTGCGGGCGTTTCATGTTTGAGGGGGCATATATGAGCTGGCCGCACGGCGTTCTGGCCGACAGTCAGATGCAGAAGATGATCGACAATGGCTCGATCAATGCGGCTGAGATGATCGAACCCGGTCAGGTGCAGCCCGCCTCGCTCGATCTGCGGTTGGGTGAGAAAGCCTATCGCGTGCGTGCCTCTTTCCTGGCCGGCAAAGGCAACAAGGTCGCGGAGCGGCTGAAGCTCTTCAAGATGCATGAGATCGACCTCACAGGCGGCGCGGTGCTGGAAAAGGGCTGCGTTTATGTCGTGCCCCTGCTCGAAAGCCTCGATCTGCCGCTCGGCATGGTCGCTGCGGCCTCGGCGAAGTCCTCCATCGGACGGCTCGACCTCCTGACCCGGATCATCACCGATGATGGCGTCGAGTTTGACCGCGTTCCCGCTGGCTATACCGGTCCGCTCTATGTGGAGATTTGCCCCCGCTCCTTCTCGGTCGTGGCCCGGACCGGGCAGATGCTGAACCAGATCATCTTCCGCAATGGCGATACGCTGCTCTCCGATGTCGAACTTGTCGCGCTGCATACCGAAAGCCCGATTGTCTCCGGCAACCCAGTGATCTCCGGTGGGCTCGGTTTCTCCGTTGATCTGAAACCGCAGCACAACAATCTGGTGGGTTACCGCGCCAAGCCCCATACGGGCGTCGTCGATCTGGGCAAACTCAACCACTACGACCCGGCGGAGTATTGGGAGGAAATCCGGACCTCGGACGCGCGCATCATCCTCGACCCTGGTGCCTTCTATATCCTCGTCAGCCGCGAGGCGATTGCGATCCCACCCACACATGCAGCTGAAATGGCCCCCTATCTCGCCATGGTGGGTGAGTTTCGCGTGCATTATGCGGGGTTCTTCGATCCCGGTTTCGGCTGGTCAGGTGCTGGCGGCGAAGGCTCGCGCGGCGTGCTGGAAGTCCGCTGCCACGAAGCCCCCTTCGTCCTGGAACATGGTCAGGTGGTGGGTCGGCTTGTCTATGAGAAGATGAGCAAAGTGCCCGACCAGCTCTATGGGCAGGATATCAAGTCGAACTATCAGGGACAGGGTTTGAAGCTTTCAAAGCATTTTCGCGCGCCTTGAGGTGCTTGTTTCGAATTGCGCTAAAGCGCAATCCGATCGGCTGGGGGGCCAGCCCCCCAGACCCCCCGAAGTATTTGTGAAACATGGGAAGGAGCGAGGCGGGCCCCGGCTCCGGGCGTGATGAGCATTCGGTCAGGGCCGCGATTTTGCGACGATACGCTCCCGGTCTAGCGTGTAGAGGCCGGTGGCGATGATGATCGCGGCCCCCAGAAGCGTCCAGACATCCGGCAAATGATAGAAGATCAGCCAGCCATAGAACATCCCCCAGATCAGGATCGTGTAATGCACCGGCGCCACGATCACTGCCTCCGCCGCTTCCAAAGCCATGATCACCAAGGTCTCCGCGAAGGCTGCCAGCAGTGCCATGGTGATCAGTAGCACCACCTGCATCCCCCACTCGGGCGTTGTCCAGACCAAGGGCAAAGGCAGGCTCAACAGGATCACGCTGACAATCGCGGTATAGGCGACGGTCGTTTCCACCGGATCGCCGCCGCTTAAGAATCGCGACAGGATTTGCCGCAAAGCGAAGGCTGCGGCGGCCAGAAGCACCAGAAACATCGCCGGGTGAAACACGCCCAAACCGGGGCGGATCACAATCAAGGTGCCGATAAACCCGATGATCACAGCGGTCCACCGGCGGATGCCCACCTTCTCCCGCAGGATCAGCGCGCCCAGAAGCGTTACGATGAACGGCGCCACGAAGGTCACGGCAATCGCATCCGCCAAGGGCACATAGCTCACGGCAACGATGAAAAGCGTCGCCGAGACCGCCGCCATCGCCCCGCGCGAGACCTGCAGCCAAGGATGGCTGGAGCGCAAAACGCTGCGGCCCTTGATCACGATGATAATGAAAACGCCCAGCAAAAGGCCCAATTGCCGCGACCAGGTGATCTGGATCGGATGCAGGAATTCGGTGAGATATTTCGCATGGGTATCGACCGCCGAGAACAGAAACATGCCGCCCGCCATCAAGGTGATGCCCCTCAGAGAAGCGTTCTTGCGTTCGACAAGCGATGGATAGGCGGGCGATGCGTGCGGACCTGCCATGCCTCGCCCGTTCGCGCTTTCAGAACCGGCCCATGCGGCGCATCAGCCGCACCGATTGTTTGGCGCGTTTCTTGGTCTGCGCGGTCTGGGCCTTTTGCTGGCCCGACACCTCTTCATGGCCTTTGCGTTTGGCCATCGCATCGACGCCCTTGTCGATCCCCACATTGATCAGCCTGCGGGTGACCATGCGGATGATCATATTGATGATCTGGTTCATCTCAGCTCTCCTTCGCCCCCCGGCGTCATATCTAGCTCAGTTTCAGGCGTCGCCAAACAGCTCATCCTGATCGTCGAGCGGTGCATCGCTTTCGTCCTCATCCTCGCCGTCAATCGAGGCGATATTGCCCATCGGCGGGCGGTTTTCCAACAACCCGGCAGCGCGCAGTTCTTTCAGCCCAGGCAGATCGCGGGCATTTTCCAGCCCAAAATGGTCGAGGAAATGCTGCGTGACCACATAAGTCACCGGTCGCCCCGGCGTCATGCGCCGACGACCAAAGCGGATCCACTCCAGTTCCAGCAGCTGATCCACCGTGCCCCGCGACACGGACACGCCGCGGATTTCCTCAATCTCAGCGCGGGTGACCGGCTGGTGATAGGCCACAATCGCCAAAGTCTCGATGGCGGCACGGCTGAGCTTTCGGGTCTCAACTGTCTCTTTTTGCATGAGAAATCCCAGATCGCCCGCCGTTCGGATCGCCCAGGCATCGCCCACTTTCACCACATTCACGCCGCGCCCCTCATAGCGTTTACGCAAATGCGCCAATGCCTCTGCCGCGTCCGAACCATGCGGCATACGCGCCTCGATCTCTTTCGAGGTGACGGGCTCGGCGGTCGCAAACAAAATTGCCTCGACCATGCGCTCCTGTTCGGCCATGGGCGGCGCCTCAAAAAGGCTCTCTTCCTGCTCTGTCTCTGTCTCGCTCATTTCTTCCGTATCTCAATCGGGGCGAATGTGTCGGTCTGCCGGATTTCCAATTGACCCTGTTTCGCCATCTCCAAAGACGCCGCAAAGGTGGAGGCGGTGGCCGAGCGACGCATTTGCGGATCGGTTTCCCACCCTTCCGGCAGGTAGCTCATCAGATCGCCCCATTCGCCCGCAAAGCCAATGAGACCGCGCATCCGGTCCAGCGCCTGCTCCATGGTGAAGACCTTCTCACGGTCCATGGTGAAGGGGCGAAAATCATCCTTGGTGCGGATGCGGGAATAGGCCTGCATCAGGTCGAGCAGCGTCGCTGTATAGGTGATCTTGCGCACCCGCGTCACATCCTCCGGCACGCCGCGCACGAAGAAATCCCGACCCAACTGGTCCCGTGCCATCAGCTTGGCGGCGGCATCCCGCATCGCGGCGAGCCGTTCCAATTGGAAGGCCAAATGTGCCGCCAGCTCTTCACCCGAGGGGCCGTCTTCGCTCGGGTCCGGCGGCAGCAGAAGGCGTGATTTAAGGAAGGCGAGCCAGGCCGCCATCACCAGATAATCCGCCGCAAGTTCGAGCCGCAACTCTTTGGCCTGTTTGATGAAATTCAGATATTGCTCAGCCAGTTGCAGGACCGAGACTTTGCGCAGATCGACCTTTTGGGTGCGCGACAGGGTCAAGAGCAAATCAAGCGGCCCTTCGAACCCATCCACATCGACGATCAACGCCTCTGCCGCCAGCCTGTCGCCGACGTCATGGCCTTCGTTGTCCCAATCGTCCGAGTCGTTCATGCTGCCCTGCCCGTTAGGCTCAGAAACTCTGCCTCAAGGGCCGGAATGTCAACGTGTGTTGGTGTTTGGCGCTGTGCCAACGCCACCTCTGCCCGCGCTTCACCAGCCTGCGACAGGGCCGGGCAGGTCTCGGCAATCGCCACCATCTCCACCATCTCACCGTTGCAATGCAGCGCCAGATCGCAGCCCGCTTCTATCGCCGCCAGTGACCGCGACGCGACGTCCCCCGACAGCGCCTCCATCGAGATATCATCGGTCATGATCAGCCCGGCAAAGCCGATCTCCTCGCGGATCATGCGCATCGCTTTTGCAGAGACCGTCGCGGCCTTTTCGTCAATGCAGGGGAAGACGATATGCGCCGTCATGCCCATTCTCATATGGTTCAGCGCCTTGAAGGGCGCGAAGTCATGGGCGTCCAGGTCCTCCCGCGGTACGTCCACGGTGGGCAGCGCCTTGTGGCCATCCACGACCGCGCGACCATAGCCCGGGATGTGCTTCAACACCGGCAACACGCCCCCATCCAAGAGCCCGCGTTCGACCTCGCGGCACATCGCCAACACGGTCTCCACGTCATCGCCATAACAGCGGTTGCGCAGAACCGGATGGCTCTCGGGCCAGATGACATCCGCCAAGGGCGCGCAGTTCACATCAATGTCGACCTCCGCCAAGTCATAGGCGATCAGGCGATTGCGCAGATACATCGCGCGGGCCGGGTCCGACGCCATCTCCATCTGGTCCAGCGCAGACGGGTAATGCCGCCATTCCGGCACCGTCATGCGTTCAACACGGCCCCCCTCCTGATCGATCAGGATCGGCGCCTGCCAACCGACGGCCCCCCGCAATTCACCGGTAAGCTTCTGAAGTTGCGCACGATTTTCGATGTTTCTCGCAAAGAGGATGAACCCCCAAGGCTGCGCGTCCGCAAAGAACGCCGCCTCATCGGCTGTCAGAGCAGTGCCCGCGCACCCAAAGATGAATGCGCCGGCCAAGAGCTACCGCGCCAGAACCGGGATGCAGGCGGCGTTGGCAGCGACCAGTACCGCGCAGAACCGCCGCGAGGCATTCAGATCGTCAAACCCGACCGCACGCAGTCGGTAGAATTTCCGCCCACCGGAGGAGGCCTCCTGAATAAGCCGACCCTTGCCATCGAGGTATTCGTCAAAGCGCGCCGCGATCTTATCCCACTCCGCTTTCGCGGTTTCCACATCGTCAAAGGCACCGAGTTGTACGAGCCGCGTGCCCGCAACAACGCTCGCCGGGTCCACATCGATCGAACTGACCGCCGCCGCAGCCGAGGCCACCGCCGCAGAGTTGTGCAGCGAGGCCAGATCGACATTCGGACGTAGCCCCGGCCGCGGGCTGCGTTTCACACCCGGGATCGCGGGGTCGATGCCCGATTGCGCAGGTGCCAGGGCCGCCGCGACCGCCACTTCCACCGCCGCCGATTGGTCCACCGATGGAGCTTCCAGCGGTTCGATCCCCTCGGCGAGTTGTTCCGCCAAAGCAGCCGCCTGTGCATTTGGATCCACTTCCTCGGGCGCTGTCTCCGTGACCAGCGACACCTGCGTTTCCTGAAGCTCGCTCGTGGCCTCGGGCGGCACAGTCAAAATCACATCTTCTTGCGTCAAATCAATTGGTTCCGGGGCAAGGATGATCTGCGGCGTTGGCCCTTCCGCCTCACCGGCGGCTTGCAAATTGTTCACCGCCAGCCCCTGATGCTCCGCCAGTTGGCCGCCCGGGTTTTCCGGCTGCACCCGCGCTGGACCTTCCAGCGCCTGGATCACCGGCACATCCGTGACATCGCGCATCGCCAACTGATAGGCCCAGACCCCGAGCCCCATGACCAACACAACCGAACTGCCCGCGCCGACCCAGTTCATCACACGCGACATCAGCCCCGCTGGTGCAGGGCCCTCGGACGCCTCATATGCGTCGAAATCCATTTCTGCCATGCCTGCTTCGCCTCTCCGCCCTCAGGTTGATCCCAAGTGGCTTGGTTCTTTCAACTGCTCGTCTCCGGGCAGGCACCGATCTTGGCGTCAGCGCATTTCCTCTGCCGGAGTTACGCCCAGAATACCAAGACCGGCGGAAATAACAACGCCTGTGGCACGTGCGAGGGCGATTTTCGGCAGGTTGGGCGCGCCGTCTTCATCGAGGAAGCGCAGGCTCGTCACCTCATTGCCCTTGTTCCAGAGCGCATGGAACTCACCCGCCAGCTCATAGAGGTAAAACGCCACCCTGTGCGGCTCGTTGGTCCGCGCCGCAATCTCGACCAGCCGCGGCCATTCGCTGAGCTTCTTGGCCAGCGTCAATTCCGCCTCATGGGTGAGCCCGGAGAGGTCCTGCGCGACAAGCGTCGCATCCTCAACCTCACCGGCTTTGCGCATCACCGAGCGCACCCGTGCATGGGCATATTGCACATAGAAAACCGGGTTATCCTTGGACTGCTCCAGCACCTTGTCGAAGTCGAAATCCAGCGGCGCATCGTTCTTGCGCGTCAGCATCACAAAGCGCGTCACATCCGCGCCCACCTGATCGACCACATCACGCAGGGTGATGAACGTGCCCGCCCGTTTCGACATCTTGAACGGCTCGCCATTTTTGAAGAGGCGCACAAGTTGCGTGAGTTTGATATCCAGCGGCACGCGCCCCTCGCTCAGCGCCGACACGGCTGCCTTCATGCGCTTCACATAACCGCCATGATCGGCGCCGAACACATCAATTAACTCGTCGAAGCCTCTGGAAATCTTGTCAAAATGATACGCGATATCCGGCGCGAAATAGGTCCAGGCCCCATCCGATTTCTTCACCGGCCGGTCCACATCATCTCCATGTTCGGTCGATTTAAAGAGCGTCTGTTCGCGTGGTTCCCAATCCTCCGGCGTCTTGCCCTTGGGCGGCTCCAGCACGCCCTCATAGATCAAACCCTTGCCCTTCAGATCCTCCAGCGCAGCTTCAATCCGCCCGGTGCCGTAGAGTGACTTTTCGGAGAAGAACACATCCATCTCGACGCCAAGTGCGGCAAGATCGCCCTGGATCAGATCCATCATCGCATCGGTGGCAAAGTCGCGCACATCCGCCAGCCAGTATTGCTCGCCCTTGTCGACATATTGGTCGCCAACCTTGTCTTTCAGCGCCTGGCCGACCGCGATCAGGTAATCGCCGGGATACGTCCCATCCTCAAAGGCCACCTCCTGCCCATGAGCTTCGAGGTAGCGCAGGTAGACCGAGCGCGCGAGCACATCGACCTGCGCGCCGCCATCATTGATGTAATATTCCCGCGTGACGTCATAGCCCGCGTAATCCAAGAGGCTCGCCAGCGCATCGCCAAACACTGCCCCGCGGGTATGGCCCACATGCAACGGCCCCGTCGGATTGGCGGAGACATATTCGACATTGACGCGCTTGCCACCGCCCATCCCTGACCGCCCAAACGCAGGCCCGTCCTGAAGAGCCGCTTTCACGACGCCCTGCCAGACCGACGCATCAAGCCGCAGGTTCAAAAACCCCGGCCCCGCAACTTCAGCTAGTGCGATGCGTCCATCATCCGCAAGCTTCGCGGCCAAAGCCTCCGCGATATCCCGCGGCTTCGCCCCCGCCGGTTTCGCCAGCACCATCGCTGCATTGGTCGCCATATCCCCATGGGCGGCATCACGCGGCGGTTCAACCGCGACATTCGCGTAATCCAACCCGCCCTGCAGCACGCCGTCCGCCACCAGCCCGTCCAGGCTCTCAATCACCAGTGCACTGACATCGGCAAAGAGGTTCATCCATCCATCCTCAAAACTCTCGCGCGCGGTTTATCACGGCCCACGCTCGCGTCCATCCCCCTTCCCATGTTTCACAAATACTTCGGGGGTCTGGGGGCGGAGCCCCCAGCCGGGTCGGTCCTGCAAAGCAGGCCGAAAGCCCCCTATCGCAAAAGGCGCGCGTGTTCCTGCAACGCAAACCGGTCGGTCATGCCCGCAATGTAATCCGCGACGATCCGCGCGAGTGCGGTCTCGCTCGCCACCTCTTCCACATCCTTGCGCCATTGTTTGGGCAACAGCTCCGGCTGCGCCATGAAGAGCGGGAAAAGCTCATTGACCACTTTCGTCACGTCTTCCCGCATTTCCACCACATCCGGCGCGCGGTACATGCGGTGGAACAGGAACTCCCGGATCACTTTCAAATCTGCCCATAACCCACTGGAAAACAACACCATCGCCCGCCCTGCACCCCGGATATCGCGGACGTCTCCCGGCTCCAGCTCCGCCAACCGCCCCTGCGCCTGCCCGATCACATCCTCGACCAGAATGCCGAAGAACCGCCTGAGCGCCTCATGCCGCCGCCGATAATAATTCAGCCCCGGATAGCGCCGATCCACCTCGCCAAAACAGTCCTGCAAGATCGGCAATTCCGCAATCTCATCGGTGGAGAACAACTCCGCCCGTAGCCCGTCATGCAGATCGTGATTGTTGTACGCAATATCATCAGCCAGGGCCGCAACCTGCGCTTCGGCACTGGCATAGGTGCCAAGCTCCAGATCATGCCGCGCAGTGTAATCGCTCAGCGCATAGGGCAGTTCTCCCTTCACCGGACCGTTATGTTTCGCAATGCCTTCAAGGCTCTCCCAGGTCAGGTTCAACCCGTCCCATTCCGCATAATGCCGCTCCAACGAGGTCACGATTTTCAAGGCCTGGGCATTGTGATCAAACCCGCCATAGGGCTGCATGAGCGCATCGAGCGCCTCCTCCCCGGTATGGCCAAAAGGCGTGTGGCCCAGATCATGGGCCAGTGCCACGGCTTCCGTCAGTTCAGAGTTCAACCCTAAAACTCCCGAAATCGTGCGCGCCACTTGCGCCACTTCAATCGAATGGGTCAGCCGGGTGCGGAAATAATCACCCTCATGCTCAATGAAAACTTGTGTCTTGTGCTTCAACCGCCTGAACGCGCTGGCATGGATGATCCGGTCGCGGTCCCGCTGAAAGCAGGAGCGAAAGGTGCTTTCGTCCTCCGGATATAGCCGCCCCCGGCTTTTCGCCGGATCGCAGGCGTAACGTGCCAGTCCCATTTGGCGCTCAATTCTTGTCCCGTTGCGACATGCTTCTTATATTAGCCTTGCAACGAACACGAGACGGGAAACCACCGATGCTCACCCTGCCCCCAAAAGTGACGGAACGCGCCTTCGCGCGGCTGGCGGAAATTGGTGCCGGCAATGAGGGTCAGGCCCTTCGTGTCGCGGTCGAAGGTGGCGGATGTTCCGGTTTTCACTATGACATCAAGCTCGATGCGCCTGCGGAGGACGATCTGATCCTCGAAGGTCAGGGCCAGAAGGTTGTGGTGGACAGCGTGTCCTTGCCGTTTTTGGAAAACGCGGTGATTGATTTCACCGAAGAGCTAATCGGCGCGCGGTTCGTCATCGACAATCCGAACGCCACAAGCTCCTGCGGATGCGGCACATCCTTCTCGATGTAAGCGCTCAGGCTTACTGATAATCCTCGACAAACTCCGCCCATTCCGGCGACGCATCCAGCGCCGCGCGGGTGCTGTCGTCAACGGGAAGGAAGAACACTTCGCCAAGCGGAGAATAATCCGACCGCGAAGAGATATCTTCTTCGACCGTCGTGCCACAGGCCGACAGGGCCAAAAGGCCCACTGTAAAGATGACTGCTCTCATCTCTGCCTCACTCAATACTCAATAGCCCCGATATGTCTCGGGTTATGGCTAAAGCGTAGAGACGAATCTGGGCAGAAATAAGGCAGAACAGGTCAGTTCTGCCCCAATCTCATGAATTTTCGAGGATTGTTTCTCGAATCAGAACGATCAGCGGAAGTTCGACCGCAGAAGCGACCGGCGCAGACCTTTGGAATTGTCCCTCTTGGCCGCAGGCTTCTTCGACGCATAGCGCAGAACGGCGGGCTGCTTCGCTTTGGTCACGACCCCGGCAGGCACTAAAATATGGGCGACCTGACCGTTCAGAATGATCTGCTGGGTCACATAGGTCTTTTGCCCATTTGCCTCACCCGCGAATGCGGCCTGCGTGGTGAGTGCAAGTATCAGAATTGCCTTTTTCATGGCATACCTCATGATTTGTTGAGGTTATTCTGATCGTGAATAGGGGCGAAAACACGGCGCAACTAGGGTTTTTCGCAGCGGAAACAGGCTCATTTTAACGAATGAGTCATAAACGCAACTTGGGCGTTGGAGTGCTTATGCCGCTTTCGGGGCCGCCTCGGTCTCGCCGGCTTCGGCCTCGGCAGAGGGCTCCTCGGACGCCGCTTCTTCCTCCGGCTTCTCCGCCTTCGGCTCCTCTGGTGCGGGGAGGGCCAGAGCCTCATCAGGCATCGTCTCAGGCAGATCGAAGGCAAGCGATCCGTCATTCGGATCAATCGTGACTTTCGGCTTTTCGGCCATGCCGTCCATCAACTCGTTCAGCTCCGTCACAAGCCGCGTGAAGGTTTCGCGTTGCGTCTCGACCTTCGCCTCTTCCTCCTTGCGACCCCCGAATAGAAATCTCAGCATGGCGTGCTCTCCCGTTGCAATTGGCCCGTCTCGCCCGTCAGATAATCCCTAGGAGTTGCGCTGACCAGAGGCACGGGGAAAGGATGGTAAACGATCCCCAGAAATCTGCTCCGGGACGCGCGAAACTTCGCTTGTCTGCACCAGATTGCTGCTCGATAGTGCAGATCATGAAAGTCGCGAGTTTCAACATCAACGGGATCAAAGCCCGCATCAATGCGCTGACCGAGTGGCTGGACGAAGCCAATCCCGATGTCGCGCTGTTGCAGGAAATTAAATCCGTGGATGAGGGCTTCCCGCGCGAGATCTTTGAAGAGCGCGGCTACAATGTGGAGACCCATGGGCAGAAAGGGTTCAACGGCGTTGCCATCCTGTCGAAACTGCCCTTGGAGGATGTCAGCCGAGGCCTTCCCGGCGATGACACGAACGAACAAGCCCGCTGGATCGAAGCCACAGTTGTGGGTGATGCCCAAGCCGTCAGGCTCTGCGGGCTCTATCTGCCCAACGGCAATCCGGCCCCGGGTCCGAAATATGACTACAAACTCGCCTGGATGGAGCGGCTTCTGGCGCGTGCTCGAGAGTTGATGGCCGAGGAGATGCCCGCCCTGATGGCCGGGGATTACAATATCATCCCGCAGGCAGAGGACGCAGCGCGGCCCGAGGCCTGGCGCGACGATGCGCTGTTTCGCCTCGACAGCCGTGCCGCCTGGCGACGGATTTTGAACCTTGGCTTCACCGAAGCCTTCCGCGCCCGCAATGGCGCACCGGAGCAGTATTCCTTCTGGGATTATCAGGCCGGGGCGTGGAACAAGAATGATGGCATCCGCATCGACCATGTGTTGATGACCCCGCAATGCGCCGATCTGATGGTCGATTGCCAGATTGATGCGGCCATTCGCGGGCGAGAGAAACCGTCTGACCACGTGCCGGTCTGGGTCGACCTCGCTGCGTAAAGGAAACCGGGGCTTTCGCTGTTCTTCGAATGAGCGACCCGGCTGGAGGGGCCAGCCCCTCCAGGCCTGCCCGGAGTATTTTCACCAGAATGAAGCGCCGAGGCGGGCTCGTACGGGCGCGATGAGCGATGGGTCAGGTTAGCGTGGTATAGGCGGCCAAAGCCACGACACCCAGCATGGCCAGCGCCATGAAGATGTTGATGACCCGTTGGGTGCGCGGCGCGAGGTTCATCTCTTTGACTTTCGAGCCCGCCCAAAGCCAGAGGAAATGCAGCGGTGTCCAGATCGCGTTGACGATCACGAATTTCAGCAGAACTTCCGCCACATAAGCGTCGGCAAAGAAGACAAAACCTGAAAACAGCGTGGTGTTCACCACGTAGGCCTTGGGGTTCAGGATTTGCAGCAGAATGCCATCGCCGATGCCGGGTTGTCTCTGCACAGCGATGAACCCGATCTTTGACCCGGCCAGCGCGATGCGCGCCGCCAGATAGAGCAGATAGGCGATCGAAGCCGCCAGCAGCACCGTGCGGATCACCGGCGAGGCCAGGATCAGCGCCGCCAGCCCGGTCACAACGGCTAAAGCCACGAGGTTCGTGCCGATGAAGAGCCCGAGAAAATATCGAAACGCCGCGCGAAACCCATAGGCCGCCCCGACCCCCGCGAGCGACAACACGCCCGGGCCCGGCGTGATGATCAGAAGGAAAACGGCAAGGGCGAAAGTCGCAATCATTCCGGCGACCCTAAACGAAAAAAGCCGGGCGAAAAGCCCGGCCTTCTAAACTCTGAGATGACGATCAGTCGTCGCGATGCACTTTCTCGCGGCGCTCATGGCGCTCCTGGGCTTCCAGCGACAGAGTCGCGATGGGGCGCGCATCCAGCCGCTTCAGCGAAATCGGCTCGCCGGTATCTTCGCAATAGCCATATTCGCCCTCGTCAATGCGCCGCAACGCGCTGTCGATCTTGGCAATCAGCTTGCGCTGACGGTCGCGGGTGCGCAGTTCCAGCGCCCGGTCGGTCTCCTCGGAAGCACGGTCCGCGATATCGGGAATATTGCGCGTTGCATCCTGCATGCCTTCGATGGTGGTGGAGGTGTCTTCCAGGATCGAATGTTTCCAATCCAGAAGCTTTCTGCGGAAATATTCCGTCTGACGCTCATTCATGAAGGGCTCATCTTCTGCCGGACGATAGTCCTCGGGCAAAAACACTTCGGCTTTCATTCCCAATTTCCCCATAGAATCCTCGGAAAGGGTCCGCTCTCCCGCGACTCAATCCTGTCACTACGAACCAAAACTGAGGCTCATCTAGCGCATGCGCCGAGGCTTGTCACGCAGGAAAGCCATGATATCAATCGCATTTGAACGACGCCGCCCTATTCTCAAGTTCTCCCGTCAAGAGGCTCAAATCCCATGAAGTTTTCCGGAACTGACGCTTACGTCGCCACCGATGATCTGACCGTTGCGGTCAATGCCGCCGTCACATTGGAGCGTCCGCTGCTGGTGAAGGGCGAGCCGGGCACCGGCAAAACCGAGCTTGCCAAGCAGGTGGCGCAGGCTTTGGAGCTCGAGATGATCGAATGGCACATCAAATCGACCACGAAAGCGCAGCAGGGTCTCTATGAATATGACGCCGTTTCGCGGCTGCGCGACAGCCAATTGGGCGAAGAACGCGTGCATGATGTGAAGAACTACATCAAGCGCGGAAAACTCTGGCAGGCCTTCGAGGCGGATGAAAAGGTCGTGCTTTTGATCGACGAGATCGACAAGGCGGATATCGAGTTTCCCAACGACCTTCTGCAGGAACTCGACCGAATGGAGTTCCACGTCTACGAGACCGGCGAGACGATCTCGGCCAAACATCGCCCCATCGTCATTATCACCTCGAACAATGAGAAGGAGCTGCCCGACGCGTTTTTGCGCCGCTGTTTCTTCCACTATATCCGCTTCCCCGATGTCGAGACGATGAAACAGATCGTCGAGGTCCATCACCCCGGCATCAAGGGCGAGCTTTTGACCACCGCCCTCACTCAGTTCTATGAGATCCGCGAGCAGACCGGGTTGAAGAAGAAACCCTCGACCTCCGAGGTGCTCGACTGGCTGAAATTGCTGCTCGCCGAAGATCTCACCGCCGCCGACCTCACACGCGACAGCACGTCTGCGTTACCCAAACTGCACGGGGCTTTGCTGAAGAACGAACAGGACGTACATCTTTTCGAACGTCTGGCATTCATGGCACGCAGCCAGCGTTAGGGCCGCGGATTTTTCTGCAAATGGTCCGCATCCCGCCCAAGTGCCGCCTAAATTCACCGGTTAACTCCTCGTTAATCGAGCTGAAAAGTACATAAGGGTTAACCCCGGTGGAAGATGTGACGGTGCGGCCGCTGGAGGCCTCCGACGAACAGGCATGGCGCCGATTGTGGACGGACTATCTGACGTTTTATGAGGCGTCCGTGTCCGAAGACGTTTACGCCACGACGTTTTCACGCCTTCTGGGCGATGATCCGAATGACTTTTCAGGCTTGATTGCGGAGGTTGCGGGCACACAGGTGGGGCTGGTCCATTTCCTCTTTCATCGACACTGCTGGAGCGTGGAGAATGCCTGCTACCTGCAGGATCTCTTCGCCGATCCATCGGTACGCGGCAAAGGCGTCGGTCGGGCTCTTATCGAGGCCACCTACGCCGCCGCGGACGCCGCAGGGTGCCCGTCGGTCTATTGGTTAACGCAAGACCACAATGTGACCGCACGGCAACTCTATGATCGGATTGGAGAAAAAACGCCCTTCATAAAATATAAACGAGTATAAAGCCCCGATGCTGCGTTACGCCTTACCGATTCTTATGGCTCTGTCTGCCTGTGCGCCCACCTCGACCACCGAAGTGGCTCAGCGTGCACCCGGGCCAAGCCTGAACCTGCCGCCGATGAAGACCTTCTCGGCCAAGCCCAGGTTCGGAACCTCCCGCTCCAATGCCCAGATCACCCAGGATTTTCTGGACCTGTCCTTCCAGATGGAATCCGGTCGCAAACTGCCCTGGATGACGCGGTTCTCCGGTCCGATTAAGGTCAGTGTGAACGCTGGCGCGCCGGGATATCTGGAGCGTGACTTGGGTCAATTGCTTGCCCGTCTGCGCAATGAGGCGCGCATTCCGATCAGCCGCGCCGCCCGTGGCGAGAAAGCCCAGATCATCATCGAGGCCATCCCGCGCAAACAGTTACAGCGCGCTGTCCCGACAGCCGCTTGTTTCGTTGTCCCAAATGTCGCGGGCTGGGCGGAATTCAAATCGAAACGCGGACGCGGGATCACCGATTGGACGCGTCTCAACTCGCGCGAACGTGCCACCGTAATCATCCCGTCGGATGTCAGCCCGCAAGAGGTTCGTGACTGCCTGCATGAGGAAATCGCTCAGGCCCTCGGACCGCTCAACGACCTCTACCGGTTGCCGGATTCGACCTTCAACGACGACAATTTCCACACCGTGTTGACCGGCTTCGACATGCTGATCCTACGCGCTTACTATTCGCCGGAACTGCGCAACGGCATGACCCGGGCCGAGGCCGCCAGCGTCCTGCCTCGTGTCTTCGCACGGCTCAATCCGCGCGGAAATTTCAATGCCGGTCGTCCAGTTTCCGGCGTGGTGAAAGAGTGGAACAACGCGATTTCGAACGCCTTGGCCGTGCGCTCCACGCCAAGCCGCCGCGCCGTTCACGCAACACAAGCGGTGAAAATTGCGCAGGCCAGTGGCTGGCGCGACAACCGTCTGGCCTTCTCGCTCTTCGTGCAGGGCCGCGTCACTTTGGGCCGCACGCCGGAGAAAGCCATCGCCGCCTTCCTGCAATCGGGCAATATCTACAAGGCACTCTACGGCAACTCGGTGCACACCGCCCATGTGGCCACGCAAATGTCCGCCTTCGCACTCTCCTCTGCACAATACAGCACCGCGGTAAAGATCGTGGATGAGGCCCTGCCCGCCGCGCGCGCCTCGGAAAACGCCGCCCTGCTCTCGACGCTTCTGCTCATCAAGGCCGAGGCTCTGGAGAAATCCGGCGCCTCATCCCAGGCCCGCGCCACCCGTCTGGACGCGCTTGGCTGGGGACGCTATGGCTTCGGTTCGGAGAGAAATGTGCGGGCCCGTGTCAATGAAGTGAAGGCGCTCGTACCCAAACGGGGATAAGCCGTCATGGCGCCACTCATCGGACTTGTCGGCGGAGCGCTCTGGGGCGTCTATCGCGCCAAATCCCGCGGCGGCAATCGCAAAGACATGGCGCAATATGCCGCCGGGTTCGGCATCGCGGGCTGTCTTTTAGGTCTCTTCGCGGCCATCCTCATCGCCCGCAGCGCCGGATAGGCCGCGCGATGTTCCTGCCGTTCTTCGATCACTTGCGAAGCGCTGGCGTCCCGGTTTCCTTGCGCGAATTTCTCTCCTTTCTCGAAGGCATGCGCGCCGGTCTCGTGACCTATGATGTCGATGGGTTCTACTACCTCGCTCGCACGGTCATGGTGAAAGATGAGCGCCATCTCGACCGCTTCGACCGCGCCTTTGCCGAAGCCTTCAAAGGCGTCGAAAACATCTCTCTCGAGGAGGTCTTGGAGGCCATCGACCTGCCGCAGGACTGGCTTCAAAAGATGGCCGAAAAGCACCTCACCGACGCCGAAAAAGCCGAAATCGAAGCTTTAGGAGGCTTCGATAAGCTCATGGAAACGCTGAAAAAACGCCTCGAGGAACAGAAAGGCCGCCATCAGGGTGGCAGTAAATGGATCGGCACCGCCGGCACCTCCCCTTTCGGCGCTTACGGCTACAACCCCGAGGGCGTGCGCATCGGTCAGTCTGAGTCCCGTCACCAACGCGCCGTGAAGGTCTGGGACAAGCGCGAATTTCGCAATCTCGACGACACGATCGAGCTTGGCACCCGCAACATCAAGGTCGCGCTGAAACGCCTGCGCCAATGGGCCCGCGACGGCGCCGCGGAGGAACTGGATCTAAACGGCACCATCCGCGCCACCGCCGAGCACGGCTATCTCGACGTGCAAACCCGCCCCGAGCGCCGCAATGCGGTGAAGGTCTTGCTGTTTCTCGATGTCGGCGGCTCCATGGACCCCTATATCCGCGTCGTGGAAGAGCTGTTCTCCGCCGCGCGCGCCGAATTCAAGCACCTCAGATACTACTATTTCCACAATTGCCTCTATGAGGGCGTCTGGACCGACAACAAACGCCGCTGGCGCGAACAGACGCCCACGCACGAAGTCATGCGCACCTATGGCTCTGATTACAAATGCATATTCGTCGGCGACGCCTCGATGTCGCCTTACGAGATCGCCTATCCTGGCGGCGCCAATGAGCACCACAATGCCGAAGCGGGTGAGGTCTGGCTGCGCCGCGCGCTCGAACAATGGCCCGATATGCTCTGGATCAACCCGCTGGAGGAACGCTACTGGCGCTACACGCAATCCATCCAGATGATCCAGACGATCTTCGGCCCCGAGCGCATGGTGCCGATGACGCTCGACGGCATCTCCCGCGGCATGAAACTGCTCTCGAAATAGAAAACCCCTCAGGCGGGGGAGGCCTGAGGGGTATCTGCTTGGTCTGGTATGAGGGGAACGGGGAGTTCAGACCAAGTTTGGTTCCGGAGCACGTAATGTTTGGACGGACGACGAGCGACGGTACTGACATTCGGCCCCAGAAGAGGGTGCGGTCCGCTTAGCCAGCGTTGCGCAGAGCGGCGCTCACAGCAGCGCGAATGTCGGACGGCGAGTTGCCGCCGTGGATCGTGTTAACCAAGTCACGGATTTTCTCGTCCGTCAGAACGCTCACATCCTGGCCAGGGGCGTAGGACTGAACAGTGCTGACATCCAGGTTGGACACGGAAGCCGAAGCGGCACCGGCAAAAACTGCGACTGCGAGAGCGGTGGTTGCGAGGATGGTTTTCATGATGATTACTCCATTTGATTTGTGTGTGTTTGGGCGTTTGCCCGTTTCGATGAGACAAATATGCGCCCAACGAGATTACCTCTCAACGATCGAAAGTACGAAAAAATGGCATTTTCTGCGCGTTTTTGCACATACCCTTCATCACTTCGGCCAACAGCGTCACTGCCCCGTGAGAACCCGCTCACGATCCGTGATTGACGTGTGATATCCGCGCCATATCCGTCCGAAGTTACGCTCCGCCGCGACTCGCCTGAGGCAGCTATGTGCCGCAAAAGCGTTTCGACCGGGCATTTTGTCATTTGCCCAAATGCGCCTGAGACCCCATATCTCGCTTATGCTGAAGCTCTCGCCTATCCTGCTCGCGCTGCTTTATGGCTTCGTGATTTATAAGTTCTCCGCCTGGAACACCGCGCGGACGCTGGATCGTCAATCCACGCGCCTCGCCGATCCCGAGCTGGAGCGCCTGAACCGCCAGATGGCCGAGGCGCTCGATCTGCCGCGCATCAAGGTGCATATCTACGAGATCGAGCCGATCAACGGCCTCGCCGCCCCTGACGGTCGCATCTTCATCACCCGCGGCTTTTTCAACCGCTACAAGGCGGGCGAAGTGAGCGCCGAAGAGATGGCCTCCGTCATCGCCCATGAGCTTGGCCATGTGGCCTTGGGCCATTCCCGCCGCCGGATGATCGATTTTTCCGGCCAGAACGCCATTCGCGTCGCCCTGGCCACTGTGCTTGGCCGTTTCATCCCCTTCGGCGGCGTGTGGCTGGCCAATATCCTGACCTCAATGCTCGCGGCACGCCTCTCCCGGCAGGACGAGTACGAGGCCGACGCCTATGCCTCCGCCCTGCTCACCAAGGCCGGGATCGGTACCGCACCGCAAAAGACCCTGTTCCTGAAACTGGAAAAACTCACCGGCGGTCTTGGCGCTGGCCTGCCCGCCTGGCTTCTAAGCCACCCGAAATCGAAAGAGCGCATCGCCGCCATTGAGGCCAATGAGGCGAAATGGGCGCAAGGCTAACCCAAAGCCTTGCCCAGACGCGGCAATCGCGCGCGTTTCAATAACGCTCTGAGCGCGATCTCCTCACCCAATAGGCGCACAGCCGTGCGGTGCACGTCCCCCACGACGCCTTCCACCGCATCGGGGTTCTGATCCCAAAGATCCATCAGATAAGGATCCGGCGAGAGCCGCGCGATCCCCTCCTCCGCCAGCACATGTTTCGGGAAATCCTTCACGTTGAAGGTCAGGATTGCATCTGCCGACCCAGCGATCGCCGCCGCCAGCACGTGCACATCATTCTCATCCGGCAGCCAGAGCCGCGCCAGATCGCCCTCGCGCAACGCCACCTCTGCCCCCGGCCAGTTTGCTTTCAACACAGCGATCTCGCCCCGAGCCTGCATTTCCCCCGTCTCGCCCAGCTTCACTGCCGCCCGCGCCCATTCCTCCAGGATGCGCGCCGACCAGATTGGCTGAAACAACCCCGCTGTCGCACAGCCCATCAGAATCTCGCGCAGCACGGTTGGGAAGAGCACACAGGCGTCCAGGCAGATGCGCATCAATGAAGCCGGAAAAACAGCGCTTTGAGGTAAGAGCTTTCCGCCAGCCGCGGATGGGTCGGATGATCCGGCCCCGCGCCGCCCACGTGTAACAGCTGCGGCACCCGTCCCGCCCGTCCGATCCCGCGCAGGCAAGCCTGCCGGAACTTCGACAATTCGGCGGCATGAGAGCAGGAACAGAGGCCCAGATAGCCCCCTGGCTCCACCAGTTTCGCCGCATGGAGCGCCACCCGCTCATAGGCCCTGAGCCCCTTATGCAAAGCTTGCTTGTTTGGCGCGAAAGCGGGCGGATCGGCGATCACCACATCAAAGAGATGCCCATCGGCGGCCAATTCATCGGTCAGATCAAAGGCATCGCCCCGCCGCGTTGCCAGCCGGTCGTCAAAGCCGCTCTTCGTCGCCCCCTCCCGCGCCAGTTCCAACGCAGCGGCAGAGCCGTCGATACACAGCGCCTCCCGCGCGCCGCCCGCCAGCGCCGCCAAGGCAAAGCCGCCCACATGGCTGAACACATCCAGCACCCGCGCGCCTTTCGACAAGCGCGCCGCAAAGCCATGGTTCTCGCGCTGATCGAAAAACAACCCGGTCTTCTGCCCGCCGGTGAGATCGGCAATATAGGTGGCCCCGTTCATCGTCACCTCAATCGGTTCCGACACCCCGCCCAAGAGCCAGCCCGAGCGATCATCGAGCCCTTCCAGCCCCCGCGCCCGCCCGCTCGCATTCTTGTAGACGTGCCGCAGCCCGGTCACCTCGGTCAAAGCCGCGACCATCGGCTCGAGCAGTTCCTCAGCCCAGGCCGCATTGGGTTGCAGCACCGCGACATCGCCAAACCGGTCAATGACTACCCCCGGCAACCCGTCCGCCTCGGCATGAACAAGGCGATAGAACGGAGCCGCATAAAGCCGCTCCCGCAGGGCCAGCGCATGGGCAAATCGTTCGGCAAACCACGCTTGATCGATCACTGCAATCGGGTCGGTGTCGAGAATGCGCGCAAATATCTTCGAGGTCCCGTTCACCGCCACCAGACCGATCGCGGCCCGGTCGGTGCTCTCCAGGATCGCCAGCGATCCGGGTTGGACTTTGCGGGTACGCCGGTCCATCACGATTTGGTCGTCATAGACCCAAGGAAACCCGTGGCGCAGTTTACGCGCATCGGCTTTCGGCTTCAGCCGCAGAACAGGCAAAGGGGACGACATCATGCCGTCCCCTTACACATCTCTTAACTCTTCGGCAAACCCGACGCGGGGCCGGGCTCAGACCCCGATCAGTAGATATCCGCCGGGTAAACCAGCGCCAGATGATCGGTCTCGTTGCGGGTGACCACATAGGTCGAGCCCGGGAACGCGGCGCGCATCTTGTTGATCAGATGGCTCGTGATCCGCACTTTCTGCGTCTGGCCACGGCGTTCGGCTTCAAAGGCCTGCTCGCCACCATAGGCTTTCAGCGAAATCTCGGTCTTGATCGGCCCATGCAACGGCTGACCCGTTGCGGCATCGAGCACCGTCAGCGTGTAGATGATGTTGTGCACACCACCGACCGTGTACCTGGTCTTCTCGGTGATCGAGTGGAAGCGCGAAACGGTGACATTATAGATCACCGGACGCTCGCCCTGCAGATGCGACAGACCAGCGGTCATCGCGTCATCCATCAGCGTGGCAATCTGCTTGCGACGGTCGCCGAACGCATCTCCGCGCCAGACTATATCCGCGATCGGATAGTAGCGATTGGCTTCCGAGACTTTCAGATTTTCAGGCACGTTCACTTGTACATCGACGAGCTTCCAATTGGCGCTCAAAGCCGACAGATCAGTTGCGGTCACCGGCGCCGTGGTATCCGGCGCACCCCGCGTTGGCGTTTCAACACTTTCAACGCTCGCACAGGCGCTCAAGCCACCTGCGACCAGCAATGCTGCAAAGAGTCTTAACAGTTTCATATCTCACCTTCCCGATGATCAGCCCAGTTAACGTCTTGTTAAACTGTGGCCTGAAAAGGCGGTGAGAATGAGGAATTGCTAGGGTGTTTCGGTGCCAGAATTGGCCTGATTTCGCCGCAATGACAGCGAAATCTCGGCCAATCCAGCGCCTTTTCGGCAAAATTTAGGCAGTTTTGCCTACATTCGGAGTTGTGACGTGGAAGCGGGAGAACAGGCTGATGAAGAAGTTCTTCATGGCTTCAGCGCGCATTTTACGCGCCCGTGCCTCGATCTCGCGCAGGTCGTCAGAGTGCAGATACATTTGAGTGCCTCATAAGGAGAGTTGCTTTGGCCACAACCTATGAAGCCCTGCGCGATCCGACATCTCCCAAAATCTGCAAAGCCGTCATGCGGCAGATGCAAATCAGCCTTTGATATCGGCCACCACCGTCTTTGCACCTTGCAGCATCCAGGCATGTTCCGAGCCCACAACATAGGAGGTGAAGCCGAATTTCTCCCATTCCGCCGCTTTCGCGCCATTGGGCACCCAGGTCACATAGGCCTTGCCCGCAGCTTTTGCGGCCTGACCAACCTTCGTCATGGCATCCGCCAATTCGGGCGAATTGATATCGGTTTTGCCCAGACAAAGGCTCAAATCTGCAGGCCCGATGAAGACCGCATCGATGCCCTCGGCACCAACGATCTCCTCGATCTCCTCGACCCCTTCCGGCTCCTCAATCTGCGCCATCACGATGGTCTGGGCATCCTGCGCGATCACCTCTGGCATCGTCCGCGTCGCAAACCCCGCCCAGCGGGTCGAGCCCGCATAGCCGCGCCCGCCCTGACCGAAATGCGCTGCTTTCCCGAGCATCCGCGCTTTCTCGCCGGAATCCACATGCGGCACGACCACGCCCACGGCACCGGCATCGAGCACTTTAAGAAGCTCCGCTGGCGTGCCCGCCGGCACCCGCACGAGGATCGGGAAATCCAGCGCCCGCCCGATCGCCAGACAGCCGTCCAGCCGCGCGCGATCAAAGGGCGCGTGTTCGGCATCGAGGATCAGGTAATCCAGACCCGATTTCGCAAGAATTTCCACCAGTTCCAGCGCCGGTGTCTTCACAAACGTGCTCACCAGCTTCTCACCCGCCAGCAGCCGCGTTTTCAGGTCCGCAATGCCCATCAAATCCTCCCTCGGTCTCGCCCGCGCACCCTAGGCGGGGATTTCCGGGGTGAAAACCCCTCGCCACGCGCTAAGCTCGCTGCCATGGTTCTGAGCTTCACCAAATCCGGCATCTATTGCGAGGCGGGCGATTTCTATGTCGACCCCTGGCGACCGGTGGAGCGCGCCCTCATCACCCATGGTCACGCCGATCACGCGCGCCCCGGTCATGGCGCATATCTGGCCACGGACGCCGCTGCCCCCGTCATGCGGCATCGCCTCGGCGACATTGCCCTCGACACAATCCATTTCGGTGAGGCGCGCCAGATCGGCGGTGCACAGGTCTCCTTCCACCCCGCAGGCCATGTCCCCGGCTCCGCCCAAATTCGCGTCGAGGTGGATGGCGAGGTCTGGGTCGTCTCCGGCGATTACAAAACCACTGATGACGGCTTCTCCGAACCTTTCGAGCCCGTCAAATGCCACGCCTTCATCACCGAATGCACCTTCGGCCTGCCGGTCTTCTCCTGGACGCCGCAGCCGAAATTGGTGGATGAAATCCACGATTGGTGGGCAAAGTGTCAGGCAGCAGGCCGCCCCGCAGTGCTCGGTGCCTATGCGCTCGGTAAAGCGCAACGCATCCTGAGCCACCTCAACCCCGATCAAGGCCCGATCCTGACCCACGGGGCCATCGAGAACACCAACGCGGTGCTGCGCGCTCAAGGCTTGCACCTTCCCGACACGATCTACGTCACGCCCGAGACCAAGATCAAAGACCATCCCGGCGCGCTTGTCCTCGCCACGCCCGGCGGCATGGGCGGCCCCTGGATGCGCCGGTTTCCCAATGCCTCCACCGCTTTCGCCTCTGGCTGGATGGCCCTGCGCGGTGTGCGCCGCCGCCGCGCCGCCGACCGGGGTTTTGTGATGTCCGACCACGCCGATTGGGAGGGTTTGAACACAGCCATCAAGGACACCGGCGCCGAACGCATCTTCGTCACCCATGGCTATACCTCGCAATTCGCCCGCTGGCTCACCGAACAGGGCTACGACGCGGGCATCGTGGAGACGGAGTTCGAAGGCGAAAGCCTCGACGCACCGAGTGAAGAGGAGGCCGCGCCATGAAGGCCTTTGCGACCCTCTTCACCGCGCTCGATCAGACGACCAAGACCAACACCAAGGTCGCCGCCCTCGCCGACTATTTCCGTACGGCGCCCGATGACGACAAACTCTGGACCATCGCGCTCCTTTCCGGTCGCCGTCCGAAACGCGGGGTCACCACGACGCTCCTGCGCGAATGGGCGGCGGAGATGGCCGGCATCCCCCTCTGGCTCTTCGAGGAAAGCTACCCCATCGTCGGCGATCTCAGCGAGACCATCGCGCTTGTCCTGCCGCCCGCCACCGGCACCTCCGACAAGACGCTGACCGATTGGCTCGGCATCGTGCGCGATATCGGTCAACACGAGATCGAGGACCGCAAGGCGATCATCCTCCAGGCCTGGTCCACCCTGCCCCCGATTGAACGTTTCCTGTTCAACAAGCTCATCACCGGCGGGCTTCGCATCGGCGTCAGCCAGAAACTCATGACCCGCGCCCTCGCCCAGGCCACCGACATCCCCGAGACAGAACTCGCGCACCGGATCATGGGCGACTGGACCCCCGACACGACCACATTCGAAGACTTGATATTAACCGACGACCCCACGGCAGACGCCTCCAAGCCCTACCCGTTCTACCTCGCCTATCAGCTCGAGGGCCTCGACGCTTTGGGCGATGCCTCCGACTGGGCCGCCGAGCTGAAATGGGACGGCATCCGCGGCCAGCTGATCGTCCGCCAGGGCCAACACTTCCTGTGGTCTCGCGGCGAGGAGTTGATCACCGACCGCTTCCCTGAGTTCGCCCAGCTCCCCGATTTCATCCCCGACGGCACGGTTTTCGATGGCGAAGTCCTCGCCTGGCAGAACGAAGCCCCCATGCCTTTCAACGCCCTGCAAAAACGCATTGGGCGCAAAACAGTGCCGAAGAAACTGCTGAAAGACGCCCCGGCCGTCCTCCGCGCTTACGACCTGCTCGAACAGGGTGGCGAAGACCTGCGCGACCAGCCCTATGCCGCGCGCCGCAAACGCCTTGAGGCACTGCTGAACGACCTGCCGGACACACTTCCTTTGCGCCTCTCTGAAACGCTCGATTTCCAGACATGGGACGACCTCGGCCAAATCCGCGAAGACGCGCGCAATCTGCATTCCGAAGGCCTCATGCTGAAACGTCTCGCCTCGCCCTACCTCTCGGGCCGCAAGAAAGGCGATTGGTGGAAATGGAAGGTCGACCCTCTGACCATCGACGCGGTGATGATCTATGCCCAAGCCGGCTCGGGCCGCCGTGCCAACCTCTTCACCGATTTCACCTTCGCCGTCTGGAACGGCAACGAGCTAACCCCTTTCGCCAAGGCCTATTCCGGCCTTACCGACGCCGAGTTCCGCCAGATCACCGCCTGGGTCAAAAAGAACACCATCGAACGTTTCGGCCCCGTGCGCTCCGTCAAACCCACCCATGTTTTCGAGATAGCCTTCGAGGGCATTCAAGCCTCTCCCCGCCACAAATCCGGCGTCGCTCTGCGCTTTCCGCGCATGCTGCGCTGGAGGCATGACAAGCCGATCAAAGAAGCGAACACACTGGACGACCTGAAGGAAATGCTCGAAACCTACGGCTGACATGACCCTGCCCATCTCCGCCCCGCCCCGCCCCGCAACAACTCCGCAAGAAAAAGCACCGCCCGGCGCCGTCGACACCCATATCCACGTGCTCTCAAGCAGCGACGAGTTTCAGCTTTGGGACAAGCGCATCGAAGACCCAGCCGCGGGTATGGATATGGAATCCTTCCTCACGGCCTATCGTGCGCAATGCGATCTGCTCGGCATTGAACGCACTGTCGTGGTGCATTCGATCCTCTACGGTGCGGACAATTCCGTGACGCTCGAGGCTGTACGGCGTTTGGGGGACACTGCGCGTGGGATTTGCCTGATCGAGGATGGGGCACCCGAAACGACTCTGGACGCTCTTGCGAGCGCACACGTAAAGGGCATTCGCCTAAATTATGTGCACGGCGGAGTGCTCACCTGGGAGGGCGCCAAAACCCTCGCCCCAGCCTTGAAAGACAGGGGTATGCACATCCAGATGCTCGTGCACAGCCATCTGCATCTGGAGGAACTGGCCGCGGATATCCGAGCCTGCCCGGTGCCGGTGGTGCTCGATCACATCGCCTGGCCGGATTTGTCCTTCGGCGTTGAAAACAAAGGCTTTCAGGCCCTTCTGTCGCTCATCTCGGACGGCCACGCATACGTGAAGCTCTCGGGCCTCTACCGGGTCTCTTCCGCGCCCTACACCGCGACCGATCCGTTCGTGGCTGCCTTGGTCGAGGCCAATGCGGAGCGCTGCCTGTGGGGCTCTGACTTTCCCTATATCATGCTGGCCGACGCTCAGATGCCAGATGCGGGCCAGTTGCTGGACCGGTTCCACGAGGTGGTCACATCCAAGACGGACCGTCAAACAATCCTCGTCGATGCACCCGCCGCGCTTTATGGTTTCTGAGTGGCCCGTGATAGGGGGGCTTTCGCCAGCCTCCGGCTGAGCGATCCGGCGCGCGACGGCGTCGCGCGTGAGCATTGACCCAAAGTCAGCGCCCATGTGACGCCGGGTTCGTCTTGCGGATCGGGCCCATATCGCGAAACTGCGCCCATGGCAGTTCTTGCAGAATTCATCGACACCTTATCGCCCCGCGCAAAGGCCGGGCTCAAGGGCAGCGTCATCCTCGACATCAAGGATCATGGCCGGGTGCATTTGGATGAAACCGGCGCGCGTTCGGCGCAGGACAGCGAGACCGCTGATCTGACTATGTCCGGCAGCGACAAGCTCTTCCGGAACATCCTGTCCGGCGATCAGAACCCGATCACGGCGGTCGCAATGGGAAAGCTGAAGATCGACGGCAATCCGATGCGCGCGTTGAAGATCAGTCAGATTTTGGCTGACTGAAGGTAACGCCCCAAACCAAAGCGCCAGCGCGATAAAAATTTTAAGGTAAATGTCGCGCGAACAAAGGAGTCGGACGCCATATTTTGAGGTTTCCTGGCGGTAACTGCGCCTTCTCCGATAAAAATTTTATCGATTGTAGATATGGAAGAACCAACAACGAAGAGGCTCACTACACCTGTCCTTCAGAAACGGGCGTAGTGCATAAAGAGATCAGGCCGATTTCAACGCCACGGGCCGGGCACCGTCCCGCCAAGCGGCAGCCGCCTCGCCAAACGCGCCGAAGAGTTTTCGCGAGACCGGATCTTCCGCCGCACGATATTCCGGATGCCACTGCACCGACAGCGAAAACCCCGGCGCATCCTTGATGTAAATCGCCTCAGGTGTCTCGTCAGGCGCCCAACCATCAATCACCACACGCGCTCCGCAAGTCTTGATCCCTTGCCCGTGCAGCGTGTTGGTCATCACCGTGGTCTCACCCATCAACTCATGGAACGGCCCACCTTTCGAGAAATGCACCTCATGGCGCAGTTCGAACTTCTCCTCCAGCGTGCCATCTGGCGGCATGCGGTGGTTCATCCGCCCCGGCAGCTCACGAATTTCGGGGTGCAGGGTGCCGCCCATGGCAACATTCACTTCCTGAAAGCCACGGCACACGCCCAGAAACGGCTGACCGCGGTCCACGCAGGCGCGGATCAGTGGCAGCGCGATCTGGTCACGCTCCCGATCAAAGGCGCCATGGGCTTCGGTCGGTTCCTCACCATACTCCTCCGGGTGCACATTCGGACGCCCGCCGGTGAAAAGAAACCCGTCGCAAATCTCCAACAGGTCTTCTACTTCCACAAGATCGGGGTCTGAGGGGATAATCAGCGGGGTCGCCTTTGCCACCCACGCGATCGCCTCCGAATTCATCCGTCCACCGGAATGGACGGGGTATTCGTCGTTCATCAGGTAGAAATTTCCGATAATGCCGATCACTGGCCGTGGCATATGCTCACCGTCGCTGTGCTGTCCCCATGCGCAGACATATCATAGCGGGCAGAGATTGCCATATCCTTAGGCTGCACAGGGTTTGTGCATACCCGTCAGCGCGCTTTCAACTCCAGCCGGCGGCGGTGCAATACCGGTTCGGTATATCCCGAGGGCTGTTCGCGCCCCTTGAAGACCAGATCACAGGCTGCCTGAAACGCCACACCGTTATAGTCCGGGGCCATCGGTTGATAGGTGGGATCATCAGCATTCTGCTCATCCACCAGCACCGCCATCTTGCGCATCGCGGACAGGACCTGACCCTCGCTGACAACCTCATGATGCAGCCAGTTCGCAATGTGCTGCGAGGAAATCCGGCAGGTCGCACGATCCTCCATCAGTCCGACATTGTTCAGATCGGGCACTTTTGAGCAGCCCACCCCCTGATCGATCCAGCGCACCACATAGCCGAGGATGCCTTGCGCGTTGTTCTCCACTTCCCGCAGGATCTGCGCTTCGGACCATTTCCGGTAACTCGCCAGCGGAATGTCCAGAACCGTATCCAGATGGGCGCGCCGCCCCCCTGCGCGCAGTTTCTCCTGCACCGCAAAGACATCCACCTTGTGATAATGCAGCGCATGCAGCGTCGCAGCGGTGGGCGACGGCACCCAGGCACAATTTGCCCCTGCCGCCGGGTGCTCGATCTTCTGCTGCAACATCGCTGCCATCAGATCGGGCATCGCCCACATGCCCTTGCCGACCTGCGCGCGGCCCGACAACCCGCATTCCAGCCCGATATCCACATTGCGGTTCTCATAGCCGCCAATCCAGGCTTTGCGCTTGATGAAATCCTTGCGACTGAACGGCCCGGCTTCCATCGAAGTGTGAATTTCATCGCCCGTGCGGTCCAGAAACCCTGTATTGATGAAGGCCACACGGTGTTTCGCTGCGCGGATACACTCCTTGAGGTTCACCGTCGTGCGGCGCTCCTCATCCATGATGCCGATCTTCACTGTGTGTTTCGGCAACCCCAACACCCGCTCCACATGGTCGAATATCTCATCGGTGAAGGCCACTTCCTCGGGTCCGTGCATCTTCGGCTTCACGACATAGACAGACCCTTGCACCGAATTGCCGCCCTGACGTTTGAGGTCATGGATGGCGATCAGCACCGTCACCATCGCATCCATCAGGCCTTCGAAAATCTCCTCACCATCCTTGGTCAGAATGGCCGGATTGCGCATCAGGTGACCGACATTGCGAACCAGCATCAACGCGCGTCCTTTAAGGCGCAGATTGCTCCCATCAGGTGCGGTGTAGTTCAGGTCATCCTCAAGGCGTCGCGTGACCGTTTCACCGCCCTTCTGGAACGTGTCCTCCAGATCGCCTGCCATCAGTCCCAGCCAGTTGCCATAGGCCAGAACCTTGTCCTCGGCATCGACGCAAGCCACGGAATCCTCGCAATCCATGATCGCCGAGACCGCCGCTTCCAGCCGCACATCCGACAGTCCGGCCTGATCCCGCGCCCCCACGGCGTGGGTGCGATCGAAGACAAGTTCGACATGCAGCCCGTTGTTGCGCAACAAAATCGCCTCAGGCGCCCGGGGATGCCCGCGAAAGCCTGCAAACTTCTCCGGGTGCTTTAGCGGCAGGTCATCGACCAGCAACTGCCCGTCCTTGACATAGTAGCGCCGCGCATCGGCATGGGAGGTGCCCTCCAGCGGGAAGGCTTCGTCCAGAAACACCCGTGCCCGCGCCACGACCCGTGCGCCATGCCCCTTGTCATAGCCACCGGGCTCGGCCACCGAGCCCAGCGCATCGGTCCCGTAAAACGCATCATAGAGCGAGCCCCATCGGGCATTCGCCGCGTTCAGCGCGTAGCGCGCATTGGTGATCGGCACCACAAGTTGCGGCCCCGGCACCGTGGCAATCTCGGGGTCCACATTCTCCGTCTCGATCTCAAACGCGCCACCCTCGGGTACCAGATACCCGATCTCGCTCAGAAACGCCTTATAGGCTTCGTGATCATGGGGTTGGTCCAGGCGCTCGCGATGCCAGGCATCGATCCGCGCCTGCAACTCTTCGCGTTTGTCCAGAAGCGCCTGATTGCGTGGACCGAACCCATGCGCCAGTTCCGCAAGGCCCGCCCAGAACGCATCCGCGGGCACATCCGTGCCCGGCAATGCGCGCTCTTCGATGAAGCTTGCCAGTTCAGCCGCCACGTGCAGCCCTTGCCGTTCCACTCTCTGCGTCATCGCGCGCTCCACTGGCTCCCACGTCGTCTCACGCGATCTAATCGAGAAGTTTCCGATAGGCAACAAATGCCTCAGGCCTTGCGCGCCCGTCGGCACCGCTCCGAGCAATAGCGTACGGCGTCCCAGTCCTTCGCCCATTTCTTTCGCCAGGCAAATGCCAGGCCGCAGGTCGCGCAGATTTTGCGGGGCAGGTCCGCTTTCTTCCGCATCTTGCCGCTCACAAGTCCAGCGCCCCCTGCCTTGGATCGCTCTTGCGCATAGGCTTGCGCGGGGCGCGATCATTGACGAACCGCGGGTCTTTGCGCGAGGCATGTTTCTCTACGATCCGATGGGCCTCTGCCCGGAACTCCGCGCCCCGCCGCACCGCCCATACCGCCTCCCGCGCCGCCTTCGCTGCCGCCTTCACATCCACAATCGGGTCTGGGTAAGCCTTGCCCAAGAGACTGGCCGCGCGGTCCCATTTCCACGGCTCCTGCAAAACCTCATCAGGCACATCGGCCAGCTCCGGCACCCATTTGCGGGTAAAGGCGCCGGTCGGGTCCTGGTCCCATCCCTGCTTCACAGGGTTGTAAATCCGCACTGTATTCATCCCCGTCGTGCCGGATTGCATCTGCACCTGCGACCAGTGAATGCCGGGTTCATAGTCCGTGAAAAGTCGCGCCAGAACCGGCCCATGGCTGCGCCAATCGAGCCAGAGGTGATAGGAGGCCACCGCCGTCACCATGGCGCGCATCCGAAAATTCAGCCAGCCGGTGGTCTGTAAGGACCGCATGCAGGCATCCAGAAACGGCAAGCCTGTCTCGCCTCTTTCCCAGGCCCGGAGACGGCTTGGATCACTCTCTCGCGGGCGCAGCGTCTCATAGGCCCGATGCAGGCATTCGCGCTCAATGCGGGGCTCGTCTTCGAGCTTCTGCATGAAGTGATCCCGCCAGGCGAGCCGCGCTTCAAAGGAGCGCATTGAACCCAACCAGCCCTCGCGCGTGCCCTTGACCTCTGCCTTCCGCACTCCCGGGGCTTGCGCGACTTCCCGCACCGAAAGAACCCCCAGCGCCAGATAGGGCGAGAGGCGCGAACAGGCCCGCGCACCTTGCAGGGGCGAGGACATCTCCTTGCGATAGTGCTGCCCGCGCAGATGCAAAAACGTCTCAAGCGCATCTTCGGCCTGTGCCCGCCCGCCGACTTGCCGCTCAGGGCACGGATCGGGCTGCAATGCCAAATCCGGCATTGGATCACTCGCGACCCCCTCACCCCAGGCGAGGCGGGCCCGCAAGGGCGCGATGAGCGGCTGGCGCACATACTCGTCCCGCGCCTTCGCCCAACCATCCCGGGATGTCAGCCGCCGCACCACCCCGCATTGCGGCAGTTCCACCCAATCTATACCGGCTCCGCGCGCCCAAGCCGCCACGCGCCTGTCCCGCGCAAAAGTCCAGGCATTCCCGGTTTCTTCGTGGCTGACGATCCGCTCGGCTCCGGTAGCGGCCCGCACGGAGGCAAGCGCCTCCGCCGCGTCGCCATATCGCAGGATCAACTCGCCGCCGAGCGCTCTCAGCCGCGCTTGCAGATCAAGCACAGATTCGCGAGTGAACGCCCATTGCCGCGCGGATGTATCCGGCAGCGCCCAATAGTCCGGCTCCACCACATAAAGCGCGACAATCGGCCCGCGCGCCGCCGCATAGGCAAGGGCCGCGTGATCCTCGACCCGCAAATCCCGCTTGAACCAAACAATCGACGTCATGGACGCAAACCTATTTCCGCCGATCGCCACGACCAGTCTTGTGGTCGCAAAATCCCGGCCCTAGGCTCGCCCGGTCACATCAAAGGATCGCGCTACATGAAAGATGCCGCCCCCGAGACTGCGCCTCAGGCCATCTACCTTGCCGATTACACGCCGCCGTCTCACCTCGTGGACACGGTCGAGTTGACCTTCAAGCTGCACCCGACCGCCACGCGCGTGATCTCGAAAATCGCCTTCCGCCCAAACCCCTTGGCCGCGGACAAGACCTTCTATCTGCATGGCGAAAATCTCGACCTGAAATGGGCCCGCATCGACGGTCAGGACATCATACCGCATGTCACCGATCTTGGTCTCACAGCACAGGTCCCCGAAGCACCCTTCATTTGGGAGGCAGAGGTCGAAATCTCGCCCTCGACCAATACCGCGCTTGAGGGGCTTTATATGTCGAACGGCATGTACTGCACCCAATGCGAGGCCGAAGGGTTTCGTAAGATCACCTATTATCCCGACCGCCCCGATGTGATGGCCGTCTTCTCCGTCACAATCGAAGGCGGGGAGAAGGTCAAACTGTCCAACGGCAACGATCTGGGCGACGGAAAGTGGCACGACCCGCATCCCAAGCCTGCCTATCTCTTTGCGCTCGTCGCGGGCGATCTGGTCAACCATCCAGACACATTCACCACCATGTCGGGCCGCGAGGTTGAGCTGAACATCTGGGTCCGCCCCGGCGATCTGGAGAAATGCGCCTGGGGCATGGACAGCCTAAAACGCTCGATGAGATGGGACGAAGAGGTCTATGGCCGCGAATATGATCTCGACCTTTTCAACATCGTCGCGGTCGACGATTTCAACATGGGTGCGATGGAGAACAAGGGGCTGAACATCTTCAACTCCTCTGCCGTGCTCTGTTCGCCGGAGACCTCCACGGACGGCAATTTCGAACGCATCGAGGCGATCATCGCGCATGAGTATTTCCACAACTGGACCGGCAACCGCATCACCTGCCGCGACTGGTTCCAGCTCTGCCTGAAAGAAGGCCTCACCGTCTTCCGCGACCAGCAGTTTTCCGGCGACGTGCGTGGCCATGCCACCCAACGCATCTCCAACGTACTTGCCCTGCGCGCCCGCCAGTTCCGCGAGGACAATGGCCCGCTCGCCCACCCCGTGCGACCCGAAAGCTTCGTCGAGATCAACAATTTCTACACCGCCACGGTCTACGAGAAAGGCGCCGAGGTGATCGGCATGCTCAAGACCTTGATCGGGGACGAGAAATATTACGAAGGCTGCGACCTCTATTTCACCCGCCATGACGGGCAGGCCTGCACCATCGAAGACTGGCTGGCCTGTTTCGAGGACGTCACCGGCCGCGATCTCACCCAGTTCAAGCTCTGGTATTCCCAGGCCGGCACACCCCGCGTGAAGGTTTCGGAGGACTGGAATGACGGTACATACACCCTGACCTTTGCCCAATCGACACCGCCCACCCCGGGCCAGGATGTCAAAGACCCGAAAGTGATCCCCCTCGCTGTGGGTCTCCTTGCCGAAGACGGCACCGAAATCCAGCCGACCAAAATCTGCGAAGTCACTGACGCGGTTCACAAATTCCGCTTCCCCGGTCTCAGCACCAAACCGATCCCCTCGATCAATCGCGGCTTCTCGGCCCCGATCATCGTGGAGCGAGACCAGACCAATTCGGAGCGCGCGTTCCTGCTCGCCCATGACACCGATCCGTTCAACAAATGGGAGGCGGGCCGCGCGCTGGCCCGCGATGTCATGGTGCGCATGGTCACCGAGGACACACCCCCCGATCAGACCTATATCGACGCGCTCGTCGCCGTGGCTCGTGATGACGGCCTCGACCCGGATTTCAAGGCGCTCTGCTTCTCAGGTCCCTCGAACGACGACATCCAGCAGGCGCTTTTTGATGGCGGCATCACGCCGGACCCCACCAAAATCTATCTCACCGGCCAGACCCTGACCCAGTCCGTCGCCGAGGCCATGCAGGACCTGCTGCCGAAAATCCATGCGGAGATGCAGATCGACGGCCCCTATTCGCCTGACGCCGGGGACACGGCGAAACGCAGCTGGGGTAACGCCGCGCTGTCCTTGCTTTCTCGCCTCGATGGCGGGGCGCAGGCCCGGCGGCAATATGAGACCGCCGACAACATGACCCAGCAACTCGCGGCGCTGAATTGCCTCTTGCGCGAAGAGGTGGGCGAGACGGAAAACACCGCCTTCTACGATCAATGGAAGGACGACCGCCTCGTCATGGACAAATGGTTCGCCATGCAGGTTTTACATGCGAAAATGGAGAAAGCCGCGCCCAAAGCTGTGGAGATGACCCAACACCTCGATTTCGCCTGGACCAACCCCAACCGCTTCCGTGCGGTCTTCGGCGCACTTGGCGGCAATCCGGCGGGGTTCCACGACGCCTCCGGCGACGGCTACAGGGCCATGGCCGATGCGCTGATCACGCTGGACGCCAAAAACCCGCAAACCACCGCGCGCATGACCACCTTCTTCGAGACTTGGGCGCGCTATGATGCCGACAGGCAAGGCATGATCCGCGAGGCCCTGCAGCGCATCCTCAACACGCCGAACCTCAGCCGCGACACCACAGAGATGGTCACCCGGATCCTGGGCGATGCGACATAGTTTTGCCCCGATCCCGCGTTAGCTCCGCACCAAGAGAAGGAGAGCTGCCAGATGCGTCAGAAAAAGAACATGCTCATCACCGGAGCCAGTGCCGGTATCGGCGCCGCCACGGCCGTGCTCGCCGCGAAGAACGGCTACAATATCGGCATTCACTATAATTCGGATGAAAAAGGCGCACGGCTGGTCTCCCAGCTCTGCGAGGACGAGGGCGCGATCACCCATACATTTCAAGGGGATGTGGGCAATCCGTTTGATATCTCGCGGGTGTTTACCGAGTTTGACGCCGCCTTCCCTTCGCTCGATGTGCTGATCAACAATGCCGGGATCGTGGATCAGCCCACCCGAGTGGACGCGATGACCCATAAACGCCTGCGCCGGATGTTCGACATCAACCTGATCGGCCCGTTTCTCGTGGCGCAAGAGGCGGTGTTGCGCATGTCCACAGCCTATGGCGGCGAGGGCGGCTGCATCGTCAATATCAGCTCCGCCGCGGCAAAGCTCGGCGCAGCCAACCAATATGTCGACTACGCCGCCTCCAAGGCCGGAATCGACATCATGACCACCGGCCTCGCCCAGGAAGTTGCGACTGAAGGCGTGCGCGTGAACGCGGTGCGCCCCGGCATCATCGAAACCGCGATCCACGCGAAAGGTGGCCTGCCGGATCGTTGCGAGGAGATGGCCCCGAAAGTGCCGATGCAACGCTCTGGATCAGCCGAGGAAGTGGCCCATGCAATCCTCTGGCTCTGCTCAGAGGGCGCATCCTACGTGACCGGCACACATCTCGATGTAACCGGCGGGCGATAGCAGGATTTCCCGGAAATCCTGAGGCAAAGTTTCTGAGAAACTTTGTTGAGCGGTGGCAGGCAGAATTTCTAAGAAATTCTGGATACAAAGTCTCCCGGAGACTTTGACCGCCCCTGAACTCACTCTTGCTGTGTTGACCCCGATGTCGTGACCAGCGCCAGATTGGCCGGTCGGATTGCGGGTCTTATCTCCGGCAAGCGTTCGGCCAGCGGCAATTCCGGCAGCAAGCTTGCCGGACGCGGTGTGGGCCGCACCGAACTCAGGAGCCGGCAATAGGTCTGCCGCCGCGTCCAGGCCGCCATCTCCTTACGCTTCTTCGCATTCACCATCGGACCCCAGTCCGCGGCCACACCGCCTAGACGCCCATTGGTCTTGCGCGCCACCGCATTGTCGCGCTTCACAGTGGTCGCCATGATGCGCACCGCACAGCTCAAATTGGCCGAGCCATCTTTCAGCGCGGCGCCCGTGCCAACACGACATTTATACCCACGCGCTGTGGACGGCAGGATCTGGGTCAACCCATACCACAAGCCGCCTCCCCCCACAGCGCGGGGCTTCCAGGTGCTCTCATGCTTGGCAAGGGCACTCAGAAATCCGTTCCAGAACGCCGCCCGGTGGATCGGTCCGTTTTCCGGATAAGCCGGACACCAGGTGCGAATATCATTGGGTTCCATCTCGATCAGGGGACGTCCGTGGCCCTGCAATGCGGCCATCGTCGTGCGGGTCCAGAGATGCCCTTCGCGCCGGAAATCCCAACGCGCGCGCGGGATGTAATCATCTCGCGGGATCGGGCGCACAGCCGGGACGGCAGGGCCGGAAATCAGCTGCGCAATCGAAACATCATCTTCACCCAAGACCTCAGCCTTGGCGGACAACCCCATGAGGGCACACAATAATATGAGACATCCCCACCTCATGGCGGCGTACTCTTTCAGAACAGGACGCGTCTGACAATAAGGATGGGTCACGACACCCGTTCGTCGTTTCCAGACGCGCAACAATGGCGGGTTCTTGCGCAAAATCTTGCCAAAATCGCGAGGGAACCCATGTCTGACACCGGAAGTTTCGCCGAGTTTCTGGCCGCACTCGCGCCGCTCTTTGCCGCAGAATCACGTCCCGGAGGCGATGCTGCCGCCCGCGCCTTGCGCGAGATCGCTGCCACTGATCCGCCGCTCCCGGCGACACACCCCGATGTCGATCTGACGCTGCTCGATCAGCTAAATGAGGTCCCGATCTCCTCCATTCTCGCCCCGATGCTCCCGCAACTGACCCATCTCAACTGGCATTATTCCGGCCTCTCGGACGGGCGCATCCGCGAAGACATCGCTCGCCATATGCTCACTGTCGAAATGATCGGCCCGACCGGCATGATCCCACACAAGGAGCTTCGCATCGGTCTCTTTTTCCAATCCAAGGCCCTCGACTACGTGACCCGCGAACATGCCGCGGAGGAGACCTTCCACATGCTCGCCGGTCAGGCCTTCTGGTCCTGCGGCGACGGCCCCCTGGAAAGCCACTCGGTCGGGGACGCGATCCATCACCCCTCCATGGCACCGCATAAATCGGTGACCGACAAATCCCCCCTCCTCGCCGCCTGGCGCTGGACCGGAGATATCGCCTATGAGGGTTACGCGCTGACCGGCTGAGCCGGGCAGGCTTGACCGCTTCGCGCGATTGGCCCAGCCTGACGCCATTGATTTAGGCAAGTCTGATCCGCATCACATGGCAACTTCCGCGCCGAAAGCCCCGCCGAACAAGGAGATTTTCCGGCAACTCTCCGGACCCTATGGCGACCCCGACCAACTCGCCCTGTCGGTGGCACAAGGCCAATCGCCGGTCGGGTATGACATTGTGCTGGTCTCCTATGACGCCAGCTATGCCGGGGGCGCGTTACATAATTATGTCGCCGCCGAACTCGGACAGGAGGGGGTGAACGGACGCATACTTTTTGAGGGTAAGGGCCACAGGGCCATTGTGACCCAGCCAACGCTGTCTTCCGAAAAAGAAATGGTGCTTTTGGGACAGATCGTATCCATCAGCGAGAAGTCCGGTGAAAATGGCGTGGCTCTTGACGAGAACCTGCGCGCCTTTTTTGAGGACCTCATAAGCATGCAGGCCGATATTGCCGACGCCATCGGTCGCCAACCAAACAGCCTTTGGATTCCCATCCTCGGCACCGGTGCCGCAGCGCTCAGTCCGATTGCATCCGGAAATATCATCGCATCTGCACTTTTCGACGTTTTGGTCCCCAAACGCCCCGAGGAGCTACGGAACATCATGATCGCCCCGCCCGAGAACACGGATGACGCAACGCGAAACGCAATAATCGACGCGATGCGCGGCTGGAAAGTCTCCGCTGCAGCGGAGAACCGGGATGTTCCAAGCGACGAAGAAACGCCAGCTGATCCTGTCGTCGCCTCGGAAATGCCCGACCAGTTCCACGCCGACACCGCGGTGGAGGATGAAAAAGGGGATGATCTGGGCCGGGCCCTCATCGCGACCAATATCGCCGAGAACATCCGGAAGGTCTGGCCCAACCATATCAAACTGAAACGGCCCTTCGCTGTGCATCTCTCGGGCCGCTGGGGATCAGGAAAGTCCTCGATCCTGAATTTTCTCAAAGCCCGCCTCGTCGCCGATACCAGTTTCTGGAACGAAAGCCCGGGAACGACGATGCGCACCGCCCCGAAAGGCTGGATCGTCGTCGATTACAACGCCTGGCGCATGCAGGATGCCGGTCCGCCCTGGTGGTCTTTGCGCAACGCGGTGACGGAGGCGGTTTACACAGAGATGGGCGGACGCGGCTATTGGTACCGCCTGCGCGACTGGGCATGGCGCAAGGCTAAGGTCGTCAGCCCATATGCCGCCGCGCTCTGGCTCGTGGTGGCGCTTCTGGGCCTATATTTCCTCGCTGGCAACTCCTCAGCCGCACTCGACGCGCCACCGGATCGTTCGCTGGCAGATCGGCTCTGGGGTGATGGCTCGGCACTTGGGTTCTTGCTGTCCGGTGCCGCAGCCCTCGGTGGCCTGACGAAGCTTTGGACCAGCCTGCAGGGTTTCAGCAAAACCTCCACCGAGACGGCAAATGCGATCCGCGAACTCGACACCGACCCTTATGCGGATGTGAAAGAACGCTTCTCGACGATGATCCGGGCCCATGTGAACCGTCCCGTTGCGGTCTTCATCGACGATCTGGACCGCTGCGATGCGAACTTCGTCGTCGAACTGCTGCAATCCCTGCAAACGGCTTTCTCGGAAACCCCGGTGCTCTATGTCGTGGCCGCGGATCGAGACTGGTTGGTCAGCTCTTACGCTCAGGTCTACAAAGGCTTCGACGCTGAGATGTCCGCGCCGGGCCAACCCTTGGGCTATCTCTTTGTGAAGAAGATTTTTCAACTCTCGGTCAGCGTGCCCGATCTGGCCCAGACCGATAGTGAGCAATTGACCAATGCGCTCCTCGGTCGAACCAAAGGCGAGGTCACCGACGCGGAAGTGGAACAAGTCACCGAAGACTTCAAAGAAGAAATCAAAGCCGCCAAGGGTGACATCACCAAACTGCAGGAGATCGGCGCGCGCGGCAAAGACAGTGTCGCTGCCAAACAAGTGGCCGAGGCGCTCGTGGCGGAGGTCGTCGACGCGCCCGCCCAAACCCAGATCAAACATGCGCTCATCGAGAAGGTGCACCTCTTCGACGGCAATCCGCGCTTCATCAAACGCCTGATCAACGCCATCACCTTCCGCCAAAGCTATATCCTGATGGCGGGCGAGCAGATTCCGTTCTACGTCACCGCCCGCTGGTCGATCCTCTCGCTGCGCTTCCCCTACACCGCGGAGTTTCTCGCCCTGAACACGATGAAAGTGTACCCCCATGAACGCGCACCAGCGGATGAGGACGGCAACTCACCGGATGATCAGTATTTCCACGACCCCGCCATCGACGACATTCTGAACGACCCCGACATGACACCTGAAATGATTGCCAAGGTATCTGCCTTTGGCTAACCCGAGCTCGCAACCACGGACTTGAGGATTTCATCAGTGCCTATTCTTCTAACCATTCTTGCTGCCGCTGGTGCGGTCATTTTCTGGATTTACCGCGCCCGCGCCGCTGCCGATGCCGCCCATGACGTGGCTGACATGGCCGGCGATCTCGTCTCCGCCGCGCGCCGCTTCGGTTTTCGCCGCCGCTACAACGAGCACCCGGTCGATTCCATCGAGAACGAAACACTGGCCGCAGGCGCGCTGGCCATCGCGCTCTCCAACACCTCGCCCCTGCCGACAGCCGAAACCCGGGCCGCGCAGACCGTCGCTCTGCGCAAACATCTCAAGCTCGATGCCGAAGGTGCCGATGAGGTCTACGCCATGGCCGGATGGCTGATCAACGAATGCGGTGGTGCCGATCCCGCCGTGACGCGACTGGGCAAGAAACTCTTCAAACTCGGCGGCCCCGCGGCCCTCGACCCCGTCCTACAGGTGGCCAATGACACCGCCACCGTGGCTGGCGGCTTGACTGACCCCGAACGCGAGGCTCTGGCGGAGTTGGCACGCGTGTTCCGGCGGAGTTAGCCAGAATGAGTTGGCCAATACACTAGAGCGGAGACGCGAAGTACATGTGGCGTTTTGTGTCCGGTTTGAACCCGAAGAGACTTGCCGCCACTGTCTGATTTGTGGCCGTGTGCCCTTGGGCTAGTATAAAGTTGCTTGGGTGTGTGGGATTGTCGCTGTGATTGAGTTTCAGGACAAAGGTGAAGTTCTCGCGAACTTTCTCGGCTCGTATTTCTACCAGCACAGTGAGCTTGACTTTGAAGACGACATTTCGCCGATCCAAAAGATTAAACTGACTGGTGACCCTCGCTACATCGAGATTTTGAGGGAGCGACTCATAAAACTCTCTCAGTTGGGTTTGGCAGAAGATGACCTGGGAGAGACACTACTTAAACTCGGGGCTGAACACGTTCCTGCTCTTGAGGGCAGTACGCGTACATGGCTTGCAAGGGCCATTCAGATACTTGCTTGAAACTTGGTCAAAGTGTCAGCTCAGAGCCCCAAAGCGAACGCACGCAATCTTATTGAAACTTTACATCTTCGGCGTTCTCTCTGACATTTCAGTATCAACAGTTTTGAATCGAAAGAGCTTTCATGCGGAAACTCGGATTCGGCCGGCTTGCTTTAGCAAGCGCACTAGTTGCGGTGGCTGCGCTTTTTGGTCAACCAGCTTCCGCAGAAGAGACAAGTTCCGCACGTGACGCGGCTCTTGAAGCAACGTTCACGGTCGGTATGGCATCAATGTTTGCTGAGAAATGTAGTAGTCTAAGTATAGACGAAAAAGCGCGGCGTATATTTTGGCTGCGCCATGAAGAAGAGTTAATTCGACTTGGAGATGGGGACAGCAGTTGGCGAAACGTGCGGTTTTCGGATTCGGACTTTGATGAATTCAACGCGGCCTTCGCCGAAAAACACGGGTTTACTGCATCAACTACTCTGTTCGACTTTTGCCTCGCCGGAAAATCGGAAGTTGAGTCCGATTCGAACATAGGTGGACTGCTGAAACTGTCGAATTGAGCGCAGTGGATATTCTTTTCAGCGTCCGCTTCGTCCCGCAAAGTATCCACTCAACCCAGCCTTGCCCCCCTCTCTATCCTGTCCTAAACGCTTCCTTCGAGACAGCCGCGGAGCGACCCATGCTAGACCTCACCTACGAGACCCCGAAACCCAAAGTGATCGCCGGTGCGAAACAGGATTGGGAATTGGTCATCGGGCTGGAGGTCCACGCGCAAGTCGCCACCAACGCGAAACTCTTCTCCGGCGCGTCCACAGAGTTCGGGGCGGAACCTAATTCCAACGTCGCCTTCGTGGACGCCGGGATGCCCGGCATGCTGCCCGTGATCAACGAAGGCTGCGTGGCGCAGGCTGTAAAAACCGGCCTTGGCCTGAAGGCTGACATCAACCTCTATTCCGCCTTCGACCGGAAGAACTATTTTTACCCGGACCTCCCCCAAGGCTACCAGATCAGCCAACTCTACCACCCCATCGTCGGCGAAGGTCAGGTGCTGGTGGAGATGGGCGATGGCACCGCCCGTGTCGTGCGCATCGAACGCATTCACCTCGAACAGGACGCGGGCAAATCGATCCACGACATGGACCCGCATATGTCCTTCGTCGATCTCAATCGCACGGGCGTCGCGCTGATGGAGATCGTCTCCCGCCCCGATATCCGTGGTCCCGAAGAAGCCGCCGCTTACGTGGGCAAACTCCGCCAGATCATGCGCTATCTCGGCACTTGCGATGGAAATATGCAGAACGGCAACCTGCGCGCCGACGTCAACGTCTCGGTCTGCACGCCCGGCGCTTACGAGAAATACATGGAGACCCAGGATTTCTCCCATCTCGGCACGCGCTGCGAGATCAAGAACATGAACTCCATGCGCTTCATCCAGGCCGCCATCGATCACGAGGCCCGCCGCCAGATCGCGATCATCGAGGCAGGCGGCACCGTCGATCAGGAGACCCGCCTCTACGACCCCGACAAGGGCGAAACGCGCTCCATGCGCTCCAAGGAAGAGGCGCATGATTACCGCTACTTCCCCTGCCCCGATCTCTTGCCTCTGGAGATCGAACAGGCCTGGGTCGATGACATCGCGTCGAACCTTCCCGAGCTGCCGGACCAGAAGAAGGCCCGCTTCATCACCGATTACGGCCTCTCTGACTACGACGCCTCCGTGCTCACTGCCGAGGCCGAAAACGCCGCCTTCTTCGAGGAGGTCGAGAAAGCCTCCGGCGACGGCAAACTCGCCGCCAACTGGGTCATCAACGACCTCTTCGGCGCGCTGAAAAACGATGGCGACAAGGAGATCGAGGACAGCCCCGTCTCACCCGCCCAACTGGGTGGCATCATCAAGCTGATCAAATCGGACGTCATCTCCGGCAAGATCGCCAAGGAGCTCTTCGAGATCGTCTATGCCGAAGGCGGCGATCCGGCGGAGATCGTCGAGGCGCGCGGCATGAAACAGGTCACCGACACTGGCGCCATCGAGGCCGCGCTGGACGAGATCATCGCCGCCAACCCCGCCCAGGTCGAAAAAGCCAAGGTGAACCCCAAGCTCGCCGGTTGGTTCGTCGGTCAGGTCATGAAGGCCACGGGCGGGAAGGCCAACCCCAAGGCCGTGAACGAACTCGTTTCGAAGAAACTGAGTTCATAAACGGCTTTTGGATTGAGTGCGCCGATGGTTGCTTTCACCTTGAAAGCAACCGAAGCGGCACCCGGTAGCAATAAATTCCCGAAACGGGATGGCGGGCGGGGCGATATCGCAGATGAGCGTCGCCCCGCCAGCCCGCGTCAGCCTTTCACAACCAGTGCCACATAGCATCCCGCCACGACCTGCTGGATGATCTCCTTGTCCACGCCGTAACACGCGCCGATACATTCCCGCCCTCACACGCGACCAACTCGAACTACTCGCATCAAGGTTTGAAATCGAGAAACCTCACATTCTCTCCGAAGCGAAGCTGCAGGAAACGCTCACCCAAAAGGCTGAGGAATACCGCAGTTACCGCGCCCAGATCGACGCATTGGATGATCGCATCGCGGGCGTACACAACCTCAAAGCCGCCGCTCAGGACGCCGCTGAGCGATTGGATTTCGATGAGGTCGAAGAACTTCTCGCTCGTGTCGATATGGTCGAAACAGAGATCATGGCGGAAACCAAGGAAGCCCGCGCCACCAACGCCCTGCTGCGTGGCCGCGTCGAGCAGGCTTATGAGATTTTCACAGCCGCCGCCGAGAGTTTCCGGGAATTGGACATTCTCGAAATGGCCTTGCGTCGGGATCGGTATTTCTCGCAACTCTATGATTATGGTATGCGCTATGGTGGCACCGGCCTTGCCCGCGCCATCGACCTCCAGCGCCCGGCCATTGAGGCTTTGAAAGATACCGAGCATCGCGAAGACCGGGCGGGCTTCACCCAGAACCTCGCTAACGCCCTGCAAAATCAAGGCACCCGCACCGAGGGCAAGGCGGGCACCAAACTCCTCGCCGAGGCCGTCGCCGCGCATCGCGACGCGCTCACCGTCTACACCCGCGAGGACCATCCGGTGGACTGGGCGATGACCACCCAGAACCTCGCTAACGCCCTGCAAAATCAAGGCACCCGCACCGAGGGCAAGGCGGGCACCAAACTCCTCGCCGAGGCCGTCGCCGCCTTTCG
>JANQRE010000025.1 GCA_028284705.1 Paracoccaceae bacterium | reverse complement strand
ATTGTCACGGTGACATCGGAGGAATACTCACCGCCCGGGATCGAGCCGGTCGGTGAGTATTCCTCCGATGTCACCGTGACAATCACGGATGCGGCAGGCAACACGGCGACGACGACCGCGACGATGGTGGTGGATACCATCACCGATGTTGCGATCACCGGCAACAACGCGGGCAGTGACAACGTCTACAACGCCGCAGAAACCGCCAATGCGCAGGTCATCAATGGGACCGCGCAGCCCGGTGCGAGCGTCGAGGTCACGCTGACCACGACGGCAGGGGCTACGCTTGCGACGCAAACCGTGATCGCGAATGCCAACGGGACATGGACCGCCGTTTATCCGGCCGGCACGCTGCCCGGCGGTGAATATGGCGTAAATGTCTCCGCGGTTGCCACCGATGGAGCTGGAAACACGGCCTCGGCCAGTTCCAGCTTCCAGGTGGATACGATTGCCAATGTCAGCGTGAACACAAGCAGTGTCGAAGGCGATGGCGTGATCAACATCGTTGAGGCATCCGATGGTGTGACGCTCACCGGCACCTCCGATCCGAATGCGGCGGTCAGTGTGAATTTCGGCGGCGCGATGCGCACGGTCGTGGCTGATGGCAATGGCAACTGGTCGGCAACATATGCCGCTGGCGATATCCCGATGGGTGTCGAGACCACGCTGCCCGTGACCGCAACCCACACAGATGCCGCAGGCAATACGGCAACGGCGAGCGGGACCGTGGAGGTCGATACGATTGTTCAGAATTTCGGTGTGAACCCGGTCACCGGGGACGGTGTTTTGGACGCGACCGAGAGGATGACTGGCTTCACGCTGACCGGCACAACGGAAGCCGGCGCGCAAAGCGTCATGGTTACTTTCGGGTCCATGGTTCCGCGAACAGCTGTGGTGGATGCCAATGGAAATTGGAGTGCTGTATTTGGCGCGGACGAAATCCCGCAAGGCGAGTACACGACCTCTATTTTGGTCAATACCACGGACCGCAACGGCAACTTTCGCTCTGTGACGACGCCCGTGACGGTGGATACCGAAGCGCCTGATGCGCCGGTGGTCATTTCCTATACCGAATACACGCGCGGCGATCCGGGTGTTTCGGGCGTTGGCACGGAACTCACCGACGATATCGTCTCGATTTCGCAAATCTCGGGCTCCGGTGCCGTGTCGGACGTGGCCTACACCACCAACACTCTCAATCCGATCCCGGGCGTGCGCGATGGTGAGTTGCAATTCACCTTCAACGAGCGCATCCCCGATGGCTCGCATCTGGTGATCAACTCCGAGGATACCGTGGGCAATGAAAGCGCGACCCTGGTTGTGCTCGATGAGACCGGGACAAACATGGTGAATGCCACGAGTCCGGGGCTCGATGGGTTCAATATCGGCGCCATCGATCTGACGATTGCCGAAGACAGCGAGTTGACGCTCACGGCGGCTGATCTCGAGGCAATGTCCAGTGCGACGAACGAGCTCATCATCCATGGCGATGTCAACGACACGGTGAATGTCGCAACGGCGACCGCAACCGGCCAGACCGAAAGCATCGGCGGCAAGACCTATGATGTCTACACGCTCGGCAGCGACGGCACCCTGATCATCGACAGCGATATCACGGTAAACACCTAATGCACGTGGCGGGGAGGATCAGGTGTCACGCGATACAAACCTGACCTCCTCGGCACTGACCACTTCCGACAGAAGAAGGGGCAGACGCGTGACAATGGGGACGAGTAGATCAAGGGTTTTGATCGGCGCGGCGTTGGTCCTGGCTCTGTCAGGCTGTTTGGGCGGTGAGACGACCCGCAACGCCAACGGGCTCGATTTAGGCAGCAATTTAGGCACGGCTGAGGCGGCGAAGAAGCAACCGGCTCTGGCAGGTGGCGTTGGCACCAAGGAGCAATCGCAGATCGTCGATGTGCTTCTGGCACGCTCCTCCGTTCTGAACCCGGCCTCAAGCTATGGCAAAGTCGCAGCCTCGGTTCTCGCCGCCAATGCCCGCGCGGCGGAAGCAGATCTGCGCGCGGCAAAACTGCGGAACGTGGCGGCCTCGAAGAACTGGTTGCCGACCATCGGGCCTTCGATCTCGCTGACCTCGCTGGGCGATGTGATCGCGGGGCTCGTTATCGATCAGGTGCTCTTCGACAATGGACGCAAAAAGGCAGAACGCAAATTCGCCAAAGCGGATGTGGAGGTCGCGGCGGTGGCTTTGGCCGAAGACACCAATGATCGCGTGAACACCGCCTTGGAGCTTTATATCCGCGCGGAAGAAGCACGCGAGCAGGCCAAAGCCGGGGCGGCGGTCGAGACGCGCATGTCGGAATTTACCTATATCATGCGCCGCCGCGTGGAAGGCGGTGTGTCGGACCCGTCCGATCTGCAAGTGACGCGCCAGAAACTGGCGGAGATTTCGAACAATCAGCGCTCCGATCTGGAAGCGGCGCGCACCGCGATTGCGGAACTGAACGCGATGTCCATCGAACCGCTCGGCAGCGTGCGCGGCATTTCAACCGTTACGATCTCAACCAACGCGGTGAAGCCTTTGAGCGTCATTCGGGCCGAGGCCGAGCGCGACCGGGATGTGGCGCAAGCCGTGATTGACCGGGCGGCCTATCTGCCGAGTGTTTCAGCGAAGGGTAACGTGTTCCGTTCGGGCTCCTCAGCAAGTCTCGATGTGGAAAGTGAGACAGGCTTTGGATTCGGCACAAAAGCCAATCTCGAGGCGGTGAAGGCGACGCGGGAGGCCGCGAGCCTGCGCGTGGCGCAAGCGGCGGAAGATCAGAACCGTATCCTGCGGCGGCTGGAACAGGAACTGGTCTCTCTGAAACGCCAGTATTCCCAAGTGCAGGGGCTCTTGGAGAGCGCCAATGCCAATCTCAACCTCTTTGATCGGCAGTATAAATCGGGCCTGCGCCCGGTGATGGATGTGGTGCGCGTCTACGAGACCAAAGCCCGCACCGAGCGCCAACAGATCGAACTAAAATATGACATTGCACGTACCGAGTTACGGATCGCTCAGGAACTGGGCGCTCTGGTTGATGGGGAAGATATATGAGCCACCCGGTAGTCGCATTTGATATGCGGCGCGCCCAAGCTGCCAACAAGACCGCGGCTGCACCGGAGGCGCCGAAGGTCACGCCGGGACCTGCGTTGACCCTGAATGTGGGGCAGATGGCGAAACCCGTTGTCGTAGCGGCGCCGCAATCGGTGGTGGTTCCGGCGAAGGCTCCGCCGACCGTGACTGTCGCGAAACCGGTGGCTGTGAAGCCCCCACCTGTTCAATCCGACGATGCGCCAAAGCCCGGCGAGCGGTTCTCCCGAAGCGCCCGCGCGCGCGCCAATCTGGTCGCGGTCTATGGCGGGTTGATCGGTGTTGAGTTCGATCCGACCGACCTATTGGAATCGGTGATCTCTGAGGTGCGTGAGACACTGACGCTCAGCACGCTCTCCCGTGCCTTCCGCGCCCGCGGCCTGAAGGCCAACGCTGTAAAAGGCGATCTGCCGAAGCATAGCTGGCCGGCACTTGCCGAGATGACGACCGGGCAAATTGTGCTGGTGTTGGAGGACGAAGGAGACACGCTTGTCATCTATGACGAGACCTCGCCGGACCGTCGCGCGGATGTCTCCAAGGCCGAGTTCGAAGGCGTCTTTGCAGGCAATTCTCTGAGCGCGCAGACCACCATGGCGCAGGTAGCCGAGAAGCATCAGACCCAGGCTGGATCGGCGCATTGGTTCTGGGGTGAATTTGCGAAGTACAGGAAATATCTCTTTGAAATCGCTGCAGGTTCCTTTGTTGCGAACCTGCTGGCGGTCGCAGTCGCGCTGTTTTCCTTGCAGGTCTATGACCGCGTGATCCCGCATCAGTCTCTGGCCACCTTGTGGGTCCTGGCCATCGGCGCCCTCGGCGCGCTTCTGATGGAGGCTTTCCTGAAAATCGCCCGGGCTCGGATGATGGATGGTGCCGGGCGCGAGATCGAGATGGGCGTGCAGCGCACTTTGATCAAAAGCCTGCTGGGGATGCGGGCGGGCCAGCCCAATGCCTCGCCATCCTCGACCTTCTCGGCGATGCGTGAGTTCTCTTCCGTGCGCGAGTTCTTCACCGCCTCGACGGTCGGGTCGCTCAGCGATCTGCCGTTCATTTTTGTGTTCCTTGCGCTTGTCGCCTCCATCGCGGGCAATGTGGTCTGGGTGCTGGTTCTGGGCGGCATTCTGATGGTCTTGCCGAGCCTGTTTTTGCAGAAACGCATGGTACAACTGACGCAGGAAACCCAAGGCGCAAACGTAAAGGCCAACCGCATTCTGCACGAAGCGATCTATGAGGCCGACACGCTGAAAGCCCATCGGGGCGAGCAGCGGTTCGCCCGGGTCTGGGACGAGTTGACCGCGCTGTCGGCGAATAAATCCTCCGAGCAGCGTCGCCTTGCCTCGGCGCTCACCTTCTGGAGCCAGGGCATCCAGCAAGCGACCTATGTGGCCGCCGTGGTGATGGGCACGTTTCTTGTGTTCGCGGGTGAGTTTACCGTGGGCTCAATCATCGCGGTGGGCATTCTTACCTCCCGCACGCTTGCGCCGCTGACGCAACTCGCAGGCATCATGGCGCGCTGGACCAATGTGAAAACGGCGCTCGAAGGGCTGGAGCAAGTCGTTGAGAGCAAACAGGATTTGGCCGACGACCGCACCTATCTGCGCCGCGAAATGCTGATCGGGCGCTATGATATTCGTGACCTGATCCACCGCTACTCCGAGGATGGCAATCCGGTTCTGGATGTCTCCGCTGTGGCGATCCCCGAGGGCCAGCATGTGGCGCTTCTTGGCAGCAACGGCTCCGGCAAATCGACGTTGCTGCGGCTCATGACCGGACTCTATGAGCCGGATGCGGGGCGCATTCAGATCGACGGGGTCGATATGGATCAGATACATCCCAAGGATTTGCGCCGCGGGGTCGGGTATCTGGCGCAAGAGGTGCGTCTTTTTGCCGGATCCCTGCGCGATAACCTCAATCTCAGTCAGCTTGAGCGCGACGATGCCCGGCTGATGAAAGCACTGAATTTCTCAGGGCTCGGGGCTTTTGTCTCCGCCCACCCCAAGGGGCTCGATCTGCCGATACATGATGGTGGGGCGGGGCTCTCCATCGGGCAGCGACAGTCCATCGGTTGGGCTCGGCTCTGGTTGCAGGACCCGCGGATTGTACTTTTGGACGAGCCGACTGCGGCGCTGGATCAGACCCTTGAGGCGACGCTTGTGAACCGCATGCGCTCCTGGCTGAAGGGCCGCACCGCGGTTATCGCGACACACCGTTTGCCGATCCTGGAGCTTTGCGACCGGGTGCTGATCCTGCAGGGCGGCAAGCTGGCGGTCGATGGCCCGCGCGAAGCGGTGCTCGATCACATGCGCAAGGCCCGCAGAACCCGTGAGGCCGCGCGATGACAACGTCTGACGGCGAATTTGAGCGGGAGATGCAAGGTTCTGGCCGGATCATTCGGTTGATCGGGCTCGCTTTGGCGCTGTTTCTGCTCTGGGCGTCTTTCGCCTGGATTGATGAGATCGTGCGGGCGGACGGTGAGTTCGTCTCCTCCTCACGCCCTCAGATCATTCAGAACCTTGAAGGTGGCATTCTCGCCGAGTTGAACGTCTCGGAAGGCGACACTGTACGGCCCGGCGATGTGCTGGCGTTGTTGTCGGGAACCTCGTTCAAGACCTCGGTCGATGATCTGCGCGATCAGATCGATGCGTTGGAAATCAAACGCTTGCGCCTTGAAGCGGAAATCGCGGGGCAGTTCGAATTTGCGATCCCCGACGATCTGGCACAGCGACAGCCGACGATCCTTGCCTCGGAACGCGCCCTTCTGGAAGCCCGCCAATCGGATTTCGCGAGCCGGACGGAGGGTGCCAAAAACGTGCTGGAGCAGGCGAGGACCGAGCTGGAGCTGCTGGAGCGCATGCATCTGGAAAATATCGTCTCGCTCATCGAGGTGACCCGTGCGCGCAAGACCCATTCCGACGCAGAGGCGAAGTTCAACGAGATCGTTACGCGCAGCGAGTTGGAACAGGCGGCGGAATATTCCGATGTGCTGAAAGAGCTGGCAACCCTTCGGCAGAACTTGAAACTGAGCCAGGATCAGTTGAACCGCACCACCATTCGCTCCCCGATGCTGGGAATCGTGAACAAAGTGTCGGTGTCAACGATTGGCGGTGTGGTACGCCCGGGGGAGGAGATTTTCCAGATCATCCCGCTCGATGAGGAGCTTTTTGTCGAGGCGAAGGTGAAGCCGCAGGACATTGCCGGCATCCGCGTCGGGCAGCAGGCGACGGTGAAGCTCTCGGCCTACGATTACACGATTTACGGCTCGCTCAGCGGAGCGGTGCATGTGATCTCGGCCGATACGTTTAAGGATGAGCGCATCGCCGATGGTGACCCGCATTACAAGGTCACGGTGCAGCTGAACCTCGCGGATCGGGACGACCGGCAGAAGGATATCTCTCTGCGCCCAGGCATGCTGGCGCAGGTGGAGTTGCATACGGGCGAGAAGACCGTGATGCAGTATCTGACCAAGCCGTTATACAAAGCTCAGGAGGCGTTTCGCGAGCCCTGATTGCGCTTTGGCTGACGCCAAATCGCGGTGGGGCGGCTCGGCCCCTTCGGGGCCTCGCCGCGGGCGTGTTTGATCATCTGGTGGTGTGAGGGTGTCTGGCGGGGAATTGAGTATTTTTGCCAGAATGAAGCCCCTCAAGCCTTCAGGAAGACCATGACATCCGCGACATTGGTGCCGGTGCCGCCGGTCAGCAGGAGATCGTCTGATGCGGCGAGCGCGCGGTTGCTGTCATTGTTGGCTAGAAGCGCGTCGGGGTCTTCGCCCGTGGCCCTGATCCGTTCGATGGTGCGGGCGTCGACCAGCCCGCCTGCGGCCTCCGTCGGGCCGTCGCGCCCGTCCGTGCCGCCGGAGAGAAAGACCCAATCGCCGGTCAGGTGCTCGTTCAGCAGGGCAAAACGCAGGGCGAGGTCCTGATTGCGCCCGCCAAGGCCGGTGCCAGTGAGGGTGACCGTCGTCTCGCCGCCGAAGATCAGGGCGCGGGGACCGGGGCCAGCTTTGCGGGCGATCTCTGCGAGGCGGGGGGCGACGTCTTTGACGTTGCCCTCAAGCAGATCGTCGACGATTTCGGGGTTGTGGACCTCTGCCGCTGCCTGCATGGCCTCGAGGCTCAGGCGATTGGAGCAGATCAGCGTGTTTTGCGCCGCTGTGGGTGTCGTCACCTCAGTGTCGGGGCCGCTGAGATGGTCTTGCACGGAAGCCGGACAATCCTCCCAGATGCCCGTATCCCGCAGGATCGCGCGGGCGGAGGCGCGGGTGCCGATCGGGGCGACGGTCGGGCCGCTGGCGATGACGCGGAGATCGTCGCCGACCACGTCAGAGAGGATATAGGCGGTGACCGGTGCAGGCTCGGCGTGGCGCAGAAACCCGCCGCCTTTCAACTCCGAAAGCTGCTGGCGGACATGGTTCATCTGGGTGATGTCGAGCCCCGCCCCGAGGAGCAGGTCATTCACCCGCGCCTTGTCGTCCAGGGTGATCCCCTTGACGGGGCACGGGAGCAGCGCAGAGCCGCCGCCGGAGATCAGCGCGACAATACGGTCGTCAGCACCCGCTTTTTGCAAGAGCTCCTTCACATAACGCCCTGCTTTCGCGCCATTTTCATCCGGCACGGGATGTCCGGACAACAGCACTTTCGCACCTGCAATCTCGGCCGCGTTCTCATAATTCGTCACCGCGAGCGCCTCGATATCGGCGTCGGGGGCAACATGTTTCATGGCCTCGCGCAGCATCGGAACCGCCGCTTTGCCGATGGCAATCAAATAAAGCCGCCCGTCGGCGCGCAGCAATGTTCCGCCGAGATGGCGTGCAAGTGCCGCGGCAGGATCGGCGGCATCAATGGCGGCCTGAAATAGCTGTTTTGCGATGTCGCGAAGGTCGCTGACTGACATGAACCCGGTCCTCCCAAGCCTGAACCGGTGATGCAGTATCGCGCAAGGAAAGAAAAGGGGGAGATCAGGCGAAGAGATCGGCCTGCCGGTCGAGTTTCAGATCGGTGAGCAGTTTGGGGATTTGACTTTTGAACTTGAAGAACCCGGCCCTGGCATGGGACCAACAGAGCTGGTCATAAGGTGGGAGCCATTCCACAACGCGGATATTTGCTGCCTCGGTCGCCTTGAGTAGCGGGGCAAGCGTGTCCCGAGCCGGGCCGGTCGTGGGATAGAGCAGGGTGATCTGCTGTAAGTCTTGGGTTTTGGCCCAGGCGACCACGGCGTCCGGCGTGTCTACCACGCCGCCGTCCTCGCCGAGATCGCTGCGGTGCACAGAGACTGTGCGCTCAAGCGCGTGTGTGGCGAAATCGATGACGGCGGGAGCGACCGCTCGGGGTGAGTGCTGCGCAACGGTCGAGATGCGGAGAAATGGGCAGGGCCCGGTGATCTGGTTGATCAACGGGCTGAAATTGATGTCATCATCATGCAGGATCAGCCCGGTTTTGAGCGTCGGGTCGATCCGTCCTCCAGTGGGTGCCGGTCCGAGAGGAGCATGCGGCGCGCCGTCGAGCGGGGCCGCGAAGGTGGCGAGCCTGTTTGGGTCCGGCGTGAACCGCCCATCGGTGTATTTTGCAATGTTGTCGGGCCGAGCGAGATAGGTCTTTCCGATGGTCTGCAAGCCTGCCACCCATCGCCAGCTCAGCGTGTTGGATGCCGGATCGCCATCGAGGAGGTGACGCAGAAAGAAATCGGCGCCCAACTCCCATGGCAGACGCAGGGTGAAGATCCAGATCGAGGCGAACCACATGCGGGCGTGATTGTGGAGATATCCAGTCTCCACAAGCTGTTGCGCCCAGAAGTTGAAGCACTTGATCTCCGTTTCGCCTTGGCAGGCTGCCGTGTATTCTGCGCGCAAACCGGCTTCGGTCGGCACCCGGTTGAAGGCGGCGTGCAGGGAGGCCTTGTACTGGTCCCAAACCGCTGGTCGGCGCTCCAGCCAGCCCTTCCAATAGGTCCGCCAGAACACTTCTTGCACGAATTTCTCTGCCGCCGTGGGGCTGTGGCGCGCCAAGGCTACCTCAAGCACTTCATGCTCGGTGATCAGGCGTCGCCGAATGTAGGGTGAAAGGCCCGAGACATGGGGGTGATTGTCGAGGTCGTAGTTGCGCAACCGCGCGTAATCGCGCCCGGCGCGGGGAACAAAGCTCTGAAGGCAGGCGAGACCAGCCTCGCGGGTTGGTGGAAAGTCGATGGACATGCGAGCCGAGCTAAATCGGAGCGCGCGGCTTTCAAGTTGCGAAAAACTCAGGCCTTCGCCTTGAACCCCCCGGTAGGCGCAACTAACCTGATGTTCACACTTTTGAACTACGACCCTTCAGCGAAAAAGGCAGGCAGGCACATGTTCGATCCCGTCGACACGTATAACAACCTTGTTCCCATGGTGGTCGAACAGACCAGCCGCGGCGAACGCGCATATGATATTTTCTCGCGGCTCCTGAAGGAGCGCATCATCTTCGTAAATGGCCCCGTTCATGACGGCATGAGCCAGTTGATCGTGGCGCAGCTTTTGCATCTCGAGGCGGAAAACCCGTCCAAAGAGATCAGCATGTATATCAACAGCCCCGGCGGCGTCGTCACTTCCGGTCTGTCGATCTATGACACGATGCAATACATCAAACCGAAAGTCTCGACGCTCGTGGTCGGACAGGCCGCCTCCATGGGGTCGGTTCTGTCGGTTGGTGGTGAGAAGGGGATGCGTTTCTCGCTGCCCAACTCGCGGATCATGGTGCACCAGCCCTCCGGCGGCTTCCAGGGGCAGGCCTCCGATATCATGATCCATGCGGAGGAAACGCAGAAGATCAAGGACAAGCTGATCGACATTTATGTCAAACATACCGGCCAGACGAAGAAGGCGGTCGAGAAGGCGCTGGATCGCGATAATTTCATGTCTCCCGAAGAAGCAAAGGAATGGGGACATATCGACGAAATCGTTGAAAATCGGGCAAAAAGTGACGACGAATGATCAATTCCGGGCATCTGGCAGGATTGTCTCAGGTGCCCGGGGATTAACGATTTAGAGATTGTGCCTCGGAACGCACTGGCCTAACCTGCCAGTCAAAAGCCGCCACAGGCATGTTTTTTCGGCGGTGAATGCGGGCAGACGCTAGAAGAGGTAGCGGCATGGCAAATAACTCGGGTGACAGCAAAAATACGCTTTATTGCTCGTTTTGCGGCAAGTCACAGCACGAAGTTCGGAAACTGATCGCCGGACCGACCGTGTTCATCTGCGATGAATGCGTCGAGTTGTGCATGGACATCATCCGGGAAGAGACGAAGGGCTCTGGCCTGAAATCCGCCGATGGCGTGCCGACCCCGCAGGAAATCTGCAATGTGCTCGACGACTACGTGATCGGGCAGGGCCATGCGAAACGCGTGCTCTCGGTCGCAGTTCACAACCACTACAAGCGTCTCAACCACGCCGGAAAAGCAGGCGATATCGAGCTTGCGAAATCCAACATCATGCTGATCGGCCCCACGGGCTGCGGTAAGACGCTTCTGGCGCAGACCCTGGCGCGCATCCTTGATGTGCCCTTCACGATGGCCGACGCGACGACGCTTACCGAAGCGGGCTATGTCGGTGAAGACGTCGAGAACATCATCCTGAAGCTGCTTCAGGCCTCGGAATACAATGTCGAGCGCGCGCAGCGCGGCATCGTCTATATCGATGAGGTCGACAAAATCACGCGCAAGTCTGACAACCCCTCAATCACTCGGGATGTATCGGGTGAGGGCGTGCAGCAGGCGCTTCTAAAAATCATGGAAGGCACAGTGGCTTCCGTGCCGCCGCAAGGAGGCCGGAAACATCCGCAGCAGGAATTCCTGCAGGTGGACACAACGAATATCCTTTTCATCTGCGGTGGCGCGTTTGCGGGTCTCGACAAGATCATCGCGCAACGTGGCAAAGGTTCGGCCATGGGCTTTGGCGCGGATGTGCGGGACGAGGATGATCGCGGCGTCGGCGAAGTCTTCAAAGAGCTTGAGCCCGAGGACTTGCTGAAATTTGGCCTGATCCCCGAATTTGTCGGTCGTTTGCCGGTTATTGCGACGCTTGAGGATCTTGACGAAGACGCGCTTGTAACCATCCTGACCGAACCCAAAAACGCTTTGGTCAAGCAGTATCAGCGCCTCTTTGAGCTGGAAGACGCGAAGCTCAACTTCACCGATGATGCGCTGTCGGCGATTGCAAAACGTGCCATTGATCGCAAGACCGGAGCGCGTGGTTTGCGCTCGATCCTCGAAGATATTCTGCTGGATACGATGTTCGATCTGCCAGCGCTTGAGAATGTCGATGAAGTGGTCGTCAATGAGGAAGCCGTCGGTGGCGAAGCAAAACCGTTGATGATCTACGCCGAAAGCGGCACCGCTGAGGTCGAAGCGTCGGCAAGCTGACGCGTGAGCATCCCGAAAGCCAACGGCCGATCCATCCCGGGTCGGCTTTTTCTTTCCTAGGTGAGGTCTCATGCCGCGCGGCTTGCCTCTGGACCTGAACGCGTGCCTGAGGCATAGACAAGAGGACGAATTCGGAGGACCCAGATGGGCATTCTCAAAACGCTTCTCAGAGCGGTCACCTGGTGGAACGGCCAGACCCTGAACACCCAATTTTTCACCTGGCGCAAGGGCGTGAAAGTGGGTGAGGACGAGGCCGGGAACATCTTCTACCAGACCCGTGACGGGAAGAGACGCTGGGTGATCTATAACGGCGAAGCGGAGGCCAGCCGTGTCAGCCCCGATTGGCACGGCTGGCTGCACCACACCTGGGACGCGCCGCCGACCGAGCAACCGGTGCCGCACAAACCCTGGGAAAAACCGCATCAGGAGAACCTGACCGGTACGGCTGCGGCCTATGCGCCGGCGGGTTCGATCCGCAGAGCAGAGCCAGCGGCACGCAAAGACTACGAGGCCTGGTCGCCGGAATAAGGCGCGGGCAAGCGGGGGCATCGAGATGGCAGAGAACACCACAGAAGTTCTGGTGGGCACGGGCGTATTGGCCGTTGCCGTTGGGTTTTTGGCCTACGCGACGGGTGTGGCCGATGTCGGCGGATCGTCGAACGGCTACGAGTTGACGGCCAGTTTCGGCTCGGTTGAAGGCGTGCGGATCGGCACCGATGTGCGCATGGCGGGTGTGGCCATTGGCGAGGTTACGAACCTGACCCTGAACCCGGAGACCTATCGCGCCGATGCCACATTCAGCGTGCAGGAGGGGATCGAGATTCCCGATGACAGCGCGATTTCCATCTCGTCTGAGGGCCTTCTGGGCGGCAATTTCGTGGAGATCATTCCCGGCGGGTCGCCCTTTACGCTCGACCCGGGCGGAGAGATCGAGGACACACAAAGCTCTGTCAGCCTCATCACTCTGCTTCTGCAATTTGTCGCCGGATCCGACGAATGATGCATTGCGCCCGCGCGCTCAGCCTGTGCCTATGCCTGGCCACGCCCGCCACGGCGCAAACGGTGCAGGGCGATACCACGACGATTCAACTCGGCACACCTGCGGTGAAGCGCGAAACGCGTGTCGAGGCGGCCCCGGCATTGGCCGCGGTGCTGCGGGGTTTGGACAAAATCTCCGGCTCGTCCATTGATCTGGAGGCGGCGGAAGAGCAGATCACCGAGTTCGGCACGCTCAGGATCGAGATGCATGAATGCCGCTACCCGGTCGGAAATCCTTATGGCGATGCCTATGCTCGCCTGACGATCCGGGACACTCGCCTGACCGAACCGGCCTTTCAGGGATGGATGGTGGCCTCAAGTCCGGCGCTCAACGCGCTCGACCATCCGCGTTACGACATCTGGGTCATCCGGTGCAAGACTGATGATCGGACGCCGTCTGTTGTGGCCGGAGAAAGTTCGCCTCGACCTTTAATGCGTCCTGAAGGGCTTGCAGGTAACTAGCACGGCTGATTTCGACGCCGCCGAGGGAGGCAAGATGCGGCGTCAGAAACTGTGTGTCGAACAGCGTGAAGCCACAGGCATTTAACCGGTCCACGAGGTGGGCAAGCGCGATCTTTGAGGCATCCCGGCGCCGCGAAAACATGCTTTCGCCGAAAAAAGCCCCGCGCAATGTGACACCATAGACGCCACCGACAAGCTCATCTTCTTGGAAAACCTCCAGAGAATGCGCATGAGAAGCGTCGTGTAAGGCCTTGTAGATTTGCACAATTTCGTTATTTATCCAGGTCTCATCCCGATCCGCGCAGCCCTCCAGAACATCCTCAAACGCGGTATTGATCCGAATCTCGAAATCGCCCTGACGCATCGTCTTTTGTAGCGACCGAGAGGCGTGGAATCCGTCGAGTGGCATGATCCCGCGGCGTTCAGGATTCACCCAGAAGATCTCCGTCGCGCTGCGTTCCTCGGCCATCGGAAAGATGCCGCGCGCATAGGCTTGCAGAACAAGTTCTGGGGACAGGCGGTCAGACATGGCTCAAAGATCGGTGCTCGGGCGCGCGAACACAAGGCTCAAGCGGGCGCGTTCGCCTCAAGCCACTTTTCCAGCCAGTGGATATTGTAGTCGCCGCTCAGAACCGCGTCTTCTTCGAGAAGGGCGTGAAACAGCGGTGTCGTCGTGTCGATCCCATCCACGATCAATTCGCCCAACGCGCGTTTCAGGCGCGCCAAAGCGGCGGGCCGGTCGGGCCCGTGCACAATCAGTTTCGCAATCAGGCTGTCGTAGTAAGGCGGGATCGAATATCCGTCATAAAGCGCGGAGTCCATCCGCACCCCAAGACCGCCAGGCGCATGATATTGCGTGATTTTTCCGGGGCAGGGGGTGAATTGCGGAACCTTTTCGGCGTTGATACGCACCTCGATGGCGTGTCCGTTCACCTGCAAATCGTCCTGATTGAAGGACATGTCATACCCGGCTGCCACGCGGATTTGCTCCCGCACCAGATCGACGCCGAGAATCGCCTCGGTCACCGGGTGTTCGACCTGCAGACGGGTGTTCATTTCGATGAAATAGAACTCACCGTTTTCGTAGAGGAACTCAATCGTGCCTGCGCCGGCATAGTTGATCGAGGCCACGGCATCGGCACAGGTCCTGCCGATCTTGGCGCGGGTTTCCGCGTCGATGACAGGACCGGGGGCCTCCTCGAACACTTTCTGGTGACGACGCTGCAGGGAACAATCGCGCTCCCCCAGATGCACCGCCTTGCCCTTACCATCGCCAAAGACCTGAATTTCGATGTGGCGCGGCGTGCCGAGATACTTCTCGATATAAACCTCGTCATTGCCAAACGCCGCCTTGCCCTCTGACCGTGCGGAGCCAAAGGCATTGGCCATTTCATCTCGCGATTTGGCGAGCTTCATGCCGCGCCCGCCACCACCTGCGGTGGCTTTGATGATTACCGGATAGCCGATCTCATCGCCAACTTTGTAAGCGGCATCGAGGTCCGGCACACCGCCATCAGAGCCCGGTACGCAGGGCACACCAAGCTTTTTCATCGTGTCTTTGGCGGTGATCTTATCGCCCATGATGCGGATATGCTCCGCCGTGGGGCCGATGAATTTCAGCCCGTGATCTTCCACGATCTGCACGAAATTCGCGTTTTCCGATAGAAAGCCATAACCCGGATGGATCGCTTCCGCGCCGGTGATTTCACAGGCAGAGATGACCGCGGGCATCGACAGATAGCTCTGTGTGCCCGGAGCCGGGCCAATGCAGACCGCCTCATCGGCCATGCGCACATGCATCGCGTCGGCATCAGCCGTCGAATGCACCGCGACCGATTGAATGCCCATCTCGCGCGCCGCACGAATGACGCGCAGTGCGATCTCTCCCCGGTTGGCGATCAGGATTTTGTCAAACATGAGCGATCAGTCGATGATCATCAGAGGGGCGCCAAACTCGACCGGCGTGCCGTCTTCCACAAGAATGCGCGACACTTTCCCCGATTTCGGCGCTGGGATCTGGTTCATCGTTTTCATCGCTTCGATGATGATGACCGTTTGGCCTTCGGACACGGTGTCGCCGACACTCACAAAGGACGGTGCGCCGGGTTCGGGCTGCAGATAACAGGTGCCAACCATTGGCGAGGTCACGGCACCGGGATGTTGCGCCGGATCATCGCTCGCTGCGCCAGGCCCGGGGTCCGCTGCCGGTGGGGCGGGGGCGGCAGGTGCTGCCGTCGGTGCGGGCGCAGGCGCAGCGACGGTTTGCACGACCTGCGCGGTCTGACGCGCGACACGCACATTGATGCTGTCATCCTCGCCGTAATCGCGGGTGACTTCCAATTCGGACAGATCATTGCTACGCAAAAGTTCGGCCAGGGCGCGGACAAATTCGACGTCCCCGTCACGCGTATTCTTTGCCATCCCGAACCACTCCTCGACCTGTCTCTACGGACCAACTTCCGATCGCTTATAGGCCATGGGGCTAGCCCTGAAAAGACGTCAAATCGGGTGGTGAGCAGGCCCCTAGTAGGGGATTTTGTCGGGGATCGAATCCGGCACCGCAACCTGAAGCGGGACTTTGTCGCCCGATCCGGTGCCTGTCACGGGCGCACCGGAGCCGTCATCGACGACATGCATGCCAGACCCGCTCAAGGCATCGGCGACGCGCGAGGCGATGTTTGAGCTTGGCCTGTTCTGTGCGGCCAAGGCTTGCAAACGCGCCTCAGCGGATCGGTCCTCCGGCAAGTCAGCACGCGCCTGATCTGCTTTTGAGATCGGCGGCACAACACTTTCCCGTCGCGTATCTGCCGGGGCTTTGTTGTCATTCTGTGCAGCCGGAGGCTGCGCGATCGCCAGTGGTACGATACCACCGGTCGGCGAAATATTTGTCATTACTCACACTCCGTCACCAGGAACCCACACCACATTCATGACAGACAATATAGGTTAAGCAGCCGCCAATCGGCGACTACTAAGTGTCTGCAATTTTACGAAAATCTGACCGAGAGCTAGCTGCGGTTCATGCGGTTTTCGATGAGATCGTCAACAACGGCGGGCTCCGCGAGGGTCGAGGTATCGCCCAGTGCGCCATAATCATCCTCGGCAATTTTACGCAAAATGCGCCGCATGATCTTGCCCGAGCGCGTTTTCGGCAGGCCGGGCGCCCATTGGATCAGGTCCGGCTTCGCAATCGGGCCGATATCCTTGCGCACCCAATCGCTGAGTTCCTTGCGCAACTCGTCGGTCGGCTCCTCGCCCGACATCAACGTCACATAGGCGTAAATGCCCTGGCCTTTGATGTTGTGGGGGTATCCAACAACCGCACTCTCGGCGACTTTCGGGTGTGCGACGAGGCTCGATTCCACCTCTGCGGTGCCCATCCGGTGGCCGGAGACGTTGATCACATCGTCCACACGCCCCGTGATCCAGTAATAGCCGTCTTCGTCACGACGACAGCCGTCGCCGGTGAAATAGTAGCCTTTGTAGTCGGAGAAATAGGTCTGCATGAAGCGTTCGTGGTCGCCATAGACCGTGCGCATCTGACCGGGCCAGCTGTCCTTGATGCAAAGCACACCTTCGGCTGCTGTTTCATGGATTTCCGCGCCGGATTGCGGCTCAAGGATCACGGGCTCAATGCCGAAGAACGGGAAGGTGCAGGAGCCGGGTTTTGTCGCCGTGGCACCGGGTAGGGGGGTCATCAGATGACCGCCGGTCTCGGTCTGCCACCAGGTATCGACAATCGGGCATTTGCCTTTGCCCACAACCTCATTGTACCAGTTCCAGGCTTCCGGGTTGATCGGCTCGCCCACGGTGCCGAGCAGTTTCAGATCACTGAGATCGTATCTCTCGACGAATTCATTGCCCTGACCCATCAGTGCACGAATGGCCGTGGGCGCGGTGTAGAACTGGTTCACCTTGTGCTTTTCGCAGCACGCCCAGAAACGGCCCGCATCGGGATAGGTCGGCACGCCTTCGAACATCAGCGTCGTCGCGCCGTTCGCCAATGGCCCGTAGACGATATAGCTGTGGCCCGTGACCCAGCCCACATCCGCGGTGCACCAGAAGATGTCGCCGTCATGGTAGTCGAAGGTGTATTGATGGGTCATCGCGGCATAGACGAGATAACCGCCCGAGGAATGTACCACGCCTTTCGGTTTGCCGGTGGAGCCGGAGGTGTAGAGGATGAAGAGCGGGTCTTCCGCGCCCATCTCTTCCGGCGGGCAGTCTTCGGAGACATCCGCTTCCATCTCATGCAACCAGTGATCGCGGTCTGCGACCCAGGCGACTTGCTGCCCGGTGCGACGCACGACCAGAACCTGTGGCGTCTCCGCGGAGTGCACGATGGCCTGATTGACGTTGTCCTTCAGGTTCGTCACCCGCCCACCGCGCGGCGCACCGTCCGCGGTGATCACCACCTTGGCCTCGGAATCGTCGATCCGGTTCGCCAGAGCGTCCGGCGAGAAGCCAGCAAACACGATGGAATGGATCGCCCCGATCCGCGCACAGGCGAGCATCGCGTAAGCCGCTTGCGGGATCATCGGCAGGTACAGCACCACGCGGTCGCCCTTGCCAACGCCCATCTTCTTGAGAACATTGGAGAATTTACCCACTTCGGAATGCAGTTCCCGATAGGTGATGTGCCGCGCCTCATCATTGGGGTCATCGGGCTCCCAGATGATCGCGGTCTGATCGCCACGCGCGTCCAGATGCCGGTCGATGCAATTGGCGGCGACGTTCAGGGTGCCATCGGCATACCAGTTGATATCGACATTGCCGTATTCGTAAGTGACATCCTTCACCGATGTATAGGGCTTAATCCAGTCGATGCGCTTCCCATGCGCGCCCCAGAAGGCGACCGGATCGGCGATGCTTTCGGCATACATCTTGTCGTAGGCGGCTTTGTCCACATGGGCATTGGCCGCGAAATCAGATGACGGGGCGTAGGTCGTGTCAGTCATGTCTGTCCCTAAGTGTTTTGAGGTGCCTCAGCAGCGGGGCAAGAGGCGGGGCCACGGGACGTGCCCCCGCATAGAATATCAGATAGCGAGATATTCGGCGCGCAGCGCTTCGTTCTCAAGCACTTCTTCGGCGGACCCGTCATAAACGACGGAGCCGGTGTCGAGGATCACAGCCCGGTCGGCCAGTTTCAGGGCCGCGACGGCGTTCTGCTCTACAATGATCGTGGTGATGCCCTGGTCGCGGATCACCTGCAGGGTCTTGGCGATTTCCTGCACGATGACAGGGGCGAGACCTTCATAGGGCTCGTCGAGGAGCAACACTTTGATGTCGCGGCAGAGCGCACGGGCGATGGAGAGCATCTGCTGTTCACCACCCGAGAGCGTCACGCCTTCCTGCTTGCGACGTTCCCCGAGGCGCGGGAAGAGCTCATAGACACGCTCCAGCGACCAGCCATGGGGCGGGGCGATCTGGGCGAGCTTCAGGTTCTCTTCTACGGTCAGACCAGAAATGATCCGGCGGTCCTCCGGCACCAGCGCCAGACCGTTCCGCGCGGCCTGGTGGCTCTTCATTTCATGCAATGGCTGGTGGTCGAGCCAGATCTCGCCATGTTTCAACTGCGGATCGCCCATGCGGGCGATGGTCCGAAGCGTCGAGGTTTTGCCAGCACCGTTACGGCCCAGAAGTGCGAGGATTTCGCCCTCATGCACGTTGAAGCTGATGCCCTGCACGATATAGCTCTCGCCGTAATAGGCCTCGATGTCCCAGACGCTTAAGAAAGCGGGCGCCGTTGAGGCGTGGTTGGCGTTCTTGTTGAAGTCGGGTTTGACGTTCATCTCTACGCCTCCTTACACTTGCGCCTCACCGAGATACGCTTCGCGCACCTTCGGATGGCCTTTGATGTTTTCCGGCGTCTCTTCGACGAGCGGCGTGCCTTGGGCCAGCACTGTGATCCGTTCCGCGAGTGAGAACACCACATGCATGTCATGTTCGATGATCGCCATGGTGATGTCGCGCTTCTCCTTGATCTCCTTGAGAAGGTCGATCGTGTTGTTGGTATCGGCGCGCGCCATACCGGCAGTCGGCTCGTCCAGCAGCAGCAGTTTCGGCTCCTGCACCAGACACATCGCCATCTCCAAGCGGCGTTTGTCACCACGTGACATGGCCGCTGCGTGCATGTGCCGTTTGTCGAGCATGTTCACGTCTTCCAGGATCGCCTCGGCCGTTTCCTGAATATCCTTCTGCTTTGTCACAGCGGCGAGCGCGTTCATCTGAAACGCCCCGTCGCGGTGGGCAAAGCAGGGGATCATGATGTTCTCGAACACGGTGAGATCGCTGAAAATCTCCGGTGTCTGGAACACGCGGCTGACACCCATCTGGTTGATCTCATGGGGTTTGCGGCCCAGAAGGCTTTGGCCCATGAAGGTCACCGATCCGGTATCGGGGATCAGCTTGCCCACCAGACAGTTCAGCAGCGTGGATTTGCCCGCGCCATTGGGTCCGATAATGGCGTGAACCGAGTTCTCCTCCACCGACAGGTTGACGTCAGAGAGCGCCTTCAACCCGCCGAAATTCTTGGAGACGTTCTTGATTTCAAGAATACCCATAATCCTATCTCCTTATTCCGCGGGTTTCGTGCCAGCGTCGGTGTCGGTAGCCTCAGCATCGGCCTTCTTGCCTTTGCCGAACCAGCCAGCGATGCGTTGACCGCCTTCGACAAGGCCACCCGGCAGGAAGATCACGACGAGCATGAACACGATGCCGAGCGTCAGGTGCCAGCCCTTGCCGATGAAGGGGTGGATGATGGTCACAAGGAAGTCCTCGATACCGTCCGGCATGAAGGCAAACCACTGGTGCAGGATGTTATCGTTAATCTTAGAGATGATGTTCTCCATGTACTTGATCATACCTGCGCCAAGGACCGGACCGATCAGCGTGCCGACACCGCCAAGGATGGTCATCAGAACCACCTCACCGGAGGCCGTCCAGAACATCCGCTCGGGTCCAACTTGCGTGTCCATCGCAACCATCAGGCCACCGGCGAGACCGGCATACATGCCGGAGATCACGAAGGCCGCCAGCGTATAGGGCCGCGAGTTCAGGCCGGTATAGTTCATCCGCTGCTGGTTCGATTTCACTGCGCGCAGCATCATGCCAAAGGGAGAGCGGAAGATGCGGATCGAGACGTAGAAGCTGATCAGCATGAAGATCGCGGCGATGTAGTAGCCCGCATTGAAGGTGAAGAGCCAGTTGCCGACATTCATCAGGTAGCTGGAGCCCATCTCCATGCCGAAGAGGTTGGCACGGCCAATCTCGCCGTCGGCCAGATTGCTCAGGATCGGGCTGTCGGTTGCCTTGATCTGCAGGCCGGTTTCGCCACCGGTGATTGGTGTCAGCACCGAATAGGCCAGTGCGTAGGACATCTGGGCGAAGGCCAGTGTGAGGATCGAGAAATAGATACCGGAACGCCGCAGCGAGACGAAGCCCACGATCAGTGCGAAGAGACCGCCGAAAACGATGGCCATCAGGATCGCCGGGATCACGTTGAGCGTCACCAGCTTCATCATCCAGATCGCCGCGTAGGAACCGACGCCCAGGAAGGCCGCATGGCCGAAGGATAGATACCCGGTGAGCCCGAAGAGGATGTTGAACCCGATGGCAAAGATGCCAAAGATCACGAAGCGCTGCATCAGGTCGGGGTAACCCGCGTTGAACTGCGCCAGACCGGAGCCTTCCGGGAAGGGGTTCAGGATGAAGGGCGCCAGCAGGGCCAGGACTGCAACGATCAGCAGAAGCTGGAAGTCTTTTTTGTTCAGACCAAGCATGGATCAGTCCTCCATCACGCCGCGGCGGCCCATCAGGCCCCTCGGACGGGTCAACAGAATTACGATGGCGACCAGATAGATGATGATCTGGTTGATCCCCGGGATCAGGTCGATGACGGCGGCCATGGAGGCAAAGCTCTCCAGGATGCCCAGAAGGAAGCCTGCCAGAACGGCGCCGGGCAGGGAGCCCATGCCACCGACAACGACCACAACGAAGGAGAGGACCAGGAAGTCCATGCCCATATGGTAGTTCGGTGAGTTGATTGGCGTGTACATCACACCGGCAAGCCCCGCGACGACCGCTGCTATGGCGAACATCATGGTGAAGCGCTTGTCGATATCGATGCCCAGGATGCCCACCGTCTCGCGATCCGCCATACCGGCCCGCACGACCATCCCGAAGGTGGTGAATTGCAGGAAGGCAAAGACCGCGGTGATCACGAAGGCCGCGAAAGCGAAATAGATGAGCCGCCAATAGGGGTAGATGATCGTGTTGGGATCAAAGCCGATCATCGCACCGAAGTCGAAGGCGCCCGTGAGTGCTGGCGGAGCCGGGGTCGGGATCGGGTTTGCACCGTAGAAAGCTTTGATCACCTCCTGCAGAACGATCGCGAGGCCGAAGGTCACGAGGATCTGGTCCGCATGGGGGCGTTTGTAGAAGTGTTTGATCAGCCCGCGCTCCATCGCGAAGCCGACAAACATCATGATGGGGATGGCAAAGAGGATCGCCAGAGGGACCGACCACGCTATGATCGAGGCACCCATCTCAGGGCCGAACCAGTCATGCACATATGGCACCTCGACCTTGAGCGGGTTGCCCAGAAAGTCTTTCTGGGTTTCATCCACAATGGTCCGGCTGGAGCCCAGGAGGCGCTGCAGCGTGACCGCACAGAACGCGCCGATCATGAACAACGCCCCGTGAGCGAAGTTCACCACGCCGAGCGTGCCGAAAATCAGGGTAAGCCCGAGCGCGATCAGGGCATAGGCAGAGCCTTTGTCCAGTCCGTTCAGGATTTGCAGAATAATGGCGTCCATGTCCCCACCTCAGTGGCTTTGCGACACCCGCGCGTGTCGCGAATTGGGAGAGAGCAGGGCGCGAGTGTCGCGCCCTGCGAAGAGTTTTGGCTTATGCGCCCGGGTTACATTCGCCCAGAGTTGCCTCTGCGCCACCCATTTGCGGGTGATCGGGAGCGTACATAACCTGATCGACCGGTGTGACTTCGACGATCTCAAGAAGGTCGAATTCGGAGGTCGGGTTCTCTTTCCCTTTCACAACCAGCACGTCCTTGAAGCACTGATGGTCTTCGGCGCGATAGAGTGTCTTGCCGTTGCCGAGGCCGTCGAACTCGAAGCCTTCCAGAGCTTCTGCAACCGCGCATGGGTTGAAGGAGCCAGCCCGGTTCACAGCGTCTGCGTACAGAAGCGTCTGACAGTACACGGTGTGCGCCGCCTGCGACGGCGGGAAGCCGTACTTGGTGCCGAAGGATTTCACGAAGGCCTTGGAGCCCTCGTCCTGCAGCGACCAGTGCCAGTTCGTGGAGCCGAAGATGCCCTTAACGTTGGCACCCGCGCCACGAGCCATCAGGCGCGAGTAGAGCGGCACGACGATCTCGAAGTTCTTGCCGTTGACTTCCTTGTCGCGCAGGCCGAACTGAACCGCGTTGGTCAGCGAGTTCACCATGTTGCCGCCGTAGTGGTTCAGAACCAGAACGTCAGCACCGGACTGCAGAACAGGTGCGATGTAGGACGAGAAGTCGGTTTGCGTCAGCGGTGTTTTCACCGCGTTGACCGTCTCCCAACCCATGCCCTCGGTCGCCTGAACAACGGCTTCCTCGGTGGTGTAGCCCCAGTTGTAGTCCGCCGTCAGGTGATAGGCCTTACGGTCCTTGCCGTAAGCGTTTGCCAGCACCGGAGCCAGAGCAGCACCAGACATGTAGGAGTTGAAGAAGTGACGGAAGCCATTTGCTTTCCGGTCCTTACCGGTCGTGTCGTTGGAGTGGGTCAGACCCGCCATGAAGATGATGCCAGCCTCCTGGCAGAGCGCTTGAACGGCCACAGCCACACCGGAGGACGAACCGCCCGTGATCATGATGGCGCCGTCTTTCTCGATCATCGAGCGGGCAGATGCGCGGGCGGCGTCAGACTTGGTCTGGGTGTCGCCGGTCACATATTCGACCTTTTTGCCGTTGATGCCGGTGCCGTCGAGTGTCTTGGACGAAAATGTCGGGATCATCCCGCCATCGCCACCACCGTTCAGGTGCTCAACAGCCAGCTCATAGGCGCGCAGCTCGTCCGCGCCCTCGTCAGCGTAAGGACCGGATTGCGGTACGTTGAAGCCGAGGGTCACGGTGTCGCCGGTCGGCGCATTGGTGAAGCCCGAATGGCCGTCGGCCCAGACGGAGCCGTCAAAAATGATCGGGGTCGCCAGACCTGCGGCACCTGCATAGGCGCCCGTCTTCAGCACACCACGACGTGTGAGTTTCGATTTGGACATACATATCCTCCCTAGGGTGTTTTCTGGCCACCTGCCTCCTCAGACTTGGCAGCCTGCCCATGCACATTGGGCTGGCCTGATTTTTGGAGGTAATTGCAAATCAAGCAACAAACTCCTGACCCTGCGACATTTTTTCGTAAATTTCTGGACAGTGCTGGCGCAGAAATTGTAAAGAACTTTTCTAAGCAGTGCAGAACTGCCTTGGAATCGTTAAGGATTGAGTGCCATGCGCGATGTAGCTGTCGGCTCCCGTATTCGTCAGAAACGGCTTGATCTGGGGCTCCGGCAGGCCGATCTGGCCAAATCCGTCGGCATCTCGGCCTCTTATCTCAATCTCATCGAACATAACCGCCGCAGAATCGGCGGCGCGCTTTTGACACGACTGGCAGATGCGCTGGAGATGGACCCGCAGCTTCTGTCCGAGGGCGGGAGCGCACGGTTGGTGGAGGCGCTAAGCGCCCTGGGTGGACCGGAACGCGCGGATGAATTTGCCGGACGGTTTCCCGATTGGGCGCAGTTCCTGCTCGCGCAATCCCGCCGCATCACGGCGCTGGAGGAGACGATCAGCGGGCTCGATGATCGCCTCACGCACGACCCGGTTCTGTCGGAGAAAATGCATGATGTGTTGTCGACGGTGTCTGCCATCCGCTCGACCTCCTCGATCCTTGTCGACACGCCTGAACTGGACGCCGAGTGGCGCGCGCGCTTTCACGCCAATATCGATGCAGAAAGCCAGCGGCTCGCGGAAACTTCCGCGGCGATGGCCGCGCATTTCGACCGGCTCGGGCAATCGGATCGCGATTTCGCAACGCCTCTGGAGGCGGCCTACCGGTTCTTCGACAAACGCGGCTTCTCCCTGCCTGAAATCGAGGAGCCGGGCGGAGCAGCGATCACGGGGCTGCTCGACGGTGCGCCTGAGATCACAACGCCTGATGCCCGTGCTCAGGTTCAGCAAATGCTCGAACGCTACGCCGGGATCGCCGAGGCGATGCCGCTTGAGCCTTTCGTCAGCGACACAAATGAGGTCCGCCACGACCCCGCCGCCCTCGCGCGACACTACAATGTCTCGCTGGAGGACGTGTTCCTGCGTTTTGCGCATCTGCCCTTGCGGGCCGATCTGCCGGAGATGGGCTACGTAGCCTGCGATCTCGCGGGCGGTTTGACCATGCGCCGCGCCGCGCCGGGCTTCGCGATGCCGCGTTTCGGCGCGGCCTGTCCGCTCTGGCCGCTTTTTGCAGCGCTGACGCAGCCGGGGCGGCCCTTGCGGCAGAGGCTCACAACCTCGGAAGGCGCGACCTATGCCGCTTATGCTGTTGCACCTGCCGATCCGATCTCTGCCTTCGAGGGTCCAACGATCCTGCAGGCCTCGATGCTCCTGATCCGCGAGGATGCCGAAGCGACCTCAACCGATCCGCCGCACTTCGTCGGCGCCTCCTGTCGTGTGTGCTCCAAGGCCAATTGCGCGGCGCGGCGGGAAGGGTCGATCCTGACACGCCAGCCCTGAGGGCGACACCACGGGCTTTGACAGGCTCAGCCGCAACGCATAGCCTCGTTCGGTAAGGGAGACATAGCCATCGCGACGGGAGGCGTTCGGCCATGGGAAGATCAGTTCTGCTCATCGAGGATGAGCCGAATATTGTGGAGGCGATCTCCTTTATTCTGGAGCGGGACGGCTGGACGGTGCGCATTCATTCCGATGGGGCGACTGCGACCGATGCCGTGGCCCGCACCAATCCAGATGTCCTGATCCTCGATGTGATGCTGCCGGGGCGCAGCGGGTTTGATATCCTGAAAGACCTGCGGAGAAACGGTGCGACGGCCAATCTACCGATCCTGATGCTCACCGCGCGCGGCCAGACCAAGGATCGCGAAATGGCGGAGAGTTATGGCGTCTCGCAATTCATGACAAAGCCGTTTTCAAATGCCGAGATGCTGGAAACAGTGCGGGCCTTGGCGGCAGAGGCAAAAACATGAAAAGCCCGGGCCGCCCCGTTTTTCTGGAACGTGATCTCTATCGCCGCCGCCGGGTCATTGACGCGGCGAAGCTTCTGCCGATCCTGGGCCTTGCGCTTTTTCTGCTGCCAGTCCTCACCATGGATCTCGGGCAACCGGCCCATGTCTCGACCTCCGGTCGGCTGATCTACTTCTTCTCCGTTTGGTTCTTCCTCATCGCCATCGCCTTCGTGCTGTCCCGCTGGCTCCGGCCCGAGGTGACGGCGCGCGCGCCGGAAACGGAGCCCCGCGGTGAGGCAAAAGGGCCCGCCGCGCCAGAGAGCTGATGCTCGGTTTCAACGCCATCGTCTTCATCGCGCTCGCCTATGTGGTGATGCTGTTTGCTGTTGCGTTTTATGCTGATCGCAAAGCACGGCGCACGGGTGGTGCCTGGTTGCGGGGGCCGTGGATTTATACGCTGTCGCTCAGTGTATATTGTACAGCGTGGACGTTTTATGGCGCGGTTGGCAATGCGGCGCGCTCCGGCCTTGAATACCTGACGATCTATCTTGGTCCCACACTGGTCTTCCTGGGCTGGTGGTGGATTTTGCGCAAATTGGTGCGGATCGGACGGGCCGAGCGCATCACCTCCATCGCCGACCTCGTGTCTTCGCGTTACGGCAAGTCCTCCGCCGTGGCGGTTCTGGTGACGATCCTCGCCGTGGTCGGCTCGACGCCTTATATCTCGTTGCAATTGCAGTCCGTGACGCTCTCATTCGTGGTTTTCTCGGGCAGTACCGATCAGGGCCAGATCAGCGAGCTTCTGGTCAATGACCGGGCGAATGTGAACCGCATCGCCTTCTGGGTCTCCGTGGGTCTGGCCATCTTCACCATTCTCTTCGGAACTCGAAATCTCGATACCAATGAGCGTCATTACGGCGTCGTCACGGCCATCGCGGTCGAGGCGGTGGTGAAACTTGTGGCGCTCATTGCCGTGGGCGCGTTTGTGGTGTGGGGCGTCTCGGGCGGTATCCCGCAAACGCTTGATATCATCGCGAACTCGCCCGTCGGAGAATGGCGGCCGGAGCCCAGCCGCTGGATCGGACTGACATTCCTCTCCGCCGTTGCGATCATCTGTCTGCCGCGCATGTTCCAGGTGATGGTGGTCGAACAATCGGATGAAAGCCACCTCGCCACGGCAAGCTGGGCCTTCCCGCTCTATCTTATGGCCATTTCGCTCTTCGTGTTGCCGATTGCCGCGATCGGCCTTGCGATCCTGCCGGATGGCGCGAACCCGGATCTTTTCGTGTTGACCCTTCCCTTGGAAATGGAGCGCGACTGGCTCGCCACATTGGCGTTCCTCGGTGGGTTCTCGTCGGCCACCTCGATGGTGATCGTCGCCGCCATCGCGCTCTCGACCATGGTGTCGAACCACATCGTCATCCCGCTCTGGCTGGCCTCCCGGGCGGGCGGGGCGACCGTCTCGGGCGACGTGCGCAGCGTCGTGCTCATGTCCCGCCGGGTGTCCATCGCAGCCATCGTTGCGCTCGGCTATATTTACTACCGGCTCACCGACGGCTCGACCGCGCTCAGCGCCATCGGGTTGGTGAGTTTCGCCGGTGTCGCACAGGTCATGCCGGCTCTGATGGCCGCGCTCTTCTGGCGCGGCGCAACCCGTCGCGGCGCGATTGCCGGCCTCGTAACCGGTTTCGCCGTCTGGGCCTACACGTTGCTTCTGCCCGCGGTGGGGGCGTTCAGTGCGGAGATGCTCACCTTCGGCCCCGCTGGCTTGGAGATATTGCGGCCACAGGCCCTCTTTGGGTTCACCGGAATGGACTCGCTGGTTCACGCGATCTTCTGGTCTATCGGCCTGAATACATTGGCCTTTCTCGTGGTTTCGCTGGTCACCTTCCCAAGCCCGCTGGAACGCCTTCAAGGGGCCAGTTTCGTCAACGTGTTCGAGCGCTCCGGCGGTGCGCGCGGCTGGTCGGGCGGTGTGGCCGCGACTGAGGATCTGCTGGTGATGACCCAACGTCTGCTCGGCGCAAAAGAGGCGCAGAACATGTTCCACAAGGCAGCCGTGGAGCAAGGCAAGACCAGCGGTCTGCCCGATCCCACGCCGGATTTCGTCAACGTGCTCGAGCGGGAACTGGCGGGTAGCGTCGGGGCAGCGACGGCCCATGCAATGATCGGGCAGATCAACGGGCAGGCCTCGGTTTCGGTGCAGGATCTGCTCGCGGTGGCGGACGAATCCGCGCAAATGCTCGAATATTCCAGCCAGTTAGAGGAAAAATCCCGCGAGCTGGAGCAAACCGCGCGGCAATTGCGCGATGCGAACGAGAAGCTGACCGCGCTGTCAGTCCAAAAAGATGCATTTCTCAGCCAGATCAGTCACGAGTTGCGCACGCCCATGACCTCGATCCGGTCCTTCTCCGAATTCCTGCAGGAAGGGGATATGCCGGAGAAGGAGCGCGCACGCTATTCGCAGATTATCCACAATGAGAGCATTCGTCTGACCCGGCTTCTCGACGATCTTCTGGACCTCACGGTTCTGGAAAACGGCCAGGTGGAGCTGCATATCGGTCCCGCAACCTTGCGCGAGTTGATCGACCGCGCGGTTGCGGCGACGGGGGCGGAACATCTCGCCATCGACCGCGATCCGGCTGGGGAAGAGGTCGTTTTCAACACCGATTCAGACCGCATGACGCAGGTCTTCATCAACCTGATCTCCAATGCTGCAAAATATTGCGATGCAGAGAAACCACGTTTGAAGATCGCCGTGCAAGCCTCTGATCACATGATTGAAATCGACTTCATCGACAACGGCTCCGGCGTGCCGAAAGACAAGGAATCGATCATCTTCGAAAAATTTGCCCGCGCCTCTGATCAGTCCGCGGCGGGCAGCGCCGGTCTTGGTCTTGCGATCAGCCGTGAAATCCTGGCCAGGCTTGGCGGCGAAATCCGCTATATTGGGGGTCGGGACGGCGCTGCGTTCCGGGTTTCCATCTATCTTGAGCAGGACAGCCTCGCCGCCGAGTGATCCTGGCAACGAATTCGTAAGGTTTTTGGGGCGATAAAGGCCCAACCAAGGCGAAGTTTCCCTGTCGAGCAGGCCAAATCGTGAGCGACGAAAGCGCCATCAAGGACGATGTGATCCGCAAAATGTTGCGCCCGCCACCTCAGGCGAGGGGGCAATACCATGATGTGTTCATGGAAATTGCGCCTGACATGTTTCGGCGTGCGGCAAAATCCGTCCATGATCTCAATCTCTTGGTGCCCAAGGTTGATGTGCGATTGGTGCCACCGGCGGATGCACTGGCCGATCTCCCCGACAAACGCATGGTCTGCATTCTGGAACATAAGACCGAGCCCTTGGGTCTGATCATGTTCGATGCAATTCTTCTCGATGCGTTGATCGAACAACAGACCCTAGGCGAAGTGCTCACAGCGCCACGGGTCGACCGGCCTGTGACAGAGATTGATCGCTCGATGTGCGAGCCGTTTCTCAACGGCGTTCTGGCGCAAATGTCCAAACTTGCCGAGGACGTACGCCCGGGTTTGGCGCTCGCGGGATATCGGTCGCTGCGCATGGAGACCGATCACGCGCGTCTGGAACTCGACTATGCTGAAAAGGCTTACGAGATAGTTTCGGTCGAGCTTGATCTTGGTCCCGGGCAAAAGACTGCTCAGGCGCAGATCTGGATGCCAGCGAAGGTGATGAAGGATCGATCAAAGAAATCCGCGCCCGAACCCAATCCGCATCTCTTTGAATTAGTAGCGGATGTGGATGTGCCGCTGACAGTGAGCCTGCCTTCCGTGAAAATATCTGTGAGAAAACTCATGGGGTTAGCACCGGATGTCACGATCCCGATCGATCCGGCTCTGCTGCGCGCGGCTGACGTCGCTGACATCCGAGGTGTGATGCATGGCAAGGCGCATCTGGGGCAGTTGAACGGTGTGCGTGCGATCCGGCTGGCGCTCCTTCAAGCAACTGCCGTCACGCAGCCTTCTTTCGCCCCTCGGGGTTCATCGCAATTTGAGATGTCGAGTTTGCCGGATCCGGCGGTTCACGATCCTGGCCTGTCGGCGTCCGATCTGGCTTTGGATGACTTGCCGCACGATGATGCGTCTGCCATTGATCCCTCGGGGCAGGGTGAAGAGGGCGGTCCTCTTGCTGGTCTCGAGGTCGAGTTGCCCAAATAAAAACCGGCGCTGCGTAGGCGCCGGTCTCTTTATCCGCTATATTCCAGAAGCTTAGCAGGAATAGTAGAGCTTGTATTCCATCGGGTGCGGTGTGTGCTCATAGGCATAAACCTCTTCCCATTTCAGCTCCATGTAGCCTTCGATCTGGTCTTTGGTGAAGACGTCGCCAGCCAGCAGGAACTCGTGATCGGCTTCCAGCTCTTCCAGCGCTTCGCGCAGAGACGCGCAGACCGTTGGGATTTCGGCCAGTTCTTCTGGCGGCAGGTCGTAAAGGTCTTTGTCCGAAGACGGGCCCGGATCGACCTTGTTCTTGATGCCGTCGAGACCAGCCATCAGAAGGGCAGCAAAGCAGAGATAGGGGTTTGCCGCCGGGTCGGGGAAGCGGGCTTCCACGCGCTTGGCTTTCGGCGATTCCGCCCATGGGATCCGGACACAACCCGAGCGGTTGCGGGCCGAATAGGCGCGCAGCACAGGGGCTTCAAAACCCGGGATCAGACGCTTGTAGGAGTTCGTCGATGGGTTGGTGAAGGCGTTCAGAGCCTTGGCGTGTTTCAGAACGCCGCCGATGAAATATAGCGCCTCCTGGCTGAGATCGGCGTATTTATCGCCTGCAAACAACGGCTTGCCGTCTTTCCAGATCGACATGTTCACATGCATACCGGTGCCATTGTCACCTGCGATCGGCTTCGGCATGAAGGTCGCCGATTTGCCATAGGCGTGGGCCACGTTGTGGATCACGTATTTGTATTTCTGCAGATTGTCCGCCTGATCGACCAGCGAAGAGAAGATGAGACCCAGCTCGTGCTGGCAGGACGCAACCTCGTGGTGGTGCTTGTCCACTTTCATGCCGATGCGCTTCATGGTCGAGAGCATCTCGGAGCGCAGGTCCTGGCTGGCATCGGTCGGGTTGACCGGAAAATAGCCGCCTTTGACGCCGGGACGATGGCCCATATTGCCCATTTCGTATTCGGCATCGGTGTTCCAGGCTGCGTCGTTTGCGTCGACCTCATAGGAGACCTTGTTCATCTCGACGGAGAAGCGCACGTCGTCGAAGAGGAAAAACTCGGCCTCGGGGCCGAAATAGGCGGTGTCGCCGATGCCGGAGGATTTCAGGTAAGCCTCGGCACGTTCGGCGGTGCCGCGTGGGTCGCGCTCATAGCTCTCACCGGTATCCGGTTCGACCACAGTGCAATGAACACAAAGGGTTTTTTCGGCGTAAAAGGGGTCCACATAGGCGCTGGCCGGATCGGGCAGCAGCTTCATGTCGGATTGGTCAATGGATTTCCAACCGGCAATTGACGAGCCGTCAAACATGAACCCTTCTTCGATGAAGTCCTCATCGACCTGATCGGCCATAACTGTGACGTGCTGCAGCTTGCCGCGCGGGTCGGTGAAGCGGATGTCGACATATTCAACGTCTTCATCCTTCATGGTCTTAAGCATGTCCTTTGCGCTCATGGACCTGTTCCTCTCTGGTTAAAGTGTTGATTTACAGCGCTTCTTCACCGGTTTCGCCGGTGCGGATGCGGATAGATTGTTCAACGGTGGTGACGAAAATCTTGCCGTCGCCGATCTTGTCGGTCTTGGCCGCGCCAATGATCGCTTCAATCGCGCCATCGAGCTGGTCGTCGCTGAGCACGACCTCGATCTTCACTTTCGGCAGGAAATCAACCACATACTCGGCGCCGCGATAGAGCTCGGTATGGCCTTTCTGGCGACCGAAGCCTTTGACTTCGGTAACGCTGAGGCCTTGGATGCCAAGCTCCTGCAGGGCCTCTTTCACTTCATCGAGCTTAAATGGCTTGATGATCGCTTCGATCTTCTTCATGTGAGGCGACTCCCTAAATCATGTCCCAAAGGCGGTTGACCACTTAACATTCCAGTGCACAATCTGATGGCAGGGTCAGTGCTGAGTGGGGATGTTACGCCGTAGCTTGCCGCTGGAAATTTGTGCAGATTGCACAAAAATTAAGCACAATTGAATCGCGAGCGAAAATGACGGGGGTTATCACAACCGAAGAGATGCGCGCGCTGGAGAGGGCGGCGATTGAGGGCGGCCAGGTCACCGGGCTGCAACTGATGGAGCGTGCCGGCGAAGCGGTGGTGGACGCGATTGTCGCGGAATGGCCCCAACTCGAGGCGCCGCGGGCGCTGGTTCTGTGTGGACCGGGCAATAACGGGGGTGACGGGTTTGTGGTGGCCCGTCTATTGCTAGAGGCCGGATGGCCAGTGAGCGTGGCTGCCACCAAGAGCCTCAGTGCGATGGCGGGGGATGCCGCAACAAACGCGGCGCGGTGGGCCCAGTTTGGCAGTGATCTGACCCCATACCGGGCTGAGCAGTTGGAACATCAGTTGACTGCGCCCGGATCGCTTGTCGTTGTCGATGCGCTTCTGGGCATCGGGCAAACCCGCAACTGCGATGCGATCTTGGAGCCCTTTATGAAGGCCCGGGACTATTGGGCGGAACTCAGCTTTGACAATGAGGTTGTGAGCGTCAGCATCGATGTGCCCACGGGATATGACACTGATAGCGGAGCGCTTCTGGCGACCAACCCGTTCGAGCCGGACCTGACGGTGACATTTCACCAGAAGAAACCGGTGCATCTGGTCCTGGAGCAACAGGGGTACAAGACCGTCGTGAAGGATATCGGGCTATGAGGGAAATCGCGCCAACGCCGGAGCGGGTCGCTAAATTCGCCAAGGCGGTCGACGCCCAAAAATATGACCATGGGCACGCATTGATCCTGGCGGGGCCTGCGACGCGGACCGGGGCCGCTCGCCTTGCAGCGCAGGCGGCTCTGCGGGTTGGGTCCGGATTGGTGACGGTCGGGGCCGGGCAGGGGGCCTTGCAGGAATGTGCGGCACAATCCCCGGCGATCATGCTGCGCGAGATCGACAGTGGCGAGGCCTTGATCTCGTATCTTGAGGATGAACGCCGGATCACCTCCCTTTGCCTTGGACCGGCCCTGGGGGTGGATCGGCGTGGGGCGGAACTGATGGCGGGCGCGCTTGGGGCGCAGATGCCGGCCATTTTGGACGCCGATGCGATCACGCTTCTCGCCGAGGTGGAGCCATTGGCGAATGCGCTGCACGAGAAGGTCGTGCTGACACCCCATATAGGCGAGTTCAAACGGCTGTTCCCAGGCACCGATCTCGACACGCAGGAAGCCCGGCAGGCCTCGGCGATGCTGGCGGCGGAGGCCCTGGGATGCACGGTTCTTCTGAAAGGCCCGCGCACGCTTGTGGCTTCGCCGGATGGCGTCATTGCGGAGCTTGATGGGCAAAAGAAAACCCCCGCACCCTGGCTTGCCACGGCAGGGGCGGGGGATGTGTTAGCAGGCCTGATCGCCGGACTTCTGGCGCGGGGGTTCGTCGCTCAGGAGGCAGCGGAGTGCGGTGCGCTGCTCCATCTTTGGGCAGCGCACCTCTATGGGCCGGGGCTGATTGCCTCAGACCTGCCGGACATGGTCCCGCAAGTATTCCGTGAGTGGAATTTGTCCTGAGGCGCTCAGGCTGGGTTACGACCCATAGAGTTTATGCTGCGAGTTGCGCTTGTTTCGCTTCGTTCTTGGACAGCGACAGAGCGGAAATGATCTCGACCCCATCGGCATAGTAAATCTCTTCCTCGTCGAAGCAGAGCTCGTAGACCGTGTGTTCGGCCAGCACTGCGGATTCGGAGATGTATTTGCCGTCAACCATGCGGTTGATCCGGGTGATGACGAAATCCTCGCCAAACAGCACCTCGGCACGCCAGTCGCGCACCATAACTTCCTGATCGGGCGCCATCAGCATCTCTGAGGCCGGGCGCGAGTAACCGAGCGTATTCGAGCCGACCTTGATCGGGCGCATCATATGAGTGGTCGCAACCAGTTCGCGCAGGATACGCGCGCCGTTGCGGGTGATGATGCGATCACCGGCTTTGAGGTCTTCGACCTTCACATACCCCGTCATTGTCAGGATGTTGTTGCCAGCGGCCAGGCCGGTCACGGCCTCTCTCTCGCCAGCGATTTCAGTTCCCCCACCGAAAGTCTTGTGCATGTTGGCAGACATGGCGTCACTCCGGTTCAATTTGATGGAGTAAGATGACACCTGAATTGGGGCACAATCTGGGCGCGTATCGGGCGAGCTTGCGGTGATACCGGGGTGATTTTCGGGATGGGGCAGGATTTCCTTACCTCAATTGTGCCCGAACTCAGCCAAGCCCGGAGAATGTCGAAAGCCGTGCGGGGGGACGTGTTTTTTGCGATGGAATCCCCCTGTGACCTTTGTTATTGAGCCGCGAAAGCCTGCCGGGGGATCAATTCGGCGGGCTTAAAAGTTTTCTGCGGGTGTGGCGAAATTGGTAGACGCACCAGATTTAGGTTCTGGCGCCGCGAGGCGTGGGGGTTCAAGTCCCTCCA
>JANQRE010000001.1 GCA_028284705.1 Paracoccaceae bacterium | reverse complement strand
CAGTTCGGTCCCTATCTGCCGTGGGTGTAGGATACTTGAGAGGAGTTGCCCCTAGTACGAGAGGACCGGGGTGAACGATCCACTGGTGGACCAGTTGTCATGCCAATGGCAGTGCTGGGTAGCTATGATCGGACAGGATAACCGCTGAAGGCATCTAAGCGGGAAGCCCCCCTCAAAACAAGGTATCCCTGAGGGCCGAGATAGACCATCTCGTCGATAGGCCGGAGATGTAAGCGCAGCAATGCGTTCAGTTGACCGGTACTAATTGCCCGATAGGCTTGATTTGATCCAGTAGAAGCCAGACTTTGGCAGGTGCGCCGTGAAGGCACACCCTACGGACCAAAAGCATACTACACGAACACATAACCTGACTTGGGTCTATGGTGACTGATGTTGTTCCTTTGGTTTGGTGGTCATAGCGAGAGCAAAACACCCGATCCCATCCCGAACTCGGCCGTTAAGTGCCTTTGCGCCGATGGTACTGCGTCTTAAGACGTGGGAGAGTAGGTCACCGCCAAACCTAACGAGCAACATCAGACGTATCTCTCTTTCGATTTTCTTCCACCTCACCTTCCAGTTTCACACGACGACCCGGTCGGCCTCGCTCCGTGCCATAATACCGTTCTTACCGAAGCGGATTCACAGACGGACGCGGATAGATGAGGGTCACTGCGTTCATTCTGATTACAGTCGGGGCTTGGAGTATGCCTGTCGCGACCGAGGCACAATCCGGAGGAGGCTCATCGGTCGAGTACATTCGCACGCCCGACGGCCCACGGGAACCCAAGTTCTTCTATGAGGGACCGGTGATTGGCGAGGGCAACGTGATGATGCTCTCGGGTCGCGGTGAGACGTCATATCTCGACGTCGCGTCCGACTATACGATGAAAGTTGTCTTCTCTGGAACCGTGGTGGAGGTGACAGACACCACAATCACACTCGAGGCTCCCGAACGCTCCCAGCAGTTCGATGTCATGTCCGAAACCAGCCTCTGCCGCGATGGTGTCCCGGGCGCGGGCTTGTCCGATTTTGAACCCGGCAGCGCAGCGACACTTCAGACATCCGTCGAGGCCCCCGAAACCGCCGAGAAAACCATCAGCGGCTTGCATGTCTTCAATCCCATGGGCAGTTTCGCCGACCAGCCAGCCATCGCAGAATGCGACTAGTGCAAGCGTAGGGGACGATCTGTTTTCGAGTGAAGTCGGGTCGAGAAGACTTGGCCCCGAAAGGCGTTTGCCTGCGAAATGCTGTCCGTGAGCCCCAGCAGCTACCGCACCACAAAAACGGACATGCTGGCATGAGATGCCAGGTATCCAGCGTTTGATGCGAAAACATGATCCGCAAAACCTGGAACATGGCTTGCCATAACGATGAGATCAGCACCAATCTCCTCCGCGGTGCGCTCCAGCACCTCGTCGAGATCGATGCGCAGGTCGTGACTGGTCTCGACATGAGGTTCGAACGGCACGCCAAACGCATTTGAGCTTTCCGCCGCAAATTCTGCAAGCTTTTTGCTGAACTCCTCAGGCGTGCGGGCGATTTCTGTCGGGGATGACATTGTCACGCCAACGATATGCACTTCGGAACCGTGATTTCTGGCAAGCTCCGCCGCCAAGGCCAATGACTTCTCCATTTGCTCTGTGTGTTTGAGGTCCACCGGGACCATGATTTTTGAAAACATGTCTACCTCCTCTTTTGGTCCCAATTGTATCAGAGCGCTCAAGTTTGGCATTGCGCTGCATCAACCCGACCCTATGCGACTGTTACAGAGTTCTGCGGCCCGAGGTGGGGGAGCAGAGCCTTGGGCTCGCCGCAGTGCTTCGCCTGATCCGTGGCGGAAGGTCCGGAAATCCTTTGATTACATTGCAAAAACCAGATTATCTTCCGGTAACTAAGGGGGGATTGATGTTCAAAAAAATCATGATTTGCGCCGCAGCGACGGCGGGGCTGTTGGCCTGCACACCGGATGAACCCGTTCAGCAGAAAGCACCTCCCGGATCGGCTGCCGGGTTCATTGTGAAACCGGGATTTGATCAGAGCCGGATTTTGGGGGTGGAGACCGTGACCATCGTGGCGAGCACACCTCAACGGCGCGGTGCGATCTCTTGGGACAAGGCTCTGCCTGGCAGCCGGTGCACCGCGGAGTCCGCGGAGATTGCGGTGAATTTCACCACGCCGACGCCGATCACGCTTCCTGTCGTCAGAGGCCGCCCGAGCCCGCTTACCATCAACTGCGCCAGTGGTGCCTTGTCCGGGGCGATCCAGAAGCAACCGACGCTGATTGAATCCAACGAGTCCGGCAACATGATCTTCGATCAGCCGAATATCGTGGCGGGTGTCGTCTTTGGAGCCATCGCCGCCAACCAGGAACGCCGGGAAGCCGAGGCGCAGGATGCCTGGAGATATATTGAAGTTTCTCAAGGAGTTAGGTTGCAGTAGCGTGGCAAGCGGGAGAGAGAGGATGACACCATCAACAGCCGATATCCGCTTCAAGGGCGATTTCGAAGCCGCTCGCGTTCCGCCTGCAGAGTTCACCCATCGCGCGCATCTCCGCCTCGCTTTCGTCTACCTATGCGAAAGCAATGTCGAGACGGCCTGCGCGCGGATACGCCGGGCCTTGCAGACCTATCTCCGCGCCAACGGTGTTCCGCCCGGCAAATACCACGAAACCCTGACCACGGCTTGGATCCAAGCGGTTAAACATTTCATGATGCGCACGCCGGAGGCCACATCCTTTAATGCGTTTCTCGCCAGCGACGACCGGCTGCTCGACACCGAGATCATGCTGACCCATTACCGCAAGGAAACGCTGTTCTCGGAGGCGGCGCGAGCCGCGTTTGTGGCGCCGGACAGACAGCCGATCCCGCAATACGCCTGATCAGCACGCCAATCCTAATCGAGAGGACCGACATGGCCGAAGAACATGACCGCTCGATGATGGAGAACCTCTATTGGTGGGGCATCCCGACGCTGTTTCGAACGCCCTATGAAGCACTCTCAGATCAGGACATCGTGCTGGTCGGCGTTCCACATTCGACTGGAAACGGCACGACCGAGCGCGACCAACATCTTGGGCCGCGTGCCGTTAGACATGTCTCGGCATTGCAGAGGCGCGTGCATGGGGAGTTTCAGATCGACCCCTGGAGCAGCGCGAAGATTGCCGATATCGGCGACGTGCCGCTGCCACGCGCCAACGACAATGAAGACTGCATCCAGCAAATCACTGATTTTTATCAGAAAATAGGAAAAGCGCAGGCGCGCCCGGTCTCCATCGGCGGCGATCACTCCATCACCGGAGGTATCGTGCAAGGCATCGCCAACTCCGCCCTGACAGATGGCCGGCCGGTGAGTTTTCTCCATCTCGACGCGCACACGGATGTCTTCACCAAGGTCGATCACTTCCTTGGCGCCAAGAAATCGGCCGCCCATTGGGGCGCTTATCTTGCCGATCAGGGGCAGGTCGATCCGACAACGTCGATGCAGATCGGGTTGCGCGGCCATCCCCGCACGCTCGATTGGCTGCAGCCGAGCTATGACTATGGCTACAATGTCGTGACGATGAAAGAATATCGCAAACGGGGTGCAGCAGATGTAATCGCGCAGGCCCGCGAGGTGCTGAAGGACCGCCCGGTCTACATCACGTTTGATCTCGATTGCCTTGATCCCACGGTCGCGCCGGCGGTCTCGAATATTGAGCCCGGCGTGACCGGGTTCAGCATGGATGAAGCGGTGGAGTTGCTGCATTCCGTGCGGGGTCTCAACATCGTCGGCGGCGATGTGGTCTGCCTAATGCCCACCAAAGACAGCCCCAATAACATCACTGCCATGGGGGCAGCTGCGGTCATGTTCGAGATGATTTCGATGATCGCCGAGACCATTAAGAAAATGTGACAATTTCCCCTGTGACCCCCTTGAAGACTCAGAAAGAGGGGCGTAGGAACAGGGCTCGCAATTGGCGCGGGATGGAGCAGCCCGGTAGCTCGTCAGGCTCATAACCTGAAGGTCGTAGGTTCAAATCCTACTCCCGCAACCAACATAAAGAAGCCGCCCACAGGGCGGTTTTTTCTTTAGCGCTTGCCGCGTTCGCTCTGCAGATATCCGGTGATGAGGTCATCGCGCAGGGCTTCGAGCTCGCTCAATAATCTGCCCTCGGCCTCCTGCTTAGCCCCCTCTGCGAGCCGTTTGGCCACTTCGGGTGTCAGACGAGGATCGCCGAGATCGTCCCACCAGCGGTGGAAGCTGTCGCGATAGCGGTTGCAGTATTCCTCCAAACCGCCCGGGCCGGCTGCGAGATGCCAGATCAGGTTCGGACCCATCGCGGCCCACCTGAGACCCGGGCCCGCCCAGACGGCCTTGTCCACATCCGCGACACTGACGACGCCGCTTTCCACCAGATGGATCGCCTCGCGCCAAAGCGCGGCCTGCAAGCGGTTCGAGACATGGCCTGCGACCTCTTTCTGCACGCGGATGGTGACCTTGCCGACGCTCTCATAGAAGGCTTCTGCCGCCTCCAGAACGCCATCGGCGGTCTTGTCATTGCCAAGGAGTTCCACCAGCGGGATCAGGTGGGGCGGGTTGAACGGATGGCCCAGAATGAAGCGTGAGGGGTCCTTCCAGCCCTCCTGCATATCGCGCACCAAGAGCCCTGAGGCAGAGGTCGACACGATGGCCTCCGGTTTCAGTGCCTCTTCGATCTCTGCATAGACGCTGTGTTTGATCTCCAGCCGTTCCGGCACGCTTTCCTGAATGAAATCTGCCTCTGCAACGGCCTCCGCATGGGTCTCATGAAAGCTCAGCGCCCCGCGCCGACCCTCTTCGACCAGGCCGATTTTCTCCAGCACCGGCCAGGCCGTTTCGACATAGGCGGTCACATCCGCCTCAACCGTATCCGACTGGTCATAAACAGCCACGTTCTTGCCTGCCGCAAGGAACAAGGACGCCCAGCTTGCGCCGATCACCCCGGCGCCGACAATCGCGGTATTTTCCATCACATCAATCCTGGATTTATCGGGGAGGCCGCGGTCATGCCGCCATCCACCGTGAAGAGTTGTCCCGTCGCAAAGCCTGCCTCGTCAGAGGCCAGCCACACCGCCATCGCAGCGATATCCTCAGGCCTGCCGAAGCGCCGTGTCGCATGCCGGGCCAGTGCGTCGGCCTTGGCGCGCGTCGGGTCTTCGGCCAGATCGAAGCCCGCCTCCAGCATGCCGGTCTCGATCCAGCCCGGGCAGATCGCGTTGCAGCGAATGTCCGGCCCGTGATCTACGGCGATGGAGCGCGTCAGCCCGTGCACAAAGGCCTTGGACGCGTTGTAGAGCGCCATTTGCGGGTCAGCGACATGGCCCGAGATCGAGCCGATATTGATGATCGATCCGCCCGTCGCCATATGCGGAATGAACGCACGACAGGCATTGAAAACGCCGCGCGCATTGGTGCCCATCACATGGTCCCAATCGGCATCGGTGGTGTCGGTGATGGTCTTTTCGATCTGCACGCCAGCGTTGTTCACCAGAATGTCCATTCCCTTACAGAACGCCCCGGTGTCATTCATCGCCTCAGCATCCGTGACATCCACCTGGAACCAGGAGACGGGATCATCCACATCGTCGGGCCGTTCGCCGCGCCCGCTGGCGGAGACATTGGCCCCCTCGGCGAGAAACGCCTTCACAATGGCAAGCCCGATGCCGCGCCCGCCGCCGGTCACAAATGCGCTTTTTCCCGCAAGCCTGCCCATGGATCTAATGCGCGATCATCACGTGGCGAACGCTTGTGTAGGCGTCGAGCGCGTAGACCGACATGTCAGACCCCGTGCCCGAGCCTTTCATCGCCGCCCAGGGCATCTCTGCGGTCGGCATCCCGTGGGTGTTCACCCAGGTCATCCCGTAGCGCAGGCGCGAAGTCATCTGCATTCCGGTCGAGAGGTCCTTCGTCCAGACGGACGACGCCAGCCCGTAATGCGACGCGTTTGCCAGTTTCAGAGCCTCTTCCGCATCCGTGAACCGCGACAAGGTCACCACCGGGCCGAACACTTCCGATGTCGCGATCTCCGCGTCATTGTCGACATTCGCCACCACGGTCGGCTGATAGAAGAACCCGTCGCCCGCGCCTTGTGCACCGCCCACGGTGATCTCCGCGGCGGCGCGGGCGCGTTCCACAAAACCCGCCACGCGCTCGCGCTGCACTTCGCTGACAATCGGGCCCATTTCCGCGCCCTCGGCCCTCGGCGCACCGATCTTGATCTGGCCAACCTGATCGGACACCGCAGCGACAAGCTTGTCGTATAGACCGGCTTGCACCATCACCCGCGTCGGCTGCGCGCAGTCTTGGCCGGCGTTGAAGAAAGAGCCATAACGGATGGTCTCCGCCACTGCGTCCACATCGGCATCGTCAAAGACGATCACCGGGGCCTTGCCGCCCAGTTCCAGATGCACATGGCGGATCTGCTGCGACGCGGCCCGCATGGCCGCCATGCCGGTCGCCGGAGAGCCGGTGATCGAGATGGCTTCCATCTTCGGATCGTTGATCAACGTATCGCCAATCGAGGCACCCCGCCCATGCACCACGTTGAAGACGCCTTTGGGCAGGATATCGTTTAAAATCTCAGCCAGTCGCAGGGTCGACAAGGGCGTGATCTCCGACGGTTTCAGCACCATTGTACACCCCGCCGCAATTGGCGCGGCGATCTTCCAGGCCGCCATCATCAGCGGGTAGTTCCACGGCGCAATCGAGGCCACTGGCCCAACAGGATCTTTACGGATCATCGAGGTGTGGCCTTCGACATATTCACCTGTCGCCGAGCCCGACATCGTCCGCGCGGCGCCCGCCATGAAGCGATATGTGTCGATGGTCAGTGGCATCTCATCGTCCCGGGCCGAGGGCCAGGGTTTACCAACATCGAGGCTCTCGAGCTCCGCCAATTCGTCCTGATTGGTCTCAATCGCATCCGCCACGGCCAAGAGCAGCGCCGCCCGTTCCCCCGGCGTCGTCCGGGAAAACGTCTCGAACGCCTCACTCGCCGCCGCCGTTGCCGCGCCCAATTGTTCTTGGCTCGCTTCGGCCACCTGCGCGATCTCACCGCCATCCGAGGGGTTTACGACCGAAAGTTTCTCGCCATCGCCGGCGACGAGTTCCCCATTGATCAGCATCTTAGTCTGCATTCCAGTCTGCTCCTTCTGGCTGAATGACAAAGGCGGCGCCGTTCGGGTCGGTCGCCGATAAAGCGCCCGCGCCGGAGTTGCACGGGCCCGCAATCGCGCCACCATTCGCTTCGATAATCCTCGTTGCCATGGCGACGTCGCGCACGCCAAAGGCCACGCTCCAGTACTCATAACCGCCGCGCTGCGCATCGCTTTCCTCAAAGGCTTTGGCCACGAACCAGCCTTTGTCGTTGCGAAACGCGCCGTCTTCGAATGTCCAGTCGAACAAGGCCGTGTAGAACGGCGCAACCACTAACAGATCGGACACATGCAAGGCGTGCCCCCGCCTCCGCCCGTGCCCGGGAGCCATCGGGGACGGACCAAGATTGGGTCCGCAGACCGAAAACCCTGCACCCAGCGGGTCCCGGATCAGGGCCATGTCTTTCTCGGTGTCATGCAGCTCGACCTTCGCGCCAAGCGTCTTCGCTGTCGCGACACAATCCACCACCGAGGGCACCGCGATGTAACTCATCCAAAAGCTCGGCAGGTTCAGCGCACGAAACTTCTCCGGCATGAAGGAGAACCCTGCAATCGCCACATCATCATAGAATGCCATGTCGCGTATGGGGCTGACGAAATCCCAGTCAAAGATTTTGACATAAAAATCCTGCACCGGGTCGAACATCGACAGATCGGCCCAGACAATCTCGCCGCTCATCAGAAATTCACCCGGTCGCCGCCCTTCAGCGCCAATCGCTCCCGCGCTTCATCCGGCGTCGCCACTTTGCGTCCAAGCGCTTCAACAATCCCCCGCACTTTCTCGACTTGCTGCGCGTTTGAGACCGCCAACTCGCCCGGTCCGATGTAAAGACTGTCCTCCAGCCCGACCCGCAGATTGCCACCCAGAAGCGCGGATTGCGTCGCCATCGGCATCTGGTGCCGCCCGGCGCCCAGAACCGACCATTCGTAATTCTCCGGCCCAAACAGCTTGTCGGCCATCCGGTTCAGGTGCTGCAGGTTCTCGATCTCGGCTCCGGCACCCCCGAGAATGCCGAGTACAAACTGAATGAAGAACGGCGGCTTGATCAGGCCCTTATCGACAAACCACTTCACATTGTAGAGATGCCCCAGATCGTAGCATTCGAACTCGAACTTGGTGCCGTGTTTCTGGTCCAGATTGACCAGCGCATATTCAATCGTCTCGAACGTGTTGGGGAAGATGAAGTCCTTGGTCATGCCGAGGAATTCCGGCTCCCAATCGAACTTCCACTCCGAATATTTTTCGAGCAGCGGGAATATCCCGAAATTCATCGACCCCATGTTGAGCGAGGCCATCTCGGGTGCTGCATCTGTCGCCGCGCGCAGACGTTCCTCCATCGACATGCCCAGCCCGGCGCCGGTCGAGACATTGATGACCGCATCGGTCGCCTGTTTGATCACGGGCAGGAACTGTTGAAACGTCTCGGACCGAGGGTCGGGTTTCCCAGTTTCCGGGTCGCGCGCGTGTAGGTGAATGATCGACGCGCCGGCCTCGGCTGCTTCAATCGAGGCTGTTGCGATCTCGGCGGGCGTGATCGGCAGATGCTCCGACATGGTCGGTGTGTGAATGCCGCCCGTCGGCGCACAGGTGATGATGACCGGTTTCATGCGCCTATCCCTCCAGATTGTCCGGCAAGCCGCGCCCGTTGTTCCAGAATCGGTTCGGGTTGTCAGATTTCGGGTTGTAATTCGCGCGGCTCACCCAATCCTCGCGCACGAAAATCACGGGTTCTTCATAGTGATGTACGTGCAATATCGCGTCCATGACCTTCGCCAGAACTTCCGTGTCGCGCTCAATGGAGATTTTCAGTTCCACCATTGGATAGGTCTCGGTCCCGCCGACCTTAAACCCCTCCACGTGGTTCTCCGTCGTGGACCCCGCATTCGGACGCGCGGTTTCGCGACCCACAGCCGAAATCGACGCGTTGCGACCGTAATTCCCATACCCGAGCGGATGCACCTTCAGGATTTCGTCCAGGATGCGGTCCGTATCCTCCGGCAAGGTCTGAATCTCAATCGTGAAGACAGGTTCCAGACGACCGGATTTGGCTTGATATGCTGAAAGATCGTCGGTCACTGCGTCGACCTCTCCAGCTTCGTCAGCGCTTTCGCGGCGCGTTTCGCCACCGATTTGCGGCTGTCCCCGGCGCAGCGCTTCAGGTGCGGCAGCAGCCACGCGCGAAGGTCATCGTCAGAGGCCGCGAGCCGCGCCAGATACTCAATCGAGTTGTTCAGCACGATCCAGTCATCATGCTCCGCCAGATTGCGCTTCACGATCTTTAGCGCCTGCGCCCGCTGATCCGGCGACATCTCCGCTTCCGCTCCTTCGAAGAGCTTCGGCAAGGTCCATTGCGCCGAGGGCTGATCGAGATGCGCGATCTCTGAGATCAGCCGGTCAACCAGCGGCACAACCAGATCGGGCCGCTCGGCTTGAACTCGCCGCATCGCGTTCGAGACCCGCAACCGCACGACCTCATCGTCGCTTTTGTAGCAGTCGAACAGTTCCGTCATCCGCTCTGGATCGGCCAGCACGGTGTCCACCACCTCGATGGTCCGCCCCAGCGAGTTCGGATGCCCGCCCGTCAGCATATCCTCAAAGCCCTCGCTCATAACTTCATCTGCTGCACTTGCGCGCTTAAGCCCCCATCCAGAACCCACAACTGCCCCGAAGCATAGCGCGCTTCGTCGCTGGCGAGCCAGTTCACAAGGTTCGCGATGTCCTCCGGTGTGCCGTAGGTCCTCAAGGGGTGCACATCGCGCACCGCCTGTTGCAGCGTCTCAAGGGTGCCGCCGTCACCGCCGGAGCCTTCACCTTCGAAGAACGATTGCAGCATCGGTGTGTCGATATAGCCTGGGCAGATGGCGTTCACGCGGATCCCTTCGGGTCCATGGTCGCAGGCCATCGCCTTGGTCAGCGCGTGGACCGCGCCCTTGGTCGCGCAATAAGCCGCCAGACCGGGATCGGCGATGAACCCGTCATAGGACCCGAAGTTGATGATTGAGGCGCCGGGCGATTTCCGCAGCAAGGGCAGGGCGTATTTGCAGCTCAGAAATGTGCCCGTGACATTCACCGCGAAAGAGCGGTTCCATTCCTCAAGTGTAGTGTCCTCAATGGTCTTTTCGATCTCGATCCCGGCGGCGTTCACCAGAATGTCGAGTTGGCTCAGGCCTGCCATGGCGGCTTTGACGCTCTCCTCAGAGGTCACGTCCATTTGGACAAAACCGTGCGTGTCGTCCTCTCCAAGCGATCCGCCAGCGCTCAGATCGCAAGCCACAATCTCCGCGCCTTCTCGCGCTAACCGCTCGCAGATTGCCCGCCCGATCCCACCGCGTCCGCCGGTCACAAGCGCTGTGCGCCCCTCCAGCATCATGCGCCGTACGCCTCCAGCACCAGCCCATGGAAGTGATGCACCGCGTGTTCCGACTGTCCCGACCCATCGGGATCGTTCACGATCCGGCCCTGATCGAAAGCAGGCGTGGACATGCCCCGCTGCACAGACTCAACCAGCCCGATATCTTCCGGCTGCAGGACCTCATCCAGATAACGCATCGCGTCAAGTTCCATCGGATCAGGCTCCGGAGTTTCGAGATAGAAATCATAGGTTTCCAGCGTGCGATCCGGCCCCACCGGGATCACGTTCAGCACGATCATGGAGGACCGCCCCGGATAGCGCATCAAACAGGTCGTGGGCCACAGCCACCAGACCGCATGGGTGCGCACAGTGGCATTGGACACGTCATAGGCGGAGTTCGCGCCCTTGCCCGCATCGGCCATGTGGCTGGAATAGATGCCATGGGTCGTCACCTTATAGGTGTCCATATCCACCAGATCGCAGAAATCCTTGTGCGCCGTCGGGCAGTGATAGCATTCCAGAAAATTGTCGACGACATTCTTCCAGTTCGACCTGATGTCATAGGTCAGGCGTTTGCCGAAGGTGAGTTGATCGATATCCGGCGCCCAATGGCGTATTTCGGTTTCCAGATCGCCGGATTGCTCGGATAGAGGTGTTGCGTCCGGGTCGAGGTTTACAAAGACAAACCCGCAGAACTCTTCGACCTGAACGGCATCAAGACAGATTTCCTTGGCGTTGAAGCCGTCCAGGTTCTCAGTATGCGGCGCACGGACCAGCCCACCGTCGAGCCCATAGACCCACGCATGATACGGGCACATGATCCGGGTCGTTTGGCCCTCACCGGACAAAAGTTCATGCGCGCGGTGCTTGCAGACATTGTAGAACGCCCGGAGCACGCCCTGCCGGTCCCGCACAATGGCAACCGGCATGCCTGCAATGGTCGTCGCCGTGATGTAAGAGCCCGGCTCCCGCACCTTCTCGACGTGACACACCCATTGCCAGGACCGCGCAAGGATTTTCTGTTGATCCGCTGCGAACCACTTTTGGTCAGTATAGGCCTCCGCCCTCAAGGAAGAGGAGGTAGACGGGTTCCCATCATACCCGACCCGGATGCGGTTCAGATCATCCGAGGAAATGTGCACGCTCATGAGGTCTCCTCCACCGGGGGATAGCGATACTTCGCTGCGGCTACGGTCCAGTCCATGTGATTTCTGACATATTGCTGCGAGGCGTCCGATGGCGGGTTGTAATCCCAATGGGCCACCGCCCCGGCTTCCATCGCCGCATTCACCGCAAAGCGGGTCTGCTGCGAGGCAATCACCTTCTGGCGCAAATCTGCCGCATCCCAGGTCTCCGCCACCTCCTCGGCAAACGCGGCAACCCGTTCTGCATGCGCCGGATCGCCCGCGAGGTTCGTCACCTCCATCGGGTCCTCGACCACGTTGTAAAGCTGCGCCGGATCGCTATCGCAATGGATGTATTTCCAGGGTCCGCGCCGGATCATGAACACCGGATGGCCGGTCATCTCCGCACAATATTCCGCAATCGCCGCGTCATGGTCGGAGGCCTCGCCGCGCGCCAGTGGCATCAGCGACACCCCGTCAATCGGCTGCCCCAGCGTGGGCCGCTCGCCGCCCAGATCGAGCATCGTCGGCAACAAATCCACCAAGGAGCACGCATTCGGCACCGGGCGCGGCAAAATCCCCGGCCCGGCGATCACCAGAGGCACCCGCACCGAATGCTCAAAGAAATTCATCTTGTACCAGAGCCCACGCTCTCCCAGCATGTCGCCATGATCGGCGGTGACGATGATCACCGTGTTCTCAAGCTGCCCGGTCTCTTCCAGCACCTGCACCAGCGCGCCGATCTTTTCGTCGAAGTAACTGACATTGGCAAAATAGGCCCGCCGCGCCGCAATGATCTCTTCGCGGGTCAGGGGTGTCACGCTCGCCTCGATCCCATCGGCCACCCGCCGCGCAAACGGATCGAGCTCCTCGGGTGCCATTTCCAGCGCCGGCAGGTCGATCTCTTCGTCCTTGTAGAGATCCCAATACTTCGCCCGCGCCACATAGGGATCATGCGGATGGATAAACGAGGCCACCATGCAGAACGGCTCACCGCCGACACCGACCCGATCCCGCGCCCAGTCCACCAGCTTGCGCCGCGCGGCGTATTCCACCTCGTCGTCGTAATCGAGCTGATAGGTCGAGACCGCCGTGCCGCTCTCCTTCACGGTCCACATATTGTGATACCACTTGTCGATCCGCTCCTCGGGCTTCGTCCAATCCGGTGTCCAGGCAAAATCCGAGGGGTAGACATCCGTCGTCACCCGTTCCTCAAACCCGTGCAGCTGATCTGGGCCGACAAAATGCATCTTACCTGAAAGGCAGGTGCGATAACCCTGCAGCTTCAGATAGTGGGCGAAGGTCGGCACCGCGGAGGGAAACTCCGCCGCATTGTCATAAGCGCCGATCCTGGAAATCCGTTGACCTGACATGAAGGAAAACCGCGAGGGCGCACAGAGAGGCGAGTTGCAATAGGCCGCATCGAACCGCGCCCCGCGCGCGGCCAAAGCATCCAGATGCGGTGTCTTCACCACCGGATGGCCATAGGCGCCGGTAAATTGCGGCGCCAACTGATCCGCCATGATCAGCAGGATATTGGGTTGCGTCACCTGGTCCTCCCCGACTCTGCGTCTGATCATTTTGCCGCTTGCGCCGCGTTCTCACTTGACGAAATCCGACATGTGCTTGACAGTAATGACATGTCCGCGACCCTCGATCTGTTGCTCTTCAACGGTTTCAACGCCGGCGCGATGCATGCCTTTCTCGACCCGTTCCGGGCGGCCAATTACCTGACTGGACAGGCCCATTACACATGGCGCTTCACCGGACTGACCACCGAGCCCGTCACCGCGTCCAACGGCCTTCAGGTACTGCCCGAGGCCGCCTTCACCCCGAAGGACCGCCCCGACATTCTGGTGCTCAATGCGAGCTGGAGTGTCGAGCAATATTTTCGCGCGCCCATTCTCCGCCTGATCCAGAACGCCCATCGCCAAGGCACGACCCTCTGCGGCCTCGACACCTCTGCCTTTCTCATGGCGCGCGCAGGCCTCCTGAAAGGCAAGGCGGCCGCCGTGCATTACGAACATATCGCCGCCTTCCGCGAGCTTTTCCCAGACACGCAGATGGGTGAGGATCTCTTCGTTATGGAGGATCGCCTGATGACCGCTTGCGGCGGGGCGGCGGGCACCGATATGGCGCTGCATCTCATTCGCGCCCATCATGGGCTCGACATCGCCAATGCCGCCGCGCGCTACATCTTCCACGACCGCCTGCGCCCCGGGCAGGAGGGCCAGCTTTCGACCCGCGCCGAGCCCGTCGGCATGTCCGCCCCCGACGATCTGCGCGCCGCGATCTCGCTGATGGAAAGCACTCTGGAGACCCCGCTGACCCTCGATGCGCTGGCCAACCGCCTCGACATCTCCCCCCGCCAACTCGCGCGTATCTTCCGGAAACACACCGGCGTCAGCCCGCAGCGCTATTATCTCGACGTGCGCCTCGACCGGGCCCGCAGTCTGATCACGCAAACCGATCTCCCCGTCCTCGAGGTCGCGCTTGCTTCCGGTTTCAACGGTCCCAGCCAGTTCTCTCGCGCCTATCGCGACAGGTTCAAGACCACGCCAAGCCAGGACCGCACCGAAGGCCGCGTTCCCTTCCACTTCCGCTCCTTCCCCTCGCATCAGGGGGTGGGCTAACCTGAAGCGATTGGAGAGATTGCATGACCGACCCCTTTCCCACAGCCTTCCATTTCAATGTCACGTTTGGAGACGAGGTAGACGCCCAAGCCTGTACCTTCCAGGAAGTTTCCGGCCTTGAATCTGGCCTAGATGTTCAAAGCGCAGTTGAAGGCGGCGAGAACCGCTTTGTCCATCAGCTGCCGAAGCCCACAAAAAGCACCAACCTGAAACTGAAACGCGGCGTCAGCCCCGCAAACGCATCGCTCATCTCCTGGTGCAAGCAGGTGATCGAAAGTGATTTCTCCCAAAGGATCGAGGCCAAATCCTTGCGGGTCGATTTGCTCGATACGAAGGGCCGGTCACAGGCCAGTTGGACCGTCACGAACGCCTATCCGGTCAAGTGGAGCGTCGGAGCGTTTGACGCGATGAAGAACGAGCTGGCGATTGAAACGATTGAACTCGCCTACACGACGATCAAACGATCCACCTGATCAATACTCGTAGCCAAGGTATCGGTTCGGTTTGTCGGCATCCTCGGGCTTGCCAATGAACTCTGCCCACACGCCACCCGGTCGCCAAATGCCATCCATCAGTGCAAACGCCTCATCCGCATCACCGCCCAATCCTTCTTTTGCGTAGCGGTAGAAAAACGCACTGACCCGGGCGTTGTAGATGCAGTGCACATGGATGGTTCGATCTTTCAGGCGCTCCATCTCGGCGCAGAACTCAGCGTAGTCGGGCTCGGTGGGATTCTCGAAATCAACGGGGATATAGACATAATCCATGTCCAATGCAGCGACGCTCCCCGGCTCATCGTCCAGCGCGCCCTTGTTCGAATGTGGTCCAAGATTGACGATATGGGTGACGCCTAAATCCCGAATTTTTACCAATTGCTCCTCTGTCGGTTGCCCGGAGAGGCTGACGCGCTCATCCCATCGGCGCCAATTCAAAATCTCCGTCACGCTGCGGCCAACCCTGCGTCCAGCGCATCGATGATGGTCTGCACCTCATCCTCGTCGATCACCAGCGGTGGGGACATCATGAAATTGTTTGCACCCACCCGGATCAACGCGCCAGCCTCATAGGCCGCCTCATAAACCCGCATCATCAGCTCCGCCGGGGCAGGGGTTTTCGCCTCACGGTCCGTCACCAATTCCACACCGGTCATGAGCCCATGCCCGCCGCGCACATCGCCGATCAGGTGGTGCTTCTCCTTCAGCGCGACCATCCCTTCATAAAGCTGCGAGCCCCGCGCCGCCGCATTGGGCCGCGTGTCGATCCGTTGCGTCTCCCGGATGCAGGCCAAGGACGCTGCTGCCCCGACCGGATGGGCGGAATAGGTATAGCCGTGGAAGATCGAGGCCATCTCTGGCGAGCCCGTCTCAAACACCTCCGCCACGGCCTCTGACACCATGCAGGCTCCGAACGGGAAATAGCCCGAGGTGATGCCCTTCGCCATCGTCATCATGTCGGGCTGCACACCCCAATGGCGCGAGCCAGACCAGTCGCCGGTGCGTCCGAACCCACAGATTACCTCGTCGGCGATGAACAGAATACCGTTCTCCTCACAAAGCGCGCGCATCTTCGGCATGAAACTTTCATGCGGCACGATCACACCGCCCGCACCCTGGATCGGCTCCATGATGAAACAGGAAATCGTGGCGGGGTCCTGAAAGGCGATCTCATCCGCTGCTGCGGCGACGCAGAGGTCTGCCAGCCGCTCGGGATCGCTTTCATCGAACGGATTGCGATACGGGTAGGGGGAAGGCACATGGAAACAGCCCGGCAGCAGCGGTTCGTAATTGATCCGAAACCGGTTGTTACCGTTCACCGACGCGGCCCCGAAATGGGTCCCGTGATAGCCCTTCTTCAGCGATAGAAACTTCGTGCGCCCGGGTTCCCCTTTGATCTTATGATACTGCCGCGAAAGCCGCAGCGCTGTCTCAACCGAGCCCGATCCTCCCGAGGTGAAGAACGCCCGCGCCATGCCGTCTGGCGCGAACATCTCCCGCAACTCATAGCTCAGTTCAATCGCAGGCGCATTCGAGGTGCCACCAAAGGCGGAGTAATAGGGCAGGGTGTTCACCTGTTCGGCAATCGCATCTTTGATCGGCTGGCAGGAATAGCCGACATTCACGCACCACAGACCACCAACCGCATCGACGACTTCCTTGCCGGTGTGATCGGTGATCTTCGAGCCTGCAGCGCTGGTGATGATCCGCGGCGGATTGTCCTGCATCGCACCAGGATGCGCCATCGGATGCCACAGATGTCGCGCATTGTTTTCATTGAGAAAATTACTGTCCTTCATGCGCCGATCTCCCGCGATGCTGCACGAAGCGTGGCTCAGTTGTTCAGAGCTGGCAAGTTCGAAAACGACAGATCGAGGAGTGCCCACACCCAATACGCCGGGCCCTCAGCATCGGCGAAATCACTTCTTAACTTCGCGCCGCCATAGTGCCGTCATGAACCAAGTTGAGAAATTCAAAACGCCCAACCCGGTTGTGGATCGACGCCAGGAGGCCCGTCCCAAAACTGGGGAGGCACCCTTCGCGCCGGGCGAGGTGTTTTATTCCCGCACGGATCGGCACGGCATCATTCTGGGTGGAAACTACACATTCTACCGCATCTCGAACTACCCTTGGGATGAGCTGATCGGCGCGCCCCACAAACTCGTACGCCACCCGGACATGCCCCGCGCCGTGCTTCACATCATGTGGGAGCGGATTCAGAAGGGGGAAGTGTTCGGGAGCTATATCAAGAACCGGGCAAAGGACGGGTTGCACTATTGGCTCTTCGCGGTCTTCATCCCGTGGCAGGATGGCTTCCTATCCGCCCGGATCAAGCCGACAAGCGCGCGCCTGAAAGTGGTGCAGGACCTCTATCGCAAAACGCGTGCCTGGGAGGAGAGGGATGGCCTAACGCCTGCCGAAAGCGCCGCGCGCATGATCGAGAATAACCAAGAGCTTGGATATGACGACTACAGGGCGTTTGAAACGGACTCATTGGCCGAGGAGCTGCTTGCCGAACGAACAGCGGTCGGTGCGCCGCCTGACGACCTGATCCTGCACTCCCGCCGGGTGCTGCAGGAGGCAAGTCGGCTTGGAGATCATACAAGGCGTTTGCTCGACGAGTTCACGTCGCTGACGAGCATCACGCAGAACATGCAGATCAAGGCGTTCCAACTTGAGCCGGAAGGTGGCCCGGTGACCGAACTTTCCAAGACCTATGGCGACATGTCGGATGAGATTTCAGACTGGTTCGCCCGCAATGTCGTCTCCGAGGACAGCAATTTCGCAAAGATCACGGCGCGGGTCAGCCAGGCGCTTCTGCTGAATGGCACAGCCAGTATTCTCAACCGCTGTTTGCTGCAGCTGAAATCCGAACGGCGCCATCTCGGGCGCACTGATCCCGAAACGGAGCGCCAGAAGATATCGGAGTTGATGGTCGACTATCTGGAAGGTGCGGGTGCGGCGGTCAGCAATGTGGCTGACGAGGCGCTGCGTATCTCAAAGATGTGTAAGGACATGCACCGCAATCTCATGGGGCTAAAGATCATCTGTGTGACCTGCAAAATCGAGAATGCCCGGCTCGGCGATGCCTCCGGCAGTCTGGATGAGATTGTCATGAAGCTGGAGGTCGTGCCGGCCAATATCGAACGACATATCGCGGAGATCAAAACCTGCGCGGAAGCTGTGGCGAGTGCGGCTGATTTGATCAAATGGCGGGAGGACGGGTTTGCGCCGCCACAGCTCCGATACGGCTAGCAGGCCGTCTTAAACATGGCAGCGGGGTCTAACCAATTCGGCTGCTAGTGGAATTTCTGATACGGTTTGCCGAGCCGCTGGTAGGCGTGAAAGCGCACCATCTCAGCAAAGCCATCCTCGGGGTCGTACATCTCGGTAAAGTTCAGATCTTTGCGGATCGCGTCACTGTTGACATAAAGTTGCTGGCGTGGGCTCGGCACATCCGGCTGCCACTTCGTAATCTTCAACTCTCCCGTCCAGCCGCAGGCTGCTGCGATCTTCTTGATCCAATCCGCTTCCGTGAACGCCTTGGGCTCGGCCACATTGTAAATCCGCTTGCTGCCCATATAGGCCGCGGCACAGACCACCGCATGGGCGGCGTTCTTGTGCAAACTGCGGGAGAGGCGCAACGCGGCGCGGTCCGCCGACAGCGTGATCTCCTCCACTCCATCAAGCATCTGATCGAGATAAGGCTCCACGCGCGTTAGGTCCGGCCAGCCATAGACAATCGGCATGCGCAGGATCGTCACCGTATCAAGCGCCATATAGACCTGCTCGACCCCGATCTTGTCATAGGCCGCACCCTCCGGTCCGAAGGCCGTGCGCAGACCGGCCTCCTCACGCAGAGGGCAGGCCTGCGACAGACCCTCTTCGGTCCCGCGCAAAAGCCCATAGGCCCGGTAAACATCACAGCTCGACAGCGCGATGAGCGGCAAACCGCTCGGTTTGATCACATCCCGCAGAATTTGCGCGTCTTCCAGCGTGAAAGGGATCATATCGACCAGCAAATCGGGCTTCACCGCGTCGATCGCAGCGACGATATCCGCCCGTTTGCGCCGGTTCCCCCGAAGTGCTGTTTCGCAGAAAAGCGCGCGCCCGGTGCGTGTCAGCGTGCTCACAGCCACTCCCGCACTCATTAACGCCTGCACCAGATGGGGACCGATCAATCCTGTCCCGCCAATCACCAATACTTTCATGGGCACAAGGCTAGCCCCTGCAACACCCTTTGCCAATCTCGTCTCGCCCCTTGTTCCCACCCCATGCGCCCTCTACATGGCTCTCCATGAAACGCTACATCCCCTTCATGGAGTCCGACCCGCTGGTTGCCGTGGTGCGGCTGCAAGGCGTCATCGCTGCCAGCGGGCGCGGCACGCTGAACGATCATTCTCTCGCACCGGTTCTGGAGAAGGCCTTCAAACGCGGCAAACCGAAGGCCGTTGCGCTGGTGATCAATTCGCCCGGTGGCTCTCCAGTGCAATCCTCGCTCATTGGGGCGCGGATCAAGCGTCTCTCGGAAGAGCATGAGGTGCCCGTCACCGCATTTGTCGAGGATGTCGCCGCCTCCGGTGGCTATTGGCTTGCCACCGCAGCGGAGGAGATCATCCTCGATCCTTCCTCCATTGTTGGTTCCATCGGCGTGATTTCCGCGAGTTTCGGCTTCCACGAATTGATGGAGCGTCAGGGCATCGAACGCCGCGTCTACACCGCCGGTAAGGACAAATCCGTGCTCGACCCGTTCCGCCCCGAACGCCCGGCGGATGTGAAACGGATCAAAGCGCTCCAGGCGCAGATGCACGAAACCTTCATCAACCATGTGAAGGCCGGGCGCGGTGCCAAGCTGGCGGATGACAGAGACCTTTTCACCGGGGAGTTCTGGCTCGGGCAGACGGCCGTCGATCTGGGTCTTGCCGACAGCCTTGGCCACCTTATCCCGGTGATGAAAGAGCGTTACGGCGAGAAGGTGAAATTCGCCAAATACGGCCCGCGCCGCAGCCTTTTCTCGCGCTTCGGTGCAAACCTGCTGGACGATGCGCTCTTGCAGGTTGAGGAAAGGGCGCTCTGGGCGCGATACGGGTTGTGATCCTCAAGATCATCTCCCTCTTTCTGGTGTTCATGGTGGTGCTCGCCATGTTCGGAAAACTGCGCGCGCCGAAAATCGCCGAGAAGCTGAACCTCAAGAAACCCGGCAAATGTAAACGCTGCGGCAACTTCAAGATCGGCAAGGGTCCTTGCGCCTGCGAAAGGAAAGGCTGAATGGACTTTCTGGTCGCGGGGCTCGGTCTCGTCATTCTTCTTTTGGCGGGCGATGTGCTGGTGCGCGGGGCGGTCAACCTGGCGTTGCGGCTGGGCATCCCGGCGTTGCTGGTCTCCCTGACGATCGTTGCCTTCGGCACGTCCGCGCCTGAACTGCTGATCGGTGTGCAATCGGTGCTGGAAGGCGCGCCGGGGCTCGCCATCGGCAATGTGGTCGGCTCCAACACGGCCAATGTGCTACTGGTCCTCGGTGTGCCGGCTCTGCTCGCAGGTCTCGCCGCCTCCACCTCCGACACCCGCGACAGCTACAATTTCATGATCGCCGGCACAGTGCTGTTCATGGCACTTTGCTTCCTCGGCCCGCTCACCTGGTGGCACGGGCTCATCCTTCTGGCTTTCCTGACATTCTCGCTCCTGCGCACCGCGCGCGACGCATTGGCCCACCGCAGCGGTGTGGCGCATGAGGGTGAGGACGATCTGGAAGGTGTCGATCCCAAGATGCGCGGCTGGAAAATCGCGCTCTTCCTGGTCCTCGGCTTGCTGGGTCTGCCCCTCGGCGCACATCTGCTGGTCGAAAGCTCGACCCGCATCGCCCTGGCCTTTGGCGTCTCCGAAACTGTCATCGGCCTGACCCTTGTCGCTGTCGGAACCTCGCTGCCGGAACTGGCTACCACGGTGATGGCCGCGATCCGCCGCGCGGCGGATGTCGCGTTAGGCAATGTCATCGGCTCGAACATGTTCAACATCACCGCCATCATCGGCGCGTCCGCGCTTGTCGGTCCGATCCCGGTCCCGGCCTCTTTCCTGACCTTCGATCTTTGGGTGATGCTCGCCTGCTCCGTTCTGATCGCGCCGATTGTCTACAAGAACCTCGCCATGGGCCGCGTCTTCGGACTGGTTTTGACCCTCGGCTATGTGGGCTATGTTATCGGCATCTTGATACTGGAGGTTTGAGATGATGACAGGGGCCGCACTTGTCACCGGTGCCGGGGACCGTTTGGGTCGCGCCATCGCCATCCATCTGGCTGAGATGGGGTTCGATGTCGCCGTGCACTACGCGCGCTCCGCCGCAGGTGCCGAGGAGACCGCAGCGCAGGTCCGTGCCAAGGGGCGCCGGGCGGAGACGTTGCAGGCCGATCTGCTTGATCTCGATGCCGCTGAGGCGTTGATCGACCGCGCCACCACCGCTCTGGAGCAACCTCTGACCGTGCTCGTCAACAACGCCTCGATCTTCGAACATGACACGATTGAAACAGCCACCCGCGACAGTTGGGACCGCCACATGCGCTCCAACCTGCAAGCGCCGTTTGTCCTGTCCCAGCACTTCGCGCAGCAGGCCCCTGAGGCGAAACCGGATGCGCGTGGAGAGCCTGAGGCGCAGGCCTGCATCATCAATATGATCGACCAACGCGTGCGCAAGCTCACGCCGGAGTTCATGACTTACACACTGGCAAAATCCGCACTCTGGACCTTCACTCAAACCGCAGCCCAGGCGCTCGCACCCAAAATTCGCGTCAACGGCATCGGCCCTGGCCCCACGCTCCGTGGTGGTCGCCAGTCCGAGGAACACTTCGCCAAACAGCGCGCCGCGACGATCATGCAGCGCGGCTCAAACCCCGAGGACATGACCCAGGCGCTGGACTACATCCTGAAAGCGCCCGCGCTGACCGGTCAGCTTCTCTGCATCGACGGCGGCCAGCACCTCGGCTGGGAAACGCCGGATGTGATTGGTGTGGAGTAGGGCGCCCTCGCCCATTTGAACGTCAGCCGGGACAGTTTCTTGGCAAGTCATCGGCAGGCCCAATTGCAGACGAAGGGCCGCTATGGCTTGATCGTCACAAGCAAGACGATCAGCGTCAGAAGGACCAGCCCGGCAGGCAGGAAGACCCTTCCACCGGAGTTTACCTCGCCCGAACTTTCCCAAATCGCGCGACGAAGTTTGCCGACCAGAGCGCCATGTAACCCGGAAAGACCGAGCACGAGCAAAATCTTCATTCCCAGCCATGATGACGTGAACCATCCGCCCTGAACCCCGAGCAGAATTCCGAAAAGCAGGGCAAGGATCATCGCGGGCGTCGTCACGGCCTGGTCATAAGCTTTCAGCGGCTTTAGATGGATCACGTTCGGGTTCCGTAGCGCGACCGCGACCGCAACCATCCCGCCTATCCAGACGAAGAGAGAAATCAGATGTGCGGCTTTCGTAAGGTCGTAGAGCATCACTTGTCATCCATTTGACGGCGCAGCCAGCGTTCGTTGAGGAACCCACCGAACGGGATGAACGCGCCGATGAAGAGGCGAAGGGCCCCAGTCCAATCGATCAGGCCTTCTGCCCAGGATCGGATTACGAACCAGAGGAAGATCATAAAGGCCAATCCGTGGATCGGGCCCGTGACCGACACGGCCTGCGGCACGTCCGCCAGATACTTGAGCGGCATCGCCACGCCGAACAGGGCGAGCAATGTCAGTGCCTCCAAGATGGCGGCGCGCATCAGGCCAATCATTGGGCGTCCTTCGACTCGACTAGTGTAAACATTCGTTTTCTTTACAGCGTGCCGTGGCTAATGTAAACAGTCGTTCACATGGCGAAAACAGAGACAGAAGAAAACACCGGCATCGTCAAAAACCGCGCCGCAACCGAGGCGCGGATTCTCGAGGCCGCCCGTACCGTGTTCGCCCGGCGCGGATACGATGCGGCTGGTTTGCGCGAGATTGCGCAATCGGCACAGGCGAACCTGTCCCTGATCAGCCGCTATTTTGGAGGCAAGGAAGGGCTGCTTACGGCGTTGACCGATCAATTCGTGCTATCTCGTCGGGAAGGTGGATTGTCCTATCCGCCGCAGGACAGCCTTGAAGACGAGATTTACAATTACCTACACGCCAAGCTTCGCGATGACCTCAAAGATGAAGAGATCGTCAGGCTGATCATCAGCCGGGCCGCCATTGATGCCGCGTTTCGAAAGAGAGGGGCGGTGCATATGGACGGCAAGGCCGATAGGAACTTTCGAGAACGGGTCAGGCGTTTGCAGGACAATGGCGAGGTCGCGCCGGACTTTGACATCGACTTGCTGTTCTCGGCTGTCATGCATGTGTCCTTCTCGGTGAATTTCTTCGGAGCGATCATTGGAGGTCGTCCGGATGCCGAGATTGATGCACTCTTCAAGGGGTTTGCGACGGTTCTGGCGGAGGGCTTGCCGGTCCGGGGCTAGAAGCCGGGTTTGCCCCGGTGAGGCAAACTTTTGTCGCGTCATGGAACCAGATCATTTTCAGAGAAACTCGTGCGAATCCAAGGCGCACATCGCGACTTTTCCACCTGTCACAAATCCGTCGCGAAACCGTTACCAAACTCTTAATGATATCAGTGACTTGCCCTGCGACAATAAAAATTCCCAACAAAATCAATGCCCTAAAGAAGTGCCTAAAAATTAGGCAAACAGCCAAAATGCCTAAAAAATAAGGAAAAATCCGGGATGCCAAAAACTTCCCCCCAAGGTTATCCACAAGAACAGGGGAAAGCTTTTCTCTTGCACGTGTACGTATCCCGTTGCAGCGCAGCATGGGAATCACGACAATAGAATTATGTCGGAAGAACATGCCCCTACGTCACCCAAAACCCCCTCCGCGGTAGCCGGGTACGAGTGCATAAAATCCTACCTCAAGGTACTCGACAATTCCCCCGGTGTTTATCGGATGCTCGATGCGCAAAACCGGGTGCTTTATGTCGGCAAAGCCCGGGCCTTGAAGAAGCGCGTGTCGTCCTACGCCAAACCCACAGGCCACACGCCGCGGATCGCCCGGATGATCTCCGAGACTGCGTCGATGATGTTTCTTACCACGAAGACAGAGACCGAGGCGCTGTTGCTCGAACAGAACCTCATCAAGCAGCTCAAGCCGAAATTCAACGTGCTCCTGCGCGACGACAAGAGCTTCCCCAACATCCTCGTCACCAAGGCCCACGATTTCCCGCAGATCAAGAAGCACCGCGGGGCGAAACGCGAGAAAGGCGACTATTACGGCCCCTTCGCCTCGGCCGGGGCCGTGAACCGCACGCTCAATCAACTCCAGCGCGCCTTCCTTCTGCGCGACTGTACGGACTCGAACTTCGAGAGCCGCACGCGCCCCTGTCTGCAATACCAGATCAAGCGCTGCTCCGGCCCCTGCGTCGGCCACATCTCGAAGGACGACTACGCGCGCCTCGTCGCCGACGCCGAACGCTTCCTCAAAGGCCAATCCACCCACGTGCAGGAACAACTCGCCGACCAGATGACGCAGGCCTCCGAGGCGATGGAATTCGAACGCGCCGCCGCCCTGCGCGACCGCATCCGCGCGCTCACGCAAGTCCAATCCGCCCAAGGCATCAACCCGCAAACCGTGAAAGAGGCCGATGTCATCGCGCTGCACCTCGAGCACGGCCAAGCCTGCGTCCAGGTCTTCTTCATCCGCGCCAATCAGAACTGGGGCAACCGCGACTTCTATCCCAAAACCGCAAACGCCGCCGAGGCCGAAATCCTCGAAGCCTTCCTCGGCCAGTTCTACCAGGACAAGGAACCGCCCCGCCAGATCATCCTCTCCCACGCCATTGAGGACCCCGACCTCATGGCCGCCGCCCTCACCGAGAAAGCCAACCGCAAGGTCACGCTACTCAACCCCCTCCGCGGCGAGAAACACGAACTCGTCACCTCCGCCCTCCGCAATGCCCGAGAAAGCCTCGCCCGCAAGATGTCTGAGACGGCGAACCAAGCCAAACTCCTCAAAGGCCTCGCCGACGCCCTCGACCTCCCCGAGCCCCCGACCCGGATCGAGGTCTACGACAACTCCCACATCCAGGGCACAAACGCCGTCGGCGCCATGATCGCGGCCGGTCCCGACGGCTTCCTCAAATCCCAATACCGCAAGTTCAACATCCAAGGGCCGGACCTCACCCCCGGCGATGATTTCGGCATGATGAAAGAGGTCCTCACCCGCCGCTTCAAACGCCTCCTGAAGGAGGACCCTGACCGCGAGAACGACATGTGGCCCGACCTCCTCCTCATCGATGGTGGCGCGGGTCAGGTCTCCGCCGTCCGCCAGATCATGCGGGACTTAGGCGTCGAGGATATCGCCATGGTCGGCGTTGCCAAAGGCGTCGATCGCGATGCCGGGAAGGAGGAGTTCCACCGCACAGGCCGAGCCCCCATGGCGCTCCGTCACAACGACCCCGTGCTCTATTTCGTGCAGCGTTTGCGCGACGAGGCGCACCGCTTCGCCATCGGCACCCACCGCGCCAAACGCGCCAAATCCGCCATGAAAAACCCCCTCGACGAGATCGAGGGCATCGGCCCCAAACGCAAGAAGGCGCTCCTCGCCCATTTCGGTTCCGCCAAGGCCGTCGCCCGCGCCAATCTCGCCGACCTCAAAGCTGTCGAGGGCGTCTCCGAGGCCATGGCCCAGACCGTCTACGATCATTTCCACACCGGAGCCTAACGCCGTAGGGTGCGTGTCCACACGCACCATGACCCACCCTTGGGTGGGCAATCCTGCCCACTATCCGCCTAGGAAGCCAACACAACGCAAGCTGGGCATCGCCAGACCGGGGGATGGCGACCCAACACATGTTCAAAAACCCCTTAGGTCGGCAAAGTCATTTTCTACATGAGACGAAGTGCCGGGCGTCATCAAAAGTCACTTGATGACACGCCAGGATCCACCCGATGCGCCTTGATCTTTAAATGACCTAATTTCATTGGGGTTGTTGGCGCCACCAAAAGACGTAAACACGGTTGCATCTTGGACCGGAACATGCGCACGCTCAGCAAGGTTCTCAATCGTCTGCGACTTCTTCCAAAGGTCGAGCTTGATATACCTCCAAACTCCACTGATCTCTCGCTCGCTTTGATCGGGTTCAGAAGCACGCCAACCTTTCCTAGACAGTTCTATGTTCAGGTACTTGTATCGCTGCTCATCAATAAGACCGTTGTCACGATAGGCTCGAACCAATGCTGCCACTGAAACATTCCATCGCTTCTTATTTTCTTTCAGATTCGCCAGCGTTGGAAAGCACTTGTATCGAAGCAAGTCAGCTTTCGGAATCAAAAACGCAGACGCAAATCTGTCAGCTTCTTCTTCTACTTTTGGATCCGCAGAGTCATGGTTTCGATGAAGCAACAAGTGCGCTAACTCATGAGAAGCATCGAACCGACTTCGCTCTGTGGAACCAACCATATTGAGGTATATGAACGGCCGCTCTCCATCTTCCCAGAAAGAGAAAGCGCTTAAGCCTCTGGCGTTTGGCTCAGATAGCGACAGTACCCTTATCCCTTTTCGCTCCAACAATTGAACTAGGTTACCAATAGGTTCCGTTCCAAGTCCCCACTCTTCCCTAAGCATTGCTGCCGCGTAGGTTGCCCTATCTACGTTGGACGGCAGGTAGGTTTCACCACTTGAGTAATCGGGTAGGTCTTGGTCTGGAAGTGAGTATTCTCGCTCAACTTGCTGCCAAAAAAGTTTGGCAATTTTAGCCGCGGCCACACCTGCCCCTCTCTCTTTCGCGGAAAGGGTCGCTTGCTTTCGAAAGGTCGGTGGAGAAATCTCTAAGTTGACGTCAACGGTAAAAAAATCTGCTGGAAAGCCAGTAACGGCAGCGAGCCTCTCGACAAAGTCCGGATCAACTTCATTTGTCTCGCGCATACGTCTTAAATCCCTCGAAGAAAGATTGAGGAGGCTAGCGAACGAGTTTTTGGTCAACCTGTTGCGCAGCCGCGCAACATCCAGTGCTTCAAGGTTTAGTTTCATATCCCAGTTTTTGGTGAAACAATCGCGCTGAAGTCGTCGCCGCTAACGTCTTTAGATTCGCTTAATGCGACAAAATCACTAGATTTGAATGTCATTCCGAAACGTCTTTTGCATCGCTTAAACGCATCACCGCGTTCCGTTAGCTCGGCATCAACCAACAATTCAATGCGGCAAGATATGCTTCCGTCGATCTTTTCCGCGAATATGCATACGTCAATCGTTGTTTGCGTCGAAACCGGGGCTGCTGGTTCCAATTCGATAACAGGATCGCCCAGATCCAATTCACCCTGAGCTTCGCTATGAACGTACGAAGTTCCGCTTCTAACACGCTTCGATGCGAACGCAGGAATGTGGTTGCCTAGTGCAGTTGCAGCATCTGAATTATGCACCATTATCTTAAGCGTATCGTCTAAATCCGTGATGTAGCTCTTGCCTCCTGCGGAACGCTTTTGAAATATGTTATATTCGGCACCAGCTTCGGTTAAGGCGCGGAACGCGGCGTTGTTTCGGATGCTCAGAACCAAGTCTGCAATATCAAAATTCGGGTTCTCGTTATGGACCACACCACAAACGGCCTCTGCCGCGCGTTCGAAGATGGTAGAGCTAAGGCCGATGTTCTGCAGGAATTCGTCTGTGCTGGCGCTGTCAGTTTCGATGGTTGGGAATTGGGCAGCTATCAATTTCTCAGTTCCTCTTTGTGAAGGATTCTTTTTGGTGCTCGATGAAATACAATTATCGTCGAAAAAGCGGCAAGTCAACGATCACGTTATCGGGATTTGAACGCACTCGTTTCGCGTCCTCACCCCTCCAACCCCGTCCCCTTCAACGCCGCCTCCATCAGGGCCGCTTGGAAGCCTCGCCCTTCGGTCCGTCCTCGTCATTCTTCCGCGCGAACCTAAACGACCTCAAACCCGCCGAGACGGTTTAGAGGCCATGGCAAAGCCTTCGAAGATTATTCGCATGAGCGACGGACGCCTGCTCAATCCACGGAGCGGCGTGTCGTTAATTCATGGTGCACGGCTGTTACCAACTGACGAACGGAGAACGGTTTCGGGAGAAACACAGAGCCTGGAAGCAGGGGGCCATTTCCAAAATAGTCGTCTTCCAAATACCCAGAGACGAAGATGACCGGGGTCTCTGGAACGAGCTTTAGCGCCTCTTTGACCCAAGTGGGTCCGTCGAGACCGGGCATCGTCACATTGCTGATGATCAGATCGACTTGTCCCTCGGCTTCCCTCAGCAGTTCCAAAGCTTCCTCGCCGCCCGATGCCTCCAAAACATAGTACCCACGCAATTGCAGGCAGCGAGACATAAAGGTCCGAACAGCTGCTTCGTCTTCCGCAAGCAGCACAGTTTCGGTGCCCTCGGGAAGTTCGGCTTCGTAGGGATATTGATTAACTAAGTCCGCGGGTATCTGTTCCTGCAATTCGTCTTCTGGGAAGAGCATTTCAAACACCGTACCTTCCTTGAGACGGCTTTTAACAAACAAAAAACCACCCGATTGCTTCACGATCCCATAGGCAGTCGACAATCTAATCCCGGCTCCTTTGCGATTCCACTTAGTCGTAAAGAACGGCTCGAAAATTCTCCCGATATATTCTGGTGCGATACCAACACCGTGGTCTGAAATACTGATTTGAGCGTATTTGCCATTCGGAATGACCGTATTTTGGCGAATGAAGTCTTTCGTTAGATTTAAAGCCACACAATCGACCTTGATTGTGCCGATACCCTCCATAGCGTCACGCGCATTGACGACGATGTTCATGATGACCTGCTTGATCTGCCGTTTGTCGGCTCGGATGAGCGGGAGTTCATCGTCGAATGAAGTCTCGATAGAAACCTCGTCGCCAGCCAGTCGGTTGAGCAGGTGAGACAAATCGAGGATCAGATCACGAAGATCAATTGCAGCAAACTGCAAATTCTGCTTGCGTGAAAACGCCAGGAGCTGTCCGACGAGTGACGCCGCGCGGTTTGTGTTGTGGTTGATCTGTTCAAGGTCGCCGAAATCCGGGTCCCCTGGATCACGCCGAAGCATCAACAGATCGCAATGGCCAGAGATGGCGGTCAGGAGATCGTTGAAATCGCGCGCGACTCCTCCGGCAAGTTGGCTGATCACCTCCATCTTTTGACTTTGTATGAGTTGTCGTTCCAAGCTCTTCAACTGGGTCGCATCGTCCAAAACCGCGATGAACCCATTCCCCAGCCGACCTTCAATCGCACTTATTTTCGCCTGGATGAGGGTGTCTTTGTCAGATTCTTGAAGCCTGAGGTTCTCTGTCACGGAACTGCCAGAGCCTAGCAGGCCCTCACGCAGCCACCCTTCAATCGGTCTCCCGAGCGCTTCGAACAGGGATCCAAACTGTATGCCAACGTTCAACTGATCGCCGATCAAATCCCGCGCCGCTTCATTGAATGCTTTGATTACCCCTTGTTCTGACATTCTGATCATTGGCACCGGCAAATCTCTCAGCGCGCTGCCGAGGTCCAAATCCTGCTTGCGCAGATTGTCGATGAGTTGATTCATCAACTCAAACTCTCGCTGCTGATCCCTCGCCCCCGCAACCGTATCTGATCGAACCCAGCCCTCCACCGGGTGACGTTCTGTGAGATCCTGCAAAGCCAAAATGGTTTCGGTCTTCAGCTCTTCCGGCGTCGTCCAAAAACTGCAGACCGAGCTTCTTTTCAATTTGCTCCGAAATCTCTTCAAGCTTGCTCTTGCAGCGAGATCCGTTTCGATTTGATCACCTCGCAACGCCTTGAACGGATCGCGGTGCAACAAGCGAATTGTGGGTTTCCCGATGCTTTGTGCATAGTCGTATTCGAGTTCGGTATAGCTCATCCCAGAGACCGGTTCGACGCTCCCGTACTTTCCCGCCGACACAACGAGATAATAATCGCATTCGTCGATCAATTGTTTGATCGCAACCATCTGTTCGGCATCCATCGCGGGCCAGTTTTCCATCTGAGACGGGAAGCAGTTTGATCTCAACAACGCCTGCGAGACGGCCTGTCGTTCGTCGACCAGATCCGTGTATGTGGAACTCACGAACACCAAATATCTCTTTCTCGAATTCATAGCCTCTGCAATCTCTTCAAGGGTGACTCGGACGCACGGCACCCAAGTCACAAATCTCATAACAATGTGGCTACAATGAACGGCTTTGCTGAACTGGCGCAATATGCCGTGCCGCTCTTCATTCAAGACGCGCCGGTCGTCGGTCCAACTCGTCAGCGGAAGCAGGGCGCGTGGCGCGCTCGATAGGCAAGTGGCGGGAAACCAAAAACTCTGTTGGCGTTAGATCGAGCGAGAAAGTCAAACATCTAGTAAGGCCGCGTTTGCCGCGGAGTTCTCCGGCCCCAGTGCCCGTTAGTTTGAGACCGGTCGGATTTCACTGTGGGCAGGCCCGCTTCGACTCTGCGCCGGTAATTCAAGGGGCTTCCAAATGCCCCAACAGGGCACCTCGCAAAAGATGGGATCTACAACGTCTCGGTTAAACGTGCGGGCAAAGCGCCCAGTCCCAAACGCACGACATTTTGTAGCCGCGTCAGAGGTAAACCACTCTGCTGGAACCGGGTTTCGAGTTTGCATTTGCGGTTACAATCCGCCGGTCGCGCAGGTCCACAACCATTGAGTGGGATATCTCGGGTTGGCGCAGAATCCTCATTGTCTGCTTCACCCGAAGACATGGTCGAGCGGGCGGACCATTCAAATACTCCGTGGTTCTGGAGTTCTGCGGATAGCAGATTTTTAAGGCCTTCATCTGGCGAGCGCTCAAATCAGCCATCGCCATCGGACCAAGGAGCATCGACTCCGCGTAGCGCCCGTTGGCAGCTACGACACCGTGTTAATCGAACGAAAAATGGTGCCACGTGACCTGCCTTTTTTCACGCATGTGCCGAATGCCTCTGAGCTGGGTCAGTGCTTAAGCAGGCACGAACACTTCCCGTGGGAAACTGGAGACCAATTGATCGTGACCACCGACCAAAGTCCTGTGCTGCGGAGACGCGATCAGGTCACTTTCCGGTCGCCCAGGTCCAAGCGCGTCTGTTGCGATCAGCACAGGCCTTTTTGTGGCATCAAGAGAAGACAATCGCTGTTCTTGTTCGAAGACCCAGCGGATCAGTTGGCGACCACGGTCCAATGTCCTTACAAAGTCGCCGGGTTGCAGTTGCTCAATCGGTGTGGGCCCGGTCGGTGTGTCGAACTTGGTGCCCGCAGCGTAACAGGCCATCTGGCAGGTCTCGGCGCTGTTTTGGTCGCTCGTCCAGAAGGCGTTTGGGCTCGAGGGTCCACCGCCATTGTCCCAATACCATTGCTCGATGTCGAATCCCGGCGTCCAGACCATCTGGAAGGCTTCGCCGGTGAGCGAGTTTGTTCCCTCAAAGATGATGGCGCCTGACCCGGATCAAGGTAGTCACTGCGGATGATGACCGCGTCTTCTATTATCCCGCCCCCATGGCCCGACCAAGTGAGATCGTAGGTTTCGCCGACATCGAACTGGAAAGGCTCGTCATCGCCCGCATTTGACGTGATGGTCAGGTCCCTCGTCGAACTGGGCGGGTGGTCGAAATAGCTATAGCTGGGCGTGACATCGATATTGTCGCCTGAGGCCGCGGCAAACTCATTGTCTTCGGCATAAAACGTGACCGGCATCGTATTCTCCTGAAGCCCGATGGCGATAGCGAAGACCCGTTTAGATAATCTGAACTGATGTTCGGGGGCTGTCAGACTGACAGGCGGTTTCCTACCTAGCTGGCATCACGCCGAATATGACAGTTGGGATCACCCGGTATGCCATCATTCTGTGATCGAAGGATCGTTTCGGTAAATGCCGTGGGCGACAGTTATGTTCCGCAATTAAGACATTCCCGCTCCTTCAACGTGCGCTTTTCGTAATCCCTCGTTGGCATGTCCGGCCGTTTTGAGACTCTAGGCGGCACAATCGCGGAAAGTAGTCAACGACCCGTGAGGCCAGCGTTCGGGAGTGCCATACCCCTGCCAACCACGGTGTGCATGGCTGTTTTCCCGCGGTTTAGCTAAATGCATTTCAAACACACGTAAAGTTGTAAGTATCTGAAAACATTATATTAATCTCTATCATCCATCCTGCTCTCGGGTGTAAATTTTGAGGGTAGTGGGATGTATATCTCATTCGATACGGGCGAGCTGGATGTTGCAGCCGCCTCAAAAACGATCGGTGATACCAGCTTTGGTATGAAATACACCGGGTTCCGCAACATATCGCGGTTTCTGGAGCAGACTGAGGATATCGACCACGGCATGATCCACTGGCCTGGCGGCTATTTCTCCGAGACCAATGACGGCAGATACGGCTTTGAACACAAGGGTTTAATGAACCCGAACCTCGGCAAGGATCGTCCCGATCTCGAAGAGATTTTTGAGTTCGCGAACAGCGAAGGCGTCGCTGTTGCCATTACGCTGCCCACCGCCGCCTACCAGAACAACCCTAACGCGTTGATAAAAGACGCAAAGCCGTTCCTGGAGGACCTATATTCCGGCGAGTTCGGTCCGATTCCAGACAAACTGATCATCGAGATCGGGAACGAGTATTACGGTGTCTTCAAAGGCAGTTCAGAAGTCGCGCAGGCGGCAGATTATGCTGAGATTGTAAACGCTTACGCGGAAGTCATTCACGAGGTTGAGGCGCAATACAATGTCGACCCCGATCAGATCGAATATTCGATCCAGATTGGACGTACGGAAGAGGCCAGCACCGAAATTCTCGAAGGCCTCTCCGACGACTCCCTCCTCCTCGCCGATTATCTGTCGCATCACCGCTATCCGTTCGAGGCGCGCGGCGCCGATGATCGTATTGAAGATGTGGCGGATACGCTTAATGATTTTGAACAGGAAATCAGCGCGTTAGGCGGTGACAGGCCTGACCTGTTTGTGTCTGAGTACAATACCGCGAGCCTGACGCGCGGCGAGGCGGCGAACAAGTTTCTGGCCCAATCGGACGACCCGACCCTGACCCGCACAGACCTTGATCTGTCCGGACGTTCGAACAGAGAATTCGAGCAATTTTATCAAGATCAGCTCGGCATCCGCACCTATGGCATCAACCAGGCGGAAAATGTCCTTCAGATCTTTTCTGAGTATCAAGGGATCGGTGCCGAGGCCATGACCAGCTACGGTTGGGATTCTGCCTTCGCAGGTCGCAACACCTTTCAGGGCACAGATGGGGAGGCCTACACATTCACCGGAGGGGCCATCAAAGACATGATGGCGGAGTCCCTGGACGGAACACGTGTGCTCGACATGTATCAGTCGAACGAATACGGCCGCGGGCATGAGGGCGACGTGTCCCAATTCGGGTTCGCGTCTGCCGACAAAATGGTCTTCTTCCTCGTGGCTCCGGAAAACCTCGAGGGTCCGATGGCCGTCGATTTCGATCTGTCGCAGCTTGGACCACTGCAAGCAGTTTGGGGCGAGAGCCTAACGGCTGAGACGCCGTCGGATTGGAACAGCCTGTTTGACGTGCCGGTAACCCCGGGCGTCGATCAATCGAACGAGGCTGACACCTATGCGGTCGCCGAGCGGTCCGCGATGCAGTTGGATCTGGAAGGTGAAAAGCTGGAGTTCGAATTCTACGAACCTGGCGAGGTCGTGCGTCTAACATTCGCTCGGACGGATGAGGGTGAGGACGAAATCCGCGAATGGCATGGCAATGACATGTTGGTTCTGGAAGGCGCGATCGATGATGGCGGCGGATCAATTCCGGACGACCTATTTGACTTCCCGACTATCGATATTCCTGAAGACGATCCAACCGAGGAAGAAGACGTAGCTGTTGAAGAGGATGAAGGCGGCGCGGAAGACATCTTTGGTGGACTGCTGGCACCTCTGATGATGCTGATCGCCGGTATCTAGCGGCGTTCACCGGAAAAACCACCGCGCATTACGACAGTGCGCGGTGGTTTCCTATCCGGCCTAAGATAGTGCCCAATCCCAATACATTTCGCGCACGCGGCGTGTCACCGGTCCAACTTGAAACTGCGTCTCTTCGAAAGCGGTGATCGGTGTCACTTTCGACATATTGCCGGACATAAAGATTTCGTCGGCATCTTCGAAATCGGCATAGGTCAGCACTCTCTCATGCACGGTGTAGCCGTTGTCGCGCAGGTTTTTCATATGCCGCGCGCGGGTGATGCCGGAGAGAAATGTGCCGTTGGGGATCGGCGTGAACACTTCGCCATCCTTGGCCATGAAAATGTTTGCGGTCGCCGTCTCGGCCACATTGCCCATAGCGTCGGTGACAAGCGCATTTCCGAAACCTTTTGAACGCGCCTCGACCAGCATGCGGGCGTTATTGGGATAAAGGCACCCGGCCTTGGCGTTCACGACAGAGGATTCCAGCACGGGACGGCGAAACTGTGTTTTGCAGAGCGTGCTTGTGGCGTTCTGATCGGCCATCGGGATGGCTTCGAGGCAAAGCGCGAAACCCGTTTCATCTTCGCCGGGGACAATGGCCGTCACATCACCATGGATGCCCCAATACATCGGTCGAATATAGATTGCCGTCCCAGGCTCGTATTTCCGCAAACCCTCCCAGGCGATCTCGACCATCTCTTCTGCGGTGACCGTGGGTGTCAGCATCAACGCGCGGGCGGAGTTGTTGACCCTTTGGCAGTGTTTCAGCAGGTCTGGTGCCACGCCATCGAAGAACCGCGCCCCGTCGAAGACCGAGGACCCAAGCCAGGCTCCATGATCCGCGGCACGCATGATCATGACGTCACCGTCGTGCCAAGCGCCGTCGTAATAGGTGCGAATGTCTTTTCCGGTCGCCATCTCATCCTCCCGTTTGCGCGCAGGCTAGGAGGCTTTCAGAGGAGCGTCCAGTCAGCTTGCGGCATGCCCCGGCACAAAAAAGCCCCCGGGCTGAGGAACCCGGGGGCCTAAAAACCAGCGGATGGGATCGGTCGAAGGGACAGGTCGACCCCTGTTGCGGGCTTGCAGCCGGAGGGATGCATGCGGACACATGCAATTTGAGGGCAATCCGCCGGGGTAGCGGCTCTGGCAGCAAGCGATCCGATGTCACTGTTTGGCCGAACCGCACACACATTTGGCCCGGACCTGGCAGCAGAATCGCTGTGTGTCTTAGGTAGGCCGAACCGGAATCAGATTTGTGACAGGCTCATCGCAGAACCATGACATCAACAGTGATCTTGAGCCCGTCGACAGCTCTCGGCGCAAAGACCGTGACAGGCGCTTAAGCGCCAACCATTCCGACAATCTCATAGGTGCGTTTCAGGATCGGGGCAGCGACCTCCCGCGCCGATTGAGCACCCCTCGCGAGTATGCGATCAATCTCATCCGGCGCCTCCATCAACCGTGCCATCTCGGTCGAGATCGGAGACAGCTTCGCAACCGCCAGGTCGGCCAGCATCGGTTTGAACTCCGAGAACTGTTTGCCCCCAACGTCACGCAGGACATTGTCCACATCCATATCCGCCAAAGCGGCATAGATGTTGATCAGATTGCGCGCCTCGGGACGCTCCTCCAAGCCGTCGACTTCGGAGGGTAGAGCATCCGGATCTGTACGGGCCTTGCGAATTTTCTGAGCAATGGCGTCCGCATCATCGGTCATATTGATCCGCGACATATCAGACGCATCGGATTTCGACATTTTCTTTGATCCGTCTCGCAAGGACATGACCCGCGTGGCCGCGCCCTCGATAACCGGTTCGGTGATCGGAAAAAACTCCTCGCCATAGTCATGGTTGAACTTCATTGCGATGTCGCGCGTCAGTTCCAGATGCTGCTTTTGATCCTCGCCCACAGGCACATGGGTCGCGTGATAGATCAGGATGTCCGCCGCCATCAGAGCTGGATAGGCGAAAAGCCCCACGCTCGCGTTCTCGCGGTTCTTGCCAGCTTTGTCCTTGAACTGTGTCATGCGGTTCAACCAGCCCATGCGGGCCACCGTGTTGAAAATCCAGGCGAGTTGCGTGTGCTCCGGCACCTGGCTTTGGTTGAACAGGATCGACTTCTCCGGATCGATGCCGGAGGCGATGAAGCCTGCACAAAGCTCCCGCGTATTGCGTGCCAGATCAGATGGGTCCTGCCAGGTGGTGATCGCGTGCAGATCGACCATGCAGTAGATGGTCTCGAAATCCGCTTCCTGCATATCCACAAAGCGCTTGATCGCGCCGAGATAGTTCCCGAGCGTCAGGCCGCCGGAGGGTTGAATGCCGGAAAATACGCGTTTGGTGAACTCCGCCATCGGGCGTTCTCTCCATCTGGATTTATTGGTCTCGACCGCTTACCCATGGGGGCAGATGAGGTCAACCAGAGCAGGACAAGGCCCGATGCATAACCCCGACGCCGATCAGTCGCCATTTAACGCCATACCGCCCGCCGTTTTGCTGGTTGCCGGGGTGATGGCATTGGTCGAGGTGGTCTTCCAAGCAGGTGCGAGCGGAATTCTGGGCGGTGCGGATGCCATCGGATGGCGGCTCGAAGCTGTACGAAGCTACGGATTTCTGGACCCGGTTTGGGATTGGATGATCGCCAATGGGCGTTATCCGTCGGAACACCTGATGCGGTTTCTGACCTATCCGTTCGTGCATGGCTCGTTCACCCACGCCGCGTTCGCCGTGGTGATCGTTTTGGCGATTGGCAAGGCCGTGGGTGAGATCTTTTCGGCGCCGGCCTTTCTGGCGACGTTTTTCCTCTCCTCGATTTTCGGCGCATTGGTCTATGGGATTGTGATCAATACCGATGTGCCCCTGATCGGCGGGTATCCCGGCGCATATGGCTTGATCGGGGCGTTTACTTTCCTGCTTTGGGTCAATCTGGCGGCTGTTGGCGCCAATTCGCTGCGCGCTTTCACGCTGATCGCTGTGCTCATGGGCATCCAGCTTGTCTTTGGGCTCTTGTTTGGCGGCGACAACACTTGGCTTGCCGATTTTGCAGGCTTCGTGATGGGGTTTGGACTGTCTTTTGTACTGGCACCGGGCGGTTGGGCGCGTTTGCTGGAGAAGCTTCGTCAGAGGTGAAGGAGCCTGCGACTGAGACCCGTTTCAGTGCTGTCCGTTAAGCTTTCATGATAAAATTTTTATCGGACATGGTGTGCGCTGGCTGATCGCCAACACAATATTTGCCGAGACAGATACACCTCAACCCGTTGTCCCATAAAATTTTTATGGGACGAGGTCGCAGATATTAACCTTCTTAGACGCTCCTAACGACGCAGCGCGCTTCTGAAATCGCTGAGGCGAAAGGCGCCGATTGCCTGTCCGACCAAAGCATAGGTGATCCCGCCGAGGATCAGCAAAACCGCAAGAGCCAGATAGCGCCAGCCGGCCATGCCAAGTGCGGGCGAGAGGATCAGAAACCCGCCATAAAGCGCGGCACCCATGATCAGCGAGGCCAGCACAATTCGCGGCCAGCGTGTGCGAAACTGTGCGTCGAACCGCGCGGCCTCCCCGAATTTTCGACCGTAAATCCACAACAGCCACGCCATGACCCATCCGGCCAAGGTCGCTCCCAGGGCAGCCGAGATATACCCGATGACCGGCGCCAAACCGACTGCCACCAACGCGTTCACCACCATGGCGACGAGCGCGAAATAGAACGGGCGCTTGGTGTCTTCCCGAGCGAAGAACAAGGGTTGCAGAACCTTTTGCAGAACGAAAGCGGGCAGTCCGATGCCGTAAACGGCCAAGGCCACTGCGGTTGCGGCGCTGTCATCGGACGTGAATGCGCCGCGTTCAAAGAGGACCGAGATCAGGGGCGTCGGAATAACCACAAGGGCCACTGCACAGGGCACCGTAAGCGCCAACGCGACCTCGCCTGCGCGGCTGAAGGCCTCCTGCCCGGCCGCGGAGTCTTCAGCGGCGAGGTTGCGGCTGAGCTGCGGCAGTAGCACCACTCCGATGGCAATGGCCACTACGCCAAGAGGCAATTGGTAGAGACGGTCAGCATTGTAGAGCCAAGCAATTGCGCCGTCGAACTGGCTGGCCACTTGCCGCCCGACCAGTAAATTCACCTGCACCACGCCGCCAGCCAGCGCCGCGGGGGCCGCGATAATGGCCAGGCGTTTCAATTCCGGCGTCAGCCGCGGCATGCGGGGTGTCAATCTGAACCCGGCCCGAGATGCAGCGATCCAGACAAGCGCCAATTGCGCGATACCGCCTATTGGAACGGTCCAGGCAAGCGTCAGTCCGAAATCCCAGCCCAGAAGCGCTGCGAGGCTGAGGGTCGAGATGAACAACACATTGAGCAAAACCGGTGCCGCCGCCGCGGCCACAAACCGACCGGTGGCGTTCAAAACGCCAGACAGCAGGGCGGCCAAGGAAATCAACAGGATGTAGGGAAAGGCGATCCGCCCGAAGAGGACGGCAAGATCGAACCGCTCATCGCCGGCAAAACCTGACGCCATAAGGAACACAAGCGCGGGCATGAAGATTTGCGCCACCAGCGTGAACAGGATCAGGATCGAAGCAAGGCCGGAAAACGCGTCACGCGCGAAGTCCAGTGGCCCCTCGCCGGTCTCGACCTTTTTGGAGAACATCGGCACGAAGGCCATGTTGAAGGCGCCTTCGGCAAAGAAGCGGCGGAACATATTCGGCAGGGAGAAGGCCACGACAAAGGCCTCTGCGACGGGACCGGCCCCAAGAAACGCTGCGATGAAGATGTCGCGCACAAAGCCCAGAACCCGGCTGAGAAGCGTCCAGACCCCAACCGTCGCAAATCCGCGCATGAGGCGGATCTGGCTCATGTGCGCGCTCTTTCCGCGCCCGACAGGATGGCGTCTCTCAATTTCTTCTCGATGGCGGCCTGTTTGGACTTGGAGTGGAATTTCAGCCCGAACATATCCTTCACGTAGAAGGTGTCGACCACCTGCGCCCCGTAGGTCGCGATCACGGCCGAGGCGATGTAGATATTTGCCGCTGCCAGGGTGCGGGTGAGGTCAAAGAGAAGCCCGGGCCGGTCACGCGTGTCCACTTCGATGATCGTGTAAATCTCCGAGCCATCATTGTCGAAGGTGATATGGGTCGGCACGTCGAATTTGGACATGCGTTTCTTGACTTTATCCTTGTCTTTCAACGCATCACGCGCGACCACTTCGCCTCTCAGAGTGCGCTCGATCATCGATTTCAGCCGCGGCAGGCGTCGCGCCTCATAGGGTTTCTCTTCGATGTCCTGCACCCAGAACGCCGCGGTCGCATAGCCGTCCTTCGTCGTATAGGTGCGTGCATCAACGACATTCGCGCCCACCAGAGCCAATGCTCCACACATCCGGCTGAAAATGCCCGGGTGATCGGTCATCGCAAAGCAGACCCGCGTCGCATCACGGTCCTCATCAGGGGTCAGCTCGATGCGGATTTCGTCATCAGCGATGTCGCGCAGCAGATTGGCGAAATCGATATGCGCCGTGACATGAAGGCCTTGCCAATAGGGTGGATAGTGGCGCGAGGTTTCGCGGCGCAGGTCTTTCTTGTCCCAATCGGGCAGGGCTTCGCGCAGCTTCTTCTTAGCCTCGGTCCCGCGGTTCTCGCGGTTGAGCGCCTCCATACCTTCCTCGAGCGCCACACGCGTCTGGCGATAAAGCGCGCGGATCAGGACCGCCTTCCAGTTGTTCCAGACGCCCGGTCCAACGCCACGAATGTCACACACCGTCAAAACGGTCAGCAGGTCCAGACGCTTCACCGTTTTCACCGCTTTCGCAAAATCGCGGACTGTGCGTGGATCAGCGATGTCCCGTTTCTGCGCCATATCCGACATCAACAAGTGATAGCGCACGAGCCACTCTACGGTGTCGCATTCGTCGCTGTTCAGCCCCAACGTTGGCGCGATTTTTCTCGCCATCTTCGCGCCAAGGATCGAGTGATCCTCGGGGCGACCCTTCCCGATGTCGTGCAGCAACAGCGCGACATAGAGCACCTTGCGGTTCACGCCGCCTTTCAGAATGCCCGATGCGATTGGAAGTTCTTCGCGTAGCTCCTCGCGCTCGATCTGTGCAAGGTGCGAAATCGTCTGGATCGTGTGCTCATCCACGGTGTAGTGGTGGTAGAGGTTGAACTGCATCATCGCGACGATGGTCTGAAAGTCGGGGATGAAGGCGCCCAAAACGCCCAACTCGTTCATCCGCCGCAATGCGCGCTCGGGATTGCCGTGCTTCAACAGCGTGTCGAGGAAAATCCGAACCGCTTCCGGGTTGGAGCGCAGATCATCGTCAATCAAATGCAGATTGGCGGAGATCAGCCGCATCCCGTCGGGATGGATCAGATAGCCGGTGCGCAGGGCCTCCTCAAAAACCCGCAACAGGTTCAGCCGGTCTTTCAGGAACGTCGTCGGTCCAGCGATATCGAGGCGGTTATTGCGCAGCTTGTAGCCCGGTTTCAGCCTCTTGCGCCGTGCATTGCGCAGAAAGCCCAGGATGGCGGGCTCGGACTTCACATGCTGCGCCTCGAGATCGGTCAGGATGATCCGGGTCAGCTCTCCCACCCGGGTCGCGTGGCGGAAATAGTCCTGCATGAAGAACTCGACACCGCGCCGTCCCTCGCCGTCGCTGTAGCCCAGACGTGCCGCCACCTCGACCTGCATGTCGAAGGTCAACTGCTCCATCGCGCGACCCGCTACCAGATGCAGATGCGCGCGGGTGGCCCAGAGGAAATCCTCCGCCTTCGTAAAGTCGTCAAACTCGTCCTGCGTGAGCACCTTGAGCTTCACAAGTGCCGCGACATCGCGCACCCGACGCACATATTTGGCGATCCAGAACAGTGATTGCAGATCGCGCAAGCCGCCCTTGCCCTCCTTCACATTGGGTTCGACCATGTAGCGCTGCCCGCCATTGCGTTGCAGGCGTTCGGCACGCTCATCCAGTTTCGCTTCCACGAATTCCGAGGCTGTGGATTTGAAAAGCTCGTTCCAGAGCCGTTCGTCCAACTCCTCCGCAAGCGCCGCTTCGCCCGTGATCAGGCGGTTTTCCAGCATCGCGGTGCGGATGGTGAAGTCTTCTTTGGCGAGGCGCAGGCAGTCCTTAATGGTTCGGCTGGAGTGACCAACCTTCAGTTTCAGGTCCCAAAGCACGTAGAGCATGCTTTCGATGACACTCTCAGCCCAGGGGGTGATCTTATACGGCGTCAGAAAGAGCAGATCGACGTCCGAAAAGGGCGCCATCTCGCCCCGCCCATAGCCACCAACGCCTAAAAGCGCGAGCCGTTCGGCCTCGGTTGGATTTGCCAGCGGGTGCAGATGGGTTTTTGCCAGATACAGCGTCGCGCGCACCACGCCATCGGTGAGGTGGGTATAGGAGCGGGTCAGTTCACGTGCAGCCCAGGGAGAGGCGAGAAACGCGTCGGAAATCGCCGATTTCCCGACCTCCAGGGCCTGGCGAAGGATGCGCACGGCCTCTTTGCGCAAGGCCTTCGAATCAACCGCGTCTGCGGCAGCAGCATCAAGCTCGGCCAGCACCGCTGCTTCGTCAAAGATCGCGGCGGGCGTGCAGATCAGAGGGGTGTCGTCGTCCTCGGGAGGATCAGAAACCGCCGCGGCGGAAGTTTTTGGGAGCGGGGTCAATAATCTGAACCTGACTGTTCGTCACCTGTGCGATCGCCAAGGCACGTTGGATCGTCCCGTTGGGTCTCAACCGGAATACTCCGTTCGCGCCGGCAAAACCAGAGTTTTGCGTCAGGTTTGCGGAAGAGGGTGCACGCCCCCGGGAGGATAGGCTGCCAATCGCTGCCACCCCGTCATAAGCCAGCGCCGCTAGGAGATGCGGTGCGCTTCCATAGGCAGCCTCATAGCGCGACTTGAACTGTGCGCTCGCAGACGGGTCGGGAAGCGCAAACCAACCTCCCTGCAGGCCCGGCAAAGCCAAGGTCTGCTGGAAGATGTCCCACCGGGCCAGGCCCAGATATTTTGTGACCGATGGGTTAACCCCCTGCTCCGGTAGAAGCTGTGCCAGAATCGGCAACGCGCCTGTACTGTCGGAGGTCATCATAACCGCTGTCGCACCGGATGATTGAATGGTTGAGGCGATTTTCGGAACAGCTTCGACAATACCTTCCTCCGAGAAATCGAACGCACCATCACCCACGACCGACACAGATGTGCCCGCACTTGCACGCACGATAGAACTGCGCGCGATCTGACCCACCGGGGTGTTGGGATAGACCACGACGATCCGGGTGCGCCCTTGAGAGCCTGCATAACTCAGAAGCCGGGAGGCGATGTTGTCGAATGTGTTGCCCAATACAAACAGATTGCCGCCCGCGATCGACGTGTTGTTCGAGAAGGCCAACACATTGAGGTTGTTGTCGGCTACCGCAACAGCGGCAGCGTTGGCTGCATCTGCCCGCAGAGGCCCGAGAATGACATCGGCGCCGTCAGCGGCAGCTTTATCGGCCATTTCCGCCGCGATGCCTGCCTGTCCGGCGGTATTGTAAACTTTGATATTCACCGACCCTTTGCCGAGGTCCTTCGCGGCTAGGCGTGCCGCATTCTCAAGACTGCGTGCAACCGCGTCGTCGCCCGCACTGGCGGACCCATAAGGCACGAGTAACGCTACCGTCACACTGTCGCCCGATGCATTCTCTCCACCGGGCAGGCCGACCTGGCTCAGATCGACGTCACAGGCCGCAAGCCCGACAACCGCGCCAAATCCAACAAGCGCACGCATGCCCTTGCGGGCGATTTCCAAAAGGTTGAACATCTTCGAAGAACTCCTCGCACCCCAGCGGCTGTCGCCCAGCCCTATGGCGTGCAACTTAAGGGGTCGATTGTGTCAAGTAAATGTAGCTGCCACAGAAGAAGGGCCTCATGGCTGGAAACCGCATAAGCCTCGCGCCGGGCCTTTATTTTCTGGCCACGCCGATTGGCACGGCGCGCGATATCACGCTGCGCGCGTTGGATATTTTGGCGTCCGCGGAGGTGTTATTTGCCGAAGATACGCGCTCCTTGCGCAAGCTCATGGATATCCATGGAATCGCTTTGGACGGGCGCCGGGTATTTTCCTACCATGACCACAGCAAACCCGCTGACCGCGCCCGGGTGTTGGAGGCTTTGGAGGCCGGGAAATCGGTGGCTTATGCGTCCGAGGCAGGTACGCCGCTGGTCGCTGATCCGGGCTATCAATTGGCGCGCGCTGCCATTGAGGGAGGCCATAATGTGATCTCCGCACCCGGCCCCTCGGCGGTATTGGCGGCATTGACCGTGTCAGGACTGGCGACGGATCGCTTCTTTTTCGCGGGCTTTCCGCCGAACTCGACGTCGGCGCGTCAGAAGTTCCTATCCGAGATGTCGGTAATCCCAGGCACGCTGATTTTCTATGAATCGCCCAAACGTGTTCACGGATTGTTAGATGATTTGGTTCAGACCTTTGGGGGACAGCGATCCGGCGTTGTGGCGCGGGAACTGACCAAAAAGTTCGAAGAAGTGCTGCGGGGGGCGCTAACGGATCTGGTTTCGGAGCTTCAGGGACGAAATCTGAAGGGCGAAATCGTCGTCCTGGTGGAGCGCGCCAGCGGTAATGGTGATCCGGCGGAACGTGAAAAGGATATGAGGCGGGAATTGGAAAAGGCCTTAGAAACCATGAGCGTCAAGGACGCCGCCAGTGTTGTCAGCGAAGCGCTGAATTTGCCGCGCCGCAAGGTCTATCAGGCTGCTTTGGAGCTATCAAAATGAGCCAGTCACCCGAAACGCGCTATCACGCCGGACTTGAGGCAGAACGCGCCGTGGCGCGCGCGTATCTTCGCAAGGGCTATCGTTTCGGCGCGCATCGGTTTCGCGGCTCCGCCGGCGAGATTGATCTCATCATGCAGGAAAACGACCGAACAATTTTCATCGAAGTGAAGAAAAGCAAAACCCACGCACAGGCAGCGGAGGCGCTATCGGACGCGCAGATCGGGCGCATCCAGTGCGCGGCACTGGAATATATAGGCCAAACCGAAGGCAGGCTTGACGGCGATATGCGTTTTGATGTGGCTTTGGTCGATGCTGCTGGTCGGGTCGAAATCCTCGAAAACGCGCTTGTGGCCTGAGCGGGGCTTGTCTCCGGTGAACAAGTCTCTCATGTAGGACGGGTCAGTCAAAGGACCCGCCAATGCCTAAATCGCTCAAAGTCGCGTTCCAGATGGACCCGATCGGGGCCGTGGATATCAATGCGGATAGCTCCTTTCGTCTGGCGGAAGAGGCGCAAGAGCGCGGGCATGCGCTGTTTTTCTACACACCGGACATGCTGAGTTATCGCGAAGGCCGGATCCTCGCCAAAGGTCAGGACTTCACCGTCCGTCGCGAGCAAGGCAATCACGCCGATCTTGGCGACTTGCGCGAGATCGATCTCGCCGATTGGGACGTGGTATGGCTGCGCCAGGACCCGCCTTTCGATATGGGCTACATCACCACGACCCATATTCTCGACCGCATCCACCCGGACACGCTTGTGGTTAACGACCCGACCTGGGTGCGCAACTGGCCGGAAAAGCTGAAAGTTCTCGACTATCCCGACCTGACGCCGCCCACGGCGATTGCCCGCGATCTTGAGGCCCTGAAGGCCTTTAAAGCGGAGCATCAAGACGTGATCCTGAAGCCGCTCTATGGCAATGGCGGTGCGGGTGTGTTTCGTCTGACGCCCGAGGATCGCAACCTGAATTCGCTGCACGAGTTGTTCACCGGCATCAATCGCGAACCGCTGATCATGCAGAAATTCCTGCCCGACGTGGCGCAGGGCGACAAACGCGTGATCCTGGTCGATGGCGAGCCGGTCGGCGGCATCAACCGGGTGCCCGCCAAAGGAGAGACACGCTCGAACATGCATGTGGGCGGGCGTCCCGAACCGGTGAAACTGAGCGAGCGTGACTTTGAGATTTGCGCAAGGATCGGTGCCGATCTGCGCGATCACGGGCAAGTCTTTGTCGGCATCGATGTCATCGGCGGTTGGCTGACCGAGATCAATGTGACTTCTCCCACGGGCATCCAGGAATTGGAACGCTTTGATGGGATCAACGTGGCTGAAAAAATCTGGCAGGCCATTGAGGCCAAATGCAGCTAAATCCCGCGATAGGTCAGCGCCTCGGCCACGTGTTTTTCAGTCACAGATGGCACGGCGGCAAGATCGGCAATCGTGCGCGCGACCCGGATGATCCTGTGATAGCTGCGTGCCGAAAGTCCGAAACGCTCGGCAGCCTTTTGCAGGAGTTCGCGACCGGCCTCGTTTGGTTCCGCATGGTCCTTGAGGCTTTCGCCCTCAAGATCGGCGTTCACGCGAATTCCGTCCAGATCAGCATATCGTGTCGCCTGAATGTCGCGCGCCGCGGCCACCCGAGACGCCACCATCTCTGACCGCTCTCCATCATTGGGCAGGTCGAGATCGGTGAAACAGACCGGCGGCACATCAAGCCGTAAATCGAACCGGTCCATCAGCGGCCCTGAGATGCGCCCCATATAGTCTTCCCCGCAATTGGGCGCTCGGGAGCAGGCTTTGCCCGGATCGGTCAGATGTCCACATTTGCACGGATTCGCCGCGGCGATCAGCATGAATTTGCACGGATATTTCACATGCGCATTGGCCCGCGCGACGACGACATCCCCAGTCTCGATGGGTTGGCGCAGGGTTTCCAGCACCGCGCGGGGATATTCCGGGAACTCGTCCATGAAGAGCACGCCGTTATGCGCGAGCGAAATCTCCCCGGGTTTCGCACCGCGTCCGCCTCCCACAATCGCAGCCATAGACGCGGTGTGATGTGGCGCGCGGAACGGCCGGGTGTGCGAGATGCCGCCATCGTCGATCAGGCCAGAGAGCGAGTGGATCATGGAGGTCTCGAGCGCTTCGGTGGCAGAAAGCGGCGGTAGAAGACCCGGTAAACGGGCCGCCAGCATGGATTTGCCAGACCCCGGCGGTCCGCTCAGCAGCAAATGATGCCGACCGGCGGCGGCAATCTCCAAAGCACGCTTCGCGCGTTCCTGACCTTTCACATCCCGCAGGTCCTTGTGATCGCGCTCCGCTTCGATCCGGCCAGGTTGCGCATTTTGCAACGTCGCCGCGCCGCTGAAGTGCTTGGTTATCGCGAGCAATCCGGGGGCGGCAAGCACACGCGTCGCATCGACCCAGGCGGCCTCGGGACCGCAGGCCTCAGGACAGATCAACTGACAATCCGCTTCCGCGGCGGCCAAGGCGGCAGGCAAGGCACCGATCACTGGCACAAGACTGCCATCAAGGGACAATTCCCCCAAGGCAACGGTCTGAGACAGGTCTTCAAGCGGCAAAATGTCGAGCGCGCCGAGCAATGCCAAAGCAATCGGCAGATCAAAATGCGACCCCTCCTTGGGCATGTCTGCGGGAGACAGGTTCACAGTGATCCGTTTTGGCGGCATCGCAATCGACAGAGCTGTCAAGGCCGAGCGGATGCGATCCTTGGCTTCGCTGACCGCCCGGTCCCCCAGCCCCACGACGGAGAATGATGGAAGCCCCGGCGTAACCGCACATTGCACTTCAACGATCCGCGCCTCGATCCCCTCGAAGGCGACTGTTTTGACGGTGGAGATCATTCCGGCCTCACGCGTTAACCAAGGTTACGGCTAGGCAGGAAAGATTTACGATCCGTAAATTTTCAGGAATCCGTCGAAGGCTTCCGCGTCTGCGATGGTCTTGTCGCGGCAAAATGCGTTGCAGAAGCCGAAGACGCGACCATCCACGTCGGCAAAATGTGTGACGGGTTTGCCGGAGTAAGGGCAGAGTTCGTTTTCCGGCGTCGCATCTTCGATAACGCGTGCTGGCAAGGGCTTCGGCCCCGGCCAATCGGCTTGCGGATAGTCCCGGTCGTACCACGGTAGCAGTCCGCCCGCGGCAAACCCCATGGCCCGCCAGCGCCGAAACGCGCGATCTTCGAGATGGGCCTTCACGTAAGCCTGCGCCGATGGACTGACGGTTAATCCATAGGTCGCGATCCGCATGGCCACCGGGGCATAAAACGCGTCCGCCGCCGAATAGCCCCCGCAAAGCCAGGGCGTCGTCGCGCCGGTGACGTCGCGCGCATGGTCCCATATGGCCTCGAGCCGCCGCAAATTCGCTGCGACGTCTTCGGAAATCTCAACATCCTGATACGCCACCCGCAGGTTCATCGGACAGTCGTTGCGCAGCGGGCCGAAGCCGGAGGCCATCTCCGCGGCGAGCGTGCGCGCAACGGCGCGATGTGCCGGGTCTTTGGGCCAGATGCCCAAATCCGGGTGACGGGAGGCGAGTTCTTCGGCAATGGCGAAAGACTCTGAGACAATGGTCTTGCCGTCGATCACCAGCGTCGGCACCGTTTTCGCGGGGGCGATATCAGCCAATTGCGCGGCGACGCTGTTAGCGGCGAAATCAACATAGTGGGTCTTGACGGGGATGTTGAACTTCTCAAACAGAAGCCAGGCGCGCAAAGACCAGCTCGAATAGCTGCGGTCACCGAGATAAAGATCGTAAGTCATGCGCCCAGAGTAGGGTCCGCGGTCAAATGCGCAAATTCCGATTTGAGCCGCAGCCCATCACACGATGTGATTGACCACACCGACCTCCCAAGTGTCGCCGGACCGCCGTAGCTCGGTCACCGAGAGGTTGTCGATCCTCTGAGCCAGCGTGATCTCAGCAGGTTCGCAGCGTGCACGCTGAAGCTGCGTCAGGATCGCGCCGAAATGCGAGACGATGATGATGTGCCCGGCCCCAGACCCGCGACAAATTTCGTCAATCGCGCCTGAGACGCGGGCTGCCGCGGCGTTCCAGCTTTCGCCATTTGGCGGTGCGATGTCGCCGGGCTCCTCCCAATAGGCGCGGCTCAGCTCCGGATCGCTGTTCGCCACGTCGTCAAAATGCCGCCCATCCCAATCGCCGAAATGCAGTTCCCGCAGCCCGGCATGATGCGGCAGGCGCGGGCGGGTCGCAGATTGCAAGATGTCCGCCGTTGCCACACAGCGGGTCAGATCGGAGGATACGATATGGGCCGTGTCCGGCAGGAAATCCGAAAGGCGGGCCAAGGCGTCCTCGTCCGACAAATCGGCCGGCACATCGCGCCAACCGGTGAAGGCTTCCTGATGCGTCGGCGCATGGCGCACCCACCAATATGTCACCATTCCGGCAAGCTGCCTTTCAGCACATTCGGCAGACCGGCCACGACCTGCACGACCAGATCGCAACGTTTGGCGAGGCTGACATTCAGGTTGCCTTGCAGGTTGCGAAAACTCCGCGCGAGGGCGTTCTCTGGAACAATCCCCTGACCGACCTCGTTTGTGACGACCGTTACACGAGCGGGACTCTCGACCACCGCGTCGCAAAAAGCGTCAATCTCCGCGCGCTTGTCTTCCGTTTGGTCGAGCCGGTTTGACAACCACATTGTCGCGCAATCCAGCAGCACAACATTGTCGGAGCCGAACTCCCTCAATCGACCGGCAACATCCAGAGGTTCCTCAATGGTGACCCAGCCATGCGCCGCACGATCTGCCTTATGGGCCGCGATTTTCGCGGCCATTTCCTCGTCAAAGGCCTGCGCGGTCGCCAGGTAAATCGGATGCTCGGACTGGGCGATCACAAATTGTTCAGCAAAAGCTGATTTGCCAGATGCGGCGCCACCGATCATCATCGCGCTAGAAGGAAAATCGCCCAAGTCAAATTTTCCTGTGATCCAATTCCGAACTCCGAACGTAACAAACACAAAGATTAACAAAACGCTACGCAATATTCATCGGGGGAGGACCGCATGGCACTTGATTTCAAATCCGACAATTCCTTGTCGCGCATTGCGATGAAGGCGGAGTTGCTGGACGCTGAAACCGAACTGAAACTGGCCTATGCGTGGCGCGATGAGCGTGATGAACAAGCGCTGCATCGCCTGATCACGGCCTATATGCGTCTCGCGATTTCCATGGCTGCCAAGTTCAAACGTTATGGCGCGCCGATGAACGATCTCATTCAGGAAGCGGGCCTCGGCTTGATGAAAGCAGCGGATAAGTTTGATCCCGACCGCGGCGTGCGCTTCTCGACCTACGCGGTCTGGTGGATCAAAGCCTCGATTCAGGACTACGTGATGCGCAATTGGTCCATGGTGCGGACCGGCTCGACCTCGTCGCAGAAATCGCTGTTTTTCAACATGCGCCGCGTTCAGGCCCGTCTGGAGCGCGAGGCGGCCGCCGCTGGCGAGACGCTGGATAAGCATCAGTTGCGGCAAATGATCTCCACTGAGGTCGGCGTGCCGCTGCATGATGTAGAGATGATGGAAGGCCGTCTGTCGGGCTCCGATTTCTCGCTCAACGCGACGCAATCAACCGAGGATGAGGGTCGCGAATGGATCGACGCGCTCGAAGATGACAGCGCGCAAGCCGCTGAAACCGTTGAACATAGTCATGACCTCGAAACCCTTCGCGAATGGCTTCTGAAAGCCATGCAAGGTTTGAACGAACGTGAGCGGTTCATCGTGCGCGAACGCAAACTTCTCGACCAACCCCGCACGCTCGAAAGTCTCGGCAACGAGTTGGGCCTATCGAAAGAACGCGTACGCCAACTTGAGGCCGCTGCCTTCGCAAAAATGCGCAAAGCGCTGCAAAACCAGTCGAGTGAAGTCCATCATTTCCTGGGCGCGTAAGACCACCACTCTGATACTCTGCGCGGTTTCATCGTTTTCCGTGCTGCCCGCGAGCGCCGAGGAATTGTCCCCCTCGGCGTTTCGTACGCTTGGAAGTTATGACGTGGTGATCGTCGGTGAATTGCACGACAATCAGGCTCATCACGACAACCAAGCCGCCATCGCGCGCCAGATCACGCCGAGCGCCCTGGTGTTCGAGATGTTGACCCCGGACCAAGCGGCTGGTGCAGCTGGCGTGCCCCGCGATGATGCTGATGCCTTGGACGCTGCTTTGGGTTGGTCGGACACCCATTGGCCCGATTTCGCGATGTATTTTCCGATTTTCGAAGCGGCACCCGACGCTGTGATTTATGGCGCAGCCTTGCCCCGAGATGAGGTCCGGGCCGCCGTGAAACAGGGTGCCGCTGCGGTTTTTGATGGCGATTCAGCGCTCTTCGGCCTCGATCAGACCCTTAATCCCGAAGAACAAACTGCCCGAAATGCTTTGCAGTCAGAGGCCCATTGCAATGCGCTGCCAGAGGACATCCTTCCCGGTATGGTTGAAGCACAACGTCTGCGCGATGCCAGCTTTGCACGCACGACGTTGCGGGCTCTGGAAGAGACTGGCGGTCCCGTTCTGGTGATCACCGGCAATGGCCATGCGCGCAATGATTGGGGTATGCCGCGCTATCTCAAGCGCGGACAGCCGGGCGTGAAAATTGCGTCCGTCGGCCAGATTTTGTCGCGACAGGGGACGCCAGCCTTCGACTACTGGATCGTCACCGGTGACTACACGCCACTGAACGGCGACCCTTGCGCGGCCTTCAACTGATTGCCGCCAAGGCCTAAATTGCCTACATGTCAAAGGGTTGATGCGTAAGGACGAGGCCCATGCTGTCAGGCAAACGTATCTTGTTGATCATCGGCGGCGGTATCGCGGCTTTCAAATCACAAGACCTGATCCGCCGTTTGCGCGAGCGCGGCGCGGAGGTGGTGCCGGTTTTAACCAAGGCGGCGGAGGAGTTCGTGGCGCCGCTCTCCGTGTCTGCATTGGCGGCACAGAAGGTCTATCGCGACCTTTTTGATCTCACCGATGAGGCCGAGATGGGCCATATCGAGCTGTCCCGCGCCGCTGACCTTGTCGTCGTTGCCCCCGCAACCGCCGATCTGATGGCGAAGATGGCAGGTGGCTTGGCGAACGATCTCGCTTCGACCTTGCTTCTGGCAACCGACAAGCGCGTGCTCATCGCACCGGCAATGAATGTGCGCATGTGGGAGCACCCGGCGACACAGCGGAACCTCGAGACCCTGAAATCCGATGGTGTGCTGGTCACAGGTCCCGATGAGGGCGACATGGCCTGCGGCGAATACGGCCCCGGTCGCATGTCGGAACCTTTGGCGATCGTTGCCGCCATCGAAGCGGCACTGGCGGACGGACCTCTAAAAGGCAAGCATGTGCTCGTCACCTCTGGCCCGACCCATGAGCCGATTGATCCTGTGCGCTATATCGCGAACCGCTCTTCCGGCGCCCAAGGCACCGCCATCGCGCGCGCTCTGTCAGCCCTTGGCGCGGATGTGACCTTCGTCACCGGTCCAGCCGATGTTGCGCCACCGGAAGGTGTGAAAGTCGTCGAAGTTCAGACTGCCCAGCAGATGTTGGCGGCGGTCGAAAAGAGCCTGCCCGCGGATGCTGCAATCTTCGCCGCCGCGGTGGCGGATTGGCGCATGGCGGAGGCCTCCGGCAGCAAGATCAAGAAGGATGGCGGCAAAGCGCCTACACTGAAATTCGCCGAGAACCCCGACATTCTCGCGACCGTGTCACAGATGAAAAAGGGACGCCCCGGGTTGGTGGTGGGCTTTGCCGCAGAAACCGATGATGTGATCGCCCACGCGACTGCGAAGCGAGAGCGCAAGGGCTGCGACTGGATTGTGGCCAATGACGTGAGCCCCGAGACCGGGATCATGGGCGGCTCCGAGAACGCTGTAACCGTGATTTCCGACCAAGGCGCGGACGCTTGGCCGCGGCTTAGCAAGGATCAGGTGGCCGCAAAGCTGGCTGCAAAAATCGCCGAGGCGCTGTCGTGACAGTTCTCATCGAGATGCGGTTCCTCGATGGTGCCGACACCTCACTTGGTTTGCCGACTTACGAAACAGACGGCGCGGCGGGCGCCGATTTGCGCGCCAATTTTCCACCGGAGACGAGGGAAAGCGGCATCGAGATCGCACCCGGTGCGCGCACGCTTGTGCCAACGGGTCTGTCCCTAGCGATCCCGCAAGGGTTTGAGGTCCAGATCAGGCCTCGTTCCGGCCTCGCGTTGAAGCATGGGATCAGCCTACCCAACACCCCCGGCACCATCGACAGTGACTACCGCGGCCCGCTCGGTGTGATCATGATCAACCACGGGTCGGAGACGTTCCACATCGCCCATGGCGACCGCATCGCGCAGATGGTCGTGGCGCCGGTCGTGCAGGCTGGCTTTCAACTAGTTGACGCCTTGTCCGAAACAACCCGCGGGACGGGCGGGTTCGGCTCTACGGGACGCGGCTGATGATCCTCGTCCTCGGACTGGCGCTGATCCTGTGGTTTGGCGGGCGCTATATGGGTGTTTCGCGGCGGGCGCTGATTTCGGTGCAGATCATTCTCTTCACTGCCGTGCTGTTCTTCCAGGCGACGCTGCCAGCGGGAAACCCCTTGAAAGACGCGACCGGCGGATCGCTTGCCAACTGGTTGATCTTGGCTGCGCTCGCTGCCGTTTTCCTCGGTTACCGCGCCTTGCTGGGGCAGTTGCGCGCCCGTCACGATGCCGCCCAACCCGAACCAGCCCAACCGCAAGGCACGTTCAAACCCGCGGAACTCGACCGCTACGCCCGTCATATCGTGCTGCGTGAGGTCGGTGGCCCGGGTCAAAAAAGGCTCAAACAGGCCAAGGTGTTGGTCGTCGGGGCAGGAGGCCTCGGCGCGCCCGCTCTGCAATATCTCGCCGCCATGGGCGTGGGCACAATCGGCGTGATCGATCATGATGTGGTGGACAGTTCCAACCTACAGCGTCAGGTGATCCACACAGATGCCCGGATCGGCATGCCGAAGGTGTTCTCCGCCGAGCAAGCGATCAAGGCGCAAAACCCTTTCGTCGATGTCCGCCCCTTCAACCGCAAGCTTGATGCAGAGATCGCCCGCGACCTGATTGACGACTTCGACCTCGTGCTCGACGGCACTGACGACCCCGATACGCGCTACCTCGTGAACGAGACCTGCGTGGCGCTTGGCAAGCCCCTGATCTCCGGTGCGATCTCGCAATGGGAGGGTCAGATCAGCCTCTTTGATCCGGCGAATGGTGCCCCGTGTTACACTTGTGTGTTCCCCGAAGCCGCCGCCGACGGGCTCGCACCATCCTGTGCCGAGGCCGGTGTGGTCGGCGCATTGCCCGGTGTGGTCGGCTCGATGATGGCGCTCGAGGCGATCAAATCCATCACCGGTGCCGGCGAGACGTTGAGAGGCCGTATGCTGATTTATGACGGTCTCTATGGCGAAACTCGCAGCATTTCCGTGAAAAGGCGCGTCGATTGCGCGACCTGTGGACATCTCGGTCAGTAGTGTAACGTGAGCTGTCAACCACAATCTCTTGTGGATTAAACAAAATAACCCTTTACAGAGTCCGCAATCCGGCACACCATATCTAGCAAGGGTCGCGCGTAAGAAAGCGAACCTTTGATTGGGACCCAGTGTCTTGGGGGGCAGGCAAACCCCGACACGATTAAAATAAGGGGCCGGGCATGTCTAACTTAGAACATTACCTCGAAACTGAGGATCTTCACCCCATCGATCTCGTCGAAACGCTGGCTGAGCATCACGATTGGGACTTCGACAGAATTGCAGACGACCAGATCGCCATGGCCATTGAGGGCCAGTGGCGCACCTATTCGATCACGCTGGCCTGGTCGGCCTATGACGAGACCCTGCGGATGGTCTCGACCTTCGAAATGGAGCCACCGGAAGAGAAACTTCCGGCGCTCTACGACGTTTTGAACCGCGCCAACGACACCTGTTGGGCAGGCGCCTTCAGCTACTGGCACGCACAACGGTTGATGGTCTATCGCTACGGCTTACTCCTCGCTGGCGGCGCAGGCGCGGGCCCTGAGCAGATCGACCGGATGCTGAGCGCTGCGGTCATGGCGTCCGAGCGCTTTTACCCCGCGTTTCAACTGGTCTGCTGGGGCGATCGGACCCCCGAGGAATCCATGCAAGTCGCCATTGCAGAGGCCTACGGGCGCGCATAACCTGCGCCCCTGATAAGGGGGCGTGATGGATCTTTCGAAAGTTAATACGCAAGGGCTGATCCTGCTTGGCTGCGGCAAGATGGGGTCGGCCCTTCTTGCTGGTTGGCTGGAACGGGGCGTCGAGGCGCGCGCGGTTCACGTGATCGACCCCAAGCCTTCCGACTGGTTGAAAGCGCAAGGTGCGTCGATCAACGGCACCTTGCCCGCCACCCCCGCTGTCATCCTTATCGCTGTGAAGCCGCAGATGATGGGCGAAGCGCTGCCCACCCTGCAGGGTTTTGGCGGAGATGTCATTTACCTCTCTATCGCCGCCGGAACCCCCATTTCGGCCTTTGAGGAGACTTTCGGCTCAGACGCCCGGATCATCCGCACCATGCCGAACACGCCCGCTGCCGTTGGGCGCGGCATCACGGCTCTGGTCGGAAACGCCAACGCCAGCGATGAGGATTTGGATCTTGCCGAGGCGCTGATGAGCGCCGTTGGGCAAACAGTGCGGCTGACAAGCGAAGATCAAATCGACGCGGTGACAGCGGTGTCGGGTTCCGGCCCGGCCTATGTGTTCCACCTGATCGAAACCCTGGCGGCTGCAGGCGTGAACGAAGGCTTGCCCGCTGCGATGGCGATGCAACTGGCGAAGGCAACCGTCGCCGGTGCCGGACATTTGGCGGAACAGGCCGAGGAAGACCCGACCCAGTTGCGCATCAATGTCACCAGCCCGAATGGCACCACACAGGCGGCACTCGAGGTCCTGATGGATGCGGAAACAGGTTTCCCACCCCTGCTGCGCCGTGCGGTCAAAGCCGCAGCCGACCGAGGTCGGGAATTGGGAAAAGCCTCATGAGCGAGATCAGCTTCGACGATTTCCTGAAAGTCGATATCCGCGTTGGCGAGATTACGCGGGCCGAGCCTTACCCCGAGGCGCGCAAACCCGCGATCAAGCTCTGGGTCGATTTTGGATCAGAACTGGGGGAGAAGAAAAGCTCGGCCCAGATCACAAAGCACTATGATGTTGAAACGCTCCCGGGCCGCAAAGTCATGGCTGTCGTCAACTTTCCGCCCCGACAGATCGGGAAATTCATGTCGGAAATCCTAGTTCTTGGCGTGCCGGATGAGGAGGGCGAGGTTGTTCTCCTGAAACCGGACAAGGACGTACCGGTCGGGGGAAGGCTCTACTGATGAAATTGTTGATTTCCCGGGCGTTGCCCGAGGCAGTCATGGAGGCAGCCCGCGCGCGCTATGACGTGACCCTGCGGGACACCGACACGGCGATGAGCGAGGCGGAAGTGACCGAGGCACTTGCCTCCTACGACATGATCCTGCCGACCCTCGGCGATCAGTTCACCGGCGCTGCAATTGCGGCCTGTGAGACCCCGACTTGCCGCCTGATTGCGAATTTCGGTGTGGGCTTCAATCACATCGACGTGGAAGCCGCGAAGGCAAAGGGTATCCCCGTGACCAATACGCCCGGCGCCGTCACGGATGCGACGGCAGATATCGCGATGACGCTGATCCTGATGACCGCCCGCCGTGCCGGGGAAGGCGAACGCCTGCTCCGTGCGGGCAAATGGACCGGCTGGCAACCGACCCAGATGTTGGGCCTTCATGTCAGCGGAAAAACCATTGGAATCATTGGGATGGGCCGGATCGGGCAAGCGATTGCAGATCGTTGTCGACTTGGTTTTGACTGTAAGATTGTCTTTGCCAACCGCTCCGAGAAATCCGTCGAGGGCGCCACTCAACTGGCGAGTATAGAAGAGGTTGCTGCTGCCTCTGATGTCGTCGTACTCGCCACACCCGGCGGCCCCGCGACCCATCATCTGATCGGAAAATCCGTCTTCGAGGCGATGCAACCGCACGCGATTTTCGTCAATATCTCCCGCGGTGATGTGGTCGATGAGACCGCACTGATCGCGGCTCTTCAGGACGGACAACTCGCCGGCGCAGGCCTTGATGTCTACGAGTTTGAACCCTCCGTTCCGCAGGCGCTGATCGACATGGAGAACGTCACGCTTCTGCCGCATCTGGGCACCGCCTCTCTAGAAGTACGGACCGAAATGGGGCTCATGGCGCTCGCAAACGTTAACGCTTTCGCCGACGGTCAACCTCTGCCGAACAAGGTCTAGCGGTCTCCGACTGCTTCGCGCCAGTGCTTCCGGCAGAGTGAGAGGTACGTCTCGTTTCCACCCACCTGCACCTGGTCGCCATCGGTCAGTGCTTTCCCGTCCGGCCCTTTGCGGATCACCATCGTCGCTTTCTTTCCGCAATGGCAGATTGTTCGGACCTCGCGCATTTCATCGGCCAAGGCCAAGAGTGTTGCCGAACCGGGGAACAACTCGCCCCGAAAATCGACCCTCAGCCCATAACACATCACCGGCACGCTCAAATCATCCACCGCGCGGGCCAGTTGCCAGACTTGGGTCTTCGAGAGCCACTGTGCTTCATCGACCATGACACATGCCACCGGGCCTTTGTCCAGACGTGCGGCGATCATAGCATAGAGATCGGTGGTGTTGCCGTAAGTGTCCGCCGAGCGTGCGATGCCGATGCGTGACCCGATCTGTCCCTCTCCGGCGCGGTCATCGAAATTGGCCGTCAGAAGATAGGTCTCCATGCCCATTTCCTGGTAGTTATGCGCCGCTTGCAACAGCAGCGTCGATTTGCCGGCATTCATCGTGGAGTAGTGGAAATAGAGCTTGGCCATGGGCCATTTGCTATCCTTCGTGCGGCAGGTTTGCAAGGCGCGGGAGGTGTAATGAAACCCCTGTTTTTTATGGTATTTTGCGGGTGTAACTGGGGGTAGTTTTGTCGTATGACACGGGGGTACTGCCGAAACGGGGGCATGCGATGAGCGTGAAATATCGGTATCTTAAGAAACACACCGAAGCGCTGGTGAAGGATGTGGGCGTGGAGCCGGCTTGCGAGCTGACGGGGCGGTCCAAGGCCACGCTGGGGCGCTATTATTCCGATGCCGATGAACATGCCGACCGCTTCATGCCCATTGATGCCGTGGCCGCTTTGGAGGCCGCCTCCAGCTACCCGCATGTCACCTCTGCTCTTGCAGAAATGAACGGGATTTCAATTAGTTACAACGAAGAGCGCCAGAACGAGGAACGCTCTTCGGTGAACACGAATGTGGTCGCGCTGGCGCAGAGATTTGCGATGCTGATGAGCGAATATAACCAGTCGATCGACGACGGCGTCATCACCGCGAATGAGGCCAAACGGATGCTGCAGGAGACGCTGGCGCTGCAGAAAGTTCTGGTCGAAATGAAACTGCATCTGGAAGAGGAAACCGCCCATCCCGGCGGGTGATTACCCTTTCTCCGACGGCCAGAAATTGCCGTCTGGTTTCCGTACAGCATCCGTATGGCATCCGTCCCGACACGTGTAGCGACCGGTGCCTCCGAATTTTGTTAACCTTTTGACGGCAGTCTCCGCCCCCGTGATTTGAATTCGGGGTGAGAGATGGAACAGCAACCGACCGTCCGCGAAAACATGACCAAGCGCCAGCGGCTGGAGCATTACCTGATGACGGATGTGCTCAAGCGGCTGGAATATGATCTGCACCGGGCGTTTCACGACAGCGAGGCCCTGCCCGATGAATGGGAGGAGATCGCGACCCGCCCGGATCAGCCGAAGAAGAAAAAGATCACAATGCGGGTGGATGAAGACGTGCTGAAATTTTTTCGGGTGACGGGGCGCGGCTACCTGACCCGGATGAACGACGTGCTGCGGGCCTATATGCATTCCCGGCTGTCGGGCGTGGTGGTCGATGCATCGCGGTTCGAGCGCTGGGTGGATGATGCCGACCGGGGCCGCAACCATGCCGATGCCGAACTTGAGCGCTTGTCCGTGACACTGGCCCGGCAGGAGAAGGAGTCGGCCCTGCGAAAAAGCCGCTCGCAGTTGGAGTTCGAGCGCGAGATCGAAGCGCAGGTCATGGCGGAGATGGAAGCCCGCAAGACGGGGCAGTTGGAGGCGGCCAAGCGGGTGGTGCAGCACTCGCAACTGTGGAAAGCCCGCGTTACGCTTGAAAATGGCGACACGATCAGAGGAGGGGTATTCACATGTCGAAGAAAATGCCGCCCCCGATGTTCGACTTTTACGAAGTTGTGCAGATCATTAGTACCACCGAAGACTACGCGGAGATTGATCGCATGTTCGGGGTAGTGAATGGCATGTCATTCACCGAAGAACATGGTTGGAGCTACGCCGTGAGTGTTTTTCGGGATGCCCGGTGCTCAGACTGGGTTGATGGGTGGACGATTGACGAAAAGCAGCTCGTGAAAACTGGGCGCTCCATGAGCGAGTCCGAATTAATGAGCGGTATGTCTCTGTCAGTTTCTCAAGACGGTGAGATATCGGAGTAGTAGACACAGGTATATATCCGGCCTTGGTGCTTTGCGCCCAAGCGCGGAATCAAGGCGAAGCCGCCGCGCAATCGCCAGACCGCCCCCACGGGCTGGCGATTTGGTGACGTTGGCGCGTCGCTTTGAGCTATTTATAACGTGGCGCGATAAACCGCTGCAGCATGTCCGTTCTGTCGCCATCCCACGGTCCGGCGATTGCGCTTTGGAAGATGGTGGGCAGAATTGCCCACCCTACGCTTGCTGCGGTTTGGTGCGTGATCTCACGCACCAAACTATGGCTCGCTGATTGCGAGTCGGCGCGCGAAGCCCAACGGCAAGAGGACGCGGATCGGCAGAAGCGCTGAAGTCGCCGAGAAAAACGTTCCTAGGGGCAGCAAATTGATGGCTTGCTTTGTGAGACTCCTGGCGTATTCGCGAACCCTTCACACTAATTTCACGCTCGAATAACGCAAGAAAAATAGGGTGTTCTCAAAATCAATTTTTGTGGAGCACGAAAATGAGCGATACGGAGACAAAGTCAGATTTTCACAAGTTTGCGTCTGACAATCAATTTTTCTTGGAAATGTTGTCGAGCTCTGTCGCGGACAGCGCGATTGAAAAGATCGACCGCAACGCTGCGACGATGAGGCAACGCAATGCGGTATTTCTCACCGTTGGGGGTGCATTGATTGTTACTGGGTTGACCGGGGTAGCGACGCTTTTTTCAGGCTCGCTACAGGAGTCTGCGCGGTTGGCGGCCATCGAGGCCGCGCAAGATACGGTCAGGAACGAAATACCAACCATCGTGCAAGAGGCACAAACGACAATCGAGAATTCACTGAATAGCTTTGTCGCCGAGAACACTCGCCAAGCCAAGAGGTCCTGGAGTGACAGCCGAGCGCTATTGACGATTAGCGCGATGACCCAAGAGATAGATGACAATCGCCATTTTAGCGAAGGTCAAGCGAAGGCGCTTTTAGATTTAATAACGCCATTTGCACATGATCGGCACTATACTCAATTCGCAGATTTCACCCCGGTACTTGAGGGTGTGATAGACGCTTTTGTTCAGGCGGAACGCAACGATTTGGTCGCCGTATTGGAGCAAGGATTTGGCGATTTGATGCTTGAAAAACAGGAGACTGTTTTTTCTATGGTCGTCGGGCTCGGTCGAGAACTGATTGTTGCAAATTTCGATCCGGAAGGCGTAAGCGACGATAAGCTGCTTCAAGATTGGAATAAGCTAAGAGCTAGGTACAACAATTACGCTGACGCCGCACGGAACTTGAACCTGCCAGAGCTGCCATATGTTTTTGACCTAATTGTCTCTTGTATGCTTGGAAAGCCAGAAGCCGAACAACGGGCCTATGTTTTTGAGATCGAGAAATTCACGGATGAAGAGAGGGAAGCGGTGCTTCGACTTGCGGTCAATGCGATGACTGATCAGCACGCTTCGAATTTTGCTCGAGAACGTGCGCAGCAGTGTATTCAAAAACTCGAGGATTTTGACACGACAAAGACGCTCGAGAAAGCGATGAACTCGATTTGATCATCCCTGCAACGCCATAACCCCGACATCCCCTTCAACCCGGGCCTTCATCGCAAGCGCCGCGGCGTGGGAGCCGGCGGCGGTCGTGTAGTAGGGGATTTTGTCGTAGAGGGCGATGGAGCGGATGGACTTGCTGTCCTCGATGGCCTGAGCGCCCTCGGTGGTGTTGAAGATCAGGGAAATCAGACCGTCCTTGAGCTGGTCGGTCACATCCGGCCGACCCTCATAGACCTTGTTGACGGTCTCGCAATCGAGCCCGTGCTCGGAGAGCCATTTGGCGGTGCCGCGCGTGGCGATGAGCTTGTGGCCGAGCGCCGCGACGGTTTGCGCGGCCTCGAGCATGGTCGGCGTCTTGTCCTCGTTCCGGATGGAGAGGAAGACCTTGCCTTTGCCGTCTTCGGGGAAGGCGACACCGGCGCCCATCTGGGCCTTGAGGAAAGCGCGGTGGAAATCGGCGTCGGAGCCCATGACCTCTCCGGTGGAGCGCATCTCGGGGCCGAGGATCGTGTCGACGCCGGGGAAGCGGGCGAAGGGGAGCACGGCCTCTTTCACCGCGTAGGTGTCGATCATCGGGTCGGTGAGGTCGAAGTCGGAGAGCTTGGCGCCGGCCATGATCTGCGCGGCGATGGAGGCGATGGGCGAGTTTACGGCCTTGGCGACGAAGGGGACGGTGCGGGAGGCGCGCGGGTTGACCTCGATGAGGTAGATTTCTGCGTCCTTGACCGCGAATTGCACGTTCATGAGGCCGACGACGTTGAGGGCTTTTGCGAGCGCCTCGGTCTGGCGGCGGATTTCGGTGATCGTGTCCGTGCTGAGAGAGTAGGGGGGCAGGGAACAGGCGCTGTCGCCGGAATGCACGCCGGCCTCCTCGATATGCTGCATGATGCCGGAGACGTGGACTTGCGTGCCGTCGCAGAGCGCGTCGACATCGAGTTCGACAGCACCCGAGAGGTAGCTGTCGAGCAGCACGGGGCTGTCGCCGGAGACGACGACGGCCTCGGAGATATAGCGTTCGAGCTGGGCCTGGTCGCGCACGATCTCCATGGCGCGACCGCCGAGCACGTAAGACGGGCGGATGACGAGGGGGAAGCCGATGTCCTGGGCGATCTCCATGGCCTGGGCGTCGGTGTGGGCGATGCCGTTTTTGGGCTGCTTGAGGTTGAGTTGCTGGACCAGTTGCTGAAAGCGCTCGCGATCTTCGGCGAGATCGATGGCGTCGGGGGAGGTGCCGAGGATGGGGATCCCGGCCTCTTCGAGCGCGTTGGCGAGTTTCAGGGGCGTCTGGCCGCCGAACTGGACGATAACGCCGTGGAGCGCGCCGTTTTGCTGCTCGACGCGGAGGATTTCCATGACGTGCTCGAAGGTGAGCGGCTCGAAATAGAGGCGGTCGGAGGTGTCGTAGTCGGTGGAGACGGTCTCGGGGTTGCAGTTGACCATTATGGTCTCGTAACCCGCATCGGTGAGCGCGAAACAGGCGTGGCAGCAGCAATAGTCGAACTCGATCCCCTGGCCGATGCGGTTGGGGCCGCCGCCGAGGATGACGACTTTTTTGGCGTCTGAGGGCCGGGCCTCGCACTCGACCTCGCCCATCATCGGGGCCTCGTAGGTGGAATACATGTAGGGCGTCTGGGCCTCGAACTCGGCGGCGCAAGTGTCGATGCGTTTGAAGACCGCGGTGACGCCGAGGTTCTGGCGGGCTTTGCGCACATCGGCCTCGTTGCGGCCGGTGAGATGGGCGAGGCGGGCATCGGTGAAGCCCATCATTTTGAGATCGCGGAGGGCATCCTCGGTGAGCGGCAGGCCGTCGCGGGCGATCTCGGCCTCGCGGGCGACAATCTCGCGGATGCGGGCGAGGAACCAGGGGTCGAACCTCGTGATCTGGTTAATCTCGTCATTGGTGAAGCCGAAGCGCATAGCGTGGGCGATGACGCGCAGACGGTCGGGGGTCTGCTGGGCGAGCTCGCGGGTGAGGGTCTTGTCGATGGCCTCCTGCGCGGTGGCATCGCGGCCCACCACGATGCGCGGGATGATGTCATCCTCGGTGTCCTGCCATTGCACCGCATCGACGCCGGGCATGCCAGGCAGGTCGACCTCGTCAAACCCGGTGAGGCCCGATTCCATGGAGGCCAGCGCCTTTTGCATCGACTCGTGGATCGTGCGACCGATGGACATCGCCTCGCCGACGGATTTCATCGCGGTGGTGAGGAAGGGCTCGGAGCCGGGGAATTTCTCGAAGGCGAATTTCGGGATTTTGGTGACGACATAATCGATGGTCGGCTCGAAGCTGGCGGGCGTGACCTTGGTGATGTCGTTGTCCAGTTCGTCGAGCGTGTAGCCGACCGCGAGTTTCGCGGCGATCTTGGCGATCGGGAAACCGGTGGCCTTGGAGGCCAGAGCGGAGGAGCGGGAGACGCGCGGGTTCATCTCGATCACCACCATGCGCCCATCGGCGGGATTGATCGCCCATTGTACATTCGAGCCGCCGGTCTCCACCCCGATCTCGCGCAACACGGCGATCGAGCCGTTGCGCATGATCTGGTATTCCTTGTCCGTGAGGGTCAGCGCCGGGGCCACGGTGATCGAGTCGCCCGTATGCACGCCCATCGGATCGACGTTTTCGATGGAGCACACGATGATGGCGTTGTCGGCCTTGTCGCGCACGACCTCCATCTCGTATTCTTTCCAGCCGAGCAGGCTCTCGTCGATCAGGATCTGGCTGACCGGTGAGGCATCGAGGCCGGATTTACAAATGTTTTCGTAGTCTTCGCGGTTGTACGCGACACCACCACCGGTGCCGCCCAGCGTAAAGGCAGGGCGGATGATGGCAGGCAGGCCCACATGTTCGAGCGCGGCCATGCACTCCTCCATCGTGTTGGCGATGGTGGCTTTGGGGTTTTCGAGACCGAGCCGTTCCATGGCCTCGCGGAACAGTTTGCGGTCCTCGGCCATCTCGATGGCGTCGCGCTTGGCACCGATCATCTCGACGCCAAATTTCTCAAGCACGCCCATTTCTTCCAGGGCTAGGGAGGTGTTGAGGCCGGTCTGGCCACCCATGGTCGGCAAAAGCGCGTCGGGGCGTTCTTTTTCGATGATCTTGGCGACGATCTCCGGCGTGATCGGTTCGATATATGTGGCGTCGGCGAGGCCCGGGTCGGTCATGATCGTGGCCGGGTTCGAATTGACGAGGATGACGCGGTAGCCCTCCTCCCGCAGCGCCTTGCAGGCCTGGGCGCCGGAATAGTCGAACTCGCAGGCTTGACCGATGACGATGGGGCCGGCGCCGATGATCATGATCGAATTGATATCGGTTCTTTTCGGCATCGGCTCTAACCCCAAGTCCATGCAAATTGTCGTGGGTTTAAGGGCTGGCGCGGGTGCGTGCAAGCGGGTTTCAGCCCGTTGGAAAAGAGGGGTGGAGAAATGCCCGAGAGCGCTTATTTAGGCTCTCATGGACCTGACCACAGAGAACCGCCCGAGCGCATGGCTCTTGAGCTGGAAACGCTTTGAATTTGCGCTGTTCTTTGTAGGCATTCCGCTGGTGATCGCGGTGTTTTTCCCGCCCAGCATGATGTTCACGGCGCTTTTTGCGGTGACGGCGCTGGGATTGGTGCTTCTGGCTTTTACTCGGGAGTTTCGCTGGCGGTCGCTCTTCGAAGGCATGACGCGGATCAACTTGAGCCTTGTGGTGGCGGTGGGTGTGGTCACCGGCGTGGCGAGTTACTGGATCTTGCACGCAACGGCGCCGGAGCGGTTATTTCAGCTTTTGGGTCCGGACCCGCCGCGACTGGCCAATGGCTGGCCGATCATCTGGATGATCGCGCTGTTCTATCCGCTGGTCTCGGCCTTGCCGCAGGAACTGGTCTTCCGCCCGCTGTTTTTCCGCCGCTACGCCGCGATCCTGCCCGCGCGCGGGGCGCTTTTGTTGAATGCGGGCATCTTCAGCTTTGCGCATCTGATGTATTGGAGTTGGGTCGTCGCGGCGATGACCTTTTTCGGCGGATTGCTCTTCGCTTGGTCCTACGAGGTGCGAAAGAACTTCCCCGAAGCCGTGTTGCTACATTCGGTGGCGGGCGTGGTCCTGTTTGCGGTCGGGATGGGAGCGTATTTCTATTCCGGCAATGTGGTGCGGCCGTTTTAGTCGTCTGCCAGGAGCGTTGTGATATCCGTGCCCGCTGCGACGAAAACGAAATTATGCCATTGGATGGGGGTGGGTTCCCCACGACAGGCGGCCTCGATGACGTCCCACTCATGGGGGATGAGCGTTTCGCCCACCTCGTAGGCCTCATAGCCCGCTGTTTTCATGATCTCGAATGTGGCGCCGGCGGTCTCGCTTAAAGTGGAGCCATCGGGCTGGTGGCGAGACAGAGAGATTTCGATCATCCAGATCGGTTTCGTCGGGGCGTTGATCAGCGTGGAGGCGCCGCGCAGCGCGTGCAATTCGAACCCTTCGACATCCATGAGGATGAATGTCTGTTGCGCTGGATCGAGGGGTGGAACCACGTCATCGAGGCGCACGACCGGAACCTGCCGCGCGAGATGGACCGGATTGCGCGCCCAGCCTCTGACGAGCGATGCACCTGTGCCCTCGCCATACATATCGACGATGCCGGGTGTATCGCCGACGGCAACGGGCAGGATCGTGATATTGTCGCCCCAGCGATTGGCGCGCATGTTGCGCATGAGCAGGGTGGCATTGTTGGGCTGGGGTTCGACGGCGATGGTCCGGAGACCCGCCATCTGCGCAAAACAGCAATAATATCCGACATTTGCGCCGATATTGATGAAGAGATCGCTTGCGTCCATGATCTGTCGGATGATGCGGACATCGGAGCGCTCGAAACTGCCGTCCTGCATCGCACGCGGCGCGCTGATCTTGAAGCCGAAGGGGGTTTCGACCGGCGGACGCTTTAGGCGCATCTTTGCCTTTTGGCGGCGCGAGATGGCCCGCACCCAGTCCTTTAAGCCGCTTGATTGCGTCACTACTCGGCCGCTTTCAGAGGTTTCTCCTCCTCCACATACTCCGGCGCGGCACCTCCGGGGAAGCTCGAATGTGGTTCAGAGGCGCCATCGACATACAGGTAGTCCCGGGTGATCGGGACCGTAGTTTGATGTTTGTGGAGCTGTACGTGGTAGAGCACGTGGGGCATGTCGGACAGCGACAGTTCCGAGGCGATCAGGTAGTAGCGCCACATGCGGATGAAGCGCTCGTCATAGCCCATGGCGCGGACTTCCGGTAGCTTGGCCTCGAAGCGTTGCAGCCATTCCCAGAGCGTGCGGTCGTAATGGGTGCGCCAGACCTCGATATCGGCTTGCTCCAGCGTGGTCTTTTCGACCTCGCGCAGAACTTCGGACAGCGCGGGCGTGTAGCCGCCTGGGAAAATGTACTTTTGGAACCAGGGACTGAGATTTCCCGGCGGCGAGGTGCGACCGATGAAATGCACCATTGCGATGCCGTCCTCGGCGAGGTTTTCCTCGATCTTGCGGAAATAGGTGGCGTATTGCGGCTGGCCGACATGCTCTAACATGCCGACGGAGACGATGCGGTCGAATTTTTCCGTCACATCGCGGTAATCCTGCAGGCGGAATTCGACCTTGTCTGCGATGCCAGCCTCTTTCGCGCGCGCGCGGGCGGCGTCGAGTTGTTCTTTCGAGAGCGTGACGCCGGTGACATGCACGCCATAGTCCTGCGCCAGAGTGATCGCCAGACCGCCCCAGCCGGAGCCGATATCAAGCACACGCATGCCGGGTTTCAGCAGGAGTTTCCCGGCGAGGTGCTTCTTTTTGGCGGCTTGCGCCTCTTCCAGCGTCATGCCGGGATCGCGGAAATAGGCGCAGGTATATTGGCGGTCCTCGTCGAGGAAGAGGTAGTAGAAGGGCGTGGAGATGTCGTAGTGATGCACCGCGTTCCTTTGGGCGATGGTTTTCGGGATCCACTGATCCCATTTGCGTTTCGCAATCCGCAGAGCGCGGGCAATTCTCTGCGACCGCGGCAGGTGACCGGCGGAAAAGTTGCGCACGGCAAGGGTCAGGACGCCCCGGATGTCGTCGCCTTCGACGGTGTAGCCACCATCCATATAGCCTTCGCCCATGGCCATTTCGGGGTTGAGGATCAGTTTGCGGGGCAGGGTCGGGTCGTGGATGGTGAGCGTAACCTGAGGGTCGCCTTGTCCGATGGAGACGGTTTTGCCCGATGGCATCGTGACCGTCATTTGTCCTGTCTTGATGAGCGTGGCCAGCAGGCGCTCAAGCACGGTTTCCCAAATTTTCACAGTCGTTCCGTTCCCAGTCGCAGCTACGGCCCCCACCCATATAGCGGCACGTGACACTAATTCCCGTTGGGGTAAAGGCAAAGGTTAGGGATTCCTTACCTTAGCGCGCGTCAAGCTTTTAGGTGTAAACGTAGTCGCGGGTGAGCGGAACTTCGCCGTGTCCCTTCGCGAACTGCATCTGGAAGACGACCTGGCGGCCATAACGGAAGGTCATCTCGGCCGCTTTGAGATAGTAGCGCCACATCCGCACGAAGCGGGCATCATAGAGCTCTTCGGCCTTATCGGCATTGGCCATGAAGCGGTCATGCCAGTGTTTCAGCGTTTCTGCGTAATGCAGATGCCAAACCTCCAGATCGGTGAGCTGATACTCGTGACGCTCGATATGATGCGCAACCTCGGAAAGTGCCGGGATGTGCCCACCGGGAAAAATATATTTGGTGATCCAGGGGCTGGTGACGCGAGGCGGACCGGTGCCTGCGATGGTGTGGATGAGTGCGACGCCTTCGGGGCCCATCAAACGGTTCAGCTGGGAAAAATACTCGCCGTAATTGCGTGGACCCACATGTTCGAACATGCCGACGGAGACGACGCGGTCAAATGTGCCCTCGACCTCGCGGTAATCCTGAAGGCGGATGTCGATCTTGTGGGTGAGACCGGCCTCTTCGACCCGGTCGCGGGCCATGGCGTGCTGTTCTTTCGAGAGCGTGACGCCGGTGACGTGGACACCGAATTCCTCGGCCAAGGTCAGCGCCATCCCACCCCAGCCGCAGCCGATATCGAGCAAGCGCATCTCTGGCTCAAGCAGTAATTTCTTGGCGATATGACGCTTTTTGGCGAGCTGCGCGTCGGCCAGTGTCATGTCCGGCTTGGCAAAATAGGCGCAGGAATACTGCCGGTCTGGATCGAGGAAGAGGTCATAAAGCTCCGCCGACAGATCATAGTGATGGGCGACATTCTGCTGCGCCTGACCGATCGGGTTGCGCAGCATCAGGTTGCGCCAGACATGCCGCAGATGCCGGGTTGTGCGCATGAACAGGCTGTTTCCGGCCTCGCGATTGGTCAGGACCAGTTCGAAGAACGTGTCGAGATCATCATTCTCGATCTCCAGATCGCCCGAGACGAACCCCTCCCCGACGGCCAGGTCGGTGTTTCGCAGCATCGCGTAAGGCAGGTCGTCGCTATGCAGCGTTGTCGCAACATGCGGGCCGACCCCATCCCCATAGCGGGAGGTGGTTCCATCGGGCCACGTAACATCCAGCCGCCCCTGCAGGAAGAAGCTGCGAAAAACCCGGTCAAGTAGACGCATCCAAATCGTCAAAAACTCTACCCCAGCAGGATTTCGGAACCCATTTTGCTAAAAAGTTAACGTGGTGTCCATTTCTGGACTGTCAACCTCACCGACGCTTGACTTTCCGTGTTCGCGCATGTGTATCAGCGCGACGTTTCTTTTCTTTCGAAAGACCCCTGAAATGCATGCTTTTCGCAGCCATACCTGTGCTGATCTGAACAAATCGAATGTCGGCGAAACCGTCCGTCTGGCTGGCTGGGTGCACCGCGTGCGTGACCACGGGGGCGTGCTGTTCATCGACCTGCGGGATCACTATGGCATGACGCAGGTTCTGGCCGATCCGGACTCGCCGGTCTTTGGTGAGGTGGAGAAGGTGCGCTCCGAATGGTGCATCCGGATCGATGGCGAGGTGAAAGCGCGGGACGAAGCCCTCGTGAACCCGAAAATCCCGACCGGAGAGGTGGAGATTTTCATCCGCGACATGGAAGTGCTGGGCGCGGCGGATGAACTGCCGCTAATGGTCTTTGGCGATCAGGAATACCCCGAAGAAACGCGCCTGCGGTATCGCTTTCTCGATCTGCGGCGCGAGGCGATGCAGAAGAACATGACCCTGCGCTCGGATGTGGTGGCCTCGATGCGTCGTCGCATGTGGGACTCTGGGTTCCGCGAGTATCAGACGCCGATCATCACGGCCTCGAGCCCTGAGGGTGCGCGGGACTTTCTGGTGCCGAGCCGCCTGCATCCGGGCAAGTTCTATGCGCTGCCGCAAGCCCCGCAGCAGTTCAAACAGCTTCTGATGGTGTCGGGCTTCGACAAATACTTCCAGATCGCGCCGTGTTTCCGGGATGAGGACCCGCGGGCGGACCGCTCACCGACGGATTTCTATCAGTTGGACATGGAGATGAGTTTCGTCGAGCAGCAGGACGTGTTTGACGCGATCCAGCCGGTTCTGACGGGCGTGTTCGAGGAGTTCGGCGGCGGTCGCAAGGTCGATCGGGAGTGGCCACAAATCTCCTATGCCGACGCCGCGCTCTGGTATGGCACCGACAAGCCGGACCTGCGCAACCCGATCAAGATGCAAGTGGTCTCGGAGCATTTTGCCGGGTCGGGCTTTGCGATCTTCGCCAAGATTTTGGAGCAAGAGGGCACGGAAATCCGCGCCATTCCGGCGCCGGGCGGTGGGTCGCGGAAATTCTGTGACCGGATGAATGCCTTTGCGCAGAAAGAAGGGCTGCCCGGGATGGGCTACATCTTCTGGCGAGAAGTGTCGGGCGGAGAGGTTCTCCCGGGTGATCCAATGTTTGGCGACCACGATAACACAAGAGAAGTGGTTGAGGCTCAGGTCGAACTCTGGAAAGAGCGGGGGCAAACGAAGGTGGAAGCCGCCGGACCCTTGGCCAAGAATATCGGGCCGGAACGCACGGAAGCTATTCGGCAGCAACTGGGACTGGGCGTCGGGGATGCGGCGTTCTTCCTGGGTGGCAAGCCAGCGCATTTCGAAGGCGTCGCAGGCAAGGCACGGGTCGAGATCGGCAACGAGCTGGGGCTGACCGAGACCGACCGCTTCGCCTTTGCCTGGATCGTCGATTTCCCGATTTACGAGAAGGATGATGCGACGGGGCGCGTCGATTTCGGGCATAACCCGTTCTCGATGCCGCAAGGGGGCATGGACGCGCTGGACGGCGATCCGCTCGACGTGCTGGGCTATCAATATGACCTGGCGTGCAACGGCTATGAGCTGGTCTCGGGCGCGATCCGGAACCACAAGCCGGAGATCATGTTCAAGGCATTTGAATTGGCCGGTTATGGCGAAGAGGAAGTGCGCGCGCGCTTTGGTGGCATGGTCAACGCGTTCAAGTTTGGCGCGCCGCCGCATGGGGGATGTGCCGCGGGGATCGACCGGATCGTGATGCTGCTGGCCGATACCGCGAATATCCGCGAAGTGATCCTGTTCCCGATGAACCAGCGGGCCGAAGATCTGATGATGAACGCGCCGAGCGATCCGACCTCCGATCAGTTGATGGAGCTGGGTCTGCGCGTCATCCCGCAGGAGTAGCGCCATGGCGTCGCTTTATGACGCAAGTGTGCCGGTGTTTCTGCACTATCTCGACCGGGCCGACGCGCTGGTGAGGAAATCGCGCCATCAGCCGGAGCTTTTGGAAGCGCGGCTGGTGCCGGACATGTTCACCGCGGCAGAACAGTTCGTCACAGCGGCCGGGTTTACGCTGCGGGTGGCCTATCCGTTGGCGGGAAAAGCGGAGCCGGACTTCCCCGACCTCGGGCGTGATCACGACGGGTTGGTGGCGCGGATCAGGTTTGCGCGGGAGAAACTGAGCGATCTTCAGCGCGCGGATTTTGACGATGCGCGGGATCGGATCATCAAGCACCGCGCCGGGTTTGCCGAGCTGGAGCAGAAGGGCGAGGAGTTTCTGCATCTGTTCGGTATGCCAAATTTCCTGTTCCACCTGACGATGGGATTTGCGCTGCTCCGGCAAGGCGGGATCGAGATCGGCAAAGCGGATTTTGACGCGCTGCACGACTATCCGCATGGGTTCCGGTTCTGAGGGTCTCAAATCCCGGTGGCGAACCGCCGCTGAGCGCCCCGGAATGGGCTGAAATTTTTACCAAATTGCGATAGTCTCATGGCGCGCGACGGAAATCCTTTGGTGACACGTGTGAGAGATCATGAGCTTTCGACCTGACATTGCCGCGATACGGTTCGGGGAAGGGTTGTCGCCGGATGTGGCGCCGCCGACCTCTGTTGAAGCGGTCATGGCCGGATTGCGGGGCCCGGATCGCGCGGCAGCGGCGTTCCCGATCCCTAAATTCGACAGTTTGCGCTCGAAAATGCAGGAGGTCGCCGAGCTGCGCCGGAACTACCGGCGCGGGCGCGATGGGCCGGATGCGGAGAAGCTTCAGGACATCTTTCGCAAGGCGCGCGGGGAATATAATCGCGAGTTGTTGAAGAGCTTTGCCGCCGGTCTGGGCCGCTCGATCACCACTCAGGACGGGTTTCGCGAACGGCTGGCGCGGTTCTGGGCGGATCATTTCACCGTGGTGGGCAAGGATGCGCTGACCCGCTTTGCGGTGCCGCATTATGTCGAAGAGGCGATCCGACCGCATGTGGCGGGGCGGTTTGAAGACATGCTGGTCGCCGTGGTCACCCATCCGATGATGCTGAATTACCTCGATCAGACCTCCTCCATCGGGCCGAACTCGCAGTTCGGGCGCGGCGGCAAGCGGGGTCTGAACGAAAACCTCGCGCGGGAGCTGTTGGAGCTGCACACCGTGGGCGTGGGCGCGGCCTATAGCCAGACCGATGTGCGGCAGATGGCGGAGCTTCTGACCGGGTTGTCGGCCAATCTGAAAAACGGGTTTACCTTCCGCCCGCGCATTGTCGAGCCGGGGGCGGAGACGGTGTTGGGACGCTCTTTCGGCGGCGGCGGGCCGAATATCGGCGACATTCACGCCGCCCTGAAATTCCTCGCGACCCATGAGGCGACAGCGGCGCATATTGCCCAGAAACTGGCGACCCATTTTGTGGCGGATGACCCCGATCCGGCGCTTGTTGCTGCGATGCGGGACCGGTTTCTAGCAACCGATGGCGATCTGGCGGAGGTCTATCGGGCGATGCTGGAGCACCCGGCAAGCTGGGCGTCCTTCGGGGCGAAAGTGAAGCAGCCGATCGATTTCATGACCTCGACGATGCGCGCGCTGGCGGCTCCGCCCGCGGTGTTTGAGCGCTACAATCGCCGCAAGCTGACCGCTTATCTGGGCGGACCTTTGGCGGCGATGGGCCAGCCCTGGTTGCGCCCGGGTGGCCCGGATGGCTGGCCGGAAGAGGCGGAAGCCTGGATCACGCCGCAAGGCCTCGCGGCGCGGTTGCAATGGGCGATGTCAGCACCGTCGGTGGTGTTCCGCGGCCTGCCCGATCCGCGCACATTTCTCGACACGGCATTGGGCGAATTGGCGGATGAACGTCTCGCTTTCGCAGCGAAATCAGCGGAGACGCGGCGGGAGGGGATCGGATTGGTCCTCGCCTCGCCAGCGTTCCAGAGGAGGTGAGGAATGGGTGATCTGAGCAGACGCAACTTCCTGCGCGGCGCCTCGGCGCTGGGCTGTTCGCTGGCTGCGAGCCCGCTGATCACACCTGTTACGCTGGCCGCTGCCCCGGGCGAGAACCGGCTGGTGGTGATCATCCTGCGCGGCGCGATGGATGGGCTCGACGTGGTGCGGCCTTTGGGCGATCCGATGCTTGGGCAATACCGTCCGAGGCTGGCCTCCCGTGCGCGCGATGAGAGCTTCGATCTCGATGGGTTTTACGGGATGCACCCGGCACTTGCACCACTACAAGGGCTGTGGCGCGATGGGCATCTGGGCTTTGCCCAAGCCGTTTCCACCCCCTATCGCGACAAGCGCTCGCATTTTGACGGGCAGGATATGCTGGAGGCAGGGACTGGCATGGATGTGCCGATTTCGTCGGTGCGCGACGGCTGGCTGAACCGGCTTTTACAGATCATGCCGAACGCGAGTTCGGAGACCGCTTTTGCGGTGGGTCGCGAAGAGATGAAGATCGTCTCAGGGCCTGCGCCGGTCAACTCCTGGTCGCCCGATGCGCGGCTCGACATGTCGCCGCAGGCGCGACTGCTGCTGGATCAGATTTACCATGATGATCCCCTGTTTCGGGACACCAGCGTCGAGGCGATTGAGATCGCCGAAAGCCTCGGCGTGGCCAGTGGCGACAGCTTTGGCCTCTCGAAAGACGAGATGCGCGAACTTATTCGCGCGCAGCAGCAGGCTGGACAGGCGGCGGTTCTGGCGGATTTCGCTGGTCGCCGGCTGGCGGAAGATGCCCGGATCGCAGCGTTTTCCATCGGCGGATGGGACACGCATCGTGGGCAGGAGCGTGGCATTCGGCGGGCTTTGGACGGGCTTTCGCAAGCGATCCTGACGCTGAAAGGGCATCTGGGCCCGCATTGGGATCGCACAGCGATTGTGGCGGTGACGGAGTTTGGGCGCACGGCGCGGGAAAACGGAACCCGCGGCACCGATCATGGTACAGCGGGCGCGATGGTGATGGCCGGTGGGGCCATTCGTGGCGGTCAGGTCTTTGGCAAATGGCCCGGACTAGACGAAGCGGCGCTTTACGGGCGGCGCGATCTGATGCCGACGGGAGATGTCAGAGCGTATCCCGCCTGGTTGATGGCGGGGCTCTTCGGCAGCGATGCGGCCAGTTTGCAAACCCGTGTCTTCCCGGGCCTTGATCTGGGGCGTGACCCCGGACTGCTGGCCTGAGGCAGGCTTACCAGGCGGCGCCTGCGTCCTGCGCGGCGACGGTCGCCTCGACATCGCCGGACAGGTCTTCCAGACCACCCGCGACTTGCGTGGTCACAGCAAGCGCCAGACCGGTCAGAGCGGCCATCAACATGGTCATATCGACCACGGAGGCACCGTCTTCGGACTTGGCAAAAGTCTTGATCGCGTTCAGCATTGTCATCTCCTCATGTCATCGTTACGTGGCAAGCCAGTGGCCCGCGTTGAGGTCAATATCGCGGTGAAACAAGGCAGGAATGCGCCACAAACCCGGTATCGACCGGGTCTTTTCGGGCCAATTTTAGTCGACAATCGCGGCAATTCTCTGTTCTTTGGCGAAAAGCGCGTGAGCAGTTGGCCGGGTTTGATGTGATGAGTGATGAGAAAACCTTTGGGGTGCCGGTGCCGGGATGGGCGCCGCCGGAGCGGCCCAGCTTTGCGGCTCTCGATGGGCGGTATGCGCGGCTTGAGCTTTTGAATGCCGATGCCCATGCGGCGGATCTCCACTGTGCCAACAGTGCCGATGATGCGATTTGGGATTATCTGCCTTATGGGCCCTTCACCTCCGCGGCGAGTTATCACCGCTGGGTGCGGGATATCACCAGCGGCGACGATCCGCGGTTTTATGCGATCAAGGACCGCGGCACCGGGCATTTCGGTGGTGTCGCGAGTTATCTGCGGATCGCGCCGGAGAGTGGCTCCATCGAAGTGGGGCATATCAACCTGGCGAAAGAGTTGCAGGGCACGCGGGTGGCGACCGAGGCGCTCTATCTGATGATGGGCTGGGCCTTTGATGCAGGCTACCGGCGGTTTGAGTGGAAATGCGATGCATTGAATTTGGGGTCACGCCGCGCCGCGCAACGGCTGGGGCTGAGCTATGAGGGCGTGTTTCGGCAAGCCACTGTCTATAAGGGTCGCAATCGCGACACCGCGTGGTTTGCTGTGATCGATGCCGAATGGCCGGCGTTGAAAGAAGCGTTTGAGGCCTGGCTCAGGCCGGAGAATTTCGACGCCGAAGGCCGTCAGATCGAACGCCTGTCGGATTTGACGCGTCTGGTGCGCCCGGGGTCCGATCCGGCGCTTTAGACCGGCTCCATCACCGAGACGCGGGCCTTGATAATCCGGCGCACATCGCGGATCGCATCATCGAGATCGCCGCCCGATTTTTGCACCGCGTTCAGCACATCCGCCGCGCCCCGCAACTCCCGATCCCCGGAAAGCCGGGCGAGGCCCTGCAGGAAGGGCGTGATATAGCCGAGCGTTTTGGTGTCCTTGGTCAGAAGTTCCTCGATATGCGCGAGATCTTCGGCCAGCGCGAAATCATCCGGGTCGACGCCCTCATTGCTGATGCTGCGCAGACCGCGCGGGCGCAGCTCTTCGGGGAGATGTTTCAGGATCATCTCCTGAAACTGGCCGACGCCCTCGATAGGTTTGGCGAGGAAATCGTCGGCCCCGGCTGTGAGCGCGGCCTCGACGAGGCCCTCGCCATCGGCGCCGCTGGTGGCGATGATGATGGGTCTGCCGGTCTCGTCTCCCTGGGTCAGAGCCTTGATGAGGTCGAGGCCGGAACCGTCAGGCAGGCCCAGATCGATGATCGCGACCGACGGGCGATAGACCCGCAGGTGCCGATGCGCTGCTTGCAGACTGTCCGCGCGGCGGATGCGCGCCCCGGAGCGGATGCAGAGGAGGCGGATCGCCTCGGAGGCAAAGCGGCTGTCTTCCACGACGAGGACCGTTAGTCCAAGCAGCGGACGGTTCGGGGTGGCCTGAAAGGGAAGCGGTCCGAGACCGAGGTCAATCGGGGTATGTGGCGTTGGCATATCAAGATCTCCAGCAGCGTGAGTCGTCTTGTCTCGCGACTCAGTGTCGTCAATTCTGCCTAACGAAAGGTAAAGCCCTGCGGCCATGGGGCGCGGCTGTGCCCGGCTTGTGGCCGCCCTATGTCAGGGGCATAAGAGCGCCAGCCTGACAGCGAAGGATGAGAAAGATGATCGGACGGTTGAACCACGTGGCCATCGCAGTGCCGGATCTGGACGCGGCCAGCGCGCAATATCGCGATACTCTGGGGGCAAATGTTGGCGCGCCGCAGGACGAGCCTGATCACGGGGTGACTGTGGTGTTCATCGAGTTGCCGAACACGAAGATCGAGCTGCTTTATCCTCTGGGGGAGAACTCTCCGATCCAGGGGTTTCTGGACAAGAACCCGTCCGGTGGCATCCATCACATCTGCTATGAGGTGGATGATATTCTGGTCGCGCGGGATCAGTTGAAAGCCCAGGGCGCGCGGGTTCTGGGCGATGGTGAGCCGAAGATCGGCGCCCATGGCAAGCCGGTGCTGTTTCTGCACCCCAAGGATTTCACCGGCACCCTGGTCGAGTTGGAGCAAGCCTGATGGCGGTGACCTCGGCCCTCGTTGTTTTTGCAGTGCTTTGGTTCTTGGTGCTCTTCGTGGTGCTGCCCTTGCGAAACCAGAGCCAGGGCGATGTGGGAGATGTGGTGCCCGGCACGCCGGCCAGCGCCCCGTCCAATCCACAGATGCGGCGCAAGTTCTGGATCACCACGATCGTCGCGTTTTGCCTGTGGGTGCCGATCTGTCTGGGGATCATCTACGGTGTGCTGAGCGTAGACAATTTCGATCTTTACTCACGATTTGGACCCGGGAGCTGATGCGCTCATCCACCCTGATGGGTGGCCTCGCCGTGGGGTCAAAACGAGTTAAAGGCAGGTTAACGAGTTTAAAATTTTTAAACTGGTTAACCATATGTCTTGTGGTTTCCAAACGCTTTGCTCCACCCGGCCACAAGGTGTTGGGGTCCTACGTCTAAAATTTTTAGTTGAGTGGCGGCACTCTTAAGAAAATTGAGCGTCAGGGGCAGATCAGAGCGTCATGCCTAGCTCAAGCGGTGGTAGAGATGGGTAAAAGCCGCGACGCCGATCACAGGGACCAGCAGGTTCACAATCGGAACGGTCAGCGGCACGGCCATCAGTATGCCTAAACCCCAGATTTGCCAGCGATTGGCGCCTCGGAAATCCCGCGCGCCTGCATTGCCCAAGCGGCGTTGCGCGACAAGCGTGGCGTATTCCCGACCGAGCAGGAACCCGTTGAGACCCCAGAACACGAAGGGCGCGAGCGGGGTGATGTAGAGGATCAGAGCGACAAGGTTGGCGACGATCAGCACGCCCAGAAACCGTAAGCTCTCGGTGAGGTTTTCGGACAGCGAGAGCGGCGAGACAGCGGGTGCGGACGGGTAGTGTTTCGCCTCCACCGCATCGACGACCTGATCGAGAAACAGGCCGGTGAAAGCAGAGGCGACGGGCACCATCAGAAAGACCGACAGCACCATCATCAAGGGCACCACCGCGAAGGAGAGCGCATTGTCGATCCAGGTGATCTCGCCCAGCCAGGGGATCGTGAAGGCGTCCGGCACGATCAGACCCACCGTCCAGGCGAAGGCAACGGTGAAGGCAAAGAGCAGCGCAATGGTCAGGCCGACGCCGAGCCCGAGGACCCGCAGGAAGGGCGGATCGCCGATCTGACCGATAGCTTTCAGCGCGTCGCTGATCATGCGGTCACCCATGTGGTAAGGGCCTCGGTGTCGGGACGCGGGCGGTCCGGTGGGGTGGCCGTCTCGGTGCCGAGCACGATGAACCCGGCGACGAATTCATGGGCCTCAAGCGCGAGCCCCTCGGTCAGGAACGGACGGTCAAACGCCGTCCAGCCGGTGAGCCAATTGGCGCCCCAGCCGCTCGCCAACGCGGCGTTGAGAAGCGCCAGGCACACAGCACCGGCGGAAAGGGTCTGCTCCATCTCGGGGATCTTCTCCGACGGTTTGGGCGAGCTGATCACGGCGACGGCAAGTGGTGCATCGGCAAACATGGCAATGATCTTTGCCAGTTTGTCCGGGTCGTGGTTCAGGGCCTCTCCACGGGTCTGTGCGAGGGCGGCAAGCCGGTCCAGCGCGGCGCGCTCCAGCACCAGAAACCGCCAGGGCTCCAGCTTGCCGTGATCGGGTGTGCGGGCCGCGGCAGTGATCAGCGTTTTCACGGTCTCCGCATCAGGCGCGGGACCGGTGAGGGTTTTGGCTGGGCGGGAACGGCGGCGCAGGAGAAAGTCGAGCGTCTCGGGGCTTTTGAGGTCCATGAAGGGTCCTTTGGTGATCTTCCCTCCATGTCGGGCAGTTGCCGGGGAAATTCAAGCCATGCACGTTATCTCGGTCAGGATCGACCTCAGTCTCGCAGCCGCGCCCCTGGATTCCGGCACCGGCGCTGCCGGCCAGACTTTTGGCATCAACCGGAGCTGTCTTGGGCCGATTTAGCGGTCGAGCCAGGGTCAGACATGCCCCTTCGCTGTGCATAACGGCATCACCGCTCTGCCCAAATCGCTTTGTCAGATGGCGCCGCGGATGAAGAAAAGCGCGTCGCTTCTTGCGGTGATGGGAACATGCGGTTGCCCGCTTCTGGCCAGATGAAACGTGCCGGGCCCGTGCACATGACCGCCGATCTCGAGTTCTCCGTCCAGGATCACGCAGTGCTCGTCGGCGTCATGTTGATGGATCGGAAAGACGGCACCGGATCGCATGCGGATGAAGTAACTCTGCAACCCGGCGGCGCTGTCGATTTGCACCACCTTGCGTTCGATCCCTTCGGTCAGGATTTCCCAGACGCCTTCTTCGAGCGGGATGGTCTCGGTTCCCGGAGCGGAGGCATCGCGGTCGATGCGCGTCTCGATCCGGTCCCACAGATCAGGCGAGGGTGTCTCAGCCGCATCGCCATGCAGCGCCGCCAGCCTGGTTTCCATCGCCAACAGGTCCGGCGACATGTCGTCGTCGGAACTGCCATCAAACAGAAGGTCGGCCAGATGGGGTTTCTTTTTACTCATTCTTCCAGGCACTCCTTCAAAGACATTAAGCCCCGCCGCAAGCGCGACTTGATCGTGCCGAGCGGGAGCCCCGTCTTCTCGCTCAACTCGCTATGTGACAGGCCGTACAGATAAGCAAGACAGATCGAGTGTCGGGTGCGCGCGTCCAGTCGCTCAAGGCATTGCCGCAACGCGAGCCGTTCGGGCAGGCGCGCGATGATCCCGGCGGCATCCGGTATCTCCGAGTTTTCGCGTGCCAACCAGGGGCTCGCCCGCAACCGATCTATGGCCCGCCGTCGCGTGATCGTCGCCATCCAGCCGCGCGGCGATCCGGATGTCCTGTCGTAACGCTCTGCCTGTTTCCAGATCGACACGAAGGCGTCCTGAATGGCTTCTTCGGCCAGGTCGCGACGGCGCAGTATCTTCATCGAGATGGCCAACATCCAGCCGCTGGTCTGATCGTAGAGCGACCTGAAAGCCTCGCGGTCACCCTCTGCCGTGCGCGTGATTAACCCAGCGAGCTTCTCGTCATCCAGCAAGAGGCCAGTCTCCACTCCGAATGTCTCATGTAACACGGAATGCCCGCGCGAGAAATCCCGCGCGGTGGGCGACACCTGGCGGGAAGAGGGCAAGGCCTGTCCCTCAAAGCAGGTTCTCACAGTCGAGGCGCCGGATGGTCAGGATCGGATCGAAAACAACGGGGCATGGGGTCATCTCCTCAAGAAATCGTGAACACTTCCAGTTCGGTCCGAGACATCGATTTGGATGAAATGTTCACGACTTGGTGAAAACGGCCGATTTTGCGGGAAATCTCGCAACCGCCTGCATCCAATCGCTGCTGTCTCTCCGATTCCATGGTTGGCGTCGCCAAGAGGGTGCGCCGATTTCATTGAAAGGAGAGAGATATGTGTAGCAATTCTAACCCACCTGATCTGATACCCCTGCCGGGCCCCGATTTGGACCCTTGGGCCTGTGTTGGCAACGAGTGCCGCATCACCATCGTGTCCGTCAAAGAGGCGCGGGTGATTGAATTCAGCTTCGGCGCGACCTGCTCGCCAGCTCAGCAGAAGAAACTGATCCGCCTGGCCGAACAGCGCCTGAAAGCTGCGGCTGAAAGCGTGCGCGGCACCTGCCCTGACGATTGTGTCTGTATCCCCTTCGCGGATGCAAAATTCCGCGACACAGACCCGCTCGAGATCTATGTGCGTCCGTTCCTGATCGTCGATCCGCATGACCCGCATTGCTTCATCGCCGTCGAAAAGGCGAGCGTGGTGATCGTTGTCTCGTCGATCGACGGCCTGTGCGTGCCCTTGCAAATAGATGGACCCGGCAGCCTTCTTGGACCGGACGGCACGACCCGTTTGGAGGACCCGCGGAAGTTCCCGCCGAGTGTCCTGAAACGCGTAATCGAGTCCATCGGGTGACTGCGTCAGGCGAGGACGCGGCCAGCGCCTCGCCTGTCACACCGGACATGCGGGGCTTCACGAGCGCGTGATCCCTGCATCCAAACAGCCGGCAACTCCCGATCCACCTGCACACGGCATGGAGTTGCCAAAACCATAGGAGAGAAAAATGCCAACAGCTTTGAAATTTGATGCGAACACCAACCCCGACGTATTTGGCGGGTCCGGCGATGATATGATCGACGAGCTCGATCTGCAGCGTGATCCCGAACCGCAACCGAAAGGCGACGCCTTACAAGTCCTCGCCTTCGACGACTTCGTCTTCGAAACCGATGATGGTTCCCTAGTGCTGGATGTTTCCAACGATCTCGCGTCACTCCTTTTGGGACCAGTGCCGAGCCACGTTATCGGCGCATCAATCGAGTCGTCCAAGGACTACTATGTCGAACCCGGTGAGCCGGCCTTTCTGGAATTCGACCTCACGCTCTGACAGCTCGAAATCGTGGACAACCAAACGCAATTGACTGCGCCCGCCGCCCAACCAAATGGCCGGTTCGGGCGCGGTCTGCGGATCGCCTATATCGGATCGAAATGCCTGCTTGATGATGCCAGCGGGATTGCACATTCGATCCATGCGATCCTGGAGGCCCTTGCGCGACATGGGGCTGAGGCCACGAGTTTCTCCGCCGCCCTGTTCGATACCAATAGCGAGGTCGTGTTGGAGGACCGGATCGCGCAAACCGGAAGCACAATGACCGCAGATCGCAACGGAATCGTTCAGGTGACGCGCTCCCAGGTCCGGCATTTCGTGATGCGCACAGAAAGCTCGCGCAAATACGCGTTGACCGGCGAGGAGTGCCGTCGGATGCAACAAGCTTGCCGGGCTTTTCTCGCGGCGCGGACCCCTGACATCGTCATCACCTATGGGACCGGATCGCATGCCAGGCACCTGCATGCGGCCATCCGCGCGACCGGAGCACAGGTGGTTTTCTATCTCGGCAACGCGGAAATCCCCGGGAGCGACTGGTTTCACTCCGGCGATCGCGCGATCTGTCCCTCGCAATTTCTTGCCGCGCATTACGGCGCGCGCCTCTCAGGCCCCGTGGACGTTGTGCACCCGATCATAGCACCCGATCGGTTTGTGGCCGAGCCCGGTCCGGGCGACAGCAGGTCAGATGCCGAGCGGCGTCGCGGCTATGTCACCCTGATCAACCCTGTGCCCCAGAAGGGTCTGACTTTGTTGATCGAACTGGCGCGGAGGGCGGCTCAGGACCGGCCAGATATGAGGTTTCTGGTGCTCGAAGGTCTGATGACGCGCGATGTGCTGCGGCAGGCTTCCGTCGATCTGACGTCTCTGCCGAATGTCCACCTGCTGCCGGTGCAGCGGGATATGGCCAGCATCTATGCCCGGACCTCTATGCTGCTGATGCCGTCCTATTGGCGCGAAGGATTTGGCCGCGCGGCGGTCGAGGCGCATTTGTCCGGCGTGCCGGTTCTGGCCAGCACCCATGGCGGGTTGCCGGAGGCCCTGAACGGGGCTGGCAGGCTCCTTGATATCCCCGCCGTTTGCAGGTCCGACCCGTTCCAGTTTCCTGATCCGGAGACGGTCACGCGGTGGTGGAACGCTCTGACATCGCTTTGGGACGACGAAGCTGCTTACGGGGTGGCGGTGCGTGAGGCACGCGCGGCGGGGCAAAAGTTCCATCCGGAACGAACCACAAAATCCGCCATCGCGTTCTTTACGGGATCGCCGCCGCTCAGACGTCGAGCGCGGCGCAGGCTCCTATCGCGGAGACCTGAGCTTATCCGTGATGCAAAAGCACCACAGGCGTGGCGCTATTTGCGGGGCGGGTTTTGGCGAAGACGAGCAGGCCGACGAGCAGAAGGAAAATCGCCACAAGGGTCAGAAGCCCCTTGATCACGCGTTTTTCCTGGCTCTTTTGCGGCCTTTGCCCTTTTTGGCGGCGCGTTCGGCGATGAGTTCGATGGCCATCTCCATGGTCACGCTCTCAGGCTCAGTGCCTTTTGGTAACGTGGCGTTAACCTTTTCCCATTTCACGTAGGGGCCGTAGCGACCCTCCATCACGCTCACGGGGCCGCCGCTTTGGGGATGGTCGCCCAGTTCCTTAAGCGGTTTTGCGGTTGCCCCACGCCCGCCACGGCTGGCGATTTTCTGAGCAAGCAGTTCCACGGCGCGGTTCATACCGACGGTGAAGACCTCGTCCATACTGTCGAGATTGGCGTTGGTGCCGCCACGCTCGGACGTGCTCTCGGCGTGTTTGATGTAAGGACCGTAGCGCCCGATATTGGCCCAGACATTCACGCCATCTTCCGGGTGCTGACCGATGAGACGCGGCAGGGTCAGAAGTTTCAGCGCGTGATCGAGATTGATCTCTTCCAGCGGGAAGCCGGGCTCGGGCCAATCTTTTGGCACCGACTGACGGGGCGGTTTCTTGTTGTCTTCCGTGGCCTCGCCGCGCTGCACGTAGGGGCCGAAACGACCTTTGTGTATCCAGATATTGTCGCCCGCATCCACGCCGAGCATCTTGCCTTCGGGCGGGATGCCGGTGTCTTCGTCGCCACCCGGAGGACCGAACGGGCGGGTATAGCGGCACTCGGGGTAGTTGGAGCAGCCGATGAAGGCGCCACCCGAACGTGCGGTGCGCATCGACAGCCGCCCGGCGCCGCAATTGGGGCAGAGACGGGGATCAGTGCCGTCTTCGTTGGGCGGGAAGAGGTGGGGTTCGAGGACCTCGTTGATCTTCTCCAGAACCTCGGTAATCGACAGATCGAGCGCCTCGGCGATGGCGACGGAGAAATCCTGCCAGAACCGGCCCAGCACGTTCTTGTAGTTGCGGTTGCCGGCGGAGACGTCGTCGAGTTCCTCTTCGAGGTTCGCAGTGAACTCGTAGCCGACATATTGGCGGAAGAAATTGATCAGGAAGACCGTGACGAGGCGCCCTTTATCCTCGGGGATCAGGCGGTTCTTTTCCTTGCGGACATATTCGCGGTCCTGAATCGTCGTGACGATAGAGGCATAGGTGGAGGGCCGCCCGATGCCGAGTTCCTCCATCTTCTTGACCAGCGTTGCCTCGGTATAGCGGGGCGGGGGCTGGGTGAAGTGCTGTTCCGGCGTGACGGAGCGCTTGTCCGCTGCTTCGCCTTGCGCGATTTGTGGCAGGCGCTTGTCGTCATCATCGATGACCTGATCGTCCTTGCCCTCCTCATAGACGCGCATGAAGCCGTCGAAGAGGATCACCTGACCAGTGGCGCGCAGAACGACTTGGCTGTCGGCGCTCGAGACATCAACGGTGGTGCGTTCCAGACGCGCGGCTGCCATTTGCGAGGCGAGCGTGCGTTTCCAGATCAGATCGTAGAGCTTGCGCTGTTCGGGCTCAGTGACCTTCAGGTCTTCGGCGGCGAGCGTCATGTCCGTGGGACGGATGCATTCATGCGCTTCCTGCGCGTTCTTGGCCTTGTTTTTATACATCCGCGGCTCGCCCGGCACGTAGTCCGCACCATAGCGGTCTCTAATTGCATCGCGGGCGGCGTGCACGGCTTCGGGCGCCATGTCGATGCCGTCGGTGCGCATATAGGTGATGTAGCCAGCCTCGTAGAGGCGCTGGGCCGTGCTCATGGTCTGCCGCGCGCCCATGCCAAATTTGCGCGACGCCTCCTGCTGGAGGGTGGAGGTCATGAAGGGCGGCGAGGGATTGCGGGTGCCGGGCTTGGCCTCGACCGATTTGACACTGAGATCGCGGGAATTGATCGCTTGGACGGCGAGTTCGGCGGCGGTTTCGTTCTCGATATCGAACTTGTCGAGTTTCTTGCCGCCAAGAACGGTCAGTCGGGCCTCATATTCCTGACCGCGCGGTGTGGCGAGAAGCGCTTTGACGGACCAGTATTCCTGCGCCTTGAACTTCTCGACCTCCATCTCGCGCTCGACGATGAGGCGGAGGCAGACGGATTGCACACGACCGGCGGATTTCGCACCGGGCAGGCGGCGCCAGAGGACAGGCGAGAGCTTGAAGCCCACGAGATAATCGAGCGCGCGGCGAGCGAGATAGGCGTCCACAAGGGGTTGGTCGACCTGGCGCGGGTTCTGCATTGCCTCGGTCACGGCAGACTCGGTGATCGCGTTGAAAACGACGCGGCTGACCGGCGTGTCCTTCTTGATCGCTTTGCGTTTGCGCAGCGCCTCTTCGAGGTGCCAGGAGATCGCTTCGCCTTCCCGATCGGGGTCGGTTGCGAGGATCAAGGCGTTATCGTCTTTCAGCGCATCGGCGATGGCTTTGACATGTTTTTTGGAGCCGGAATCCACTTCCCACAACATCTCGAAATCCGAATCCGGATCGACGGAACCGTCCTTAGGCGGCAGGTCGCGCACATGGCCATAGGAGGCCAGAACCGTGTAATCGGAGCCCAGATATTTGTTTATTGTCTTAGCTTTAGCTGGAGATTCGACGACGACAACCGGCATCAATACCCTCGATAAAATGGAACCTGCTCTGGCGGCGATACATGTGGTCGAGCCAAAGCGATTGTCAACAGGAGCTACTTAACAATGCGTTCAAGCGGGTCATAATGTAGCGCTGAATTTGGGTCGAAGGCGATCATTTGCAAGCTTTTTGGGCGCAATCTGATCGTCTCCAACTCGGCGGGGGAGAAGAAGCGGCGCTCCGTGACCACGGCCTCCGGGTCGCGCCACTCCTCCGTCAGATGACCGCCGGTGATCTCGCAGCGAAAGAAGATTTCGACCTGATGGAAGCGGTGAGCGGGGTCGTGGAACTCGTTCACCAGACAGGGCGCACCGACCGCGATGGTCAGGCCGGTTTCCTCATGCACCTCGCGGGTGAGATTGTCGGGCAGGGACGTGCCGATCTCCACCCCGCCGCCGGGCGCACACCAAAGGTCCGAGACGCCGCCGCCATAGGCGTTGACCAGCAGGAGGCGCGCATCTTTCACGATTACAGCGCGCACGGCGAGACGAGGAGGCTTGGACATGTGACGTAAGGTTGATGTGGGTCAGTGATGAAAGCGTCATCTCTAATGTATATATGTGCGCCATGAAACGTCTGATTGCCGCATTGATGCTGATGCCCAGCGTGGCCGCCGCCGATTGCGTGGTGCTGCTGCATGGGTTGGCGCGCTCGTCGCTGTCGCTGACAGTGATGGAAGAGAGCCTTGAGGCGGCGGGGTTTCGCACGGTCAATCCGGGCTATCCCTCGACCAGCGATACCGTGGACGATCTGGCCTGGGCGACGATCCCGGGCGCTTTGGGACAATGCGGACCGGGCGAGACGGTGCATTTCGTGACCCATTCCATGGGCGGCATTCTGCTCAGGGCCTATCTGGCCGAACATGACATCCCCCGCATGGGACGCACCGTGATGCTGGGCCCGCCCAATCAGGGCTCCGAACTGGTGGACCGCTTGGGTGACATCGAAGCCTTTCGCTGGGTGAATGGACCGGCGGGCCTGCAACTGGGCACCGGCGAGGACAGCGTGCCACTGGCACTGGGACCGGTCCAGTTTGACCTGGGCGTGATCGCTGGCACGCAAAGTCTGAACCCGTTTTACTCCTCGCTCATTCCCGGGCCGGATGACGGCAAGGTTTCGGTCGCAAGTACCCATGTGGACGGGATGGCCGATCATATCGAATTGCCGGTCACCCATACCTTCATGATGAACGCGCCGCTCGTCGTGGCGCAGACGATGGAATTTTTGGAGAACGGCGCCTTCGATCCCGATCTGACCATCGGCGACATGGTGACCGAGATCACCGAAGTGGTGACGGAGGAAGTGACCGAGGCCGCCGAAGAGGTTTCGGACGCTGTGACCGAGACAATCAACGAGTTGGTGCCGGACTGACCGGCCTTGCGATCCGCCTCGTGGGGTGACGCTTCAAGGCATCAAATGAGAAAGGGCCGCGAAACAGCGCCGCGACCCTTCCGAGTTTCTTTAGGAGGTGGGTCAAGTGGGTCTGACCCGACCTGTTGGTAAACGTTAGGGGGCTGCCCCTAGCTGCGTCCCTCCAAGCCTTGCTCGACACCTCTCTCCAAAATCACTCTAGACATGGACACCTCCTTTCTTTGGTTGCTGTTGTTTAGGAACGTGCCACATCTTGTGGATAACTCAAGACATTTTTGCAGCTTTCCCGTGTGAAAGTTTCGTGACGATCACACGGAAGGGGATCAAAGCGATGAGCGCGATGCCAACCTTCACGCACCAATCGACGCCTGCGGTGCCGATCCAGCGGGTCAGATCGGTGCCAAAGGGCGTGGCGACGACCTCGTTGAAGAACTCTGTGTTGTGGTCGGTGCCAAGCACCGCGCTGGCCGCGCCAGAGAAGGCGATGAAGAAGAAGAGCGTGGTGTCCAGCGTCGATCCGATCAGCGTCGAGGCCAGAGGCGCGCGCCACCAGGAGCCCTCCCGCAGCCGGTCGAAGATCGCCACATCCACCAATTGCGCGATCAGGAACGCCGTGCCCGAGCCGATGGCGATGCGCAAGGTCACTGCAGGCGCGGAGAAATCCGGCGCCAGATCGATCATCACCTGCGTGCCAATGAGCGAACAGATGATCCCGACGATGAAGCCGGCAAACACCACCTTGCGCGCCGCAGCGACCCCGTAGACGCGGTTCATGATGTCGGTCACTAGGAACGCGAAGGGATAGGTGAAGGCGCCCCAGGTCAGCCAGTCGCCGACGAAGAACTGCACGAGGATGTTGGAGGCGACGACAATGGTCGCCATGGCAAGAATGCCGGGAAGAATGCGTGTCATGGGTCTGTTCCGTTTTGACAAGGTGGTCGGAGACTTGGCCCTCAAGGGGCGAGGCGCTGCCTACGGCATTCCGAAACGGCTGACAAGAGGGCGCTCATTGGAGCCGACCGAGGGCCTCACCAGGTTTGGTCTCCGATGCGCGGGATTTGTGTGTAACCCTGTGGATAAGAAAATCAGGGATTCTGCGCCGCGGCACGTTACACTCTGCCTGCGAATCGCGGGGACCGGATTGGGGGAAGATGATGGACTCTTTTGACGTTGCGGGCGTCAGCTCGGATGTGATCCTCGGGCTGAGCGACGAAGAAGCGCCGAACTTTGTGAGTGACCGCGTCGCGAAGAAGACCCTACATCTTACCGTACAACAGCTGAACAAGGATGTGCTGTCAAACGATCCCGAGCGGCGGGACAAAGCCTCCCGGGCGCTGCGGAAACTGGGGTTCGTTTAGAGCGAAATTGGTTCAATCTGCGAAATGATGCATCGCGTAACGCGTTGAAATCCTTGATTTCAGGTAGCGTTAGGTGATGCAGATTTACCGATTTCTGCTCTAAACCCCGACCGCCACAATCGCATCGGCCAGAAGCGGGATCGTCGCCTGGTTAAGGCCCGCGATATTCATCCGACTGTCACCGATCATGTAGATCGCGTGGGTCTCGCGCATCTCGGCCACCTGTTCCGGCGTCGCGCCAAGGCGTGAGAACATGCCGCGATGCTCGGCAAGGAAATCGAACCGGTCGGAATTGGTGCGTTTGCGCAAGGCATCGGCGAGGGATTGGCGCAGTGTGAGCATTCCTGAGCGCACCTCTTCCAGCTCCGCCTCCCAATCGGCGCGCAAGGCGGGATCGTTCAGGACCATCGTCACCAGCCGCGCCCCGTGATCGGGCGGGAAAGAGTAGTTCAGCCGGTTGATCGCGGCGAGATTGGCCTGCACGGCGCCGGTCTGTTTAGCGTTCTGCGAGATGGCCAATAGAAGCCCGGTGCGCTCGCGATAGATGCCGAAATTCTTTGAGCAACTCGCCGCGATGACGAGGTTGGGTTGGGTTTTCGCAAGATGCCGCACGCCGAACGCGTCCGCCTCCAACCCATCCCCGAAGCCCTGATAGGCGATATCCACGAAGGGGATCAGGCCTTTGGCAGTCAGCAGATCCGCCACTTCCTGCCATTGCGCATGGGACAGATTGGCTCCGGTCGGGTTGTGACAGCAGCCATGCAGCAGCACCACATCACCCGGTTTTGCGCCACTCAAATCCTCCATCATGCCGCCGAAGTCGACCGTGCGGGTGGCGAGATCGATATAGCGATATTCAGCCATGTTGAGGCCGACATATTTGATGATGGCCGGGTGGTTCGGCCAGGTCGGGTTGCTGATCCAGACCGTGGCGTCGGGGCTTGCCATCTTGATCATCTCAAGCGCATTGCGCACAGCACCCGTGCCACCCGGCGTGGCCGCAGCGGCGACCTGATCGCGGGTGACGGAATTGCCGAGGATCAGGTCGATCATCACGTCGTGAAAGCCCGCGTCGCCAGCCAGCCCGGTATAGACCTTCGTGGTTTCCGCATGCCAAAGCTGCTGCTCGGCCTCTTTCACCGCGCGCATGATCGGCGTGTGACCTTCGGCATTCTTGTAGACGCCAACGCCCAGATCGACCTTGTTCTCGCGCGCATCCGCTTTGAACATCCCCATCAGCTGGATGATCTTGTCGGGGGCCGGTTGTTCCAGTTTCTCAAGCATCAGCCAGTCTCCACTGCCAGTTGGTCAAATTTGCCCCATTCGGCCCAGGAGCCGTCATAGAGCGAGTTGTTGTCATGTCCGATCCGCGCCAGCGCCAGCGAGATGATCGCGGCGGTGACTCCGGACCCGCAGGTGGTGATCACCGGTTTGGTGAGGTCGGCGCCTGCCACCTCGAACTGTGTGCGCAGGGCTTCGGGGGATTTCATTGTGCCATCTTCGTTCAGAAGTGTGGCGTAATGCACATTGGTGGAGCCGGGGATGTGCCCCGCCCGCATGCCTTCGCGCGGTTCAGGTTCCTCGCCCTTGAACCGGCCAGGGCCGCGGGCATCCAGGATCGTGTGATCGCCAAGTTTTGAGGCGGCGGCCACTTGTGTCACGTCCCGCACCATATGTGCCTGGCGCTGCACGGTGATGTGGCGCTCTTTCAGCACCGGGGGCAGATCCTCGGTCGGACGCCCCTCTGCGATCCATTTCGGATAGCCACCATCGAGCACCGCGACATCCGTCTTGCCCATCAGTCGGAAGAGCCACCAGACGCGCGCGGCAGAGAATATACCGTGGCCATCATAGACCACCACCTGATGGCCGTCGCCCACCCCCATGGCGCGCATCCGCGACATGAATTTCTCCACCGGCGGAGCCATATGCGGCAGGGCGGAACGCGTGTCGGATATTTCGTCGATATCGAAGAAGCGTGCGCCGGGGATGTGTCCCCGGTCATATTCCGCCCGCCCGTCCCGGCCCATATCCGGCAGATACCAGGAGGCGTCGAGCACGCGCAGATCGGGGTCGGAGAGGTGGTTTGCCAACCATTCGGTGGAGACAAGTGTCTTTGGGTCGTCGGTCATGGCGCGTCCTGTCTGGCTTGTCTCTGGGGTAACGCGGGATCAGGGGAGTCGCAAGGGAGCCGGTGCCTTGCGCAGGATTGCCGCGGAGGATCGCGGGCTTGCGGGATGACTGAGGGGGCCCTGGTGTTGTGAGAAGGCTTGGTGAATAGAATCCTACTCAGGCCTAAAACTTAAGGAGAAATTGTGAATGTTGGGGCGCATATCGGGCCGCCGCACATGTGAATGCCGAGCCACCTGAACGTAAGAAACGCGGGGTACTTCTGCCGACTCAAGCAGGATAGACCACAATCGTATCGCCAGCGCTGAGGTCATTTTTGGCCCGGTCGAGACGCAAATACGCAATCGCCTCCTTGCCAGCCACTGTGCATATCTTGCCCGCCGCGCGACCTGCGGCCAGGATTTCGGTCCCAGGACAAACCGGACCCAGAAGCGCAACCCGCACAAAACCCTTGCGAAGTTCGGTCTTGTGCTTCATCCGCGCCGTGACCTCCTGCCCGACGTAACATCCCTTCTTGAAATCAACGCCATGGATGCGCTCAAACCCGGCTTCGAGAATATAGGTCTCATCCGGGATAAGTTCGGAGAATGCCTCCGGGATATTGTGTTTCACCCGAATGGAATCGTAGTCCGTTTCATCCTGACCCTCAGTCTCGCCATAAAGACGCCAGCCAAGATCGCTGTGGCGGGGGTCGCGCACCGCACCTTTCGGCATCTCGCCCGTCCCGCGCAACACCTTGAGCGGGCTTTCCTCAATCGTCACATCGGCGCGCAGTCTGAAGAAGGACAGGCGTTTGAAAAGACCGGGCGCAAGATCGGCATGGGTGTCGATAAGTATCGCCTTGTGATCGGTCGGATCGTTCAAGACAAAGAAATCGGATAGGTACTTCCCCTGCGGCGTCAGTAAAGCCGCGTAAATCGGACCGGAGCTCAAGCGCTCCATATCGTTGGTGATTAGCCCCTGCAGGAACTCGATGCGATCACTGCCGGTGACTTTCAGAATGGTGCGGGGCTGGGTCATGATGGAAGCACTCGTCATACGATTCCGTCTGATATAGGTGTTTCGGCGCGAACAGAACAGATGTGAGTTTGCCCCGTGGCTCCGCGCGTTTCGATCATTATTCCGACCCTGAATGCTGCGGGCGAGTTGCCGCCGACCCTCGATGCGCTGCTGCCGGGCGTTGAGGTTGGGATCATTCGCGAGGTGATTGTTGTCGATGGTGGATCGGAGGATGACACGCGGCAGATGGCCGAGGCCGCTGGTGCGGAAATGTTGACCACAGAACCTAGCCGTGGTGGGCAATTGGCTGTCGGTGCTGATCTGGCCAAGGCGGAGTGGTTTCTGTTCCTGCATGCCGATACGCATCTGCACGAAGACTGGGCCAGTGCTGTGGCCCATCACATGCAAAGCGCTGAAACGGCAGCGGTTTTCACATTGCGTTTCCGCGCGCGAGGTCTCGCGGCACGGCTGGTGGCGTATTGGGCGAATGCCCGCACGCGGCTCTTCGATCTGCCCTATGGAGATCAGGGGCTGCTGATCTCGCGCGCGCTTTATGAGGAGGTTGGCGGCTATCCTGACCAGCCGCTTATGGAAGACGTCGCGATTGCGCGCGCTCTGAAAGGTCGGCTGCGCGTGCTGGACGCCACCGCCATGACGGGGGCGGAGAAATACCTGCGGGAGGGTTGGTTGCGGCGAGGCGCGCGGAATCTCCTGACCCTGACCCGATACCTCGCAGGAACTGATCCCGTGGTGCTCGCACAGAGCTATCAGAAACGGTGATGCACCTCATCACAGGCCGACGATTGACCCGATCTGTGCGGCGGCCTAACTCTGGTCGGATCAGCGCAGAAGGACAGTGCTCATGACCCTCGCCAATGGACGCCACACGCTTGCGATCCCCGGCCCCTCGATCATGCCGGATCGCGTGCTCCAGGCCATGCATCGCCCGGCGCCGAACATCTATACCGGCGAGCTGATCGATATGACCGCGGGGCTGGTGCCGGATTTGAAGGCAGTGGCCCGTACCGAGGGCCATGTCGCGATGTATATCGGCAATGGTCATGCGGCCTGGGAAGCCTCTCTCGTCAATGTTCTAAACCCCGGCGATAAGGTCCTGGTTCCGGTAACCGGTATGTTCAGCCATGGCTGGGCGGATATGGCCGCGCGGCTTGGGATCGAGCCGCAGCTTCTCGATTTCGGGAAACGCTCGCCGATTGATCTCGACGCGGTCGAAACCACTTTGCGCGCCGACAAAGCGCATGAGATCAAGGCGATACTGGCCGTCCAGGTGGACACCGCAACCTCGGTCAAAAATGACATTCAAGCCCTGCGTCAGGTCCTGAATGCGGTTGAGCATCCGGCGCTTCTTTTGGTGGATTCCATTGCCTGTCTGGGCTGCGATGAGATGCAGATGGATGCATGGGGTGTCGATGTGGTGATTGCGGGTTCACAGAAGGGGCTGATGACCCCGCCAGGCATGTGTTTTGTGTATTTCAACGATAAAGCGGCGGTCGCACGCCAGAAGGTCGAGCGCGTCTCCAGCTATTGGGATTGGGTGCCGCGGGCGCATCCCGAGCAATATTACCAATATTGGTGTGGCACCGCGCCGACCCACCATCTCTATGGCCTGCGCACGGCGCTCGACATGATGGTCCATGAAGAGGGGATGGAGACAATCTGGGCGCGTCACGCGCAACTGGCCCGCGCCGTCTGGGCGGCGTTTGACGCCTGGGGCGCAGAGGGTCCGATTGAGCTGAACGTGTCCGATCCGGCGCATCGCTCCAATGCGGTGACATCCGTGCGCATCGGCGCACCCTTCGGGACGCAGTTGCGCAACTGGCTGACCGAGCGCGCAGGGGTCACGCTCGGGATCGGTCTTGGAATGGCAACGCCTGACGATCCGGCAGCGGATGGCTTTTTCCGGGTCGGACATATGGGACATCTCAATGCGCATATGCTGCTCGGCACACTTGGCAGCATTGAGGCGGGTTTGCAGGCTTTGGACATTCCCCACGGGCCCGGTGGGGTCGCGGCTGCGGCCAAGATGTGCGCGGAATGATCCCGCAGGGTTTTGGTGGTTTTGATCAGATGGAGAACAGGGGGGTTCGCGAGGCGCGCGCGTTAACCCCAATTTTCGATCAAGAGCGCTTTGGCAGGCGTCCGATCAGCAGATGCAACCCGTAGCCGGAAATCAACGAGACGACATATCCAAAGGCCGCCCAGAGTGCGAAAAGAACAATGAAAAGCGACAGGCCCGCCATCCAAAGAAAGGCTTGAGTGTAGTTGGGCGCTTCGCTGTAGCGACGGTTTTGCACGGGGGTGTCCTCCGAGGCTCTGATAGTGAACCTAGCCGAAAACTGATGAAAGGAAAGTTACGACTGCGTGCGCACCTTCTCCAAAGCCTTGGGCAAGGCGTTAGCGAACACTGCTAGATGCTCCGGAGGGCCGCAACTGATGCGGATACAGCGATCCTGCGGCGCTACAAATGGCATGCGCACAAACACGCCGAGGTCGATGAGATTTGCCAGCACCTCGCGTGCGAAATCTCCCTCAGACCCGCAATCGATGGTCACGAAATTGGTGGCAGATGTCAGAGGTTCGAGACCGTTTTCTCGCGCAATCTCCGCGATCCTCTCCCGCGCATCGGCAATCCGCGCGAGAACATCTTTCAAGTAGGCCTGGTCGGCGAGTGCTGCCAACGCGCCGGCTTGACTGACCCGGTTCATGCCGAAGTGATTGCGCACTTTGTTGAACGCCGTGATGTTCTCCTCCGACCCGATCACATAGCCCACACGGGCGCCAGCCATACCGTAAGCTTTTGAAAACGTGCGCATTCTCAGGATATTCGGTGTATCGACACTAATCTCCGGAATGGCACCATCCGGAGCCGTGTCGAGATAGGCTTCGTCGAGGATCAGAAGCGCACCTTCCGGCAGATCGGCAATCATCCGATGGATCACATCGCGGGACAGCCAGGTGCCCATCGGATTGTCGGGATTGGCCAGATAGATCAGCTTCGCGCCGGTTTCCCGCGCTTTGGCAAGCAGCGCGTCCGGATCTTCATGGTCGTCCTTGTAAGGCACCTTGTGAAGTTCGGCCCCATAGCCTGCGACGTGATAGTTGAAGGTCGGATAGGCGCCCTCAGAGGTCACCACGGCATCGCCCGGACCGGCAAAAAGCCGAACCGTGTAGCCCAGAAGCCCGTCGATCCCTTCGCCGACCATAACGTTTTTCGGGCTGACCTCGTGATGCGCGGCAAGCGCCTGGATCAGATCATGGTTTTCGGGGTCGCCATACATCCAAGTCTCGCCCGCTGCCTTCGACATTGCCTCAATGACCCTTGGTGAGGGGCCAAAAACGCTCTCATTTGCGCCGAGGCGTACATCGAACGGTGCCCCAAGGGCGCGTTCCTGCGCTTCGGGGCCGACGAAGGGCACGGAGGCAGGCAGACTTTTGGCAAGCGGTGTCAGGCGAGGTTTGCTCATAGGGTAATAAGGCCGCCAATTTCCCCTGGGCGCAAGAGGGCCGAGTGTCCATATGAGAGCTATGGCACTGACGAGACGTGGATTTCTGGCAAGTGGCGCCGCTGCTGTGGGGCTGAGAGGCGTGGGTGTGACGCTCACCCGCAAACCCCGGGTTGTGCTGGAACTGGTCTATGACAAGGGCTTGGGCATGATGCGTGCGGTGGAGCGTATCGTGAGGTAACGCTGGCGTCGCGCAGTACGGCGGCCTAGCGTCGGTCTATGACCCACGTTCACTCCGAGATTACCGACCGAATTGCCCATGTGACGCTGGCGCGGCCTGACAAGCTGAACGCGATCAGTCTGGAGATGCTCGACGAAGTGATCGAAGCCGCGCATGCCCTGCGTGAGGCGGAGATTGATTGCGTTGTTCTGTCTGGCGAAGGGCGCGGCTTTTGCGCCGGGATCGACATCGTTTCGCTCTCAAGTGTGATGGGCCAGGACATGGACGAATTGGTGCTGAAACGCTCCCATGGCGATGCCAACCGGTTTCAGGAATTTTCGCTGGCGTGGCGCGATTTGGACGTGCCGGTCATCGCCGCGATCCATGGGGTCTGTTTTGGAGCCGGGATGCAATTGGCGCTCGGGGCGGATATCCGCGTGGCTGCTCCCGATGCGAAGCTGTCGATCATGGAGATGAAATGGGGTCTGATCCCGGATATGGGCGGGATGGTCCTGTTGCCGCAGCTTGTGCGCAGTGATGTGATGCGGCGCTTGATCTATACGGCCGAGGTGCTGGACGCGGGCGACGCTTTGGATGCTGGTCTGGTGACCGAGATGGCGGATGACCCGCTCGCGCGCGCCATGGAATTGGCGCAGGTGATTGCCGGGCAAAGCCCTTCGGCGATCCGGGCGGCCAAGCGGTTGATTGGCACGGCGGAAACGGCAGATCGGGCGGAGGTTTTGATAGCCGAGGCGACAGAGCAGGTCGGTTTGATCGGCAAGCCGGATCAGATGGCGGCAATCGCGCGAGCTATGAAAAAGTAACTATTTGAAGAACTTGCGCCGCGCATCCCGGGCGATGGAGAGGCGCATTTCGAGATCAGCGACCTTGGCCATTGCGGCTTTCTTCGTTTCCTCCGTGGCCTTTGAGAGGTCATCCAACGCCGCGTCGAGTTGGCGTTTCAACTCGATCTCTTCGGGGACCACACCCGCCTGCGCCATGATGCGGTGACCGGCGGCAGTGCCAGCGTCGATATAGGCTTCCTCGGGGTGGTCGGGCAGGCGTTCACCCTCGCCCTCAAGATCGTCCAACTGCCCCTCGGCGCGGGCCTTGGCGACCTGCTGTTCGACGAGTTTGCTGAACTTGTCCGGCATCAGGGGTCTTCCGCCATGTAGCGCATGTTTGCCCAGCCGCGCTGGCCTTCCGCCCCGGTCACATGGCACCAGCGTTGGAGGCCTGCGATGGCGTCCTTGTCCTTCTCGGAGAGGGCGAAATATTCGCCATCCGTCAGGGTCGGCACGCAGATATCTGCCTTAACTTTCCGTGCGTTAGGCGGGAGGGCGCCCTTGATCGGGTATTCTGTTCCGGGGCCTGCCCGCAGGTTCAGAACATCGTTTGCCGCCACGCCCGTCACCTGCCAGGCATCCGGGCCGTCGGCATCGGCGAAGGCGGGGGATGCGAGGGCGATCAAGGCTAAGCACAGGCGGATCATGAGACCTCTTTCAGACGCTCCAAGGCGGCGAGGAGTTTCTCCTCTTCCGCTTCGCGAGCGGAGAGGTTTTCACGGGCCTCTTCTACCACATCTTCGGGGGCGGAGGCGACGAATTTCGGGTTGTTCACCCGGCCTTTGAGGCCGCCGATTTCCTTTTGCAGTTTGCCGAGAGTTTTCTCGAGACGCGTCTTTTCTTCAGCGATATCAATGATATCCGCCAAGGGCAGGGCGAAATTGCCGCCGGGAACCGGGATCGAGACAGAGCCTTTGGGCGCCTCGCCTTTTGAGACGGAATCGATGCGGGCGAGCTTGAGGATCAGGGCTTCGTTGTTGGCCCATGCCTCTTGGCCGGTGGGGTCGAGATCGACCTGGACCAGCGGGACTTTGAGGCCAGCGGGCACGTGCATTTCGCCGCGGGCGGAGCGGATCGCCTCGATAAGATTGATCACCCAGTTGATCTCGCGGTCAGCGTTTTCGTCAATCAGATCAGCGGCTTGGTAGGTCGGCCAATCGGTGACGGCGAGCATTTCGGAGCGGTTTGTGGTCTCGCCCCACAGCTCTTCGGTGATGAAGGGCATGATGGGGTGGAGGAGGATCAGGCACTGGTCGAGAACCCAGGCCATGGTGGCGCGTGTCTCCGCTTTTTGATCCTCAGAACCGTCGTAAAACAAGGGCTTGGAGAACTCGACATACCAGTCGCAAACCTTGTTCCAGATGAACTTATAAAGCACGTCAGCGGCGTCATTGAAACGGTAGGCGGCGAGCGCCTCGTCCACAGCTTCCCGGGTCTTGGCGACCTCGCCGATGATCCAGCGATTCAGCGTCTGGTTTGCGTCTGGTTTCTGTACAGCATCCGTCCCGACACTGTACACGTCGTTCATCTCGGCAAACCGGACCGCATTCCAGAGTTTGGTGCCGAAATTCCGGTAGCCTTTGATCCGTTCCATGTCGAGTTTCAGCACGCCGCCAAGCGCGGCCATCGCGGCGGAGGAGAAACGCAGGGCGTCTGCGCCGTACTCGTCGATGATGTCGAGCGGGTCGATGACGTTGCCGGTGGATTTCGACATCTTCTTGCCCTTGGCATCGCGGACAAGGCCGTGGAGATACACCGTATCGAAAGGAATTCGGTCTTTAATGGGCTTCGAATCGTCCAGAACCGCGATCTGCATCATCATCATGCGCGCGACCCAGAAGAAGAGGATATCCTGACCGGTAATCAGCGTTGACGTCGGGAAGTATTTGGCCAGTTCCGGCGTGTCATCCGGCCAGCCCAGCGTGCCGAGCGGCCAGAGGCCCGAGGAGAACCAGGTGTCGAGGACGTCTTCTTCCCTGTAGATCGGCACCCAATCAATTTTGCCGTCATTGAGATCGGCCATGGCCAACTTGAACTCTTTTTCGTCGTCAACGACTCGAATGTCTGCGTCGAAAATTGAGCGGTACCAGGAAAGAGCCTCTGCTTCAGTCGGACAGCAGTGCTGATCATATTGCGATGACTTAGTGAGCATCCCAGAAGGAGGGTTGACAACAAAGCGCTCGGAAAGAGGTTTGTCCGCATGTTCAACCATATGCGGCCCATACCAAACAGGGATCTGATGACCCCACCAGAGTTGGCGGGAGATACACCAGGGCTCGATGTTTTCCAGCCAGTGGTAATAGACCTTCTCTCCGCTCTCGGGCAGGATTTTGACGGTGCCGTCTTTGACCGCCTGCAAGGCCGGGCCGACGATCTTGTCGGTGTCGACGAACCATTGGTCGGTGAGCATCGGCTCGATGACGACCCTTGAGCGGTCGCCGAGGGGCTGCATGATCGGTTTGTTTTCGACGTAGGGGATGGTGGGCAAAGTGTTGCCCACCCTACCGTCATCGGTTTCCGCGTCGGGGTCATAGTCCGGGTTTGGGATTGTGACGGCGAGGCCTTCGGAGGTGATTTGCTCGACAACTCTTTTGCGCGCCTCGAACCGGTCGAGGCCGCGCAGGTCGTCGGGGACGAGGTTGATCGTGTCGGCCTCGGCCTCCGTCAACTCGCGCTCGCCCTTGGCGACGGCCATGGCGATCTTGGCCATCTCGGCGTAAGGCGCGCCGTCGTCGCGCATGGCGCCTTTTGTGTCCATCAGGCGGTACATCGGGATGTTGCCGCGTTTGGCGACCTGGTAGTCGTTGAAATCATGGGCGCCGGTGATCTTCACCGCGCCCGAGCCGAAATCCGGATCGGGGTAGTCGTCGGTGATGATCGGGATCAGGCGGCGGTGCTCTTTGGGGCCGACGGGGATTTCGCAAAGCTGGCCGACGATAGGGGCGTAGCGTTCGTCGGACGGATGAACCGCCACCGCGCCGTCGCCGAGCATGGTTTCAGGCCGGGTGGTCGCGATGGAGATGTAATTCCGCTCTTCCTCGAGAACGATGTTCCCCTCGTCATCCTTCTCGACATACGTATAGGATGCCCCCCCTGCTAAGGGGTATTTGAAGTGCCACATATAGCCCGGGGTTTCGATGTTCTCGACCTCGAGATCGGAGATCGCGGTCTCGAAATGCGGGTCCCAGTTCACCAGCCGCTTGCCGCGATAGATGTAGCCTTTGTTGTAGAGGTCGACGAAGACCTTGATGACGGCGTCGTGGAAATTGCCCTCGTTCCCCTCAGGCGCGCCGGGGGCGCCGGACATGGTGAAGGCCTCGCGGGACCAGTCGCAGGAGGCGCCAAGGCGTTTGAGCTGGCTGCGGATCGTGCCGCCGGATTGCTCTTTCCACTCCCAGATTTTCGCAGTGAAGGCCTCGCGGCCCAACTCGCGCCGCCCCGGTTGCTGGGTCTCCGCCAATTGGCGCTCGACAACCATTTGCGTGGCGATGCCAGCGTGATCCGTGCCGGGCTGCCAGAGCGTGTCGAAACCCCGCATGCGGTGCCAGCGGATCAGGATGTCCTGCAGCGTGTTGTTGAAGGCATGGCCCATATGCAGGACGCCCGTCACATTGGGGGGCGGGATCATGATGCAGAAGCTTGAGGCCTCGGGCTTCGCGTTGGCACCGGCGGTGAAACAGCCGGCCTCCTCCCACGCGCGGTAGAGGCGGGGTTCTGCGCTTTCGGCGTTGAAGGTCTTGTCGAGGGCCATCGTCAGGTCATCCTTTGGTCAGGCGACCAGATAGCGGAGGGATCGGCGGAGGGAAAGGGTCCGCGTGGCCGCCGGATGGCGAAGGTGGGATTTTGAGTATTTTTGCCAGAATGAAGCCGGGAGGGGCGGCGCGTTAACCTTAATGGCGGGTTAAGGGTTCGCGGTGGCCGGGGCGCAGGATGTCGGGGTCGTAGGGTTGCCGAGCGAAGACCTCGTGCACGCGCGCTTCGAAGTGATCGAGAGGGAGTGGGTCGTAATCGGGGTCGAAGCTGGATTGGTCCCAGCGTTCGCAGAACTCGGCGCAATCGTCGAAATATTTGTGGCCCTTATATTGGTCGCGCTTGTGTTGGTCAGCGCCCACGTGGTGGCCGAAATAAAGCAGTTGGAAATCGCCGTGTTTTTCGACAACCCAGGCGCATTGCTCGCGCACGAAGGGGCGCAGGATCGTGGCGGCATATTCGTCGTGATTATAGGGCGCGAAAATGTCGCCGATATCGTGGAGGAGCGCGGAGACGATCCAGTCTGTATCAGCCCCGTCACGCTCGGCGCGGCTGGCAGATTGCAGGGAGTGGCCGAGGCGGGTGATCTGGTAGCCCGACAGGCTTTCGTCGAGGGTGACCAGCGCCTTCAGAAGACGGTCGGCGGTGCCGGACGCGTATTCGACCTCCAGCGGGTGGAGGAACTCGTAATCCTCCTTATCGCCGTCTTTCATGGCGGTGAATTTGACTGTGTCCATGCTGGCGCCTCCGACGAACCCTGGGACTAAGTGTGCCGCCAAGGCGCGCGCGACGCCAGACGGTTTACGACAGCATTATGTGGCTTTTCGACAAGAGCCTGCCTGCGTAGCATGCCTCAAGACGCACCAGAAAAGGCTGCCAGAGATGTCCGACACGCCCCCCTATGACCCTGCACAGGAAGGCGCGCAGATGCGTTTTGATGGGCGCATGTCCTACAACGACTATTTGCAGCTTGATCTGGTGTTGGGGGCGCAGACGACCCAGACGCAGACCCATGATGAGATGCTGTTCATCATCCAGCACCAGACATCCGAGTTGTGGATGCGGCTGATCCTGCATGAGATCGGTGCGGCGCGGGAAGAGATCCGAGGGGACCGTTTGCAGCCCGCTTTCAAGATGTTGTCGCGCGTGGCGAAAATCTTTGAACAGCTCAACAGCGCCTGGGACGTTCTGCGCACCATGACGCCGAGCGAGTACACCGCGTTTCGCGATGATCTGGGGCAGTCCTCTGGGTTTCAGTCCTGGCAGTATCGGTTGATTGAATTTGCGGTGGGAAACCGGAACCCGGCGATGATCCGGCCGCATGAGCACCGGCCTGACATTCTGGCCAAGATCGAGGCGGAACTGGCCCGGCCATCGCTTTATGACGAGGCCTTGCAGGCGCTGGATCGTGCGGGCGTGGCGATCCCGGCCAGTGTTTTGAGCCGTGACTTTGCGAAACCCTATGCGTTCAGCGCCGAAGTCATGGCCGCCTGGGCCTGGGTGTATCGCGATCCGGAGGGGCATTGGGCGCTTTATGAACTGGCCGAGAAACTGGTGGATTTTGAGGATTATTTCAGGCGCTGGCGGTTCAACCATGTCACGACTGTTGAACGCGTGATCGGGTTCAAACGGGGCACGGGCGGCACCGGCGGTGTCAGCTATCTGCGGCGGATGCTGGAGGTGGAATTGTTCCCCGAGCTTTGGCGGGTGCGTACCGAGTTGTAGCCGCAAAGCCTCGCAGTTTCGCGTGTGCTGAGCCCATATCACAGGCCCAATTCTGCCTGATGCTGCGCTGCGGCTTGGAATTTTGTTGACCGAATCTGAGAATCCCAGATCAAATGTCAGACAATTAAATCACAAGACTTTCAACTGCGTTCTGATCTGGGAGGATTTGACAGATGAACCTGAGACCCGACCCGACATTTTACCCCTCTGCCAAAATGGCCATGGAAGCGCCGGTAGAGAAACTGGCATTCACCTTGATGCTGAGTCCGGATGGCTCGCAACCCGATGGGCTGGCGGTTGTCGACGTGGACCCCACATCCGAGACCTACGGGCAGATCGTGCATTCGCTGATGATGCCAAATAAGGGCGACGAATTTCACCATTTCGGCTGGAATGCCTGTTCCTCGGCGCTGTCGCCGCTGACGGGCCATGCGTTTCTGGAGCGACGCTATCTGATTATTCCGGGCATTCGGTCCTCGCGGATTTACGTCATTGATGTGAAGGAGCCGCTGAAAGCGAAAATTCACAAGATCATCGAGCCGGAAGAACTGTTCGCCAAGACCGGCTATTCGCGCCCGCATACGATCCATTGCGGGCCGGAGGGGATTTATGTTTCGACCCTTGGCGGCGGCGGTGAGGATGGCACCGATGGCCCGCCGGGCATCTTCATCATGGATTGCGAGACCTTCGACATTCTGGGCCGCTACGAGATGGACCGGGGCATTCAGGACAAGCATTACGATTTCTGGTGGAACCTGCCGCGCGATTACATGGTGAGTTCCGAATGGGGCCTGCCGCCACAGTTTGAGAACGGCATCGTGCCGGAGGATTTACTGTCGAACAAATATGGCCACACGATCCATTTCTGGGATTTGCGCGGACGGAAAGTGACCAAGTCGATTGATCTGGGGGAGAACCACCAGATGGCGCTGGAAATCCGGCCGGCCCATGACCCGGTGAAGGAATATGGCTTCTGTGGTGTTGTGGTCGACACGACCAATCTGCAGGGCGCGATCTTCACCTGGTGGCGCGATGACGATGGCGAATGGCAAGCGAAGAAGACGATCACCATTGATCCCGTGCCTGCCGATGCCGATGACCTGCCGGAGCTTCTGAAAGGCTTTGGCGCGTGCCCGCCGCTGGTGACCGATATCGACCTCTCGCTGGACGACAAATATCTCTACGTTGCCTGCTGGGGCTTGGGTGAGATGCATCAATATGATGTCTCCGACCCGATGAACCCGAAACTGGCTGGCAAGGTCGAGATCGGCGGGATCGTGAAAAAGACCAAGCATCCAAATGGCAAGGATTTCGGTTATGGCCCGCAGATGGTGGAGATCAGCCGGGACGGGAAGCGGGTCTATTGGACGAACTCGCTTTATTCGACTTGGGATGACCAGTTCTATCCCGGAGACCGGGGCGCGGCGATGGTGATGGCGCGCAATGAGGGCGGCAAGTTCGAGCTTGATCCCGATTTCTGGGTCGAGTTCCCGGAAGGATATCGCAGCCATCAGATCAGGCTCGAAGGGGGCGACTGCTCGACGGACAGTTTCTGTTATCCGAACGTTTAGCTCGGGCGTGTAAATGGGCGATGTGATGACAACGACGGCGGGCCTGTGGCTCGCCGTGGTGCTGAGCGGCCTCTATCACGGCGTGAACCCCGGCATGGGCTGGCCGCTGGCGGTGTCGTCTGCCCTGATGGAGAGCAAACCGGCGGCGCTCTTTCGTGCGTTAGGGGCGCTGTCGCTGGGGCATTTTTTGGCGATGTTATTGATCTTGCTTCCCTTTTCGATGTTGTCGTCGCTGCTGACCTACACAGAAGAGTTGCGCTGGGGGGCGGGTCTTCTGGTGATCGGCGTTGGCTTGTACCTGCTGATCACCCGCCGCCATCCGCGCTTTCTGGCCCGCGTGCCGCCGCATCGGCTGGCGCTCTGGTCCTTCCTAGTGGCCATCGTGCATGGCGCGGCGCTGATGCTGGTGCCGATCTATCTGGGCCTTTGCGGGCCGGAGGAATTGGAGGGCGGGCACCTGGCCGCGTCGGAACTATTTGCGCGGAATGCGGGGATTTTAGCGGGCGTGACGCTGGCCCATACGGGTGCGATGATGATCGCCGGGGGCGGTGTGGCCTATGCGGTCTATCGCTGGCTTGGCCTCACCTTCCTGCGCAAGAGCTGGTTCGATCTGGAGGCTGTCTGGGCTTTGTCGTTGATCGGCGTCGGCGTGTTGGGACTGGCGACCGCCAGCCACGGGTAAGCTCTTAACGCCGATCCGGCTTTTTTCTTGATTTCACTGCGGAGATCGATTCACGGTAGTCTCAGGGGCCGTGAATTTGGGGAGATTGACGGATGCGTTTCTTGATATCGCTGATGATTTTTGCCGTTTGGGCCATTGTTACCTCGATGACAAACGCCTCTCCCGGTTTTGCGCAAGATCGTTATTGGCAAGAGTTCGACATTGAACCAACAGAAGACGGATTTCGATCCGGCTGGGATTATCGCTTGGGGTTCTATTACGTATCGCCCGGTCTTCTGGAGGGAGAATATGCGCTTGCACGCCTGTCATTTGACCGCGCCAAGCTGAGCAACCCATCCGCCGACGACATCGAAGTGGAGATTCAAGCACTCGTCGATGTGCCGGGGACCTTCGGAGAAACACCGATCCAGTATCTCCTCGACATCGGGTTCTGCGACAATGCCGACAGCGGTTGTACAAACTACTATTGGATCACCAACACGTTGGGACCCTTTACTGCAAAGGTTGGGCAAAAGCTTGGCGATTGGCGTGATCCCGGGAACAGTTTGGGCCTTTCGCAGATCTGTTACCCGTCTTTTGCGGCCTATGAAGCTGGTAATCGTCTCGAAAAATGCCCATTGGAACGCATGGAATTTATCTCGGTGCTTGGACGCGTGCCGCTTCGCGACTTCATCATTCGAGGCCGAAGCGATAATTTGGACGAGCGTCGGCTTGCCCTGCGGTTTCAGGCCAGAGGTGGGGAGTTTCAATACGCCAAATTTCACGTGAAAACCCTTTTGTCGCCGCTCAAGCCCGACCGGAATTGAGCCGCGACAAAGCAGGTCATTTGCGACTGTCTTTCATGATGCCCTTCACCATTTTGCCGAAGGCTTTGTCCTTGGCGCGGCGCTCGGCGAGAGAGGCGGAGTTGAACGCGTCCTCGGCGATGAGTTTCTGCCAGCGGTGAAAACGCGCCTCGTCGATCTCGCCTGAGGCGAGGGCGGCCTTGATCGCGCAACCGGGCTCAGTGTCATGGGCGCAATCGTTGAATTTGCAGCTTTGCGCGAGCGTGTCGAGATCGTCGAAGAGTTCCGCGAGCCCGGAGGCGGCGTCGGTCATCTGCAACTCGCGCATGCCGGGCGTGTCGAGTACCGCGCAGCCGTCAGGAATGAAGAACAACTCACGCCGTGTGGTCGTGTGGCGGCCTTTGGCGTCGTCTTCGCGGATGCCTTGAGTGTCGAGACCTGCCTGCGCGATGGCGTTCACGAGGGTGGATTTGCCGACACCGGAGGAACCGAGGAACGCGACGGTCTGACCCGGCTTGCACCAGGGGGCGAGCTTTTCGCAGGGTTCATCGGATTTCGCGTTGAGGGCGATGACGGGGACCGTATCGGAGATGGCGGAGGCCTGTGCGATGTAAGGCGCGGGATCGGCGAGGTCGGGCTTGGTGAGCAGGATCACCGGTGTGACCTCGGCCTCAAACGCGAGTGCGATGTAGCGCTCCAGCCGCGCGACATTGAAATCGGCGTTGCAGGAGGTGGTGATAAAAGCCGTGTCGAGATTGGCGGCGATCAGTTGCAGTTTGCGGTCATGGCCCGGCGCGCGGCGTTTGATCAGGCTTTTGCGTTCCAGCACGCGACTATGGGTGGGCTGGTCGGCGTCAAAGAGCACCCAATCGCCAACGGTGGCCTCAAGGGTCGGGGACAGGAAGGCGTTGATTGTCTCGCCCACGGCCTCCGCGCCGTTGCGGTGCACGGTCGTGACGCGGACGGGGGGCGTTTGGGCCAGTTCATCGACGCTGCATTGCTGCGCGAAAAACGGTTGCCACCCGAGGAGATGCAAGGCGGAGACGGGTTTGGACGAAGTGGCTTTCGAGCCAGGGAAAAACTGGGAATAGTCCCGTGTCATTTCGGTATCTTTCATGGTCCGGCGGATCGCGATTGCGCGCGCCAAGTGGGATCGGAGCTTGCGCGCGATTGCGCACAGCGTTGCGTCTCACAGGGGAGGGTTTGCACTACCTCCCCGCATTACTGGGCCATAAAATCTCCGTTTAACGCGGTATCGACAGGTCCGAGCCTACTGGTCCCGACCGCTCGGGTAAAGGCGTCACTTCTTCCCGGGCGTGCCGTCGAATTTCTTCTCCAGCGAGGTCCAGCAGTCGATGTAATCGTCCTGCAGCGGCGCCTCGTTCGCGGCGAAGGCTGTCAGATGCTGCGGGAAGCGGGTCTCGAACATGAAGGACATGGTGTTGTCGAGCTTCTCGGCCTCCAGCTTGGCGTTGGACGCACCCTCGAAAGCGTTCTTGTCGGGCCCATGGGGCAGCATCATGTTGTGCAGCGAGACGCCGCCGGGGATGAATCCCTCGGGCTTGGCGTCATACTGGCCATAGATATTGCCCATCAGCTCGGACATGATGTTCTTGTGGTACCAGGGCGGGCGGAAGGTGTCCTCGGCCACCATCCAGCGTTCGCGGAACAGCACGAAATCGATATTCGCGGTGCCGGGCTGACCGGAAGGCGCGGTGAGCACGGTGAAGATCGAGGGGTCGGGGTGGTCGAAGAGGATCGAGCCGACCGGGCAATAGGTTTTCAGGTCATATTTGCAGGGCGCGTAATTGCCGTGCCAGGCGACCACATCGAGCGGCGAATGGCCGATCTTGGTTTCATGGAACTGGCCGCACCATTTCACGGTGACGGTGGAGGGGGTTTCGCGGTCCTCGAAGGCCGCAACGGGCGTTTTGAAATCGCGGCGGTTGGCCATGCAGTTGGCACCGATGGGGCCACGCCCGGGCAGTTCGAATTTCTGGCCGTAATTCTCGCAGACGAAGCCGCGCGCCGGGCCCTGCAAAACCTCGACGCGATAGACGAGGCCGCGCGGCAGGATCGCGATTTCCTGGGGTTCGACATCGATGATGCCAAGTTCGGTGCAAAACCGCAGGCGGCCCTCTTGCGGCACGACCAGCAGCTCACTGTCGGCGGAGAAGAAATAGGCGTCCTCCATCGAGGCGGTGACCAGATAGATATGCGTGGCCATGCCGACTTGCGTGTTCACATCACCCGCCGTGGTCATGGTGCGCATGCCGGTGAGCCAGGTGAGCGCCTCGTCGGAATGTGCGACCGGGTCCCAGCGGTACTGACCGAGGCTGATCACATCCGGGTCTACATGGGGGGCGGATTTCCAGTAGGGCAGGTCGATCTTTTCGAACCGGTGCGTGTGCTTCACCGAAGGGCGGATGCGGTAACACCATGTGCGCTCATTCTGGTGGGAGGGCGCGGTGAAGGCGGTGCCGGAGAGCTGTTCGCCATAGAGCCCATAATTGCATTTCTGCGGGCTGTTCATGCCTTGTGGCAGGGCACCCGGCAGGGCTTCGGTTTCAAAATCATTGCCGAAGCCGGGCATGTAGCCTTCATGCGTGCCAACGGGGGTTGCGGCCTGGGTCAGGCCGGAGACATCAATTTCCTTGTTCATGTTCGCGCATCCTTTTCGAGTCGGGGCGGAAAATATTGGTTGAAAATGTAACTAACAAGCGAGAAAGTTACATTTATGACCAATTCCGACTTCGATCTGCGCGATTTCACGCCATATCTGCTGAACATGGCCGCCGAGGCGTCGAGCGAGGCGTTTCAACCCAATTACAAAGGCAAATACGGCATGCTGCGCACTGAGTGGCGCGTCGTCTTTCACCTCGGACGCTATGGGCCGATGACCGCGAAGGAGATTTGTGAACGGGCGCGGGTTCACAAGACAAAGGTCAGCCGCGCGGTGGCGGCGCTGGAGAAGAAGTGGTTTCTGAAGCGCGATGCTTTGCCAGATGATCGCCGGTTGGAGAAACTCTCGCTGACAGCCAAGGGGCGCGCCGCGTTTCGGGACCTCTACGACGCCGCGCGCGCGTTTGACGATCACCTCATGGCGCAGTTCACGCCGGAACAGCAGGCCATGCTACGGGACTGTCTGATCCAGATCGCGAAACTTTAGGCGAGGCCGCCCATCAGGGCGGATGAGCGGCTCAATCGCCGAGCTTGGCATGGACCTCATCCAGATCGATCTCGCCGATGGGCATCTTGTTCCCCGGGTTCTCGAAATCGTATTTGAAGAGGTCGAAATCGCGTTTGTAGATCTCATAGACCAGATGCATCGACAGATCGTCGAAATAATCCTCGATCGGATGGGCGCGTTTGGGACCGTGGCCTTCGGACTCGTTGAAACGCGGCACTTTCTCGATATCCACTTTCACCGGTGTCTCGATGGCCTGCAAAACGCTGTCCATGCCGTCATTGAAGGTCTCGGTGAAGAAGATGTTATCGTAGCGCCCGCCATTCACGATGAAGGTCGAGACATGGCCGGACATCGCCGACCAGTGAATGTCCGGGTCCATCGGACGCCGCCAGCGAATGGTGTCGCGGGCGAAGAGCAGGAAGCGGCGGAAGCTCTTGACCTGATCGAATTCAAACCCGGTTTCGGGGTCGCCGACCTCGATGCCATATTTCTGGATCAGGAGCGGGACGAGATTGCCGCGATAGCGTTTGCCGTTGCGCTGGATGCCGCAAATCTTGTCGAAGAAGCTCGACAGGATGCGCCCGTAAGGGTTGCGCACGCAGGTGAAGGCATAGCTTTGATGCGATTTGACGTTCTTTTCGATCTTCGGCTGGCTGTTCTCCAGTGCCCATTTATGCAGGCCGCCTTTCGCGTCGTGAATGTCACCATCGAAGAATTCGCCGTGGTCGGAAAAATACATAATCTGACCGATGGATGAGCAGGCACATTTGGGCACCACGCGGTACACCATGCTCTCGCTTTCGGTCATCCAGGTACCTGGGAAACCCATTTACTGAACTCGCTCCTCACTCACATGGCGGTTGTTTACGTTTTCGCCACAATATTCGCCACATAAGCAAACAGGGGCTGTTTCTTCAACAGTCCCTGAGGTTAAGTAGCGAAACCTAAAGAAGAGTTACTGCGAGCTTGGGGCCAATTTCCAGATGGCAAAAATTGCCTTCATCCTTCTGTGTCATAAAGACCCCGATGCGATTATCCTCCAGGCAGAGCGTCTGACCGCCGCTGGTGACTTCATGGCGATCCATTTTGATCGCAGTGCCGACCCGAAATCCTACCGCAAAATCCGCGAGGCGCTGGACGACAATCCCAACGTGGCGTTTGCGAAAAAACGCATCAATTGCGGCTGGGGGGAGTGGTCGCTCGTCGAGGCGACGCTCCATGCCATGCGCGCCGCGGTGGACGAGTTTCCGCGGGCCACGCATTTCTACATGCTCTCGGGCGATTGCATGGCGATCAAATCGGCGCCCTATGCCCATGAGTTTCTCGATGCCGATGACGTCGATTACATTGAAAGCTTTGACTTTTTTGCCTCCGACTGGATCAAGACAGGCATGAAGCGCGACCGGTTGATCTACCGGCACTGGTTCAATGAGCGACAGAATAAATGGCTGTTCTACACCTCGTACCGACTGCAGAAGCGCTTTGGGTTCAAGCGGGACATCCCCGCCGATCTGCAGATGATGATCGGCTCGCAATGGTGGTGTCTGCGACGCCGAACGGTGGAATGGGTGCTCGATTTCTGCAAGCAGCGCAAAGACGTGATGCGGTTCTTTCGCACGACCTGGATTCCGGATGAGACCTTCTTTCAGACGCTTGTGCGCCATCTCGTGCCGGAACAGGAAATTCGCACCCGCACGCTGACCTTTCTGATGTTCACCGATTACGGGATGCCGGTGACATTTTACAATGATCACTATGACTTACTGCTCTCCCAGGACTTTCTCTTTGCCCGGAAAGTGTCCCCCGATGCGACCGAGTTGAAAGAGCGCTTGGGCGATCTTTATGCCTCCGAACGGATGGATTTTCAGACCTCGAATGAGGGGCGCACGCTGTTCAAATTCCTCACTGGACGGGGTCGGATCGGGCGGCGTTTTGCTCCGCGGTTTTGGGAGCGGCAAGCGAGCCTGGGGCGTGAGCGCGATCTCATGGTGATTGCCTGCAAGAAATGGCACGTCGCCAAGCGTTTGCTGGGCCGGATCACCGAAAAGACCGATCTGCGGGGTGTGGAATATCTGTTCGACGAAGAGGGCACGGAACTGCCCGATCTGGGCGGCATTCAATCGACGCTGGAGAAACGCACGCGGCATAGGCGGGCGCTGATGCGCCTGCTTTATGACCATTACGGGTCGAACCGGATGGTGATGTGCCTCGACCCCTCCAACCTCGATCTGATGAAGGATTTCTTTGCCGACAGTTCCACGACGCGGCTGCTCGAGATCGAGTGCGTCTATGAAGACGACTACCTGTTGGGCCACGCGATGCGGGTGGGGCTTGCAGGGGAAATGACGCCGCAGGACACGATTGACCGACTGCTGCCCACGGTGCGGCAGAACTTCATTTTCGAGAGCGATCAAATCCGCGATGCGGAATTCCCGGGTTATTTCCGGATATCCCAGACCCAGACCCGTAATGAAAACCGCGCGCCGCTGGCGCAGTTTTTGGATGTGGCAGAGGACACAGCGCGTGATATTCTGGACATCGATTATCTCTTCGAGGACTGACGCCTGATGCCCTACGAATATGACGACCAGAACATTTTCGCCAAGATTCTACGCGGTGAGATTCCCAATGATACGGTGAAAGAGACCGAGCATTGCCTCGCGTTTAACGATATAAATCCACTGGCCCCGGTGCATATTCTGGTGATCCCGAAAGGGCCTTATGTCTGTGCCGATCACTTTGCCCTCGAGGCGACCGATGCGGAGATCGTGGATTTCACGCGCACGATTGGCTGGATCTGCAAGGAGCTGGGCATTCAACCCGGCGATGATGGCGATGGATACCGGCTGATCTCCAATGCCGGCGTCGATGGCGTGCAGGAAGTGCCGCATCTGCACATACATATCCTCGGCGGTCGGCCCATGGGGCGGATGGTGCAACCGGGCTGAGCCGTGCATCGCTCCCGGAGCCGGGACCGCCTCGCTCTTGTGAGCGGACGCGTCTCGGCCTAAGGAAGACAGGAACAGATTGAACGGGTGACACGCATGGCCATAGACGCTCCAGAAACTGAAATTGTGGATCAGTGGCGGGTCTCTTGCGACGGCGGCGAAGGCGCCTTGGGACACCCGCGCGTCTGGCTGCAGATCGACCATGACAAGGGCTATGTCGAATGCGGCTATTGCGACAAAAAGATCATCCACAGGGACTTTGAGGGCAAAGTCTGATCTAGGCCCATAGAGCGAGGGCGCAGAGCAGCACATTGGGCACAAACAGCCAACCTTGCGGCAGGGTTTTGTAACTGACCCGCAGCACCGGTGCACTGATCAGGCCTGCCAGCATGATCGCGATATTTACCAAAAGTGCGGCCATCAGAAGCCCCTCGCGCCCCGTCCACAGAGCCAGAACAGGCAGGGCTGCGGCGAGAAAGAGCGTCGCCGTCACCATGTGCCAGCACATCCAAGCCGTTGCGCGCACGACCTCTGGCAGGTCGCTCTGACGCAGAGGCAATGCGACTTGCCGCCCGCCCAGGAACGTGTGGACCAGTGCCCAGATCAGGCCGAGCGCGGCGGCTGCGTAGGCAAATGTAGAGTTCATGCTGCAACTCCGTTCGATTGGCTTTGGCGGCGATCCTCTGCGCGTTTTTCGGGCTGGTCGATGCGGTGCGTTGTCCGGGGCTGCGAATGCTGGAAGCCCCCCGGCAAACATGTCATTCTGACCGGTGACGCCAGCGGTGAGGAGACCAGACGTGAGCACAAATTTCGGCAAGGGCTGTCATCTGCATCTCATTGACGGCTCGGCCTTCATCTTCCGCGCCTATCACGCATTACCGCCGCTGACCCGCAAATCCGACGGGCTGCCAGTGGGCGCGGTGTCGGGCTTTGTGAACATGCTGCAGCGCTATATCGAAGGCGGGATTGGCGGCGAGCAACCGACCCATCTGGCGGTGATTTTCGACAAGGGCAGCCACACCTTTCGCAACGAGATTTACGATCAGTACAAGGCGAACAGGGATGAGATGCCTGAGGATTTGCGCCCGCAAATCCCGCTGACGCGACGGGCGACCGAAGCCTTCAACATCGCCTGCAAGGAGATCGAGGGCTACGAGGCCGATGACATCATCGCGACCCTTGCGGTGCAGGCGCGTGCCGCTGGTGGGCGCTGCACGATCATCTCCTCGGACAAGGACCTGATGCAGCTTGTGGGCGGTGGCGTCGAGATGTTCGACGCGATGAAGAATGTCGCCATCGACCGTGAAGGTGTTGAGGCGAAGTTTGGCGTGGGGCCGGAGCGGGTTGTGGATGTGCAGGCGCTGGCGGGGGACTCGGTCGACAACGTGCCAGGGGCGCCGGGGATTGGCGTGAAGACCGCGGCGCTTCTGATCAACGAATATGGCGATCTGGAAACGCTTTTGGACCGCGCCGAGGAGATCAAACAACCGAAACGCCGCGAGACACTGATTGAGCATCGCGCGCAGATCGAGCTGTCGAAACGGCTGGTGCAGTTGGACGAAAACACGCCGCTGGATTTCACGATGGACGATCTGGAAGTGCGCGACCCCGAACCCGATGCGCTGATGGCATTCCTGGCGGAGATGGAGTTTCGCACCGTCACCAAACGCATTGCCGAGCGGCTGGGTGTGGAACCGCCGGTGATCGAGGAGAAAGCCCCGGAAAGCAGTGCTGAAGCGCCTGAAATGCCCGCGATGGACGCGGCGATCTACACGTCGGTCGGCGATGCCGAAACGCTGCAAAAATGGATCGATGCGATCTATGAGCGGGGCTATGTGGCGGTCGATACCGAGACCACTGGGCTGAACGAGATGATCGCCGATCTGGTGGGTATTTGCCTCTGCGTGGAACCCGGGGAGGCTTGTTATGTGCCCCTGACCCACAAGCAGGGTGGCGAGGATTTGTTTGGCTCCGACGAGCTGGCCGAAGGGCAGATGCCGCTTGATGAGGTATTGGCGATGCTGAAGCCGGTTTTCGAGGATGACAGTATCCTGAAGATCGGCCAGAACATGAAATATGACGCGAAGATTTTCGCGCGGTACGGCATCGATGTGGCGCCCATCGATGACACGATGCTGTTGAGCTATGCGCTGCATGCCGGGTTGCACAATCACGGGATGGACACGCTGTCGGAACGCTATCTGGGGCACACACCGATCTCGATCAAATCGCTGCTCGGCACTGGTAAATCCGCGATCACCTTCGACCGTGTGCCGCTGGAGGATGCGGTGAATTACGCGGCGGAAGATGCCGATATCACCATGCGGCTCTGGAAGACCTTCAAGCCGCTTTTGCACCAGAAACAGGTAACGACGGTCTATGAGACGCTGGAGCGTCCGATGGTGCCGGTGCTGGCGCAGATGGAGCGCAACGGGATCAAGGTGGACCGCGATGTGCTGGCCCGTATGTCGAACGCTTTTGCGCAGAAAATGGCGCAGCTCGAAGACGAAATCCACGAGTTGGCGGGCGAGAAGTTCAATGTCGGATCACCCAAGCAGCTGGGTGAAATCCTCTTTGACAAGCTCTCAATGCCAGGCGGCAAGAAGGGCAAGACCGGGGCCTATTCGACCGGTGTTGACGTGCTGGAAGACCTCGCGACGGAGCACGATCTTCCCGCTCGTGTGCTCGATTGGCGGCAGGTCTCGAAGCTGAAATCGACCTACACGGACGCGCTGCAGACCCATATCAACGAGGATACGGGCCGGGTGCATACGAGCTACTCGATCGCGGGGGCAAACACCGGGCGTCTGGCCTCGACCGATCCGAACCTGCAGAACATCCCCGTCCGCACCGAAGAGGGGCGGCGCATTCGAGAGGCCTTCGTGGCGGAGCCGGGTAACGTGCTGGTCTCGCTCGATTATTCCCAGATCGAGCTGCGTATTCTGGCGCATATTGCGGGGATTGATGCGCTGAAAGAAGCGTTCCGCGAGGGGCAAGACATCCACGCCGCGACCGCGTCAGAGATGTTCAACGTGCCGCTGGATGAGATGACGCCCGACGTGCGTCGGCAGGCGAAAGCGATCAATTTCGGGGTGATTTACGGGATTTCGGGCTTCGGTCTGGCGCGCAATTTGCGCATTCCCCGGGCCGAGGCGCAGGGCTTCATCGACCGCTATTTTGAACGCTTCCCGGGCATTCGGGCCTATATGGACGACACCATCGCCTTTGCCAAGGAGCACGACTATGTGCAGACGCTCTTTGGCCGCAAAATCAACACGCCGGAGATCAATGCTAAAGGCCCCCACGCAGGCTTTGCGCGCCGCGCTGCGATCAATGCGCCGATCCAGGGGACCGCTGCGGATATCATTCGCCGCGCGATGATCCGGATGCCCGCGGCGATCGAGGGGATGTCGTGCAAGATGCTGTTGCAGGTGCATGACGAGCTGATCTTCGAGGTGCCCGAAGGGGACGTCGATGAGACGGTAAAGGTCGTGCGCGAGGTCATGGAAGGCGCGGCAGACCCGGCAGTGAAACTGGACGTGCCGCTGGTGGTCGATGCCGGGCAGGGTGCCACCTGGGCCGAGGCGCACTGATCCACTAAGTGACTTTAGCCGGGCGCCGACAGGTCGCGGCAGTCGCTCTACTTTCGGATACGGTCGCGGGACCGCTGATAAAAGCGCCGATTGGCCTCGATAAACTGTTTTATCATCCCGGCAAAAAGGCCTGATTTCCACCCGATAAGATAGAGATATCCAGATAAGGCACCGGTGGCCGCCCCGAACGCATCGACGATCATATCTCCCATCGTGTCGTCGAGCCCTGATTTCTGCATATTCAGGCCGAGCGTCTGGTCCATGCTGTATTCGAAGATTTCCCACAAACCGCCGACAGTCATGGCTAGACAGAAGGCCAGAAATGCCAGGGCGCTGGGAGGTGCGGCGAACCGGTCACCTTCGAAGAGCATGAAGACGAAGAGGAAACCGATGAGACCGAAACCGATGGCCGAAAACCCGTGCAGCGCGATGTCCCACCACCAGAGCCGTTCGTAGAAATCGAAGGCCTCGCCCATAAAGATCGAGCCGAAGATGAACCCGGTGATTGCCAGGACGAACGGCAAGGGCAACGTGATCGAGAACCGGGAGGCGAGCGCGGCGGGCGCCATCGACAGGGCCAGCGTGGCCAGAGACACGAAGCTGAGCGACCATCGACCGAAAGCCAGCGACAACAGTGCCGATGCGGCCAAAAGGCCCCAGATGACAAGGACAATTCGACTTTGATGCGTCAGAACCGACATGAGGCGCGCTCTTTAAATCCAATGGAGAGTCTATAGGTGTTCATCATGAGCCCAAAAATCCAGAACCTGCGGGTCGCCAGTTACAATATCCGCAAGGCGGTCGGATTGGACCGGCAGCGCAAACCGGGACGTATTCTGGACGTGATCAACGGGCTCGACGCCGATCTTGTGGCACTGCAGGAGGCCGACAAACGCCTTGGGCAGAGGCGATCGGCCTTGCCGCGCGACCTGATCGCCCATCACACGGATTTTGAGATCGTTCCGGTGGCCACCAATGATGTGAGCCTCGGGTGGCATGGCAATGCCATTCTGGTGCGCACAGGCCTCCGAACATCCCGGCCCGGGCGTGTGGCGCTGCCAAGTCTTGAGCCGCGCGGCGCGGTCAGCGTCACCCTTGAGATGGATGAGCCTGTCACGATAATCGCCATCCATCTGGGCCTGACACGACGGCACCGCAGACATCAGCTTCGCGCGTTGAAACGCAAGGCCCAGACCGCGCCGAACGCCATTATTTTGGGGGATTTCAATGAATGGTCCCCAACGCGTGGGTTTGAGCCTTTGGCGGAGTTCGACGTGGTGTCGCCGGGGACGACCTATCACGCCGCACGCCCGGTCGCGGCGCTGGACAGGATCGCCCTGAGCGGCTGTTTGACGCTGAAGGGCGCAGGTGTTGTGGAGAGCGGTCTGGCGCGGCGTGCCTCCGATCATCTGCCCATCTGGGCTGATGTCCAACTTAACGCCTCACTTTGAATATAGGACCGGTCGGTCGGCACTGCGCAGCAGTTCATGTGAGACCGCACCAAGCGCGAAATCATAGAGACGGGAATGCCCGAAGGCACCAACGGCGATCAGGTCGGAACCTTTCTCTCGCGCTTCATGTAGGAGCATTTCCGCAATGCTATGGGTGCCGCGCGTGCGCTGGATAACCTCGACCTTCAGCCCATGACGGTCGAAAGCCTCGGCGATGTCCAAGGTGCTGTGGGCTTTCAGTTCATCGCGCGCGGCGGCAATGCGCAGAATATCCAGCTTGGCACCGGGATCGGCCAGCGCCAGTGCATCATGGGCCGCTCGCGTTGCTTCTCGGGTGTTGCTCCAACCCAGCAGAATATTGGCGCCGATCTCAGGGCCGTCATATTCCTGCGGAACCACAATGACCGGGCGGCCACTGTCGCGAATGGTCCTGAACTCTTCATCCTGATGATCTGCCGTATCCCATTTGCGTATTTCCTGAGCCATCACGATGACGTCGGCGGCCCGCGTGCTGTCGAGGATACGGCTGGCCGGCGTAGCAGTTCCGGTCCTCAACAAACGCCACTCGGCGGCGAAATCTTCCGATTTCGTATGCATCTCGAAGATCGTTTGAACCTTTTCAGCGGCCTCCTTTTGGCCAGCGTTGAACTGGGCGTGGAATGCTTCGGGGAAATACATCGAAACGCTCGGTTGAAGCGTCAGTGACTCCATCACGTAAAGCCCTGTGAGATGCGCCCGGTGCTTTCGCGCAAGCGGTACGGCCACGCGCATGACCGCATCGGCATGTTCTTCGGACAACAGCACGGCCAGAATGGTCTTGGGACTCATGAGATATTCTCCCGATCAAGAGGTGGAACAGGCGGTCAGGATTTCCGGATCGCAATCGTCTGTGCGCGCGGCTTTGCTTCGGTCGGTTTTGCGATTGTCAGGGTCAGCACACCGTCGCTGAACTCTGCATCCACCGCACCTTCCTCAGGCACAAACCCAAGCGACACCTGACGCCGGAAACTGCCTTGTGCCCGTTCTACAAGATGGAAATCCTTGTCTTTCTCTTCGCGTTCGATGGTCTTCTCGCCGCGCAGCGTTAGGACATCGCCGATGATGGAGACTTCGATATCGTCCTCGCTCACACCGGGAATTTCTGCCGTGATCTCGAATGCCTCATCGCTCTCGGACACATCGAGCGCGGACATCATCCGACCGGAAGCCGGGTTCATCCAGTCGGCCGTGGATGTCCCCGGTTGGTGACGAAAGCGTTGCAGAAGCTGGTTCATTTCGCGCTGCAGGTCCTGGAACATGGGCGAGGCGGCGAAGTCGTCTGTGAAGAAACTGGGCAATTTGTTTTGAGCCATTTCTCATCTCCAATGCGTGGGTCATTGCGGTGGGATTGATCCCCGACATAAGCGATAACAAACGCAGTTCGGCTTCGATTGATCCCAATCAATTCGCGCCTTGGCACAGGTCCTGATCCCCTTCCGCCAAAGCATGGAGCGCGTTTGGCCTTAAGACGATCACGGTTTGGATGTTGTCGATCTCGACAACGCCGCATTTGCGCAGTTGTGTCAGAGTGCGGCATACGGTTTCTGTGGTCAGTCCGATATAATCCGCGATGTCGGCGCGCGGCATGCTCAGTTCAAACGTTGTGTGCTCAGCCATCGGTTCCCCGATCCGGTCCGCCAGCGCGCTTAAGAAGGTCGCCACGCGTGCAACGGCGGATTTCTTGGCAAGCATCATGAAGTGATCCTGCATGGCGCTGATTTCGCGCAAGGCCGCCCCCATCAGCATGCGATGTAGTTCAGGCTGGCGCTCGGCATTGTCGAGATAGGAGGCGGCAAATCCGAGGACCTGTGCGTTTGAAATCGCCTCACAATCCGAATGATACAAACCGTCACAGGGAAATCCCAACACATCGCCGGGATAGCCGAAGGCGATGACCTGACGGTTACCGAATGCTGTCATCCGAGTCAGACGAAAAACGCCCCGCCGCACTTGGTAGAGCTTTGACGCTGGATCCCCTTCTCGAAACAGATAAGCGCCTGTATTCACGGAAAATTCGGGACTTCCGGTGGCTTTTCGTGTCGCGATTTCAGATGGGTGCGGCGCAAATTTCATTTGCGAGAATGCAAGTCCCATACAAATGTCCCCCAAGCGGCGATGTGAAGTTCAGATTTGGGGTGCGATTGTCGCAAGCACGCCGGGATTGGGTCTCGGATTGTATCAAATTGTATCGCCGGTTCTCCAAAGGTGTTAAACTTCAGTGAAACACCCATCTAGACTTGGACTGTTACACCTTGTGAAAGGCTGTCGAGATGCACGCGTCACGTGCTCTGGTGGTGGATGACGAACCCAAAGTCAGAGCCTTACTTCGCAACTGTCTGGAAGAGGTCGGCCTGTCGGTGACGGAGGCGGCTGATGCGGATTCTGCGCTCGATCAGGCGCGGACGGCGAAGTTCGACCTGATCACGCTCGACCTGCATCTCGGGGCGGAGGACGGCCTGAGCGTCGCCCGAACCGTTCGTGCGGAATCGGATGTTCCGATCATCATGGTCACAGGCCGCAACGATGTGATTGATCGGGTGGTCGGGCTTGAAGTCGGGGCCGATGACTACATCACCAAACCCTTCCATGTGCGTGAGGTTTTGGCTCGCATCAAGGCCGTGCTGCGCCGTTACGAAGCCTGCCCCGAGGATGGTCGCGAGGTGCCGTCTTCCGCGCCCGAATCCGAGCGAGAAAAATCGGGCGGGAAAGCCTATTTGCTGGATGGCCTCAAGATCCGGCCCGATTGTTTTGAGCTACGGGATCGCGAGGGGCTCATTTGCGAATTGACCAGTGGGGATTTCCAACTGCTGACTATTTTTCTGGAAAGGCCGAAGCGCGTTCTGTCCCGCGCGCAGATCATGGACCGGATCGGGCGGCAAATGTGGACCCCGCTGGATCGGACAATCGACAATCAGGTTGCGCGGCTCAGAAAGAAGATCGAGCGCGATCCGTCAAACCCGAAACTGATCAAGACCGTGCGCGGGATCGGCTACACGCTGGCCAGCGATCTTGAATCCGTGCCCCATCACGACGCCGCCAAAAGGGCATGAAGCACCTTTGCCAACTCTGACTGGCGGTAGGGCTTTCGCAGCAATGGGATGTGGCCATTGTCCACCAATTCCTGTGCGTAACCGGACGTCAGCAGGATTTTTATGGTCGGATAGTCCTCGGCGACCCTCTGGGCGAGCGCGCGACCGTCCAGCGCTCCGGGCATCATCAAATCGGTAAAAACAAGATCGGCTTTCTTGCCCTCCTCCAGCATCATCCAGGCTTCATCGGCAGTCGCGGCGTCCTGGGTCCGGTATCCAAGATCATGCAGCCGCTCAATGGTGAGGCGCCGCACCGCGTCGTCATCTTCTACCACAAGAATAACCTGGCCTTGTCCGCGCGGCAGCGCCCCGTCCTCGTCGCGTCGTGCCGGATCGGCATGGTGGTCAAGCGCGGGGAAATAGAGGCTAACGGTCGTGCCCTCACCGACCTCGCTGTAAAGCGTCACGTGGCCACCGGATTGCCGCACAAAACCATGAACCATGGCCAGACCGAGGCCCGTGCCCTTGCCCGCCGGTTTGGTGGTGAAGAAGGGTTCAAAAGCCTGTTCGCGCGTTCTTGTCGCCATCCCGCCGCCGGTATCGGAGAGTGATAGACGGACATAGGAGCCCTGAGCCACGTCGATTTCCTGGGCCATATAACTGTCATCGACCTCGAAATTCGTCAGCGCAAAGCTCAACGTGCCGCCTTCGGGCATGGCATCGCGGGCGTTCATCACAAGATTGACCAGAGCGCTTTGCAGTTGAACCGCATCCGCCTGAACACGATCCACATCGGTGTCAAAATGCTCTTCGATGCGAAACTTGGCCCCCAGCGTGCTTGCCAACAAATCAATCGTGGATCGGCAAATCTCACGCAGGTCCACCGGTTCGGGCTTGAGATCACTTTGCCGCGCGAACACCAGAAGCCGACTGGTCAGATCCGCGCCAAGCTCGGCTGCCTCCAGCGCATCGGCCACAAGTTTACATTGTTTATCTTCGGTCAGCCTCATCTCCAGAAACTCGAGATTGCCGATCACGATGGCCAGGAGATTGTTGAAGTCATGGGCAATTCCGCCGGTCATCTGTCCAATCGCATCCAGACGCTGTGAACGGGCGAGGGCGGCCCGGTCGAAGTTGCGGCGCGATAGGTCGTGCATGACGGCCACGAAGGAGACCTCACCATTCCGCTCCGCCCGTCCGACATTCAGATGTAGAGGAAACTCATTGCCAGACTTGTGCTTGGCGATGACCTCGCGGCCTGCGTCCAGAATGCGTCGCTCCCCCGTGTCCATGTGGTGGCGCATAAACCCATCATGCTGTGCGGCCATGTCTGAGGGCATCAGGATTTTCACGTTCTGTCCGAGCAAGCCCGACGGCTCATAGCCAAACAGGTCCGCCGCAGAGGTGTTGACCCGCTGGATGATCCCGTTGGAATTCGCAATGACGATGGCATCTCCAGCCGCGGCGAAAACGGCATCCAGAAGCGTCGCATTGGGATCATCGGCCATGGCCCAAGACTGCCCAATGGCTGACGCGAGACGCAAGTGAATTGATGTCGCTCAACCGCTCGTCCTGACGAGCACATTATCTTGCCTGCGAGCATAGGAGGAGATGAAATGAAAGCACCGGTGACATGGGTTCTGCGCGCCAATTCCGGCGTCGCGTCGATTGTGGCAAATCGCGGTACCGCGAAGGGCTTCACCGAGGTGCCCACGATGTCTTGGGACGCCGCACCTCCCGTGGACTATGCTGATCGCGCGGGAACGGTTCGTCCCGGCGATAACTACAAAAAGACCGACCCCAAGGATTTGGCCGAAGAGCAGTTTGCCAGACTTATCGCTGGTAACCTGGATCGGGCGCTCCAAAAGGGATCATTTGATCGCCTGATCCTCTGCGCAGCGCCGCATATGCTGGGCACGTTACGCCGCCATCTGTCAGAAAATCTGCACAAATTGGTCATTGCCGAGGTTGCGAAGGATTTGACCCAAACACCGCTGGCGTCCTTGCCCAACAAACTCAGTGATGTGATCGCAGCCTAGGGCAATCGGGCCGGAATGGTCAGAGCATCGGTCATGCTGCGACCTTGGACCGCCGCAGATGGAGGACGGTTTTGACCAACTCCGGCACGATGATGAGCGGGATCGTAAACCAGAAGATCATCTGCAATTCCGACCATCCCAGCGGAACCGTGCGCAGCAATGTCCGCAAGGGCGTCCAATAGACGGCCAGTGCCTGTGCCCCCAGCATCGCGACCAACGCCACCAGTAGCAGCGGGTTGCTGAACCATCCGATTTTCCAGCAGGGCAGATGCAGGGACCGGAACGCAAACACACTCATTTTCTCGAAAATTACCATAGCGGTGAAAGCCGTTGTGCGGGCCAGTTCCACGCTCACATGCTGTAGGGACAGGAAAATCCAGAGGCTGGCAGCCCCGGTATAGATGCCCAAGGTCGCAATTGTCAGAAACCCGCGCGCGTTCAGGATCGATGCCGATTTGGGGCGCGGCTTGTGCTTCATCTCATCAGGTTCCGCCCGCTCCAATCCAAGTGCGACAGCGGTGACGCCGTCTGTCACAAGGTTCATCCAGAGGATTTGCGTGGGCAGAAAGATCAAAGGACCGCCGATCATGATGTTGACCGTCAGGGCCACGACCTCACCGGCATTCGATGACAGCAGGTAACGCACGAATTTTCGGAGATTTGAGAACTGTCGACGCCCTTCGCCAATCGCCCGCACGATGGTTGCGAAATTATCGTCGAGCAGCACCAGATCGGATGCGTCGCGCGCCACATCCGTGCCCCGGATACCCATGGCAACCCCGATATCGGCCTGTTTCAGGGCGGGCGCGTCATTCACGCCATCACCGGTCATGGCGACGATTTGATCCTGGGCCTGCAAGGAAGCCACGATCCTCATCTTGTGCGCCGGTTTGGTCCGGGCAAAGAGCACATCCCCGCGTAGAGCCTCATCGAGGACATCATCGCTTAAGCCGTCAAGCTCGGGCCCGGTCAGGACGAGCCTATTTGGCAGATCAAGGCTGTCGGCAATCGCGCGCGCCGTGATCGGGCTGTCGCCGGTGATCATGATTATCCGAATTCCCGCCGACCGCGCCTGACGGATGGCGTTGCGCACTTCATCGCGTGGTGGATCGATCAGGCCGACAAGCCCGGCGAACACCATGTCTTGCTCTTCAATGACGTCGCGCTCCTGTTCCCGATAGGCCAGCGCGATGACACGCAGCCCGTCGGCGGCCATGGCCTCGTAGGCCGATTTGATCCTTACCTGTTCCCCTTCTGTGAGCGGGCCCTCGTCGGTTGAGGTGCAAATCTCAAGGATCTGCTCCGGCGCGCCTTTTGTGTATTGCATGAAACGTCCCGCCTTCCGCGCCAGAACGCTCATCCGCTTGCGATCACTGCTGAACGGCACTTCTGCCACGACCGCATTGCGCTCCGGTGCGGGGGACCATCCTTTAAGGGCTAGCGTGACCAGGGCTGCTTCGGTCGGCGCGCCGGTCGTCACCCACTCCGATCCGTCGCGCCGTAGCGAGGCGTGGGTGCAGATTTGCCCGATATTGAGAAGGCGCTCCAGCGTTGGATCATCGGCGGCGCGGATACGATGGCCATCGCGCTCGATATGGCCCGCTGGATCATAACCCACGCCGGTGACGTCGTAGTCAGCGCCTGGCGTCCAGATGCGGGTTGCGGTCATTTTGTTCTCGGTCATGGTCCCGGTCTTGTCCGAACAGATGACCGACGCCGCGCCCAAGGTCTCAACCGCTTGCAATCGGCGTGCCAGCGCTTTCTGGCGCACCATCGCCGCTGCTCCCAGAGCCAGCGTGATCGTCACCACGGCGGGCAGGCCTTCAGGCACGATTGCGACGGCCAGCGACAGCCCGGTCATGAACATCTCAATCGGCGCGCGTCCCATCAGCAGACCCAGGCCCAACACACCGGCAGCGATAGTCAGCGCGGCCAGTCCGAGCCTTTTGGCCAGCCGCCCAAGCAGCACCTGAAGATGTGTCTGGCGCGTGCCAACATCGCCGGTGAGCGTCGCGATCTGGCCGAACTCCGTTCGGGTGCCGGTCTGCATCACAATCGCTTCTGCTCGGCCCAGAACGACCGATGTCCCGGCGTGCACCAGATCGCCCGGGCCCCGGCTGACGGGCATGGATTCGCCGGTCAGAACGCTCTCATCTACTTCGATGTCAGCGCGGGCCAGCAGCTTGCCATCCGCGGGAATCCGGTCGCCGGCGTTCAGAATGATCAGGTCCTGCGGCACGATCTCTTCGGCCGGAATGATCACTTCGGCACCATCGCGGATCACCAGAGCCTGTGGCGACAACATCTCCCGCAGACTTTCGAGCGCTGTCTCAGCCCGCCAATCCTGCACGAACCCCAAAACGCCGTTGAGAATGACAACGAGCGTGATCGCAAGCGCATCGACGACCTCTCCCAGAGCGAAGGCAATGACTGCAGCAATGATGAGGATAACCACCAGGAACCCGGTGAACTGACGCAGCAGCAGCACCAGAAGGCTGGGCTTTTTCGGCTCCGGCAGGACATTTGGTCCATATTCCTGCCGGGCCGCGATGACCTGTTCCGGAGTCAGCCCCCCGGGCGCGCTCACATTGTCCATAACCCCGCGTGATAGATCGAACCGACGCCTACCGATTGAGCGAGGTCAATCGTCGCTGCAACAGGTGGCCTAGAATTGCCCGACTCACCGCGAAAAGGAGCGTCGAATGGCGACCAAATCAAGCACGATCAATGACGGCGGCGATCCCGCCATGATGTCCAATCTTGCTGAACTGCAGAAGCTCGGCTTCAACAATTTGACAGGGTTCGGAACCGCCTGGATCGAAGGCATGGGCGATCTTGGTGCCGAGGTGCTCGGCTTTGTTGCTGAGCGGGTCAAGGAAGACGTCAACGCGCAACACGAAATGCTGCACTGCAAGGACTTTACCGAGTTGCAGAAACTTCAGTCCAAATTCCTGCAAAAGGCGATCGAGCAATACACCGCAGAGACCGGCAAGCTGGTCGAGATGAGCAACGCGGTGATCACCAACGCCGTCGCGAAAGGCAAGGACGGCTCCAAAACCTGAAGGACGTAAGACCATGGATGTCGATAAACTCTCCGATGCATTCTCGACCTCGGGCCAAATCTCGACCGACGACATGCCGCTCATCGCTGCGCTTGGATATCGCTCTGTCGCCTGCAACCGGCCGGACGGGGAGGACATTGCTCAGGCATTGTTCGAAGCGATCAGTCAGAGCGCGCAAAATCTCGGGTTGGTTCCGCTCTATTTCCCGATCCGGAAGGATGGCCCGACCCCGAAGGATATCGAGCGTTTCAAGGAGGTCAGCTCAGGATTGCCGAAACCGATCCTAGCCTATTGTGCAACCGGCGGGCGGTCTAGGAAACTCCTTGGTTTCGAGGATGCTGCGGATCGCTAGGCGGCCCTTTGGCCCCCTACTGCTTGAACTGCGGCTTGTCTGATCCACCAATGAATTGGCCGATATGATCGGCCTTGGGTGCGGGCGTCGTTGGTTCTTTCCGGCCCATCGCGCTGCCAGTCTCGATCCCATCGATGCGTTGCTGGGGGAGTGAGGCGTCTACTCTGCTCGACTCGGCGGTTAGTGCGCGCTCGGTGCGGCTCAACCGTCGAATGCTTCCGCAATTGCCCGGAACATGGCGATATTCGAATGGTAGACCTCTGACTGCCGGAACTCTCGGTCGGTGGCGGTGACAACGATCACCACATTCGCCGGGCGGTCGACATAGACGTATTGGCCATAGATACCGTGGCCGAAGAACTCGCCGTCACGGGCATCAAAGGGCATCCACCATTGATAGCCGTATTGCCTCTTCTCCGGCGCTGTGTTGGCTTGAGGTGAGGTTGATGCGCGCAGCCAATCTGTGGGCACGATCTGCGCGCCCTGCCACTCACCATCCTGCGCGACCATCTGGCCGAAACGGGCGTAGTCGCGGGTGGTGAAGTTGAGGCCACCGAGCACGAACGCGACCGCCTCGCCATCGGTAAGGTAGTAGGGCTCAGTCTCAAGCCCCAGGGGTGCGACGACCTTCTCCGACAGAAGTGATGCGACATCGCGACCCGTCGCCCCGCGGATCACCATACCGATCACATGGGTGTCGATGGAGACATATCGCCAGGCCTCTCCGGGCGCCTGGTCGGTTTCGGTGAAACTTGCGGTGAAGCCGTCGAGCGTGCCGCCCAAGGCGATGGCGCGGCCCATGCGGTTGATGTCGCTCTTCTGGTCAAAATAATCCTCATCGAAAACCACGCCGCTCTGCATGGTCAGTACATCTTTGATGCTGGTGCCGTCATAGGCGGTGCGGGTGAGCGAGGGCGCGTATTTAGTGACGGGATCGTCGAGGGACGCAATCGCGCCCTCGTCAAGCAGGATGCCGAACAGCACCGAGAGGTAGCTTTTGGCAATGGACCAGGAGATGCGGCGGTCGGTGGGCGATGTGTCCTGATAATAGTCTTCGAAGCGGATTTCGCCGTCTTTCAGAACCAGAAGCGAGGTCACATCCGCGCTTTCGATCCAGTCTTCGGCACCCTCGGGCAGCGTCATCTGCGCGCCAACAGGCAATTCAGAGACGGAACCCTCACCACGGGACACGGGGCGGTTCAGGAAAGCGGCGTTCATGTTGGAGAAGTTCGCAACGATCTTCTCTTCCTCGAAGAGCGAATTGACCGCGAGGAGCCGCGTGATCTCTTCGCGTTTCCAGACGCCCACCGCAACTGCGGCCAGAAGGAGCGTCAGCAAAATCCGCCCGAGCCATTTTCCGAGTGTTCTCATGAGGTCTCCCCTTTGGCGCGACCTGAGCATCTCGGATGCCACATGCGCAACACGAACCTCGCGTCAGAGCAGGGTGAAGTTGGTGACAGCCTGACCAAAGCCCGCGGCCAGGATCGGCGAAGTAATCGCGAGGATCGCCTTTATGGCCTCCAGCGGTTTGATGCGATTGACCTCGAACCGCTTGAGCGCATCGGCGAGGCTGGAGGAGGCTTTTTCGGCGGCATCATCATGCAGAATTTCGATCTGCAGCATCAGGATCAGGCTGACGGGCATGTAGTAGCTGAGGATCAGCATCGAGTAGGAGACGCCGCGATAGAGTGAGATGCTTTGCACCAGTTTTGCGTGTTCGGCGCGGATCTCGGCATTGCCGATCATCTCGGCGGGCCAGCTCATCCAGGCCATGTTCATCAGAAGTCCGGCGCTGAGCAGAAGGCCCGCGAAATAGAGATAGCGGCGCATCACCGATTGCGCGTAGCGCAGGGCGCGTACACGGCCCTCAGGCGTTTCCGGCGCCGGGACGGGGCGGGCAAGCGCCAGGATCATGCCGAAGACCACGGCGGTGGAGGCGATCTCGGCGATGTTGTTGGTCAGGCCTGTCAGGGTTGTCATCGCGATGAAGCCGTCATGCTCGCCGCACTCGACGCCTTTCAGGGTGCAATAAGGCACGTTGTTGTCGCCAAGGGCCGCGCGCACGAAATCGCCGCCGATCAGCTGGTAGGCCTCGAAGCTTTTCAGCGTCTCTGGCTCCAGCGAGGAGAAGAGCATCGCGATGGGCAGCGTCAGAGCGACCGCAATCGCGGTGTAGATCATGGATTTGTAGGTGTGGCGCAGGGCGACCTCGCCGATGAAGACGGCGGTCAAAATGGCCCCGACCACGGCGTAGAAGAGGAACGCGCCGAGGAACTGATAGCGGGCGGAGGCTTCCTTGATCGGGTCATGAACGATCTGCGCGCTCTCAGGCAGGGCAAGCGTCGGATGACCGAAATAGCTGAGAAGCAGCTCGGAGACCGTCAGGACCAGAAGCGGCAGGATGACGATCAGCAGGTAAGGTGGTGCGATCTCCACCTTCTTGTAATCGGGTAAATCAAACATCTGTCCCCACACGCGTCTCTGCGCGCCTTGTCAATGGGGTGAGGATGCACCGCGGGTGTGCGGTCTGGCAAGTGCGCTCAGTTGTGCTGTTCTTGTTGGGGGGCCGACATCGGGCAGCGGCAGGCGCGATAAACGAAGGTCCGGATCAGCGGCCCTGCCAGCAGGATCACGATGAAGGCAACCGGCCAGGCGGTTGTCCAGCCGCCGAACCAGACATGCATGAAAGCCGCGCTGAGACCTGACATCTTGTAGGTCATGACACCGCAGACAATTGCCGACATCAGCGCTGAAGTGACAGCGCTGAACAGGACGAGGGCAAGTAGGTTGCGGAACATGGGCGGCGGGGTCCGTGAGTGAGTGGCGGATCGATATGTTCCAAACTCGATACGCGGTGGTGCGCTCACGAAAAAGCGAGTGGCCGAACGTATTCTGTGCATGAGCGCGCAGAAACCGGGCTAAGCCCTTGATAACCCGACGTCAGGGAGTGGAGCTCACGTGAGCGTGATCAGGAATAAGGTAAGTGATCCTGCCCGATTTCGCTGTGCAGGAAGTCGGTGATGCGTTTGCCGTCTTCAGGAACGAATCTGCCCACGGCGGCGATATCGCTCATCCGGTCGACGCGGAACATGCGGAAATCTTCACGCAACTCGCACCAGGTCATGAACGTCCAGACCTGCCCCCAGAACCAAACGCTGAGTGCGCGCACGGTGCGGGTTGTGGCGGCATCGTTCTTGTCGCGGTACGAAAAGGAAACCCGTTGCGACTGGTCGACATAGGATTCCAGAAGGTCGATGGCTTCGCGCACCCCATCGCCCATGCCCCAGGTGTTGACCGCATGGACATGGACCGAACGCGCGCGGCTCAGCGCATCTTGCGGCAGGATGGCCTCGATCTTGTCAAGCGCGTTGACGGCGCCGAGGGCCATGGACGCCCCGCCCCAGGCCTTGATCAGGCGCGCGCCTGCCACCAGCGCGATCACCTCTTCCTGGGTGAACATCAAGGGTGGCAGGTCGAAACCGTCGCGCATGACGTAACCGACCCCGGCCTCGCCCTCGATGGGCACGCGGTTGGCCATGAGATCGGCGATGTCGCGATAGATCGTGCGTTTTGAGACCTCAAGCGTCTCCGCCAAATCAGCCGCTGTAGTGAGCCGACCGCCCCGCAGGATCTGCACGATCTGGAAGAGGCGGTCGGCGCGCCGCATTCAGGTCGCCTCGAAGAGACCGATGGAATTGCCATCGGGATCCTGGGCGTAGATGAACCGCCCCGCGGGGATCGCAATCGGATCGCCTTCAGAGGTGCCGCCGGCATCGAAGACCCGGTCGCGGGCCGCTTCGACGGTGCCGGAAATCGCGAGATGCACCGTAGGGCCGTTGCCCTTGGCGGGTTTGCCCTCGTAGAGATGCCCCGCGACGCCATTGACGTGGTCTTTGTTGTTGAAGATCGCAATCGGTTGCGGGCCGTCGGTGTTCATCACCGTGTCGACCTCTAGCACTTTCGCGTAGAAGTCCCGCGCCTCCGCCAGATTGCTTACCGGAATTTCGGCCCAGACGACGGCGTGTTCAGGGATATCGGTCATGTCATGTCTCTCCATCAAAAAGGTTGATGGCAGTGGTATGACACTAGCCTGCTGACAGCATTGTGTCAGCAGTGTTTCAGGGAGGAATTGGATGTCGACTCGCTGACTCGCTGCCCAGACCACAATGGTTGCGTGTGCCGCTGCATTGGCAATAATCATGTATGTCCAAATTTGCCGATCACGACGCCTACATCGCCGCGGCACCGGAGGAATTCCGACCGCTTCTCACCAATTTACGCGCTCAGCTCGCCGAGGCGCTGCCCGATGCGGAAGAGCTGATTGCCTATGACATGCCCGGCTTTGGGTTCGGAAAGATGATCATCGCGGGCTACGCGGCTTTCACCAAGCAATGCGGCCTTTATGTAAGCAACGGAGCCATCACCGAACAGGCGCACGCGATTGCGGCTGCTGGTCTCAAGGCCACGAAAACCGGTGTCACGTTCTCTCCGAAAAAGCCCATTCCGGACGACTTGGTGAAAAATCTTGCCATAGCCTCCCGAAAGGAACTCGGCGTGTAAGGCGGGCAGGTGTGCGACACTCGCCTGCGGATAGCATTGTGTCAGAAGTGTTTGGGTGTTCTGCTGCGCCTTGCCCGGAATCAAGCCGAAGGCGCCGGGCATCGCCAGACCGTCCCATGGGCTGGCGATTTGGTGGGTCTTGGGGTTCCGCTTAGGCGGAAGATGTGTTTGGAGAGATAAAGTGCTGGAGAATTGCCGCTGGGTCGCCATCCCCCGGTCCGGCAATGCCCGGCTCAGCCCGTCACATCACCACCGCTCAACCCACGGCCGCACGGCGATCTCGGCACTCCAGGCGGAGCGGTCCTGGTCGATCAGCGACATGTAGGTGCGGGCAATCGCGTCCGGGTCGAGCATGGAGTCCGGATTGTCGGCAGGCTCCGTCCGTCCGGGATTGCGGATGCCGCCATCGATATTGATCCAGGCGACATGGATGCCTTGTGGATGCAACTCCCGCGACATCGATTGCGCCAGCCCGCGCTGGGCAAACTTGCCCATGGCGAAAGAGGCCGAGTGCGGGAACCCTTTCACGCCCGCGGAGGCGCCCGTGAAGAGGATGGTGCCGCGTTTGCCATCCACCAGATCCTGCATGAGCATGCGTTTGGCGGCAGCCTGACCAGCGAGGAAAGAGCCGAACGCGGTAACCTCAACGGCGTTTCGGACCGTCTCGGGGTCCAGCTCCGTCAGCGGGCCGCGCACCCGGGCGGAGGGGTTGTAAATCACCACGTCGATCCGGCCTTCGACGGCGTCAAACAGTGCGGACACGGCGGCTGGATCGGCACCATCGACCAGATGCATCTGCGCATTGGTTTCCTTAGAGAGCGGGGCCATCTTGGCCTCGGACCGGGCGGCAAGGTGCAAATCGTAGCCATCGGCGGAAAGCGCGCGGGCGCAGGAGGCCGACAGGCCATCCCCGACACCAATGATCACAGCGGTCGTCATTCCGGAAGCTCCTCTGATTTGATGATTTTGAAGAAGGCACCACCCGACCAGACGCCGAACCAGCCCTGATGATGAGTGCCGATATCCACAAGGCGGTAAAAGCTTTTGCGGTCGATCAGCGCTTCGAGGTTGCGGCGCACAAGCACGTAAGGCGAGGGTTCGCCGTCCTCGTCATAAGCCACACGGATCGGATGATCGGGCCCGGCGATCACATAATCGCCGACATGGGTCTCAAAGCGGAGTTTCTGGTCCTCTCCGGAACCGGCGACGTTGAAATCGAGCGCGACGAAGGGCGCGTCATCGACGGTGATGCCAACTTTCTCTACGGGTGTAACCAGAAAGTAATCGTCCCCATCCTTGCGGATGATCGAGGAGAAGAGTTTCACCAGCGCCGCGCGGCCAATCGGCGTGCTGAGATAGAACCAGGTGCCGTCGCGTGCAATGCGCATGTCCAAGTCACCACAGAAGGGCGGATTCCACTTCTCGACCGGCGGCAATCCGCCCTTGGCGACCTCCTGAGCCGACGCAGCGATGCTTTCCGCCGACGGAAGCTCAATCTTTTGTGCATCACTTCCCTTTGCCATTCTCATCCACCGCCATATCTGCCTTTATGGGCACTATAGGTTATGCGGAGAGATTGTCATGGGCGAGACCGAAGATCTGGTGAAGGATATCGAGGCGCTGGGGGCGAAACTTGGTGACGCGAAGACCTCGATTGCCACGAAAATCATCGGTCAGGAAGAGGTAGTTGATCTGTCGCTGACAGCACTTCTATCCGGCGGTCATGCGCTTCTGATGGGCCTGCCTGGCCTGGGCAAGACGCTGCTGGTCGATACGCTCTCGACGGTGATGGGTCTGACGACCAATCGGGTGCAATTTACGCCGGACCTGATGCCTGCCGATATTCTGGGCTCGGAGGTGCTGGAGACCGGTGCCGATGGCTCCCGCGCGTTCAAATATATCGAAGGTCCGATTTTTGCGCAGCTTCTGATGGCCGACGAGATCAACCGCGCCAGCCCAAGGACCCAATCGGCGCTGCTGCAGGCGATGCAGGAGCGCTCGGTCTCGGTGGCCGGTGTCGATCACCCGCTGCCAGCGCCGTTCCATGTGCTCGCGACCCAGAACCCGATTGAGCAGGAGGGCACTTACCCGCTGCCTGAGGCTCAGCTTGACCGGTTCCTCATCCAGATCACCGTGGATTACCCGGATCGTGGCACGGAGCGGGATATCCTTCTCGCCACGACCGGCAGCACCGAGGCGCAGGCCCATGCCGTGTTCACCCCCGAAGAGCTGATGACCGCGCAATCCTTGGTACGCCGTATGCCGGTGGGCGATGCGGTTGTGGAGCAAATCCTTGACCTCGTGCGCGCCTGCCGCCCGGACAGTGAGGAAGCCACCGATCTGGTGCGCGAAACCGTGTCCTGGGGCCCGGGGCCGCGCGCCGCGCAAGCGCTGATGCTGACGGTCAGGGCGCGGGCGCTCTTGCATGGCCGATTGGCCCCGTCGGTCGATGACGTCGCCGCTCTCTCCGGCCCTGTTCTGTCCCACCGCATGGCGCTCAGTTTTGCCGCCCGTGCAGAGGGCCGGGTGCTCACGGATGTGATCGCCGAGACCGTCTCCGCGAAAATGGCACCCAAAGCGGCTGCATGAATGCTGAATAATGATAAGTGACCCCGCCACCACGCCCGCCGGGCTGCGCCATCGCGCGGAAGGGCATGCCAGTGCCTATCCCGCACTGATGGCCGAAGCCGAGCACTTGGCGGCGAATGTGGTGCTGGGGGAGCATGGCCGCAGGCGCGCAGGCATGGGCGATGAGTTTTGGCAATATCGCCCGGCGCAGGCGGGGGACACCTCGCGCGATATCGACTGGCGGCGCTCGGCCCGATCCGACACGCAGTTTGTGCGGCAGAAGGAGTGGCAAGCGGCGCAATCGGTGATGCTCTGGGTCGATGATGCGCTGTCGATGACCTTCACGGGCGGCAAGGATCGCCCCACCAAAGGCCACCGCGCCCGGGTGCTCGCGCTTGCGCTGGCGGTGCTGCTGAACCGTGGCGGCGAGCGCTTTGGCCTTGCCAATCGCGGCACGCCACCCCGCCGGGGCGAAGCGCAGTTGGGGCGGATTGCCTCCCACCTGATGGCCCCCGCAGGAGAGGCCGATTACGGCGCGCCGAATGCGCGGGTCCTGCCGAACGGGTCGCGGGCGGTGTTCATCTCCGATTTCCTCGGCGATCCATCGCAGACCATCGACACGTTGACGCGCGCCACCGATCACGGTGTGAAAGGCGCGCTGGTGCAGGTGCTCGACCCCGATGAAGAAGCCTTTCCCTATGACGGGCGCACGGTGTTTGAGACCATGTCGGGCGCGCAGTCTTTCGAGACCATGAAGGCGGGCAATCTGAAGGAGCGTTATCTGGACCGGCTCGCTGCCCGTAAGGCGCAACTGAAAGAGATCGCGCGGCGCACCGGCTGGCGCTACACGGTGCATCACACCGATCATCCGGCGACGCAGGCGCTGCTCTGGCTGTATACCGCGCTTGATCGTGGGGCGGGCCGCTGATGGAGGCGATTGCGTTCACCTCGCCGCTTTTGCTGACGGCGCTGATCGCCCTGCCGATCCTCTGGTGGCTGTTGCGTGCCGTGCCGCCCGCGCCCATCGTGCGCCGGTTCCCCGGCATCGCATTGCTGTTTGGACTACTGGACGACGAGAACCAGACCGACAAGACGCCGTGGTGGTTGCTCTTGCTTCGGATGCTAGCATTGGCGGCTGCGATCATCGGCTTCTCCGGCCCGATCCTGAACCCCGAAACCCGGGTGCCGGGGCAAGGGCCGCTGCTGGTGGTGATGGACGGAAGTTGGGCCTCCGCCCGCGACTGGCCGCAGCGCATGCAGAGGGTCGAAGGGTTGGTGGCCGATGCGGGCCGCGATGGGCGGCCCGTGGCGGTGGTCTCCCTGACCGATCCGCCGCCCGAGGGCCCGGTGTTCCAAACCGCAGACACGGTGCAGGCCGCTCTGAACACTGTGCAACCCCGCGCTTGGGCGCCGGGCGATCTGACGGAGTGGACGGACACACTGAGCGGTGGTTTCGAGACCGTTTGGCTCTCGGACGGGTTGGACCGTGAGGGCCGCGCGGAACTGGCCGATGCCTTCGCCGCAGCCGGACCTGTCACCATTGTCGAAAGCCCGCGTCCGGTGCTGGCTCTAACCCCGCCACGCTTTGAGGATGGCAACATCGCCCTGACCGCATTGCGCAGCCCAGCAGGCGCGGAGCGTGAGATCACCGTCGCCGCGATTGGGCCGGACCCGAGCGGCGCGGAGCAGGTGCTTGCACGGGAGGTGATGCTGTTTGAAGCCGGTGCGGATCGCGCGGAAATCGCCTTGTCGCTGCCGAGCGAGTTGCGCAACCGGCTTCGGCGGTTCGAGATCGAGGGCGTGCGCTCGGCGGGCGCCGTCAGCCTGACCGATGACGCTTTGAAACGGCGCGAGATCGCGCTTTTAGCGGGGCGCGATGATCAGGAGGCGACCGATCTTCTGTCGCCGCTCTACTACCTCAACAAAGCGCTCGTCACGACAGCGGATGTGATCGAGGCGCCGCTGGACGAAGCGCTTCTGGCGAGCCCCGATGCGATCATCTTCGCCGATATCGCGACCTTGAGCGACGCTGAGACGGAGCGCCTGACCGACTGGGTGTCCGAGGGCGGCATGCTGGTACGCTTCGCCGGGCCGCGCACCGCGGCGGCGGAGTTTGACCGCGACGAACCACTTCTGCCGGTACGCCTGCGCGCCGGGGGGCGCAGTGTCGGCGGGGCGATGTCCTGGGGCGAACCGAAAGCGCTGCGCGACTTCACCCGCGACAGCCCGTTCTTTGGCCTCACCGTGCCGGAGGATGTGGAAGTCGTCAGCCAGGTCGTGGCCGAACCCGACCCGACCCTGGCGGAACGCACAATCGCCTCGCTGTCCGATGGCACGCCGCTGGTAACCCGCAAGGCGCTGGGCGAGGGGCAGGTGATCCTGTTCCACGTCACTGCGAATGCCGAATGGTCGACGCTGCCGCTATCGGGGCTCTTCGTGCAGATGCTGGAACGCCTCGCGATCTCGACCCGCCCGGCGGATTTGAGCGCCGAGGATTTGGCCGGCACCACCTGGATCGCGGAGGCTGTTTTGGACGCGTTTGGCACGGTGCGCCGCGCAGACACGCTTCCGGGCGTGCCGGGTGAAGTGCTGGCCGAGGGCGCACCGGGGCCGGATGTGCAGCCGGGGCTCTACGCCAGCGATGACCGCCGCGTGGCGCTGAATGTGATCAGCGCAGATGCGGTGCTGGCGCCCGTGACATGGCCCGCCACCGTGACCGTGGAAGGCCTGGAAGTGGACGAGCCCACACCGCTGATGGGGCCGCTTCTGACGCTGGCCCTGATCTTGCTGGCCATCGACGCGGTGGCCTCGCTCTGGCTCGCAGGCCGCTTGCGCCCGATGCGCGGCGCGGTGGCGGGGCTGGCGCTTTTGGCGATGGCGCTGCCGCAAGAGGGCATGGCGCAGGAGACGCCGGAGGAGATCGAACGCGCGATCGGGGCGACCTCGGAGGTGGTGCTGGCCTATGTGGAAACCGGCGACCGGCAGCTTGATCAGGTCTCCCGCGACGGGCTCGCGGGCCTGTCACGGCGGCTCTTTGAGCGCACATCTGTGGAGCCTGCAGAACCCTTTGCGGTGAACCTTGAGACCGACGAATTGTCGTTCTTCCCGATCCTGTACTGGCCGGTCACAGAGAGCCAGCCGACCCCCTCGCAGGACGCTTACGCCAAGCTGAACCGCTACTTGCGCACCGGCGGGCTCATTGTCTTCGACACGCGCGACGCCAATGTGGGCGGGTTCGGCACCGCAACGCCGACCGGGCGCAAGCTGCAGCAACTCGCCCGACCGCTCGATATCCCGGCGCTGGAACCGATCCCGAGCGACCACGTGCTGACCCGCACCTTTTACCTGTTGCAGGACTTCCCGGGCCGCCATGCGGGCCGCGATGTCTGGGTTGAAGCCGCTCCCGCCGATGCGGAGCAGATCGAGGGCCTGCCCTTCCGCAACCTGAATGACGGGGTGACGCCGGTGCTGATCGGCGGCAATGACTGGGCCTCGGCCTGGGCGCTCGATGAGCGCGGTCAGCCTCTGTACCGCGTGGGTCGGGGCTTTGGCGGCGAGCGGCAGCGCGAATTGGCCGTGCGCTTCGGCATCAACCTGGTGATGCATGTGCTGACCGGCAATTATAAATCGGATCAGGTCCATGTGCCGGCCCTTCTCGACAGGTTGGGCAATTGATGGACGGCGTGATTTTCTCTCCACTGATCGACTGGCCCTATCTCTATGCGGCGATGGGGCTGATGGCACTGATCACAGTGCTGATGATCTGGCGGCGCGGTCCCGGCTGGTGGTTGCGCGCGTTGGCCTCGATCACCCTGCTGGTGGCGCTCGCGAACCCCGCTTTGCAGGATGAGGAGCGCGATCCCTTGTCCGACATCGTGGTGATGGTCGTGGATGAAACTGCCTCCAACCGGATTTCCAACCGCACCGATCAGACGGAAGCAGCCGTCGAGCAACTGACGGGCGAGATCGAAGCCGCAGGCATGGAACTGCGCACCGTGCGGCTGCCGGACGGGCAGGGCGATGCGGGTTCGGAACTGATGACGGCCCTGCGCGATGCTTTAGCCGAGGAACCGGCGGGACGCATCGCCGGTGCGCTGTTTGTCACCGATGGGCAGTTGCATGACCCGCTTCGCATGCCCGAGATCGAAGCGCCGGTGCACACGGTCTTGACCGGCGAGCCGGAGGATTGGGATCGGCGGCTAATCATCGAGAACGCACCGGCTTTCGCGATCCTCGGCGAAGAGGTCACGATGACCCTGAAGGTCGAGGATCAGGGCGCGGTGCCTGCCGATATCCCTGCGGAGGCGAATATTTCCATCGCCATCGACGGGGGCGAGCCGCAGAGCTACCGCATCCCCGTTGGCCGCGATATCGACGTGCCGGTGACCCTGCCCCATGGCGGGCGCAATGTGCTGCAATTCGCGCTCGAGGTGCAGGAGACCGAGCTGACCGACCGCAACAATGCCGCCGTGATCCAGATCAACGGCGTGCGCGACCGGCTGCGGGTGCTCCTGGTCTCCGGCGAGCCCCATGCGGGGGAGCGGACATGGCGCAACCTGTTGAAATCCGACAGCGCGGTCGATCTTGTGCATTTCACGATCCTGCGCCCGCCCGACAAACAGGACGGCGTGCCGGTCTCCGAACTCAGCCTCATCGCTTTCCCGACCCGCGAGCTGTTTCTGGAGAAGGTCGATGAGTTCGATCTGATCATTTTCGACCGCTACCAGCGGCGGGGTATCCTGCCGGGGCTCTATTTCGACTCGATCTCGCAATATGTGCGCGCGGGCGGCGCGGTGCTGATCGCAGCGGGACCGGATTTCGCCACCGCGGCCTCGATCTATCACTCCTCGCTGGCCGATATCATTCCGGCGGAACCCACCGCGCGGGTGTTCGAGGAACCCTTCAAACCGATGATCTCCGAGCTTGGCGCGCGCCATCCGGTGACCGAAGGGCTTGAAGCCTTCGCGCCCGAGCCGACAAGCGAGGAGGGCGTTCCGGGATGGGGTCGCTGGATGCGCCAGATCGATGTTGACGCCTTTGCCGGCCAGACCGTGATGAGTGGGATCGAGGACAGACCTCTCCTGACGCTGGATCGCGTCGAGGAGGGTCGCGTCGCGCTTTTGGCCTCCGATCACGCCTGGCTCTGGCATCGCGGCTATGAGGGCGGCGGGCCGCAGCTCGAACTGCTCCGGCGGCTCGCGCATTGGATGATGAAGGAGCCCGAGCTTGAGGAAGAGGCTCTGACCGCGCAGGCCGAGGGCCAGACCATCACCATCACCCGGCGGACCTTGGAGACAGAAACCGGGTCGGTCGAAGTGACCGCGCCGGACGGCTCGACGCGCGAAGTAATGCTCTCCGAAGTCAGCCCGGGCCGCTTTGTCGGCACGTTCGAGGGCGAGGAGCAGGGCCTCTATCGCGTCGCCCAAGAGGATCGCTTGACGGTGATCGGGCTCGGCCCCGCCGCACCGGTCGAGTTCATCGAAACGGTGGCTTCGCCCGACAAATTCGAGCCACTTCTCACCGCAACACGCGGCGGATCCTTCGCCATCTCGGACGGTGTGCCGGACCTGCGCCTGGTGCGCGAGGGGCGCAACGCAGCGGGCCGCGGCTGGTTCGGCCTGACGCCGCGCAACGCTTATCTGACGACCAATGTCACCGTGACATCGCTCGTCTCACCCTGGCTGTTCTTGATGCTCGCAGCGCTGCTGACAATTGGTGCCTGGCTGCGCGAAGGGCGACGCTGATTCAAGGCGAGACGGGCCCGCAAGGGCGCGATGGGCACGTGTTTTGAAAAGTGATCAGTCGAAATCGCGGGTCAGCATCGCCCGGTGAATCTCACGCCGCACCAGCTTGCGCACATTCCGCGTGATCCGTTCTCCAAGGGTCCCGGTGAGTTCCTGACGCACAATTTCTGCGACCAGATCGCGCAGCATTTCTTCGTCAATCACTGCCTCATCGAAATCGGCCAGATCGACGGCTGCGATATCCTCATCGCCCTCTTCATGGAACACCGTTTCAGCAGCCGGGTCTTCAGCGATCTCTGGTTCTGACACCGCTTCATGCGTGCGGCTTGAGGAAAACTGGGCCGGCGCATCCTCCTCGGGCTCAGGGTCCGCTGCCTCCGCAACCTCCGGCTCTTCGTGGTCGGGTTCAGGGACAGGCTCGGGCGCAGGCTCCACATGGGCCCAGGCATCGTCTGCGCTCTCTTCCGGCGCATCCTCGTGCCAGTTGACCTGTTCCTCTTCCGCGCTCTCAGGCTCAGGCGCCGGTTCGGAGAGGTCTTGTTCCGCGCGCTCGTCCTCCATGGGCTGATGATCTTCCGCCTCAGCGGCCTCTTCCATGACCTCGGCGACGTGCTCTTCGCTGTCGTCCTGAGTGTCCTCAACAGACCAGCGCGCATCATCCTCAAGCGCGCTCTCGTCCTCGGGGCCCGCGTCCAGTTCCTGGAACGCAATCGCCTCTTCCACGGCCTCCAGCGTCTCGGCCGTATCGGTCACGTCATCCTCGGCCACCGCATCCGTCGGCACATCCTCGAGGCTGTCCTCTTCCTCGTATTCGGCTGCCTCACTGTGATCCTGGCTGAGCGCCGAGCGAAGATTGTCCAGAACCGCGCTGCCCTCGCTGGGATCCAGATCCTCGGCTTCATCGGGTTCGGTCGCGGGATCGCTCACGCGCAGTGCGGAGGTCAGAACAAGCGCATCGGCGGCAGGCGTTTCGGTGGCCTCAGAGGTCTCAGTTGCGCTGTCCTCGGGGTCCAACGGCGCCTCGGCACGATCCGGTTTCGGTGCCGGATGCAGCTTTTCCTCCGTATTCGACACGAGTCTGCGGATTGAGGACAGGACATCCTCAACATCGACATTTGTGACGGGGTCCGACATGCTCAACCTCTCGATTTTGCCGAAGAATACCTCTGCGGGCCTCTTGCCGCAACAGATGCTTCAAACTGTTGATTTTTTCTGTGACCTTTGCGCGGGCACCGGTCGATCAAAAAGCCCTTATAGCGAGAAGCTTTTCTCTTTCTCAAACCCTGCCAATAAAGGCGCATTGGCGTTGAAATCCATACGCCAGGACACGGTGCCGTTCACCTTCACCCCGACCCGCGCTTCGCCCAGGGCCCCGGCCGAGAAAATCGCGACGATCCGGCCATCCTCTTTCAACTGGTCGAGAATCGCTTCCGGCACGGTTTCCACGGCACCTTGGATGAAAATGATGTCATAAGGCCCGTGTTTGGCGGCGCCTTCGCTCAGAACACCCTCGATCACGGCGACATTGTCCGCGTCGGCATCTGCCAGCCTCGCTTCGGCCTCCTTCACGCGGGTCTCGTCGTCTTCCACGGCGATGACCGCTTCGCACATGCGGGCCAGAAGTGCGCTGGAATACCCAAGCCCGCAGCCCAGATCGAGCACGATATCCTGCTGATCGACATTCACCGCATCGAGCATTTTCGCCAGCGTGCGGGGGTCGAGCATGGTCCGACCGCCGCCCAGATCGATATGTTCGCCCATATAGGCGACGGCGCGTTTGTTCGCGGGGACGAAATTCTCCCGTTTCACCGTGAGCATCGCGTCGATGATCGGGAATTTCGTCACATCGGAGGGGCGCACTTGGCTGTCGACCATCATGGTCCGGCTGGTTGTGAAATCACTCATTTGATCTGTAGCGGTCCGGTTTCAGTTTTCTGTCGTTTCGCACAGATCGATTTTCGCGGCAACGGACATCTCGTCTCACGGCAGGCCTTGCGAGGCGGATATCAGTGGTCTAAGAGTGCCCGGCACCCTCAGGGCGAGTTGGCGGAGTGGTGACGCAGCGGATTGCAAATCCGTGTACACCGGTTCGATTCCGGTACTCGCCTCCAATAAAATCAGCGACTTGTTTCATTCTTTTTCTCCTTTCATTCGGTTTTTGAAACAAGCGTCGAAGCTTTCATTTTACGGTCTTATTCCGTTCCATGCGGCGCTGCGCCCCTTGTGCCTGTGCTGCTAATGCTCTTTGCCTTACTTTCCTCCATTCTTTTGAGCATTTCGATACTGGAATGACCCGTGACAGCCTCCACCAGTTCGTCATCCCCACGAGCCACGTAAAGGTCGATAATGTCGTTTTTTCCGCAAGCCATGGGTGACGTATTTTGACGCTTCGGGATGCTCCAGTTGGGCGTTCACCCGCGCATTTCCTCAGCAACCTTCTGATACCGGATCGGTGCCCGGCTGGATCGGCAATTACCGTCATCCCCTTTTTCTCAGTCCCTGAAAGATGCGACTTCAGACTGTCTGTGAGAGGTATCCACATCGGCTTATCGGTCTATCCCTGGTGTGCCCCCACCATATTTGAGCACGTCGAAAATACGCTGCCCTGTCTCAGTACAAATCCCGTAGACAAGTTGGGCACGCTCCGGGGCAACACGCTAAAACTCTTTCGGCCAAGGCTCCTACCCATCGCTTTTTTGCTTGAACAGAGGGAAACCCATTGGCCGGGTTTGCCATGCTTTTTCTTTAGAAACCAATCTGTCGCGCATAATTCATCAGATCGACCATTGCCTCACCACGTAGTTCGCCTGCCGCCAGTGGTCTGCGTTCGCGCTGTACAGCTCATAGATGTGGTATGTCTGGACCTTCTCCGGATCATTTGCGCCCTAGATTTTGTGGACGTGCTCGATATACCGCCGATAGTACGCTTTTGTGCGTGGTTTAAGTTTCCAAAAAAAATGCTTTCGAGATGGCTCAATATAAGCGCCTCAAGGGTGTGTTTTGCCAGGGCGGGTTGTTTTTGTTTCATCAGCCGATCGTAGTGGTCCCAAAACTCAGGCGTTCCAGGGTCTTCCTTCATCAGGACGGATTGCCCGCGATTAAGCCGCAGAAACCACACATCTCCACGATCTTAGTAAACGTACTTTGGAAATCCGTTCTTAGTCATTTGCCCATCCTGATATTGCTTTCCAGAAACTCATCGCCGCCTTCGAAATCAGGCATACCGGCGTCTACAGTCACGCTGCCATCTGGCCTGATTTCAAGTCTGACTCGCAACCACCCGGCCGTTCGCGTTTCATGAGATAGTGCTTCCGCGACTTTTTTGCGTTGATTTGCGGCCCACGGTTTCCCAATAGCTCAGTTCTTCGCTCCGAGCGATACGCTTTAGCCAAATGTGCTCCATCAATTTCGAAAGAAATTGCAGTGGCGGAAATTGCTTGTGCTGTATGCGAAAGATTGAATGAATGTGCTTCGATGACGACGCCAGTTTTCGAAGTCTGCTTACCCAGTTCGTCTGCTGTCCCGGCAAAATCTGCTGTCCCGACAAAGTAGGTGTCGTCGAAGTCACTTCGCTTAGTCAGCAAGCCACCGAAAATGTGATCCTTTTGGTCTTCTTTCACAAATCGACTATCCTCTAGGTCAATTAGGTCAACTAAACCGGACATTATGCCAGACACTAAAGTAGTTCATCGACTGCCTTTGCCCCGTCATGTGCCCAAACTCCCTGGTCAGTAGTTAATCGGAATGTGTGTACGAGTTACGAGCATCCTTCGACAGAAAGCCGAGTTACCGCCTCCTAGCTAGGGCCGTGAAGCTGTCTACCTTTGGTGTGGTTGATTGCAGAAATTCGTTTCTTCGAAACGCGTGGAGCCTGTTCTATCTGGTGACAGAAAATAGCTAGGCCGACAGGGGCGAATTTCTTGCCGGCATCATCAACAAAAAAATGCGCTTGCGCTATACAACTGTTTGAACGACTCAAGTGGTCAATCACTGCACTTTGAGGAGAAATGAAAACAATTGCTAACAAAGATTGGGCGAAACAAGTAAAGCGATTTGAACTTCATTTCGCTTGTCCAGATTTTGGCGATATCGTCGTCGGCAAGTATCCGATAATGCAAACTTATTGGACATAAAAAACGCGTTTAAGCTGAGGCGGTTTGTACACTATATGGTGGGCAAAAGCGCCGTGACACGGTAGTCTTGTGGGATGGCATACGCTCGAGACAGCTTTGACAATTTACCCCGGATGCCCGCCTGGGTCACGCCGGTGCGCGCCGAAACCCCTGAAGATGTGGCGTTTTTGTCCGGGGCAGCCCTCGCGCATCTGCATCTTGTGTTGAGCAGGGACGACGTCCCCCAATCCTTGCTCCGACAGCGTTTGGCCCTGCGCGCAGCGGAAGCCTGCGTGGCCCTCTCCGGACGTCCCGAAAGGGCAGGGGATCTGCGCGACGTCGTGGCATTCCTGCATTCGGGTGACAGTCCTGGACCGGCAGGTGACATCTACGTGTCGTGGCGGAAGGCGGTCGATAGACCCGTCTCGGTCAGGGCACTGAACCGGGCGCTGCCGCAGATGGAGGCGGAGCAGATCGCAATCTGGCTCGACGGGTGCGACCCACGCGATGGGGGCGACCCGAGCGGAGCGGGGCACGGGGCACCGGTCGCGCGAGCCGCAGCCGCGCTGCAGGCTGTGATCGAGGAGCGACCACGCGGACCACTCCACCGCGCTGCTCCTCGCCGACGCTGCATTGGCACAGGCCCTTGGGTGGACGTATGTCATGCCCCTCTTGGCGTGTAGCCTGAAGCGTGCAGATTTGCAGAAGGCGGGCGCTGAGTTGCGGCTCGTTTGCCATCGGGCGATCTCGGCGGCAGTGGCCTAGGCAGCGCGGGAGGCGGCCGACCTTGCCCGCCGGGCCGTTCGCCTGAGAGAGGTTGCCCCAAAACTTCGCGCCAAGGGCGCGGAAGAGGCAGTCGCTCAGTTCTTGAACCTGGACGCAGTGGCCCCCACAGCGTTGATCTCCCTGCGCTCCGATCGCGCGGCACGCCGGTTCTGTGACCGACTTGTTGAACTCGGCGCAGTGTGCGAGCTGACCGGGCGCGACACGTTCCGGCTTTATGGGGTCTGAGCGATGGCCAAGGATCGCAGTGACCAATCGTTCGACCGGGAACTGGAGGACCTGCCCGCCGACTTGCGCTGGCGCGAATGGGTGCGCCGGATCGAAGCTGTGCTGTTCGCCAGCACATCGCCAGTGCCGCGCGACGACCTGGCGCGCGTCGTGGGGCAGGGGGGCTCTGTCGATCTTCTGATCGACGATCTGGTCGCTGACCTCGGCGCTCGGTCGTTCGAAGTGGTCCAGGTTTCCGGCGGTTGGATGCTACGGACCCGTCCGGCCTATGCGGCGGCGATCCGGGCGGCCGCCGACATCGGGAACCAAGACTTCGATCTGCGCGAGTACGACGTCGCGGTGCTGGCCGCCATTGCCTACCACCAGCCAATCACGCGCGACGGGCTGAAGGACATCTTCGGCAAGGAGATCAATCGCGATTTGATCGGTCGGCTGTATGCGCGCGGGTTGATCGGGACCGGGCCGCGCGCGCCCAGACGTGGAGCACCCTACACCTATGTAACTACGGAGCAGTTCCTCTTGGCCTTCGATCTGGAGTCACTGCAGGACCTGCCGGATCGGGAGCAGATGGAAGATGCGGGGCTGGCCGCGCAAAGTTAGACGGGTCCCGCAGTGAGGTTATGGTTGGTCTCTGCTTTAAACATTGCAGATCTTCCATCGCATGGAACAAATGCAAGGTATGATCGAGCGCAGTCACATGCAATTGGTGGAAGACGACCTAGAAGCCCAGGCGGGTGTCGTGGTGCTTGGTCCGAGATAGGTTGGCAAAACGACCCTCGCTCAAGATATCGCAGAAAGCCGCGATGCGATCTATCTCGACATGGAGCGGATGGCGGATCGTCAGGTCTCGGACGAGCCGGATCTCTATCTCGACGAGCAGATGGGCCGACTTGTCGTGATCGATGAAATCCAGCTTGTGCCCGATCTGTTCAAAGCGTTGCGCGGTCAAATCGACCGGCACCGGAGGGCAGGGCACCGCACCTGGCAATTCCTGTTGTTAGGATCTGCGTCAAACATTCTGCTGCACTAAAGCGCCGAGTCCCTAGCAGGACGGGTGAGCTATCAGGAGCTGACGCCCTTCCTTTTGTCGGAGGTTAACATTGACGAGATGTCCGCGCTTTGGCTGCGGGGCGGCTTCCCCGACAGTTTCTTGGCGAAGACGGATCGGGCCAGTTTGACCTGGCGCGAGGACTTCATCCGAACCTATCTGGAACGCGACATCTCGTCCTTTGGGCCGCGCATTCCGGCCAAAACACTGTGCCGGTTTTGGACCATGCTGGCTTATGAGCAGGGTGGGCTTCTCAACGCGGCGAAGCTGGCGGGGAACCTTGGTGTCTCGGGACAGAGCATTGCGCGCTACCTGGATCTGCTGGTCGACCTGATGTTGGTGCGTCGGATTCCGCCTTGGCATTCGAAAGCGGGCAAGCGGTTGGTGAAATCGCCGAAGGTCTATAATCGCGACGCCGGGATGGCCCACGCTTTGCTCGGTATCGAAAGCACGGAAGCTCTCTTGGGGCATCCTGTGGTTGGCGGAAGTTGGGAGGGATTTTGCATCGAAAACCTGATTGCCGCCGCGCCACGCGGAACGGAGGCTAGTTTCTATCGGTCTTCGGCAGGGGCTGAGATCGATCTCTTGCTGAAACTCCCCGGTGGCGCGCTCTGGGCCATCGAGATCAAGCGGACGACAGCGCCGAAGGTCACGCGAGGGTTTCACATCGCCGCTAACGACTTGGAGGTGGCCGAGTGTATACTAGTCTATGCCGGAGAGAGGGAGGTTCCGGGCCCGGGGGGCGTGCGCGCGATGTCATTGCAAGACGCGATAGAGCGGCTTGCATCTGCTGAAACCTAGGGCGGTCGATCCATCACAATCCGGAATCAAGCGAGGGTGTTGGATTCAGCAATATCATTGGACCGGGACAGAACATCTGTCCGATACTCGCTTCATGACCGAAATCGATACAACGCATCTGGACCTTGTCCGCATCGTTCCGTCGGAGAACATTGCCCGGTTCTACGGGATCGCGCCACAACCAACCCTCTTCGGCGATGTCGCCGTTGTCAGATGCTGGGGTCGTATCGGTACCCGCGGTCGTGCCATGGCCGTCACGTATCCAAACGCCGAACACGCTGCGCACGCACTCGCTGACCTAGAGATCAAGAAGCGACGCCGTGGCTATGTCACAACAAGTGACTAGGCAGAGTCGGGCGGAAAGCGGCCATTCGCTGCACTTGCGAGCCCACCAAAAGGGATGTCGAAAGCGGACTCCGATCAGCGTAAAAAGAAAACGCAGGCTGTGGCCTGCGTTTTGATGTGTGCAATCGAATGCTTGTTAACGGCTGGACCGCGAATTTTGAACTGCTACACAATGGAACTGTTCAAAATTCGCGGTCCAGCCGCAACACCGGCGCCGATGTGATCGTTTGATCGCGTCCTGCTCTGTTGGCTGCGACCCGTCTCGAACAGCCCTGATTGGGCTGTGTTCGCCCACCTTCAGAGATGTGAATCTGTGGCGCTGACGCTGGGGAAAACGCCATTTGTCGCCTCTGCGCCGCCAGGCCAGAAGGTGAAGCCAAGCAGCGCAGCCATTTCAGGACCGTATGTTCCGGTGGCATAGCCGAGTTTTGCGGACTGGTAGTCGCTCAAGGCTTTCTTTGTTATCGGGCCAAAGGCATCGTCGGCCGTCAGCCCGAGCGCATGTTGCAAGCGGCTGACCTCGGCCCCCCGCGAGCCGTGTCGCAAGCATGCAAGCTGGTCGACGGTCGCATTGTCGGCTTGCAGGTGGGCAATGGCCGACGCTTCGTGTCCGGTGACGAGCAAGACGTCATAGCGTTCGCCGTGGCGCTGGCCGTCGAACCCTGCGGCGGCGCGGAAGCGCCTCCACTCTCCGGTGCCAGTCGTGTGCGAAGCGCCACCACCTGATTGAGTGCCCGGCAGGGTCAGACATCCCTGAGACGAAAAACTGGAGCTTCGGAATGCGGGATGGATATTGTCACCGGGTTTCGCGGTATCCCAAAAATCCTGTGTTCCGTAGATCAGATCGTTAAAGGTGCGCAATGTTGTTACGGTGGACGCGTTCGCGGGCAGGGGACCATTGCCCTGACGCAGCACATATTTCACTTCGCCATTCCGGCGCGAAAAATGCGAGCCGACGCAATATTCGTAACACCCGGTTGGCAACATGTTGCAATTCACCCGGGAGGTTCCGAAGTTCACCTTGTTGTAGTAGCGCAGCATTTCGGTGCGCCGTGGCACGGTCGATCCGGCATATGCGCTGATCCTGCCGGTCGACCGGTTCCAGACACCGATCACGCAGCGGGTGTTTTCGTGATCAACCTCCGCGGGGGTCAGGGCGACATCTTCGACATTTTCGACCCGCGCCGCGCCACTGGTGAGGCGGCATCCGCGCAACGCGAAGATCAGCCGACCATGGGTGCCGACCTCGGGTTCAAACCGCCCCGCGGACACCAGATCCCGCAACACCGTGGCGTTCAGCGAGAACGGGCTTTGAGCATGGTCGCCGGGCAGGTGCCAGGTGTCGGGCGCATTGCGCGGAGAGCTGGGCCAGCGGGCCGCCGTCGCCGGAAGTTGTGGGCGCGCCGTTTCGAATTGGCCTTCGATGGGAAAATTGGCGGTTTCGAACACTTCGGCCCAGCCGTCATCGTTGTCGTCGGTTGGGGCGGGCGCGATGCGGTTTGTGTCTTCGGCCTCGTCCACGGCCCGGGCAGGAGCGGCGGCCCGCTCAAGGCGAAGTTGGAACAGCGTCTTGTCGACCAGATGGGCATCGACGTGACCGAGGTTTCGTTGCCGCGTCAGATCATCAACGATGGCGCTAATCCGCACCCCGCGATTGGCGCGATACGTGTCAGGGGCATCGGGATCGGCAATGGCCATGTGATGCAGGGCGACGAGTTGCCATTCGGTATTGAACACCGGTGCGCCCGACGTGCCGGGCAGGGTGTCCGTGACATAGTAGAGATACTGACGCGCCCTGCCGACAACGTAATTCTTGCGCTGAGCGACCTTTTTGTAGTCGCCGCCGGGGTGCTGGATAATGTTGACGTTTTCCGCCTTCAGGGCCTTGCCGGATCGCGGCAGGATGTCGATGTGACCAAACTCTGACAGGGTGGCCCCGTCCGCGTTGGTCTCTTCGACGCTCACGATGGAATAGTCATGACTGACCGAGGTGACGAAGACCTCGTCCGTCAGCCGGAAGTGGCTGGGCGGGTTGAACGTGCCATCGACGTTTTCGTGGTAGCCGAAGCTGGCGAGCGAGATGACCGCCATATCGCGGGACGGGAGCACGTGATTGTTGGTCATCAGGAGGTTGCGACCGATGAGAAAGCCTGTTCCGTAGCCCGTAGCCCCGTCCGGGCTTCGGGCATGGATGCGGGCCACCGCTTTGGCAACTTCGACCCCTCTTGGGAGGATATAGAATGGGTCAAAGTCAGGTGTTCCGAAGACGGCCTCGTGACGAGACCCCACCGGTCGCAAACTGTAATCAAGACGCGCCTCGATGCGTTCGGTGCTTTCCGGCGTTTCAAGATTGGCCATCAGGCCATGAAACTCCTGTTCGGCGAGGCGTTTCTCCATTTCGAATTCTGGCAGGGGCGGGCGGACAGCGATCGGTTGCCGTCCAATCCTGTCGGCCATGTTTTGCAGTCGTAAGTAGGGCGAGGCTGAGTTTTTTGTGGCTGACCGCGGCACCTGCAAGCCGGCAGCTTCGGCCACGCCGACGATCGCGCTGTCGGTGTCCGATGCCCGGGCCGCCGCGAGGGTTGCGAGCCGGTCGAGGATCGGCGCGGCGCAGCGTTCGAATCCCGCGCTTCTGGGATGCAATTCGTTGAACCAGCTGCTTTTGGTATCGCCGACAAGCGTTCGCAGATCGAAATGATGCACCCGGCTACCGCTTTGGATCGCGAGTGCGCTCAGCTCCGCATTGAATCTTTTCAGGATCAGTTTGACGATCTCTCGTCCGATCTCCAGTGGGATCCGCTTTCGTGCCAGAGGTCGGCCAAGCGAGCGCCCGTTTTCCAACGGAATTGCATTGTCGTAGCCATGCAGGAAGATATGAAGATCGGGCTTGGCGGCCAAAGCGCGCGAGATGATCTTGTGATAACCCCTCAGAACGGCCTCCAGGGATTGGTCTAAGGCGGCCTTGTTGATGAGATCCTCGGCGGACGCTCCGTCATAATACTCGTTCAGAAGCTTGACGAAGCGACCCCGTCCCAAAATGTCGTTGCCTCCACCGGAGAACATGAAGACGTCCGCCTTCTGTTCAACGATGGCCGTCAGATATTCGCCATGGGTCACCATGTTTTCAATCGTGTCACCGGGATAACCGAGCGAGTACACTGCATAAGTCTCGGCAACCTGGTCCACGAGATCCCGTATGAAGACCGGGAATTGGTGCCAGCTGTCGCCCTCTTCCACAATTCGAAGTTGGTCGGGATCGTCCCTGAGGCGCGACCGGTAGATTGCGTTGCGACGTTTGCGCGAGAGGCCGGTGAACAAGCCGATCGCCATCGCGGCCTCAGGCTGGTTTTGCGGCAAGGGCTTGTTGCCCGAGAAAACGACCTGAGATTGAAAGGCATCGTCCACGAGGTCTTCGGACAGCACCACGGCATGGTCTTTCATCAGGGCCTCGGCCTCGTCAAATTTTTCGTCGAAAATCAGCGTTTCGATTTGAGTCACGAACTCGTCGATGTTCATTTTGATACCTCCAAGATGGGTTGATTGGGTGTTTTGGCAGTTGGAATTGGCAGCGCGTTTGCCGTCAGTTCGGTTCGGGCAGGCCCGGTCCGGCACAAAAACGCATTCACCGCGCGCGGGGACGGCCCTAGGGGCGCGCCCAGTCGTTCGCCGTCCCCGAGTGAGACGATTTCGAGCTGGTGGGTTTGGCGCACGTCATCGGACATCGCTGCGAAACCGGACTTGGTAGATGCGATGCGGAGAAGACCACGTTTGACCCATTCGGCCCGACTTTCGGACAAGGCGATGTTGAGCGCCCGGGGTCCGCTGTCGCTGGCTCCGCCGCGCAGCAGGAGAATACGCTCGCCCGGAACTCTGTGTGATGCGGCGGCCTTCAGCCAAATCTCGTGGAATTGGTCATCGTTCTGACCGCGCGCGGAGCCTTCTGCAAAATCGACGTGACCGAGCAGGTTTTCCGGATCTCGGGAGCAGGCCTCCAGAAAGGACGGGCCGAGCCGCCGGATCAAGTCGTCGCGCAGACCTCTGGGCCGGGTACTGATGCCGTCAAGAAATCTGTCGATATTGTTGTGGTCGCTGCTTGCGACATGGGTGTGTTGATGCGGGAAGGTCTGATACAGGGCCTGCTGGCCAATAAGAAGGCGGTTCAATTCGTCGAGGATTTTCGATTGGCCGTCCAGAAGGGCTGGGTTAGCCGGAGGGTTCTTGTCGCTCTGTGCGACGAGAAATTGCAGAACCATGGACTGGGTGCGCGCCTGTTGGTCCCGCAGGTTCGCAAGTTCGGCGTCAGGCGAGCCTTCGTTGTCCGGCTCCTGCGTCCCAAGGGCTCGCCAGAAATGCAGAACCATGGCCTGTGTCCGGGTTTGCTGCGCGCCGAGATCGGCAATTGCTTGTTCGATGGCGCTCAGATCAGGGGCCTTGTCATTGGACCCCCCATCCGAGCGGGATGGGAACATGACCACATCGAGTTTGACGATGGCGTCACCGCCAGACGTTTTGGATTTGGGTTTGTTCTCGACTGCGTTCCGGGGTTGTGAGGGTGCCGCGTAGCGCCCAAATTCCAGTATGGAGGACCGCCGGATCATCAGTCTTTCGGAGGGGTTTGCTGCCCGCGCGACATAGGCCCATTCGCCGAAATCACCGATGTAGTAGATTTTCTCTGTTCGAAACGCATCACCCGGTCGACCTTTGGCCCAGCCAGAATGGGCCAGATGGGTCGCAGCGTCGGGCTTTTGCAGGGTCAGCGATCCACGACGGGGCAATGGGGCCACGAATTTCAGATATCTGGAATTGAGAGCATCGGCGCTGTGGCGCGCAAGTTCGTAAAAGAAGGGTTTGCGGGACGAATCGTGGGTGCTGCTGTTGACATACATCATCCGGTCCTGGTGGATAATCACGATCCGCTGGGCGAGCAGAGAAAGCGCGACGATCGCAATCAGGACCACGGTGCGCGAGATATGTGCGACGGTTGAGCGATCGGTCCACCAGATAAAGACATTGGCAAGGCGGCGTTTGATGCGCCGTCCGCGAACCAAACGGCGTTTGAAGGCCCAATAGGCCGCCCGTAATTCTGAGCGGCGGCGCGCTTCCAAGGCTGCCCGTCGTACGGCCAGCTGCGGGATCATGCGTTCGGCAAGTTGGCGCAGAGCAGAGATTTGCGGCTTATTGCGCGCTAGTTGATTTAGAAATAGCTGGCCCAGCAAGAACAGGCGTGGCATCGACACCAGCAGTTGCGACAGACCAAATCGCGCGCGTCGTGCCAAAAAAGCGGATCTGAACGCGGACAGTATCGACAGCCAATAAAACAGCGCGACGAGGCCTGCTACAAGACAGGTGATTGCCGCGATCAAACCCAACAGCAGCGCGCTTAGCCAGATATTGCTCAGCACGGCCGACAGGGTTGTGAACCCCGACATGGCGGTGGCGGCGGGGATGTCGAGCAAGCTCCAGCGTTGCAACTCGATGACAAATAGCAGACCCGTCACAAACATGCCGAGCAGTGCTGTCACCGACAGCTTCACCGGCATGACGGATAGAACGCTCTTCCGTAAAATCTTCTCGCCATCTGACATAACGCACCTCTCGACTGGCGCGGGCCTGAAATGCGACCCGGCATACTGAGATTGACGATGCGTCGTGAACGCGACGCGATCAGAGCGTTAACGATGCGTTAATTCGGGAGGCTTCGGGCGGAAAGTGCCGGATGTCAGGGCTCCACATCCTTCAGTTTGTGGTGTCCGTCGTCAGGGTTTTGGGAACCAATGGCGGCCTAAACTAAGAGAGAGTTTGGCTCATGTGGTTGGTTTGATTATGCGGCGTGTTTGCGGTGATGCAAGCGACGCGCTTCTAGCGTCTTCTGTTTGATCCTTTCTCGTTGTTTCAGAATGACTTTATCCTGACCGAAGTAGACGTCGGCAGGTGTGAGGTTGTTGAGGCTCTCGTGATAGCGCTGGTGACTATAGTGATCGACGAAGGCTTCGATCTGGGCTTCGAGATCGCCAGGTAGGAAGTAGTTCTCCAGCAGGATGCGGTTCTTGAGGGTCTGATGCCAGCGTTCGATCTTGCCCTGGGTCTGCGGATGATATGGCGCACCGCGCGCGTGCTTTGTGCCTTAGTCCTTCAGCCATTCGGCCAGATTACCTGATACATAACTTGAGCCGTTGTCGCTGAGCAGACGTGGCTTGTGAACGACATGGACTTGGTCACATCCCGACGCCTGCAATGCGAGGTCCAGCGTGTCCGTCACGTCTTCTGCCCGCATGGTCGTGCGAAGCTTCCATGAGACGATGTAGCGACTGTAATCGTCGAGAACCGTGCTGAGATAGAACCAGCCCCACCCAAGCACTTTGATATAGGTGAAGTCAGTTTGCCAAAGCTGGTTGATCCCAGTCGTTTTGTGCTGGAACTCATCGGCAGCCTTCAGGACGATGAAGGCGGGACTGGTGATCAGATCATGCGCTTTGAGCGTGCGATAAACCGTGGAATCCGAGACAAAATAGCGTTCCTGATCTGTGAACGTCACGGCCAGCTCGCGTGGCGATAGCTCCGTTTCCTTCAGCGCGAGGTCGACAACCCTGCGCTTCACTTCGGCAGGCACACGGTTCCAGACATGTTTGGGCTTCGGAGAATGATCCTGCAGGCCAGCCTCGCCGCGCTGAAGATACCGATCATACCACCGGTAGAATGTCGTGCGTGGAATGCCGAGCTGGGCCAAGGTCCGACGGGCCGACAGATGGCTTTCTTCGACCAGCCGAATGATCTCCAGCTTTTCTGATGCAGCATACCTCATTCGTGGTCGCCCCCATCCTCGAGCATGCTTTTTTGAGGAGGCGTAGTTCGAGCGTCTGCTCCGCAACCAGCTCTTTGAGATTCTTTGCCTCCCGAAGCAGCGCTTTGACCTCATCTGTGTTGGCAGCCCGTGCTGTGTCCCCGGCAAGCCGCTTCTTCCCGGCCTCCATGAAGTCCTTCGACCACTTGTAATAGATGCCTTGTGATATGCCTTCACGGCGGCACAGTTCAGCAATGCTATCCTCGCCGCGCAAGCCATCAAGGACGATCCTGATCTTCTCTTCGGATGAATAATGCTTACGCGTCGCGCGCTTGATGTCTTTGACGATCTTCTCGCCAGGGCTCTTCGTTGTCTTTCTCATCGTCCACTCCTCGGTGGTTACGATGAGCAACAAACACTCTCTTAGCAAATGACCCTATTTGGACCCATTAGTGCTGAAGTCAGACAGCAGCAAAGGTCCGTTTGGCCTCTTCAGCCTCCGAAATGGTTACCGTCCGCTTTGCGGTGCCGGAACTACATGCGGCGAGTGCAAGACAAGACAGCGCCGTCGCTCCGATTTTCGTCACGTGTTTCATAATTTCCTTCCTTCATGTTGGTTCACTGTCCCAGATCTGACAGCCTGCGGGCACACGACGTTGGCACCCGTCCGCAAACCTGCATGCATGGCGTCAAAGCAACGGGAACGGGCTGTGAAGCAGCCATTAATAATTCGTCAATTGAGACTTGAGTGGGGAGATTTCACCGACGTTTCATTGCATTATGAAAGCACCTATTTTGCGAAAGGAGTTTTGAGATGAACAGACTAATCACCATTATTGCCGTGCATTGCCTTACAGCATGGGCCGCAAACGCATCGTCCAATCAGATCGCGTTGATACCGGCAGATGGTTGGCGAACGATACATACAACTGCCGCGAAGCACTACACCCGTTACTTTTGTGTCAATGCCAGCGCATCCCCTACACAGCTGACAATGGTTCACTTCAGCATAACACATATCGACACGAAGGGAGAAAAAACGACCAGCAAACGCTATGCGCCACTTGGACCATCAGGAGGGCTTACCTGCCTACCTCTGAAGGCAAATCATGCGCATGTCACGCAGGTTGCTACGATGGGCGGGGACGTGACCTTGAGCGCAGGTTGGACGCGCTGCGCCCATAAAGACTTCTCGTCGTCAGAGCCGAATGTCTGCGGCCAAAATCCGGCTGTCTGGCCGAAAATGCCCGTCTCAGGAGGACAATTCAAAGACAACTAGGCCGGCGTTGCCTAAGATCTTTTTGAAGCCCGGAATGGGGGTGTAGACCAATGCCGAGTCATCGCAATCTTTGTGTATCTGGTCTTTTCAGTGAATTCCCGCGCGTCCTTGAATACAAAACCAACGGCGAGAAATTGAAACCAGAGGCAATGTGGGGGAGCCTATTCAACCGACAAGGGAGACGCCCAGCATGATAGTAACAGCGAGAAGGACCGGTAACTACGGCCTGCGGTTGGAAGACGCGGTCAACCAACCACACGTCTCCCATTGTGGACAACGCGACGCGCTCATTGGGCGAAGGTCAACTTGTGGAGGCAGAGCGCAGATAACACCTTTCCGCTGGTTGGCCGTTTTGACTCTGGTTTCGGTACCGCTTCCCGGGGCGGCCCTGGGGCAAGTCTGCTGTGACGGTTCCGCCTTGGCGCGCGGCAAATATGAGGCTCTTTCCGGTATTCCTATCTATCCAGATGAGGTCCTACCTTGCCAGCTCGGGTTCGGGCGGTCGAGTTGCGTTGAGCAACGAAATGTTCCCTGTTCCTATGAATGTACAAAGCCCAAGTATGAAGTTCCGGATTTCGAATTTAATGCTGGCGCAGATATTCGTTACGGCCCGGACATGGGGACAAATAACGCTCGGAGCTGTTCGGCAAGTGTGATCCGGCCGGAAAGCGGTCCTGTCGCGGGAGCCGAGTTCATTTTGACCAGCGCGCACTGCCTCAAAACACTGCCAAATGGCCCTTGGTACGAGAATCTATCCGTCTCGGTCGATCGGGACAAGGACACAAGTGAGGGAACCAGCTGTGCGCAAAGACAGGCCTGCGTTCTTGACGCATGGATTGATGATGGAGGGCTAGGCCGTCATGATATTGGCATAGTTCGGGTGTCCGACTGCGATGACGCGCTTGATGGGCGATTGGTCCTGAGCCCGACTGGTGGAGCGTTACCAGATTTCGCTTGGATGATTGGCCAGATACCGAACTTTGGCAAAAAAGGATTCATAGATGATCAAAAGAAACCGGTTTGGCCGGATGCCGAAGACCATTGGCAATGGGTCAGTAAAGCTGGAATATTGGAGAAAGGGACACCGAACGGACCAGATTACTTGATCTGCCATTCGGGCGCGGTCAAGGGCGGAACCTCAGGCTCGGCGATCATTTTGGACGATCTGCAGAGCGTATTCTGTGTCAATTCTCGAAGTGGATCTGAGTCTATCCATTGTAAATCCCGAAACGTTTGCGCGCCTGTTACACCCAGCGTTAAGGAAATTTTGGAGGCCTATATGATCTCTGACGAGAGTGAAGGACTGACCTGCAACCCAAAATCCATCAACCCGTGAGACACTCGGCTTTGAGGCTCGACCGCGCAACCGTGGCGCAGTCTCTCAAAGACATGGCTTGGCGGGATCAACGTGTCGGGAATTGGTCAGGCGACAGCAATATGTCGCTTAAACGCGCTCGGTTTGTTTCGGGGAGCTCCAACAGTTCCACATCCGCAAGACCAATAATCGTCTCCGATAGTATCAGGGAGGCGAGGGGGCCCAAACGCAGTCTCTCGCCAATCTGAACTGCTTCCGAAAGCAAATATAGATCGAGCGGAAATACCCCCATATGGGATCCGTCAACATTTCGTATTGCGGACATGTCTACTTGATCCAGCTTGATTCCAAATTCATGACTCAGGAAACGGAATACTACATCGGGTTGCATCCATATTTGGAGCTCCGACCTGAGTGGTTCTCTGTCATGAACGACGGGATCGATTTCGCTTCCTTGCCGATTTCTTTGGGCCGGGCAGATTTCTGGCGGGTTCAAGAAACGTGACCAATCGATCAGATTATCGGGGTGCAGCCGCGTTGGCACCGTGATACTTTGGAAGAGCGACCGCGGCAAAGTCGGAATAGCGCGGCCTGGCTTTCGTTTTCCCTCGATCCCTGAAGACCATTCTTCGCCTGATCGCGACGCAATCTCGGGATCCAACGGCGCACTGCTGCCCAAAAGCGCGGTCAACAAGACTATGGTCTCCACGGGTACCGCTGTACCAGTCGCCCAGTTTTTCAAGCCGCGTCGATAGACAGGGGCCGCGTGTCGGAGAGACCATTCCAGAATGTTTTGGTCACAAATATCCGGGAGCACGTCATGAATTAGCGCCGATTGAAACGTGTGGTTCACCTGACGTCGTGCGGCGTCGTAAACCGCGTGGCGGTTCTCCTGACGGAGCTTAATGCCTTCGAGCCTATCCACCATATGGTTGTGGTAAGCGACGAGTCTCGCATGAAACTGCGACAAGAAAAGAGATTGCTCGTTGCGGTTGTCGGGAATGACGGCAGCTTCGGTCAGAAGATCTCCCTCCGAAAGGAAGCGCCTCCGAAGATGTGGCGGCAATTGGTAGATTTCCGCCTCGGTCAAAACGGCCCCGTGCCCGGCAATAATCCGATAGAGTCTTAGAAGATCTTGCCCGCCGTGATCTCGGTCAGGCTCAGTGCCAAGCCACATCCGAGCTCGATCCCGGGGCCAGATCGTTGCCAGCTGAAGGGCTCTCCCAAACCCTCCCTTGAGGTCCCAGGACGGAAAGGCTGAAGCAAGCGAGAGAGGCCGGGATTTCAGGTTCACCCAAACGTGGCCCGGTTTCGTTGGAAACGGTAAGTCGGCCAGAACTGCTCTGACTTCAGACATCCGAGCAAGGTCAGCCAGATCATGCAGCGTGAAATAAAGGGCCGTGAGCTGGGCCCTCGGGGTTGCGGGAAGCAGATGACCAGTCTTGAATGAAGAGCGGATCTCCTCCGAAGGGTTGGGACACAGCGGCAGAAGTTCGATAACCGGCGATGTCTTTCCCTTTATGTCAGCTGCTCCAAAGGCGCCCAATCGCGATAGCAGAGACCAGCGGTCCTTTCTCGTCCCTGAAAAATGGGACGAGCTCTTGGCGGTATTGATCATCTTGTCCCCGTCCTGTTCGAGTCGAAGACATCAGTAACGCCGGGGCGTGATCCAATCAGGGAGGGACCGTCAATTCTGTGGTCAAATTTCGCGAGCAGGGATATGTTTCAGCAGGCCAGACCGGCGAAGGCTGTCAGCGGGATAACCGTCTTGCTTCAAGCTATTCATCGTAAAGTCAGGCTCCTGTGATCGCAGTTTTTCGGCGACGATTGCAGCCTGACCAAATTGACCATCGATGCAATACAGAGCGCTCAGATAACGCATCGGTGGGGCAAAACTCGGCGCAATCATGTGACTTCGTTCGGCATGTTTAAGTGCCCCGCCAATATCACCGGCCAACAGTCCCGTGGCACTCGCCCAACTTTCGGCTTGGAATGAAAAGCAGGATTGTTTTCCAATCCGGGCACCGACTTTTGCAATGCCGTGGCCCTTTTGTGTTTCTCCCAGAAATGACGCGGCAGCACCCAAGCTGGCCCAGGCCAGCGGGTTGCAGGCATTCAGCTCCAGAGCACGCGAAGACATATCATACGCACATTCATACGCACTGTGAAGCATGGTCTCCACATGTGCGCACAGCGCAAGAACCATGGAATTGTAGGGCTCCGCTTCCAGGGCGCGACGCGCCAGAGCAGTTGCCTCTTCCACGACTGCTTCGGGGTTTTCGAGCTGCTGCTCACACAGCATGAATGTCCGCAGAAACGCCCGCCATGCCAAGTATCTCCCCCGGTGGTCCAGTGCATGCGCTTGTTTGAGCAACACGTCTGCCGTTTGATAGTTCTGCAATCCGAGCCGAAAAAGCCGGTTGATCCCAGACAAAGCCAGGGCTTGCGGTGGCATATTGCTTTCTTCCAGGCCGCGATAGCCCCGCAAAAAGCGCTCCGACAGATGGTCAACAACCCCGGCAACAACCGAAATGGTCAGTGGGTCCTCAAGGTCTATCATAGGTCGCCCTGTGAGGCTCTTGCTCCAGACAAGAACGCCACGGTCTGTTTCGACAATTTTGAGACGCGCGATCGCCTGGCCAGACGCTTCAGCAGCTTCTGCGACCAACATTAAACCGCAGTTATCCCGGGCTGCCTGGGCGCGGAAGTCATCGAGCCCATCCCCGCAGCCTCTCCCGTCAATAATGTCTGCCAACCCGATCTCTTCAATCGATTTCGCCAGACAATCGACAAGTGCATCGCATTGCATCGCAGTGAAGTGGTCTCCCGGGTGTGAACGCGACGCGAGAAAGATGCGGGCCGTGCTTTTCGCGGGATATGGCTGCGCCGGAAGACCAAAGTCTGCTCGTGGTGCGGCCTTTGGCGGCTCATCCACCTCTGCCATGCGCTGCGTCACAAGCCAATCTTCGAACCCATCGGCATGACCGACGTCAAAACCCTCAAGAAATTCACCCAGATGTCCGTTCGATGACCCGTTTTCCTCGACCTTGAAACAAGCCGGATCGAGCGCGACTTCTGTATTATCAGTGATCAGCGCGTCCGCATAAGGCCCCAGATGGCGGCGAATATCGCTGAGCGCAGAACGCATACTGGACAGGGCTTGTAGATGCTGGCGGTCAGGCCACAACATGGCAATAAACCAGCTTCGGGAATGCCGATGTCCTTTGGTGGCAGCCAGCACCGCCAGAATTGCCCGCGCTTTCATCAGTTTCGGCCGCCGGTCAATTCCGGCTTCATCCGTCATCGAAAATGGACCATATAACTGAAAAATCAGCATAATAACATCACCTGTTCCCCCCACACCCGCTAGTCCAAGTCCAGAGCATGGCTTCGCCGCAGGATCTTACGACATATTCACCAATTCCCAAAATATGGCGAATCTTATCGATGCGTGAATTAAATGTGAATTCGGCAAGGAGGGTCGCCGCCTCAGTTGACGAAGGCTCAACCAGATTTCTACGGTGCTTGGAAACCTGTGGGGGATTTGCAAATGGTTCTGAGCACAAAATCAACGAAAAGCACGAAGTCGACAAAGAGCACCAAGAGCACGAAATCGACAAAGTCAGATAGCGACTTTGCTGAAGTATATGCCAACGTTCTGCATTCCCCTCGGCTTTCCGAGGCCCTGGTTTCCAGTCGAGAGGCAGTGATCGGCTCAGACTTGGAATTGCCACCTCGCTCCATTTCTCAAGAGCAAGGCGCACCGGTCGACATCTTCCAGTGGTCAACCACTGTGCGCCACAGTATCTGCATCGGCGAGTTGATGAGCGACATCCGCTTTTCTGACACAGCCGCGGACGAGAAAGGCGAAAGTGCCCCTTTTTGTGCCATCATTAACGCCGGTGGCAAACCCTGTTCTCTTCAACGCCCCGCCGAAGACAGGCTGAAAGAGGATTTAAAAGAGCTTCTGTCAATGGCAGCACAACGCAGGGAGCGCGAGGCTGAAATCGATATCCAAATCACTGATATCTTGCCGTTTTTTGCCACTGTTATTGATATCAATGATGAACGCCATCCCGTGACAATTCGGCTTGCCGAGTTGGTGCTTGATGTCGTTTTCCTGTGCCATCAGCAGATGAAACATCGTCTCAACGTGATGCGCCCGTCGCTGCGAAATCCGCGCGTACAGGCCATGTTGCCGGTCCCCGGCCACGGGAGCTGCCCCAGTGGACATGCCACGGAGGCTCATGCTCTGGCCAAGGTGCTTGGATCTCTTTTGGAAGCTGCCCTAGACAAAGGTGAGTCCAACTATCTGGACGCAGTGACCGAGCAATTTGACTTCATTGCGAAGCGGATCGCGGAAAATCGTATCGTCGCGGGGCTTCACTACAAGGTGGACAATGATCGTGGGGCCACATTGGGAAAATTCCTGGCGGCGTATATCGTCGAGCGGTGCAAGAGCGGAGAGCCGATCCTTGGCCAAATCTGGGAAGCGGCTCTGCGGGAATGGGGCTGGGTGCCTGCGCCCGACGCGGAGGATCCTGCCACGTCAGACTCCGACACTTCCACCCCTCCCGCGGCTTGAACCATGGCTGATTGGAGCGCGCCACAGGATCTTGTCCGTTTCGACGACCCGTACCATGCATGGGCCTATCTCGCCGACCATTCGGCCGGGACACGCAGCACTGACGCGCTCTGCCCCGTCGTTATTGAGATACTTCCAGAGAATAACACTTACGCCTCTTTGATCGAAGCTTTGGAGCGCTTTGCGGATGAGTTTCTCGGGAATTCGGATGATGGTATTCCGCTGGCAAACAAGTCGAACCCGAATTATCCCTTTGTAGTGACCGGCTACGATAAGGCGCATTTTCAGCGCAGCATGAACTGGTTGGAGTTTCAGGAAAACGGGAGCGAGGGAGAGGATTTCTTCGAGAAAACAGCCTATTTGCGACTTTATCTCGTCTATGCGCAGGAAGACACTCTGTTTGATCGTGAAAATAACCTCTGGGAGAACCCCCTCTTTGACATTCTTTTTGCGGGACGAGCGGTTCGAAACCGTGCGACACAAGAGGGCGTCACGGAGGGCGCGAGCGCGGTCCCGAAAAACGCGAATGTCGAACTTACTATCATCGATGACAGCATCGCTTTTCTCAATGACGCCTTCTCCACTGATCCCGGAACCCGCACCGCCAAAACCCGCTTCCGCAACATCTGGTTTCAGGACAAGGAACGATTTGTCGAAGGCGTTTTGTATGAAGGCGCTCGGCTTAACCAAGAAAATATCCAAGATCTTTTGGATCAGCGGATCAATTCCACCGAGGCAGAGCTTTATCGACGTGGCATTGTAACCTTCATTGAGGACGTCGTATTTCGCCCCCTTGATCCGACTTCGGAGGAACATCAGCCATTGGCCTTCAAGGCCAGCCACGGCACCCATGTGGCCGCAACAGCATTGCGTTCATTTGACCAAGCTGTCGAAGCGGGACAGCAGTCCAATGAAGAGCCGGAAACCCCGTCGGTTGTTGACCTAAACGCGATTACGGTTCCCACCTTTGCAACCCAGGATACATCAGGGTCAACAGTGGCGTCCTACATCATTTCAGCGATGCGGCAGGCGATGCTTTGGAATGACGAGCGCTACGATACCTCGCCCAGTGGGCACACCGCGCCGGATGATCCGGTGCCGCTGGTCATGAATTGTAGCTACGGTTTCACGGCGGGCCCCAAAGACGGAAGCCACAGCCTCAACACAACATTGCAGCGTCTGCTGGACGCCCGCAACGCCATCGATCGCCCAACTGCCCTAGTCGTGCCCATGGGAAATAGTTACGAAGATGAAACTGTCGCGTCGACTGACGGCCTAGACGAAGAAACTGTCGCGTCGACTGGCGCCCTACACCATGGCAAAACTATTGAGCTTGACTGGGTCGTGCTTCCTGATGATCAGACCCCAAGTTTCCTTGAAATCTATGCGCGTGCAATAGGTGACGCCCCCGGCAATACCGATATCAAGGTTGATCTCATTGCGCCTCGGAAGGGTATTGGGCCTCTGAGCGTCATCGCACATGAGGCGAGGAGTGCAGAGGGCCGCGTCTTGCGCGAACAAGATGGCCCACCGCTTGGCCTGTGGAGCAGCTGGCCTCCTGCGAGTGGGTCCGATTGGAGCAGGCGCGCAGTCCTTGCTCTCGCGCCAACAAAAACACAACGTGCCGGCTACGGAACTGTGCCTGCTGGTAACTGGCGCCTGCGCATCACCAATATGTCAGAAACGCCAATCGAGGTGCTGGCAATGATCCAACGCGATGACGCCCCAGGCAGTTACCCTTTGATCTCTTGGCAAAGCTATTTCGAGGTGCCACGTGGCAGTGCGAGTCTGGCTCAAATCACAGGCAAACGGACCGCGTCTGTGATGGCATCCTGCAAATGCAAGCATGTCTTTGTCGCCGGGGCAGGGGTCGGAAAAAGCGATGACCAAGATCAAATGCCCGTTGGTGCCTCACCCTATGCCTCAGCGGGACCTCGACTTCCTCAATCGGATGGTCCAGACGCAACCGCACTTGCCGACCGCAGCCCTTACTTTGTCGGGATTTACGGATCAGGTACGTATTCGGGGACCCAAGTTCTCATGAGCGGGTCGAGCGTGGCAGCACCAGTTCTGGCAGGCAAACTTGCAGCCAAGAGGATCACATCCACCGACAACTGGCCTGGTCATGATTTCGATTCTTCGCACGTGGAGCAGCGTCCCGAAGCCTCGCGATTGGGTTTCGCAATCTGACGTCGCAAAACGCCAGAGTTCATTTGAACAGGTTTGAGTCATTTCACCATCAGGCGCGCCTCACGGTACGTTCGCTCACCTTGAACAGCCTTGCGATCGGCATTGTCAGGTTGTTTTCCGCAGCCTGCAAGAAGGAAGCTGTGCGTTGATTTCAGGCGGCTTCTAACTCGTTTTCATACTCGGTGGGGTCGCTTCTCCCCGAGGACGAAGCGCGGCGGTTGCCACTCGATGAGATCTTCGTTGTTGTTGATGCCCAGATGCCGGTTCTTGCCGAGCGGGTGATGTATTTTGAGGATCCGTTCTTCAAGAACATCCATGCGGCTCAGGGCGAGCTGGAGGTGGAGATCGCCAGCGACGACGATGTTGCAAGGGTTCAGGATGCTTTGAGTGATCTGGCGACTGGAAGGAGAGATCGCGGAAAACTCACAGCGTGCTGACAGAGCGATGGTGCGCTGAGCAAACATTGCCGCGACGCGCAGCAAAGGTCAGCTCTAGATGCCTTGCCGGATGATGCACCAAACACGAATGGCGGCAAAGCGGACGAAGCAGCCCCTTCGTGGCATTAGATCGAATGTCCGTTTTGTACAGGTTGTCTCGCAAAAATTTTCTTGTCGGTCAAAGCGCTTGTCTGATAGGTGGTCGCGAAATTGGAGCGCACAATGAAACCACGTTTTTCAGAACGAGATACCTGGACCAACGCCCTAGCGGGGTGCGTGGACTAGCGATGCGCATCCTCCAAGTTTAGGTTCGCGAGAACCTTTCTGTCGGGGCGGCACCATCAGGTGGCCGCCTTTTTGTTTCAAAAATGCAAGGAGATCAAAGCTGTGTCCAATCAGTTGTTGGAAGAACCTGACGATACAGAGGAGACCCCGCACAACTGCGCGGTCTCCCTTATTTCATCTTCACGCATACGACACCAGCGTTCTGTTCCGACATTGCCGTCTTCGGCAGTGAATGGAGAAAATATGCCTTAAGTAATTGATTATAAATAATTATTTTGCAAACCCTGCCCACCAGATGTATGAAGCTCTTATCTGCTTTGGGGCGTTCGTCTAGCGGTTAGGACATTCGTCTTTCTAACGGAGAACACGGGTTCGAATCCCGTACGCCCTACCAAGCAGATTGCGGTCGCGTAGCTCAATGGAAGAGCACCGGATTGTCTATCCGGGTGTTGCGGGTTCGAGTCCCGTCGCGACCGCCACGCGTCCTAAACCTTTTGCGAAGCCAGACTTGACCGCAACTTTTTTGCTCCGTCTCCGAGACCAGACATTAGTGCACTGGGCAGCATTCGACACTTCGGGCCCTTTGCTGACATCAGACGATTTCTGTCGGGTGAGCAGTTGCAGCCCGAAGCAGATATTTGGGTTCTTGAATGCGGGCGGGAAGCTGACCTTCTCCGCAGTCGCGAACCAGCTAAGCTGAAGAACTGGAGGCCGACATTCGTTTCGCGCGAATTGCTTGCCTGCTCTGCCACATGACCGCAACGAGCCCAAACTGCGAAGCGAATGCAGTGCTGCGAGCGGCAGAATGTGCAGACTTCTGACCACAGTCATTGTGCGCGTCGCGCCAACTGTCACTGGAATTCGGCTTTTGTAGTACGGGTTGGGTCAGCCAGTCAGACGGTACAACTAAAACCCAGCTCAGCGACAGACAAACGTTCCTCGGATGAGAACGTGTGCTGAGGTGCGTCGCGGTAACGGCCTACGGAGGTAGGTCTGATCTGTGTTGCAAGTCTATGCCTCGCCGCTCCGTTTAATGACATGCCAAGAAACTCTTCGATCCGCCGCACCTCAAGATCAAACTCCTGGCAAAGTTGATCATAGTTAAGTAGAAAAAAGCGCCCTGGACCCATCATCGTGCCAATGTCGATTGCGCGGTGATTGGCTTTCAACCAGTACTTTAGCTGGGTGCTTGGAAGGCCATCATTCTCGATATTTGCGATGCCGAAGTATGCCCCCCAATTAACCAGTTGCTGCTGATTCCGGCTTAAGGCCATATCCAGACCGTGTCGCATGACATGTATGTATTTTAGGTTGGGCAACATATGTGACAACTCTGGAAGAAAAATATGTGTATTGGGCTCTTTCCACCCGATGGCCGTGTGTTGGGCCATATCGGGTGCAGCGCATGATATGATCTGCGTAAATTTTTCCTCATCGACACCCAAGCCCCTGGTCTGGTGCAAGAGGTTGTTCCTCTCGACTCGCTCCAGACCAGCAAAGCCGGCCTCACCGCCGCGGTGCATCACCGTGACCAAGATCTGGATCGTGCGATTTATCTGATCCTCGCTCGGAAAGCTGGCAAACCAATCTCTGCGCTTAAACAGTAGGGTAAAGAGGATGTTATCCAACTGAGAATTCAGAACAGGTCCTAGGTAAAACCCCAATTCTTGCAAAAGATAGCCGACAACGCGCGTTCCGCTGCCACCAAGACCGCCTACCGCCACCAGCGGTTTTGAGAGTAACTCTTTTGGCATCACAGCACACATTTGGAGTAGACCATCCTGAGCAACTAGTAAACAACAGGGCGCGTTATGGCCATAACAACCTCGCAGGCCGGAACTGAATTGCGAAACCCTAAACAAACAAGGACTTGGAATGATCGGAACTCGTCCCCTTCGAGGTGGCCCAATAATCATTCTTGGCATGCACAGGAGCGGCACAAGTTGCCTCGCGGGTAGCCTTGAGAGTGCAGGATTGGTCTTAGGGGATGTTGTGAATGCATCGCCACACAACAAAAAAGGAAACAAAGAAAGCAAAGTTCTGAGAAAGATCAACGATGACCTGTTGGCCCTGAACGGCGGAAGCTGGGATGATCCGCCTAAGTCGCTCAATTGGAATGACGAATTGCGGATGCGACGTGACGCCTACATCGCAGATTTTGATGGTGTGGCCGATTGGGGTTTTAAGGATCCTCGCTGTCTATTAACGCTCCCCTTCTGGCGCGAGGCACTGCCCGATGCTCGACTCGTGGCAACGTTACGCCATCCGTCATCGGTGGTTAAATCATTGTCCAACCGGAAGGGTATGGCACCCAAGTTGGATTCACTGCACCTTTGGAGCGCCTATAATCATCGTTTGTTGCGCCTTTGCGAGACCGAAGATATCCCACTGATAAGCTTCGACTGGAACGAGAAGCGTTACCGCGAAGCGGTTCGAGCAATCGCGGAACGTTTGGGCTTGCATCTCGCCAAAGACCCGCTGCCGTTTTTCGAACCCGACTTGCGCAGCGCAACACCTGATTGGCGCACTCCGCCCAACGGAGCAACAGCCGAGGCGGAAGCGCTATATCAGAAACTACTGTCACATGCCGTTATTGGTCCGACGGGAGGACCCGAAGTTTCTGAAAATCCTGCAGCGTCCAACACGCAGCAGCCGGACAAGCCTAAGCTTTCAATTGTAGTCATTTTTCACGAAATGCAGCGCGAAGCACGTCGCACACTCTACGGGCTCTCGGAACAATATCAGACCAAAGTGACCCGGAACGACTACGAGGTCATTGCGGTCGAAAATGGTACACAAAGGCTAGATCCTAATTGGGTACGCAGCCACGGCTTGAATTTCCAGTACCATTTTCATGAAACTAAATCGGTTTCGCCCGCCGCAGCGGTCAATTTCGGGGCAGCGTGCGCACGCGCGCCTTACATTGCACTGATTGTTGACGGCGCACGCATTCCAAGCCCGGGTTTGATCCAGATGACGCTGGCTGCGATTAACGCTTTCCATCCGTGCTATGTAAGCGCGTTGGCTTGGCAACTGGGGCCAGATATTCAACGTAAATCTGTGCTGAATGGATACAGCCAAGCTGTCGAGGATGAATTGCTGGCCTCGATTGGCTGGCGAAACCAAGGCTATAATCTATTCGATGTGTCAACAATTGCGCCCTCGTCAGAATGTGGATTCCTAAATGGGCTGCCAAGTGAATGCAGCTGGCTTGCGTTGCCGTTAACCAGCTTCAAATCGCTGGCCGGATATGATGAGGGTTTCCAGTCTCCCGGAGGAGGTCTCGTAAATCACGACTTTCTGAAACGCCTGACTGCGATTCCGGATTTGACGCCGGTGCAGCTTTTGGGCGAGGGCAGTTTTCACCAGGTTCATGGCGGTGCAATGACGGGATCTTCCGACGGATCCGCAACCTTCAAATCGTTTCAGGAGGAATATCTGCGCCTGCGCGGACAGAAATTCTCACCGCGATACGTCAGCGACGCGGTGTATCTTGGTTGTATGCCGAAAGTTGCCAGAAAATTCGTTTTTTGAGCGCTGGATGAAACCTGCAGAGAAGAAAAAGCCGGCACCCCAAAGCAGCAACTCTACGCGAAGTTGGGTTGAATGACATAACACTCCAACACGCCTCCGAAGCAGACATTGGCGATAGTTGAGTAATGTCCGCGATCTGTGAGTTCGCGCGGCGTAGGATTTTGCGCCTGTAGCAAATGTCCTTCGATGGGCTGCGACCCAACATGCTCAAAGCATCGATGAAAGGCAGCAACGGCTCCACCGCAGCGGCGATTTTCCGGTTACCTATTGTTTCGCCAAGACCGAGGCTTATTGGAACGCGCTCTAGTCTTGTGTGTCTTACTGCTTCGGCTTTGGCCTCACGCGTCCGGCGAAAGCACCGGTTGATCTCTGCACCGCGACAACTGCCACCTACATTGCCATTGAGGCTGCACCGGACAGAGCGGACGACTTGGCAGCTCCATTGACCGCAGCCGGTCCGATCGTTGCTGAAACCGAACCGGAGACTTTGTTCTGGGTGGCCCTTCGGATCGACGAAAGCAACTTCGCAATTTACGACATCTTCGCTGACAACTCGGGTCGCGAAGCTCACTTCGCTGGCCAGGTCGCCAGCCTTCTGAATGCGCAGGCCTTCGAGTTGGTCAAGGGCGGATGGAATGACGGTGTCGTGGCGAACGTGAGAAACTTCGACATCTTAGCGATCAAGTGCCTCCAATATCGAAAGCGTCGAGAGCCCTGTCGTAAGGGTTGGGCTCTCTTATTGTTGCTCTTTGGACGAGCAATACAGTCCGTTTTGGGGAACACACTGCAGTGCGGGGCAGACTAAGCCAACCAATGTCGCCTTTCCGGCCAAGTCCTAATGCCGGTTTGGGCCAAATGCCCGTTCTAAGTCTTCCCAGGCCACCCGACACTGGTCCTGGGTCACCAGTTGCAGTGGATTCAACACTCTTGCCCTTTGAGCGCTGACTTCCCACTCAGGGCTTGCAACTGGTCGTCTGTGTTGAGAGCACTGAGAAGGTCATCTCGGCCGTGCCGGCCTCGGTGGCGAGAACGAGGCGCCCTTTGGTGCCGTCGCTCTCGATGGTGACGTCAGACAATATTTGCCTCGGTTGCGGCGATGATGTCCTCGCGGGTGACACCGGGAGCGGTCTCGAGGATGTGCAGGCCCTTATGGGCCACCTCGAGCACGCCGAGATTGGTGATGATCAGATCGACCACGCCTTTGCCGGTGAGCGGCAGCGTGCAGTCC
>JANQRE010000012.1 GCA_028284705.1 Paracoccaceae bacterium | reverse complement strand
GCCCTCACGCTGAAGCTTTTTCTTCAGGGCGCGAAGTGCCTGATCGACATTGTTGTCGCGAACGCTTACCTGCATGTGGTGTCACCACCTTCCTAAGTTAGAGTTGCCAAAAGTAGCAGGAGGTGGCCGTATAACAAAGGCGATCTAGCTTGTCTAGGCGCCGATGGAGCAATCGATCGGGGGAATTTATCATGTGGTTGCTTATTGTTGCGTATAACAAACCCGACGGTCCCAACCTGATGCTGGAACGGTTCGAGACCATCGAATTTGAAACCGAAGAAAGCTGCAAACTTGCCGCCAAGAAGTTCGAAGACAGGTTTGCAAATGTCGATACGCTGGCGGTGAAAAAGTAGCGCCGGAAAAGGAGGCCTGATGACGTCCAAACCCACCGATGCGCTTCTGAATGCAGCGCTCACCCATGTTGTTTTCGACGGCTGGTCGGAGGCGACGTTCGAGGCCGCGTTGTCCGATTGCGGCATGTCCCGGACAGAGGCTGTCGGGCATGGTGTGAGAGGCGCGCTGGATCTGGCCGTTCTGTTTCACAAGCGTGGCGATGCGGCGATGGTGGCACGTCTGAAGCGGGAGAACCTGCTGTCGATGAAGTTTCGGGATCGTGTCGCGGCAGGTGTGCGGTTTCGTTTGGAGGAAGTCGCCGGTCACAAGGAAGCGGTGCGGCGGGCCTCGGCGCTGTTTGCGTTGCCGCAGAACGGACCGCAGGGCGCGAAGCTGATCTGGGGCACGGCGGATGCGATCTGGACGGCGCTGGGCGACACCTCGACGGATTACAACTGGTACACCAAGCGTGCGACGCTGTCGGCAGTCTATGGCTCGACGGTGCTGTTCTGGCTGGGCGATCAGTCCGAAAACCACGAGGATACCTGGGCGTTTCTGGATCGCCGGATCGAGAATGTCATGCAATTTGAGCAAGTTAAGGCGCAGGTGCGGGGTAATCCGGTGGCGTCGAAATTGCTTGCTGGACCAAGCTGGTTGCTGTCGAAAGTGCGGGCACCTGCGACGATGCCGGACCCGGACCTTCCGGGCATGATGACCCCACGAAACCCGGAATGAGCCCTGCTGACATGATGAATGTGGTGGAAATCACCGAGCCCGGTGGCCCGGAAGTGCTGCGCCCCGCCAAGGCCGACATCCCCGAACCGCAAGCCGGCGAAGTACGGATCAAGCTGGCCTATGCCGGGGTGAACCGCCCGGACGCCTTGCAGCGAGCCGGGGCCTACGATCCGCCGCCCGGGGCGTCACCTTTGCCGGGGCTCGAGGGGTCCGGCGCGATCGACGCGGTTGGTCCCGGCGTCTCGGATTGGGCGGTCGGCGACGAGGTCTGTGCGCTGTTGCCGGGTGGCGGTTACGCCGAATTTGTCACAACAGCTGCCGCCCATTGCCTGCCGGTGCCGAAAGGCCTGTCAATGGCCGAAGCCGCAGCGCTGCCGGAGACCTTCTTCACCGTCTATTCCAACGTCTTCATGCGCGGCGGATTGCAAGCCGGGGAGCGGTTTTTGGTGCATGGCGGCTCCTCGGGCATTGGAACCACGGCAATCCAACTCGCCAAGGCTTTCGGCGCGCGGGTCTTCACCACCGCCGGGTCGGCGGACAAATGCCGGGCCTGTCTTGAGCTGGGCGCCGAGCGGGCGATCAATTATCGCGAGGAGGACTTTGTGCCGGTGCTGCGGGCCGAGGGCGGCGCGAACCTGATCCTCGATATGGTCGGAGGCGACTATATTCCCCGCAATGTCAAAGCCTTGTCCGAAGAGGGGCGCATGGTGCATATCGCGTTTCTGAGTGGCCCGAAGGCAGAGTTGAACTTCGCCCTTGTGATGGCGCGGCGCTTGACGATCACTGGTTCCACCCTGCGCCCGCAAAGCGATCTGGCGAAGGCGCGCATCGCGACGGAGCTGCGTACCCATGTCTGGCCGCTCATCGAGGCCGGTCGCGTGAAACCGGTGATGGACAGCACCTTCGCGCTTGAGGAGGCCGCGAAGGCCCATGCGTGGATGGAAAGCTCACAGCATATAGGCAAGATCGTCCTGCGAGTCGCGGGGGACTAAGGGCTCAAGTCCATTTCGCGACGGGCGGCAGGCTCATCAGCACCGCATTGGCGTCATGGCCGGTCTCCAGCCCGAATTTCGTGCCACGGTCATAGACAAGATTATATTCCGCATAGAGCCCACGATGCACAAGCTGTGCTTCCTTGTCGGCGTCGCTCCACGGGTCGTTCCGGCGTTTCTCTGTCACGCCAAGGAAGGCCGGTAGGAAGGCGCGCCCCACATCCTGCGTGAAGGCGAAATCCGCATCCCAATCGCCGGTGTTCAGATCGTCGTAAAAGATGCCTCCGACACCGCGGGCGCGACCCCGGTGAGGCACGAAGAAATACTCATCCGCCCAGGCCTTGAACCTGTCGTAATAGCCCTGGTCGTGCTTGTCGCAATGCTCACGCAGCACGTTGTGGAAGAAGTCAGTGTCTTCCTCATATTCGATGCAAGGGTTCAAATCCGAGCCACCGCCGAACCACCAGGCGCCCGGGGTCCAGAACATGCGGGTGTTCATATGCACTGCGGGGGTCTGCGGATTCTGCATATGGGCGACCAGTGAGATGCCCGAGGCCCAGAAGCGCGGATCCTCCTCCATGCCCGGCACGCCGCGCGCGGCCATTGCCTTTTGCGCGCGTTCCCCGAGCGTGCCGTAAACGGTGGAGACATTGACGCCGACCTTCTCGAAAACACGGCCCCCTCGCATCACCGACATGAGCCCGCCGCCCGCATCCGAGCCGTCATCGGTGTGGCGTTTGGTCTCTGACACTTCAAACCGACCTTCAGGCAAATCGGCAAAAGGCCCGTCGGTCTGTGTGTCCTCAAGTCCTTCAAATGCCGCGACTATTTCGTCGCGCAGGCTGCGAAACCAGGTCGAGGCCTGAGCTTTCCGCGTGTCAAAAAGTTCCGTCATCGTGCTGTCCTGTTTGGTTGACAGAACTCTAAGAAGATTCTCCGCAGGACACTACATTTCATTTTAACGCATCCGCCACTAGGGTAGGGGCATGAGACTGTCTGTATTCTTGGGAACCGCACTGCTTCTGGCCGGTTGCGCCACGCCGCGGGAGGCCTGCATCGACACGGTGTCGGAGGATCTGCGCGTCGTGCGCGCGTTGATCGCGGACACCGAGGCGACACTTGAGCGCGGATACGCCATCCAGACCGAAGAGCGGCTGGTGACCTATTCGACCTTCTGCGTCGGTGCGCATGGCGATGTGGGCATCGTGTTCTGCGATCGCATTCAGCCGGTGCGCAGCAAAAAGCCCGTGGCCGTTGATCTGGACGAGGAGCGGCGCAAGCTGCGGTCTTTGAAGCGCAAAGAGGTGGAATTAAGCCGGAAAACCGCCGCAGCCATCGCGCAATGTGAGGCGCAATATCCCGAGAGCTGAGCGCGCAGGTGATGTGTCGCTGCAACCGTGAATGTGGCAGGAATGTGGCGCGCGCCGGGGGGCGGAGCATATCTGGTGAGGTTTTTCTGCGACACCACAAGATATAGCTGCCTTGTGTGAGGCCAGACGCGAAACTTATTGAAATTAAACTGTTTTCTGAGAATCGACTTCATGTTAGCGTTCGCCTAACCGGCGCAAATCAGTCGGACCAACAAAAGGAAGGTGCAACGACACCTTTCGAGGCAGAAACGGGCAGACGTCGTGATTCAACGTCTTTTGAAACAGGCCTTCGCGGGCCTTGTGGTTCTTTCATTTCTTCTCGCGGGCGGTCCGGCCTTGGCGGCTCCTTACGCAGCGATGGTGATGGATGCCCGGACCGGAGAAGTTCTGCACTCGCGCAATGCGGACACCCGTCTGCACCCAGCCTCTCTGACAAAGATGATGACGCTCTATGTGGCGTTTGAGGCGATCCGGCGCGGGGAAATCACCCTCGACACGAAGGTTCTGATTTCCCGCAAAGCCGCCGCTGAGCAGCCGTCAAAACTGGGCCTGAAGGCCGGGTCGCGGATCGCGTTGCGCTATCTCATCCGGGCGTCTGCAGTGAAATCCGCCAATGACGCGGCGACGGCGATAGGTGAAGCGATCTCCGGCAGCGAAGCGGCCTTTGCGCGGCGGATGAACCGCACCGCGAAGGCGCTGGGCATGGCCCGTACGACCTTCAAAAATGCCCATGGTTTGACGGAATCGGGCCATCTCAGCACAGCTCGCGATATGACCATCCTCGGGCGTCACATGATCTATGACTATCCGCAATATTATAATCTGTTCTCGCGGCAGACGACCCATGCCGGGATCAAGCAGGTCTCCAACACCAACCGGCGTCTTTTGCAGGCCTATCGCGGGGCGGACGGGATCAAAACAGGCTATACCCGGGCGGCGGGGTTTAACCTTGTGGCCTCTGCCGAGCGCGGCAATGAACGCGTGATCGCGACGGTGTTTGGCGGGCGGTCCACGGCCTCCCGCAATGCACGCGTCGCCGAACTTCTGGATATGGGCTTCAAGCGCGCTCCAAGCCGTGTGGCCGTGCGCAAACCGCGCTTGCCTGCCTATACCGGTAATACGGTTGAGCCGAAGGTGATCAAGGTGAAACCGACGATCACGGCGGTGCGGAAATCGCCGCGTCCGGCGATCCGACCGGAGGCCGCGCCGTCGCAAGAGATGCTGCTGGCGCTGGTGAAAGACGTGGAAGAAAATGTCAGCGAAGCGCGCACGGAAGTGGCTGAGTTGGCGGAGGAACCGGCGCCGGACGTGCAAGTGACCAAGCGCGCTGAACCAGCCGTCACGCCCGTACAGCGACCAAAGGGCATTCTGACCGCGGCTTTGGCACCGCTGGCTCCAAAAGCCGCACCAAAACCGCGCCGGGTCATCACACGGGCCTCGACCTCTGGCGGGCGTCATTGGGGCATTTCCGTGGGCAAATATGCCAGCCGTGGCAAGGCAGAACGGGTGCTGTTGCAGGTCGCACTGCAGGAAATCGAGACATTGGATGAGGCGCTCCGCAAGGTCGTGAACCGCCCGCAAGGGTGGGAGGCGAACTTCGTCGGCATGACCCGGGATCGGGCCGATCTGGCCTGTGCGCGTCTCACTGCGCGTGGGGTAGAGTGCCAGACCCGTGGTCCGGCCTCGTAACCGTATTTTCGAAGCTAAGGATCTAGGTCGGCGGCCGATGGCCATCTGCCAGGGTGGCTCTGGGCGTCAGGCGCTGACGGCCTCAGCTCCCGCAGCCTTCAAGTCCAGAGCCGCCGCGAGCAAAGTGCGCGCGTAGTCGGTCTGCGGACGCTCAAACACATCCTCGGCCAAACCGGCCTCCACCACATCGCCCTGCTTCATCACGATGATCTTGTGGCTCAGGGCACGAACGACCTTCAGATCGTGTGAAATGAACAGATAGGCCAGTTTGTATTTCCGCTGCAGGTCGCGCAGGAGTTCCACGATCTGAACCTGAACCGTCATATCGAGGGCGGATGTGGGCTCATCCAGAACCACCAGCTTCGGTCTTAAGATCATCGCGCGCGCAATCGCAATCCGCTGCCGCTGACCACCGGAAAACTCATGCGGATAGCGGTGCATCAAGTCGGGGTCGAGGCCGACCTCTTTCATGATCTCAGCGACCAATTCGCGATGCGGTCGACCGTCTCTGGAGCCGTGCACGCCCAGACCTTCAGCGATGATCTGCTCCACTGTCATCCTCGGACTGAGAGAGCCGTAAGGGTCCTGAAAGACGATCTGCATATCGGCGCGCAGGGGGCGGAGCTCGCGGTTCCTCAGGCCCTGAATGTTGCGCCCGAGATAGCTGATGGGGCCATTGGACGAAATCAGGCGCATGACGGCGAGTGCGAGCGTGGTCTTGCCGGACCCGCTTTCGCCAACGATGCCCAGCGTTTCGCCCGCCCGGACGGAGATATTGGCGTCATTCACCGCCTTCACATGGCCCACGGTGCGTTTCAGCAGACCGCGCTCGATCGGGAACCAGACCTTGAGATGTTCGGTGGAGACGATCTCTCGCGCGCCGCCTTCAACGGGATCTGGTTGGCCAACGGCTTCGGCGCTCAGCAGCATCTTGGTATAGGGATGAGCGGGTGTGTCGAAGATCTGCGCGGTCGGGCCCTCTTCGACGATCTCGCCCTGCTGCATCACATAAACCCGGTCGGCGATCTTGCGCACGACGCCGAGGTCATGGGTGATGAAGAGAAGGCCCATATTCTCGGTCTCCTTCAATTCCGCCAGAAGATCGAGAATTTGCGCCTGGATCGTTACGTCGAGGGCGGTCGTGGGCTCATCGGCGATCAAAAGCTCCGGCCCGTTGGCCAGCGCCATAGCGATCATCACCCGCTGTCTTTGCCCGCCGGAGAGCTGATGCGGGTAGCTCGCAAGGCGGGAGCGGGGATCGTGAATACCGACCTTCTCCAGAAGCTCCACAACGCGGTCCCGCGCGGCCTGGCCGGTTAGACCCTGGTGCAATTGCAGGCTCTCGACGATCTGTTTTTCCAGCGTGTGCAGGGGGTTCAGCGAGGTCATCGGCTCCTGAAAGATGAAGCTGATATCATTGCCACGCACCCGCCGCAGCTCTGCTTCTGAGGCGTTGATCATATCCGCGCCATCGTATTCGATGCGACCAGTGACCGTGGCGCTGTCAGGCAGAAGCTGCACCGTGGAGAGCGCGGAGACGGATTTGCCGGACCCGGATTCACCCACGATAGCGACCGTTTCGCCCTTCTCGACATGGAAACTGACGCCCCGGACGGCGTGCGTCTCATTGCCGTCCTGCCGGAAGGTGACGGCGAGGTTTTCGACATCCAGCAAGCGGCTCATTGGAACGTCTTTCTGGGGTCGAACGCGTCGCGGATGCCTTCGAAGATGAAGACCAGAAGCGAGAGCATGAAGGCGAAAGTGAAGAACGCCGTGAAGGCGAGCCAGGGCGCTTGCAGGTTCTGTTTGGCCTGCAGGGTCATCTCGCCGAGGGATGGCGAGGAGGAGGGCAGGCCGAAGCCGAGGAAGTCGAGAGAGGCCAGCAAACCAATGGTGCCGGTGACGATGAAGGGCAGGATCGTGACGGTTGCGACCATCGCGTTCGGCAGCATATGGCGGAACATGATGGTCCAGTTGGAGACACCGAGCGCGCGGGCGGCGCGGACATATTCAAAGTTGCGGGCGCGCAGGAACTCGGCGCGCACGACGCCGACCAGGGCGGGCCAGCCGAAGAAGATCATGATGAAGACAAGCAGCCAGAAACTTCGTCCCAAAATCGCGAACATGATAATGATGACGTAGAGCTGTGGCGTGGCGCTCCAGATCTCCAGGATACGCTGGAATATCAGATCGGTGCGCCCGCCGAAATAGCCCTGAATGGCACCCGCGATGATGCCGATGATCGACGAGACAACGGTCACAATCAGTGTGAACAGGATGGACAACCGGAACCCATAGATCACCCGCGCCAGTACATCGCGCGACGTGTTGTCTGTGCCGAGCCAATTCTGGCTGTCAGGCGGCGCAGGTGCTGTGCCGGGTTTGTCGACTATGGTGTTGTAGCTGTAGGGAATGAGTGGCCAGAGAATCCAGCCTTCCTCAATCTCAGCGCCATCCACGACGCCGGTCTCGGCCTGTGCGATGATACCATCCGGGTCGTCAAAACAGGCTTCCAGGCCGCCGGACTTGATCAGGCACTGCACCTCGATGTCGCCGTAAACGGCCTCAGACCTGAAATCGCCGCCAAAGGCGGTTTCGGGGTAGAACTTCAAGAATGGCGTGTGGAGCTCTCCGCGATAGGACACCAGAAGCGGGCGGTCATTGGCGATCAACTCGGCAAAAAGCGACAGTCCGAACAGGATCGAAAAGATGATCAGCGACCAATAGGCCCGCTTGTTCTTGCGGAAATTGCGCCAGCGGCGTTGGTTGAGGGGCGAGAGGCGGATCATGTCTCGCGGCTCTCGAAGTCAATGCGCGGATCGATGAACACATACATCAGGTCCGACAAGATGCCGATGACAAGGCCAATGAGGCCGAAGAAATAAAGCGTGCCGAAGACCACCGGATAGTCGCGCGCGACGGCGGCCTCGAAGGCGAGACGCCCCAGACCATCAAGCGAAAAGATCGTCTCGATGATCAACGAACCGGTGAGGAAGATGCTCATGAAGAGCGCCGGGAAACCCGAGATCACGATCAGCATCGCGTTGCGGAAGACGTGGCCATAAAGCACGCGGTTTTCCTTCAAGCCCTTCGCTTTCGCGGTGATCACATATTGCTTTTTGATCTCATCGAGGAAGCTGTTTTTGGTGAGCATTGTGAGCGTCGCGAAGCCCGAGATGGTCGAGGCCAGAACTGGCAGCGCGATGTGGTGGAAGTAATCGACAATCTTCCAGAAGAGGTTCAATTCGTGCCAATTGTCAGAGGTCAGACCACGGAGCGGGAACCATTGGAAATAGGAGCCACCGGCAAAGAGCACGAGCAGGAGCAGCGCGAAGAGAAAGCCAGGGATCGCATAGGCGACGATGATCGCCGAGGAGGTCCAGGTGTCGAAACTCGACCCGTCCCGAACCGCTTTGCGGATGCCAAGCGGGATCGAGACGAGATAGGCGATGAGCGTGGACCAAAGGCCCAGCGAGATCGAGACGGGGAGCTTCTCCCACACCAATTCCAGTACCCCGATAGATCGGAAATAACTCTCGCCGAAATCGAAGCGCAGATAGTTCCACATCATGTTGAGGAAGCGCTGCAAGGGCGGCTTGTCGAAGCCAAACTCCTTCTCCAGTTCTTCAATGAAATCCGCAGGAAGGCCGCGCGCGCCTGCATATTCGCTGTCATTGGTATCAATCGCTTCGGCACCAGCACCGCTGATGCTTTCAAACACATCGCCGCCGCCTTCCATGCGGGCAATGATCTGTTCGATGGGGCCGCCGGGCACGAATTGCGTCAACGTGAAGTTGACGATCATGATCCCGATGAGCGTGGGAATGACCAGCAACAACCGTCGAAGAATATAGGCGCCCAAAGTGCTGCCTCCGGCCTAGCGCAACGCGCCCGCGGTTCTCAATTCCTCGCCGCGGTCGGCATCGTACCACCACCAGTCATAAACGCCGACGGCCAGTGGTGGCTGGGTTTCGGGGTGGCGATACATGTCGTAATAGGCCAGCCAGTAATCCTTGTTGTACCATTGCGGGATCGCAAACCCGATATGGCGCAGCACGCGGTCCAGCGCATGAACGCCGGTTGTGAGGCCTTCCAGAGTGTCAGCCTCGATCACCTGCGGGATGATGCGGTCCACAGCTGGGTCGCGCAGGCGCATCAGGTTGCGGGAGCTGTTATCCGCGGTGGAGCTGTCAAACCACTGTTTCAGGCCGGTCGAGGGCTCAAACCCCATCTGGAAGCCCTGATTGGTCATGTCGAAATCACCGGCGCGACGACGCTCGACATATTGCGCGGTGTCCATGCGCTCCAGCTCGGCATCGATGCCGAGCGCTTTGAGGTTCTCGACATAGGGGTTCACGACGCGATCATAAAGTGGGTTGAACTGGATGATGTTCAGGCTCAGGACCTCACCGTCCTTACGACGCATCCCGTCATCGCCGACTTCCCATCCGGCCTCTTCCAAAAGACGTCCGGCTTGACGAAAGACCGAGCGGGCGGGACGGGCACGCTCAGCATTCTGCTCAATCGGCAGATAGGCGTCCTCCGTCAGAATGCTCTCGGGCAAAAGCCCCTCCTCGACCAGCGGCTTCAGAAGTGCGATTTCACCCTCGCTCGGCGGACCAGAGGCGGCGAGATCGGTGTTCGGCCAGAAGGAGGTCGGGCGGGCAAAGAGGCCGTCAAAAAGCGCGGCATTTGTCCATTCGAAGTTGAACATCATAGCAATGGCTTCGCGCACGCGACCATCCTGCCACTTCTCACGGTCGAGATTGAAGACGAAAGACAGGGCCCGACCGACCGTGCCGTCGGGGATTTCTTCCTTCTTCACCCAGCCTTTTTGCACGGCGGGGAAGTCATAATTCACCGCCCAATCCTTGGCGTCGCTTTCGGCGCGGAAGGTGTATTCGCCTGCCTTGAACGCCTCAAGGGCGGCGGCGCGGTCGGCGAAATACTCGATACGGATACGGTCGAAATTGTTGCGCCCCTTGTTGAAAGGCAGGCCTTCGCCCCAATAGTCAGGGTTGCGCCTGTAGATGACCTGACGGTTCCAATCGACGCTGTCGAGCACGTACGCTCCGGTGCTCATGAAAGGCGTCTGGGTGCTTTCATCGAGACGAATGCCACCCTCCTCAAACCAGGCTTTGGAAAAGACCGGCGTGCCGCCCGCGAAGCCGATCCGGTCCCGTTTAGGCGCTTCTTCGGTGAAGGTGAACTTGATCTTGTAGGGGCCAAGCACTTCGACATTCTCGATCCAACCATTCACGATGCGGCGGTATTCGGGGATGCCCTGGGTCTGGAAGAGGTTGAAGCTGTAGGCGATATCCTCTGCCGTCATGGGGGTGCCGTTAGAGAAGGTCACGTCATCACGCAGGTTGAAGGTCACCCATTTGAGGTCTTCGGAATACTCCATCGTCGTGCACATGAAGCAGTACGACCCATAGGGGTCATCTGCCGTGCTGGTCAGGATGCTTTCGCTGCCGATGGTGTTTTGCGCCGCAGCGACGCCTTGACGGGCATATTGGTTGAAGCTGTCGAAATTGCCCAAAGCCCAGGTCGAAATCTCGCCGCCCTTGGGCGCGTCTGGGTTCACATAATCGAGATGTTCAAAATCAGCGGAGTATTTCAGCTCACCGAAATTGGAAAACCCGTGGGAGGTGATGACGTTTTCGGCTTTTGCGCTCCAGGCCGCCCCCAGGGCGAGGCCAAACCCCAGTGCCAATGCGGTGCCCCATCGCGTTACAGTCTCGGGTTTTGAAGTCTCAATCACTGCAACTTTCGCCTGAGGTCCTGTCATCAGCGGGCTCCTTATCATTGCTTGGACGCGTGTTGCGTCATTTAGAGCAGAAAAGGTGGGTTTCATCGAAAACTCAAGCCGTGATTGCGCGAATGTGAGGGGATTTGCGCGCCAGATACGAAAAAGGCCACCGCGGCGGGTGGCCTTCCGTCAAGTCGACTTGAAAGCGCTTAGTTGCTGAAGCCTTGCAGATAGGCGATCAGATCGGCGCGATCATCGGCCTTTTTGAGACCAGCGAAGCTCATTTTCGTGCCAGGCGCCCAGCCTTTCGGGTCAGCCAGGAAGGCTTGCAGGTTTTCGATGTCCCAGACGCCGCCATGGTCGGCCAGAACGCCGGAATAGTTGAAGCCATCCACACCCGCGATCTGGCGATCAATGATGTTGAACAGATGAGGACCCGTGCCATTGGCGCCGTCTTCCAGTTTGTGGCAAGCCTTACATTTGTTGAAGACTTTCTCGCCGTCCCCGGCATCGGCCTCGGACAGCAGGGCCGCGAAATCGATCTCCTCTTCGGGCTCTTCCTCAGCGGCTTCACCGCCTTCCACTTCGATCACGTAGCTCTGCTCGTGATGATCCCCGTGGCCACCGTGATAGATCTGTTCCGCCACAAAACCGCCGAGCAGGAACACCAGGAGCGATCCGCAGAGCCCACCCAGAAGTTTCGTCATTGTCATCGTGTCGAACATGTATCCCGTCTCACCTTGTTCGCGTTTGCGCGCTATCTATTACCTTCCCTTGACCTTCTGCAAGGTGTAGAGGCGCGACAAGACGCCCATTTTGCGGAAAAAGAAGATGGCACAGAAAATTGCATTTCAAGGGGCGCTTGGTGCGTATTCCCATGAGGCTTGTGTTCAGGCGCGCCCGGATTTCGAACCGCTGTCCTGTGCGACCTTCGAAGATGTGATTGATGCTGTGCGGTCCGGCGAGGCCGATCTGGCGATGTTGCCGGTCGAAAACTCTACCTATGGGCGGGTCGCCGATATTCACCGTCTGCTGCCGCAATCGGGACTGCATATCGTTGATGAGGCTTTTATCCGCGTGCGCATTTCGCTGATGGCGCCGAAGGGCACGACGCTGGATCAGATCGACACGGTGCGCGCGCATCTGGTGCTGATCCCGCAATGCCGGGCGTTTCTGGCCGATCACGGCATCAAGGCCGAGGCGAGTGCCGACAGTGCCGGTGCTGCGGCGGAAATCGCGGAACATCCTGAGCCGGGTGTGGCGGCATTGGCCTCCGCGCTCGCGGCGGAGACCTATGGGCTCGACATCCTCGCGCAGGACATTGAGGACGCCGACCACAACACGACACGCTTCCTGATCATGGGCCGGGAGTGGGATTTCTCCCGTCGTGGCGACACACACATGATCACCAGTTTTGTCTTTCGTGTACGCAACATCCCCGCCGCGCTCTACAAGGCGATGGGTGGGTTTGCGACAAACGGCGTGAACATGACCAAGCTTGAAAGCTACATGATCGATGGCGAATTCACCGCGACCCAGTTCTACGCCGATATCACCGGGCATCCCGATGATGAGAATGTGAAACTGGCGATGGAAGAGCTGGAATACTTCACTTCGGAGCTCAGCCTTCTTGGCACCTACCCGGCGGCCTTCCCCCGGAACTAGGCTTTCAGATTGCGCTTGTGACGGTCTTCGAGGTCGGTCGCAAAATGTGAGATGCGGTTTTTGTATCGCCTATTCAAAGTGTTACGCGCCAATTTCGCCGATTGCATCAGCAGCCGCGCCGATAGGGTCCGGGGTCGTACATCCAGTTCAACCCGCATGCGGGTGCGGTTGCGGGACAGGGCCACAAGCTCCACCAGAAAATGCGCCTTCACATTCTTTGAGTTCACGTTGAAGGTCATCTGATTGGGACGGTCATATTCCGACAGTTCGATTGTGAAGTTGCGCGGCTTGCCCCGCATTGTTGCACGGACCTTCCAGCCCATCCCGACGCTGGGCGTTGTCAGTTTGTCGGTGCGCGAAATTTCGGCCCCATGCCGCATGCCTGCGCGCTCGAAGCTCTCGAAATCTGAAAGAAGGCCAAACGTCTCCTCGATCGGAATCTCAAGGTCTTCCTTGGTCGAGAATTTCATGCCCGGATGCTCGTTCTTTTGGTTTCGCGCAGTGTCGCTCTAATCAAGCGTATCCGCAAGCCAGTTAAGCAGAAGGAAATGCGCAATTGCCCCTTTGCGTGCCGGTTTCATCACATCTGAGGTGCCCGCAAAAACAGCGGCCATCTCCTCGCGACTGACCCATTTGGCATCTTCAATCTCGACCGGGTCGATTTTAATCTCTTCGCTCGTCGCTTGACCCCAACAGCCGAACATCAGCGAGGCCGGGAAGGGCCAGGGCTGGCTGGAGAGATATTCGACCTCGCCGACGGTAATGCCTGATTCCTCGAACACTTCGCGGCGCACGGCGGCCTCCAGCGTTTCACCCGGCTCAACGAAGCCAGCGAGCAGAGAATACATGCCTTCGGGCCAGCCGGGAGAGCGCCCCATCAGAACGGAATTTCCGTGAGTAATCAACATGATCACCACCGGGTCGGTGCGGGGAAAGTGATGTGCGCCGCATGTCGGGCAGTCGCGCTGCCACCCGGCCATGGCCATATCGCTCGTCGCGCCGCATTTGGCGCAGAATTTGTGGGTTGCGTGCCAGCCGAGCACGGCTTTCGCTGTGGCTAGCAGTTCCGCCTCGCGCGGCGCGAATTGCGTGAGCAGGGTGCGCAGTTCTGTGAACGCGTGGTCGTCCGGTGTGCCAGGAGGATGTTGTTCCGATGGGTCCAGAAACGCGTGCAGCGTATCGGGGAGTTCATCGGGTTCCCAATCCGAGACATCCCGCGCAAACCGCGCGATGCCCTCGTCGAGCCCCAGGAATACGGTGGGCTCTTTCGCATGCTCAAAGAGCGTGTGATCGGACGGCAGCCAGGCAATCTGGTCTCGTGCAGCGCCTGAGATCAGCGGCTTGCCGCGCCAGAGCGGCAAAACCGTGGAGCTGTTGGCATTGAGAAGCGCGTCGAGCTTTTCCGGAGAGCCGCGCAATTCGCCAGCGCGGTCGAGACCAGAGGTTCCAAAAGTGACGGTTTCGGCTCGTTTCATGCACGCTGCTCCCTCACATGCCTCTTGGCACGCGGAGGTGTGCGGGTCCAGAGGCACGTCTTGCAGACTCAGGGGAGATTACTTATTTCAGGAGGCGAGAGGTTGGCGCGGGCAAGTGCCTCGCCAACCTGGTCAGGTCCGGAAGGAAGCAGCCACAACGAGCCCCACTTGGGTCGCTGTCCAACCTCTCACTTCCGTTCAAGCGCGAAGCGATTG
>JANQRE010000028.1 GCA_028284705.1 Paracoccaceae bacterium | reverse complement strand
GGCTGGCCGCGCAATTTCAGTGTGAGTTCGGTGATCAGACCAAGCGTGCCCTCCGAGCCTACAAAAAGATGCGTCAGATCATATCCGGCTGAGGTTTTGCGTGCGCGCGATCCGGTGCGGATCACCCGGCCATCCGCCAGCACGACTTCGAGGCCCATCACATTGTCGGCCATGGTGCCATAGCGCACCGTTGTGGTGCCAGAGGCGCGGGTGGAGGCCATTCCGCCGATCGAGGCATTGGCACCGGGATCGACCGGGAAGAACAGGCCCGTCGTGCGCAGCTCTTCATTGAGCTGAATGCGTTGAATACCCGGTTGTACCCGAACATCCATATCTTCAGAATTTACCTCCAAGACCTTGTTCATGCGTGTGAAATCGACGGTGATCCCGCCCCTTGGCGCAAGCGCGTGGCCCTCCAGCGATGTGCCTGTGCCCCAGGGAATCACTGGACAATCCTGGCTTGCACAGATGCGCACAATTTGGGCGACCTCCGCGGTGGTTTCGGGATAGACCACCGCGTCGGGCGGCATTGCGTCCCAAAACACCTCGGAGCGGCCGTGAATTTCCCGATCCGACTTGGAGGTCGTGCACCTTTCGCCTAAGAGGGAAGAGAGCTCGGCAATAGCAGCTGCGATCGTCATGGGGGCGTCGGTCCATCTGGTCGAGACATTGGGGAAGCGTAAAGGGCCTCCGGCCCGATGAAAAGTCACTGGGGAAAGCGCAAGGCAGATGGCCGAGCCGAAATCATCCCTGATCCGCCAGCAATTTGGCGACGTGGTTCTGGCCTGCAAAGACGGCTGGAAGGTGATGCGCCACCGCGGCCCGTCTCAGTTGCAGTTCTGGTTTATCGCGCTTCTTGTCGGGGTGGCGGCCGGGTTTGCGGCAGTAGGTTTTCGGATCGGGATCGAAGAGTTGCAGGCCTGGGCCTATGGCACGGAAGATGTCCGCAATATCAACGTCTTCGCCGCCGGTCTGCCGTGGTATTGGGTGGTGATCATTCCGATCTGTGGCGGGCTCGTGACCGGGTTGATCCTCAATTGGTTCACACCCGATGGGCGCGTGCGGTCGGTGGCCGATGTGATTGAGGGCTCGGCTTTGCACAATGGCCGGGTCGAGAAGCGGGCAGGTGCGGCCTCCGCCGTGGCCTCGATGATCACCTTGTCGACCGGAGGCTCAACCGGGCGAGAGGGGCCGGTCGTACACCTTGCCGCGGTGATCTCCAGCTGGGTGAGCAATTTCATCAAGGCCGATGGGATAACGGGCCGTGACCTGCTCGGCTGCGCTGTTGCGGCGGCGGTTTCGGCCTCCTTCAACGCCCCGATTGCGGGTGCGCTTTTTGCGATGGAAGTGGTGCTGCGCCATTTCGCGCTGCACGCTTTCGCGCCTATCGTTATCGCAAGCGTCGCGGGCACGGTGATCAGCCGCTGGCAGTTCGGCAATGTGGCGGAATTTACCCTGCCGCTGGAAACCGCACTGCGCTTTTACATTGAATTACCAGCCTTTTTGCTGCTTGGGCTGTTATGCGGATTGGTGGCGGTCGTGTTGATGCGGGCGATTTTCTGGACCGATGATCTGGGCAGCCACGTGCAAAAGAGCTTGCGTATCCCTCGTTGGGCGCGTCCCGCACTTGCAGGCGCTCTCTTGGGTGTTATAGCGATCTGGTTTCCCCATATCATCGGCGTTGGCTATGGCACGACCTCAGCGGCTCTGACGGGCGAGTTGCTGCTTTGGGAGGCGGTGATCTTCGCGGTGATGAAGGTCGCGGCAGTGGCGATCACCATGGCGGGGCGTATGGGGGGCGGTGTCTTCTCACCTTCGCTGGTCGTGGGATCCCTCACCGGGTTGGCCTTTGGGCTGGTGGCGACCGGAATTTTTCCCGATGTCTCGGGTTCGGAGACGCTCTACGCCCTGGCGGGCATGGGCGCGGTGGCCGCGGCGGTGTTAGGCGCGCCGATTTCGACCACATTGATCGTTTTTGAGCTGACAGGGGACTGGCAAACCGGGCTTGCGGTGATGGTGGCGGTGTCGCTGTCGACAGCACTTGCCTCGAGCCTTGTCGACAGGTCCTTCTTCCTCACCCAGATCGAGCGGCGCGGGGTGCATCTGGCCGCGGGGCCGCAGGCCTACCTTCTGGCGATGTTCCGGGTTCAGAATGTCATGCGCAAACCCGACCACGAGCAAGCCGCGCCTGAGGATGCGATTTGGGGGCTGATCGAACAGGGGATTTATGTGGACCCCAATGCGACATTGGAGGACGTTATGCCGCTGTTTGAAAAGACAAATCTGGCGTTCCTGCCTGTCGTGACACTCGGCCAAGAAGGCAAGGCACCCACAATCCGGGGCGCCTTGTTCCAGGTGGATGCGCTGAAGCAGTATAACAGGGCACTTGCCGCAACGGCGGCCGAGGAACATTCGTAATCCAGCGGAGCGCTACCGCGCGCAGTCTATAGAACGTTAAGGCGAGCGTGACGCGTCAGGTCTGCTCGACGGTCACTTTGTCAGGGTAGAAAGCGAGGTGGCCGGTGATCTGCTCCAGCCCCTCTTTGGGGCTCTCATAGGACCACGCAGCATTCTCTACCGGACCGCTTTTGGCCTGCAGCGTGTAGTAGCTCGCATCGCCCTTATGCGGACAGTGCGTGGAATGATCGGTCTTGTCGAAAAAGGCCATCGCAAGGTCTTCACGCGGCACGTAGAGCACAGGCTCATAACTGCCCTCGGAAAGCTCGATCACATTGCTGCTTTCGCCGAGAACGGCACCATACCCTCGGATCGAATAGCTGCCGGGTGCTTTGCGCAGGGTGATGTAATCGCTCATGAAATTGCCTCCTCAATGCCCTCGACGGGGTAAGCGTGCAACATGACAGTTTCGTGTCAAAGCGCAAGGGGTGGCCCTGTTACAGGGCGGATGTCGCCTGATCCAGCCATGCGGCGAGGTCGCCCTCGACGGTGAGCTTGCCTTTGATTTCAGAATGATAGGTGTTAATCCAAGCGCGCTCCTCTGGGCTGAGCAGGTCGGTCTCAATCAGGCGCTTGTCGATGGGAACCCAGGTGAGGGTTTCGAAGCTTAACATCTCCCTGTCATCGCCGCCTGAGGGGCGCGCCGCGTCTTGCACGACGACAAGGTTTTCGATGCGAATGCCATATTCGCCTTCGCGGTAATACCCGGGTTCGTTGGAGAGGATCATGCCCGGCTCCAGCGGCACCTCGGAGATGCGCGACAGGCGTTGCGGGCCCTCATGCACGCAGAGATAAACGCCGACGCCATGGCCTGTGCCGTGGTCATAATCACGATGGTCGCGCCAAAGCGGCGCACGGGCGAGCGCATCAAGGTCACGACCGGCGAGGCCTTTGGGCCAGCGGGCGAGGGAAATGGCGATCATGCCCTGCAGCACGCGGGTGAAGGCACGTTTTTGGTCTGGTGTGGGCGTACCGATGGCGATGGTGCGGGTGATATCCGTCGTGCCATCCACATATTGGCCACCGGAATCGACGAGGAGCAGAGAGTTGTTCTCGACCGTGCGGTTTGTGTCGTCAGTCACGCGGTAATGCACGATCGCGCCGTTCGGACCGGCGCCTGAAATCGTGTCGAAGCTGATATCACGCAGCGCATTTGTGTTACGACGGAAACCTTCGAGCGCGCGCACCACGCCGATTTCGGTGAACTGCCCCGGGGCTTGCGCGTCAAGCCAGGCGAGAAATTCGACCATCGCATGAGCGTCGCGGAGATGCGCAGCCCGGGTGTTTTCGATCTCGGTTTTGTTCTTGATGGCTTTGGGAAGAATGCAAGGGTCACTCGCAAAAGAGACTTCAATATCAGCGTCTTCGAGGATTTGGCTCACCGCAATCGGGGCGGTTTTTTTATCGACGCGGACCGGTCCGGTGAGGGATTTGAGGTGATCCGCGAATGTGTCGGGCGCGTGTTGCATGATTGCTGGATCGGAGCCGAGCTGCTCGGTTTTGACAGGATCGATGAAGAGGTCAACCTGCGCGTCGTCATGCAGGATTGCGAAGGCGTGCACGACGGGGTTCCGTTCGATATCCGATCCGCGGATGTTGAGGAGCCAGCAGATCGAGTCGGGTAGGGTGAGGATGGCGGATTTTTGGCCCGTGTCCGTGAGAATCTGCGCGATGCGCGTGCGCTTGTCCCCGCTTTTTTCACCCGAGAGTTCCAGCGGATAGGCCTCGACCTTGCCTTGCGGCGCGGGCGGGCGATCCGTCCAGATGCGATCAACCAGATTGTCGCTGGCAAAGAGCGTAATCCCGGTGCCCTCAAGGGTTTTCAGGGCGGCGTCGATCTCACCATAAGTGTGGAGCCATGGGTCATATGCGATCACGTCGCCATCGCTGCAATGCTCTTTCAACCAGTGTCCAAGCTGGGTCTTGGGCCAGTCCACCGGTGTGAACACGTCCATGTCAGATTGTTGTTTGATTTGAACGGTGTAGCGCCCGTCCACAAATACCGCAGCTTTGTCTCGGAGCGCGACGCAGAAGCCTGCTGATCCGGTGAAACCAGTAAGCCAGGTGAGGCGGGCATCGGCCTCGGCGACATATTCGCCCTGATGGGCGTCTGCGCGGGGGATGATGAAGCCAGTTATCCCTTCCTTTTTAAGCTCTTCGCGTAGTTTCTTGAGGCGCGGAGGGCCTTGATCGGGTGAGGTCGGGGCATCGAATGTCTGGAAGCTCATGGACGTCAGCTCGCCCGTTTCATGCCCATGACCCGAGCGCGCGCACGAGGATCGCTATCAAAGAGGGCCGCGAGTTGTTCGGTCATGGCGCCGGCGAGTTGTTCGACATCGGTGATGGTGACGGCCCGGTCGTAATAGCGGGTCACGTCATGGCCGATGCCGATGGCGATCAGTTCAACAGCGCGGCGTTTCTCGACCATTTCGATCACATCACGCAGGTGTTTTTCCAGGTAATTCGCGGGGTTGACCGAGAGGGTTGAGTCATCCACCGGCGCACCATCGGAGATCACCATCAGCACTTTGCGCGCCTCATGGCGGGCCAGCATCCGGCGATGCGCCCATTCGAGCGCCTCGCCGTCGATGTTTTCCTTCAACAGTCCCTCTTTCATCATCAGGCCCAGATTGGGGCGTGTGCGCCGCCACGGCGCATCGGCGGATTTGTAGATGATGTGGCGCAGATCGTTGAGGCGACCGGGCTGTTGCGGGCGGCCTTCGTTCAGCCATTCTTCGCGCGCCTGACCGCCTTTCCACGCGCGGGTGGTGAAACCGAGGATTTCGGTTTTCACCTGACAGCGTTCCAGCGTACGGGCCAGAACATCGGCGCAGATCGCCGCGATAGAGATGGGTCGTCCGCGCATCGAGCCGGAATTGTCGAGCAGGAGCGTCACACAAGTGTCGCGGAACTCGGTGTCTTTCTCCTGTTTGTAGGAGAGCGGTGTAGTCGGGTTGGCGACGACGCGGGCGAGGCGACCGGCGTCGAGCATGCCTTCTTCGAGATCGAACTCCCAGGAGCGGTTCTGCTGGGCCTGCAAACGACGTTGCAGCTTGTTGGCGAGGCGCGAGACAGCGCCTTTCAGAGGCTCCAACTGCTGGTCGAGATAGGCGCGCAGGCGTTCAAGTTCGGCGGGCTCGGCAAGGTCTTCCGCTTTGATTTCCTCATCGAATTCAGTGTTGTAGACGACGTAGTTCGGATCGGCCTCGGAATGCGGCGGGGGCGCAGGCGGCTCAAGTGGCGCTTCGCCCTCGGGCATTTCAGCCTCGTCGCCCATCTCCGCATCCGCCATGTCGTCAAGCTGTACGGTGGCCTGAGACGCGTCCTGTTGCTCTTCCTGAGATTGCTCAGGGGAGGCTTCGGCGTCTTCGGAATTGTCTTCCTTATCGGCGTTGGATTGATCGTCCTCGGCCTGTTCCTGATCGTCGGGGTCGGCCTCATCTTCGCTGTCGTCGTCGATATCGTCGGGGTCGTCACCGAGCTGGTCGCCGTAACCCAGATCGTCGATCACCTGGCGGGCAAATTTCGCAAACGCCTGCTGGTCGTGCAGCACGTCTTGCAGATTGTCGAGCGTGCCTCCGGCAGCGCCCTCGATGAAATCTTTCCACAGATTCATGACGTTATCGGCCCCTTCCGGCAGATCGCGGCCGGTGGCGAGATGACGGATCAGATAGCCCGCGGCGACGGAGAGAGGGGCCTGAGAGGCTTCCGTGATGCCCGCGTAGCCCTTGCGAGTGGCTTCCGACTGGATCTTGGCGTCGATATTGCCGGCTGTGCCTGGCATCGCGCGCGCGCCCATCGCCTCGCAACGGGCGGTCTCCATCGCGTCATAGAGATCTCGTGCCATATTTCCCTGTGGAGCATAGCGGGCGTTGGTCTGGTCATTGTGGAAGCGGCGGCGCAGCGCATAGGCGTCCGCCGTGCCGCGCGCGAGCAGCACCTCATCCTTCGTCATCCGGCGCGTCACCTGCGGCAGGCGCACCTGATCATTGGTCATGCCCGGAGGGTCAACGGTGAAGCTGACGCCCATCTCGGGGTCATTGGCCAGCGTCTTGGTGGCCTCGGCCAGAGCCTTTTTGAACGGCTCGGCGGGGTTGTCGTTTTTCGGGCTCATCTGAACGGGGCTATTTCGGGTTCCGTGCGAATGATCTTATCACACTGGCGGGAGAGCGCCTCGAATGTGCGTTCTGTCTTGGCATCTTCCTTGAAGATGAAGGATATGATCAGCTTTTTCATGACCCCGCGATGGCGTTGCAGATAGTCGGAGACCTCGGCCTGCGTTTGCCCGTCCCGCAAGGCAACGGCGGAGAACCCATCCGCTTGCTGTTTCCATCCGTCGGACCGGTCGACGGGGTCAAAATACTCGACCTCATAGTCCCAATTGCCTAGATTAAATGCTGCGCATTGAACCGCGCGATCCCCAAGCGAAGCGGCATGGCCGGGCGTTGAAACCAATGGCCAAGCCAGTAGGAGCGCTATTGCGATCCGCCTAGCCAAGGCTCACGCTTGCTGCACTTTCGGGCAGTTCCTCATCGAAGCAGCGTTGGTAGAACTCGGCCACGGTTTCGCGCTCCAACTCGTCACATTTGTTGAGGAACGATGTGCGGAAGGCGTAACCTACATCCTTGAAAATCTGCGCGTTCTGAGCCCAAGCGATCACGGTCCGTGGGGACATCACCGTGGAGAGATCGCCGTTCATGAAAGCAGTCCGGGTGAGGTCAGCGACGGTGACCATCTGGCTGATCGTCTGCCGCCCTTTTTCGGTGTTGTAGACCGGGGCTTTGGACAGAACGATTGCTGTCTCCGCGTCGTGGCTGAGATAATTCAGCGTTGCGACCAGCGACCAACGGTCCATCTGTCCCTGGTTGATCTGTTGAGTGCCGTGATAGAGGCCGGTCGTGTCGCCGAGGCCCACAGTGTTGGCCGTCGCGAAGATGCGGAAATAGGGGTGGGGCGTGATGACTTTGTTCTGGTCCAGCAGCGTCAGCTTGCCGTCGACTTCCAGCACACGCTGGATGACGAACATCACATCCGCGCGGCCTGCATCGTATTCGTCGAAGACGATCGCGGTTGGATTGCGCAGCGCCCAGGGCAGTATACCCTCTTGAAATTCAGTGACTTGCACGCCGTCTTTCAACTTGATGGCATCCTTGCCGATCAGGTCGATCCGAGAGATGTGGCTGTCGAGATTGACCCGCACGCAGGGCCAGTTCAGGCGCGCGGCGACCTGCTCGATATGGGTCGACTTGCCGGTGCCGTGATAGCCCTGGATCATCACGCGGCGGTTCCAGTTGAACCCGGCGAGGATCGCGAGCGTGGTGTCCGGGTCAAACTTATAGGTCTGGTCCAGTTCCGGCACACGGTCAGACTTCTCGGCAAAACCTTTGACGGTCATATCCGTATCGATGCCAAACACGTCGCGGACGGAGACGTCCTCGGAAGGTTTTGCGTTCAGATCCATTGCGCCGTCAGCCATATCATTTTCCTTTTCCGCGCGTCGGTCGCGCAGCCACGCCTAGGTGCAACATATTGCAGAAGAGGACAAGGGGAAGGCGTGGCCTGTGTGAACCGTGAGGCCAGTTCGAGATTTGCGTCAGACCAGAGCCGGGGTTACTCCGCGAAGTTGCGGCTTTCCTTGATCTGATCCCAAGCCCAGACGACCTTTTGCAGATGATCCTCATCGGCCCGGTTGCCGCCATTCATGTCGGGGTGCAAGTCCTTGACAAGGCTCTTATATTTCTTGCGCAGATCCTTCTTGGTCATCGAGGCGTCGCCTTCGAGAATTTCCAGTGCCTGACGTTCGGTGGGGGGCAGTTTGCGGCCCGTGCCACCGGACCCGCGACCGGGGTTGCGGGTGGCATTTTCACCCAGCACAGCCATCGGGTCGTCCACACCAAGACGTGACCAGGCGCGCTGTTCTTCGCCTCTCTTGAACGGCTTGGTTTCGCGCTCCCAGACCTTGTCCGAGGACATCTGGCGCTCCATCTCTTCCTGGGTGTGGGTCTCGAAGAAGTTCCACTTCAGATTGTATTCGCGCACGTGATCCTTGCAGAACCAGTAATAGTCATCGAGCACATCAGGGCTTTTCGGCGCGCGGTATTGGCCAGGCTTGTTGCAGCCGGGTGCCTCGCAAATCCGCTGCGATGTCTCGACGGCCCCGGACATGCCGCGACGCCCCTTGGCGCGCCGCTTTTTGTCGCTGGAGACGGAGATATCAAATTCGAACGGATCAAAGGGGGCGCGACCGGCCATGAGCAATACCTTTTCGACTCGGAACAAGCAGTTTAGGGGTTTGGAGCCAGAGGTGAAGAGGGAGTTTTGAAAAAAATGGGGGTAACTCAAGAGATTGAAGCGAAATTGCGTGCAGCCTTTGACCCGTCAGTATTGGAGGTGGTCGATGACAGCGAAAGCCATCGCGGTCATGCAGGTTACCAGGAGGGCGGCGAGAGCCATTTCAACGTGAAAATTGTCTCCGCAAAGTTCTCTGGTCTCAGTCGGGTTGCGCGGCACAGGGCCGTGCATGAAGCACTAGGGCCCGACCTGATCGGGCGCATTCATGCTTTGGCGCTGGATTTGAGCGACGGGTAACTACTCGGCGGCGACGGTTTTGTCGCGTGGGTCGGTTTTGGGTAGACCGAAGGGCTCTGATGACGGGCTGTCGAGGCTGATGGGCGGCTCGGTCCGCTGTTCTTTCGCCGCGACAGGCTCGGGCTGAGGGGCCAGTTCGGGGGCTGCCAAAGTTTCGGCCGCCGCTTTGCTTTCCTCGGCAACCTCCTCAACCGGACGGCGGAAGATCAGCATCGAGTGGTATTTCACCGTCTTGCCGGTCAGCCCCTGACGCTCTTCGCAGGGCAGGGTATCGGCGCGGACATATTCCCAACCGTCGGAGCCCATATCGTTCATCAAGCTACTGAGAGCATTGGCAAATTTCGCCTCAGCACCTTTCACGCCCTTGGCTTTCTTGCCAGTGCGCGGTGATGGGATAACAGAATATTCGAACAGTGACATGGACCCAGACCCCCTGATGGAGTTCGCAGAATATCGCCGAAAGGTCCGATTCGATAGGCGGGTCTCAAGCGGGATTTCGGGGTGTGGCATGGACGCAAGGGTCATCGGTTCCTCCTGTGTCAATGAAGGTTCAGGGCGGGGTGGGCGTCTTTTTGAACAGGCAGCGCAATGGCTTTGGGGCTGGGCCTCGGGATCGCCATGGCGTGAGTCCGACGAGAGATGAATTCTGCCTTCTTTTCAGTGCTTTGTGGGTGAAGGCGGAAGCGGCGCCAGATGCCGAAAATGCCGATGCAAATCCACGAGACCTGGATCAGCAGCGAGGCGAGGTTGAACGCGCCAGCAAGCGAGATCAGCACGCAGGTCGCCGCAGAGACAGAGCAGAGTGTGTAGGCCAGCCCGTTGCCATCGAGATGACCTGTCTGCAAGGCCGCGAACCCGGCGATATAGAGAAGAAAGCCAAGAACACCAAAGGCTTGCAGGACTTCCTTTGCCACAACCGTTTCGCTTGCAAACGCGATCCATTCCATTGATATGCCCCTCGATCAGATAATTTGAACTATGTTCATGAACAATGTTCAAATATTTGCCAGAAGGTTTACGCCGAGGCAAGTAAAAAAATGAACTACGTTCAAAAATATGCCAGTGGACCGGGTTTTGTGGCTGAAATCACCGTATGGTTTCCGTACAGCATCCGTATAGCATCCGTCCCGACACGTGCGCGACGGAGGGGTCATGGGAGTTCGGCAATTATTTCGAGAATTATGGTGCGGAGACGTGAGGCCTTGGCGTGATTGTAGGACATGTGTTCGGGATCGAAGACGGTCAGGGCGTCGTCGACATGAGCGAGCGCGGCCTCGAGATGCGGACGTGGGTCAGCGGTTCCCGGATGGTCAGCCCTTGCAAGTTCTGCAATCGCAACATTCTCTGTGGTCATGGCCCAGTGCACCGGATGGTCCTCGCGGGTGCGGACGGTGAGTGCATCGCGAAAGGCAGCGACGGCCTCGGCGAGGAGTTTGGTGCCCGCCTTGTCCTCGGTGCGGGTGCCTTGATTGCGCAGAGCGATGGCGAGGTTCTGGGTGGTCATGGCCCAC
>JANQRE010000016.1 GCA_028284705.1 Paracoccaceae bacterium | reverse complement strand
GGCAAAGTAAGGAGAGAGCGAGATGGCACATAAGAAAGCAGGCGGTTCATCCCGTAACGGCCGCGACTCAGCCGGTCGCCGCCTTGGTGTGAAACTCTATGGTGGCCAGGCGGCCATCCCGGGCAACATCATTGTCCGTCAGCGCGGCACGAAATACTGGCCGGGCGAGGGTGTCGGTATGGGCAAGGACCATACGATTTTTGCGACCGTCGAAGGTGCTGTGACCTTCCACAAAGGTCTCAAAAACCGCACCTTCATTTCCGTGCTTCCGGTAGCGGAGGCCGCCGAATAAGCCGAACCCAAAAGGGCTAAAGTTTCAAAGGGATCGGCAGAAAAGCCGGTCCCTTTTCTTTTTATCGGAGGGTCAGATCATGACCCAGGAGATCACAACGGAACGCCTCGTTCTTCGCCCCTTCGTCGCGGCGGATGGACCTGAGGTGGTGCGTCTTCTGAACGACTATTCCGTTTCAAAATGGCTCGCGCGTGTGCCGCATCCCTTCGGGATTGAGGATCTGAGACTTGTCGATGAGGCTGACAGATCGCGCTGGCCTGATCTGGCGGCGATTTGTCACGAAGGGTCGGTGATCGGAGCCGTATCTCCGCGTGCCGAACATCTTGGATATTGGATCGGCTCCGACTTCTGGCGGCGTGGGTTCGGTAGCGAAGCGGTCTCGGCGGCGGTACGATTTGTATTTCAGACCGGCGCGCGGCGGATCATGTCTTCGGTCTTTGAAGGCAACATTGCCTCTCATCGGATTCTGAAGCGGCTGGGTTTCGAGGAAACGGGCCGTAGTCTTGCGCCTTGCCTGGCCCGTGGGGAGGATATTCCGAACGTAGATTATTGCCTACACGCACCCGAAAGCGAACGCAGATGAGCGTCGCGGTCACGTCATTCGCCGTCTTTGCAGCCTCCCAGGTGGGAACGCCGGGGCCTGCGAATATGGCCCTGATGACCACCGGAGCCCGCTACGGGTTGCGTGCGGCGCTGCCGTTTGTGGCCGGTGTGGCGCTTGGCAAGCAGCTGATCATCTGGCCCATCGGGTATGGGTTGATGGGGCTAGCGGACAGTGTGCCGATGCTGTTCACGGTGCTGAAATACGCCTCCGCCGCTTACATCATCTGGCTCGCGTGGCGCGTGGCGAACTCACGGTTGAGCGTCGGAGAGGCAAGCGTGGCTCCGGGATTTCTGGCGGGGCTCATCGTGCATCCGCTCAACCCCAAAGCTTGGGGCATGATCACCGCCGGGTTCACTGCGTTCACCGCACCCGGCACACCAACATTTGAGGCCACGTTAACAATTGCTCTGATACTGCTCGGCATGCAGCTCGTCTTGCACCCGCTTTGGACCTTCGCTGGCGAACGCATCGCAAGCGCCTTAAGCGGCACAGCAGCGGAACGCTATCTGATGTGGAGCCTGGCGGCACTGACCGTGCTTTCAGTTCTGTTTGTTTTGTTCGGAGGAGGGACAAAATGAGTTTTGAAGATGTCATCGATCAACCCGTGATCCCTGCAGAGGGTTTCGTGCTGCGCCCGCTTGAGCGTGGCGACGCCGGTCTGATTGACCTTTACGCCTCCGACGAGCGCGTGGCGCGGGCCACGACATCAATTCCGCATCCCCTCCCGCCCGGCGCGACGGACAGCTTCGTCGAGCGCGCGCTCGCCCCGGACCGGACGGAGGATGTCTGGGCGATTGATGCCTCGCCCGATGGCAAATCCGAAGTGCTGGGCCTCATCGGTCTCGACCGGATGGACCGTGAACAATCGGAGATCGGCTATTGGGTTGCACCGGCGCTCTGGGGCAACGGTCTGGCCTCGCGCGCGGTGCAGGCTATTGTTGAGGCCAATCCGCAGGCCTGCCGCACGCTGTTCGGCTCGGTCTTTCAGGACAATCCGGCCTCCGCCCGGGTGCTGACCAATAGCGGCTTCACCTATATCGGCGATGCGGAACAGTTTTCCGTCGCGCGCAACGCGACCGTGCCGACCTGGACCTATCTTCGCAAGCTCGACTAGGGCGAAATTGGTTTCATCTGAAAACAGGATGCATCGCTTAACGCGTTGAAATCTTTGATTTCAGGCAGCGTTGAGTGATCCAGATTTACCGATTTCTGCTCTAGTCGTCGGAAACAGGCCGGAAAAGCGTGGGCAAGCGCGCCTGCGCCTCCTCGTCGGTCAGGAACCGGCCATTCTCGATGTCGTAATACTTCCCATCTTCGTCCTGCATCAGCCCTTCCTGGCTGAGAAACGGCTCCCATCTCAGCGTCTTGGTCCAGGGGGAGGTCTCGATACTCGCAAGACGGTCGTCCAATTGGCCCAGACTCTCCTGCGTGATCAGAACGACATTGAACCGGTTCGCCAACAGCTCGAACAGACCAAACATTTGCGGCTGCACGTCATCTGGCAGTGCGTCCATTCGCTCGATTATGTATTGGGTGTAGTCCCCGGTTTCGGCGGCGTAGCTCTCGAAGTGTTTCAGCGCATATTTGGCGTCTTCCGCTGCTACGCGGATGCGCAGATAGGCAAGGTCCAATGACTGCTTGGCCGCGGCAATTTCTTGGCTCAATTTCTCGCTCTCGGCCAACAGAGCGATCCTTTCGAGCTCCAGTGTGGATTTTTCGGCGGCCAGACGTGCGCTAGAATCTTCAAGTTCCGCATTGGCAGCTTCCAGCTCGGAACGGTCGGACTCGAGGGCCTCTTTCTCGGCCGCAAGCTCGCCAACGTCCTTTTCGAGCACCGAAATCTCTGTCGCAAGTTGCTCGCGCTGCGTGTCGAAATACCCAGTGACCCAAGCCGTAAACACACCCGCAAGCGCGATCAGGATCGGGGCCGCCCCGGCAAAATAACCCGGTCGCTTCCACCAACTCAGCCGCGCCTGATCCACTTCGGCGCGCAATTTGTCATTTTCCAGCTGTTTGCGCTCCAGCTCCAATTGCTCCAACGCGCTTTCGACGGTCTCAGTCATGAAATCACCTCTTCAATCGGGAAAAGCTTACGGCAAAGCCCGCCAACATGCCAAATCCCTTGAGGCCGCGCGCGGAACGCTCTATCGCGGGGGCCTGAATGCGCGTGGGTAAAGTGCCATGAAGTTTCTCGACCTCGCCAAGGTCTATATTCGCTCAGGTTCGGGCGGCGGCGGAGCGGTCTCGTTCCGGCGGGAGAAGTATATCGAATATGGCGGGCCGGATGGCGGGGATGGCGGGCGTGGCGGCGATGTGATCGTCGAGACGGTCGAGGGGCTGAACACGCTGATCGATTTCCGCTACCAGCAGCATTTCTTTGCCAAGAACGGCCAGACCGGCATGGGCAAACAGCGCACCGGCAAGGATGGCGACGATATCCTCCTGCGCGTGCCCGTCGGGACCGAAGTTCTGGACGAGGATCAGGAGACGGTGCTGGTAGATATGACCGAGCTGGGTGAGCGCTTTGTGCTCGCCAAGGGCGGGAATGGCGGATTTGGCAATCTGCATTTCAAATCCTCCACCAATCAGGCGCCGCGCCGCGCCAATCCCGGCCAACCCGGAGTGGAGCGTACGATCTGGCTGCGGCTCAAACTTATTGCAGATGCCGGGCTCTTGGGCCTGCCCAATGCGGGCAAATCCACGTTTCTCGCGGCCACCTCCAATGCGCGCCCGAAGATCGCGGATTATCCGTTTACGACCCTGCATCCGAACCTTGGCGTGGTCGGGATCGACAATTCGGAATTCGTCATCGCCGATATTCCCGGGCTCATCGCGGGGGCATCCGAGGGCAAAGGCATCGGCGACCGGTTTCTTGGCCACGTGGAGCGCTGTTCGGTATTATTGCACCTCGTCGATGGCGCCTCCGAGGATGTCGTTGCCGACTACGAGACGATTATCGCAGAACTAGAGGCCTATGGTGGGCATCTGGCGGAGAAGCCGCTTGTGACCGCGCTGAACAAAGTCGATGCGCTGAATGCGGAGGAACGGGCAGAGAAGCGCGCACTTCTTGAGCAAGCGAGTGGTGGCAAGGTTTTCGAGATGTCCGGTGTCGCGAAGGAGGGCGTGACGGAGGTGCTGCGTGCGCTTCGGGCCGAGATCAAGCAAGATCACGCGCGGCAGAAGGCAGAGGAAGAAGGCGAGGCGGAACCATGGACACCCTGACCGCCGCACGGAGGGTCGTCGTGAAAATCGGCTCCGCGCTTCTTGTGGACCGCGACACCGGTGCGCTGAAATCCGACTGGTTGACGGCGCTGGCACAGGACGTTGCGAGGCTGAAAGGGCAGGGCAAGGACGTGATCCTTGTCTCCTCAGGCTCCATCGCGCTTGGGCGCTCAGTGCTGGCCCTGGAGGCTGGCGCGTTGTCGCTGGAGCAATCGCAAGCCGCCGCCGCCGTTGGGCAAATTCGCCTCGCGCGCGCCTATGAAGAGGCGCTTGCACCGCATGAGATCACCACCGCGCAGGTGCTGGTGACGCTGGAGGACAGCCGCGACCGGCGGCGGTATCTGAACTCGCGCGCCACGCTGGAACAGCTCCTGAAGCTCGGCGTCGTGCCGATCGTCAACGAAAACGACACGATCGCGACGGATGAAATCCGCTATGGCGACAATGACCGCTTGGCGGCACAGGTGGCGGTGACGACCGGCGCGGATGTGGTCGTGCTTCTGTCGGATGTCGATGGCTTCTATTCGGCCAATCCGCTGACTGACCCCAACGCGACGCGCTACGACGTGATCGAAGACATCACGCCGGAGATTGAAGCGATGGCCGGGGACGCGGGCTCGGGGCTTTCGAAAGGCGGGATGAAAACCAAACTGCTCGCGGCCAAGACCGCCACATCGGGCGGCGCGGCGCTGATCATCACCGAAGGCTCGATCCTGCACCCGATCAGCGCGTTAAGAAACGGCGCAGCGAACACACTATTCCCGGCGGGTCTCGATCCGAAAGCAGCGCGCAAACGCTGGATACAGGCGATGAAACCACAAGGTGCGCTGCGGCTGGATGCCGGCGCTGTGAACGCGCTGAAATCCGGCAAATCGCTGCTGCCTGCGGGCGTGACGTCTGTCTCAGGCGCGTTTGAGCGCGGCGACCCGGTGGCCATCGAGGACGAAACCGGCGCGACCATTGCGCAAGGGCTGACCCGCTACACCGCGCAGGAGGCGACGCAGCTGATCGGCGCGCATTCGCGCGACATTGAGACGATTTTGGGCTATCCAGGGCGCGCAGCCCTTGTGCATCGCGACGACATGGTGCTGTAACAGAACGGCACTATTCTCAAAGACCCTGATTTCAGGAGCCACGGCAATGAAAGACCTCGCAGACATCCCCGTTCTCATGGCTGATCTTGGTGCGCGCGCAAAAGCGGCGGCGCAAGTCTTGTCTTTCGCGCCAGCTGAGCAGAAACAAGCCGCCCTGGAGGCCGCGGCGGAGGCGGTCTGGACTGCACGGGCCGCGATCATCGAGGCGAATGCCAAGGATCTCGATTACGGGCGCGACAAGGGCCTCTCAAACGCGATGATGGACCGTCTCATGCTGAACGAGGCGCGCGTGCAGAGCATTTGCGACGGGTTGCGCGCCGTGGCGGCGCAGAAAGACCCTGTGGGCGATGTGATCGCGGAGTGGGATCGCCCGAACGGCTTGCATATCAAGCGCGTGCGCACGCCCCTCGGCGTGATCGGCGTCATCTATGAGAGCCGCCCGAATGTGACCGCCGATGCCGGCGCGTTGTGCCTGAAGGCCGGAAACGCGGTGATCCTGCGCGGCGGGTCGGAAGGCTTTCACTCCTCAAACGCGATCCATGCTTGTCTGGTCGCGGGGCTGACATCTGCAGGCCTGCCTGAAGATGCGATACAACTGGTGCCGACGCGGGACCGGGAGGCGGTCTCCGAGATGCTAACCATGACCGATTACATCGACGTCATCGTGCCGCGCGGCGGCAAGGGGTTGGTGGGGCTCGTGCAGCGTGAGGCGCGCGTACCGGTCTTCGCCCATCTCGAAGGCATCGTGCATATCTATATCGACAAGGCCGCCGACCCGGTGAAGACGCTGAATGTGGTGCTGAACGCCAAGACCCGGCGCACTGGCATTTGCGGCGCGGCGGAGTGCCTTTTGATCCACGAGGATGTGGTGGACACCATCGGGCAGGGGGTCCTCAAGGCGCTGCTTGAGAAGGGCGTGACGGTCGATGCGGATATGGCGCTGCAAGGCGTTGACGGGGTGAAGCCCGCCGATGAGAGCCATTGGGGCAAAGAGTTCCTCGACATGGAAATCGCTGCAAAAACAGTGGCTTCCGTGGAAGAGGCGATGGATCATATCCGCCGCTATGGCTCCAACCATACCGATTGCATCATGACCGAGGATCAGGCGGTGGCGGACCTGTTCATGTCGCGGCTCGACTCAGCGATCCTGATGCACAATGCCTCCACGCAATTTGCGGATGGCGGGGAGTTCGGCATGGGCGCCGAGATCGGCATCGCGACGGGCAAAATGCATGCGCGCGGACCGGTCGGCGCCGAGCAGCTCACCAGCTTCAAATACCTCGTCTCAGGGGATGGAGCGACCCGTCCGTGACCGATGATATCGCGCGCCGCCCGGCCTATTCAGAGGGACAGGCTCGGGCGCTGAACACGCCGCTGCAACCTTCCGTGGTCTATCGCGCCGACAGCCCGGATGCGCTGAACGCGATGTATGACGGCGCGGCGCATGGCTATACCTATTCGCGCGAGGGCCATGCGAATGCGAGCGTGCTCGCCTCGAAAATCGACGCGCTGGAAGGCGTCTCGGGCGGCCTGATGACCGGCTCAGGGATGGGCGCTGTGTCGGCGACGCTGATGGCATTGCTGCAATCCGGTGATCACGTGATCGGCGGCGATCAGCTTTATGGGCGGTCCTTGCGACTGTTGACGCAGGAACTGCCGCGCATGGGTATCGCGAGCACGCTTGTTGACCCCACAGATATCGCGTCTGTGGAGGCCGCCATTCGGCCCGAAACCAGGCTGATCCTCGTTGAGGTCGTCTCCAACCCGACCCTGCGGGTGGCGGATATGGAGGCGATCATTGCGCTTGGGAAGGCCCGCAACATCCCGGTCGCCGTGGACAATACCTTCACGACTCCAATGGCTTACCAGCCACTCGCAGCCGGTGCCGATACCGTCATCCACTCGGTCACCAAATTACTCGCAGGTCACTCGGACGCCATGCTGGGCTATGTGGCCTGCGCTTCGAAAGAGCACGCAGACGCGATTGACGGCGTGATCCAGACCCATGGCTTCACGGCCTCGCCTTACGATTGCTGGATGGCAGAGCGGGGGCTCATGTCCTTCAAACTACGGTTTGAGCGCGCGCAGGAAAATGCCGCGAAGCTCGCCGATCACCTCGCTGATCTGGGGGCCAAACGGGTGTTCTATCCGGGCCGAACCGATCATCCTGATCACAACCGCGCTGGCGCGCTTCTGGGCCCGAATTTCGGCAATATGGTCAGCTTTGAAATCGACGGCGGGATGGCTGCTGCAAACGCCTTGGTCAAAGCCATGCCATCGATGCCTTTCGCCCCAACGTTGGGTGATATCGGCACGACGCTGAGCCATGCCGCGTCCTCCTCACACCGTGCGATGACGCCCGAGGCGCGCGCTGCTTTGGGCATGTCGGACGGGTTCTTCCGCATCTCAACGGGGATCGAGGATATCGACCTTCTCAGGGAAGAATTCTCTCAAGGTTTCAAAGCCTTGCAGGGGTAGGGCGGGGCGATGGAGGGTGAGCTGACGCGCGATATCCTTATGGGCCTGCCCCTGCCTGTATTGCTGATCGATAGCAGCTATTCGGTGCTCGCCTTAAACGATCCCGCGCGCGAGCTGTTCGGAGCCGAGGCACAAGGCATGAACGCGGTGACGCTGCTGCGGCAGGCGGCGGTGCTGGCGGCGATGGATGCCGCAATTCGCGACGGACAGGATGGCAACGCGCGCTTCATTCATTCCGGCATTTCCGGCGAGATCACCTATATGTTTCGTGCCCATCCAGTGGCGAGCAATGGCGGTGCGGTGCTGAGTTTCGAGGATCGCAGCCTGTTTGAGGATTCCGAACTCATCCGGCGCGATTTCATCGCTAATATCAGCCATGAGCTGCGCACACCGCTGACGTCCCTGCGCGGTTTCATCGAGACGCTTCGAACGACCGCGCGCGACGATCCGGAGGCTCGAGAGCGCTTCCTGCAGATCATGGAGGATGAAGCCCAGCGGATGTCGCGGATGGTGGCTGACCTTCTGTCACTTAGCCGAGTCGAAGCGGATGAACGCGTGCGGCCACGTGACGAGGTTGACCTGGCGGCCGTTTTGCGCTCAGCCATCGCGACGCTTGAGGGCAAGTTGAAGAATGCGAATGTGAAAATCGCAGCCACGGGCATCAATGACGAAGCGCTTGTACCGGGGGATCGCGATCAGCTCATTCAACTATTTCTCAATCTCATCGAGAACGCGATCAAGTATGGCGGGTCTGATCGGACGATCCATGTCGAGGTACAAAAGGTGCCCAGAGACCCCACTTTGCGCAAAGCGGCCTGGCGTGTCGATGTGCGCGACGAGGGCGAGGGAATCGATCCGATCCATTTGCCGCGCCTGACAGAGCGATTTTACCGAATTGACGATGATCGCAGCCGTCAAAAAGGCGGAACGGGCCTCGGACTTGCGATTGTAAAGCATATCGTCAATCGACACCGTGGACGCCTTAAAATCACGTCAGAACAAGGTATTGGAAGCTGTTTCTCAAGCATTTTTCCGGCTGAATAGGGCGCAGGATCAGAGTTTAATCACTTGCCGCCAGCGCTGTCATAAAACTCTTACAAAACTGTCACAAAAGCAGCATCGAGGGTCTCTAGAGACGGGGCCAACGACAGGTCATGGGGGCCTGATCGTTTACTCACAAACTTTAGGGGAGAGACTTCATGTCCTTCGTCAAAACCACCGCTGCTGCCGCTCTGGTATCGGCCATCGCCGTGACCGCGGCTCAAGCGCGCGACCAGATCCGCATCGTGGGTTCGTCCACTGTGTTCCCGTTCTCCACCGCTGTGGCAGAACAATTCGGTCGCTCCACCGACTTCCAGACGCCTGTCGTTGAGTCCACCGGCTCCGGCGGCGGCCTGAAGCTTTTCTGTGCCGGTGTTGGCACGGAGCATCCCGACATCACCAACGCCTCCCGTCGGATGAAGGAAAAAGAGTTCAAACTCTGCGCTGAAAACGGTGTGACCGAGATCACGGAAGCTGTTGTTGGCTATGACGGCATCGTGATGGCAAATGCAAAAGGCGGCCCGACCTTCGCTGTGACCCGCGAGCAGATCGTGACCGCGCTGGCGGAGCAAGGCCCGAAACCGACCATGTGGAACGAAGTTGATCCGGCGCTGCCCGCGATCAAGATCGAAGTGCTTGGCCCTCCGCCCAGCTCCGGCACCCGTGACGCCTTTGAAGAGCTGGTGATGGAAGAAGGCTGCGAAGGGGCTGGCATCGAATGCGAAGGCATCTCCATCCGGGACGATGGCGCCTATATCGAAGCCGGTGAGAACGACAACCTGATCGTCTCCAAGCTGGAAGCCAACCCGAACGCTGTCGGCGTCTTCGGCTTCTCGTTCCTCGATCAGAATTCCGACAAGCTGCAAGGTGCAACGGTTGATGGTGTTGAGCCTGAGTTCGAAAACATCGCGGCGGGCGACTACCCGGTCTCCCGTTCGCTCTACTTCTACGTGAAGAACGCGCATGTGGGCGCCGTTCCCGGCATCCAGGAATTCGTCAACGAATTCATGAGCGACGCGGCCACTGGTGAAGAAGGCTATCTGGTCGACAAAGGCCTGATCCCGCTGCCGGAGGACACCTACAAGAATGTGCAAGGTGCAGTGACCAGCCTGTCGGTCATGACCGGCAACGAGTGGAACTAAGCCACCTCGCTTAAGCCAATTGAAAGGCGGGGCGGCTCACCAGTCGCCCCGCCTTTTCACCGAAAAGCGCCATGTGAGGATCGAATGCTGCTTTTAGGATTTATCGCGGTTCTGGCGCTTGGATCGGCATTCTACGTGCTGTCGCGCAACCGCTCTGTGGCGGTTGTGGGCGGCGATGTCTCGCAACTGCATTCTCGTCCGAACTATCACGGGTTTCTCTCGCTCCTGCTCGCTCTGCTGGTGGGCTGGGCCGTCCTGTTCATCGTCGGCACGGTCTGGGGCATCTCCATCGAGCGGTCCATGACCGCACAGATCATGGAAGCGCTGCCCGATGTGTCCTCCATCGAGGCGGAGCTGATCCTGTCTGATGCCCATGCCATTGCCGACGGCAATATCGCGTCGAAAACCGATGCCTTGCGCGAGGAGATCGCGGCCCAGCTTGCGTCACAGAATACCTTCCACACATGGGGTACGATCATTTTGTCGCTCGCGGCCGCCGCAGCTGCAGGCTTCTGGGCATATGGCAAGATTTCCGTTGGCTGGCGCGCGCGCAACCGCTCTGAGGACATCGTCCGCCGTATCCTGCTGGTGATGGCGATCATCGCGGTTCTGACCACGGTCGGCATCGTCCTGTCGCTGATCTTCGAAACGCTGAACTTCTTCCGCAATATCGACTGGCAAGTCCACAAGTTCCTGTTCGGCACGACATGGTCGCCCCTGTCAGGCGTGCATGAGGGCAATCTGGATGCCGACAAGGTCGGGGCGATCCCACTCTTCGCCGGTACGCTGCTGATCACCGTGATCGCAATGCTGGTGGCGGTGCCTATAGGGCTCTTCGCGGCGATCTATCTTTCTGATTTTGCGGGCCCTCGGGTGCGCGCCTGGGCCAAACCGATGCTTGAAATTCTCGCCGGCATCCCGACCGTCGTATATGGCTTCTTCGCCGCGATCACGCTCGCGCCGTTCTTGCGCAATTCCGGTGAGTCCATTGGCCTGACCATCGCCTCCGAAAGCGCCCTCGCGGCAGGGATCGTGATGGGGATCATGATTATCCCCTTCATCTCCTCGCTCAGCGATGACGTCATCAACGCCGTCCCACAGTCCCTCCGGGACGGCTCTTACGGTCTTGGCGCCACCAAGGCCGAAACGATCCGCCAGGTCGTTCTGCCAGCCGCCTTGCCGGGCATTGTCTCCGCTGTGCTTCTGGGCATCTCGCGCGCCGTGGGTGAGACCATGATCGTGGTGATGGCTGCAGGGCAGGGGGCGAACCTGACCGCGAACCCGCTTGAGGCGGTGACCACTGTGACCGTGCAGATCGTCATGCTGATCACCGGCGACACCGAGGCCTCAACGGCTGCGGGGCCGGCCTTCACCCTGGGTTTCACACTCTTCTGCGTGACGCTTCTGATGAATGTGGCCGCTCAGCGCATCGTGCGCAAATACCGCGAACTCTACGACTAGGACCCGCGCCATGGTTGATATGACTGCTCTCACAGACATGCATTCCGGCACCGCGGCCACCTCGCGGATCAAGAAGCGCCGGTTGGCGGAGACGCGCCTGAAAGCCTATGGCATCATCGCGATCCTGCTGGCGGCGGGTGCGCTGGTGGCACTGCTCTCTTCGGTGCTGACAAAGGCGGTTGGCGCGCTGACCGAAACCTATGTGACACTTCCGATCACACTTGATGCAGGCGAACTTGGCCTCGACAGCGATGCCGATCCGCGCGACATCCTGCGGGCCGATTTCACCGGCCTCACCAAAGATGCCTTGAAGGCGCGTTTCCCGGATGCAACAGGGCGCAAGACCCGGCGCGAGCTCTATGATCTGACCTCGTCGGGGGCGGCGTTTGAACTGGCCGCGATGGTCGCCAATGACCCTGCCATGCTTGGCGAAACGATTGAATATCCGTTCCTGGCCTCAGACGTGTCCGACCTTTACCTGAAGGGCGATTATGGCGAGATCTTTGACAAACCGACCAATGGTCTGCTGTCGGTCTTCGTCACCGATGACGCCGCACGGCTGAGCTCGTCGGTGAATGATTTCTCCGCTGCTTTGGGTCGGGTGAAAGACGGCCTGCTCGAGCAAGCGCAGACCGTGCGCCGCCAGGCCGCGCTGCAGGACAATGGTGTCCGCTTCTACGAACAGGAACTGCAATCGGCCAAAAACGAGGAGGATCGCGCGGCCGCACAAGCGCAACTCGACAGCCGAACGGCCGCCCGTGACGCACTCTTGGCCAAGGCGGATGACCTTGAATTACGCTCTCGCTCCGCCTCTGGAGCTGAGGACCTGACAGATGAAAACCGCTCGGTCATGATCCGGGCAGGGGGCGGCTGGTTCAAGGTCACACGTATCGACACGGCCATGGCCGAAGCTGACGTCGTCGTGCAGCCGACCGAAACCATCGAAAACGCATCGGAATGGCGTCTGCTGGTCACCGATCTGCCGCCAAACGCGCGAAAAGTTTCCGACAATCAGATTGTGTGGATCGAAGAGCTGCGCGAGGCAGGCAGCGTGGAGCAGGTCTTCAACACCCGCTTCTTCACCTCTGGCGACTCGCGCGAGCCCGAACTCGCCGGGATCTGGGGCGCTGTTGTCGGCTCATTCTGGACCATGGTCGTGACCTTCGCGCTGGCCTTCCCAATCGGCGTTTTGGCCGCCATCTATCTCGAAGAATTCGCGCCGAAGAACAAACTTACCGATTTCATTGAGGTGAACATCAACAACCTCGCCGCCGTGCCCTCGATTGTGTTTGGCCTCCTGGGCTTATCGGTCTTCCTCGGCTTCTTCGGGGTACCGCGATCCGCGCCTGTGGCGGGTGGTATCGTGCTGGCGCTGATGACGCTGCCCACGATCATCATCGCCTCGCGCGCGGCGATCCGCGCCGTGCCGCCCTCGATCCGCGACGCCGCGGTCGGGCTTGGGGCCTCGCCTTTACAGGCGACCTTCCACCATGTCCTGCCGCTCGCGATGCCGGGCATCCTGACCGGCACGATTATCGGCATGGCGCAGGCCCTCGGTGAGACCGCGCCGCTGATCATGATCGGCATGGTGGCGTTCATCGTGGACATCCCAACGGGCGTCACCGACTCAGCCTCCGTGCTGCCGGTGCAGGTGTTCCGCTGGTCGGATTTCCCTGAACGCGCGTTTGAGGCGCGCACAGCCGCCGCCATCTGCGTGCTGCTGACCTTCCTTGTGATCATGAACGCGCTTGCGGTATTCCTCCGCAAACGGTTCGAGCGCCGCTGGTAAAAGGAGTTGCGCGATATGAACGATATGAGAGTGACGGAGCGGACCATGTCCAACGATATCAAGATCGCCGCGAACAACGTCGATGTGTTCTATGGCGACAACCACGCGATCAAGGGCGTGGATGTCGAGATCGAGAACAAGGCGGTGACCGCTTTCATCGGTCCATCGGGCTGTGGGAAGTCCACTTTCTTGCGTTGTATCAACAGGATGAACGATACAATTGATGTGTGTCGCGTGACCGGTGACATCCATCTGGAGGGCGAAGATATCTACGCCAAAAACATCGACCCGGTGCAGCTGCGCGCCCGCATCGGCATGGTGTTCCAAAAGCCCAACCCGTTCCCGAAATCGATCTATGACAATGTCGCTTACGGTCCGAAGATCCATGGTCTTGCCAAAAACAAGGCCGAGCTTGACGAGATCGTCGAGAAATCCCTGCGCCGTGCCGCGATATGGGACGAGGTGAAAGATCGCCTCGATGCACCCGGCACGGGCCTCTCAGGCGGTCAGCAGCAGCGTCTCTGCATCGGGCGCGCCATCGCCACGGCGCCGGAAGTGCTGCTGATGGACGAGCCGTGCTCCGCGCTAGACCCGATTGCGACCGCTCAGGTCGAGGAACTGATCGATGAATTGCGCCAAACCTATACGGTGATCATCGTAACGCACTCGATGCAACAAGCAGCGCGCGTCAGTCAGAAGACAGCGTTCTTCCACCTCGGCGAGCTGGTGGAATACGGCGATACCGGTACGATCTTCACGAACCCATCGGACAGCCGGACGGAAAGCTACATTACAGGTCGGATCGGGTAGGGGGCCGCGTCATGAACGATCAACATATCGCATCCGCCTTCGACCGCGATCTTGAGGGCATTCAGGCCCAGATCATGAAAATGGGCGGCATGGTGGAAACGGCCATCTCCGACGCCTCCCGCGCGCTTGAGATGCGTGATGTCGAACTCGCGGAGGCCGTGCGCAAGAACGACAAGGCCATTGATGCGCTGGAGGAAGAGGTCTCGGCGGACGTGGCGCGTGTCATCGCGATGCGCGGTCCCACAGCCAGCGATTTGCGGACCGTGCTGACGGTTTTGAAGATCAGCGGCAATCTGGAGCGTCTTGGGGACTACGCCAAGAACCTTGCAAAACGCACCTCCGTGCTGTCCGAAATGCCGGCGGTGAACGGTTCTGGCGGCTCAATCCGGCGCATGGCCAAATCGGTCAATCTGATGCTGAAAGATGCGCTAGACGCCTATATCCAGCGCGACGTGGACCTGGCCGAGGACATCCGCCAGCGCGATGCAGAGATCGACCAGATGTACAACGCTTTGTTCCGCGAGTTTCTGACCCATATGATGGAAGATCCGCGCAACATCACCGCATGTATGCACCTGCATTTCATCGCCAAGAACTTGGAACGCATGGGCGATCATGTGACGTCTATTGCGGAGCAGGTGGTCTATCTTGTGACCGGTGAAATGCCCGATGAGGATCGGGAAAAGAAAGACCGCACGCCCTTTGTCACCGCGCCCGATGAGGTTTGATCGAAATGTCCTCTGATCCTCTGGTCCTTGTGGTCGAAGATGATCCGGCACAACGGGAGGTGCTGGCCTATAACATCCGCGCTGAGGGCTATGACGTAGACACCGCCGAGACCGGCGATGAGGCGCTTCTGAAAGTTCAGGAAGACACGCCCGATCTTGTGGTGCTCGACTGGATGCTGCCAAACGTCTCCGGCATCGAAATTTGCCGTCAAATCAAGATGAACAACGACAGCCAACGCATTCCAGTTATTATGTTATCTGCGCGTTCGGAGGAGAATGACCGGGTGAGGGGGCTTGAAACCGGGGCCGATGATTACATCGTGAAACCCTACTCCGTCGCCGAACTTCTGGCGCGTATTCGCACGCAGCTCAGGCGCACCCGTCCCGCCGCGGTTGGTCAGCGTCTAGAGTTCGAAGACATCGTCATGGACCTCGAAGAACACCGGGTCTATCGCGGCGAAAAACAACTGAAGTTGGGCCCAACTGAATTTCGGCTTCTGACGACCTTCATGGAGCGTCCGGGCCGCGTCTGGTCCCGCGAGCAACTGCTCGACCGCGTCTGGGGGCGCGACATCTATGTCGATACAAGAACAGTCGATGTGCATGTCGGACGCCTGCGCAAAGCACTTTTGGCTGGCGGCGGTCAGGATCCTGTGCGAACGGTACGCGGTGCCGGATATGCATTGGGATAACGAAAATGAAGGGCTCGCGTCCTGAACAAGCGGTCTTGAGCCGCGACACAGACCTGTCGAAAACCGAAGATACACGCCGCGTGATCGAAGGTATGGTCGATGGTCTGAACGATCATCGCATCGCCGATATCGGTGAATTCTTCTCGGAAAGCTTCCGCTGGATCGGAAATACCGGTTGCGGCACCAAAACAGGCTTACGCGAATTTCAGGACAATTGGCAGAAACCGTTCCAGGCGGCGTTCTCAGACAAGGTCTGCGTCGATGAGGCGCGGCTTTATATGGGCGAATGGGCCGCGGCCTTCGGACGCCAGGAAGCGACGCATTCCGGAACTTTCATGGGTGTGGAACCGACAGGTCAACGCATCGAGATCCGCTACATGGATTTCTGGAAGGTCGTCGATGGCAAGATCGTCGACAACTGGGTCATGGTCGATTTTCCACATGTCCTGGCACAGCTCGGTGTGGATGTCTTCAACGGCGAAGGCTGGGAGGCCTTTGATCGCGGCGAAAAGCAGCCGCCAACGCCTAAGGCCTAAAAACAAGGGTTTTGGGCCCGCCTTTACTTAACATAATTACCATTACAGGCTTAATGGGTTTGCGTTGCCGCTGCCCCCTGCGGCACACGAAAGCACATCAACGGCAGCACGTGCACGAGCCCGTTTTGCGAAAAAGCGCTTGTCATACGGGCGTTTCCGGTGACGGATTAACCTTAAATCTCGACACAGATCGTTTGAGGTCCTACAACCAAGAAAAAAGGTGCTGGAATGCCGTCGCTGCTCATCCTCAATGGTCCAAATCTCAACTTGTTGGGCACCCGTGAACCCGAGATTTACGGCTCGGACACGCTGGCCGATATCGAGGCGCTTTCCAAAGTCCGCGCCGCAGAGCACGATCTGACGGTTGAGTGCCTGCAGTCGAATTCCGAAGGCGCTCTCGTGGACGCAATTCAAGACGCAAAATCAAAGCATTGCGGCGTGGTCTTAAACGCGGGCGCTTACACCCATACCTCGATCGCGCTGCGCGACGCTATCGCATCTGTGGACTTGCCCGTGATTGAGCTACATGTCTCGAATGTCTTCGCGCGCGAACAGTTCCGCCACTACTCCTACATCTCCGAGGTCTGCATCGGCGTGATCTGCGGATTTGGGATTACCGGCTACGGCCTGGCCATAGACGCCCTCGCCGCCCGCATGGAGGCCGTTCCATGATCGATGACCATCTCAGCAGGATTGTCGAAGCGGACACCATGGAAGACGCATGGTCGCTGCACACCGGCAAGATGGCTGAGTATGGCTTCGACCGGCTGATTTACGGCTACACACGATTTCGGACAGGTACGACGCTCGGCGATCTGCAAGACGCGCTGATCCTCACCAATCACGACCCGGAATATGTCGATATCTTCATCGGTGAAGGCATGTATTTCAAAGGCCCGATGGTCGCCTGGGCCGCGGACAATGTCGGCGCCTGCTCCTGGAGCATGGTGATGGAGATGATGGCGAGCGGTCAACTGGGCCCTGACGAGATGGAAGCCATGGCGCTCAACCAGCGGATGGATGTCACAGCCGGTTACACGATCAGCTTCCACGACGTCTCAATGCGCGCCAAGGGTGCCATCGGACTAACGGCAGAGCGTGGCGTGACGCAGGCGGATGTTGATGCGCTTTGGGCGGAAAAGGGCCCCGAGATCGAGCTAGCCAACAAGGTGATGCATCTCAAAGTCACGCAACTCCCCCACACCACCGGGCAGCGCCGCAAACTGACGGCGCGGCAGCGCGAAGTGCTCGAATGGGTGGCCGATGGCAAGACGATTCAGGACACAGCCACGATAATGGGACTAAATCCGGCTACTATTGAGAAACACCTGCGTCTCGCTCGCGAAGCGCTGGACGTGGACACAACTGCCCAGGCGATCCTCAAAGCCAGTTCACAAAATCAGTTCTTCCTGATCGAAAGATAACATCCTGATTTCAAAGGGTTTAAAGAAAGAGGTACGGAATTCCGTACTTTGCTTTCAACCCGGATTTGGGCATCCTCAAAACTGTTCCGTGAGTGGTGGCTTTAGCCATGGGACTTACGCTAGGGGGTGCGCCTTGTGATTTCGAGGAAAAACCCTGGTCCGGTTTATCCGGTTTAGCCGTCAGGAGAGTCAATTCTTCCGCTTCCCTGGCGGCTTTCAATTCCGGTCCTGTCTTCCCCAGCATAGGACGGGAAAAGGAAAAGCGGTGCATGAGCCCTCATGCACCGCTTTTTTATGTCTTCGAGAGGTGAGATCAGTTGCCGAGCTGTGCGGCAACCTCCTCGGCGAAGTTCTCTTCTTTCTTCTCGATCCCCTCGCCCACTTCGAGGCGCACGAACCCGGTGATCTCAACGCCAGCCTCTTCCGCGGCCTTGCCAACCGTCAGGTCCGGATTGACCACAAACTGCTGGTTCAGAAGCGTGACCTCAGCCATGAATTTTTTCATCCGGCCGACGATCATCTTCTCAATCACATTGTCCGGCTTACCGCTCTCGCGAGCGATATCCATCTGAACTTGCTTCTCTTTTTCGACCACAGCCGGGTCGAGATCAGCTTCGGAAAGGGATGCTGGATTCACAGCCGCCACATGCATCGCGACCTGTTTGCCAAACGCGTCATTGTCACCCGACAGCGCGACGAGCACGCCAATCTTGCCCATGCCATCGGCGGCAGCACCATGCACGTAAGATGTCACCGAAGTGCCGTCGATTTTCGCCATACGGCGCACGGACATGTTCTCGCCGATGGTCGCGATCTTGTCGGTGATTGTATCTTCAACGGATTTGCCGCCCAGATCGGCACTCTTCAAAGCATCGACGTCGGACACGCCCAGAGCAGCGCCCGCAATGCCGGACACCATCTCCTGGAACTCAGCGTTCTTGGCGACAAAATCGGTCTCGGAGTTCACCTCAACGGCGACCCCCTGCCCGCCATCGACTTTGACAGCGACCAGACCTTCGGCGGCCGTGCGTCCGGACTTCTTCGCAGCTTTCGCAAGGCCCTTGGTGCGCAGCCAATCGACGGCGGCTTCCATATTGCCATCGTTCTCGGTCAGCGCTTTTTTCGCATCCATCATGCCTGCGCCCGTGGAATCGCGCAGCTCTTTCACCATTGCAGCGGTAATCGCCATCTTATGGTCTCCTCGATTTGTCCAATGGTCCCGGAGGCTGCTTCATCAGCCTCCGGTAAAACTTTTCTGACAGCCGTTCCGTTTACTCGGCTCTGGCTTCTTCCGCAGGTGCTTCTTCGGCGGCAGGCTCTTCCGCTTTGGCCTCTTCAGCCTTGGGCTCTTCGACCTTAGGCTCTTCGGCCTTCGCCTTCTCTGCAGGTGCCTCGGCCACAGCTTCTTCAACCGGTGCCTCTTCCATCGCACCGATATCGACACCCGCAGCCCCCATTTGCGCGGACATACCGTCAAGCGCGGCCCGGGCAATGAGATCGCAATAAAGCGAGATCGCGCGGGAAGCGTCGTCATTGCCGGGGATCAGATAATCGATGCCATCGGGCGAGCAGTTCGTATCGACCACGGCCACAACCGGAATACCCAGCTTGTTGGCTTCGGCCACGGCGAGGTCTTCTTTGTTCACGTCAATCACGAACAGAAGATCCGGCGTGCCACCCATCTCACGGATCCCGCCGAGCGAGGCTTGCAGTTTGCCCTGCTCGCGCTCCATGCCAAGGCGCTCTTTCTTCGTCAGGCCCTCAGCCCCTTCGGCCATCTGCTCATCGATGGTTTTCAGGCGGTTGATCGAGTTCGACACGGTCTTCCAGTTGGTCAGCGTGCCGCCAAGCCAACGGTGGTTCATGTAATATTGTGCACATTTCTCGGCCGCCTCAGCGATCGGGCGCTGCGCCTGACGCTTAGTGCCGACAAAAAGAATGCGACCGCCCTTGGCAGTGGTGTCGCGAACCACTTGCAGGGCTTGATCCAACATCGGGACCGTTTGGGTGAGGTCCATAATGTGAATGCCGTTCTTGGCACCGTAGATATACGGCCCCATGCGCGGGTTCCAACGTTGGGTCTGGTGACCAAAGTGCACGCCAGCTTCCAAAAGCTGACGCAAAGAGAAATCAGGCAATGCCATCTCTTGCTTTCCTTTCCGGTTTCATATCCTCGGTAAAGCTGTCTCAGGGGCCCATGCCCCAACCGGCGGATCGTTCGGGGATGTCTCCCCCGAGGACCCAAGCCTCACCTGTGAAGTGCGCGCCTGATAGACCAATCTCCCCTGCCCCGCAAGCCCCCTCGCCGCAAGAGATTATTAAGGTTAACGCGCCGCGCCTTCCCATGTTTCAAAAATACTTCCGCCGGAGGCTCCGACGCTTGCAACAGGCGCCAACTCGCGCCCATAAAGCGGGCCATGAGCAGCCAACCCGACATTCTTTGCATCGGCTCGGTCCTGTGGGACATTATCGGTCGCGCGAATGCCCATATGCGGGTGGGCTCCGACGTACCGGGGCGCATCACCCGCATTCCTGGCGGGGTCGCGATGAACATTGCCATGGCGCTGAAGGCCTATGGCATGTCCCCCGCCCTGCTCACCGCTATCGGGCGCGATCCGGAGGGCGAAGAGCTGATGGCCGCTTGCGCACGGCTGGGCACGGAGACGACCCATGTCTACCGGTCCGAAGACCTGCCGACCGATGTCTATATGGCCATCGAGGGCGGCAACGGTCTGATTTCCGCCATCGCCGATGCGCATTCCCTGGAAGCCGCGGGCGATAAAATCCTGCGTCCTTTATTGAATGGCGCGCTCAAGGGCTGGACCGGCCTTATCGCCATTGACGGCAATCTTACTGCAGCGCTTCTGAGTGACATCGCGCGAAACCCCGCTTTCGCCGCCGCCGATCTGCGTCTCGCCCCGGCCTCTCCCGGCAAGGCGGAGCGTCTGACACCTTTCCTCGGTCATGCATCGACCACAATCTATGTCAATCTCGAGGAGGCGGGCCTGCTCTTGCACAAGAGCTTTTCAAACTCGCAAGACGCCGCGAAAGCGTTGGCCGCGCGCGGCGTCGGGCGGGCGCTCGTCACGGACGGACCAAACCGCGCGAGCTTTGCGGCAGGCGACACGCTGATCTCGAAAACCCCGCCCGAGGTGCTCGTCACCCGTATTACTGGTGCTGGCGACACTTTCATGGCCGCCCATATTGCTGCCGAGGCCCAAGGTGCCGATCCCGAAGCAGCGCTCACCCAGGCGTTAGACGCCGCCGCCACTTACATTTCCGGAGAAACCTACGGATGAGTCTCAACATCAAGTATTCCCCGGAAGTCTCTGATGCCAAAACGAATAAACGCCCTCTCGTTGCACTTGAAAGCACAATCATAACCCATGGCATGCCCTGGCCCGACAATCTCGCCATGGCATCGCGCGTCGAGAACACGATCCGCGACGCAGGCGTCACTCCCGCAACCATCGCCGTGCTTGACGGAACGCTGCATATCGGTCTGAGCGCCGAGGAATTGGAACGCCTCGCACAAGCCAAGGAGGTCGCCAAACTCTCCCGCGCCGATTTCGCCGCGTGCCTCGCCTCGGGCGGCACAGGCGCCACCACAGTCGCCGCCACGATGATCGCGGCGCATCTGGCCGGTATCGAGGTCTTTGCCACAGGCGGCATCGGCGGCGTGCACAAAGGCGCGGAGACGAGTTTCGACATTTCCGCCGATCTGCGGGAACTCAGCGAAACGCCGGTGACGGTCGTGGCAGCTGGTGCCAAAGCCATTCTCGACCTGCCGAAAACACTGGAAGTGCTGGAAACCCTTGGCGTGCCGGTTTTTACGTATGGCCAGCACGCGTTTCCGGCCTTCTGGAGCCAAACGTCCGGCCTGAAGGCCCCGTTGCGCGCCGACACGCCGGGCGAGATCGCCCAAGCGCACCGCATGCGCGCGCAGCTCGGCCTGCCCGGCGGTCAGCTTGTCGCCAATCCAATCCCAACGGAGGCGGAAATCCCGCCAGAGACCCTCGCGCCGATCATCGCTCAAGCCACCGCCGAGGCGGAGGCGCAAGATATCACCGGCAAGGACGTCACGCCGTTCCTCCTGCAGCGGATATTCGAGCTGACCGAAGGTCGCTCACTGGAGGCAAACATCGCGCTGGTGCTCAACAATGCGCGACTTGGCGCACAGATTGCTCAAGAATTGGCGATCTCAGCGCCTTAATTTGCGCAGAGCGCCCCAGTTTGCTTGTGCGCCCTCCGCGAAGTGCCTACATTCTGCGCGTTAACGGTTGACCGCTCCCATGTTCGAACACGACGACCATCCTCACCCGCCCAAGCGTCCCGGCTTGATCGCGCGCCTGCGCGGCAATTTTCTGGCCGGGCTCATCGTGGTGGCGCCCATCGGCCTCACGCTGTGGCTGATCTGGACGGTCGTGGGCTGGATCGACAGCTGGGTCTGGCCCTTTGTCCCGGACGCGTGGCACCCCGAAGCCCTGGTGAATTGGGCGCTCGGATATCCCGAGACGCCGGTCAAGGTGAATGTGCGCGGCATTGGCGTCATCGTCTTCCTGCTCTTCACCGTCTTGGTCGGGTGGATGGCGAAAGGCATCCTGGGCCGCTCTTTGTTGCACTGGGGCGAAAACCTTGTCGATCGCATGCCCGTCGTGCGCTCGATCTATTCCGGCGCCAAACAGATCGCGGAAACTGTCTTCTCGCAACGCGAAACCTCCTTCGAAAAAGCCTGTCTCGTCGAATACCCGCGCCGGGGTATCTGGGCGATTGCCTTCATCTCAACGGGCGCCAAAGGCGAGATCGCCGCAGGCATTCCGGTGGATGAAGAGAAAGTCTCTGTTTTCCTGCCGACCACGCCCAACCCGACCTCGGGCTTTCTGCTCTTCGTGCCGAAATCCGACGTGATCGAGCTGGAAATGTCCGTCGAGGACGCCGCGAAGCTGGTGATCTCCGCGGGTCTCGTCTACCCCAACGGCAAAGACCCCTCCGAGCCCCCTGCCCTCGCCGCGCAGTAGCTATTTCAGCCAGCCCTGGTAATGCACGATCAGTCCCGCAAGCGGGGCCGAGAGGCGCACGTCGAAATGGAATATATCGTCTTGAATGAATTCCCGCGTCTCAGAGCGCGGCAAAAGCGCCTTTGGCATCGGCACACCACAGAACCAGCCGCGGGTGACCGGCATCTCAATGCCGTTACCTGTCTCAGGCACAGCCATCTCAAACTCAAACGGCCCGAAACGCTCACGCAGATGCCCAGGCCGAGAGCCGCGCAAAACGGAGGTGAAGGAAGACTCTCCGAAGCGCCGCGTCCAATGCTCCCTGCCGTCTTTCGCGACCATACGCACGGTGACCGGGACGACCTCTGCGGCCTTCGGGAACCTAAACAGCGCCCCGATGATCCGCGACAGGAGCCCTACCCCACGCGTAATCCGCGCCTCGCCCTCTAAGATCTTTAGAGGTGTCACTGTGTGGGTGGCGCGCCAGAGCGGTGGCATCTGGGCCCACGCCGCCCCGAGTGCGGCTTGGAACAGCGGTGTGTAGGTCTCTGCCTCCGTGGTCGTCCTTGCTCCGATCCGCTTGAATTCCTCCTCGATCTCAGCTTTCGAAAACTCAGAGATCGCCGCCCGTGCACCGGGCAAGAGCTTGTCTTTCCTCACCAAAATCGCAGCTGGCAAGGCGGGCGTGTAGGGCCCCTTGCCCGCACCCACCGACATCACCCACCACGCTTCCATCAAGGCGCCGCTGCCATCCACGCCGATGACCCGCACCACCATCCCGCCTCTGTCGCTGCCAAACCGGTCGAGCATCGTCGCGACCCGGTGCAGCGGACGTCTGAAAATCTTGGCGTTTGGAACGAGTTTGCGGCGACGCAGCCAGGACCAGAGAGCGAGGCTTTGCTGCATGATCCCAAGCTCAAGCCCGGCGCGAAACTCCACCGTCGCCGCTCTGAAATGCGTAGGGAACAGGCGCAAATCCGGCGCGCCGATCAGGGCCGCCTGACGCCGTTCGGCCCCCGGAAGGTCATACATCCGCGGATCCGACCAGCCCGGCGCCTCTTCCCATCGGCCTGCCTGCCAAAGCCTGAGCGGTTCACCCACCTGCCCCAGGATCGCCTCCATCACCGACCGACCGCGCGGCGCGCGATTTCCCGGCATGATGGCAGCCTCGATGTGGTGGATTTGCCTCCAACCCTCCGTCAGCCCGGTCACAACCGCACCGCTGATCGCGGGCACCGAGGACACGCCCGACAGCACGGCAACGCCCGCTTCTTCGGCCCGCTCCTCAAGCGTGCTGATCCCGGCGGTGAAGGCCGCATCGTCAGACAGGTCGAGGTAATGGCATCCCGCCTCAATAGCGGCTTCGGCGACGTCATATCCTGCGTAGTTTTGAAACGGACCCGCGGCGTCGATCAGATGGGTGACCTCGTGATGCGTGAGGGCGTGTCTCACCGCTGCCACATCCGCGCGGTCGAGAACAAGCGGCTCCACCCCAAGACGCGTGGCCAATGCCTCCAATGTCGCGGCGGTCCGACCGGCTACGATCACCCGATGGCCATCTTCCACCAGAAGTTCCGCCAGGCGAGAGCCAAACACCCCGGCCCCGCCGAGGATCAACACGCTCATAGTAATAGCCGCGCCTGTACATCCGGGTCCGGCATGGCGCACAGATCGCCGCGGCCCATCACCTTGTATCGATTGCGCGCAACGATCCCGTAAAGCCAATCCTGAAACCGGCGGGGCATCACCCGCATCACCGAAAGCGCATGCCACTTGCCGCCCAGAAGTCGCCCCGTGCGAATGACAGCGTCGAGCGAGGTATAGGCTCGGCCCTCCTCAATCAGCAGCCAGGACAGGGGATCGTTGGGGTCAAGCCCATAGTGGCGCATCAGCGCTTCGCCACGCTCCGATTGCAGCGGGATGATATGAAAGGCGCCGCTCGCATCATTGCGCGCAATCCATCGTGCCCCACGCGCGCAAAGCCCGCATTGCGCATCCATCACTGTCAAAGGTCCGGCATCCGCCACACCGCTCATCTGCGGCAAGGCGCGGTAGGAATAGGGCTCTCGCTCGGTCAATCGCATGTCACTTCCCCTGCCCCAGAAATGGGAGCCCGGGGAAAGATCACAATGCGGAACAGCGTCGCAGGCGGGTTACTCTTCCCACCACCAGACTTCGGGCTGAAATCCGATCCAATCGCCATAGACCGGCAGGTTCTTCGAATATCTCAGGCGCTTGTCATGGGCGAGAAATGAAGTGTCAGAATACCAGATCGGAATGACGTAGCGTCCGGCGGTCAGGATGCGATCCAGTGCGCGCACGGCAGCAACATAATCATCCTGGCTCTCGGAGGTCAGCATCCGCCGGATCATCGCCTCGGCGGGTGGGCTTTCCATGCCCATCCAATTGCGTGATCCCGGTGTCGTCACCCCATCGGACCCCCAATAGGCGAACTGTTCATTGCCCGGGCTCAAGGAAAGCCCGCGCCGGTAATGGGCCATGCCGAAATCATAAGTGTCGGTGCGCTCGCGATATTGCGCGGAATCGACAGTCGTGACGCTCGGGAAAATCCCCAGACGCTCCAGAGCCTTCTGGTAGATATTGATCATCGCCTGATGCTCCGCACTGCCCTGCTTGAGCAGGATTTCAAAGACAAAGGGCTGCCCTGCATCATTGGTCAGCACACCATCCTTGATCGCCCACCCGGCTTCTTCCAACAGTTCAATCGCCGCGCGAATACCAGCACGGTTGCGCTCCGAGCCATCGGAAACCGGCAACGCATAGCCTTCCATCACACCGGGCACCAGATCGTCTTTGAACGGCTCGAGAAACTCCGCGACACGGCCCGTCACAGGACCCGGCTGCATGCCGAGCTTCGAGTTGGAAAAGTAGGAGGTGATCCGCGGCAGACGGCTGCCATTGAGGTTTTCGTTGATAAACTCGAAATTGAACGCTTGGATCATCGCTTCCCGCACCCGCCAATCGGAGAAAAACGGGTTGCGGGTGTTCATGACGAACCCTTCGATGCCCGAGGGGCGCTCATGCGGGATCAGCGATTTCACCACATCGCCTGAACGCATGCGCGGGAAATCGTACTGTGTCTCCCATTTCTGCGCGTTGGTCTCGCGCAGTGTGTTCAACTCGCCCGCTTTGAAGGCTTCGAACATCGCGGTCGCGTCGCCGAAAAACTCCATGCGAATCTCATCGATCACATTGGTGCCGCGGCGGAACGGGATGTCCTGGCCCCAATAGTCCGGATTGCGTTTCAGCGAGACGAAGCGACCCGCTTCGAAATCATCAATCACGTAAGGCGCCGAGGAGATCGGGATTTCGGTCAATCCGCTTTCCTCGAAATCCTTGCCCTCCCATTGAGCCTTTTTCAGGATCGGACGCAGCCCCATGATCAGCGCCAGCTCGCGGTCCTCCTCCTTGAAGGTGAAGCGCACTTTGCCGGGCTCGGGGATCTCCGCGCTTTCGATCTTCGCCCAGGAGCCGCGATAGCGTCCATGCCCCTTGGTGCCGAGTGTCTCATAGGTCCAGACGACATCCTCAGACGTGATCGGTGTTCCATCGGAGAATCGCGCCGCCGGGTTCAAGGTGAACTCCACCCATTTGCCCGCCTCATCCACCTCAATCGATTCGGCGATCAGCCCGTAAAGCGTGAACGGCTCGTCATAGGAGCGGCCCATCAGGCTCTCGTAAGCCAGGAACCGTAACTGCCAGGGCACACGTCCCTTTTGGATATGCGGGTTCAGCGAATCGAAGCTGCCGACCTCCCCGGCCACCAATCGCCCTCCGGTGGGTGCATTTGGGTTGGCATAAGGCAGCGACACAAAATCCGGTGGTAGAGCCGGTTCGCCATACATAGCTATGCCATGTTTCGGCTCTGCGAACGCCTGTGGGGTAAAAATGAACGCCGAGACGGCCAGTGCGCGGGCGCAAGACCGGAAAAAATCAGGTTTCATTTTGGCAACAATCCTTGATCCGCCTGTATTCGTTAGCGATCATGCTACTGAGGGTTTTCAACCTTTTCAAACTTTTAGCTTGGCGACACGCAATCCATTGCTTATAAAGGTGGCACTGCTCGATAGGTTTCTTGCCTGTATGAAACCTGCCTCAATAACTTAACGCCAGCCTTGTGCTGGCGTTTTTTTTGGTCCGCAGCCCTCCGAGCGTAGCACGTGTCGATCCATCACGCCCACGCCTTCGCCCTTCCCTTCGCTGGTGCAACATTTATGCTGCACCGCAAAAGATCGCTTGAAACCTGGAAGGAAAATCCCGATGTCAGATCGCCCTCTCCGCGGCAAGACTGCCGTCATCACCGGCTCCAATTCCGGCATCGGTCTCGGCATCGCCCGGGAACTCGCCAAAGCCGGCGCGGATGTGGTTCTGAACTCCTTCACCGACCGCGATGAGGATCACGCGCTGGCCAATGAGATCAGCCAGCAAACCAGCACCTCCGCGCGCTACATCAAGGCTGACCTGTCCAAAGGCGATGAAGCGCGGGCGCTGATCACACAAGCCGGGAAATGCGATATTCTGGTGAACAATGCCGGTATCCAGCATGTCTCCCCCATCGACGAATTTCCGGTGGCGAAATGGGACGCGATCATCGCGATCATGCTGAACTCCACCTTCCACACCACAGCGATGGCTCTGCCGATGATGCGCGCCGCGGGTTGGGGTCGCGTGATCAACATCTCCTCGGCCCATGGGCTCACCGCCTCGCCTTACAAGTCGGCTTATGTCGCCGCAAAACACGGCGTGGTGGGCATGACGAAAGTGGTCGCGCTCGAGACGGCGGAGGAACCGATCACGGCCAATGCCATCTGCCCAGGCTACGTGATGACACCGCTGGTCGAGAGCCAGATCCCCGACACGATGGAAAAATACCAGATGGATCGCGAGACCGTCATTCGCGAAGTCATGCTCCAGCGCCAACCCTCGAAAGAGTTTGCGACGACCGAGCAGCTCGGTGGCGTAGCGACGTTCCTCTGTTCCGATGCCGCGCAGCAGATCACGGGGACCACGATTTCGGTCGACGGCGGCTGGACGGCACTATGAGAAGGGCTTTCGAAAGCCCTTACCCACGTCGCTTGCAAGCGACGTCCGACGCGATTTCGAAATTGCGTTCTAAAGGCGATTCGAACCGCCCTTGGCGCCCATGACCAAACAGATCAATATCGCTCTACAGGGCGGCGGGGCCCATGGCGCCTTCACCTGGGGCGTGCTCGACCGCCTGCTGGAAGAAGAAAAGTTGGAGATCGCGGGCATCTCCGGCACCTCCGCCGGGGCCATGAACGGCGCGGCTCTGAAGTCCGGTCTGATCGAAAACGGCCGCGACGGCGCGAAGAAGAAACTCGATTGGCTCTGGTCGGAGATAGGCGCCACCGAGCACTCCTCTATGTATGGCTGGATGACCGGCATCTCGCCGCAAGCCATCTCACGCTCCGTCGAGCTTTCGCCCTTCTACCAAAGCCTCGAGTTTATGAGCCGGATGGCGAGCCCCTATCAGTTCGGCCCGCTCTATCATCATCCGCTGCGTCGCGTTGCGGATCAGTTCTCCTATGACAAGGTCTGCGCCAAAACCGGGCCTGAGCTGCATATCTGCGCCACCAATGTGCGCACCGGTCGCATTCGGATTTTCACCGGTGAGGAGATCACCACGGACGCGATCCTCGCCTCCGGCTGTCTGCCCACCGTCTTTCAGGCCATCGAGATCGAAGACCCCGAAACCAAGGCCAAAGAGGCCTATTGGGACGGCGGTTACATGGGCAACCCGGCCCTCTTCCCGCTGTTTCATGACGACCTTCCGCGCGACATCGTCATCGTGAATATCAACCCGCTCTACCGCGAGGAAATCCCGCGCACGCCGCAAGCGATCCAGAACCGGCTGAATGAGATCAGCTTCAATGGCTCCCTTTTGCGGGAACTTCGGGCGATCAACTTCGTTCAGCGCCTGATTTCCGAGGGCAACATCTCCGAAAAGGCAATGAAAAATCCGATCATCCACATGATCGCCGATGATGATCTGATGACGCAGCTTTCCGTCGCGACGAAACTGATCCCCACCCCTCCGGTGCTCGACAAATTGAAAAGCGCGGGTCGCCGCGCAGCAGGAGAATTCCTCCGCGACCATTGGGACAATCTGGGGTCCGAGAACTCCGTCAATCTGCCCGATATGTTTCGCTGACCCAGCACTGTCATACCGCTGTTACATTGCAGCCGTAGCCGCTGGAAAAACGGGGGACATCATGAATATTCTCAGCCTCTGCACCGGCAATTCCGCGCGCTCGATCCTGCTGGAAGGGCTTCTGAACAAGGCCGGGTTCACGGCCTTCTCGGCGGGCTCCAACCCGGTCGGTCGCGTCAATCCGGTCGCCATCGAGACGCTCGCGCAGCACGGCATCACCTTGGACAATCCACGCTCGAAAAGCTGGGACGAATTCGCCGGCCCAGACGCTCCAGACCTCGACTTGGTGATCACTGTCTGCGCCTCCGCCGCCGGAGAGACCTGCCCGATCTGGCCCGGTGGCCCAACCCAAGCGCATTGGGGCGTCGAGGACCCTGCCGGCGCCGAGGATGAGCCCGCCGCCTTCGCCGAGGCCTACCGCCTGCTGAAACTGCGGGTCGATGCCTTCACCGCGCTGAAGGATAAATCCGACCGCGCCGCCTTGATGCAGATCGGAACGCTCACATGATCCGCAAATACGCCGCCGAGGCGCTCGGAACCGGCCTTCTTCTGGTCTCTGTTGTTGGCTCGGGCATCATGGGCGACAGCCTTGCGGGCGGAAATATCGCCATCGCTCTGCTCGCCAATGCCATCGCCACTGGCTGTGCGCTCTATTTCCTGATCACGGTGCTTGGGCCCATCTCCGGGGCGCATTTCAACCCCGCAGTGACGCTGGCTTTCGCCCTGCGTGGGGAGATCGCTCCGAAAAATGCCGCGATTTACGTGGCCTGCCAGATCGCGGGCGGCATTATCGGCGTCTGGCTGACCCATGTGCAATTCGGTCTCGACATCCTGCAGGCCTCCACCACCGCCCGCACCGGGATCGCACAATGGGTCTCGGAAGGGCTCGCGACCTTCGGCCTCCTCTTCGTGATCCTTGGCGGTGTTCGCCACCGATCCGAGGCCGTTCCCACCCTCGTCGCACTCTACATCACCGGGGCCTATTGGTTCACGGCGTCGACCAGTTTCGCAAACCCTGCGGTGACGATTTCACGGGGGTTCACAGATACCTTCGCTGGAATCGATCCCGCGCATATTGCGGCCTTCGTGATCGTGCAGCTTCTGATCGCAGTCGTTTCTACGCCTGTCTTTCGGTGGCTTTTTCCGAATGACACCAAAAGCTTGGACTAAAACTTGAATGTATTGACATAGGTCAAGTGCGCCGCGTTAGGAGCCGCTTAATCTCTTCTGAATAGCCTGACCTGTGTAAACGGTCGTCAGTAAGGGAGCACGCATATGTCCTGGGATTCTGTACTCGAAAACTGGTTGTCGCTGATCGACAGCCTCTGCAGCGATTTTCCGCATCTGGATATGGAGGCCGTGCGCCGTTTTCGGGGCGATCAGTCGAAGCTGATCACGTATCTGGCCGACACCCATGAATTGACCGCGTGCGAGGCCAAAGATGCCTTGATTGACTGGATGGCTTTCTCGGCTCCGAAATCACAGACCCAGGCGGCCGCGTAGCCCCTCAGGGAAGCGTCGTCACCCACAGGATCAACGCATCCTCATCACTGATCGAGATCAGATTATGCCCCATCGTGGCGTCGTAATAGGCGCTGTCGCCGCGACGCATCTCTACCGGTTCATAGAACTCTGTATAGAGCCGCACGACACCGGTCAGCACATACAAGAATTCCTCACCATCATGGCGCACCCAGCCGTCGAAATCTTCAAATCGTCTGGCTCTGATCCGCGCGCGATAGGGCAGCATCGCTTTCTGCCGTAATTTCCCACCCAGAAGCTCATGCTCATAGGTCGGCGTGATAACCGGGTTGCCGTCCTCATTGCGGGTCACATCCATGCGCCCATTGGCTTGCGTCTCGGCGGGCGCGGTAAAGAGCTGCGGCATGCCGATGCCCAAACCTTGCGCCAGTTTCCGCATCACCTCGAATGTCGGTGACATCTGACCGTTCTCAATCTTCGACAGGGTCGAGCGCGCCATCCCCGCCTGCTGCGCGGCCTGCTCCAACGTCCAGCTGCGATCCTTGCGCAATTGCCGCACCCGCGCGCCGAGGTCCAACTCGTTCACCGGCATCGCCTGCCCGTCCTCACGGGTCAGTTTCAGCGCTTCTTTGGGGTCCATCTGCTTCATGGACCGACTTTACAGCCGCGCTGACGGCCTTGCAATCGCGCGCGCCCCGCTGATAGCGAGAGCACATGCTGTCCCATTTCACCTCGCCGCCGCCACCGCCCTGCCCCGCGCCCTTCAATATGGCGGAATATGTGCTGCATGCGGGGCTTGCGGTGCCCGACAAAATCGCCCTGGAGCTGTGCGACCTTGAGACGGTCGAGCGTTACACCCATGGCGATATCCGCGCGCTGGTACTCACCGCAGCCACACGCCTTGAAGCCGAAGGTCTCGGCCCGGAGACCCGCGTTCTCATGCGTCTCGGCAACGAGTTGGCTTTCCCGATGACCTATCTCGCCTGCCTCTGGCTCGGCGCGGTCCCGATCCCGACCTCGGCGCAACTGACCGGACCGGAAATCACCAAAATCGCCGCCATGGCATCCCCTGATCTGATCGTCGCCTCCCCGGGCGTGTCCCTGCCGGATGACCCCTTCAAAACCCTTACCTCGGAGGAGCTTTTCACCGGAACCAACGCCAATCCCGCGCCGCATATGGGCGATCCCGACCGGCTCGGCTACATCATCTTCACCTCCGGCACGACCCAAGGTCCGCGCGGGGTTTGCCATGCCCATCGCGCCATCTGGGCGCGGCGGATGATGTTTGACGCCTGGTACGGCCTGACACCTCAGGACCGCCTGATGCATGCGGGCGCCTTCAACTGGACCTACACGCTCGGCACCGGGCTGATGGACCCCTGGACGCTTGGGGCAACTGCGATCATCCCGAAACCGTCTGTCACCAGCAGCGACCTCCCGGCCCTAATCGCAAAGGAACGACCAACAATTTTTGCCGCTGCACCAGGTGTTTATCGCCAAATCCTCAACCAAAACCGTAATCTCGCCTTCCCCGATCTCCACCACGGCCTCTCCGCTGGCGAAAAGCTCGCCCCGCGCATCAAGGAGCGCTGGCGCAACGCGACCGGCACCGACATTCACGAGGCGCTCGGCATGTCCGAATGCTCCACCTATATCTCCGGCGCACCGGCCCATCCCGCCAAGGATCACAGCGCCGGTTGGCCACAGCCGGGCCGCGAGATCGCGGTGCTCGACAAGGATGGCAATCCCGTCCCGCGCGGCGAACCCGGCACGCTCGCCGTCTCCAAGCGCGATCCCGGCCTCTGCCTGCGCTACCTCGACGCGCCGCTGCCCGAGGGCGAGTGGTTTCTCACCGGCGATACCGTGTCGATGGCGGAGGACGACGCGATCACTTATCTCGGACGTGCGGACGACATGATCAATGCGGGCGGTTTCCGCGTCTCTCCCGTCGAGGTCGAAGCCGCGTTCATCGGCTTTGACGGCATCACCGAGGCCGCCGCCCTGGCCGTCAGCCCCAAGGAAGACACCGAGATCATCGCCCTGATCTACGGCGCCGAGATGCCCGTCCCCGACGACAGCCTGCGCGCCCACGCACAAGACCTCCTCGCCCGCTACAAACAACCACGCCTTTACATCCACCGCCCGGTCCTGCCTAAAGGGGCAAACGGCAAATTGAGCCGCAAAGCCCTCCGCGCAGAGATCGAAAGCAGCTTATGATCAAACTCGACATCATTTCCGACCCGATCTGCCCTTGGTGTTACATCGGCAAGGCGCATCTCGACCGCGCGCTGGCCAAGCGCCCCGACCACCCGTTCCAGATCGAATGGCATCCGTTTCAGTTGAACCCGACCATGCCCGAGGCAGGTATGGACCGGCGTGAATATCTGGAGACGAAATTCGGCGGCAAGGAGAACGCCATCCGGGTCTATTCCCGGATCGCGGAAGCTGCAGAAGCTGCCGGTCTGGAGATAGATTTCGAAGCGATGCAGCGCACGCCCAACACTGTCAATGCCCACCGCCTGATCCATTGGGCGGGACTAGAGGGCCGTCAAACCGCCGTCGTCTCTCGCCTTTTCAAGGCCTATTTCGTTGAGGGCAAGGATATCGGCGACCGCGACACCCTGCTCGACATCGCCGAAGGCTGTGGTCTTGATCGCGCAATGACCGAACGCCTCTTTGACAGCGATGCCGACGCAGACGACATCCGCGCCCGCGACAACCACGCGCGCGAGCGCGGTGTCACCGGCGTGCCCACTTTCGTCGTCGCCAATCAACATGTCCTGCCCGGCGCGCAGCCGCCTGAGCTTTGGGAAAAGGTGATCGACGAGATTGCCACGCAGCTTGAGGCCAATGACACGTAAGCTGCCCATCTACATCTCGATGCTTGTGACGCTGATCAGCGTCGGCACGATCTTCTTTCGCTTTGTCGAAGGCTGGACCTGGCTCGACGCCTATTTCTTTACCGTCGTCACACTTTCAACCGTCGGCTATGGTTCTCTCGTGCCAGCAACGGCCCTCGGCAAGATCGGCACAACCGTGCTGATCTTCTTCGGCATCGGCATCTTCGCCTTCATCGTCAGCGAGATCGGGCGTCAGGCCATCCGACGCCGCCTCATCCGCATCGAACGCAACCGCCGCGCGCGCAAGCAGAGCCTGGACAAAACCAAAGGACCGGACGCGTGATCACCGCACATCTCCCGGCGGGCTATGTGCTCTACCGCCTTCTGCCGCGGGGCTATCAGAACGCGCCCTGGATTCTGCCCGCAGCGCTTCTGGGCGCAATCCTGCCCGATCTCGACCTGATCTGGTTCTATTTCATTGATGAGCGCGCGGTGCATCATCACCGCTACTGGGTGCATATCCCGGGCTTCTGGCTCGCTATCGCCGCCATCAACCTGCCGCTGATCAAAGTCGTCTGGCCGCGCTTCATGCCTGCCGCTCTGGCCTTCTTCGCAGCGCTCCTTGTGCATATCTGCCTCGATTCCGTTGTCGGCGACGTGCTCTGGCTCTGGCCCTTCTCAACCGAGATGTTCGCGCTCTTCACCGTGCCTGCGAGTCATGACAGCTGGATCCTGTCCTTCCTGACCCATTGGAGCATTCTCTTTGAGGTGGCGATCTGGATCGCCGCGGCAGCTCTGTTCTGGACGCGGCCATGACACGACCCGAAAAAGCGCTTTCCCGCCCGGAATTCGTGGCGCTCATCGCGATGCTCTTTGCGATGGTGGCGTTTTCCATCGACGCGATGCTGCCTGCCCTGCCCGAGATCGCCGACGCCATCACGCCTGCTGACCCCAACCGCGCGCAGCTTGTGATCACCTCCTTTGTCTTCGGCATGGGACTGGGCACGTTTTTCACCGGCCCCCTGTCGGACACCTTCGGGCGCAAACCGGTCATTATTGGCGGCGCGATCCTCTACTGCATCGGCGCGATCTGGGGCGCGTTTGTGACCTCTGTGGAAGAGATGGTTCTCGCTCGCGTGGTGCAAGGCCTCGGCGTCGCGGGCCCGAGGATCGTCGCGCTTGCGATCATCCGCGACCTCTATGAAGGCCGCCCGATGGCCCAAATCATGTCCTTCGCGATGCTGATCTTCACGCTCGTGCCCGCCATCGCCCCGGCTCTGGGCGCGCTGATCATCGCTGTCTCCGGCTGGCGCGCGATCTTCTTTGTCTTCGTGATCTTCTGCGCGGGCGTGACGCTCTGGCTGGCCCTGCGCCAACCTGAGACCCATCCGGTCGAGAAACGCACACCGTTTCGCGCCAAGCCGCTTTGGGCTGCGGTGAAGCGCTGCCTCTCAGACCGGCTTTTTGTCTCCTGCGCCGCAGCGCTTTCGATGACCTTCGGCATGCTCTTCGCCGAGTTGAGTTCCATCCATCAGATATTCGACGAGATCTACGGAAAGGCTGACAGCTTCCCTTTCTGGTTCGCCGTAATCGCGGTGATTGGCGGATCGGCGAGCATCCTCAACGCGCGCCTGGTGATGCGTTTCGGCATGGGGCGCATGATCCTGATCGGGCTTTTCGGACAGGCCCTGATCACCGGAGGTGTCCTGATCTTTGCGCTCACCACCGGCGTGCCGTTCGCGATGCTGATTTTCTGGTGCTCCAGCCTGTTTTTCATGGTCGGCTTTGTCATCGGCAATCTCAACGCGCTCGCCATGGGTCCAGTGGGCGATATCGCGGGCATGGCCGCCTCGATCCTCGGCTCTGTCGCGACTGTGATTGGCGCTCTCATCGCGATCCCGATAGGTCTGGCATTTGATGGCACGCCCGTGCCACTCGCCATCTCGATCCTCGCCCTGTCGCTGGCGTCGGGCCTCACCGTCTATGCGACCCTGCGGGGTCAACTTTCTGCCGCTTAAATAAGGACATCCCCCATGCTCATGCCCCGTCAAAAGACCCCTGATCTGACCCTTCCCCTGCTCGGAGGGGGCACGTTTGATCTAAGCAGCGACGGCGCTGATCTCGGCACCATCGTCTGTTTCTATCGCGGTCTGCATTGCCCGATCTGTGCGACTTATCTGAAAGAGCTGGAAAGACTCACGCCCGAATTTGCCAAGCGCGGCGTGAAAACGCTTGCCGTCAGCACCGATGGCGAGGAGCGCACCGTGCAAATGGCAGAGAAAATCGGCGCCGAAACCTTGCGCTTCGCTTATGATCTGTCGCTGGCAAAGGCCCGGGAATGGGGCCTCTATATCTCGACATCGCGCGGCAAGACCTCCATTGGCATCGAAGAGCCTGCGCTGTTCTCCGAACCTGGCCTGTTCCTCGTGAATTCCGATCAGACGCTCTACTACATGTCGATCCAGACCATGCCGTTCGTGCGGCCCCATTTCTCCGAGCTTTTGGCCGCAGTCGATTTTGCCATCGACAAGAACTATCCTGCCCGCGGAGAATATACCGGAGAGGTCTGAGCTGGCCCCGCGACAAGCCCTAAACCTGATCTTAGTGCTCGTGCTGACCTTCGGCGCAGGCGCCGCTGTGCTGTTCAGCTATATCCTCGCGGCGATGTACGAGAACTCGGCCATTCACCCCAAATCGCCGATCAGCTGGCTCCTGATCCCCGCCGCGATCCGCGACATCGAACCGCGCGATCAATGTGCGCCGCTGCGCCACAGCCGCAGCTTCCAGGAATGTGGAGGGATTTGCGGCGAATTCGTCGGCGTGAATTTCGGCACTACGTTGTCGTTGGAGGAGCTTCGCAACGCATATCCGCTGACGCCCTACCTAGCCGCCACGGGCTATGAGGAAGGTCTGATCAGCCTGTCGGAAAACTACCCCGGCGATCCGCCCGGATGCGCACGTGCCTTTATCGAGATTTATGACGATTTTCGTCGCGATCCCTGAGGGTGTCGCTCATCGCGCCCTTGCGGGCCCGCCTCGCGCTTAGTTGGCAACCTTTTTCTTCGGTTTGAACGTGCCCGCTTTCTCCGCCAGATCGCGCGCGATGGCGAAGGCGCCCTTGATCTTGTCGCTGTCTTTCTTCCAATCGCGTCGCACGACGATCTTGTTGTCCTTCATCTTCGCCAGATTGCGCGGATCCTGAAGATAGTCGACCAGCCCGCCGGGATTGGCAAACTTGTTGTTGTGGAACTCAATCGTCGCCCCGCGTTCCCCGCCGTTGAGCTTGGATATCCCCGCACGCTTGCACATCGCCTTGATACGCACCACCAGCATCAGCGTGTTGACCTCTTTGGGCAGCTTGCCAAAGCGGTCGATCAATTCCGCGGCAAACCCTTCCAACTCGACCTTCGTGGTCAGGCCGGAAAGCCTGCGATAAAGCCCCAGCCGCACATCCAGATCGGGCACATAGGTCTCCGGAATCAAGACTGGCACACCCAGATTGATCACCGGCGCCCATTGATCATCGGTCTCGACCATCTCGATCTCACCGGCGCGGATCTTGGCAATCGCCTCCTCCAGCATCGACTGGTAAAGCTCGTAGCCCACTTCGCGCACATTGCCCGATTGCTCTTCGCCGAGAACATTGCCTGCGCCCCTGATATCAAGGTCTTGGCTGGCGATGTTAAAGCCCGCCCCAAGCGAGTCGATAGACCCCAAAACGCGCAACCGTTTCTCCGCCGTCGCCGTCAGTTTCGCCCGCGGCTTCGTTGTGAGGTAGGCGTAGGCCCGGGTTTTTGAGCGACCCACCCGACCCCTGATCTGGTAAAGCTGCGACAGGCCGAACATATCGGCGCGGTGGATGACCATCGTGTTCGCCGTCGGGATATCTATCCCTGACTCCACGATGGTTGTGGCCAGAAGCACGTCATATTTGCCATCATAAAACGCGTTCATCCGGCTATCGAGCTCGCCCGGCGCCATCTGGCCATGGGCCACCACGAAAGACACCTCCGGCACCTGTTCGCGCAGGAATTCCTCGATTTCCGGCAGATCGGAGATACGCGGCACAACGTAAAAGCTCTGCCCGCCCCGGTAGTGCTCCCGCAACAGCGCCTCGCGGATCGTCACCGTGTCGAATTCCGACACATAGGTGCGGATCGCCAGTCGGTCCACCGGCGGCGTGCCGATGATCGACAGTTCCCGCACGCCTGAAAGGGACAATTGCAGCGTGCGCGGAATCGGCGTGGCCGACAGCGTCAGCACATGAATGTCAGAGCGCATCTGTTTCAGCCGCTCCTTATGCTGCACTCCGAAATGCTGCTCCTCATCGACAATCAGAAGCCCGAGGTTTTGGAACTTCACCTGTTTCGACAACAGCGCATGGGTGCCGATGGCGATATCGACCGTGCCATCGGCGATGCCGGCCCGCGTGTCATTCGCCTCTTTCGTGCCAACAAAGCGCGACAACTGCCTGACTTTCATGGGAAATCCACGGAAGCGGTCTTTGAAGGAATGGGTGTGCTGGCGGGAGAGCAGCGTCGTCGGCGCCACCACTGCCACCTGCAAGCCTTGCGCTGCCGCCACGAAAGCGGCGCGCATCGCCACCTCGGTTTTGCCAAAGCCCACATCGCCGCAGACCAGCCGATCCATCGGGCGGCCCTTGGTCAAATCCTCCAGCACTGCCTCGATGGTCGTCAGTTGGTCCTCGGTCTCCTCATACGGGAACCGTGCGCAAAACGCCTCCCACATATCCTGAGGCGGCTCGACAATCGGCGCCTTGCGCAATTCCCGCTCAGCCGCCACGCGAATGAGCCGGTCCGCCATCTCGCGAATGCGCTCTTTCAGCCGCGCCTTCTTCGCCTGCCACGCTCCGCCACCAAGCTTGTCGAGCAAGCCTTCCTCATGCCCGTAACGTGACAAAAGTTCAATGTTTTCAACAGGAAGATAGAGGCGATCTCCACCTGCATATTCCAACAGAATGCACTCATGCGGCGCACCGGCGGCGGTCACGGTCTCAAGCCCGATATACCGCCCGATCCCGTGATCGACATGCACGATCAGATCGCCCTGGTTCAGCGATTGTGTCTCGGTCAGGAAGTTCTCGGCGCGTTTTTTCTTCTTCGCACCGCGGATCAGCCGGTCGCCGAGCACATCCTGCTCGGACACAACCGCAAGTTCCGGCGCAGTGAACCCCTCCTCCAGCGGCCAGACCGTCAGATGCACCTGGCCTGTCGCAACCTCCCGGATGTCGGAAGCCAGCCGGACCCCATGCATCTCATGGTCTTCCAGAAGCCCTTTCAGCCGCTCCCGCGCGCCTTCCGAAAAGCTCGAAACCACCACGGCACGCGTCTTTGCCAAATCGCGCAGATGCACCGCCAATTCCTCGAAGACATTGACCCCGTCCGCCTGCCGTTCCGGTGCAAAATTGCGCCCGACACGCCCGCCTGCATCGATGACACCGGGACCCGTCGCTTGCGGCAGACGCACCAGATCGAGCACCCTATGTCCCTGTAATGCAGCCAAAAAATCCTCGTCACCGAGGTAAAGCGCCTCAGGCGGCACAGGCTTGTAGACCGTGTCCAGCCGCGCCTTGGACTTCATCGCTTCGACCCGGTTCTCATACTGATCAACGATCCCATCCCAACGGGCCACCCGCGCGGGCGTCAACTGGTCGTCCAGCATCACCGGGGCATCCGGAAGGTAATCGAAAATCGTCTCCAGCGCCTCGTGGAAGAACGGCAGCCAATGCTCCATCCCCTGATGTTTACGCCCGGCAGAGACGGCTTCATACAAAGGATCATCCGTACCCGCCGCGCCAAATTCGATCCGGTAATTCTGCCGAAATCGCGTGATTGCGGCCTCGTCGAGGACGATCTCCGAGACCGGCGCCAGATCCACCTGCCCCAGCTTCTCCGTCGTGCGTTGGGTCGCCGGATCAAACCGCCGAGCACCATCCAGCACGTCACCAAAGAGATCAAGCCGAACCGGCCCCGTCTCCCCCGGCGGATAGATATCAATAATCCCGCCGCGAATGGCGAAATCGCCGGGTTCCATCACGGTCGGGCTCTGCGAAAATCCCATCGTGACCAGGAACGTCCGCAACGCCTCTTCATCGATCTGCTTGCCCACCACGGCGCTGAAAGAATGCGTTCTAAGCAATTCAGCTTGCGGCACTTTCTGCGTCGCAGCCGCAAGTGTCGTCAATAGAATGAACGGCGTGCCCACCCCATGCGCCAGGGCCGCCAATGTCGCCATACGCGTCGCCGCCACATCGGCATTGGGCGACACCCGGTCATAGGGCAGACAGTCCCAGGCGGGGAAGGTCAGAACCGGCAAATCCGGCGCGAAGAACCCCAACGCCGCCTGCATCGCGGCGAGCCGTTTGTCGTCACGCGCCACATGCACCACGGGGCCACCGGTACGCGCCACCTCCTCAGCTAGAAGCCGGGCATCGAAGCCTTCCGGCGCGCCGGAGACTGTGACGTGGTCGAGGGCGCTCAATTTCCCAGAACGCCGACGGAGAGATTGTAGAACATCCCCCACATCGAGGTTGTGAGGATCGACATCACGCCAATGACCTGAACCAGAAACCGGTGATTTTTCAGCCGCCTGCGGGTTTCATTCGCACTCAGACCCACAATATTGCGCGCCCGCCGCACGGAGAGCGCAAAAACAATCGCCATCGGCGTGAAAATCAGCGTCAAAGCCTGACAGAACTCGACCCGGTAGCCAAAACCCAAAATCACCAGCGAGGTGATCAGCGCAAACGCAATGCCCACAAGCCAGGACCCGGCCACATCGGCGATATAGGTCAGCCGGTTGGCATTGATGCGCACCAGATCGAGCATGTCTTGCTCCGCCTGCCCGCCATGTTTTGCCGCCCGCGCGACCATATCGAACGGCACACCCAGCACGAAATGGCTCGCCGTGGACCAGAACACAGCCAACATGATCCAGAACCACAGGTTCGAAAACGACCTGAGATCGATCAGTTCAAAAGCGGTGGCGTAGAAATCCAAGGGGGTGCGGGTCCGAAGGTTGCAAGTCTCGCGCGACATTCAGATAGCGCGCCGCTGGCAAATGCCACACTTGTCTCATGCAGGCAACCATGGCACCAAGTTGTGACAATTTTCCATGACAGGTCTCGAAATGACACCGATTGTTGCGCCCACTCCCATGTCTCGTCTGCGCCGCTTGCGCCGCACGGCATCGCTCAGGGCTTTGGCGCAGGAAAATGCGATTGGGGTCGACGATCTGATCTGGCCGGTTTTCGTGATGGAGGGCGAGGATGCGTCGCAGCCGATCCCCTCCATGCCCGATGTGGAGCGTCTGACCGTTGACCGCGTCGTGACGGCAGCAAAAGAGGCCGCGAGCCTGGGCATCCCGGCGATCTGTCTCTTTCCTTACATTGATCCCGCGATCAAAACCGAGGCTTGTGAGGAGGTCTGGGATGAGAACAACCTCTCCAACCGCGCGACCCGCGCGATCAAGGAGGCCGTGCCCGAGATCGCGGTGATGACCGATGTGGCACTCGATCCCTACAACGCCAACGGCCATGACGGGATCGTGCGTGATGGCGTCATCGTGAATGACGAAAGCGTCGAGGCCCTGGTGAAAATGGCCGTGGCACAAGCCAAGGCGGGCGCGGATATCCTCGGCCCCTCCGACATGATGGACGGACGCATCGGCGCGATGCGCCAGGCGCTCGAGGCGGAAGGCTATCAGGATACCGCGATCCTCAGCTACGCCGCCAAATATGCCTCCGCCTTCTATGGCCCGTTCCGCGATGCGGTCGGTGCGTCCGGCGCGCTTGTGGGCGATAAGAAGACCTATCAGATGAACCCGGCTAATTCCGACGAAGCCCTGCGTCTGGTGGCTCGTGACCTGCAGGAAGGCGCCGATATGGTCATGGTCAAACCCGGCCTGCCATACTTGGACATCTGCCGCCGGGTGAAAGACCAGTTCGGGGCGCCCACCTATGCCTATCAGGTGTCCGGCGAATATTCGATGATCATGGGCGCCGGTGCCAATGGCTGGATCGACGACCAAGCCGTGATGCTTGAGAGCCTCATCGCCTTCAAACGCGCCGGCTGCGACGGGATTCTCACCTATTTCGCCCCGCGCGTGGCTAAACTTCTGAACGGCTAACATCCGCCGACCCGGGCGCTCATCTCGCGTGACAGGTCAGGAAAACTTGCCTATACTGCGCTCCAAGCTCCGAGAAAGGGGCAAGAGCAAAAGCACAGGCAGACTATCCATGACCAATTTCTCCAGACGCCAATTCGTGGCCCTTGGTGGCGCTTCCTTCCTTGCCGCTTGCGGCAACGGGGTCGGCAGTTCCGGCGGCGCCCGCATCGACGCGCGCGTCGATAGCGCGTTCAACTTCCTTTACAGCAACGTGCCGGGATCGCAGGACCTCGCCGATAAAGCTGTGGGCATCCTGATGATCCCTCTGGTCTCGGAGGCCGGTCTGATTGGCGTCGGCGGTTCCTATGGGCGTGGGGCCCTGCGCCTCAACGGGGCCACGGTCGATTACTACTCCACCGCATCAGCCAGCTTCGGGCTGCAGCTTGGCGCACAACAATATTCCCATGCGCTGTTCTTCATGACCGAAGAGGCACTCTCCGAATTCCGCCGCTCCCCCGGCTGGGAGGTCGGCGCAGATGCGCGCTTTGTCGCCAGCAACGAGGGCGGGCGTCTCGGCATCGATACCACAACCGCGCTCAGCCCGGTCATTGCGGTGGTCTTCGGTCAGGCGGGCCTCATTGCCGGGGCCTCGGTTGAAGGCAACAAATACACCCGGATCATTCCCTGATCCCATTGGCGCAAACAGCCATGTCCGGCAGCTATCACAGATGCCGGACAGCATTTCTGCTTCAAACCGGTGCGATGCCTAAGCGCCCCGCCAGTCCAGCACCACCTTGCCCGATTGCCTGGATTTCATCGCGGCAAAGCCCTGTTCAAAATCCCGGACGCTGAACTCATGCGTGATGACCCGGCTGACATCGAGCCCGTTCTGTAGCATCGCGATCATCTTGTACCAGGTCTCGAACATCTCCCGGCCATAGACGCCCTTGATGGTGATGGCTTTGAAGACGACGCGGCTCCAATCCATGGGTGAGTTTCCGGGCGGAATGCCCAGCAAAGCAATCCGGCCCCCCATCACCAGAGCCCCCACCATCTGATCCAGAGCCGCCTGATTGCCGGACATCTCAAGCCCGACGTCAAACCCCTCTTTCAACCCGAGATCGGCCACCACATCCCGCAGATCTTCCTCCCCGACATTGACGGCGCGCACGGTCGGCTCCACCCTTTCGGCCAATTGAAGCCGTTCGGAGTTGATATCTGTGATCACGACGTTGCGCGCACCGGCATGCCGGGCCACTGCCGCCGCCATGATCCCGATGGGACCTGCGCCTGTGATCAGCACATCCTCCCCCAGAAGGTCGAAACTCAGCGCCGTGTGCACCGCATTCCCGAGCGGATCAAGGATCGCCCCGATCTCATCGGGAATGTCATCGGGCAAAGGGATTACATTGAAGGCTGGCAGTTTGAGATATTCAGCAAAAGCACCCTGCTCGTTCACACCGATACCCCGCGTGCCAGGATCAAGGTGAAACTTGCCCGCGCGGGCCTGACGGCTTTCCGTGCCGATCAGATGGCCTTCGCCAGAGCAGCGCTGACCGATCTTCAAATCGGTGACGTTTTTGCCAAGCTCCACGATTTCGCCCGCAAACTCGTGCCCGGTGATCAGGGGCACCGGAACGGTCGCTGCGGCCCACTCATCCCAATTCCAAATGTGAATGTCTGTGCCGCAAATCCCGGTCTTGTTGATTTTGATCAGCACCTCGTCAGGGCCAATCTCCGGTACCGGCGCCTGCACCATCCAAAGCCCCTCCTCCGGTTTGGATTTCTCCAGCGCGGTCATGGTGTTGGGTTTCATGAGATGATCCCCAGGTTTTTGCCGACCTTGCCAAACGCGGCAAGTGCGCGGTCGAGCTCACCCGTGCTCAGCGCCGCATTCATCTGGGTGCGAATCCGCGCCTGTCCACGTGGTACGACGGGAAAGAAGAAGCCCGAAACATAGACGCCCTCGTCAAAAAGCTGTGCCGCCATGGACTGCGCCAGCGTTGCCTCTCCCAGCATGACAGGGATGATGGGATGTTCTCCGTCCAGAAGATCAAAGCCCAGTTCCGTAAGATCGCGCCGCCAATAGGCTGCGTTCTCAAAAAGCCGTGCGCGCAGCGCATCGCCCTCTTCTACAAGGCGAATGGCCTCGATCCCGGCCGCAACGATGGAGGGCGGCAGAGAGTTGGAGAACAGATACGGACGCGCGCGCTGGCGCAGTAGATCGATGACCGGTTGCGGACCAGCGATATAGCCACCAATGGCACCTCCAAGCGCCTTGCCCAACGTCCCGGTCAGAATGTCGACATCGACGCCAAAATAATCCGGCGTGCCCGCCCCACGCGGCCCCATGAAACCAGTGGCGTGGCAGTCATCGACCATCACGATCGCCTCATAGGTGTCCGCCAGGGCCCTGATGGCAGGCAGATTGGCGAGATACCCATCCATCGAAAACACCCCATCGGTGGCGATCATGATATGTCGCGCGCCGTCACCCCTTGCCTCCTGCAGCTTCGCCTCCAGATCATCCATGTCATTATTAGCGTAGCGATAGCGCTTGGCCTTGCACAAACGCACCCCGTCGATGATCGAGGCATGGTTTAGACTGTCAGAGATAATCGCATCTTCCGCCGTCAGGAGCGGCTCAAACAGGCCGCCATTGGCGTCAAAACACGCCGCGAACAGGATCGCATCATCCATCCGCAGGAACTCCGCCAATCTCTGCTCCAAAGTGCGGTGAATGTCTTGCGTTCCGCAGATAAACCGCACACTCGCCATGCCAAAACCCTTGGGACCCATGGCCTCGGTCGCGGCCTTGATCAGGTCAGGGTGATCGGCGAGGCCAAGATAGTTGTTGGCGCAAAGATTGATGACTTTGCGATCTCCGACCAAGATTTCGCCGCCCTGTGGGGAGGTGATCATCCGTTCACTCTTGTAGAGCCCTTCAGCTTCGATCTGGGTCAGTGTTTCGGACAGATGGGACAAAAACGCGGTGGACATTGGCATCTCCTGCTTTGCCCAAAATTCTGCCATAGTGGACGATTTTCCACAATAACAGATCACCCGTCAGCAGCAAATAATCCGTTAAGATGGAGGCGTCGCGGATTTCACGATCAAAAATATCCGCGCCGCGCTATCCATAGCCTCAATCGCATGTGGAACATCCGCGGCATAACGCGCCGTATCGCCGCTTTGGATCACCTCGCTTCCGGCGCCGGATGTCACCCGCACTTGCCCCTCCAGCACGGTCAATTGCTCCACAGCGCCGCGCGCATGGGGTTGGCTCGAGAGCGCTCCGCCCGGCGCGAAGGAAATGTCATAGACCTCATGCCCACCCGCTTCTTCCGGCGGGGAAAGGATCAGGATGCGGCAGTCTTTGCCCATATTTTCAATGCAAGGCACGTCTGACGCCCGAAGCACTTCGACTCGCGCGTCACCATCCGTCTTGTCCAGAAGCCCCGCAAAATCGACTTGCAGAGCGCGGGTCAGGTTCCACAGCGTCGCAATCGTCGGACTGCTTTCGCCGCGCTCGATCTGGCTGACCATGGAACGCGAGACGCCGCTCAGATTAGCCACAGCCTCGAGGGAAAGCCCCTTGGATCGCCTGGCGTCTTTCAAGCGCGCGGGCAAAAGGGTCAGAACGCAGTTAGGATCATCCGTCATAACGGAAACCTAACGTGACAGCTCAGGATCGCCAAGCCTCAATCGCACTTACTAGCCATCCAGTGCCCGCAGCCGTTTGATCAGAGAGGATGTATCCCACCGGGCACCCCCAAGCTTCTGCACATCCTTGTAGAACTGATCCACAAGAGCCGTCACCGGCAGCGAAGCGCCGTTTTCATTGGCGGTTTGCAGGCAGATGCCGAGGTCTTTCCGCATCCAATCCACCGCAAAGCCATGCTCAAACTCATCATCCAGCATCGTCTCGTAGCGGTTCACCATCTGCCAGGACCCCGCCGCGCCGCCACCAATCACTTCGACCACGGCGCGACCGTCCAGACCGGCTTTCTCGGCAAAATGCAGCCCTTCGGACAAGCCCTGCACCAGCCCGGCGATACAGATCTGGTTCACCATCTTGGTCAACTGCCCCGCGCCGCTCTCCCCGAGCCGTTTGCACAGTTTCGCATAGGCCGCGATCACCGGCTCGGCGCGCGCATACGCGCCCTCATCCCCGCCACACATCACCACAAGCTGGCCGTTTTCGGCGCCGGCCTGCCCACCGGAGACCGGGGCATCCACGAAAGACGCCTGCACCGCATCGGCGGCGCCATAAAGCTCGCGCGTCACCTGGGCCGAGACCGTCGTGTGGTCGACAAAAACCGTGCCCGGCGCCATACCCGCCAGCGCGCCCTCCTCACCCAGAACCACGGCGCGCAGGTCATCGTCATTGCCGACACAGGCCATCACGAATTCCGCGCCCTCTGCCGCCTGCCGCGGGCTGCGCGCCGCCGCCCCGCCGAATTCGGATACCCAATTGGCCGCCTTCTCGGGCGAGCGGTTATAGACCACCACCTCATGCCCCGCTTTCACTAGATGACCCGCCATCGGGTATCCCATCACCCCCAATCCTAGGAACGCGATTTTTGCCATGGGGGACCCTCCATTGATGTTTGCCTCCGGTCCGAAAGCGATGTAACGAAACGCCCTCTAGGGTCAAGTCGGGGCGTCCCCATGGTCGTGTTCTTTCGCTGGTCTTTCAGGCTGCTCATGGCGCTTCTGGGGCTCGTGATCGCGGTGTTTTTCCTGGCCTATTTCTTCGCCTCCCGCTCGATCCCGGATTACGAGGCCACCCTGCAGGTACGTGGCCTGCAAGGCCCGGTCGAGATCGTGCGCAACAATTCCAACCTGCCGCATATCTTCGCGACCGATGACCGGGATGTCTATTTCGGCCTCGGTTTCGCCCATGCCCAGGACCGGCTCTGGCAGATGACGATGCTCAGACGCACCGCGCAGGGGCGGCTCAGTGAGTTGTTCGGCGAACGCACGCTGAACATCGACAAGCTGATGCGCCGGCTCGATCTCTACGGCCATGCGCAACGCTCGCTCGCCGTGCAGGACGCCTATACCACCGCCGCGCTGGAGGCCTACGCCGCCGGCGTGAACGCGCGCCTGCGCCAAGTGAATGAACAGGCGCTCGGTCGCGGCGCGCCAGAGTTCTTCCTGTTTTCCCCGGCGATCGCACCCTGGCAGCCGCAGGATTCGCTCGCGGTGGTGAACATCATGGCGATCCAGCTCTCCAGCCATCTCGAAGACGAGGTGATCCGCGCCCGCACCTCGCTGATGCTGCCGCCCGAACGGGTTGCCGACCTGCTGCCCGACGCCCCCGGCGACGGGGTGGCCAAGCTCGATTTCGCGAGCCTCTTTCCCGGCGCGCGGTTGCCGCGCTACGCGGCCAATACCGCCCTGCCCCATGATCCGCTCTCGCCCTTTCCGCGCCGCGGGCTGGCGGGTGCCTCGAATGCGTTTGCCGCCGCCCCGGGCAGTTCGGCCTCCGGCGGGTCACTTCTGGCCAATGATCCCCATCTCGGCCTTTCGGCGCCCACGATCTGGTATCTCGCACGACTGGAACTGGAGACCGGCGGCATCATCGGCGGCACGATCCCCGGCATGCCGATCATGCTCTCAGGCCGCAGCGATCAGCTCGGCTGGGGCCTGACCACCGCTTATGTGGACGACCAGGACGTCTTCATCGAGAAGCTGAACCCCAACAATCCGAACGAATATCAGACGCCCGAAGGGTTCAAACCCTTCCGCACGCGCCCCTCGATCATCGAAATCCTCGATGCCGAACCGGTCACCATCGAGCTGCGCTGGACCGAAAACGGCCCCGTGCTGCCGCCGGAGCATTATAATCTGGGCACCGTGACGCCTGCCGGCCATGTGACCGCGCTCAGCTGGACCATGTTGTCGGATGAAAACACCTCTGTGCAGGCGGGTCTCAAGTTGATGCGCGCGCAGACCATCGGCCAAGCGATCGCCGCCGCGGCCGATTATGTCGCCCCGGCCCAGAACCTCACGCTCGCCGATCTGACCTCCGTGGCGCTGAAAACCATCGGTCACGTGCCGCGCCGCAATCCCGCACATCAGTCCCAGGGCCGCATCCCCGCGCCCGGCTGGCTCAATCAGAACCGCTGGCAGGGCGTGATGCCCTATGCCTCGAACCCCGAGTTCCGCGCGCCCGAGGACGGCATTGTCGGCAATACCAACAACAAGACGATTTCGCGCCCCTTCCCCAACCATGTCAGCTTCACCTATGGCGACACGCAGCGCGTGCAGCGCTGGCGGCGGCTGATGCAGAGCCGTCAGGTCCATACCCGCGACAGTTTTGTCGAGGCCCAGCTCGACACGGTCAGTTTCACTGCCCGGGCGCTCTTGCCTCTGATCGCGGGCGATCTCTGGTTCACCGGCGAAGCCGCGCCTGACGGCACGCCGGAGCGCAAACGCCAACGCGCGCTGGAGCTCATGGCCAACTGGAATGGCGAGATGTCCGAACATCTGCCCGAGCCCCTGATCTACGCCTCCTGGCTGCGCGCCCTGCAGACCCGTCTGATCCGCGACGAGCTTGGCCCGCTGCACACCGAGTTCACCCATGTGGAGCCGCTTTTCATCGAGCGCGTCTTCCGCAACGCGGGCGGTGCGAGCATCTGGTGCGACGTGGTACAATCGGCGGCAGAGGAGACTTGCACTGACATCTCCCGCCTCGCCCTTGACGATGCCGTTCTAGAGCTCGAAACCCGCTATGGCGGCGAGATCGAAAGCTGGCGGTGGGGCGATGCCCATGAAGCCACCCATGATCATCAGGTCCTGGGCTCGATCCCGTTCCTGCGCGCTTTCGTGAACATCCGCCAATCCACCTCCGGCGGGGACAACACGCTGATGCGTGGTCGCACCTCGGGCTCCGGCCCTAACCCCTATCAAAACGTGCACGCCGCAGGCTTCCGCGGAGTTTATGACTTCGCCGACCCCGACTCCTCGCTCTTCATCTCGGCCACAGGCCAATCCGGCCACCCGCTCTCACGCCATTACGACGATCTGGGCGTCCTCTGGCGCCGGGGGGAGTATATCCCCATGTCTCTCGACCCCGACCTCGCCCGCGCCGGGGCTGTGGGCGTGACGCAGCTGATCCCAGAGTAACGCCGCTCGGTCCTCCGCTTTCGCCCGCAAGGGCGAAGATTGTTGATGTCGATCAAAGCAATTTCCGGGACGCCCCCTAAGATGGCGTTGGGAGAGCGCACCTAGCGAGTGAGGATTGGTACAAAAAAGAAGGAGCGCCCCCGACGCCCGAGGGAGGTGCGCCATGTTTATTCATCGACCCATTGCACAGGAAACAACCGACAGATCGCTCGTCTCACGCCACAGGCCGCCCGGATCGCGGCCAAATCCGTCCTTCACCGAGACTTGCAACAGATGTCTCGACTGCGTGCTTGTATGCCCGCTCGAGACCCTTCACACCGACAAGGACGGCTACCCGATACTCACAAATCCGAAAACCTGCGGTTATTGCGGCCTATGTGCGGATGTGTGCATGGCGGGCGCGATCAAGCTCACCGAGCGAACCAGAACCGGTCTTAAGATGGTCCGCGCGATGGAGCGTCGGGTGACGTCCCTCTGACGCATGCTCAGGTAACCGCTCGGATGACCGCAACGCCCGCTGTCATCGCCACACCGGTCAAAACCGTGCCCCAGATCAGATCGACCACGATCATGCGCCACGTCCAGTCCTTCATCACCGCCAGCGAGGTGAACTCGTAGGTCCCATAGGCCATCGCGCCCAGAAACGCCGCGTGCCCAAAGACCCAGAGCAGAGATTTGCCGTCCGAAAGCGCAGGCGCACCGACAAACCAGATCACGCCGAAAATAAAGAACGCGTAGAAGAAAAACGCCGGCAGAATGCGCAGATCGTCCAGAAGCAAATGCCCGATCTCGCGCTCAAACACTGGCCGGATCAGATAGCTGAGCCCCACATAATCAATCGCCAGAAACAGCACAAAAGTCAGCAGATAGAGCCAGACAAGGGTCATAATTTGGCAAATCTCGCCTTCTGTTTCTGCGACCAGGTGACCGTCAGATGCGCACCGTCCTCGCTTTGCGTCTCCCGGTCCACGACCTCTTGCTCAAAGAGCCAGGCGCGCCTGCGGCCATCCGCGTAAGGTAGCACCAATTCCTCGGTTTCAACTGGGTCCTGCACAAGGCCTGGAATGGCAGCCAACAGAGCGTCGACCCCCTGCCCCGTGGCAGCCGAAGTCAGAAAAATCGCCTCGTCCCGCGCCGCGATATTTGTGACCGTTTTCAAGGCCTCGGCGTCCAGTTGATCGCTCTTATTCCACACTTCCAACATCGCGCGCTCTTCACCGACGCCAAGCTCGGCCAGAATGATCCGTACATCCTCCGCCTGCGCCTCGGTTTCGGGATGCGAGATGTCACGAACATGCAAGATCAGATCGGCGGACAAAACCTCCTCCAGCGTCGCCCGAAACGCCGCGACAAGCTGGGTCGGCAGGTCCGAGATGAAGCCCACCGTGTCGCTCAGGATCACCTCCAACCCATCGGGCAAGGTCACCGCCCGCATAGTCGGATCAAGCGTGGCAAATAGCATGTCCTTGGCGAAAACCTCCGCCCCGGTGACCCTATTGAACAGCGTCGATTTCCCGGCATTGGTGTAGCCCACCAGAGCCACGACGGGATACGGCACTTTGGCACGCGCCGCCCGGTGCAATGTCCGGGTTTTCACCACTTTCGCGAGTTGCCTTCGAATGCGCGTGATCGCCTCGTCAATCGCGCGTCTATCCGCCTCGATCTGGGTCTCGCCGGGACCACCGACAAATCCCAATCCACCCCGCTGGCGTTCCAGGTGGGTCCAGGCCCGCACCAGCCGCGTGCGCTGATAGGAGAGCGCTGCAAGTTCCACCTGCAACACACCCTCGCGGGTCGCGGCACGGTCTGAGAAAATCTCCAGGATCAATCCCGTGCGGTCGAGCAGTTTCACCTTCCAGTCCCGCTCCAGATTGCGCTGCTGCACCGGCGTGACGGGCCCGTCGATGATCACCAGCTCAATCTCAGCCGCTTTGAAGGCCGCGCCCAGTTCCTCCAGCTTGCCGGTGCCAAAAAGCGACCCGGGCCTTGCTTTCGGCAACGGCACGATCTCAGCGCCCACAACCTCCAACCCGGGCAAGGCCGCCGCCAGAGATACCGCTTCGTCCAAAGCATATCCCGGCGCGCGGGCGCCCTCGGTCTTCAGGTCAGGATGCAGAACCCAGGTGCGGGTTGTTTTTGCGTCCGTGGTCTCAGGGATTATTCTTCACCGTCATAAAGACTGATCGGTTGCGCTGGCATGATCGTCGAGATCGCGTGTTTATACACAAGCTGCGACTGGCCATCGCGGCGAAGCAGAACACAGAAATTGTCAAACCAGGTGATCACACCCTGCAATTTGACACCGTTGATCAGAAAGATCGTGACCGGAATCTTGGTCTTTCGAACATGGTTAAGAAATGCGTCCTGCAAATTCTGCTTGTCAGAGGCCATGGTTCTCTCGCCTTTTGCTAGCCTGGTACCGACAATTTCGGCACCCCCGTCCCAATTTCGCGCAGTATGGAGTGGGTTTTGAAAAGATTCCACCCCTGAATTCAGGGTTTTACAGTGGCCTATTTTCCCATCGGCTCAGTTCCGCCAGAACTCGGGGTTGAAAAGCGCGATGATGGCCAATGTCTCAAGCCGTCCCAAGACCATCGCCCCGATCAGAATGATGCGCGCAGGATCCCCCAGATCGCGGTAGTCGATGCCGTCGAGAACCACCTGCTCGGCCAGCGGTCCGGTGGTGCTGAGTGCCGAGATGGCAAAGCCTGTCGCGTCTTCAAAGCGCAAGCCCGAGAGGCTCAGCGCGACGATGAAAACTGCGATGGACATCGAATAGAGCATGAAGAAAATCCAGGCCACGAAGGCCCCGTCGCGCCTGAGTTCGCGCCCCAGCCCGCCGCCTGACCCGACAGAGCTTGGATGCACCAGCCGCTCCATCTCGCGCACGCCGTTTTTGTAGAGCGCATAAACCCGCAAGAGTTTCAGCCCGCCCGCCGTGGTCGCCACGCCCCCGCCCAGCATTGCAAGCCCTGCAAAGATCAGGCCCGGGGTCGGCAGCGCCGACCAGCTTTGTGCCGTGTCCCAATCGGCCGAGACAAAGCCTGTGGTCGTGAGGAACGATAGGATCGAAAAGAGTGCCCCCCAGAGCGCTTGCGCCGCGATGGTAAAGTTGTCCTGCTCATTAATGTCGAAGGCACCGATCCAATGCCGCATGAACAGTGCCAGTGTCAGGGCCGAGACCACAATGAAGGCGAATTTCAGCTCGCGATCCTCTTTCAGCGCCGACCAGTAGAGTTTCCCGGCATCGCGGGCAAAGGTCTGGCGGGTGATCGCCGCGATCAGAAAGACGAAAATCGCCGCTTCGGTCCAGAAACCGGTATTCATCTCCTCCAGCGGACGACCCGGCAGGATGCCACTGGTCGAGAGCGTCGCCATCGACAGCATGAGCCCGTGAAACGGCGTGTTGCTCGCAACAATCAGCACGAACCACAGAACCAGCGTAGCGGCGAGATAAAGCGGGAAAAGCTTCAGCGTGAACCGCACCAGCCGCTCGGACATATCCGCCGCTCCAATGGTCTGCTCGGCAGCCGCATTGCCCTTGATCGTGGTACGCAACACCTCAAATCCACCGAGGTTCAGTGGCGCGAGGATCGCCGCCGCGGTCAGAAGGATGAAGAACCCGCCCATCCAACCGACGAGCCCGCGCCAGAGATGCAACGGCGGGCTGAGGCGTCCGACCGTGTCGAACACCGTGGCGCCGGTGGTGGTGAAACTCGACACCATCTCGAAATAGACGGTGAAAAGTCGTGCATCTCCAATGGCTTCGCGCATCGGCAAGGCCAGAAGCAGCGGCAGGCCGAGATAGGCGAGACACAGCGTCAAAAGCTGTGTGCGGGCCGCATTCACCGAGGCCCGCCCCATCGTGGCCACGCCCAAAAGCAACGACAAGACGCCGAAGAGCACTGCCCCATAGAGAAACGGCTGCCCGACCCGGTGCAAATCCAGAGCATAGGCGTGGATCGCCGGGATCAGCATCGCCAGCGACCCGATCCCCATCAGGATCACAAAAAGCGGCAATCGGTAGAGCAAGGACATCGCGCCCGGCGCTCCTCTAGAAGAAATCGATGGTGACCTGCAGCAGCCGCTCCACCTCCGGCACCGCCGCGGCCATTGAGAAGAGCACGATCACATCGCTCTCCTCGACCTTGGTCGAGCCTGTCGGTCGCACCACTTTCCCGTCTTTCATCAGCGCGCCCACCAGCACACCTTCGGGAAAGTCGATATCGCGGATCGCCTGGCCCGTGATCGGCGAGGTGGAGAGCACCTGCGCCTCAATCACCTCCGCCTCCGCATCGCCGATGGAGTAAATCTGGCGCACCCGCCCATGGCGGATATGGCGCAGGATCGAGGACACGGTGGTAGCGCGCGGGTTGATATAGGCGTCGATGCTCAGCGGGTCCATCAGCGGCGTCAGCGTCGGGTCATTGACCAGCGTGATCGCCATGGGGCAACCCTCTGCCTTCGCCCGCACCGAGACCAGAATGTTGGTCTTGTCATCATCCGTCACCGCCAGCACCGCATCGGCCCGCGCAACATTCGCCTCCGCCAGAAGTTCGGCGTTCAGCCCGTCGCCATTCAGCACAATCGTGCGCTCCAGCGCATTGGCGGCCAGTTCCGCACAATGGCGGTTCTTTTCGATGACTTTCGCCCGAATGCGCTCGGTCCGCGCCTCCAGCGCCCGCGCCACAGCAAGCCCGACATTGCCGCCGCCGATAATCACCACACGCTCTTGTTTCGTGTTGGTCTTGCCGAAGATTTCCATCGTGCGCGGCACGTCATCGCGATGGGTGCAGACATAGATCTGGTCGCCTGCAAAAAGCTGATCACCCGCATTCGGCGCAAACAGGTTCCCCTCGCGCCGCACGCCGACAACAATGGCCCGAAGCGTCGAAAAGAGGTCCGTGAGTTGCCGCAGCGGCGTGTTGATCACCGGGCAGTCCTCGTCCAGCGACACGCCCAAAAGCTGCGCTTTACCTTCCAGGAAATACTCCGTGTCGAACGCTGCAGGCGCCGCCAAACGCTGCAAGGCGGCTTCCGCGACTTCCTTTTCCGGGCTGATCACCACATCAATCGGCATGTGATCGCGGCGGTAAAGGTCGGAATAGATCGCGGTCAGATAGCTTTGCGAGCGCAGCCGTGCGATTTTCCGCGGCACAGCAAAGACCGAATGCGCCACCTGACAGGTGACCATGTTCACCTCGTCGGAAAACGTCGCGGCAATCACCATATCGGCGTCACGCGCACCGGCAGCTTCCAGAATATCGGGATAGCTGGCAAAACCGGTGATACCCTGCACATCCAGGCTATCGGTTGCGCGGCGCACCAGTTCGGGGTTGTTATCGACGACCGTCACATCGTTCTTTTCACCCGAAAGATGCCGCGCAATCTGCCAGCCGACCTGCCCGGCCCCGCAAATAATGACCTTCATCCGAAGACCCTCGGTGGTTTCGAAAGCCTTGCATGGCAGATGGGGCGAAAGCGGTCAACAGACATCGCGCGGGCCCTCACTGCCGCCTCAATCCGTGCCGGTGGCCTGTAAATCCTCGTCTTTTTGCACTTCGGCGACCCGTGCGCCTTGCTTATTGGAGGTCACAACGCCCAGCGATTTCAGCTTTCGGTGCAGCGCCGAACGCTCCATGCCCACAAAAGAGGCCGTGCGCGAGATATTCCCGCCGAAACGGTTGATCTGGGTCATCAGATATTCCCGCTCAAACAACTCTCGCGCCTCCCGAAGCGGTAACGTGGCCAGATTGCCGGAGATCAGCACCCCGGAACTGGCCTCCTCGCTTTCACCGCCTTGCGGCAGTTCCTTGGCGTCGACCTCTTCGGTATCCGGCCCAAGAATCAAAATTCGCTCAATCACATTGCGCAATTGCCGGATATTTCCTGGCCAATTCATCGTTTGCAGCAGGGTCTTGGCCTCATCGCCGAGCTTTCTCAGCGGCATGCCCTGCACCTTGTTGAACTGCTCCATGAAGAAATGCGCGAGTGTCGGGATGTCCTCGCGGCGATCCTCCAGGCTCGGCACCTGGATCGGCACAACGTTAAGACGGTGGTACAGCTCTTCACGGAACTTGCCAGCATTAATTTCCGCCTGCAAGTCCTTGTTCGTGCTGGAAATTACTCGCAGGTCGACTCGCACTTTGTCATTGCCACCAACCCGCTGGAACTGCTGCTCCACCAGCACCCTAAGAATTTTGGATTGGGTGCCGAGCGGCATATCCGCCACCTCGTCAAAGAAGATGATGCCGCCATGGGCCTGCTCCAGAAGGCCCGGTTCGATGCCCCGCTCCTTGCTTTCACGGCCAAAGAGCACTTCCTCCATGCGTTCGGGTTCAACAGTCGCGCAGTTCACCGTCACGAAAGGTGCATTCGCCCGGTTGGAATTGGCATGGATGTAATGCGCCGCCACGTCCTTGCCAGCGCCAGCAGGTCCGGTCAGCATCACGCGCGCATTGGAATTCGTGACCTTGTCCAATTGCGATTGCAGCGCTTTGAAAGCCGCACTTTCGCCGATCATATCGGCGCTCGCCACTTCGCCGCGCTTGAGCTGATTGTTCTCACGCCGCAACCGCGAGGTCTCCATCGCGCGGGAGATCACCACCATCAACTGGTCGATATTAAAGGGTTTTTCGATGAAATCGTAAGCGCCCTGTTTGATCGCTGCCACAGCGATCTCGATGTTCCCGTGACCGGAAATGATCACCACCGGCACATCCGGGTTGTCGCGTTTCACATGTTTCAGAATGTCGATCCCGTCCATCGCCGAGTCCTTCAGCCAGATGTCCAGGATCATCAGCGCCGGCGGTTCCTTGTTCAATTCCGCCATACAGGCATCCGAGGTGCCCGCGAGCCGCGTGGAATAGCCCTCGTCCTTCAAAATATCCGAGATCAGTTCCCGAATATCACGCTCGTCATCAACAATCAGGATATCGCTCATGTCACTGCTCCTTAATGTCTTTTCGGCCCATCCTCAGGCCACATGTTTCGTCACCGCGCTCCCGAGCCGCGGCAGGGTTATCACAGCCATGGCGCCCACATGGCCGCTGTCGTCAAAGGCAGGCGCGTCGCGCAGGGACAGCGTGCCACCATGCTCTTCAATGATCTTCTTCACGATGGGCAAGCCGAGGCCGGTGCCCTTCTCGCGCGTCGTTACATAAGGCTCAAAGAGCCGCGCACGGTCCTCCGGCAGGCCGATCCCATTGTCGGCGATGCGGATTTCCACAATTGTCGGCGCGGTCTCGACCGCGACACGGATTTCCGGGGCATGGCCTTCATGCGCGCCCTCCTCTGCATAGCTTTCAATCGCCTCGCCCGCATTCTTGATCAGGTTCGTCATCGCCTGCCCGATCATGGTCTGGTCGATCTCGGTCAGGATTTCATCCGCATCTGTATTGAGCCCGATCTTCACATCCGGCTGGCCGGAGCGTTGCAGCACCACGGCGTCGGAAATCAGCTTCATCAGATCGGCTTCGCGCCGCTCCGGCTCGGGCATGCGAGCAAATTTGGAAAACTCATCGACGATGCGCCTCAGATCATTGGTCTGGCGCACGATCACATCTGTATATTGCTCCAGCGCCTCCGCCTCATCGCCCGCCAGCGGCATGAATTTACGTTTCAGACGCTCAGCCGACAGTTGGATCGGGGTCAGCGGGTTCTTGATCTCATGGGCAATGCGCCGCGCCACGTCGCCCCAGGCGGCCATCTTTTGGGCGGAGACGAGTTCGGTCACATCATCAAAGGCAATCACATAGCCTTCAAGGTCCCCGTCTTCCGAGGTCCGGTTGGCGATCCGCACCAACAGGCTTTCCAACTGCCCGCGGCGCGTCAGTTTCAACTCTTCCTGCCCGGCACCGGAATTGCTTGCGGCTACACGATTGAAAAGGGACGAAAATTCCGGGATGACATCCTGAAGCGGATCACCCAAAGGCTCCGCAGTCAGATCAAGCAATCGCAGAGCCGAGCGGTTCATGAAGGTAATCGCCCCATCGGCATTCACGCCGATCACGCCAGCGGTCACAGACCCCAAAACCGAGTCAAACAACCGACGACGGCGCTCGATCTGTTCGGTGTTTTCCAGAAGCGTGTCACGCTGCCCTTTCAACTGCCGCGTCATCTGATTGAACAGCCGCCCCAGCATTGCGATCTCATCATCGCCCCGGCTTTCCAGCACCCGCACGTCCAGGTCTCCCGCACCCACACGTTGTGCCGCCGAGGCCAGACGCCCAACCGGTCGCGCCAGCCGTTCCGCAAACCACAGACCACCCCAGATCGCCGCAAGGATCAGGATGACCGCAAAACCGAGATAGATCAGCCCGAACTCAAAGAGCAGACGCCCACGGTCGTTCTCAAGCTGCTGGTAGAGCCGCACCGTCTCTTGCGTGTCGTCCAGCAGGCTCAGAATTTCGCCGTCCACCGACCTCGAAATATAGAGATACCGGTCGACAAAGGCCGTCAGCCGCAGAAGCGCGCGAAATTCATTGTTGTCCCAATCCTCGATGACGACCAATTCACCATTCGCGGCGCGCTCCATATGCTCCGCCGTGATGACCTCAAAATCGAACAGATAGGACCGCTCCCCACGGGCCGTGATGTTGCCCAGCCCATCCACCAGATAGGCCTCCTTCAGCCCCCGCTGTATCCGGGATTGCGCCTGGCTGAGGATCTGGCGCGTGTCAGCATCTGACATGAAATTAGTGGCTTGCCGTGCGATGTTCATGTAACCAGCGAGGATGCGCGTGTCCGCTTCGAGGTTTTGAACCTGCTCCCGCTCATAGGCCTCCGCCGCCGACAAGGAGGTGCCCACCACATTCCGCACCCGGTCCGAAAACCACCCCTCCAGCCCGAAATTCAGCGTCACGACGGCAAACACCGCCACAAGAACCGTGGGCACAAGCGCCACAAGCGCAAACACCCCCGTCAGTCGCAGGTGCAATTGCGATCCGGCGGACCGCGCTCGGCGCGCCGCCACCATCTTGGCAATGCGCTGCAAGACCAGCGCCGCAATCACCAGCACATAGACAAGGTCAGCCAGCAGAATAAGACGAATGCCGCTCGAGGTCGGATCAAGCTCCGCAGGCCCCAACCCGATATAGGTGAGAACAGCCAGAATGGGGCCCAAAGCCACCAGCCCGAAGGTCGCAAATGTCTGAACCTTGCGCTGCCGACGCACCTGATTCAAACGCTCCCATGTCCCGACTTTCGCGGGAGTTTTCATGTGTTCTTACCGCCTTGCCACGTCTTATTTATGTGATCCCTGAACCTCTGAGGCCCATTTGCCACGGTGACTGTGGCGATACTACATCAGTTTGCGGCGACGTGTCACGCGAATATCGAGGTCGGTCACTTTTTTGCGCAAGGTATTGCGGTTGATGCCAAGCAAATCGGCACATTTAGCCTGATTTCCGCCTGTCGCGTCCAAAGCGATCTCAATGAGCGGCAGTTCGATTTCCCGCAAAATCCGCTGATATAGGCCGGGAGGTGGCAACACACCTCCATGCAAATCGAAGTATCGGCGCAGGTGTTTGGCCACAGAGGCCGACAATTTCTCGCTGTCACCGCCGCCCATCAGCGGCTCTACCTCCGGCTGATTGCCCAGCACCAGTTCCACGTCCCCGCGCCCGATCTCTTCTTCCGGGCTGGTCACCACCAGACGCCGCACGGCGTTCTCCAGCTGGCGCACATTTCCGGGCCAGGAATAGGCGCGGATCATCTCCATCGCGTCCTTGGAGAACCGCCGCGCCGGCGCACCCTCGCGTTCGGTGCGCGCCAGAAAATGATCGGTCAGTAGAGCGATATCCTCCACCCTTTCCCGCAGCGACGGCACGGTGATGGTCACCCCGCCGAGCCGATAGAACAGATCCTGCCGGAAGGCACCGGATTCCATCTTCTCCATCAGATCCTGCTGCGAGGTCGCCATGATCCGCGGCGCATCGCTGGTCAGACTGTCGAGCATCCGGACCACCCGCGCCTGCGCGTCCTCGTCCAAGTCCCCGACTTCATCAAACAAGATCGAGCCACCCCGCGCCCGGCTCAGGATCGTCGCCGGTCCTTCAATCGCCGCCATATCCGCAGGGGTCGCGGTGACAAATGGCAGGCTGCGCCGGTCGGAGAAATCGTGGATTGCCCGCGCAATCAGGCTTTTGCCGGTGCCGCTTTCGCCGGAAATCATCACCGCCAGATCGGTATTCATCACCCGCGCCACCAGCCGGTAAAGCTCCTGCATCACCGGCGTGCGCCCCACGAGCGGCAGGTCGTCACCGGGCTCGGGGTCGGGCTCCGCACGCTCCACCGGACGGATGCGTTTGCGCTCTAGGGCACGGGCCGAGCGTTTCATCAGATCCGGCAGATCGAACGGCTTCGGCAGGTAGTCATAGGCCTCCGCCTCGGTCGCCTGGATTGCCGTCATGATCGTGTTCTGTGCCGAGATGATGATCACCGGCAGATTGGGCCGCTCATCGGTGATCTTGGGCAGCATCTCGAGCCCGTTCCCATCAGGCATCACCACATCCGAGATCACCAGATCGCCCTTGCCCTCTCCGACCCACCGCATCAGCGTGGTGAGTGACGAGGTGGCATGTACCTTGCACCCTGCCCGCGTCAGCGCCTGCGTCAGCACGGTGCGGATGGTGCGGTCATCATCTGCGACAAGAACTGTTCCGTCCATTTAGCTCTCCAATTCGGGGTGTTCGCCGATATCCTTGGCCGAGGCCACCGGCAATGAAATGCGAAAAACGGTGCGTCCGGGCACCGAGGTGACGGCAATCCAGCCGTCATGTTCAGCAATGATTTTTGACACAAGTGCCAGCCCCAGCCCGGTACCGTTCTCACGGCCCGAGACAAAGGGTTCGAACGCATCGCCCGCCAGATCAGGCGGAAGTCCGGGCCCGTCATCCTCGATCTCGATCTGCAACGGCACCGCACGCCGCGACCCATCGGGCCGTTCAACCCGCAGGGTCGTCTCATAGAAGGTGCGTACGATGATCGTCCCACCCGCCGGGTCCGCCGCCTCCGCCGCGTTTTTCAGAAGGTTCTGAAAGACCTGCAATAGCTGATCGGCATCGGCAAAAGTCGAGGGCAGCGAGGGGTCATAAATCTCCCGCAGCTTCATATGCGCGGCAAATCCAACCGCCGCAGATTTCTGCGCCCGGTCGAGAATATCATGAATATTCACAGGCTTGCGCTCCGGTGGGCGCAGGTTGCCAAACTGTTCCACCTGATCGAGCAATTGCACGACACGGCGGCTCTCCGCAACGATCAGATCGGTCAGCTCCACATCATCACCGCTCAGATTCATGCCCAAAAGCTGCGCCGCTCCGGTGATCCCCGCGAGCGGGTTCTTGATCTCATGGGCCAGCATCTCGGCCATGCCGATGGCCGAACGCGCCGCGGATTTCGTCTGCATCGCGCGGCCCATCTTGTCGGCAATCTCGCGCGGCTCCATCAGGATCAGCACATAGCCTGGCCGGTCCATGAGCGTGGAGATTTGCACGTTACACAGCACCGGCGGCTTCTCACCTGACCCCACATCAACGGTGTTCACAAACAGCGAGGAGTTGGAGCGCCGCACCCGCAACACCGCCTCATCCAGCGGTGCATCGACATGCAATTTGTCCCAGACCGGCGCGCCCCGCAGCGATTTGGCCGAGGCGTTCAGGAAAGTCTCACCTGTCGGGTTCACCTCGGCGATCTTGTTCTCCTGATCGACCACGATGGCCGGGATCGGCAGCGAAATCCAAAGCGTGTCGAAAAACCCTTTGCTCATGCGGCCTGCGCCTCCATCAGCAGAGCCTCAGGCAAGCGTTCCAACACCGCTTTGGGGTCGCGCGAGGTCAACACGTCGCGGCGCAGCCCCGTTGGTGTGCCCGCCTCGTCCATGTACCAGTCCAGATGTTTGCGCGCGACGCGGTTGCCTAGTTCGGCACCGTAGAAATGCAGCATGTCCTCGTAGTGGCCCGCCACCATCTCCACATAATCGCTCCCGACAGGGACCCTCGGCGCCGGTGCATGGCCCAGATTCGCCGCGACCTGCGCCAGAAGCCACGGTCGGCCCTGCGCGCCCCGTCCGATCATCACGCCATCGGCGCCAGAGAGCTTCAGCGCCTCCCGCGCCTTGGCGCTATCTGTAATGTCGCCATTGGCGATCACCGGGATCGAGATCGCCTCCTTCACCGCCCGGATCGCGGCCCAATCGGCGTGCCCCTTGTAGAACTGGCACCGTGTGCGGCCATGAATCGTGATCATCGAAATGCCTGTCGACTCGGCACGTTTCGCAAGTGCCGGGGCATTCAGCAGAGCGTCGTCCCAACCAAGCCGCGTTTTCAGCGTCACCGGCACGCTGACCGCATCCACCACGGCCTCGATCAGCGTCAGCGCGTGGTCGAGATCGCGCAAGAGCGCCGAGCCGGAATAGCCGTTCACGACCTTTTTCGCCGGGCAGCCCATATTGATGTCGATCAGCTTCGCGCCGTTGCCCTCCACCTGCCGCGCCGCCTCGGCCATCCAATGCGCTTCACGGCCTGCAAGCTGCACGGCGGTGTTTTCCACACCAAATCCAAGTTCGGCGCGTTCGCGCACACCAGGCTTGGCCTGCACCATCTCTTGACTGGCAACCATCTCCGACACCACAAGCCCGGCCCCGAAGCTGGCGACCAGGTTGCGAAACGGCAAATCGGTGATCCCGGCCAATGGGGCCAGAAAAACCGGTGGATCGAGCCGCCTGTCTGCCAGTTGAATGCTCACATGCCTAATCCTTGTGCACCTCTTGGAGGTAGCGCGACAGGCCTAAAAACACAATGAAATCACATGATTTCAAAGCGCTCGATCATAGAATGCCTAAATTTTAGGCACACTACACCCGGCCATTGTCTATTCCCCGCCCGCCTTTTATGCAGTTTTGCATGACCGGTCCGAAAACCCGCAAAATTGCCGCCGTGATTGTGGCCGCAGGCAAAGGCCTGCGCGCGGGCGGCGAGATACCAAAACAATTCCAGAAAATCGGGCGATTTACCGTCGCGGAATGGAGCCTGCGCGCATTCGCCCGGCATCCAGACATCTCTGAACTGGTATTGGTCTGCCCGGCGGATGGCAGTGTTCCCGCCGATACGGAAAGATTGGGGCTTAACTTTGTGACTGTGACCGGGGGCAAAACCCGAGATCAATCAGTGAAGCAAGGGATTGCAGCCGTTTCAGAGGGTTGCACAGCAATCCTCATCCATGACGCGGCTCGACCTTGCGTACCTTCTAAGGTCATCGACCGGGTGATCGATGCCCTCAGCGAGGCTGCCGGGGCCGCGCCCGCCCTGCCCGTCACCGATGCACTTTGGACCGGAGCCGATCACGAGGTCACCGGCGTTCAGGACCGCAGCGGCCTCTTTCGTGCACAGACACCGCAAGGATTTCATGCCGACGCAATCCGGGCGGCGCATGAAGCGCATCCAGGCGAGGCGGCGGATGACGTGGAGGTGGCGCGGGCAGCGGGCTTGTCTGTCACCATCGTTCCGGGCGATGAATGCAACCTGAAAATCACCGGCCCGGAGGATTTTGCCCGCGCCGCCGCTTATCTGGAGCCGCAGATGGATATTCGCACCGGCAATGGCTTTGACGTGCACCGTTTTGGTGAGGGCGATCACGTCATTCTATGCGGTGTAGAAATACCGCATTCCCGCGGTTTGCAGGGCCACTCCGACGCCGATGTGGGCCTGCATACGATCACCGATGCGATCTATGGCGCTTTGGCCGAAGGTGACATCGGCCAACACTTCCCACCCTCCGATCCGCAATGGCAAGGGGCGGCCAGTCACATCTTTCTGGAGCACGCGCGCGACCTCGCAACGGAGCGCGGCTTCACCATCACCCATATCGACTGCACGCTGATCTGCGAATTTCCTAAAATTGGACCGCATACATCAGAAATGCGCGCTAAGCTCTCGGAATTGCTGCGAATTGAGGCATCCCGCATCAGCGTCAAGGCCACGACATCGGAGCGCCTTGGCTTCACCGGTCGCGGCGAAGGCATCGCCTGCATGGCCACGGCAACTCTGGTGGCATTATGATCGCACAGCTCATTGGCACGGTCTTTTATGTCGGCCATCTGAAACCCGCCTCCGGCACCTGGGGCTCAGCCGTCGCGGTGCCCTTTGCCTGGATCATCCATCTCATCGGCGGGCCGATCCTGCTCGCCATCGGCATTATCGCCGGTTTCTTTAAAGGTTGGTGGGCCACCGGCCAGATCATCGCTGATGGCGATGATCATGACCCCTCCGAGGTCGTGGTGGACGAGTTGGTCGGCCAATGGATCGCGCTTCTCCCCATCTCGATTGGCGCGACGGTGATGGAGGCCAGCTTCTGGGCGCTTTGGCCCGGAGTTCTCACCGCCTTTCTCGCCTTCCGCCTCTTTGACATCTGGAAACCCGGCCCCATCGGTTGGGCGGATCAGCGCGGAGACGCTTTGGGCGTGATGCTGGATGATGTTTTTGCCGGGATCGCTGCCGGAGGCGTGGTGTTGATCGCCGCGCGGATTGCCCATGGTTTCTGAGCTTCTTGAGGCCGCGCGGACGAAAGGCCTGCGCATCGCGACGGCTGAAAGCTGCACTGGCGGCATGATCGCAGCGGCGCTCACTGACATCGCAGGAAGCTCGGATGTCTTTGACCGCGGTTTCGTTACTTACTCCAATGACGCGAAGATGGCGATGCTTGGCGTCAAACCAGCCACGCTGAAGGCCCACGGAGCCGTCTCGGAAGAGGTCGCCGCCGAAATGGCCCTTGGAGCGCTCACCCACTCAGAGGCCGATCTGGTCGTCTCCGTAACAGGAATTGCCGGCCCCGGCGGCTCGGAATTCAAGCCGGAAGGGCGCGTATGCTTCGGCATCGCGCACGGCAGCGGGCCAGCAAAAACCGAGACCGTGGAGTTCGGCGCGCTTGGTCGGGTACAGGTCCGGCAGGCGGCGTGTGACCACGCGCTCAAACTTCTGCAATCCGCGATTTGAACGCTTTTTAGGCATATCCCGCATTTATTGCCTAAAAATTCATCACTTCGGAATCTGCCTGCATTCTGCGCGCCAAACCGGCCCCAGTGACTTTTCTTTAGGCGGTTTGCGCGCTTTTTGAGCCGCAAAATAACCAATGAGGGGAATTCACAATGGTTGGAGCGGATACCGCCTGGATCATCGTCGCCACGGCGCTGGTGCTGTTCATGACTTTGCCGGGGCTTGCGCTGTTCTATGGCGGGCTAGTGCGGGCGCGCAATGTGCTCAGCGTCTTCATGCAGTGTTTCGCGATTGCCTGTCTGATGAGCGTGCTCTGGCTCGCGGCGGGGTACTCTATCGCGTTCGGCGACGGCAACGCGTTTTGGGGCGGGTTAGGCAAAGCCTTCTTAGCTGGCGTTACCGAGGATACCGCCGCCGGAAACATCCCCGAAGTTCTGTTCTTCGCCTTTCAGATGACGTTTGCGATCATCACACCGGCGCTGATCGTCGGCGCCTATGTTGAGCGGATCGGCTTTGCCTTCGTGCTCACCTTCTCCGGTCTCTGGATGCTGATCTGCTACGCGCCGGTCGCTCACTGGATCTGGGGTGGCGGTCTGCTGGCAGGCGGTGAAGGTGCCCTCTTCGCAGAAGGTGTGAACGATTTTGCGGGCGGCATCGTCGTGCACCAGACCGCGGGTCTCGCCGCCCTTGTGGTCGCTTTCTTCCTGGGTCAGCGCAAAGACAAATCCAAACCGCCGCATAACCCGGGCATGGTCATGATTGGTGCTGCGATGCTCTGGGTCGGCTGGTTTGGCTTCAACGGTGGCTCGGAACTGGCCGCCAACGGCTCTGCTGCGATGGCCCTGACGGTCACCCATATCTCCGCCGCCACGGCCTCGCTGACCTGGGCGCTCTATGAACGCATCCGCTACGGCAAGGCCTCGCTTGTGGGCATGGTCACGGGTACGATTGCGGGTCTGGCCTCAATCACCCCGGCCTCGGGCTCTGTCGGTCCTGTGGAAGCGCTGATCATCGGTGCTGTCGCGGGTGTGCTCTGCCAGATCATGTGCGGCGTTGTGAAGGACGCGATGAAAATCGACGACACGCTGGACGTCTTCGCCGTGCACGGCATTGGCGGCATGTTCGGTATCATCATGCTCGCCGTCTTTGGTCATGCCGATTGGACAGCACAGCTCGGTGGCCTTGTCGTGGTCGGCATCTGGACGATCGTGATCACCGTGGCGATTGTGCTGGTGGTGAAAGCGATCTTCCCGATCCGCGTCGGGGAAGAGGACGAGGTGACCGGCCTTGATCTCAGCTCCCATGGCGAACGGGGGTATGAGCTGACGTCCTAAGCCACGCAAACCAACTCTCTTGAGGGGGTGCTCCTGGCCGGGAGCGCCCCTTTTTCTTTGACCAGAAGCCTTAGATCAGGCAGCTTACCCAAGGGAACGCGCGACTTCGTATGTACCACGAACTCAGCGACGGAGAGTTTAGACATGGAATTTCAACAGTATCTGCGCCATGCGGGCAGTTTGTACTATGAGGCGGCAATTTCAGATTTTCACCCGGATTTGCTGCGCAGATTTGGCGGCAGTCTGAAACTGGCCGGCGACAATGCGATCCATGTGCGGTTCGATCCGGACTCGGTTCTGGGCATGCAGCGCCGGACCCAAGACAGATGGACGGCGGCCCGGATTGGCTGGCGTCGGCATGCCGATCAGATCGAGCGGCGGCTGCACAGTGGCGAGACGCCGACCCAAGCCATCTATAACCATATGCGCGCCCACGGCACCCATCCCCACCGACCCAGCCAGTTGCAGCCGATGTTACAGCGACAGGCCTATGAGGGCGGCGAATGCAGCGCCTGGATGTTGCCGACGATCATGCTTCGGCAGCGGATCGCGCGTGGTGCGAATATCATGACCGATACGTTCGGCGCCTTGACGACGATGACCGCGCTGGTGATCACCGCCAATGATTGGCAGAACGCAACGCCCGAGGAATGGGATACCGCGCTGAATGCCGGTGAGGTTGGGGTCGTCGTTGGTCAAATGGCCGGTGCCCATGCGGATGCCCGCGCGGGAAATACCGCCGGGTTCGACCGCCATGAGGGCTTGGATTAAAGGGGTTTTACTCCCTCTCCGCGCCCATATTCATTCCTGAATAGGTCGTCTGCACGATTTTTCGTACGGTTTCCCTTGACCAAACGCATTGCAGACCCCAAATATGTAAATGTGAATAACATTCACATCCCGACACAGGACAATATTAACCCCCTAACCCGACTTACAGGAGTACATAAATGACCACCGTCGCAACCCAATCTACCTCGTGGTTTGGCCGTGCCGAGATGTGGCTCGATGAACGCGGCAAAGGCGCGTGGATCGCGGCCATGGTTCTGAGCTTCATTCTCTTCTGGCCGATTGGTCTCGCCCTTCTTGCCTATATGATCTGGAGCAAACGCATGTTCAACGCCCCCTGCGCCCGCCGTTCCCATTCCCGCAAAATGTCCCGCGGGTTCAAATCCTCCGGCAACACCGCTTTCGACAGCTACAAGGAAGACATGCTGAAGCGTCTCGAAGACGAACAGCGCGCTTTCGAAGAGTTTCTGGAGCGTCTGAGGGACGCCAAGGACAAATCCGAGTTCGACCAGTTCATGGACGAACGCGCCGCAGCAGCGAAATCCGACGACGCCTAAGCGCCTCTGAAAACACATGAGGTCTCCGATTGTACTGATCGGGGACCATCCCCATATCTCTCCCAACCAGACTAGAAAGCCCACGGAAAACCCGATGTCCGACACCCCCTTCTCCGCCCTGCCCGATCCCCAGACCTCCCCTGGGTTCTATGATGGTGTGGCCATCAAACGCGGTCTTGCCTGGTTTGTGGACACGCTTGCCGTGGCGGTGATCTCTGCCGCCTTGGCCACCCTGCCGCTGTTCATCGGCTGGTTCTTCTTTCCGCTGATCTTTCTGGTGGTGAATGTCGTTTACCGGATCGGCACGATTGCAAGCAGCTCTGCCACCCCGGGCATGAAGCTTTTCAATATCGAGTTTCGCACCCATGAGGGTCAGCAGCTGGATGGCTCGCTGGCCACGTTGCACACGATCACCTATCTGATCGCCACGGCCTCCGTGATCCTGCAACTGATCTCCATCGGTTTGATGCTGGGTTCGGCCCGCGGACAATCCCTGCATGATATGCTCACAGGGGTGGTTGCAATGAATCGCAGCAGTTGAGGTAACAGCTTGGACAAACGCGCCAAAAAGAGTTTGTCCGACCCCTATTCGCTTGCTAGGCTGACCGCGATTTTGACTATCAGAGCACGCGTTCCATGCGCCACACTCTTCCCGTTGCCCCGCAGTTCTATGTGACTGCGCCGCAGACCTGTCCGTATCTGGACGGCCGCCGGGAGAGAAAGCTGTTCACCGCCCTGCAGGGCGAACATGCCAATACACTGAACAACACGCTCTCCAAACAGGGCTTCCGGCGCTCGCAGAACGTGCTCTATCGCCCGTCCTGCGCGGAATGTTCGGCCTGTCTGTCGGCGCGTATCCGGGTGGCCGATTTCGAGCCCTCCAAGAGCCAGCGGCGCTGCCTGAAACGCAACAATATGCTGGAGCGCGAGGCCACGAGCCCCTGGGCCACCGAGGACCAGTTCGATCTCTTCCGCCGTTATCTCGATGACCGCCACGCTGACGGTGGCATGGCGGATATGGATATCTTCGAATTTGCCGCGATGATCGAAGAGACGCCGGTCAAAAGCCGCGTGATCGAATATTGGGACCGCAGCGGCGAGGAACCGGAACTTATTGCGACCTGCCTGACCGATGTGCTCGATGACGGGCTCTCGATGGTCTACAGCTTCTACACACCGGAGCGCGCCCGCGCCTCGCTTGGCACCTATATCATCCTCGACCATGTGAAGATCGCCCAGGAGGCTGGCCTGCCTTACGTCTATCTCGGCTATTGGGTGCCGGGCTCGTCGAAGATGGGCTACAAGGCGAATTTCAAAGCGCTGGAGGTGTTCCGCGGCGCCGAGTGGGAAGATATCGCCGACGGCACCGATTACAGCGCTGACACCCATCCGCTCTCGGTTGATCCGATTGCCGAGCAGGTGGCGCGCATCTCCCTACCCGATACACGACCCACCGAGGGGTAAATGCATCTCCACGCTGTGACGTTGGTCGTGCCCGACTATGAGGCCGGGATCGACTTTTATGTGGGCAAGCTCGGGTTTGAACTGCGCGCTGATATCCCGCTCTCCGAGACCAAACGCTGGGTGCTTGTGGCGCCACCCGGTGGCGAGACCCAGCTGCTGCTCGCGAAAGCTGAGGGTCCGGAACAAGCGGACGCCATCGGCAACCAGACCGGTGGTCGCGTAGGCTTCTTCCTGCACACGGACGATTTCGACGCGGATCACGCGCGGCTTCTCAAGGCTGGCGTGACATTCGAGGAAGACCGGCGCCATGAAAGTTACGGCACAGTTGCGGTCTTCCAGGACCCGTTCGGCAACCGCTGGGACCTGTTGCAGCTCGCTTAAGCGACGCCGCTCATCGCGCCCTTTCGGGCCCGCCTCGCCTCTTCCCATGTTTCAAAAATACTTCGGAGGGGGTTTGGGGGAGGCT
>JANQRE010000013.1 GCA_028284705.1 Paracoccaceae bacterium | reverse complement strand
ATCGTGTTGCGACGCTCCACCACCGATTGCGCCTGTCCCACGGCTTTCAGCAGCACGCCGCGCTCGACACTGATCTTCATCGCTCACATCCCTCTTCTTATCCCGGGTCCTTGAAGGCAGCCGGGGCGGAGAAGGTATCCTCTCCGCCCGCCAATGCAATGGTTAATTTTGGACTGTCCGTCGAACTGCGTGGGGCGTCAAGCCTCCAGCATCCGCCGCAGAAGTTCCGCGTCCTCGGCGACCTGGCTGTCCTGCGCTTTCAGCTCCTCGATCTTGCGCACGGCGTGGATCACCGTGGTATGGTCACGCCCACCAAAACGTTTGCCGATCTCCGGATAAGAGCGCTGCGTCAGATGCTTTGCCAGATACATCGCCATCTGCCGCGGGCGCGCGATATTGCGGGAGCGTTTGGGCGACAGAAGGTCGGACATGCGCACATTGTAGTAGTCGCAGGTCTTGCGCATGATCTCGTCCATCGTGACCTTGCGGTCGGACGCGCGCAGGATGTCGGCCAGCGACTGTTGCGCCATATCAAGCGTAATCTCGCGCCCCACCAAGGAAGCGAAGGCAAAGAGCCGGGTCAGCGCGCCTTCGAGCACGCGCACATTGGTGGAGATGCGGTGGGCGAGGAATTCCAGCACCCCATCAGAAATCTCGAGGTCTTTGTATTGCGCGCGGTAACCCTCGACTTTCTTCTGCAGAATGCCGAGGCGCAGCTCGTAATCGGTCGGATGCAGGTCGACGACCAGACCCCATTGCAGACGCGATTTGATGCGCTCCTCAAGCCCGTCGATTTCGCCTGGCGCGCGATCGGCAGAGATGATGATTTGCTTGTTCTGATCCACCAGCGCATTGAATGTATGGAAGAATTCGTCCTGCGTGCTCTCCTTGCCTGCGATGAATTGCACATCATCGACCATCAGCACATCGACAGAGCGGAAAAGCTCCTTGAAATCCATCATCTGCTTGTCACGCAGCGCCTGGATGAAGCGGTACATGAACTGCTCGGCCGACAGGTAGACGACTTTCAACTCAGGCGAGCGTTCCTGCAATTCCCAGGCGATGGCGTGCATCAGGTGAGTCTTACCCAAGCCAACGCCGCCATAGAGAAAGAGCGGATTGAAGGTGACAGGACCGCCTTCACCAACCCGACGCGCAGCGGCATGAGCCAGCTCGTTCGGTTTGCCGACAACAAAGCGGTCGAAGGTGAAACGTTTGTCGAGCGGCGCGCCGAGAAGCGCATCGGCGGTGCCGGGTGGGATAGTCGCCAGTTTCTTCGGCGGGCGTGTTGGAGCTTCAAGCTTGGTGGCAGCCGTCTTCCGGCGAGGGACGGAGAAGATCAGACGCGAGACGTCATGCCCCTGCTTGCCGATCTGATATTTGATCTGTTCGCCGAAATTGCGGGACACCCAATCGCCCTGAAAGGATGTGGCAACCTGAAACTCAGCAACACCGTTTTCGAAACCGACAAATTCGAGGGGCTCGATCCACGTTACGAAATTATTTTGTCCGACCGAATTCCGAAGTGCATCTTTAACCTGTCCCCATGTGTCATTTGTCATTTCCAACCCGTTTCTCAATGTTCAAGACTGCCTCCAGGGCAATCCGCGGGCCTTCCAACCATTGAGGCCCCCCCGATGCTTCTGCGGATCCAAATCACCCTCAAATCCCTCAGCCACATTGATGCAGTCGCAGACGTGACCCGCATCATTGAGCTCATTTGAGACGGTCTCAGCAGCACGCAATGACCGTGCGCCCGAACGGCAGATGAAGAACAGCTGCGACGGAGTGGCACCGCCGAGCGCTTCTTTCACCTCCGCCACAAAGCGCGGATTGACAGACATATCAGGGTACTGAGCCCACTCGATGCAGTGCATCTTGTTCCCCAGCTCCGACAGATCAGGTGTTCCCACAAAGCCCCATTCGGCCTTAGTCCTGACGTCGAACAGCACGGAACCTGGATCCTTTGCCAGTGCGTCCCATGTTTCATTTGGCAGCAGCTCAGAAACACGCGGACCCTTGTCCGTGCTCATCCCTTAGTGTCCCCCGACGAAGTGAATCGCTTGAGGAACCTAGCGAGTCACAGGGCGCCATCGCAACTGATCTTCGCGCTTGACTCGGGCGTTATATGAAATCGAATCTGACGGGCTCGTGAAGGCCGTCGCCTAAGGCTTTGAAAATAGAAAAAACGCGGCCCTGGGACCGCGTTTTCATTTTTTTAGTTAACGCAGCGGCGTTCAGCCGAGGGCTTTCACGCGTGCAGACAGACGCGACATTTTTCGCGCTGCGGTGTTTTTATGCAGCACACCTTTGGTGACACCGCGCATCAGTTCCGGCTGTGCTTCCTTCAGGGCATCCTTGGCTGCCGCAGCGTCACCCGAGGCAATCGCCTCCTCGACTTTGCGCAGATATGTGCGGATGCGCGAGCGGCGCGCTTTGTTGACGGCAAAACGACGCTCGTTCTGACGGGCGCGTTTCTTGGCTTGGGGCGAATTCGCCATGTGGTTTCCCTTCTCAGTCGGGTCAATTCAAATTTGCAGCACGGATTGGCCCGACCCTGGGTTTGCTACCAGGTGATTCCGGTCTTGGCGGACCTCACGCGCATGGATGGCGGGTCTTTAAGGGGTTTGGCGCCGCAAGGGAAGCCCTTATTTGTCGCGGAATTGAGGTTCGCGCTTTTCGATGAAGGCAGCCATGCCTTCGGCTTGGTCATCGCTGGCAAAGAGTGAGTGGAAGACACGACGCTCGAAAAGCAGACCCTCACGCAACGTCGTCTCGTAGCTTCGATTGACCGCTTCCTTGATTGCCATTGTCGTCAGCATGGATTTCTCGGCAATCTTCGCGGCAATCGCATGGGTCTCGGACACGAGCTTCGTCGCCGGGAAAACCCGGCTGACAAGACCTGACCGCTCTGCTTCTTCGGCATCCATGAACCGGCCTGTCAGGTTCATATCCATCGCCTTGGACTTGCCGACAAAACGCGCGAGGCGCTGCGAGCCTCCCATCCCGGCCATCACACCCAGATTGATTTCCGGCTGACCGAACTTGGCGGTGTCAGAGGCAACAATGAAATCACACATCATTGCAAGCTCGCATCCGCCGCCAAGCGCGTAGCCAGAAACCGCGGCGATGATCGGTTTGCGCAGCCGCAGGAAATCCTCGGCGAACCCGGCAAAGAAGTCATCGGCAAACGCATCGACGAATGTCTTTTCCGCCATTTCCTTGATGTCAGCCCCAGCCGCGAATGCCTTGTCTGACCCCGTCAGCACGATACAGCGAACTTTGTCGTTGGCTTCCGCTTCCTTCAGCGCCTGCATCAATTCGCCCAGCAACTCCTGATTGAGCGCATTTAGCGCGTCGGGTCGGTTCAGGCGGATCGTGGCGATGTGATCCTCGATCTCAACTATGATTGTCTTGAAAGCCATGTCGTGTTCCCTCGTGGCCTGACAGAACTTCTGAATTACCACCGATCCGGGGCGGGGCAAATCATCTTTGGCAAGTCGTGCAATAAAAACTCGAGCGGCCTGATTGGACAATTCGATGGATAGTGCCGTCGCAACCGTCCTTCGGGCAACGCTCACCCTCCCGGTCATAGACGGCGAAATTGTGTTGGAAATACCCAAGTTCGCCATCGGCCTGCCGGTGATCGCGTAAGGAAGACCCGCCCGCCTCGATCGCTTCCGTCAGAACATCGCGGATCGCGGGTACCAAACTGGCGACGCGATCCTGTGAAATCCGCGATGCGATGCGTTTCGGCGAAATGCCTGTCCGGTGCAAAACTTCGCAGGCATATATATTGCCCAGACCCGCCACGACCCGTTGATCCAAAAGCGCCGATTTGATCGGGCTCTTTTTCGCCTTCAACTGCTGGTGCAGGTAATCTGCGTCAAAACTGTTCCCGAGCGGTTCGGGTCCGATTCTCTCCAGCAGCCAATGGGCGTCTTCCTCAGCCGTCGGGAACAAATCCATTGCCCCAAACCGGCGTGCATCATTGAAAGTGATCCGTGCACCCTGGCCCATATCGAGAATGACATGGTCATGTTTCTCGACCGGTGGATGATCGCGATGGAACTGTGCCGTGGGATCGCCGGAAATCAACATGCGTCCGGACATACCCAGATGGATGAGCAGTGTTTCTTGAGAACTCAGATCAACAAGAATGTACTTTGAGCGACGACGCAAACGCCGGATTGTCTGCCCTGTAAGACGATCAGCCATGCCTTCTGGAAACGGCCATCTGAGGTCGGGGCGCCGCAGCTCGGCATGCGCGATAACCTGACCCTCCATCGCGGGAACAAGCCCGCGCCTGACCGTCTCAACCTCTGGAAGTTCCGGCACTTTTTCCCTCTTTTGGCCACAAGGGTCGCATTGTCACGCCCCACTTCGCACCTATAAGGAGGGTCAGACCAAAAGGATCGCAAGGCCAGATGACACAGGACAGCGAGAAAACCACGCATTTCGGTTACACGGACGTGCCGGAGGACCAAAAGGCTGGCATGGTGCATGGCGTCTTCACCAATGTGGCGTCGAAATATGACGTCATGAATGACGTGATGTCGGCGGGCATCCATCGCCTGTGGAAAGATGCGATGATGGATTGGCTCGCACCGCGCGCCGGCCAGCGTCTTTTGGACGTCGCGGGCGGGACCGGTGACATTGCTTTTCGGTTTCTCAAACGCGCCGGGGCGGCTGAGGCCGTCGTGCTCGACATGACGGAATCCATGCTGATCGAGGGGCGCAAGCGGGCCGAAGCAGAGGCCTTGTCAGACCGGCTGGACTGGATCGTCGGCGACGCAATGGCTCTGCCGTTCGAAGACAACAGCTTTGATGTCTACACGATCAGTTTTGGCATTCGGAATGTGACGAGGATCGCCGATGCTCTGGCGGAGGCGTTTCGGGTTCTGCGCCCGGGCGGGCGTCTGATGGTTCTGGAGTTTTCGCAACTGCCGAACCCGATGATGCAAAAAGCCTATGACCTCTATTCCTTCAATGTGATCCCGCGCATGGGCCAAGTGATCGCGGGCGACCGCGACAGCTATCAATATCTTGTGGAGTCGATCCGCCAATTTCCCGATCAGGAACGCTTTGCGACGATGATCCGCGAGGCCGGCTTCGAACGCGTCGATTATCGCAATATGACCTTCGGCGTCGCGGCTTTGCATTCGGGTTGGAAAATCTGAGTGCGCGGACCCCATAACATATGGCGGCTGATCCGAACCGGCGCGACGCTGGAGCGCACCGGTGCGATGCCGATCGTGCTCGACGCCTTTCGCGCGCCGCCTTCCTTACGATTTGTGGCCAGAGTCCTGGGCAAACCGTTCCAGTTTCTGGGCGCCAAGGGTGATCCTTCCATGCCGCCAGCGACCCGCGCGCTCACCGCGCTCGGGCCCGCCTACATCAAATTTGGTCAGGTCCTCTCCACCCGCCCCGATGTTGTGGGTGATGAGTTGGCAGTGCAATTGCGCGTGCTACAGGACAAGTTACCGCCCTTCCCCACCGATGTCGCGAAGGCGATGATCGAAAACGAGCTGGAACAACCGCTCGACGCAGTCTTTTCAGAGTTTTCCGAGCCCGTTGCGGCAGCATCCATCGCGCAGGTCCATAAGGCGCAGCTGGTCGAGACCGGCGAAGCGGTCGCCGTGAAGGTCCTGCGACCAAAGATCGAAAAAGCGTTCCGCAAGGACATCGATGCGTTCTACTTCGCCGCCTCGATCATTGAGCTTTTGTCCCCCGCTTCCCGGCGCCTACGCCCGACAGATGTGATCAAGCATTTCGATGGTGTTGTGAGGGGCGAATTGGATTTGCGCCTCGAAGCGGCAGCGGCGGGTGAATATGCGGCGACCGCTGCTGAGGACGCCGGGTTCCTTGTGCCCAAAACCTACTTTTTCCAATCCGAACGCCGCGTGATGACGATGGGATGGGCCGAAGGGATTCCTTACGGAAATACCGATGAAATTGCTGCGGCAGGTCATGACCGAAAGGCACTGGCCGAACGGGTTTTGCAGGTGTTTTTGCGCCAAGCCCTAAACGATGGGTATTTCCACGCTGACATGCATCAGGGCAATCTCAAAGTCAGCGCAAACGGTGACATCATCGCCTATGATTTTGGCATTATGGGGCGGATTGATGAATATACGCGCCGGGTCTACGCGGAAATTCTGATCGGCTTTATCCGCAAGGACTACCGACGGGTCGCCGAGGTGCATTTCGAGGCGGGATATGTACCCGCAGACCGCGATATCGATGCCTTCGCGCAGGCCCTGCGGGCCGTGGGGGAACCGATTTTCGGGATGGATGCCACCCAGATTTCGATGGGACGGCTTCTGAATTATCTCTTTGAAGTGACCGAACGGTTCGGGATGGAAACGCGCACCGAGCTGATCCTGCTACAACGCACCATGGTGGTTGTCGAAGGGGTCGCCCGGACGATGTATCCGCAAACCAATATCTGGGAGGTCGCGCGTCCGGTTGTTGAGGATTACATCAAGCAGAATGTGGGTCCGCGCGCTCTTGTAAACGATTTAATCGCAACTGGCCGTGTTTTGGCGCGGTTCGGCCCGAAGCTGCCGCAACTCACTGAAAAGGCCCTGCGGCAACAATTGGTCGGTGAAACCGCCCACTCACCACCGCGGAAGCGCACCCGACTGAAATATTTCCTGTTGGGCGTCGCACTCAGCAGCATTGTCTTTGCCGGTATCCTCCTGAGCTAGGTTTTCTACCTCAAACCCGTCACATTGGACGAGGGAAACAAGGCTCCGCTTTCAAGAACCACGATCGTTTGGCCCTGTAGCGTACGCACCTCTGCGATCCGAGCAAAAATGTCGGGCGTATGGACATCGATCACGTCTCCATTGGAAAACGCCTCGACCGAAAAACTGTAATCACCCGGCGGAAACTCAAGGCCATTGGTGTCTTTGCCGTCCCAAAAAAAGGGTGCATCGCTGACAGGAATTGAAACCCGCTGCACCACATCTCCCGCGGAATTCCTAACAACCAAATCAGTGCTGTCAGCAAAGACCGGTGGATTCTGAACGATTTCGATCGGCTCCCCTGAGAAGCTCGCAGGCACCGCCATGCGTGCTTCCATGCCGACCCAACGCGACATCTCCGCAAGATCAGCGGTCACCATTTGTGCCGCGAGATTCTCTAAAAGCTCATTCGTTTTAACCTGCTGCTCAACCCCGGAAAACGTTGCCAATTGTGTTGCGAAATCCTGTGAATCAAGTGGGTTCAGAGGATCCTGGTTTTCCATCTGCGCCGTGAGCATGACGAGAAAGGTCTCAAAATCGGAATTGATAACGGTCTCTTGACTGGCGTTCGTGGACACCGGGTTGAGCGCAGTCGTTGATTGTATTTCCATGATAAGCCTCCTTAACTAGAGCCTGAGGTCCAGCCCGGACAGGTGGATGGGTTCCAGAGAAACTGCCACATCTGCGTGGCTAATCTCAGGCGCTGGTTCGTCACTGTCATCGGGGAGCGTAAATGAGGTCTCAGAACCTTCGCGTTCGAACTTAAGGTTGCTCTGCGAAAACCCCATCGACGCCAAATCTGCCGCGAGACCGGCTTCATCGCGCCGCAGCAGGTCCAGTGTTTCGGATCGCTCTGCAAATATCACAACCTGCATCCCCGCCTCACGTGTCGACATGACAATGCGGACCGAGCCAAGCTCTTCCGGAGAGAGTTGCACCTGAATCTGTGCGTTGTCTGATCCGGCAATCGCTTGTGTGATCTGCATGACAACGGGTTGGTTGACGGTCGACGGCGCTGGAGCGGTGCTAGGAATGACAGGCATCGGTTGAATGTCACGAGCCGGAACAGTTGGGGAGGACGCGCCCGTAACGTTCAACGGCTCCAATCCAGTTGCCGCAGAAGGAGGTACGATTTCTGCGAAGGGAGGAGGTGCAGCGAGGGGATTTGTCGCAAGCGGCATCAGTGGCTTTGGAGTTGCGGAGATGCGTGGCACCGCATCGGGCACACGATCTCCCTCCATCACATGCCGGGCTTTGATCGGCTCAGAACGCTCTTGGTTCGATCTGACATCAACGTAGATTTCCGAAACAGTCTTTGGTTGCTCCGGTGTGGTTCGCACATCCGCTCGCGTTCTCAAAGGATTCGCCTGCGGGTTCTCAGGAAGACTGGAATGCGCTTTTTCTAGTTTTGCTTCCACCCTCTTCGGAGGCAACGAGGTTTCCGCAATCTCAGCGCCCGATGCGGTGCGCGTTTCAGATGCAACTCTCTCTCTTCCAACGTCCAGGTTGGTTTCAGCACGATAGGTCTTTGGGCCTTCGACCGCCTCACCTGGCGAAGTCTTTGCAACGTCGTCTGGTTTCACATCTCTGCTCAGGCTCATGCCGACGACCGGTTTTACATCGCCCATCTCCGGGTCTGATTTAATAGGAGTGGGCATTGAGACCCCTTGGGATTGTTCCCGGGATCTGCCTACTTGCGCCGTGCCGATCTCGCTGTCAGATGCGCGTATGGCTCGGTCTTCGCTGAGCGGCGGTGCTCGATCCTTCGGTTGGCTCTTCGTGTCCAACTGCTGGGTGGGGGCTGGTGGTTGGGGCTTAAGGTCATCACCGACTGGCCGAAAGGTTTTGACGGCTTCCTCAAATAGTCTGGTCTCACTGGGGCGAGGTGCCACGGCCGCCGGTTGCGATTGCAACATGGATATTGCGGGTTCAACACTCGGCGTCGCAGGCTTGACTTGCGTTTGAGGTACTTCTGACGAAGAAACTCGACCGGAGACCACAGCCACTGGCTCGGCAATCGATGGTTGGCCGGGAACAATGGGGGGACCAGATGGCCCAATTTTTGGTGCCGCCGAAATCTCCTCAAGGGGTATCTTGGAAGACGGCTCGTAGCTCCGAAGAGGCGGCAAATCGAATCCTGCGCGATCTGAGGGAAGCACTACTTTTTCGCGTTCCGGAATCGGAGCTTGAGGCTTTCGGGAAAGTTCCTCCGACCCAAAAAACGCAGACAGCAAATCATCCCTCGACAGCGCGTTGCTACCGTCCAGAGCTTTTTCCAGTTCGTCCAGCAATGTCTCCAAAAACCGGTCCGCATCTTGTGCATCCGGGTTTCGGTTTAACTTAGCCCCCTCGTTGCCTTGCGACCCGAACTCCAAAAGTCCGGCCAGAAGACCCTGGCTCTGCATAAACATGAACCTCACTTAGTCTCCCAACAGTTACGCAATCTTTACCGGCCAACGGTTAAGGGAAGGAAAATCGCTCAAATTGAAGGGAATCACGCATGGAGATTTCGGCAACTTCAGCACTGCAGGGACCCGTCAGTAAATCTGAGGCGGCCTTGCGGCATCTGAGCGAAGAACTCGAAGCCACTTTTCTTGCGGAAATGTTGAAAACCAGCGGGATCGAACGCAAATCCGGGGACTTCGCGAGCGGGATCGGAGAGGATCAATTCGGCTCATTCTTGCGGCAGGAACACGCAAGATCGATGGTGTCCGCCGGCGGGATCGGATTGGCCGAGCAAATCTTCAAAGCACTCACCACAGCGCAGAAAGGTCCTAGCAATGGGTGATGCAGGGCATGCGTTGGAGCGCCTTCTGGAGGATGAACGAAAGCTGCTGCTTGCCGGAAAGATGCGTGAACTCGAAGCGGTGGCACAGGAGAAGCGGAAGCTTTTTGATAACCTCGACGTCGGTCTGTCAAAACCTCAGCTAGACATCCTGCGCCAAAAATCCAAAATCAACCACCGTCTCTATCGCTCAGCCCTTGAGGGGTTGAAGGCCGCCTCGGCGCGGATCGCAGCGGTGCGGGAGGCTCAGAACGGGTTCGCGACCTACACGCGCGACGGTCAAAGTGCGCAGTTGATAGTGAACCGTGCTGCGCGCTCAACAACCGCCTGATTGAACTAAGTTTTAAAGAATTTTGACCGGTATTGCGGCCCGAATTTAAGCCAGCATTAGCTAATTCGGCGTTTTTTGCGACTTGCGTCCCGTGGTTTCGGGATGGCGCAAGCCGGGATGCCCCGACACGCATGGTTCAGAATGGCCTGAGCGACCGCAAAGCGCGGTCAAAACAGTCATGGCGTCGAAGACGCCACACAACAAGGAATGAAGAATGTCTAGTATTCTGACCAACAACAGCGCGATGGTTGCGCTGCAAACACTCAAATCGATCAACTCGAAACTCGCCGATGCACAATCCGAGATTTCGACCGGTAAGCGCGTTGAATCAGCGAAAGATAACTCGGCGCTCTGGGCAATTTCCAAAGTCATGGAATCAGATGTTAAAGGCTTCAAAGCCATTTCGGACAGTCTGAGCCTGGGTGAATCGACCGTCGCCGTGGCGCGTCAGGCGTCGGAAACGGTTTCGGACCTCTTAACCGAAATCAAAGGCAAGATCGTCGCCTCGCAAGAGCAAAACGTAGACCGTGAAAAGATCCAAACGGATATCGATGCACTTCGCGATCAGATCAAATCGGTGATTGGCGCGGCACAATTTAACGGGCTGAACCTCGTCCAAGGCACCGAAGCCATCGATATCCTGTCGTCGCTTGACCGGACCGGCAGCGGTACGGTTGTTGCAAACAACATCACGATTGACCGCCAGGATCTGTCGACCGATGCGGGCACCAACGGCGTGGGGACCGGCGGGACAGACCTGTCTGGCCAGATTCTTGATGCGGCTGCTGGCTCGACCTACACCACCGGGACTCTGTCGGCGACCGGCAACACCGCAGTTATCGAATTCGCCGGCGATTGGGACGCCAATGATGCCACGTCGATTTCGGTTGGCGGTCAAACGGTCAGCTACACGTCTGCCGCTGCCGACCAAACGGCCACGAATGCGCGCGACGCGTTGTTGTCGAGCCTTCAGGCACTTGACCTCGACAACGTCACCTTCACATCCAACTCGACCAACCAGATCGTTGTCACGTCGACCCGGCCCTTTGAAGGGCTCGCCCTTTCGATGGACGATTCCAGCGTCACGAGCGGCGCGGGCAACTCCTACATTGAAACGATCAACGCGGTCGCGACGGGCAATACCACGACTGAGTCCGGAACGATTGATCAACGTGCTGAGGAGATTTTCTTCACCACCGGCGCAAGCCCTGCGGAAGGAAACAGCTACCAGGCATCCATCGGCGGCACTGCCTATTTCTACACCGCCGGCAAAAATGAGACCTTTGCCGATGTCGCTCGCGGCCTGAAGACTGCAATCGACAGCGCTGGCCTGACCGGTGTCACCACCCAGGTGGCAATCGACGCGACGACCGGGCAAGCTAGCCTGAAGATCGACAACAGCGGCACTGACCTGGCGCTTGCTACCGCAGCCATGGATGGCGGCGAAGCATCTGGCGGTCTCTTCGGCCTTGATGCGCTGGATGTCACCACCAATGCCGGGGCAGACGCAGCCCTCGACAACATCGAAGTGTTAATCGACAACTCGATTGATGCCGCTGCAGCGTTCGGTTCGGCCCAGGGCCGCATCGAGACCCAAGGCGAATTCATTTCGAAACTGACCGACTCGCTGAAGTCTGGGATCGGCACACTGGTTGACGCCAATATGGAGGAAGCCTCCGCGCGACTTCAGGCGCTTCAGGTCCAACAGCAGTTGGGCGTGCAGGCTTTGTCGATCGCCAACCAGGCACCGCAGAGTATCCTGGCACTCTTCCGTTAAATCACTGAGAGAAGCGCCAGACATGGCGCTTCTCATCCACCCCATCTTCTCGCACCCTCATAAAAAGAAGGCCAAAGCATGACCGCACTGGCACAAGCCGTCGCCGCATATGGACAGGCACAAGACCACATTCGCACCCCTCGCGGAACCGAATACGACGCGATTGCACGGATCACGCGCGCACTGACATCGACCTCCAAAGAACGCGATACTCGTTTCCGGGATTTTGTGGCCGCGCTTTATGCCAACCGTCGGCTTTGGACACATCTCGCGGCCGCTGTTGCAGACAAAGATAACTCCTTGGACCCCGATTTGAGAGCAAAGCTATTCTACCTCGCCGAGTTCACCGAAACGCATACGCGCAAGGTGCTAAACGATGGGGCAGATCCGGACGTTCTGGTTGAAATCAACAGCGCAATCATGCGCGGGTTGATCGCGGAGGGGACCCAATAATGACGGGTCTTGTTCTCAAACTTGGGCCGCATGAACGCGTTCTAGTGAATGGCGCCGTCATCGAAAACGGTGACCGACGCAGTCGGTTGAACATCGTCACACCAAACGCGAATATTTTGCGACTGCGGGACGCCCTGCATCCGGATGAAGTGACGACACCGGTTCGCCGCGTCTGCTATATCCTGCAGCTTGTTTTATCTGGGGATGTCTCTCCAGCGGATGCCAAAATGCAAATCTTGCGCGGCCTTGAGCAACTGAGCCAGGTTTTTAAGGACTCCGATAGCAGGGGTATTATCGAGACTGCGACGACAAACACAGTCGATCAAAAGTTCTACCCGGCCCTGAAAGCGCTTCGCGGTCTCATGAGCCGCGAAAATCGCCTTCTGGCTGCGGAGCAACCTTGACCTTCTCAGCGGTCATACCTTCGGGCGGCCTTCTGGGCTGGAGTTTCCTGAAACGCACTCAGGACGCTCAAAAAGAGGTCCTTGCCCAATCCAGCCAATATTCCCGAGAGGCCGCGTACTTCCGAGAGAACATCTCAAAGGTTCAAACCGCGGAGGACCTCGTTTCAGATCGGACGCTATTGCGCCTCTCCCTCGCGGCATTCGGGCTGGAAGATGACATCGACAATCGCTTTTTCATTCAGAAGGTCCTGGCGGACGGCACAACGTCAGAGGATGCATTGTCAAATCGGCTTGCAGACAGACGTTATCCGGAGTTCTCCGCGGCTTTTGGATTTGAACCGACCGCGGCACTCCAGACCATTCGCCCGGGCTTTGCCGACACGATTCTGGATCGCGCCCTGAACAACAGCTTTGAAATCGCCGTCGGGGATCAAGATACCGATTTGCGTCTGGCCTTGAGTTTGGACAGCCAGTTGACCGAGATTGCCGAAGGCAGCTCAAGCGACACCGCAAAATGGTTCACGATCCTTGGCACACCGCCTTTGAGAACTGTGTTTGAGGGTGCTTTGAATCTGCCGAGTTCAATTGGAACGATGGACATCGATCAACAACTGGAGGTCTTCAGAGACCGCGCGCAATCCATTTTTGGAACCGATCAGGTTGAGGACTTTGCTGCTGAGGAGATGCGCGACGATCTCGCGAGAAAGTTCCTGCTTCAACAACAGGTCGGTCAGTTTAGCGTCGCCAGCAGCGCTGCAAATGCCTTGACGCTCCTGCAGGGCTAAGACCTAAATCGCAACGGCTTGGATGTATTTGATCGCGTCGCTCATCCCGAGATTGTATCGTCACTTTCTTGCTTCTGCGTGAGAAGAGCCTCAAGCATTCTGAAACTCTCATCCACGGTGATGCCCTTTTGTGCCAGGAACGCTTCCATCTTGGGCCGCTCCGATATCGCCTGGTCAAAAGCTGGGTTGCTGCCCATCTCGTAGAGACCCGCCTGCAACATCAGTTCCACATCGGCATATGCCGACATGGATAGTCGCGCCTTGGCGAGGATTTCGTTCTCGGCTTCCGACGCGGCAGCCGGGAGGCTGCGCGACACAGACCGCAACACATCAATCGCCGGAAATCGGCCACGTTCCGCGATTTTGCGATCCAGGACCACGTGCCCGTCCAACACACCACGAACCGTGTCCGACAGTGGTTCCTCCATGTCGGACCCGGCGACCAGTACCGAAAAGATGGCGGTGATGTCGCCGTTTTGTGCAGAGCCAGGACCCGCGCGCTCACAGAGTTCCATGACAGCTTGCGTGGTCGACGGCGGGTAGCCGCCAGCCGACATGGCCTCTCCGCAGGACACTGCAACTTCGCGATGCGCTTCCGCGAACCGCGTAAGACTGTCACACAGATAGAGAACCTGCGCGCCCCGGTCCCGAAAATGCTCGGCAACCGCCATGGACGCCCAGGCCGAGCGCCGACGGACCAGCGCCGATTGATCAGATGTCGCCGCCATGATCACGGTTCTTTTCAACCCCTCCGGACCAAGCACATCCTCTGCAAATTCCCGCAGCTCTCGACCACGTTCTCCGATCAGCGCCAGCACAATCACATCTGCCTCAACCCCCCGACACAGATCGGCCAGGAGCGAGGATTTCCCGATCCCAGAGCCAGAAAAAAGACCAAGCCTTTGCCCCGCCACAAGCGGCAGAAACGTATTGAAGGCAGCCAGACCTGTCTCCAACCTTGGGCCGAGACGATGGCGATCGGCAGCGAGCGGCGGCGTATTTCGCAGCGGTGCTGGTGCCCGTCCGCGCGAAATAGGTCGATGATCCAGCGGGTTCCCGAACGGATCGATCACGCGCCCAAGCCAAGATCGGTCGGGGGCTATGCCGGCATCGGCAAGCAACCGCACAGGTGCTTTGAGCGCGCAGCCACGGGTGCCCTCAGCCGGCAAAATTGCAAGGGACGAGCTTTTGAGAGAGACGACCTCGCCAAACTGCTGGCCTTGGTCGGTCGGAAGCAAAACCATATCCCCGACCGACGCGAAGCCATTCAAACCGGCAACGTTCACAAGGCCACCCTCAGTCCCGACAATGGAACCGCAATAGGTCAGGGCAGACAGGTCCGAAATCTGTGATGCGAGAGTGTCGAAATTGGTAACTGCCACGGGGTGCTCCTTTTCGTCACTTACGGTTTCTAAAGGAATCACCCTTAAAGCTTTGTGTAAGCCATTCGAGGGAGAAGCCCGAATGATACAGAACCTGAGTATTTTTCAACTGGCAGGCGGCCTGGCACGGCACGCGGCTGCGCGTCAGGCCGTCATCGCCAGAAATGTGGCGAATATGGACACGCCCGGGTTCAAAGCGCGCGATATCTCGAAATTTCAGGACCATATTGAACACTCCCGGCACGGATCGGGCACCGACTCCGCGATGAAAATAAGTCGCTCAAGGCACATCGCAATTTCCGAGCCTGCACACGGATTTCGGTCTCACGTTGACAAATTCCAAGAACAAAAGCCGAACGGAAACAGCGTTTCAATTGAAGCTGAGACGTTGAAAGCGATTGAGGCGGAACGCGCGCATTCTCGCGCCCTCGCGATCTATCAATCAAGCCTTTCGATCCTAAAAACAAGCATCGGGCGAAGGGGATAATCGATGGCCGGTCTGAGTGATGTCTTATCCATAGCGGCAAGTGGTTTGCGGGCACAGTCTTCTCGACTGCGATTGGTGTCGGAGAATATCGCAAACACCGACACACCGGGGTACCGACGCAAAACGGCCGATTTTCAAGAGGTCGTGGATCGGGCATCCGGTGTTCGAGAGGTCCGGCAGGGCGATGTGCGTTTGGACCGAACAGAGCTACCTCAACTCTATGATCCGGCACACCCAATGGCGGATGAAAACGGCTATTACCTCGGCAGCAATGTCAATCTCATGATTGAAATCGCTGACGCCCGAGAGGCGCAACGCGGATACGAGGCCAATCTGAAAATGTTCGAACAAGCCCGGCGGATGTCATCATCTCTGATGGACATCATTCGGCGGTAAGGAGACGTCATGCAAATTTCAGCAAATCTGGCGGCACGGGGCTATCAAACCGTGCAGGACACGATCCGCCCCAGCGGCGAGGCGCGATCAAACCCTTTGGAGCAGGCGACCAAATCTTTTGCGGACGTCCTCGCGAGCGGCGAAGCAACGGCTGAAAAGGCGATGACAGGCGGCGTGGATCCTCATGCTTTGGTCGAGGCTCTGGCGCAAAGCGAATTGGCTGTCGAGACCACCGTTGCAGTACGCGACAAAGTTGTCGAGGCATACCAGGAAATCCTGAGGATGCCGGTATGATCCTCACTGAGCCTGAGTATTTCGACATCATGCGTCAGGGGCTTTGGATTTCGGTGATGATCTCCACCCCGATCCTCGCGGTCGCACTGATCGTCGGTCTGATCGTCGGTCTGTTTCAGGCTCTGACGTCCATTCAAGAAATGACGCTGACCTTTGTACCTAAGGTTGCTGCGATGCTTGCCGTATTCTGGATCAGCATGAGTTTTATGTCCCGCAGCCTCATCGAATTTTGGTCTGGCGAGATTATCCCCATGATTGCCGGAGCTTAGGCGGATGTCGAACAGCATCTACGCGACCATCACGCGGCAATCGGGACTGATGAAGGAAATGTCAGTGGTTGCCAATAATGTGGCGAATTCGGCGACCTCGGGGTTCAGATCGGAGGGCGTTCTGTTTGCCGAGCATGTCAAAGACATCGGGGCAGGTCCGAATTCACTCTCGATGGCCCATGCGGACGGGCGCGTCACAAACTTTGCGCAAGGTACATTGACCCAAACCGGGGGAACATTCGACTTCGCAATTGAAGGCGCCGGTTTTTTCCAAGTCGAGACACCGGCAGGCATTCGCCTGACGCGCGCAGGCAGTTTCACACCGTCGCCAAATGGTGAGTTGGTCTCTCCAGAAGGATATCCGGTTTTGGATGCGGGCAACGCGCCGGTTTTTGTCCCTGTTGATGCGGGCCAGATCGCCGTGGCGCCGGATGGCACGATCAGTGCCGATGGTGTTCCAGTGGGACAAATCGGCCTCGTCACATTGCCGGAGGGCGCCGATCTCACCCGAGAAGACGGCGTGCGGTTTGTCACAGACGCAGAACCACAACCGGCTGAAAACAGTAAGATTTTGCAGGGCTTCGTTGAAAACTCGAACGTCCAGTCCGTCAATGAAATCACTCGAATGATTGAAGTTCAACGTGCTTACGAAATGGGCCAATCCTTTCTTGAACGTGAAGACACACGTCTTCGTTCCATCCTGAACCTCATCGACCGCAGATAAGAGAGATCGCCCGATGCATGCCCTAAAAATCGCCGCTACCGGAATGGCCGCCCAGCAGACGCGGGTGACGGTCATCTCGAACAATCTCGCGAACATGTCGACCACCGGTTACAACACCCGGCGGGCCGAGTTTGCTGATTTGCACTACCAGCAAGTGACCCGCGCTGGTTCGCTATCCGCAAGCGATGGCACGCTTATTCCGGCAGGGGTTCAGATCGGGCTTGGTGTTCGACCAACGGCGGTCTCGGTCAATGTGGCGCAGGGCGGGTTGAGCGCAACCGGCGGAGATCTCGATCTGGCCATCGAAGGATCGGGGTATCTGGAGGTCACACTGCCCTCCGGCATATCGGGCTATACCCGTGATGGCGGGCTCAAACGAACCGGCGACGGGTTGGTTGTAACCTCGGACGGATATCCGGTTGTGCCGAACATAACGCTTCCGGAGGATGCCCGGTCCATTTCGATCAACGCTGATGGCGAATTCTACGCCTATTTCGCTGACCGTGTGGAACCGGAATTGCTGGGGCAATTCACGCTGGCTGGGTTCTCCAACGAAAAGGGCCTCGAGGCGATTGGCGATAATCTGTTTCTGGAGACCAACGCCTCTGGCGCGCCGAATGTCTCGACCGCTGGTACCAATGGCTTAGGTGTGTTTCGGCAAGGATATTTGGAAGACAGCTCTGTAGATGCCGTGCGGGAGATCACCGAGCTCATCGAAGCGCAGCGCGGGTACGAGCTGAACGCCAAAGTCATCACAGCTGCCGACCAAATGTTGAGTGCGACGACACAGATCCGATGAGATCTTGGGTCTTTATAAGCTTTCTGCTCGGCACGTCCGTCTCCTGGACGTCTGCAAGTGTTGCTGGCGACATCTTCGTGACCCGCACCCTGCGCGCGAACACGGTATTGACCGCAAGCGATCTGGAAAGACGCGGGCCCGTCAACGGAGATCAGGACGCGCTTGGATTGGACCTGGCATCGTTGATTGGACAGGAGACGCGCCAAACCGTCTTCAAGGGTCAAAGGATCTCTGCGCGAGACGTCGCACCACCCGCCCTAATAGAACGCAATCAATTGGTTTTGCTTGTGTTCTCACAAGGCGGATTATCGATCGAAGCCGAAGGGCGCGCACTAGATCGCGGCCGGGAAGGCGACCTCATCCAAGTGATGAATCTCAGTTCCCGCTCGACGGTCGTTGGAATTGTCGACGCTTTTGGCGCTGTTCAAGTTGGAAAGAAGAACCAATGAAGCTTACGAGTTCGAACTCAAAAGTCCTTGCTGCTGCGACCATCTTATCCCTCGCCATTACGGGATGCGCCCGGCTGGAAAACGTGGGCAAAGCGCCGGCCTTGAAGGCGCCCCAAAATGGTGATGAGCATCTCGCGATGATGCGAGTGCCGTTGCCGGAAAGGACCGGTTCACCGGATTTGTCGACGCGAGCGTCCTTGTGGCGATCAGATCGCAAATCACTGCTGGGTAATCAACGCGCGCAGCAGATTGGCGATATCCTGACTGTTGTGATCGAAATCGATGAGCGGGCCGAGATTTCAAACGCCACCTCGCGCAGTCGGGATGGGAACGAATCCCTCAGCATCCCCGCGCTCGTCGGTATCCCACAGCGGATCAACAGCCAGCTGCCAGAAGGCGCTTCACTGGACCCGGCTGTTAGCACAACCTCCTCCAGCAGCTCGTCAGGGAATGGAAGCGTCCGGCGCAATGAAAAGTTTTCCTTGCGCGTTGCGGCAACAGTTGTCGATGTTTTGCAAAATGGGGTTCTGAGCATCCAGGGCTCGCAAGAGGTTCGGGTCAATTTCGAACTGCGAGAGCTTCTGGTTTCGGGATATGTGCGACCCGCGGATATCTCACGTCAGAACCAGATTACCTACGACAAGATCGCAGCGGCACGCATTTCTTACGGCGGCCGGGGGCAAATTACGGATGTTCAGCAACCAAGATACGGCCAGCAAGTGGCTGATATCATTCTGCCGTTTTAGGGGTTGGACATGAAGAAGCTACTGCCCATTTTGCTTGCTGTTGTCGGCCTCGCGATTGGTGGTGGTGCCGGTTTCTTCTTGCGCCCTGCCCCCGAGCCGATTGAGGAGGCCCAGGACGGCGATCAGAAACTGGCCGTACAGGAGGTCGAAGAAACCGCACCCGAGAACCGAACATTCGTGAAGATCAACAATCAGTTCGTCATCCCGGTCGTGCGTAGCGATAGTGTTGAATCCCTGGTCGTCCTCTCGATCAGCCTGGAAGCAAATGACACCGACACCGAAATCCTTTACAGCCACGAGCCGAAGTTTCGAGACGCCTTTATCGGTGTATTGTTTGACTACGCCTACGCTGGCGGGTTCGGTGAAGACTTCACATCAAGCCCAAATCTCAATCGACTGCGGGTAGCATTGCGGGAAGCCGCACAGGCCGTTCTGCCCGACCGAGTGCTGGACGTTCTGATCACGGATATTGTCCGTCAGGATACATAGTCTCATTTTTGATCGAGTAACTTGAGCGCTTCGCTGCGCCCGAATTCGCGCCTGACGAGGGCTTTCGCATCCTCCATTTCGGCGCGGATGCGGGCCAGTTTCATATTGAGGTCTCTCATTCTCTGATTACGCCAATTCAGATATTTTTGCAGAACCGGCCCATCCAGCGCGCTCAATTGCGACATATCAATATGTTCTCGTAGCGTGTCAATTTCACCCCGCAGTTGAGCGGCGGATGTGCTGAGAGCCGCATAAGCACTGGCCGCGCGCTCAAACCGCATGTTCTGAAGCTTGGCTAATGCGTGAAAGTCTGGTGCACTCATTCGACTACTTTCCTGGCTTCCTTGCGAGCACGTTCGGCGTAGCGCACAGCAGCAGCAACTGCACGATAGTGATCGCTGCGGATCTGCTGGCCAAGATCAACCGTTGCAAAGATCGCGCGCGCTGTCGGAGGATCGCTGTAAATCGGCACCTTTGATCGCTTGGCGATCTGCCGAATGCGAAGCGCCACCTCGTCTAGCCCCTTCGCGACGCAGATCGGCGCCCGCTCGGATGAGCGATCCCATTTCAAAGCGACGGAGAAATGGGTTGGGTTGACGATGACGACATCCGCATCAGGAACATCTGCAAGCATTGAATTCATCGCGATTTCCTGAGCCCGCGAACGACGCGCCTGCTTAAAGTGTGGATCCCCTTCGGCATCCTTTGCCTCGTCTTCGATGTCCTTGCGGGTCATCATATTTTTGCGACGATGTTCAAAGACTTGCCAAAAATAGTCCGCAGCTCCGATCGCCGCCATGGCGATGCATGCGAGAAGTGAAAACTCCAGGATGATTGCGCCAAGATGGGCTGCCAATTGCCCGTCTGTTTCGGCAGTTGAACTCAACATTTCTTCGAGATTCAAAACGACAAACAGAAATGCTCCAACGGATACGAGGCAGAGTTTCGCACTGGCCTTCAGAAACTCGAAAAACCCGTTTGCGCCGAACTTGTTTTTGGCACCTTGAATAGGTGAGATCCGGCTCAGTTTGGGGACCAGTTTCGACGGGGAAAAGACGATTGCCCGCTGCGCAAAAAGTGCCAGCAAGGCAAAGGCCGCCGGGGCAAGAAAAAGGGCAATGAGTAGTCCCGACATGGGCGGAAGGATCGCACCGAGAAGCCCGGGACCGCTCCATCCCACCGGCAAAAGATTGAGGCTGTGGGATTGTGAAATCAGGAGGATCAATGGATCGGCGAATTCACTGACCGCAGTCGCGCCAAAGCCAAAGAGAGCGATCACAAACCCAAAGTAAGCTGCCGCCGTCGTGATATCGCGCGATTGCGGAACATCACCCTTCTTGCGCGCATCCTCCAGCCGCTTGGCGGTCGGCTCAAACGACTTTTCGGCGGATTGATCCTGATCGCTCATCTAAACCCCAAATCCGGCGCAAGGATTTGGTCTGCGAAAACCTGAAACCAGACCGTGATCATCATTGGGGTCGCCAACATGAACAATACCAGGCCGGCCAGGCTGATCGCTGGTGCGCCGACAAATGCAACCATCAACTGCGGCATGGCGCGGCTGATGAACCCCAAACCGAGATTATAAACTGTCGCCGCCAGAACAAAGGGAGCCGCCAGGCTAAGGGCCAAGCCGAAGATGAAATTGACATGACCTGCCCCCCAATCCGCCAGGCTGCCGGGATGCAAGAGCGATCCAACCGGGAACAGCTCATAGGACACCGAAAACATCATGACGACTTTCACATGCAACCCGACCAGTGTCGCAAAAGCCAATCCCGCTACCACCAGCAGGGTGCTGAAGGCAGGCTGTGGCTCTGGCCCTAGACCTCCTCCGAAGATTTGGGACAGACTGATCGACTGCGATGCAACCGTGCCTGCGATCTGTAAAGCGATGATCAGAAGCCGCAAAGATAGACCCAACATCAACCCGACCCCGGTCTCGGACACCAAAAGGAAAAGGGAGCGATCCCGTAGGATATCGGCCGAAATCTCCGGCCAGATCATCGCCCCCACGACAAACGCAAATGCAAGCGCAGCAATCAGCTTGATACGCATCGGAACTGTCTGCTCGCCAAAGGCCGGCAGAACCGAAACGGCTGCTCCAACTCTCGCAAAAATCAAAGCTGCGACAAAGATTGCATCGGGCCCGACCCCTAGAAGATCGTCAATGATCGCGGTCATGCAGCAACGTAGCCGACAACGGCCGGCTTCACGTCGCGCGCGATTTCCTCAAAGGAAAACACCGGCGCCATCACGCCTCTAGAGGACAACACCGAACGAAGAAACCGTCGTCGTTTGACGGATGTGACCACCCCTGCCGACGTGCCTGTCTCCGACGATTTCGCAAGGCGTTTGCTGACCTCATCTGCCAAACGATTAAACTCGTCCGGCGGCAAGGCGACATCGATCGCGCCGAATTCGGATTCAATTTGGTAGTTGGTGAATATGTCCTCCCATTCCGGGGCCAGTTGCACCAGAGGGACCGTCCCATCGGGGCGGCGAAAATCACCGACGAGCTGAAGTCCCATGCCCTGCCGGACATATTCGCAGAGACCCTCGGCCGAATTGAAACTCTGACGACCCTCGGCAATGCGCTCAAGAATAAGCGGCAGATTTCGTATCGACACCTCCTCTTCCAGCAAGTGCCGCATGACCTGTAGCAAGATCTCGAGCGAGACCTTCTCAGGGATCAACTCGTCCAACAGACGTTTATTAGCCGCGCTGCGACTTTCGTCGGACAGGTTTGTGAACTCGTCGAGCAATCGTTTCAGGGACCGGATGCCCACAAGCTTCGGAAGGTTTTTCTTGATGACCTCAAGCAAGTGCGTCGCGAGAATCTCAGGCGGCGCGACCACAGTACATCCTTCCATCGCAGCGGTTTCGCGATTTGCGGGATCGATCCATTTCGCGGGAGCTCCATAAACCGGCTCGGCAACCTCCTGATGATCGGGATCGATTTCGCTGCCTTGCGGCAAAAGCGCCAGTAATTCACCGTCGCGCAGGCTGTCCTCTGCGATCGTCACACCCTGGATCCGGATTCTATATCGACCGGAAGGCAGCGTGGACTCATCGGTCAATCGAATATCGGGCAGAACGACCCCGTATTTCTTGGCGATGTGATTGCGCATATTCGCGATTCTGGCCTCCAGGCCAGTCGCGGGATCCAACGCCATGGCAACCAGGTCTGGCGCGAATTCGACATGCACGTCATCAAGGTCGAGAATATCGCCCATCGACGTGGTTTTCTTGGGTGAGGTATCGACCTTGGTCTCGTCGACATCATTGCTTTGCGGCTGATCGCGACCCACTATCCACGCGACCGTGAGCAACACGGCTCCGCCCAAAAGAAATGGAACGGCTGGAAGGCCCGGTACCAGCGCGAAAAATACCATCAGCACGCCAACGGCACTTAATGCAGACGGATAACGGCTCAATTGTGAAAAGATCGCAATGTCTGTCGCACCGCTATTTCCGCCGCGCGCCAGCAAAAGCGCTGACGCAATCGAGATCACCACTGCCGGGATTTGAGTGACTAGACCGTCGCCAACCGTCAAAATGGCATAGGTTTCAAACGCTTTGCCGATAGGCATGTCATGGACGGCCAGACCGATCACCAAACCCATCACCAGATTCAGGAGCGTAATGAGCAGACCCGCAATCGCGTCACCTTTCACGAACTTGGAGGCACCATCCAAGGACCCAAAGAAGGTCGTTTCCGATTGTTCTCGCTCACGCCGCTCCTTTGCCTCCGCGTGATCGATGGCTCCGGCGGCAACATCGCTGTCAATTGCAAGCTGCTTGCCCGGCATTCCGTCCAACGCAAAGCGCGCCCCGACTTCGGCCATCCGGGTCGCGCCCTTGGTGATGACGATGAAGTTCACGATCAGCAGAACGCCGAACACAACAAGGCCCAATAGGACGCTGCCGCCCATTATAAACATCGCAAAGCCTTCGATCACGTCGCCGGCTGCGCTGGTGCCGGTATGCCCTTGTCCGATGATGAGTTTCGTCGATGAAACATTGAGCGAAAGGCGTAACATCAAGGCTGCCAACAGGATTGTCGGAAAGGCCGAGAAATCCAACGGTCGCTCGATGAACAAAGTGACAGTGAATATGAGAATGGCGAGGCCGAAGGAAACCGCCAGGCCGACATCAAGAACCCAGGGCGGCATGGGCAAAATCATCATGACAATGATCGCCATCAACGCCATGGCCAGCAGCACCGTCGGCTGGAATAAATCTCGGATTGACAGAGACATCTTCATTTCTGACGGGACTCAACCGCCTCTGCGAAATCTGTGAGTGGTTCAACAGTCTTGGAATCGATCGCGTCCTCGGAAACGGCTCTAGAACCCCAGGCGATTGGGCGGATCAAAACCGAGACCGCAATACATGCCGCAAATTCAGATCGAATATTCAGTTTCATGCAAAACCCACACGCTCATTTCTTGAGGCTCTCGTGAGGTCGATAGGACGCCAAAAACCTTTAATTTGTGTTAGATTCGTTTGAGTTTTTGAGGGAGGCCAGCAGCTTTCTGATGTCACTGGAAGCGCTTTGAGCATTTTCAGAGACCGACTCAGCTTCGGCTATCGTCTCGACAGTTCCGGCAATATCTCGCGCCCCCAGGTGTTGGATAACGGTGCCGCGAATATCGTCCCCGTCATAGGCGGCGTAGTTTCCCGTCTCCCAGGTGACTTGGTTGCGCGCATCCCTTGAGAGCGCTTGGTCACCCAATAAAAGCTCCATCGCATTGTGCCGTAGAGCGAGTTCGGTCCGTATACCTTCCGGCACCGCGGGGTCCGACACAAATCGCGGCGCGGCTTCCTCGTCTCCCGCCGCTAAGGCGATGCGGGCACGTGTGTCAGTATGACCACCGGCGGCCTGTTCGAGGATTTCATCCGCAAGGTCTGGAAACCCACTCCGCAGCAGGTCCTGCGCCATTTGTGACCGCAAGGGTTCCGAAACCCTGTCGATCTCAGAAGAACGCAAAAGATCAATCGCCAAACTGACCCGATCTGCGAGTTCTCCCGACGCGAGACTTTCTTTCACAAACTGAGCAAGTAGCTCCCGTTTGCTCTGACCCTGAGGCTCGAGCCGACGGATAGTCGCCAAGCCGCGCGCAATCTCCCCGTTCCTCGCTAAAGCGAGGCCGAGATTCCGCAGCAGCGCGTCCGCATCTGGTCCGCTGCCGATCTCCCGGATCATGCCAAATCCAACATCGATCAGCTTCGGGTCCACAGCTTCGTTGGTCGCGATTTGGCGATCCAGGAGCGCGGCCAGGGCAACCGGGCTCAAGTCATCATTCGCTGTGACCTGCGCCGCCAGTTCGGTGTCATCGACATCATCCAGGAATACGCCCGCCTCCAGAACAACATTGGCAACACTCGAAGCATCGCTTCGTGCCACATCCGATTGCACGATCCTGGCTTCGGTTTGGAGATTTGCCCGCTGGAAGCGCGCCATCAATCGCGGCCCCAGAAGTCGTCGCAACTCGATGGACAGTTCGGAAAAAATGCGTAACATGGATTGTGCGCCAGACTTATCGGGCACAAAAGAGCCGTCCGCCAGGACCGACCAAAAGCGAACCATGTCCCCACAATGGCGTTGCCCCACAAGCTCATTCTGAGGCTTGGCGCGATCATCAAGAACATCTGCAATCAGCATCGTCAGCGAGATGATTTCGTCATCCGACTGCAGCATGGTTCGGGCAGTCATGCGCGCTTCTTCGGTAAGCCCGAAGAAGAGATAGAGGCGCACCAATCCAAGCGCATTGTCCTGATTCACCGAGTCGAATTCACCATAGAGCCCTCGGCGACGTTCCCCCAGCTGCTGCGCGAATGGTCGCGCATCTCCCCAGGACGCAATCGCCACATCCTGCGTTGCGAAGCAGCTTCTCCTAACGGAACTGGCATCTTCCTGAGGCGGTGCGAACTGAGAAGTTGCACTCGCGGATCGTGTTCTGATTTGATCGGCGGCATCAAACGCAACGGGTTGGGGATCAGCCGTTTCAATCGGGTCCTCCACTGTAGCACTTTCGCTGCCCGTCTCCTGAGCCATTTCGGTGTCGCTGATGTCCGGCTCTAGCAGAGACTGAGAGGCCGCCTGCCCGACTTGTTCGATCAGAGATTTGCGAAACGCGGCGAGCGCCTGAGAGTGGTCCTCTTTTTCGGGCTCCGGAGTTTGCTCCGCGAAACGCTCGAGGGTCGGAGTTCTCGGGATAACCAGCGGCAAACGGAAGGCCGGCTCGGCAGCCGTTTCAGTGGGGACAACCTCATCCAGAACATCAAGCACGACCGGGCCGTTGGGTAGTTCCTCAGCCAGGACCTCACAATCGCAGTTCAAGCTGATTTCCAGAGCACTGTCCCTGGATGCAACTGCAGCGATACGATTACGCGGAATTCGAAAGAACACTGTCCCAACATCAAACCCCGAAGTCCAGTTTTCCGCTGTCAGCGTCGCGGTTTTGGAGCCTTGTTCAAGTGACCATTCAACGTCTTCGGGAAGATAAAGAACGAGGCGCGAAAAGCCATCATGCTCCCCAGATCTGACAATTGCAGGATTAGCCAAGGCGCTCGCGGGCAGAATTATCAAAAGAAGCGTCAGAAATGCCCTCATGCCGCTTGCTTGGCGTCCTTCAGCGCGTTTTCGAGATCTGTGAATGATGGCCGCACATGCGAAGGCGTGTTCTGACGTCCAACCTCAATGCAGATATTGATCGCATGATCATGAAGGTTGGCGACGAGCACTTCCCGAATCAGACCGTGGAAATGCGCTTCGTCCTCGACAACGGACTTCACTTTGTTGGCAAAGGGTCCGACAAACCCATAGGCCAGAAATACGCCCAAAAAGGTGCCAACCAATGCGCCGCCGATTAGTTTGCCAAGAACCTCGGGGGGCTGATCAATGCTCCCCATCGTCTTAATCACACCCAAAACCGCAGCCACAATGCCAAGTGCGGGCAGCCCGTCGGCAATAGTTTGCAGGGCGTGGCTGGAGTGCAGCGCGTGATGTTGATTGGCCTCCATGCGCTTCTCCAGAACTTCTTCGACCTGATGAGGATCGTCGAAATTCATGGAGGCCGACCGGAGCGTATCGCAAATGAGCTCGACAGTTTCCTTGTCGCTTTGGATTTTCGGATAGCGGCTAAAGATATGTGACGTTTCCGGCTCCTCGACATGCGGCTCCAATTCAACCGGGTTGCGCCGCGCGATCCGGATGAGTTCAAACAACAGACATAGAAGATCGACGTAATCCTGTTCTTTCCACTTCGGGCCCTTAAAGACTTTTCCGATGTCTTTAAGCGTATGCTTCACGCCCGAACCGTCATTTGAAATGAGAAACGCACCTGTGGCGGCACCACCGATCATCGTCAACTCAAAGGGAAGTGACTTCAGGATAATCGTCATCTTGCCACCAGCACCCAGATACCCCCCGAACACCATGACAAACACAACGATAATGCCGATGATTCCGATCATTTGCTCAATCTCCTTCCTGCGGAACGTCGGTTATTCTTTGGGCGCGGATGCGTTTCGTCCGGCCAGTACGACACTGATGGCGTAGGCATGTTCCGCTGTCAGACCGGATAGAATCGCACCTGCCGCATCCGCTGGCATTCGGCCAAGGAAACCGGCAGCAAAATCGGGCGTCATCTGCTCGAACAGTTGCGATGCAAGTTTGGGTTTCATCGAGGCATACATCCGCGTCAGCTGATCAAGATCACCTTCGGACGCCCCGTCGACCTGCGCGATGGTCGCTCTCAAAGATGCCTCGGCCTGCTCAAGACGGGCGAGGTTTTCGTTCACCACCTTCTCAGCGAGGTCGAGCGCGGCGGCACGGTCTCTCAACTGTGCCTCACGCGCATCCAGGTCTTTTGTGCGGGTAGCGATCCGCTGCAGTAGTTCGTCAATCACTTCCTTGGAGTGGCCGACCTCATCCACTTGCGTGACTTGAGGGCTTACCGCTTCAGCTTCGGAAGCCTTGGCGACGGCGTATCCGGTCATACCCAGTCTCGCCAAGCCGGAGCACAAAAACAGGCAGGCAATCGTCAGAAGAACACGCTTAGGGGCAATGATACGGAAGAACTTCATCGGGCTTCATCCCCACCGTTCAATCGAGCACGGCGCCGAAACAGCGGTTGCTCGACAGCCTCCGGGGGTGCAGGCGCAGGCTGAGGTTGCGCGGCAACGGGGTCCGGCAGGTCCTGCACCGCAGCAACCAGCATCTCAAGTTTGTCTGACGCCGTTTCCGCGCGTTCCGAGATTTCCTGCAACTCAGCAGAGCTGGCTTCCGCAGATTTCTGAGCGTTCTGCAGCACCTCTGTCATCTCGTCGACCTGCTTAGACAGAACCGCGATAGCGCCGCCAAGGTCCTGATCCAGCCCACGAAACCGGGAAAGTTTCCGTGACAGAAGCAAGCAGTAGATCGCGGCACAAATCGCGGCAACCCCAAGAAAAATATCGGAAAAATACTCCATATCCTTACCCAAACACGAACTCAGTTATCAGAAGATCGCGAACACTTCCCTTGTTTGTCACAAGCTGAATACGTCGCAGCATTTGACCGCGGAGCCGGATCAACGCAGTCGGGTCCTGCAGTTCCTCAAGCGAAACCGCGCGGAGATACCCGTTTAAGATGTCGAGAATACGCGGCATGACCGAAGCCACGTCCTGCTCCTTGGCCGGGTCCACCTCAAGCTGTGCTCGGAATCGCAATTGGCGATTGGCGTTTTCTCCGACCGATATCGTCAGAGGTTCAATCGGAACAAACGCAACAGGGGCCAGCGGTTCACTGGGCTCTTTGGCCGCCACCGTCGTTTCTCCGGGTGCCAGGACCATACCGCTATAAACCGCGAAAAAGCCGCCGCCGCCGCATAGAAGGGCCAGGACGAGACCGATAAGCAGTCCAAGCTTCCCCCCCTTCTTGGGGCCTTCCGTTTCGACTTCTGTCTCATCAGCCATGCGAATCTCTCTTCGTGTTCACTTTTTGTCCTATAGCCCCCAATCGACTAACCGATTGTTAAGGCTGATGCCCCTAAGTGAGGCCACGGAACCAGAATGGTCCGGGAAATGGAGCCAGGAATTGGAACAAATCCTTCGTGTCTGGAACTCTCTCGATACCGGTCGTCGGATATTGTTGGTCGCGACGACACTGGCGATAGGTCTCGGCGTCCTTGCACTGGGGCGATTTGCGTCACAGCCCAGCCTGACGCTTCTTTATAGTGGGCTGGAACCTGCCGCGGCTGGCGATGTGATTACGGCCCTCGAAGCCGCAGGCGTTGTCTACGAAGTACGAGGTAACTCGGTTTACGTCGACAGCGCTGGTCGTGATCAATTGCGCCTCTCACTCGCCTCGCAGGGCCTGCCAGCAAACGGTGCGCAAGGCTACGAGTTGCTTGATGGGCTATCCGGTTTCGGCACCACGTCCCAGATGTTCGACGCAGCCTATCTGCGCGCAAAAGAGGGCGAAATCGCACGCACAATCCTTGCCAATTCGAACATCAAGGCGGCGCGCGTTCACATCGCGCAATCCAGTGCCAGCCCGTTTCGGTCCACCGGCAATGCATCCGCTTCGGTGTCGATTCGGGCCTCTGTCGGTCAGATTTCAACCGAAACCGCCAACTCGATCCGGTATCTCGTTGCCTCTGCCGTAGCCGGACTGGCACCGAAAAATGTCTCGATCATCGACGCGGATCGGGGCCTACTCTTGGAGGCTACGACCAAGCAGGATTTTTCCGCCACCGCAGCAGATCGCGCGGCGCAGCTTAAGCGAAACGTAGAGCGCTTGATTGAAGCCCGCACAGGGCTTGGCAACGCAATTGTCGAAGTGAATGTGGAGACCTTGCCCGAGGATGAGGTCATCGTGGAACGGCGTTTTTCCCCTGACGAGCGTGTGGCGATCAGTTCTGACACCACGGAACGGACGAGTTCTTCCACCGGCCAGAGCGGCGGCGGTGTGACGGTCGCCAGTAACCTACCCGATGGCGACACCGCAGGCGGCGGTGGGCAGAACCAGGCGCAAGATAATGAGACGCGCGAAGTCATCAATTATGAGGTGTCGGAAACCACGCGGGAGGTGCATCGCGTCGCCGGGTCGATCAAACGCATCTCGGTCGCGGTTCTGGTCGATGGCGTCCGCCGCGTCGATGACAGCGGGACCGAAATCTGGGAACCCCGAAACACCGAAGAACTGGCAGCGCTCGAAGCTTTGGTGAAATCCGCCGTCGGCTTTGAGGAAGGCCGGGGCGACGTGGTGACGATCCAATCGATGGACCTTGTCGAGCGGGCAGATATCAATGCCGGTGAGGAGAATGGATGGGTGACCGGTCGCCCCTTCGATCTGATGAGCTTGTCAAAAATCGGTATCACCGCCCTCGTTGTTCTTATTCTGGGGCTCTTTGTGTTGCGCCCGCTGCTGCGGGAACAAAAAACAGGTGCAACCGGCGGCGAGAAACTGCTTTTGGATGACAGTGAACCGGCGGGATTTCCCGTAATGGGCGAACCGGCGATGGGGCAGGCTCTGACAGGCGAAATCCAGGATGGTCCGGACGGCTTTGTGAACGGTCTTGAAAGCGACCTGCCCGACGACCCGGTCGAACGCCTCAAAGCCCTGATTGAAGAACGTCAGGACGAAACGATTGCCGTTCTGAAAAGCTGGATCGAGGACGCCGATGAGGTCGCAAAATGACCGGCATGAGCTACCTCGAAGATTTCGCGGCAAAGACGGATCAAACGGCATTCACCCAAGCAACGACGTCGGCGAGCCCAAAAAGCTACGACGAGGGATATGAGGCGGGCTGGAACGATGCCATCGCGGCAGAGAAAGATGCCTCGGACAAGTCTCTGCGCGACATGGCGGTTGCGTTGCAGGAGGCGGGTTTCACCTATTTTGAGGCACGGCAACACGTTCTGAAGTCCCTGCGACCCTTTGTGGAGGCCATATCGCAAGTCATTTTGCCCGAACTTGCCCAGGCCAGCCTTGGTCCGAAAATCGTTGAGACTCTTGATGCGCTCGCCAATGGCATCGAAGACCCGATCGAAATTCTCTGCCCACCAGCCGCAGAAAGCACCCTGCGCGAAATCTGCGAGGAACAGATTAAGTTTCCGGTCACTCTCCAAGCAGAACCCACGCTCGCAGATCAGCAGGTGTTGTTTCGATACGCGAATGGCAGCGCTGAGTTGGACATGTCGCGATGCGTCGCGGACATCCAAACCGCCATCACGGAGTTTTATGCAGGTCTAACCGCTGAGGACATTCAACATGCCTGAAACAATCGCCGATACTTCCAGCCCGGGCGACGTCTTCGAAAATGTGAGCGTCAGTCTTCGCATCTGCGTCGGAACCGCGCGACCGACCTTGCAGGAACTGGTTTCTCTGCAACCCGACGCCATCATGTCTCTGGATCGCACCATCTCCGACGATGTCGAACTGTTTGTCGGCGAGCGCCTCGTTGCGCGAGGCGTTCTCGAGGAAGACGTTGATACACCGGGTCAACTCCAGGTGCGCGTGACCGCCGTCGGTTCAAGCACGTGATATCCCGCACTCTTACCGGACTGGCATGTCTCAGCCTGGTCTTTCTGGCATCACCTGCTGTTGCTCAGGACGTTTCGATCTCGCTTGGCGATGGAGAGAATCTGTCCTCAACAGTTTTGCAACTGATCGCGGCACTGACGCTGCTCAGTCTCGCACCAGGTCTTGCAGTGATGATCACGTGCTTTCCGTTTGTCGTAACCGTTTTGTCGATCCTGCGCCAGGCGATTGGCCTCCAGCAATCGCCCCCGAATATGCTGATCGTCAGCCTCGCACTATTTCTAACCTATTATGTGATGGACCCGGTCTTTCAGGAAGCTTGGGAACGTGGGCTCAAACCCTATTCCGAGGCTCAAATTCCCATCGAGACCGCATTTGTCAGAGCATTGGAACCCTTTCGCGTCTTCATGGCGGCGCGCCTTGACCCCGACACGTTTGACGCCTTGGCAGAGGTGCGCCAATTCACGCTCACAACACCGATGCAGGAGGCCCCGCTCTCCCTGCTGGTTCCGTCCTTCATGCTCAGCGAGATCGAGCGGGCCTTCCAAATCGGGTTCTTGGTCTTTTTGCCGTTCCTGATCATCGATCTCGTTGTGGCAGCAATCCTGATGTCCATGGGGATGATGATGGTCCCACCCGCTATTGTCTCCCTTCCCTTCAAGTTGGCCTTTTTTGCCGTAGCCGATGGTTGGACACTGATTTCCGGCGCACTTGTAACTGGGTATTTTCCTTGATGTCACAGCGACCAAACACAGACCCGTCCACACATGTCCCTTCCTTTTCATCGAGGCGAGCCCGCGCATTGATCACGATGTTGGGTGCCGATTTTGCGAAAACGTCTCGCCATCCATTCTTCCATCGCTTGGTTGATCTGGCCGTGCAGGCACCGGCGAAGGACGTGCCAACAGACGATCCCGGGCTAAGCGCATCCCTTCAAGCGCTCGTTGATCGACTGGGAAAACCACTGCCGCCAGACACCAGTGAAACAGTGCGTCAGGCCTCTGACCCCAAGCCCCCCCTTGATGCTTGTCAACAGACAAGCAGCACGCTAGTCGGCGATCAAACTCTGCAGGATCAACACCCCGCGGTCATTGCGCGCGCCGCCAAAACCCTCGCCCCCAAAGATCAGGCGGCCCTCCTGCGCAATTTGTCCGGTGCCACGGCCCGGCAAGTTCTGTCGATTCTGACTCGAATGTAGGATGGTGGCAGCGCTTCGCAGCGGCCGCCTTTAGTTCACCACGAACTCTGCATGCAATGCGCCGGCAGCTCTGATGCTTTTCAAGATATCGATCATATCGTTGGGCGCGACGCCCAAAGCGTTCAACCCGGTAATAACATCCGCGAGCGACGTTTCGCCCGCCACTTCGGCAAGGCCGGTTCCAGCTTCTTGCTCAATCCCAACGCGGCTGCGCGGGACGACAACCGTCTCGCCCTCGCCGAAGGGACTAGGCTGAACGACGAGAGGAGCTTCCTCAATCGTAAGCGTCAGATTCCCTTGCGCGACTGCGACCCTCGAAATTCGGACATCTTCTCCCATCACGATTGTCCCGGATCTTTGGTCCACCACAACGCGCGCTTTGCGCTCAGGTGCGACGGTGATGTTCTCAATCTGACTCAACGCGTGGGCGGCGGACCGCGCGCCAGTCGCAGAGATGTCCAACTCAACGGTTCCCGCATCAAGCATAACAGCAACAGCACGGCGATATTGTGCGTTCACCGCCCGTTCAATCCTGGCCGCCGTCGTGAAATCGGGGGTGCGCAAGGCCAACCGCAATCTGGACAGTTCGGTAAAGTCGAAGGCAACCTCTTGCTCGATACGTCCGCCCGCCGGCACGACGCCTGATGTCGGCACACCGTGGACCACACGCGCAGCGTCGGCATCTGCGGAAATCCCGCCAGCTATGACCGTTCCTTGCGCCACCGCATAGATATCCCCGTCGGCCGCCGTCAGAGGTGTCATGATCAGCGTTCCGCCCAACAGACTTTTGGCGTCACCGATGGCGGACACCGTGACATCGACCTTGCTGCCTGCCCGCGCGAAGGGCGGCAGGACCCCGGTCACCAAAACAGCCGCCACGTTTTTTGGCCGAAACTGCTCGCCGCTTACATTGACGCCCAGGCGCTCCAGAATGTTGGCCATCATCTCTTCGGTGAAGGGCGCGTTTCGAAGCCCGTCACCCGTGCCGTTCAGACCAACAACCAGACCGTAGCCAATCAGATCGTTTCCGCGAACCCCGTCAAATTCCACGAGATCCTTCAACCGCACATCCGAAGGCACAGCAGCGCTTGCCCAGCTGATTGCTGCCATCATAACGAGGGCAAAAAGTCGCGTCATCTCAGATACTCCATCAGGTTCAGTCGGGAATTGCGGGCGGTCACGGTATAGAGGGTCTCAATCTGGGTTTGCACGACTTCAAGTTCAGACGCGGCCTGAAACGGATCGACATCTTCCAACTGCGAACGAACTTCGCTTAGGGTCACACGCTCAGTTTCGATCTGGGTCTCAGCGGCGGTGAGCAAGCCCTGGCTCACGCCAAGGGCCGCGCGATAGCCGGTGATCTCATCATTAGCCGCGATAAGGCCAAGCGCGGCATTTTCTGCCAGCTCCAGCCGTGCACTGGTATCGTTGTCAAATGCACCCTCAGCCAAAAGGACAAGCTTACCGAGATTACGCAGCGTATCCCGAAACGCCGGATCCTCCGCGCTGATGTCAAACCGAACCTCCTGGCTGGGCCCGACACGAACCGCACCGTCACGCTTTGCGCCACCGAGATACCCGCTGGTTTCAAAACCGCCGCCGGGCAGATCAAACCAATCATCAATCGCCTGCTCGAAATCCGTGGTCGTGACGGCACCCGCCACCGCCAAGCGCAGCTCACCCAGTATTGTCTCAGCATTGGCCAGAGGCGGCGTGGTCGCGTTTTGGCCGGAAAACAAGTACCGATCTCCAACCCGCGAATTCATCAACAAAATGGCGTTTTCGAACTGATCTGCAGCCTGGTCGATGACGGCATCCACGCTGGTGCGTTGACCCAACGAGGTGGTGGCGAGCAACCCCTGACCCAATCCATCCGTAATGCCTTGAACACCTTCCAAAGCGGTTTGCGACGTTGCCAGTATCAGGTCCGTATCGGCGCGTGCCGAGGCATAACCATCGAACACCTGCAGACTGCGCTGGACAGTGGCAAGGGGACCAAAGTCACCGCGGTTCGCCTGCGCGATGTCCTGCTTTTTGCCCGACACCAGTTCGCCCGTTAAGCGCGCGAGTGTGTCCTGCAAGGAAGCACTTTGCCGACGCAGCAACATGTTTTGCGCCAGGTCACCGATGCTTGAAAATCCTAAAGTCATAAGCCCAAAATCTGCTGTAGCATTTCGTCAACCGCTTCGATCACTTTCGCATTGGCCGCATAAAGCTGTTCGACCATCAGGAGCATTTGCATCTCCTGGTCGGTATCGACGCCCGATTGTGCCTCCAATTCCGCCAGCGCCACGGTCTGCGCGGACGCAAAGGCCACTGCCGTTTCAGACGACAACCGCGCCTGGCTTGCCTCAGACAATAGCGTTGCCGACAGGGCATTGATCGACCCGGCGACTTGGAAATTCCCCGACGCCGGGGTTTCCACAGCCGTCAAACGATCACTCATGGCATTTAGAAGGGCCGCGTTTCCCGGTGGACCGGCTGGAGCATAGAGGCCATCGCGCAGTGCCGAAAGCGAACCGCCCTCGCTTGGCAAAACGGCTGCATTCAAGTCGATGCGGCCCGCGATGCCAATTTCGTTCAGCGGATCAAGGGCTGCACCGGCATCGGTGAACAACCCAGGCTGACCCACCCCAATGCTTGGATCAAGGGCAGGGTCAGCAAATCGGTCGATCAGGTTCCGCGCGAAGGCATCAAGCTGCGCCTGCGTTTCCACGGCGTGTTTGTCGCGCACATCAAAAAGCGCCTCGAGTTTGCCGCCCTTCAACGAAAGCTGAGCGTCACCGGGTGTACTGGCCGCCCCGGTCAGGACAAGCCCGGACAGAAGCCCATTGTCTTGCGTCATATAGGGCTGCACCAGAGCGGTTGGCGAAAACTCGATTGTTGCGGCCCGATCGGCAACCAGTGTCGATCCCGTGCTCGTCACCAAGGTCACCCGACCATCTTCGCGCGGGATTTCGCGAATGGGCACCAACTCCGCGATCCGGTCAATCACGACCTGTCGTTCGTCCTTCAACGCAGAGACATCTACCCCAAGCGCGCCTTGCCGCACGATCTGGTCATTGATCGTGGCGACGCTCTCCAGCGCGACATTCAGATCATCCACCGCGTATCCGATTTCGGCATCAGCCTGTTGCCTAGCCTGTGCGACCTCATCGGAAATCTGGTTCAGCATCGTTGCGACATCCGCCGCGCGGTCGACGGAATCGCGCAAGCGCTCATCGCTCTCAGGCGCAGCAGCAGCCGCAATGAGAGAAGCCTCGAAGGCGGCGATTCGCGCGTTGAGAGAGGTGCTCTCCCCCGGTTCACCAATGCTGCTTTCGATCCGCGCGAAGTAGTTGGCTTTCGTTTCGCCAAAACCAAGGGACGCTTCGGCGAGGCGGCGATCCGTCATGGCCGCGTGGTTTATGACCCGTTCGACACCGACGCCGCGCGCGCCCTGGCCCACGCCGTCTGAGACCGAACCCGAGACGGTCAGAACCCGTCGCCCATAACCTTCCGTCGTTGCGTTCGCGACATTGGCTGAAATCAGCTCCGCTGAGCGAGACGCAACCGCAAGCCCGCTCAAAGCGTTGCTCAATGATCCGGAGATACTCATCGCTTATGGCTCTCCGTCCTTAGCGTTTGATATTGGTTGTCTCCTGAAGCATTTCGTCCACGGTCTGAATGACCTTGGCGTTGGACGAATAGGCGCGTTGCGTCTGGATCAGCTGGGTCAATTCACCGGCCACATCCGTCGCGCTTTCTTCAAGAGCGTAGCCGACAATGTCGCCGGTTGGTCCGTCGGACGCATCCCAAAGGAAGAAGGACCCGCTTTCATTCGACGGCCGGTAAGTCTGATTATCCATTGCGATCAGACCGTTTGGGTTGGGCAGGTCGACCAGCGGGATCTGATAGACCGTCCGCGTGATCCCAATATCGAACGTCGCTTGCACCAAGCCATTGGTGTCGACATCCACGGAAATCATGTTCCCAACCGGCGAGCCATCTTTGGTGATCTGTGTCGGCGCGAAGCTGTCCGAGAGTTGCGTAATTCCGGTCCCTTCGTTCAGGCCGCCAATGGAGATATCAATCGGACCCCCTGCAACATTGACCGTGAAGGACCCGGTGGTGCCATCATAGGTGCCGCCCGAGACCGTCGTGACACTGTCCAGGGTGCCGCCCGAAGCGCGGCTGTCGTCGAATGTCAGAACATACTCCCCAATCACCGCGCCGTTGGAGGCACTGTCTCTCAGAACCATCGTCCATTCATTCGAACTGCCGGTCGCTGGAACGGTCGGCGTATAGGTCACCATGACACTTTGCGACGTGCCCAGATTGTCAAAATACTCGATTGAAAGTTCCAGTGGTGTGCCGTCAGCCCCCGCATCGGTTTCGGTAGCCGGCAGGTTAACGCCAAGGTTCATCCGCGTTGTCGGCTCCCCAGCAAACTGGTTCACATTGATCTGTATCGGTTCAAGACCATCAGCAGTGTCACGCGGGAACGTGGGAACAGTGCCATCGGCAGCGGCGGGCCAACCCATCAGAACCGTTCCGGTTTCGGTGCGGAGGTAGCCCTGCGAGTCGGTTCGGAAGGACCCTGTTGTCGCCAAACGGAACGGATAATCGGACCCCAATCCAATGGAGGATTCGGTCGTCACGGGCAGGAACCCGCGCCCCCGAACTGCGAGGTCGGTGGAGTTTGTGGTGGTGAGAAGTGAGCCCGGCTGGTCAATGAGACGCTGAGATGTCACGCGCACCCCGCCAGCAGAATAGGTCCCGCCTGTATTGGAGATCACCATGGAGTGAAATCCCGTTTCGGCCCGCTTGTATCCGTAGGTGTTTGAGTTCGCGATATTGTCGGAAATGGTCGACAGGCGGCTGGCATTCGCGGCAAGCCCGGCCACGCCGGCATTCAATGAGGACGAGATGGTCATGGTGCGCCTTTCTGCTGCATCAATTTCCAAAGAGCATGGCCATCCGCACTTAACAGCGCGCTAACAGATAAAATTGAAGCGATTTTCTTCAGCCGGTTTCGCGCAAAAGCGTCAGAACGATGCGATTGTTACGCACATCCATGCGGTTGGGGACCATCGGGTCCTGCTGTCCAAAACCGGACACTTTCTTCAAACGCTCTGGATCGAGACCCGTCCCCTCAAGAAGATTGCGCATTCGATGGGCGCGCCCGGTTGTCAGATCCCAGGCTGGGTTGTCCTGCAGCACCACGGGAAAGGCAGCGCTGTGACTGCCAATCGACACCTTGTTCGTCACGATATCAAACGCTTCCACCATCAGCGAACTGATGGTCGTCAGAAGCTGGGTCGGGTCCTGGGTGCCCGGCTCAAACAGCGGGCGCCCCTCAAGATCGAAGATTTCGATCACCAGCCCCTCCTCGGTAAGACGGGTGTTGACGTGTTCAAAAACGGAATCTTCCACAAGACTTTCGCCGCCCGACCCAATCAAACCGGCTCGTAACTCTTCCAGCGGGTCCTGTTCCGAATTGGCGGCGTCCTGATCCTGACCGGCGCTGCCGACCTCCTTTTGCGATGACGGGTCGGACTGCATCACGCCACCACGCCCGCTTTGCGCCATCGAATTGTCGGTGAAAAGGCTGTCCCCGCCAAAAGCACTGTCGCCGCCTCCGGATACCCGCGCAACGGCAATGGTCGGGCTGAAATAGTCCGCAAGCCCCTTTCGCTGTGTCTCCGTCGTCGCATTCAGAAGCCACATGAGCATGAAAAAGGCCATCATCGCGGTCACGAAATCCGCATAGGCGACTTTCCAGGCACCGCCGTGATGCCCGCCATCGCCGGAGACTTTCTTCCGCTTGATAATAATCGGTCGAAGATCGTTGCTGGACATTAGATCGCGCGCGCTCGTGACACCATTCCGCTGATCTAAAGCAGACCCATGAACCCTCACTTAACAGGTCAAATTTTAGGTAATTCCTGTTTGCAATCAGGCCTTGTTCAGAAGCAGGCAGGTCTCACTGTTCAGCACGCCTTCGATTTCGCGCACGGTTCTCAGCACCTGATCAAAGTCCGCAAGCGACTCCGCCTCAATCGTCCCCACAAGGTCCCAGGCGCCATTTGTTGAATGCAGATCGACGATTTGCGGAACCTTGCGCAGCTTGTTGATCACCCGACGCGACATCGCGCCTTGCAATTCGATCATCATCACGGCGCGCACGCGATCATTCATCACCGCATCGCTCAATTCGACCGTGAAGTGCCGGATCACGCCTGCCGCCATCAGCCGGTCGAGCCGTGTTTGTACCGTGACCCGGGACATATCCAGTTGGGCTGCGAGCGATGTGATCGAAGCTCGGCCATCTTGGCGCAAAGCCGACAAAAGCTGATGATCACGATAATCCAAGTTTGACATGTCAAAACTTTAAATATTGCTGTCAAAATGTCAAAAAATACTTCTCAAGATTAGCTTTTTGACTATCGTATTTGTCATCGCATCAGAGCTAAATTCTCAATAATACTCATAGTGGAGACCTGAAATGCAGCCCAAATCCTGCGCCCTTATCGGAGCACCGGTTCAATCCGGCGCCAGCCAGCCCGGCTGTCTGATGGGCCCTGATGCATATCGCACGGCAGGGCTTGGCGCTGTGTTGGAAGGTCTGGGTCACAGCGTCCGCGATCTCGGGGATGTTACGACGGAAAAGAGCGGCGTGGACGCACACCCGAACCCTGCCGTGCATGATCTGGACGAAACCTCGGCGTGGATCAAAGCCCTTCAGACCTCCGCCCACGCTGCCGCACAGGACGATACTTTCCCGATTTTTATGGGCGGCGATCACAGTCTTGCAGCTGGCAGCATCGCAGGCGTCGCCCAAGCCGCAGCCGACGCAGAGCAGCCGCTCTTTGTCCTCTGGCTCGATGCGCATCCCGATATTCACACATTGGACAGCACCGAAAGCGGCAATCTGCACGGCACGCCGATTGCCTATCTGACGGGACAGTCCGGGTTTGCGCCCTATTTTCCACCGCTACCAAAGCCGATTGATCCACAAAATATCTGCATGATCGGCCTGCGCTCTGTCGACGGATACGAGCGCGAGGCGCTGCAGAAATCCGGCATCGACGCCGTCGACATGCGCGCCATCGATGAGTTCGGTATCGCCGCACCTTTGCGCGCCTTTTTGGAACGCGTGGCAGCCGCCAATGGACGGCTGCATGTTAGCCTCGATGTCGATTTCCTCGACCCTTCCATCGCTCCTGCTGTCGGGACGACCGTGCCCGGCGGCGCGACTTTCCGAGAAGCCCATCTGGTGATGGAAATGCTGCATGACAGCGGTCTCGCCACATCACTTGATCTGGTGGAACTGAATCCCTTCCTCGATGAGCGTGGCCGTACGGCGAAACTGATGGTGGATCTGACTGCATCGCTGTTTGGCCGCAAAATCTTCGACAGAATGACCCGGAGTTTCCAATGAGCAAACCCGCTCCGTCCCAACTCGCTTTCGTCCCCTTCGTCAGCGTCGAAAATATGATGAAGATCGTCAACACGATCGGTCCTGCGCAAATGATGGCAGAACTCGCGGAGGTGATTGAAGCCGACTTCCGTCGCTGGGAGAGTTTTGACAAAACGCCCCGCGTCGCCTCCCATTCCCAGGAGGGTGTGATCGAGTTGATGCCGACATCCGACGGTGACACCTACGGGTTCAAATATGTCAACGGTCACCCCGCCAACATGGCGCGCGGCTTTCAGACGGTGACGGCCTTCGGCGTTCTGGCCCGCGTCGACACCGGCTACCCGATCCTTCTGTCGGAGATGACCATTCTCACCGCCCTGCGCACCGCAGCAACATCCGCGATGGCGGCGAAACATCTGGCCCCCAAAGGTGCGACGACCATGGCCATGATCGGCAATGGCGCGCAATGCGAGTTCCAGGCTCTCGCGTTCAAGGAAATCTGCCGCATCGAGACCGTGCGCCTCTATGACGTCGATCCAGACGCCACCCAAAAGGCCGCCTCTAATCTCGAAGGCGCGGGTCTTACAGTCATCTCCTGCAACTCGTCCGAAGAGGCGGTCACCGGGGCACAGATCATCACCACCTGCACGGCAGACAAGCAATACGCCACCATCCTGACCGACAACATGATCGGCTCAGGCGTGCATATCAACGCCATCGGTGGGGACTGCCCGGGCAAAACCGAGCTTCACAAAGACATCCTTCTGCGCAGCGACATCTTTGTCGAATACCCTCCTCAGACACGGATCGAAGGGGAAATTCAGCAGCTTGAAGAGGATCATGCGGTGACAGAGCTTTGGCAGGTCATCACGGGTCAAACCCCGGGCCGTACCCGTTCCGATCAGATCACATTGTTCGATTCCGTCGGGTTCGCCATCGAGGATTTTTCGGCGCTCAACTACCTGCACGGCCAACTGGACCGCACCGGGCACTATGTCCAACTCGACATGCTTGCAGACCCGGACGATCCCCGCGACCTTTTCGGGATGGTCAGACGCGCGAGCTGACGGCGTCCCGCGAGACAAGCTGGCCGCGAACGCCCCTGAAATGTTCGCCAACGCACGTCATGTCTCGTTGCAAAGTCAAAGAGATGTCGGCGAAACGCGAGGAAACCTTGAAAGACCTGCTCCTTGGCCGCTAACTCATGTCGGTGGGGCGGATGTCTTGCCCCGCGTCTCATCCAAGGAATACCCGATGACCTCATCAGACCCCCTTGCCGAGATCGACGCCATCGTCGCCCGCGCCCGCACGGCTCAGGCCGCATATGAGACCGGCGGATCGCAAGAGCGCTATGATCGCGCTGCGCAAGCTGCGGCCTGGGCCATCATGGAACCATCCCGCAATAAGGCCCTGGCCGAGCTTTCCGTAGAAACCACCGGGCTCGGCAACGTTCCCGACAAAATCATCAAAAACCACCGCAAGACGCTCGGGCTGATGCGCGATATCGCCGACGCAAAAACTTACGGCGTGATTTCAGATGATCCGGATACAGGCATCACAAAGATCGCGCGCCCCATCGGGGTCATCGGTGCCGTTGTGCCGTCCACGAACCCCGCAGCGACACCTGCCAATAACGTCATCAACGCGTTGAAATGTGGCAATGCCATCGTGCTCTCGCCCTCGCCCAAAGGAGTCGCCGCGTGCGAGATGCTGCTCGACTTCATTCATGCGGAGTTCGACAAGATCGGCGAGGACAAGACGCTGGTGCAGATGGTCCCGCCGCCGGGCTCGAAAGACAAAACGCAGCGCCTTCTCGAGATTAGCGATATGATCGTCGTCACCGGCTCGCAGAACAACGTCAAACGCGCTTACACCTCCGGCACGCCTGCTCTCGCCGTGGGTGCGGGCAACGTCACTGTGATCGTCGATGAAACCGCCGATCTCAGCGCCGCTGCCGAGAAAATCGCGGCCTCCAAAACCTTCGATAACGCAACCTCCTGCTCATCTGAGAACGCGATTGTCGTGGTCGACGAGGTCTATGATGAATTCTGCGCCGCACTCACGACGGCTGGCGGCCATGTCACCGCGGACGAGGCGCGAGTCGTCTCGGCGCTCTGGCCGGACGGCCATCTAAACCGCGCTGTGATTGCGAAGGATGCCGACAAGATGTTGGCGGCTCTTGGGATGTCCCAAGACGTGCCGCACGGAACGCAGTTCCTCGCTGTGGAGACAACGGGGATCGGGCCGGATGATCCCCTGTCCGGCGAAAAACTCTCCCGTGTCGCAGCCCTCTATCGGGCTTCGGATTTCGACGATGCGATGGCGACGACCGCCAAAATCCTCGCGCATCAGGGTGCGGGGCATTCCGTCGGTCTGCACTCCTCCGATGACAGCCGGGCGATGCGTTTGGGCCAGGTCCTGCCGACATGCCGTGTCATCGTCAATCAAGCCCATTGCTTTGCGACGGGCGGTGCGTTCAATAACGGCATGCCGTTTTCGCTGTCCGTGGGATGCGGGTCATGGGGCGGCAATTCCATCGATGACAATCTGCATTGGAGGCACTTCCTGCAAACGACGAAGATCATCCGCGAAATTCCATTCCGCGAACCGTCGCTTGAGGACATCTTCGCAGACTATTGGACCGCAGCGGGCAAATGATCCTGTCCCCCGAGCGCCCCCCAGACGGCACTGTGCGCGATTGGCTTGATGACCGCGCATCGGACAAGACCGCCTGCCTTTTTCCTGATGAGGCCATGACGCTGACATGGCGCGAACTCCGCGACGCGGCTCGCGCCACAGCCTGTGTGTTGGCCCGGCTGGGTATCAAAAAAGGCGAGAGCGTCGCCATCCTGCACCCAAACGGCCGTGCGGGTATTATCGCGCTCTATGCGGCGCTTTATGGCGGGTTTCGGGCTGCCATGATCAACCTCGCCGCGGGGCAAGACGCCATTGCCTATGCGCTGGAGCATTCCGAGGCCCGCTTCGCCTTTGTCCACGCATCCGCTTTGTCGCTCTTTGAAAGCGCGCAGCCCGGACATATCACCCGATGCGATATCGCCGACCACGCGGAGCAACAGGAGCTAGCGGATATCGCGCCGGGCGACCACGCGCTGCTGATGTACACATCCGGCACAACCGGCAAGCCGAAAGGCGTCGTACATACCCATGCCAGCTTGCTCGCTGGCGGCTGGACAACCACGATTGCCCACGCCCTGACGCCGGAGGATCGCGGGCTCTGTGTCTTGCCGATCTATCACATCAACGGGCTTTGTGTGACGGTGATGGGCGCCCTTATCTCGGGCGGGTCACTCGCAATTTGCCCGAAGTTTTCGGAGTCGCGGTTCTGGCACACCGCCAGCACAAGCGAAGCGACATGGTTCTCTGTCGTGCCAACGATTATCAGCCATTTGCTGCACAGCGACATCGACCCCGATCCCATCACGAAGGCCCGCCTGCGCTTTGGACGTTCCGCCTCCTCCCCTCTGGCCCCGGATATACAAACGGCCTTCGAGACCCGGTTCGATGTGCCGATCATCGAAACCATGGGCCTCACCGAAACAGCCGCGCAAATTCTCTCCAACCCGCTCCCGCCCAAGCCGCGCAAGATCGGGTCACCTGGCGTGGCTTTCGGGAACGAGGTTGCGATCTTCGATAAGGAGCTTCGGCCCTGCCCGCCGGACGCCGAAGGGAAAATCGTCGTCCGCGGCCCAAATGTGATGCTGGAATATCTCAAAAACCCACAAGCCACAGAGGCCAGCTTCGTCGGCGATTGGCTGCGCACTGGCGATCTCGGCAAAATGGATGCGGATGGTTTTGTCTACGTGACCGGTCGCTTGAAAGAGTTGATCATCAAAGGCGGCGAGAACATCGCACCACGCGAAATCGACGAAGCGCTCTATGCGCATCCGGACGTGATTGAGGCAGCAGCTTTTGGGCGACCCTGTGACAGTTACGGCCAGCGTATCGAAGCTGCGGTGAAAATCCGGGCCGGCTCGGACGTGTCGCCCGCAACGCTGATTGATCTCTGCGCCCAGAAGGTCGGCAGCTTCAAGGCCCCCGACGTGATCCATGTTTTGACGGAATTGCCAAAGGGACCATCGGGCAAAATCCAGCGGCTGAAAATCGCGGAACTCACGGCGACCACCGAGCCATAAGGCCGGGTCAGGCAGCGCCGGGGATAGCTATTTGACCGCCTCAACTCGTGTGTAGCGGTAATTGTCTACGTCACCAACGCCGTAGCTCTCCTTCACCACCACCGAGAGGCCCAGCTCGTCGAGCCATATATATTCGTCGAAATTCCCGCGCGGCAGATCAAGATAGGTCAGCGTGATCGGGACGGCGGAATAGGTGCAGCTTCCGATGGCAAAGGTGCTTTTGCTGCCGAAGACATATTCCTCCTTGCTGCGGATCGTGCCGACAGCCTCCTTGGCGATAACCTCCACGTTCCAACGGGTGCCTGGCGTCGGGTCCGGCAGGTTCGCATCCGAAACCGGGAAGGTCGTGACCGATCGGGTCACAGGATCGAGCTTACCACCGACCAGATCGCCCACATCGACCAAGTAGATGCCTTTCGCCAAAACGTTGCGCGTGGTTCCTCCCAGACGATCAGCAAAAATCGCTTCGATCTTGTCGGGTCCGATCCGGCGGAACACTTCAGTGCTGCCGTCAGCCAGCGTGAAGGACACGCCCGATCTCAGATCGGCCGCTGTCGGGCATTGTGCAAGCGCCGGGCTCGCGCCGAGAAGAAGACATGAGATAAGCAAGGAAAAACGTGCCATGGGACCTTACCAATTCGTTAATCGCAGGACGTCATAGCACGGCGCCCTTCGGCGGGTCTTGTGTATTCTTTTGTTAAGCTTACCAAGCGTCAATGGCGGCGTGCCTAATTTCTGTGCGAACGCCACTGTTTTCAGCACGGAATCGGTGCCGCCGAGACCAATTGCTTGAATTCTCACCACGGCATGTCACCCTATCCCCATGGTAGAAGACGTGAATTTCGACGAGATGTGGGGCAGCGACGGCGATCTACGCGCCCCATACCGACAGTTCCACAACTGGTTCGATGAGGAAGACCCCAAGCGCCTGCGGGCGAAGAACCGCGAAGCCGAGGAATTGTTCCGCCTCACCGGCATCACCTTCAACGTTTATGGTCGCGCCGAAGCCGAGGAGCGCCTGATCCCGTTCGACATCATTCCGCGGATCATCTCGGGCAGCGAATGGCAGCGTCTCACCCGTGGCATCGAACAGCGTGTGCGCGCGATCAACGCGTTTCTCTATGACATCTATCACAAGCAGGAGATCGTGAAGGCCGGGCGCATTCCGCAAGAGATGATCAGCCGCAACGAGGCCTTCCTGCCGCATATGATCGGGGTCAAACCGCCAGGCGGGGTCTACACCCATATCGTCGGCATCGATCTGGTGCGCACGGGTCCGGGCGAGTTTTTCGTGCTGGAGGACAATGCCCGCACGCCCTCAGGCGTCAGCTACATGCTCGAAAACCGCGAGACCATGTTGCAGATGTTCCCCGAGCTCTTCTCGCAAAACCGCGTGCAGCCGGTTCAGAACTATCCCGTCAGCCTGTTGCGCTCCCTATCCGCCGCCGCGCCCGCAGCAGCAGACGGCAAACCGACCGTCGCCGTTCTGACCCCCGGCATCTACAACTCCGCCTATTTCGAACACGCCTTCCTCGCCGATCAGATGGGCGTTGAGTTGGTCGAAAGTCATGATCTGCGGGTCGTGGATGGCCGTGTCGCCATGCGCACCACACGCGGCTACAAACCTATCGACGTGCTCTATCGCCGGGTCGATGACGATTTCCTCGATCCGCTGAATTTCAACCCCGAAAGCCAGCTTGGCGTGGCCGGCATCATGGATGTCTACCGCGCCGGCGGGATCACAATCGCCAATGCGCCCGGCACCGGGATCGCCGATGACAAGGCGATCTATTCCTACATGCCCGAGATTGTCGAATTCTACACCGGCGAGCGCCCACTCCTGCAAAACGTGCCCACCTGGCGCTGTTCGGAACCCGATGCGCTGGCCTACGTGCTCGATCACCTCAGCGAGTTGGTGGTGAAGGAGGTGCATGGCTCGGGCGGCTATGGCATGCTGATCGGTCCGACCTCCAGCAAGAAGGAGCTCAGCCTCTTTCGCAAGAAACTGGAGGCGCGTCCGGGCAACTATATCGCTCAACCGACGCTCAGCCTCTCGACCGTGCCGATCTTCTCCAAGGCCGGTCTTTCGCCGCGGCATGTGGACCTGCGCCCCTTCGTTCTGGTCAGTCCCGAAAGTGTGAACGTGACGCCCGGCGGTCTGACCCGAGTTGCCTTGAAACAGGGCTCGCTGGTCGTGAACTCCTCACAAGGCGGCGGCACCAAGGACACCTGGGTGCTGGAGGAATAACGCGATGCTGGGCAAGACCGCGAATGGCCTCTTTTGGATGTACCGCTATCTGGAGCGGGCCGAAAACACTGCGCGCCTGATCGAAACCGGTCAGCGGATCGCGCTGACGCGTCTCAGCCAGAGTGACGAGGAATGGCGCTCGGTGCTGCAATCTGCGGGTGCGCTTCCGGGGTTCGACACGGCCTATGAGGCGCTGACCAAGGACAACGCCATCGACTGGATGCTGCGCAATCAGGACAATCCGTCCTCGGTTAAATCCTGCATCGCGGCCGCCCGACAAAACGCCCGCCTCGTGCGCACCGCAATCACCGGAGATGTTTGGGAGGCAACCAACGCGGCACACATGACCGCCGAAAAGCTTCTGGCGCGCAAGGTGACCGAACGCGATCTGCCAAACACATTACGCCGCTTGCGGGAAAACACTGCTTTGGTGCGCGGCGTCACGCTAGGCACCATGCTGCGCAATGAAATCTTCGATTTCTCACGCATCGGCACCTTTCTGGAACGCGCCGACAACACCGCCCGCATTCTTGACGTGAAATATTATGTGCTTCTGCCCGCGTCGAGCGCCGTCGGCACCTCCATCGACAACGTGCAATGGGAAACGATCCTGCGCTCCCTGTCCGCTCGCGGCGGTTTCCGCATGGAATATGGCGCCGGGGGTGGTCCGCGCGAGATCGCGCAGTTTCTGATCCTCGACAGCCGCATGCCGCGCTCTCTGTCTTTCTGTGCCAAGAAGATTTGCGACAATCTGGGCTACCTCTGCCAGGATTATGGCACCCGCCCGAGCGCGATGGACCTCGCCGATGACTTGCGCCAGGGACCGCTTGCCCAGAGCATCGATGAGATTTTCGAGTTCGGCCTGCACGAGTTCATTCAGGAGGCCCAGCAACGCCTCGCCGCGCTGACCCAACAGATCGAACTGGATTACAGGTTCTATGAGTGATCCCTTGCGCCTGCACACCCGTCATATCACCCGCTACAAATTCGATGGCCCGGTTCAGTACGGGTTGCAGCAATTGCGCAAGACCCCAAAGGACACCGATCAGCAGAAAGTCATCTCCTGGGAAACCCAGATCGAAGGCGGCACGAAAGAGCTGAGCTTCGAAGACCACCATCGCAACACCGTCGAGCTTGTCAGCTTCGACGGCGCAACCACGGAAATGGTGGTCACCAGTGAGGGTGAGGTGGAACTGACGGACACGAAAGGCGTGTTGGGCGCTCATCGTGGCCCTGCCGCGCTCTGGCTCTACCTGCAATCGACACCGGCAACGGAGGCAAAATCCGGCGCCAAGGCCCTTGTGAAAGGCGCGACCGACGAGGATGTGCTGGCCCGCCTGCATGGGCTGTCGGACGCCATTCGCAAATCCGTGACCTACAAGATTGGCGTCTCGGAACCCGGCTGGACCGCTGAAGACGCCATCGAGGCCGGGGCTGGTGTCTGTCAGGACCACACCCATATCTTCCTCGCCGCCGCCCGTGCCATGGGCATCCCGGCGCGCTATGTCTCCGGTTACCTGATGCTCGATGACACAACCGCGCAGGACGCGATGCATGCCTGGGCCGAGGCCCATGTGGATGGCCTTGGCTGGGTCGGGTTTGACATCTCGAACGGTATCTCCCCGGACACACGCTACATTCGCGTCGCAACGGGGCTGGACTATTCCGACGCAGCTCCGATATCTGGGACCCGGATCGGCGGCGCGGGCGAAGCGCTGCAGGTCGAAATCAGCGTGGCACAGCAGTAAGGGCCTCAGATGACATATTGCGTGGGCTTGATGCTCGACCACGGCCTGGTCTTCATGTCCGACACGCGGACCAATGCAGGGCTCGACAATATCTCCAGCTTCAAGAAGATGAAGACCTGGAACCTGCCGGGCGACCGCGTGTTCACGCTCTTGTCGGCGGGCAACCTGGCCACCACGCAATCGGTCGTCAGCCTGCTTGATGAACGCACCAAATCGCCGGAGGATCGCAACCCCGCGCTTTTGGACTCGCCGTCGATGTTTCAGGCCGTGCGCATGGTTGCAGAGACCTTGCGCGAAGTGATCGAGGATCAGACCGAGGATGGCCCGACCGCAGACAGCACCTTCAATTCAACGCTGATCTTCGGCGGCCAGATCGCCGGCGGTCCACCAAAGCTTTTCCTGATCTATCCCGAGGGCAATTTCATCGAAGCCAGCCCCGACACACCGTTCTTTCAGATCGGCGAGATCAAATACGGTCGCCCGATCCTGGTGCGCGCCTTCCAGTCCGATATGAGCTTCGAAGACGCCGTGCGCCTTCTGCTGGTGAGTTTCGATTCAACGATGAAGGCCAATCTGACCGTCGGTCCGCCGCTGGATTTCATGTGCTATGACAGCGACACCGGGCAGATCGCCGTGGAGGGCCGGTTCGAGGCCGACGACCCCGCCCTGCAAACCGTCTCCCGCAACTGGGGCGAAGCTCTCCAAAGCGCATTGGAGTCGCTGCCGAAGGTCGATATCCGCTCCTGACCCGTGCAAGCGAACAACAGCGGCCAAACCCCTGTGTGACAGGCGCAATTCGGCATCTAAAATGGTTTCTTAATGACAACGTTGGGCCGGAATTTGGCTTAAGTATCCCCACTACAAAACCTCAAGCAAAGCTTGGGCGGGGTGGAGTGTCGTCTCACCAGAAAAACGCTTGACCTGTGATCGGCACGAATAGCCTGTCGCGATCAGTTTGTGGGCCGGCGTTGCGCTTACGATGTCACGCCAGTTCTCATTGTAGAGCGCCTCGGACATGCTTCTGTTGCGAGCTTCGTGGCCGAATAAGCCGGACATTCCGCAGCAGCCGGTGTTGATGATTTCAAGAAAAACCCCGACACGATCGAACGCATCGACCCATTGCTGAGTGGTGGAAGGCGTCGTTGAGCGTTCCGTGCAATGCTGGATCATGGTGTAGACCTCCGTGCTCCGGGCGCGTGGGAGGTCGATCGAAGACAGCCACTCGGACAGCAGTGCAACCTCGAAGTCGGGGCAACCCCGAAGATGTGCGGGATATTCTTGTCGGTAAAGAAGCGTTGTCGCGCTGTCCACGCCGACAAGCGTGAATCCCGCTGCGTGCAGCTTCGCCAAGTCGCGCGCCTGGGCTTTGGCGACACCTTCGAAGCGGTCGATGAACCCCCGGACATGCAGAGGTTTGCCTCCGGGGCGGTACGCCAGAAGCACCGGCTTGTATCCAAGTTTCTGGATGAGCTCCAATTGCGCCAAGACCACGTCGGCGTCGTAGAAAGTTGTGAAGCAATCCTGGACGACCACGACGGTTTCGTCGCGCTGCTCCTTCGGGAGGCTTAGAATGTCCTGAACAGTTAGGGTCGGAACGCCCAATTGCGCCTGCCTGCGAAGGAAGGTGCGTCGGTTTCGCAACTTGGGTAAATCGACCAAGCCAAGTCCGTGTTCGACGATGCGCTGCACCGCTCCAAAGGACTGGGCAGCGTTGAGAATTCCTCCGAACCGATCCAACAGTGGTGCCAATGTCTCGAGTCTGGAGACGATGTGGTCCGAGAGCGGTCGACGGCGCGTACTAAAAAACCAGTCGAGGAACAGCGACTTCATCTCGGGGATGTCGACGCGGGCGGGGCATCCGGCTCCAGCGCAGGACTTGCAGGAAAGGCACGTGTCCAACGTGTTATGCAATTCCTCCGCCACGCTCTGCGCACCGTTTTCGTTTCCCAGAGAGCGTTCGCGCACCCAAGTTCTGAGCAGGCTTGCGCGGCCCTTTGGCGATTGCCGCCGATCATCGGTGGCCTTGTAAGAGGGACAAAACGGGACGTCGTCATCGAGGTTGAAACAGGCTCCGTTGCCGTCGCAGCGCAGGGCATTCGCGAAGGGTTCTGCGAGGTCCGGAACAACGTCCTGATCGAACGCCCCGCGCATCGGAACCGCATCGAGCGGCAGGACCGGCTCTGGGTCGTCGAGCGGACGTGCGATCTTGCCGGGGTTCATGCGGTTGTCGGGATCGAAGATGCCCTTGATTTTGCGCATGACATTATAAAGCTCGGGTCCGATCACTTCTTCGGAATACTCGCCGCGCATGCCCTTGCCATGCTCCCCCCAGAGCAGGCCGCCGTACTTTTGGGTAAGCTCAAAAACAGCGTCGGAAATCACCCGAATCTGGCGCCGCTCATCCGCGGCATTTAGGTTCATCAACGGTCTGATGTGCACACATCCGACATCGGCGTGGCCATACATGCCCAAGGGGATGTTCAAGGCGTCGAGGGTTTCCTCCAGTTCAGACACGAAATCGGCGAGGTTTTCCGGTGGCACGGCACAATCTTCGATGAAGGCGACGGCCCGTTTGTTCTTGTCGAATCCGGCGAGCAGGCCCTGGCAGGCGCGGCGAATTTCCCAAACCCGCGCAATGTCCTGGGGTGCGCTCACCACGCGAAAACCGGCAGGTCGGGTCGCTTGCGGTAGGTTTTCCAGGTTTTGAGCGAATTCCGTCAGACGAGTTTGGAGCACATCTACATCGTCATCCGACATCTCGAAGAAATGGGCTGCTGTGTTCTCTGTATCGCCTTCGATCCCGAGCACATCGCACACATCATCGGCAAAAGGCGACCGCAAGGCAGCGCCCATGATTTTGTCGTCGATGAACTCGATAGCGTGGGGTTTGAACGACAGCAGTCCCGGCACCGCGCGTAGGCCAGCGTCGTGGCTTTCATAGGTCAGCACCACCAGAGCGGTATGCGCCGAGATCGGTTCCGTCTTCAGGGTAATCGATTTGATGAGGGCCAGCGTTCCCTCGGACCCTGAGATCAGTTTGGCAAGGTTGAGTGTGCCATCTTTGTCCCGCGCATGTTTGAGGTTGTAGCCGGTGAATCCGCGCTTGAGATCGGGAAACCGGGCCCGAATGCCGTCGTGATGCGGTGCGAGCGTTTCGTCAATCTGTTGCGTGAGATGGTTCGATGCGGGATCGGTCTCGGTTCCTAGTTCAGCGACATCGCCATTTGGCAGCACGCATTCGACGGAGACGACGTGATCGGAGGTCTTTCCATAAACCACCGAGCCTTTACCCGAACTTTCATTAGAGACCATCCCGCCGATTGTGGCGCGATTGGTTGTCGAGACATGCGGTGCGAAGAACCGGCCATGGGGCTTCAGAAAGTCGTTCAGCTTGTCTCGGATCAGGCCGGGTTCGACGCGGATGTTGCCGGTGTCGGGATCAAATTCGAGTATACCGCGCATGTGGCGAGACGTATCTACGACGACGCCGGGGCCAAGCGATTGTCCGTTGGTGGAGGTGCCTCCGCCGCGCGCATAGAATTTCAGGGATTTGAACGCGTCACGGTTGGCAACGCGCATGATCAAGTCCAGGTCGTCGCTGCTTTTTGGGTAGAGCACGGCCTGCGGCATGATCTGATAGATCGAGTTATCAGTGGAACTCACAACGCGGTTGGCGAGGTCTGAGGCGCATTCGCCTACCAACCCCTCGCGCCTCAGTTCTTCGAGATAGGCAAGCGTTGTGGCATCGACCTCTTGGAGGTCGGTCTGAACCAGAGAGCCGTCCATCTCACCCCTCGTATTCCATGATGTAGAGGCCGCCATTGTAGTCATTGCTATAGACGAGCCCCTCTTTGGACACCCAGACATCGCAGGACTGGATCACAAGCGGGCGGTTGGGTCGGTGGTCTACAAGACGTGCCGGGGTCGGTGGCACGAAGGCTCCGACTTCAATCGGGCGATAGGGATCGGAGGTATCGGTCACGCGGATGCCAGCGTTCTGATAGGTCGAGAAGATCAGTTGATCGCTGACCAACCCGTCAGGACGGTTCTCATAGAGGTTGTGCGGTCCGAAATGAGCGCCCTTGTTGGTATAGTCAGCCTCAGATGGAACCGGGAATGTCGAAATGCTGATCGGGTTCGACGGCTCGCGGATGTCGAACATCCAGATGTGTTTGATCCCGTCGGCGCAATTGTCCAGCACCGCTTCGTCGAGCACAACGAGCAGGTCACGGTCGGGCAGCGGCAGGCAGTTGTGAGTGCCGCCACCAAATGGCGGGGACCAGTTCTTGTGCGCGATGAGCGAAGGCGCTGTTCGGTCGGACACGTCCATGACGACCAGACCGGCATCCCGCCACGCCCCATAGGCCGTGTCGCCGTGGATGATCGCATGGTGCAGACCGGCCCGCGCCGCACCGTCCTCCGACACCTCGCCCGCCGCGGCGTTCATGCCTGGCAGCCAATACCGCCCGGCCTCCTTCGGGTCCGTAGGATCGGCCATGTCGATGGTCATGAAGATGTAGTCGGTGAAGCCGTCCAGCAGGACGGAGGCATAGGCCCATCGACCGCCGGTATACCAAATGCGATGGATACCGCCGCCCTCGACGGGCATGAAGGCGATCTCACGCGGGTTTGCCGGATCGGCGATATCATAGACCGACATGCCCGCCTTCCAGTCGCGGGCCCGCTTCTTGTCAGCGGTGCCAACTTTCTTGCCGAGTGCACCGGTGTAGTATTCGGTCTCGTCCTGAAATTCGTCCGAGGCAAACATGTCCTTGGCATTGATCACCAGCAGAAGGTCCTCGTGGGTCTGCAGATGGATGTTCCAGGTGTTCGGTGCTGCAGGGATGTAATTAACCGGCTTGGGGTGCCGCGGGTCGCGCACATCGATGATACTGAACCCTTTTGAAAACATATGGCCCGTGAACGCGAAGCCCTTGTTGACCATGAGTTGAACACCATCCGGGCGGCCGCCCTGATTGGAATGGCCGATCAGCTTCATGTTCTTGGCGTAATCGGGTTTGGGAAGGTCCATCGCGTTCATGGAATTGTCCTCTCGACTGTTCCGACTGGCGCGGGCCGCTGATCGAGCGCGCGGGGCCGTCCACGTTGATCCAAGGCGACGAAGGTGAATGTCGCATCGGTGACTTTTTCGCTGAGATCGCCGTCGCGACTGCGACGCCATGCTTCGACGTGAATGCCAAGCGAGGTGCGACCGCGACGTTCCTCATCGGCAAAAAGCGAAACTTCGTCGCCGACAAAGACCGGATTAAGGAACTTGATCGCCTCAACAGCAACCGTGGCGCAGCGACCCCGCGCGATCCGCGCGGCAACATTCCCTGCGGCAAGGTCCATCTGGGCCATCAACCAGCCCCCGAAGATGTCGCCCGCAGGATTTGTGTCGGCTGGCATCGCAACCGTACGGATGACCGGCGAGGTGCTGGGCGGAGTTGGTCTCGACATGGCTCAAGCTGTTCCCGGCAGCCAGGTCACAAGTGCGGGGAACATCAGGATCAGGATGCCTGCGATCAGGATGATGATCCAATAGGGGACCGATCCGCGGAAAACTTCTGACAACGAGACACTCTCAGGAACCGCGCCTTTCACGACATAGACTAGTAGACCAAAGGGCGGCGTCAGCAGTCCGGCCTCAATGATCAGGATGCCGTAGATCGCAAAGACAAGTGGGTCGTAGCCAAATCCCATGGCGAGCGGGGCGAAGATCGGCACGGTCAGAAGGATGATCGACGTGGAGTCGAGGATCATGCCGAGGACCAGCCAGATCAACGTCATTGCGACGATCAGGCCAACCGGTCCGAACCCGGCACCCTCGATTGTGTCGGTGATCACACCAATCGCGCCGCTGGTCACCAGAAACTGTGAATAGAGCGCGGCCGTGAGAAGCAGGAACATGATCGGTGCACTCGTACGTCCCGCCGCAATAATCGCATCTACGATCTCGCCTGGCTTCAAACCCTTGGCAATGGCGAGCAAAAGGCCCCCGATTGCACCGACGCCTGCCGCTTCGGTAGGCGTGAAGAACCCGCCCCAAATGCCTCCGATGACAAGCACGATGAGGCCGATAATACCCAGGCCACTGCCGATAACAGATTTTGTCATTCCGGCATCATCTTCCGCATCGATGGGTGCGAACGGCGTCAGCTCAGGGCGGCGCTTGGCGACAATGTAGAGAAAACCCATGAACAACAGCGCCAGCAAAAGGCCCGGGATAACACCTGCAAGGAAGAGCTCGCCGATCGACGTTTCCGTCAGAATACCCCAGAAGATCAAAAGGATGGAGGGCGGGATCAGCATACCCAGCATCGCGCTGCCGGAAATCACACCCAAAGCCAATGGCCGGTTATAGTCGTAGCGCCGCATCTGCGGATAGGCGACCTGACTGAAGGTCGCCGCCGCAGCAACGCTGACACCGGAGATTGCGGCGAAAACAGCATTCCCAGCAACGGTCGCGATTGCGAGCCTCGCGGGAACGCGGCGCATCAACTGGTTCATCATGGTGTAGAGATCGCCCGCCGCTCCGCAGCGAGAAATCAGATTGCCCATGATAATAAAGAGCGGGATCGTCGCGAAGATGTAGTTCCTCAGAATGCTGAACGAGGCATTACCTGCGGTGAAGATCGCCAGTTCCCAGCTTTCGAACAGAAAGTAAGTTCCAACCAATGCGGTGGCCGCGAGGCTCAATCCGATGGGGAGACCGATGATGATCATCAGGATCAGCGCGCCAAGTGCGACGAGGGTCAGAAGTTCCGGGCTCATGATTTGGCCTCCTGTGAGGACGTGTCTCCGGCCTCTTTGGAAACCACTTCGTATTCACCTGATTTGTCGGTGAGTGTTGCAAAAATTTGGATTAGGAAGCCCGCCGCGCAGATCGCGGACAGGACGACAATGATCGTGCGCACTGGATAAACCGGAACTCGAAATGCGCCTTCGCCTTCAAACTCGCCGATTTGCCAGCCGATGATCATGTCTTCCCAGCCGCCCCAGGCCATTGCCGCGAAGAAGGCGAAGCCGATCAGGAAGCCAGCGGAGTCCACAAGTTTTTGGAGGATGCGCGGCAGTACATCATAGACAAGTGTTGTGCGCAGGAACGCCTTGTCGCGCACTGCCAAGGGGAACTGAAGAAAGACAATCGCGACGATGGAATTGGCAACAATCTCCTTGGTGCCTTGAAGCGGTTGACCGAAGAATGACCGTCCAATCACGTCTGCGAGGATGAGCACTGCGAGCAGAAAGGCCCAGAGGGTCGCAAGGCCGTTTAGCCAGCTTGCCGACTTTCCGATGATTTGGCCCATTTGCTCCTCCTACGGCTCGATCACCGCTTTTGCGCCATGGTCTGAAACGATTGACAGATTGGTTGGCGATCACTATTTATCAATTAATAAATAAAAGCAAGCACAATCTATATGTTTCGGAGGAGATCGAAATGTTCATCAACAAAACAATGACTTACGGAAAGGCACTGATCGGCGGACTAGCCCTCGCTTTGGCGGCGACTCAGTCAAATGCCGACAACATCACGCTCAGAATCGGTGCCGGCCACCCGGAAGGTCCAGTGGCTTACGTGCGCCTGACATCCGAGTTCTTCGTGCCTGAAGTTACGCGCCGCGTGGAAGAGGAGACCAACCACAAGATCCGGTTCATCGAGGCCTATGGCGGCACAATCGCCAAACTGCCGGAGGTTCTGGAAGCGACGCAGCGCGGTATCCTCGACATCGGCCACACATGTTTCTGTTTTGAGCCGACCAAGGCCTTCGCGCAGAATCTGAACTACTATGTGCCCTTCTCGACGCCCTCGGCCGTTCAGCAATTGCGTGTGACGCGGAAGGTCTATGACGCGCATCCGCAACTTGCCACGCATTTCGAGGACAATTATGGCCAGACACTTCTCGCGCTGACGGGCTATGACAACTACAACCTCGGGACCAGCTTCGAGTGGAACGAAGTCGCCGAGCTTGCCGGTCACAAGATCGGCGGTGCTGGTCCGAACCTTCCCTGGCTTGAGGGAACGGGAGCCACCGTGGTTCAGACGAGCCTCAACGAGATGTATTCAGCCGTCGCAACCGGCGTCTTTGAAGGGATGCTGATGTTTCCGGGCAGCTACTTCGGTTTCAAATTTCACGAGGTCGCGCCGCACTACAAAGTGATCGACATCGGTGCCGTCATGGTCAATGGCATGATGATCAACAACCGCACCAAAGCGAAACTGCCGCCCGAAGTTTTGACCATCATCCAAGAGGTCGCGTCAGAATATGAGGTTAAGGTGGCCGAAGCACTGGATGACGCAAACAAGGCGGGACTTGCCAAGCTGGAAGAGGCGGGTGCCGTCATCACTGTGCTACCGCAGGGTCAGCGTATCGCCTGGGCCGAGAAACTGGCCGATTGGCCGAACGAAATGGCTCAGAAAGTTACGGAAGCTGGCTTTGACGGGACTGGCATTTTCCAGGACTATATCAAGTTCCTCGAAGAGGACGGCTATTCTCTGCCGGTTCGGTACGAGATCAACTGATCTCTCCAAGCGAATGACGGCGGCGGCTGCACTCACTCAGCACGCCGCCTTTTTTTCTGAAGGAGTCCTCGACGTGAACACCAGCTTTCCGTTCCTTGTTGGCATGACGATAGCCGCCGGTGGTCTCTTGCCCATCCAGTTTGCATTGAACGCGAAACTTGCAGGCAAAGTCGACAGCACAGCGATTTGGGCCGCGCTCATCTCGGTCATTGTATCCACAGTTTTCCTGCTTGGTTTGGCGGCCCTAACGCTTGAAAAATGGCCACGGCTCGCGGATTTGAAAGAAGTTCCAATGATCTGTTGGACGGGCGGTCTTCTGGGAGCGCTCTTTGTCGCAACGTCCACATTTGTCGTCCCCAAGATCGGGGCCGGCGTGTTCGTTGCCGCCGTTCTGTTCGGTCAGATTATTGTATCGACCGCCATGGATCACAACGGTTGGCTCGGCGTGCCGATCGATCCCATTACTTTGCAACGAGTGTCGGGTGTGGTTTTGATTTTCGCTGGTCTGTGGTTGATCCGAGGGCTTTAGCTCACGCTCAGGCCGATTGATTTCGCGACGCCGCCGACACCTTCGAGATAGAGTTTTACACTGGCGTTGATCAGCTTCTCGGTGCTCGCTTCGACTGGCACACGATAAACAAAACGCCTTACACCGTAGTAGAAAATCCCGCCATGAAGCATCCACGCCGCCTCGAACTCTTCATGCGAAAGCGGCACTTTATCAAGGCCGGGAAGGCCGAACGCATCGCGCGCTTCAATACAAATTCGACGAATTGCCCGTTCCTCGACAAGCGGAGCGTAGCGCTGGGTGATGTCCATCTCTTTCAGGCCTGAATAGAGGAAGACGCGGATCCAATCAGGCGCGTGAATGACGGCGCAATAGCGCTGGTAAAAATCCGTCAGCCGATCTTCAAGGGACCGCGACCGATCCGCCAGGATTCCGTCCCATTCATCATTCCAGCGTCCTTGGAAGAGTTCCGAATAGACCGCCTCGATCAGATCTTCTTTGCTCGGAAAGTACTGATAAATCAGTGGCTGAGTAACGCCGATATACTTTGCGAGCTGGTGCGTGGAGCCATCAAATCCGTTCTCGGCAAAGAACTCTATCGCGCCCTCGACAATCATGCGCCGCCGTTCTTCCGGTGAGTATCTCTTTCTTTTCTTCGGCGTCGCTGCGTCTTCGGGCATCGCGGTCTCCTTTGATATCTACCCTAGTTGTGCTCTTTACAATTATCAATCGATAAATTAAGCTGGCTATGAAAGAAATGGAGGTTCAAATGTCCAAACATTGCGACCCGGATAGCTTCGATTGGCCGCGCGACCGCATTGAGGAGTTTAAGGCCGCCTGGGGCAATGGCCAGGTTGGGCATATACTGGTGTCAGAAACTGACAAGGTACGCGTCTGGCAAATCCGCCTCGCACCAGGCGAGCGGATCGGGTTTCACCACCATGTGCTCAATTATTTCTGGAGCGCGCTAACGCCCGGACGTTCACGGTCTCACATGCAGGACGGTAGCATTGTCGAAAGTGAATATGCCGCTGGAACAACACGTCACTATTCTTATGGAGAGGGCGACTACATGATCCACGATCTCGAGAATATCGGCGATACGGACCTGAGTTTCGTAACTGTCGAACATCTCGACAGTCCCAATACACCGCATGTGCTTTCCGCAGATGTGCCAAGACTGAAGGAAGTGGCGTAAGCTCGTTGCACGAACTTCGGACCAGCTCATAATAAAAGGCGCCGGGGACATCCCGGCGCTTTTCTTTTTTGACTTGGTATTGCTGTCTCTCAATAGAAGTTCAGCACCGCCGTATCTCGCATGATCGTCTCGATGTTGTGATGCCGCGCCCAGGCTGCCTTCTCTTCCTCGGTTTTGTATTTCGGCATCAGATATTCGCCCAGGTACTGCGCACGTTCATAGGCAATCTGGTCAATACTGTGCCGCTCCGCATCGTAGGCTTTGAGTGCCTCCTCGACACTCGAAGCCTTGCCCAGAGCGCGCGCTAACGCATGTGCGTCTTCGGCCGCTTTGGTCACGCCTGCACCGATATGCGGTCGCGCAACAAAGGCCGCATCACCGACCATGGCGACCCGCCCTGAAGTCATGGCCGGCGATGCGTGATCATAAATCGGCGTGAAAAACGGCGCTTTCACGTGATCCAGGATCGCCGAAAATTGGGGGGCAAGCGCGCGATGCGCATCCTCGCGCAACTGCGCGATCACATCTCTGCGGATCAGAGGCGGAGGGATCGAGATGTCGTGGGTCACACCGCTCTCATCAGTGAGTATGTCGGCCAACGCATCCTGATCAACGACCCGATACCAAACCCAGTTGTAACGTCGCTGACCGACCTCCAAGTTGTTGTCGGTCCCTGCAATCGGATAGCCGATAACTTCCCCATCGCCGTCTGGAAGGAAGAAGCCGAAATCCTTGAAAACCGAGTCCTGAATGTCCTGCGGCAGATCGGCTTCATTGGCGACACCTCGCCAAACGACATATCCCGCATATTCCGGCTGAACGTCAGGGAATAACTGTCCGCGGACGCCGGACCGAAAACCGTCGGCACCCACAATCAGATCGGCTTCATCGACATGACCGTTTTTGAAGAATGCCCGAACGCCGTCGCCGGTTTCCTCGTACCGGACAAGCCAGTGATCGAGATGGTAGTGATCATCGGGGATCGTCGCACGGGTCAGGTTTTGCAGCCTGTCCCAGGATGTTACGAGCTGCGGGAATTCAAACTGGTGTGTTACGTTTCCAGCTCTGTCATAGGCCGTTCGGTTCTGGCTCACGACGCCGAGTGCCTCAGTTCCCGCACCGGATGCCTCGAGTGCATCAAGTAATGGTTGATGGGTGACAATCCCTGCTCCTCGGCCCGCCAATTCCACATCGACCCGTTCGTAAACGTTTACGTCCCAACCTTCTTTTCGCAGCAAGGCAGCAGTGAAGAGACCTCCGATGGATCCCCCAATGACAATCGCGCGTCCTTTCATTTTCTCCTCCATTCAAAGCATGGAAACAAAGAGCAATCCTTTATTTATCAGTTAATAAATAATACAGAGAGCAGCGACTGTCAACATACCGTTTGCTGAACCGACGCGACTCTCAAGCTGCCTTGGAAACGCAAATACGAGGAAACGGGCGGCAACAGCGCCATCAGGTGTCCAAGACTGCTGTATCTCATTGCCCGCTAGTCATTTCGACTTTTGGGACCGCAATAAATCTCTGCTAGGGGCCAAGAATCGGTGTGCTGTGAACGGACCTCAGGGAACTGTCTCTTCCTGGCAAGCTTGATGGTTCTTCCCTTCGTTGCAGCTTGGATTGCAACCTGGGCAATATTGCAGAAAGAAAGTCAGCCTTCGATGCGCGCCAGCAGGTCGAGCACGCGCGGACCTAGGTCCTCCACGATCAATGCGACGCCCTCGGCGTTTGGATGCAATTGATCGCTTTGTAGGTAGTCCGTGTTCGGACCTTCCGCCGTCTGGATCGGGGCGAGGAGGTTGCGGAGGAAAACCACCTCGAACTCGGTGGCAAGCGTCACATAGGTGGTGCCGAAGGCTGACTTGTACTCTGCGCCATAGTTCAGCGGCGCTGGAAACCCGATCAGCATCGTCTGAACGTCGCGGTCTTTTGCAGCCAGGAGGATTTCCTTCAGATTTTGCCGCGCGTCTTCCGGTGGCAGGCCGCGCAGCATGTCATTGGCCCCGAGCGACACGATCAGCCCATCGACATCCGGTGTCAAAGTCCAGTCGATACGTGCAGCGCCTCCGGCTGTTGTGTCGCCGCTCACACCTGCATTTATCAGCCGGACATCAGCGCCTCGCTCGGTGAGCCATCTCTGCAGAGTTGGCACCAACCCGTCTTCGACCGGCAGGCCGTAGCCTTGCGTCAAGGAGTCTCCAAGCATGGCGACCACCTTCGTCTCGGACGTCGCCGGGCCTGCCATCAGCCCAAATATCAAAGCAAACTTGAGTATTGCCTTGCGGGCCCCATATCCGGGAGACACCCTGCGCTGCCGGAGTTTCCAAATGGCTGTCATCACGCTCGAAAACGCGCAACTGGCTTTGGACGGCAATGTCGGGCGTGTCGAAATTTTGCGCGGCATTGATCTCTCTATCGATAAGCAGGAAACCGTGGGACTGATCGGACCATCCGGTTCGGGCAAGTCCTCACTTCTCATGTTAGTGGCCGGTTTGGAGTTGGCAACCGGGGGCCGCGTTGATGTGCTCGGCAATGACATGACGGCAATGGGAGAGGACGCGCTGGCCCGGTTTCGCAGAGATCACATGGGGATCGTGTTCCAATCCTTCCACCTGATCCCGACAATGACGGCGTTGGAGAACGTCGCAACGCCTCTGGAACTGGCCGGGAAGAGCGACGCGTTCGAGCGGGCGACCTCGGAATTGGAGGCCGTCGGGCTTGCGGACCGCCTGCATCACTACCCCGCCCAACTCTCTGGTGGCGAGCAGCAGCGCGTCGCGCTTGCTCGCGCCGCCGCGCCGCGTCCCGACATTCTGTTGGCCGATGAACCTACGGGGAATCTGGATGCAAGCAATGGCGAGGTGATCATGGATGCGCTCTTCGCGCTTAGAGACCGCCATGCCAGCACGCTTGTGCTCGTGACCCATGCTCCGGAACTGGCGGCGCGCTGCGACCGGACGATCCGTCTGGCCGACGGGCGGATCGCCGCGTGACCTTCACGAACGCTCTCAGATTTGCCCGCCGCGAGTTGCGCGGCGGCGTGCGCGGTTTTCGCATTCTGCTGATCTGCCTCACCTTGAGTGTCGCGGCGATCACGGTCGTCGGCACGGTGCGCGACAGTATCGAGAGCGGCTTGTCCCGCGAGGGTGCCGCACTTCTGGGTGGCGATGCCGAGATCACGCTGACCTATCGCTTTGCCAGTGCGGTGGAGCGCGCGTGGATGGGGGAGACCGCGCTGCAGGTTTCTGAGATCGTGGATTTCCGCTCCATGGCCGTGGTAAACCGCGATGGCACCTCAGAGCGCGGACTGACCCAGGTCAAAGGCGTTGATAACGCCTATCCGATTTACGGGGACGTACAATTGTCGCCGCCCATGGGTTTGGATCAGGCCCTAGCCGGGGATGGTGGTCTCCCCGGGGCGGTCATGGACGGGGTTCTGATCGACCGCCTGGGACTGACGCTTGGCGATAGGTTTTCGCTCGGAAGCCAGAACTTCGTGCTGACGGCCACGTTGGAGCGGGAACCGGACAATGCAGGCGGCGGATTTGGCCTCGGTCCACGCACGCTGGTTCGGACCGAGGATTTGAGCGCGTCCGGTCTGCTGGCACCCGGAACACTGTTCGAAAGCGCCTATCGTCTGGAGTTACGCCAGGATGCAGAGCTCGATGCGCTTGAGGCGAGCGCGCAGCAATCCATGGAAGGGGCTGGTTTGCGGTGGCGGGACTCCCGAAACGGAGCCCCCGGCATTGCGGAATTCGTCGACCGATTGAGCGCCTTTCTGGTGCTGGTTGGACTCGCCGGATTGGCCGTTGGAGGTGTCGGTGTTTATGCAGCTGTGCGCGGCTATCTCGATGAGAAGACCAACACGATCGCGACGCTGAAAACCCTCGGCGCGAGCAGCGGCACGATCTTCGCAACCTACGCCTTTCAGATCGGCGCCGTCGCCGCCCTTGGCATCGGATTGGGGCTGTTGTTCGGATCGCTCATCCCCTTGGCGCTGTCGCCGATCATCGAGGCGCGCCTGCCGGTTCCGGCGGTCTTCGGCATCTATCCGGCGGTCTTGGTGGAGGCGGCAATTTACGGCGCGCTTGCGGCGGCGATCTTCACCATCTGGCCGCTGGCAAGGACCGAAACGGTGCGCGGCTCGGCGCTCTACCGGCAAGGCACAGACAGCACGTTGCCCCGCCCGCAGCTGAGATTTGTGCTGTTGATTTGCGCCCTGACTGCGGTGCTTGTTGTCGTGGCGGCCTGGTTTTCGGGGCTTCTGCGCCTGACGCTGTGGTCGGCGGGTGGATTGGCCGTGGCGTTTGTGGCGCTCTGGTTGATCGCTCTGGCGACGCGACGGGTGGCGAACTTGCTGTCGCAAAACCGCCGGATGCGCGGGCGAACGGCGCTTCGCATGGCGCTTGGCTCGGTCGCCGGGCCAAGATCGGAGGCCGCGCCGGTTATCCTGTCGCTTGGCCTGGGGTTGACGGTTCTGTCTGCGATTGGCCAGATCGATACCAACTTCCGCACAGCAATTGCCACGAACCTGCCCGAACGCGCACCCAGCTATTTCGTTGTGGATATCCAAACCCATCAGCTTGAGGATTTCTTGACAAGTGTGCGGGCGGATGACGGGGTCACGAATGTTGAAACCGCGCCAATGTTGCGTGGCGTCATCACGCGCATAAATGGCAGGTCCGCCAGCGACGTGGCGGGAGATCACTGGGTCCTGCAAGGAGACCGGGGCATCACCTATTCCGCTGCGCCGCCCGAAGGGGCAGAGATCACCTATGGGCAGTGGTGGCCAGCAGGATATGCGGGCCCGCCACAGATCAGTTTCGCCGCTGAGGAAGCCGCCGAGATGGGGCTCTCTCTGGGCGATGATCTGACGGTCAACATCCTAGGACGAGACATTGAAGCGACGATCACGAGCTTCCGCGAGGTCGATTTTTCGACCGCTGGCATCGGTTTCATCCTGTCGATGAACCCCGCCGCGCTCGTCGGCGCTCCGCATAGCCATATCGCGACGATTTACAGTGATGCAGACGCGGAGGCGCGTCTGTTGCGCGATGTCGGAAACACCTGGCCGAACATGACCATGATTCGTGTGCGCGATGCGATTGACCGTGTGGCCGGGGTTCTGGCTGGCATCGCTTCGGCCGCCACCTATGGAGCCGCCGCGACACTTCTAACCGGGCTCATCGTCCTGATCGGTGCGGCCGCGGCGGGAGAACGCGCCCGGACATATGAGGCCGCGGTCCTGAAGACGCTTGGCGCATCGCGGCGCACAATTCTGCTGAGCTTCGCGCTGCGTTCCGCCATCTTTGGACTTTCCGCGGGTCTTGTCGCGGTTCTCGCTGGCGGCGCGGCAAGCTGGGCGATCATGACCTTTGTGATGGACACCGACTTTGCCTTCGAGCCCTATTCCGCGATGGCGATTATCCTTGGCGGGATATTCGCCACAACCGCCGCAGGGCTGGCTTTCGCCTGGGGACCCCTGGCCGCACGCCCCGCGCGGGTTTTGCGGACCAGCGAGTAGTGTGCGGCGAAGATCGAATGACAGTTTAGGCCGTCCCAGCTGCCGCGCCCGCCTTTGTAGCGCTACCGCTTGGGGGCGTCGATTCGATCCAGTACAGTACCGCCGAATGCTGCAAACTGAGCTCGTGCTGCGTTCACCTAGCGCACGAATACGGATTTGAACTGCAAATCCATCAAGGGCGCAGCACTGGAAGTAAGCAGTCAACAAACCGAACCTTTTCAGCAACGTGATCGATGAAGCTCGTTGTTCGGGCTGGTATCCGGAAGCTCTCCGACGCGAAGGGTGACAACGATCTATTCGGGCACGAAGGCCCCGTTTGAAGAATTCACCCGCATGCTCACCAAGGAATTGGGCGCACGGCGGATCACTGTGAACTCCTTCGCGAATGGAGGGATTTCGCATTCGAGCTAGTAGCCATTGGCGGCTCACTCTAGCTCGTTTCGAGACTAACCGAGACGTCGCTTTATGTGTTGCGTCAGGTGATTGGCCAATGCATCAACACGGGCCGGTCTTTTTCCTGCCGCCGGGAAACAAATCTGAAGTGGGACGGATGGCAGCGTATAGTCAGGCAAACCCAGTGTGACGCGGCCATCGGCGATTTCGTCTTCGATGAGGTATCGCGGCAGGGGCGCCACCCCGACGCCGTCCAGCACCAGTTGGGCAACTTCTTCTATCGAGTCGGTGACATATCTTGCCTGGTCCGGAACCTTGGAATGCACCTGACCGTCCCGCTCAAAATCCCATCGGTAAAAGCCCTGCGTTCCAGGAATGCGAAATGCGATCTTCGGGAGCTTATCGAGATCATTCAGGCTGGTAGGTTTTTGTCCTGCGCCCCGCAAAACAGAGGGGATCGCAAAAACAACCTCGATGTCTGCAAGCTTACAGGTCACGATCGAACTGTCTGGCATCTCCCCGATCCGGATCGCAAAATCCAGTGCTTCGACCACAAGGTCGTCCAAATCATCTGCCACCGAGATATCCAGACGGATGTCAGGAAACAGTCGCGAGAACTCGGGCAATGCCGGTAGAACGAAGCGGCGACCAAAAGCCTGGCTAACCGAGAAGCGCACTGTTCCGCGGTGCTCGTTTCTGGTGGACGTCGTCTCCAAAAGAGCGGATCTCAGGTCCCGCAACGCGGGCAGAGCTTTGTCCACAAGCGCTTGCCCTTCCTCTGTCAAGGCCACACTGCGCGTTGTGCGATGAAACACCTTGGCTCCGACATGATCCTCGAGCTGCTGTATCAGTCGGCTAACCGCAGCCCGGGGCATCTGTAGCTGACGACCTGCAGCGGCGAAACTTCCCAAGATCGCGACACGCTCAAAACAAAGCAAGGTGCGCAACTCGATCCGGTCAATTGTCTCAATATTCATGACAGAATGCCAGCATATTGAACGCTATTTTGCAACGGTAAGTGCTGATATCTTGTGAGTGAGACGCAGTCACACTGCGGTGACAATGGGAGTTTCGACATGAAGATTTCAGTCCTTGGCACGGGTATGGTTGGTCATGCCTTGGCAACGAAACTGGCCGCATTGGGTCACGATGTGATGATGGGCGCGCGCGAGCGCGGTAACGAAAAAGCAATGGCCTGGGCCTCAGCAAATGACGGCGCTACGGGCAGTTTTGAGGAGGCGGGTGCCTTTGGCGAACTTGTGGTACTGGCCACACTCGGTTCCGCCACACTGACGGCCGCAGAAATGGCCGGCACAGAAAACCTGTCGGGGAAGATTGTCTTGGATGTGACGAACCCGCTCGATATGTCTTCTGGTTTTCCGCCAACTCTGATGGATGATCTGGTGAACAAATCTTCCTTGGGCGAAGCCCTTCAGGCGGCACATCCAGATGCCAAAGTGGTTAAGGCACTGAACACCATGAACTGTGACGTCATGGTTGACCCTGCCCGGGTACCCGGTGCGCATGATGTGTTTCTGTGCGGGAATGATGGGGCCGCGAAAGAAACAGTGGTCGAGCTTCTTAAGAGCTTCGGCTGGACGGCACCCATCGACCTGGGGCCCATTGAGGCCGCGCGAGGAACAGAAGGGCTGATGAACTTCTGGTTGCGTCTCTACGGTGCTGTGGGACACGCTGACTTCAACTATCGGATTGTCGTCGCCCCGAAGTGAGCGCCCCTGGGTACACGTTCGACCCTAGGCCGTCCTGTTACCATCATTGAAGGGCGCAATAATCGTGTCATGGCAGATCTGATGGAGCCACAGGTGAAACCGATCTCCATGTGGCGCACGCAGAACCAAAGCAACCGGGGCGTCCCCGATGGCCATGGGAGTTGGGCAGGCGACGAGGCCGAACTTCGTCGCCATCGCCTCGAACGGCGCGCGAAGCGTGATAAAAAGAGCATTACACTCCCGTGCCAATGCCAACGCCGCGCTGAAGTTTGGAGCGTAGCAGGACACATGACGTGTCAACCCATGAGCACGGCTCGCCTTTTCGACCGGTCCTTCATCTGCTCCTCGCTTCCCCACAACCACATGCGCCGAGTCCTGCCAGGTCTCGGGTGACGGCGCCTTCGCGAATGGGTGACCCTTCGGTGCAAAGGTGCACCAGTCCAATGGGATAAGCGGAACAATGGTCAGGTTCGTGTCTGACTTGGGGTGACCGAACCCCAGGCCAACATCGGCATTTGAGGTCAGCACTGCCTGTCGTGCTGGGAGCGTGTCGAGAAATTCAACTGCCATCCCGGGTGCTGTACGCGCAACGCTTGCGATGGTTCTTGAAAACAACGGTGCGCAAAGATCGGGCGTCGCAATCCTGATCCTACGGTCGCTGGTTACTGGATCAAACGGGCGTTCCGCTTCGAACACATTGCGGGCGGTTCGGGCGGCCTCGATCACACGTGGATATAGGCGTTCAGCCAGCGGTGTCCGCTGCATGTTCCGCCCTTCTCGAACCAGGATCGGATCAGCGAAATGGTCTCGCAAACGCGCGAGGCTGTGAGACATAGCGGATTGTGTTCGCCCGACGGAGACCGCAGCTTGCGAAACAGACTGATGCTGCAGCAACGCATGCAATGCAGTGATCAGATTCAGGTCCAGCGCAGCCAAGCTAACATTAGTTTTGTTCATAGATACATAATAACCATCGATTTGATGCACAGGCTATCCCTCTGGCACTCTGGCTTTGCCATCCATTGGGAGACACCACCATGACGCATTCCAGAAACTTTCTCTGCGCCGTTGCGCTTGTCGCCGCGACAACGCCAGTTGCTGCACAAGAGACCGAGATAGACCTGAACGGAGCCTGGGAGAGCATAGCGTGCGAGCTGAGACCTCAAGCAGCGCGGGATGGTGTCGCCCCTTGGTATCTAAGGCGCTCGATTAATTTCACTCCGGGCAGAATTGACGCACATTTCACCACCTACACCGATCCCAGCTGCTCGATGCCGTTGGTCGAGCTGAAGTTTGGCGGTGACGTCATCGTGCGGGGGCCCTCAGATGTTGCAGATGGCGCGAAGGAGGTTGATCTGATTGTCAATGACTACCTGACCGTGACGCCGCGGATGCAGGGGTTCGTTGAATTTCTCCAAACGGCGGAGGCTGGTGCCTGTGGCTCCGAAGCGTGGTCGGTGGGCCTCGAGCAGGACATTTTCCAGACCGGGTGCTCGGTCATGGGCGTGGCGGCAAATTCACCCACGACTGAGTTCGAAGTGCTGCACGTCTCTGCGGGTCATCTCTACTTTGGTGCGCGCCCAATTGACGGGCAGCCCCTTGCGCAACCGGAGGCGCGGCCAACTGCGCTGCAGATGCCGCTCAAACGGCGGTCGGGTGGGCAAAGCCAGAAGGTCGGTGCGGATGATCTACGGGTCCCACGCCATGTCGAGATCGTCCTGTTCGAACAGGCGGATGGAGCTGACCCCACCAAAATACGCGCGTTCTTTGAAGCGATTACTCAGAAGATGAACCAGAATGACACGCTGCTCTACCGAACGGTCGGACAGGGTGAGGATGGCACCTGGCTGTGCGTGAACTACTGGACCAACCGCCCGGATATGGAGACGTTAAACGCTCAGGCGCAAAGCTGGAGCGAGGAGTTTGCGGTGATGCGCGACTTGGTTAAGATCGACAGTTTTAAACTGACCAGCTACGACACCGGTCTTTGAACACCCAGCAGCATAATCTAATTGGCGCGCAGCAACGCGTTCTCCGGCAATACTTTGTGCCCACCACAAAATTCCGCCACTGTCTTCTCCATGCACCTGCGTTCCCTGAAGAAGAAATCAAGCGTCTCCCCTACTAATCCCCTACTAGGGAAAACCGGACTCGAGCGAGGCGCAAAGTTGCCCGGCGCTGCGGTCTACCTAAATGGCCACTATGCGGGACTAAGCGGCCGTTCGCGCTTTGCCGATCTGTGTCTGCTCTGGTGATATCGCTTCAGTTGTTACATCGCCAAAGGCATAGAGGCTCCTCTGTTAACAACCATGGAGCAGTTGATTTTCAGTGCGCGCCAAAGCGGGTTAAGCCGTTGATCTTGTTTGGCTGAAACTCTATTGTGTTAGGCCTGTGCTAAATTTGAGCATGGGAACGGACTCCACAAGCGTTTATGCCAGCCATTCAGCGTTTGGCGAGAGGCAAAGCAATAGATCATCTGTCTCTCGAACAGTGTTGCCAATTACAGATGAAAGCGTCTCCGATCATTCAATGCGACATCTATAGCATTGAGTATTCGTACTGCATCTATTGCCTCATCTTCTGAAGTGCCATCGAATGAGGTTTCCAGTAAACCCGTGCCCACAAAATGAAATTTACAGAATTGCTCGACCTCAGCCCGATAGAGATTCACCTTGTTGAATGACTGCCGATCATACCCTGCCGCCGAGCGCATGATCAGCTCTTCACTGGCGGTTTCAGAAAAGGCATTCGCAATAAATATGGAACCTCCTGCAAACTGAATGAATAGATCATTGGACACTGCATCAGAATTTGTTGCCGCGCTCAAAGTGACAAAGAAACGGTCGTACTCTAATGAGGCAACCACATCGGGATACCTGCCGGTGTATCCATCAAGCCTACCGAGTGCTTCTACGCTCTTGGGAAGCCCAAAAAGAAACTGAGCCAAATCAACTAGATGTACTCCAGCGTCGTATAAGGCGTGCGCCCCACCCAAAGCAAGGTCATTTTTCCAACGGGCGTTCTTCGCTTCCGGAGACAGAAGGTAGTTCCATTGAAATACAGCGGACCGCACCGGACCGAGTGTCCCATCTCTAACAACACTTCGGATCGTTCTCATTGATTCCTGATGCCGCAAGTGATGCGCCACCATCAGTTGGGATACTTCAAGCTTTCGGATTTCTTCTGTATCTTCAGCCGTCAGGCAAAGCGGTTTCTCAACAATTATTGGAAGCCCTGAGGTATGAACCTGCCGCAATTGTTCCAGGTGCTGTGCTGGAGGCGAAGCAACATACAGTAGATCAACGTCGGACCTCAAAACATAATCAATATTTGTTGTTACATCCACTTTAAAATCGTCGGCTATACGATTCAATGTCGGCAAGTCTCTGCCGTGAACAACTGATACTCTTGCGATACTACTGTTGGATAGCGCGGGGAGTGTCCGCTTCAATCCACTTCCTGTTCCAGATATCAAGCCGACTTTCAGCATGATGCAAAAATTCGGTCACATTTAGCATTGGACAGACAAAAAATCATTGGTCAAATGGAGCCGTCTTCATTTGTCCGCCCGTAATCATCTTCTCGTCTCTCGATGTCGCCAACTTGATCATATTCACCAAATGCCACTTCTAACGCTCGCGCAACTGAACGGGTTGGATTGCCAAGCCTGTGCCAGGTGCCTCTAGGAACATAGAAGTAATCCCCTTGCGTTGCTACTGTAGTTTGTTGATCGATCGTGCACGCAACGCCATCGTCCAAAATGACAAAGAACTCGTCTCTATGTTTATGCCTTTGGAGGCTTAATTTATGTCCTGGATCAATACTGTGAACCCTAACCGTGCACTCACGGTTCTGTGCAAAGTCTTCGTAGAAACCCCAAGGCCGTCGGACAACTTCACACACCATGTCGCTTTCGCCAAAGCTATGGACAACCACACCTTGCCACCCAACTTCTCCCCATGGGAAATTGACTTTCCGCCCGCGTGTGGAGTTCGGGCAAATAACCCGAACGTGATCGTCCTCAAACGCTTCACGAGCATTAAAGTCCGAATGCGTCACTAATGCGGTTACTGCAATCGAAGCACCTTCGTAGATCTGCCTTATCGTTTCAATAACTGTTGCTGTCGTGCTGCCAGAAAAGACTACGTCGTCTACTACTAGGATTCTTTCATTGAGGAGTTTCGTAGGGTTTCCTTCTACATCGATGACTTCCCGAATGAGATCAACCTCGCCGTGGCGGTTAGTTACTCGCGCTGTCACCAAACCAGGATTGGCACCCAGGCGCCGTTGAATTTCATTACCGACGACAAGTCCTCCTGGCGATTTGAGATCAGCTATCTGAACAATTAGGTCTGGTAAGAAACTGGACTCCAGTTCCTGTACTATTGCTTCGAAAGTCCCTTCAATATTTCTCTCATCCAGAAACCAAGAGGCGGGCACGGGTCGAGAGTCAGTCACGTTTTGGGCCTCCTTGTTCATGGGCCAGTGCTAGTTTTTGTAGTTCTGTCGCTCTCACTCTGAGCTCATTGCTTAAGTATTCTCTCACTTTCACAAGGCTCTTGACGCGTTGTAAAGCGTTCTCAAATTCACCCCGTTTCACAAAATACTCCGCAGCCAATAATTCCAGCTCGGCAATCTCCTGCTCGCTACGTGCGAAACTACGGCCAAACATTATGGTTTTGAGAACACTTTCTGATGCCCCCTCATCTAACTGAAGCCGAGCCGATGCGTTGGCGATTTTGAGGCAGATCTCACTAATTTCAGGGTCTAGCTGACCGCCGGAAAGCTGAGAAGCAAGAGCCTCTGCGACCTTGTCCACCGATACTGTTGAGATGTTTTCGAGCATCTCGCTGAGTTCGAACTTCGACGCGGGTCTAGTCATTCAACGGTGACGGATTTGGCCAGATTTCGAGGCCTGTCGACGGACACGTTTCGAAGAATTCCGCAGTGATAGCTAGTCAAGTGAACAGCCGCCAATTGAACAAGTGAGGCGAATTGAGCAGGCAGTTTTGGAAGTTGAATAAAGTCGCCCAAGTCCGCGAGGGTATTCTTGTCCACGCCGACGGCATCAAAAACGAAAAGTCTAGCACCTCGCGCTTTGACTTCTGACATATTCGAAATTGACTTCTGAACAACCCGCTCATCGCCAAGAAATGCAAACACTGGCATACCACGCTCTACAAGAGAGATACTACCATGTTTGAACTCTCCTGCGAACATAGGTTCGCAATGCATGTACGCAGTTTCTTTCAACTTAAGCGCCATTTCAAGCGCCGTTGGAAAGTCAAGACCGCGACCAAGTGCAAAAGAGCTTTGAAAGCCCGAGACTTTCTCAGCCACTTTTTGGAAGTCCCCCTCCATCTCAAGGATTCTCGAGATCGCATCGACAGCAAGATTGGCTCCATTCTTCCAATCCTCATGCCCCTTCAAGCCTGACTCGACAAGCATTGAAACAACAAAATTGGTAGCTGCGAATTGGTTGACAACGGCCTTCGAACTAGGAACCGCGATTTCAGGGCCCGCTGAAAGCCTAAACACAAAGTCACTCATTCTCTCCAAAGACGAGCCAACTACGTTGATGAAAGATACCACTTTGGCCCCGGAGTCTCTTGCCAGCTTGACAGATTGTAGTGTATCCGCCGTCTCCCCTGATTGACTAACCGCTACAACCAGTGTGCGTTCCGAGATCAGGCTTGGATTGTAACGAAACTCTGAACCGATGTCCGCATCTACATGAACAGGTACTCGCATCCAACGCGAGAGAGATCGGGCGAATTGGCAGCTGTAGGATGCTGAACCGCATGCCAAGAAAAGAACCGAGTCCGGATCAATTTGGTCAAGCAACCTTCTAAAATCGTGCACTTGCGATGTGACCGCTGCCACTAACGATCCTAGTGCTCCAGGTTCTTCTTGGATTTCCTTTCGCAAGAATGTGTCAAAACCTTCCTTCCTGGCCTTAGAAGTGTCCCAGTCAACTTCAATTGTCGTTGGATTCGACGGATGTCCTTGAAAATCAATCACTGAAGCGGAACTACCCACAAATACCGCGGCCTGGCCATCCTCCAAAATTGATATCTTTCTTCCATAAATGGAAAGTGACGAAATATCAGATGAGATAAAAGTTCCCCGCTCGGTCACAACAAAATTCAAAGGGCAAGCTTGCCGGATTGCTATAATCTTACCTCCGGATCCGGGCAGAAGCACAAGAATAGCATATGCACCCTCTAGCTTTGAAGTGAGTTGCGAAACCAGTCGTTCCGGCTCAAGCTCGGCGTTTTCATTTAAGAGTTTCTGTGTATATGCAGCAATCACTTCGGAGTCTGTTTCCGAAAAAAAGTGAACACCCTCCCCACTGAGCTCCTCTTTTATAGCTGCATAGTTTTCTATGATTCCGTTGTGGACAATTGAAACCCCACCAGACTTGGAGGAATGTGGGTGTGCATTTTTGTCTGATGGCTCACCGTGGGTTGCCCACCGGGTATGCCCGATGCCAACCTCACCACTGATGGGAGATTCATCAACCTTCTTTCGAAGAATATCCAACATCCCCTTGGACTTTCGAAGGGTTAAACCGATCTCGTCGACCGTAGAAATTCCGGCGGAATCATATCCGCGGTACTCGACTTGGCTTAACATTTCGAAGAGATCAGGTACTGCATTACGTTTCGACGCCAACGCCCCAACTATTCCACACATTATGCCTCACTCTCCTCAATTTTCCTTGCCTTCGACTTCAAGGCCGCTCTCGCAAAGTTTGATGCATCGATCAGACTTTTTGTTGTACTCGTGTCGATGTTTCGCTCCGAGTTTGCTTCTTCAATTGCAGCAATAATTTTTGCAATTGAGTCTAGTTCTGCTTGCATCCTAGGTTGCTTCGTTCGCAAGGAGAACAGAAGCTTAGGCGTGCTATAAGAAGACAAGTCCGACTGCTGGATAGAGCAAAACTTCACTGCTAGCTCCTCCACGTCTGCTCTAATCTCACTTTCTTTAAGTCTGAGCGCGTTGACGGGACCGATCCGCTTTATTTCCGCTTCAGTTTTGTCTTCAGATTTCTCGATTTCCTCAAACTCTGCGTCTTCGATTTCCGTAGCTGCTACCTTGAGGGCGCTCACGTATGCTTCCTGAGCCTCCTTATCCGCCTTAAGTTCGATACCAGCAAACTTGGCTTCGGAAATTCGCTGAGCAAACCCGCGAATATCTGAGCGGAACATATAAAGGCAGGTTACGGTCGTGGCAGGCCACACCAACGCCTCTATCAACTGTATGACTGTTTCCAAACTTCGATCCTCTCGTGTGATCCTAACTTAAGGTATTCGACGAGGGTTGCCAACCAGGTGCAAACGACGGCAAACTACTCGCAGTAGGAGGCTAACCCTCTGATAAAAATGAAAATCTCAGACCCAAGAAGGGTTAGGACAACGTGTAGGGCGTGTTGCAAATCTCGGGCTTGTCCAGTGTGATTGAGAAGGTGAGCTACCTCGGAGCTCCGCGCCGCTGCCGTCTATTCGTCATTCGCCATCCGTGGCGGATATTCAAAGGGGCAAAATGATGAAACGCGATCTCTATCTTGCTATCGATGTGGGCACCGGAGGCATACGTACCGCGATCGTAGACACCAGTGGATCCATCTTGGCCTATGATCATTTGCCGCACGAGCCAACTGTGCCGCAGCTTGGCTGGAGTGAGGATAGCCCAGGTAAATGGTGGCATTCGACCCTAAAGTCATTGGTTCAAGTTCTCAGCCAGCTTGAAGGTGCGAGAAGTCGTATCGCGGCCATATGCACATGCGGTCAAATGCACGGAACTGTTTTGATTGATGAATATGGCCAGTTGGCATGCGATTTCGTGCCGCTATGGAACGACAAGCGAACAAAGCTACAGGTGGAACGCTTCTCAACCCATGCTTCAAAGAAACTGTGTCTGCAGTTATCGGCGAATTCGCCATCGACTGCTTGGCCAGCATTTAAGTTAGCGTGGTTTAGGGAGAATCACCCAGAGATACTAGAACGCACGGCTGCCGTACTTATGCCAAAAGACTGGATTAATTTTAGGCTCACAGGCGAGATTTCACAGGATTACACTGAAGGCTCATTGAGTTTTCTCATGGACTGGAAAACGAAGGAATGGTCGGTCGAGCTTTGCTCTCTATTTGGCATCGAAGAGAAAATGCTCCCTCCTTTGAATTCCCCGTCAACGATACTCGGTGGATTGCGTTTTGAAGTAGCTGATGCGCTACAGATATCCCATGGCATTCCCGTATTGGTAGGTGCTGGAGACTATCCCATGGCTTTGTTAGGTTCTGGCGCAACGTCATCTGGGCAGGGTTCGGATGTAACTGGTTCTTCCTCAATTGTTACTCTACTTAACGAGCTGCCCATTGTCGACGAGCGGATTGCTAACATCCTGACACCAAATGGCGTGTGGGGGAGTATGACACTTGTCGATAACGGAGGAGATGCGGTGAGATGGGCTAAGCGCGCCTTCCATGAAGACACCCTCAGTTTAGGGGAGCTGAGCAAGATTGCTTCGCGTGCCGCTCCTGGTTCCAACAGACTATTATTTCTACCATACTTGAACGGCGAGCGTGAGGCCGAGTTGAGCAACGCAAGGGCTCAGTTCTTTGGACTCAACTCCCAACACTGTCTTTCCGAGATTCACCGGTCTATCCTTGAAGGCGTTGCGTTCTCTATCCGAAGAAAGCTCGACAGTCTCCCCAGCGGACATCGAAGGCCTGAGCAAATTATCGCTGCTGGCGGGGGAGCGAAGTCGGAGATTTGGCTAAGGATCAAGGCTTCAATGTTCAACGTCCAGTATGCTGTACCCACGGAACTTGAATGTGGAATAATTGGATCTGCGGTGTTGATGGCAGTTTCTTCGGGAAACGCGGCCAATCTGCAAGAAGCAGCCACTAACATGGTCAAAATCCAAACCACCATTCGACCTGACGACCGATGGGTTGAAGTATATGATGCAATGGCCCCTGTATTCGAAAAACTGTATCAGAACTCTGTGGCAATGTATTCCGAACTAGATGAGATGTGCTAAGTCTGATTTCGTAGGACATGCTGGAACACCTAGCCGTTTACTTCCACAACATAACAAACAAGCCAGAATGTTATGTTGTCTTTTTGAGTAGGCGTTCAGCAGTCGGCCCATTTTGGATAGCAGCCGTTCGTCGTCGACGCGGCATTGGTCATTTTGGGCTCACTGCCGCCATTCGCTAGCGACTTTGCAAAGTCCGCTTTCTGCGCATCGCTGACATTCATGCACGGTGCAGCGTGGGTTAGAATGCGTTCGATCCGGACCTTCACCGCGGGCGCGTAAGGTCCATTATGTTAATTCGATTTCCATAAACCAGGCCTCCGCGAAGAAGACAATCTTTAGCAAGCCGATAGACGGATTTCCTCGTACCATCTACTGTTAGCCCATGCATCGACCCTGCGCTATGGGTCGGTTTGGCCAACCTAGCAGAGACGCCCTAATGGATCCGCCACAGCGCTTCAGAACCCGACTATTGTCGTTGTCACCGACCGCAATGATCTCGACGGCCAGCTCTTCGGCACTTTTGCTGATGGACGCGCACTCTTGCGCCAGGACCCGGAGCAAGCTGCGGATCGGGAAGACCTTTCCAGCAAACTCAACCGCGCGTCGGGCGGCGTGATCTTTACGACTATCCAGAAGTTCGAAGAGCGTGCGGAGCCCATCAGTGACCGTTCAAATATTGTGGTTCTTGCGGACGAAGCACACCGTAGCCAATACGGTTTTCTCAAAGGCGGTGCGCGTTGGATGCGAGAAAACCATCCGAATGCAACTTTTGTTGGATTCACAGGAACTCCGGTTGAGGGTGGTGACCGATCTACACGCGGTGTCTTTGGAAGCGATGTCGATATCTACGACATAAAACAAGCAATCGACGATAACGCTACGGTCCCGATTTACTACGAGATGCAACTCATCAAGCTAATTCCAGACGATGAGGGGATAACAGAGGCTGAAAGGCTGATCGCAGAAGCAGCAGATGACGACGACGCGGGTTCGTCCGTCGATCCTGACATTACAGTTCCACTAGAGATGCTTGCTGGCGCAGACAAACGTCTTGAGATCTTAGCCTCTCAAATCATCAGCCACTTCGATCAGAGATCAGAGGTGATTGATGGGAAGGCGATGATCGTCTGTATGAGCCGCGATATCTGCATGAACCTTTACGATAAGATCACGTCGCTCCGGCCTGACTGGCACTCGGATGAAGACGATGCAGGCGCGATCAAGGTCGTAATGGATTCAAACGTTACACCGCGGCGGGTGAAAAAGGACGCAACGGGGAAGCCAATTAGAGATGCCGCCGGGAATCAAGTCTACGAAGAAACCGTCGAGCAGTTCGAAGAACGCACACAACGGACCAAGTATCATGGACGGACAAAGACACGTCGTGAGAAACTGGCGCTTCGTCTGAAGGACAATGCCGATCCGCTCAATCTCGTGATCGTATGCGACATGTGGCTGACGGGCTTCGACTGTCCTTCCCTTCACACAATGTATCTAGACAAGCCGCTCGCCGGGCATAACCTCATGCAGGCCATCGCCAGGGTGAACCGTGTCTTTGGTGACAAGCCAGGCGGCGTAGTCGTGGACTATTTGGGTATCGCCGACCAGCTTCGTGACGCAATTCAGACCTACACTCAGGCTGGTGGGGAAGGAAAACCTGTCGAGAACATTCAGGATCAGGCAGTGCCCCTCATGCTGCGGCATGCGGAAGAGTTAACGGCCTTCTTTGGTGGTTTCGATTATATGAGCCTTGTCGCAGGTTCAGATGCAGATCAGCTTAGAGCAATTATCGATGGTGCCAATTACGTTCTTCAAAAGGAGAACGGCAAGAAACGATTTGACGAAATGACTGTCCGTTTGTCGAAGGCGTTTGCACTTGCCGTGCCACGCCCCGAGACCAATGCAGTCCGTGACCATTTGGCCTTTTATCAGAATGTCCGCTCTGCGATCCGCAAGCGGTTCGACGATGAAAACCACACTCGATCTAGCGCAAGCTCACCAGCAGTTAATCAAGTCATTTCAGGTGCAATTCGAACTGACGGCGTGATCGATCTCTTTGAAGTAGCCGGATTACCAAACACAAACGTTGGTATTTTGTCAGATGAGTTCCTTGATCGCCTCGCGGCGCTGCCACAGAAAAATCTAGCGCTTGAGACGCTCAAAAAGCTGTTGAGCGATCAAATTCGAACTCGTGAACAGGTCAACATCGTACAATCGCGGTCATTTCGAGAGTCACTTGAGAACGTCCTAATCCGTTATTCCAACCGAGCGATTTCAACGGCACAGGTCATCGAAGAGCTAATCGGCTTAGCAAAGTCCATTTCGTCGGCGATTGCTGAAGGCCATGAAACTGGCCTAACAGAAGAGGAAATCGCCTTCTATCAGGCGTTGGCCGATAACTCGTCTGCTAAGCAAGTGATGCAGGATGAAACACTCAAGCAAATCGCTAGGGAGTTGGCTGAGAGCATCAAGCGAAAGGCGACTTTGGATTGGACACAGCGCGATACAGTTCGAGCCGATATGCGTCGCACGGTGCGTCGACTGCTCGCAAAATATGGATATCCACCTGACGCACAGGAATCAGCTACCAAGCTAATCATTGCTCAGGCAGAGCTCATGGCAAGAAATGAGGTCACTTAGGGGCCAGCCACTTTGTCCTCGTCTGTTGAACCTGACCTGTCGAATCAATGCGGGGCCTGTTACGCTGCTTGGGCAGCGTATAGGATCACACGACAGCTAACGCAAAGGCGAGAGCCGCTGCGATAGTTGAGGTCTCCGCGCCTCCCGCCTTTGCTACCATTCGGCCGTAGCCAGCTAAATTAGCAATTGTGCCGACTGCTGATGAAATCAAGTGCGGAAGCTTAATTCTAGTGGGTGCCGATCTACTTGAGAACCAGCAACAAGGGAGTACGATGATCTCTAGGCTTCTCACCGCAGCGAATGACCGGAATGCGGGCTGCCGCTGCAGCATCGGATCAACACAGTCAACGGCAGCTATGGGCCGTACCGATCTATTTGGGTTTGATTTTCAGGAAGAATGGTGCCGCTGATAGGACTTGAACCTACGACCCCATCATTACGAATGACGTGCTCTACCAGCTGAGCTACAGCGGCATTCTTCTCTGGATTGGCCCTACTAGAGCCCTACTAATCACAATGTGCCTTTCCTAACTCATTGGCTTCAAACGTCAATCGCAGACAGACCCGCTAATTACGAATGACGTGCTCTACCATCTGAGCTACAGCGGCTTCCGGCGCGGTCTCTAGCATCTCATCCCTTTCCGGGAAAGCCCTATTTGGCCTCTGCTTTCGCCTCTGGTTCGGGTGCGATTTCTGCGTCGACGACCTCGGCTTCGGGTGCCTCAGACACGTCCTCAGGTGTCTCCTCAGCCACGTCCTCGGACTTGTCCTGGATCGCTCCGACAATCAGCGGCAGCATTTCCGCGCCCGAGGGCAGCGATGTCTCCGCTTGCGGCGGCTCCTTCCAGCTCAGCGTATCGAAACTGCCGCAATTCTGGCAGACCGGCGCCCAGCTCGCATGGATATGCTGGCAGTTGTCACAGACCCATTGCGGACCGCGACTGACCGTGAGCGCTTTGGCAAGCCAGGCCCGCACGATGTGATCCTCAGCCCCTTCGCCGCGTTCGATTGCGGCCATGATGGAGACGCTGCGCGCAGTGGGGTCGGTCTCCGCCAGATTGCCAATAGAGCGGCGCGCCTCTGGGAAGTCTTCCGCTGCGATATGAAGTTCCGCGAGCAGCATTTTTGTCTCGGGGTGATCCGGTTTCGACCGGGTCAATTGCCGGAAGCGTTTGATCCGGGCTTGCGCGTTCTCATCGGGATCAATCGCGGCAAAGGCCGCCGCCAGATCGGGGTGCGGTTGAGCGTCCCAGGCTTTCTTCAACACGCGCGTCGCATAGCGCGGCTTGCCTGCCTCAATGTAACCCTGCGCAGCCGCGACAGCCGCCGGCACCAGATCGGGTGACAGGCGGTTGGCCTCAATCGCGGCTTCCCGCGCCTCGATGGATTTGCCATCCGCCATGACGTCCTTCGCCTCCGACAGGGCCAGCACCGCGTCGCGGCGACGATGCACGTCCCGCGGCAGGCTGCCATGTTTCAGCTTCGCGTTCAGCGTCTTGCGCGCGCCGCTCCAATCCTCGGCCCCGGCTTGCAGCTTCAACAAGACGTCCTGCGTTTCCTCATGGCGCGGTTTCAACGCAAAGGCCTTCTCGGCCAGTTTCAGTGCGGTATCCGTGTCACCATCATCGAGCTTCTGTTTCATGATCCCGCGCACGCCGACGAACCGGGTGCGTTCATCGGACAGAAGCTTCTTGTAGGTCTGCTCCGCCTTGCGCCGGTCGCCGGAGGCTTCTGCTGCTTGCGCGGTAATCAGGTTGGTCAGTTCCGGGCGCTTGAGATATTTCTCCGCCTTGGCCGCTTTCGCCATCGCGGTGCGGCTTTCGCCCGACGCCAGCGCCATCAGGCCATCCGCCAGAGCTTCAAACCCTTTTCGCTCCCGGTTACGGTCGAAATAGCGGGAGATCGCGGTCTCATCACCATTGAGAAAGCGAAACACCGCGATCAGCAGATTGAGCAGTTTCAGGGTCAGCCAGAAAGCGAGGAGCAACGCCGCCAGGGCGATCAGAGCGGTCAGCGGGCTGAGCGAATATTCAGTGTTGGCAACGGAAATACGCACGCCACCGCTGGTTTCCAGCAGCATGCCGACGCCGATTGTCGCGGCCACGACGACACAGACGAAAACCAGAATTTTTGTGAAAGACCAAATCATACCATTCGTATCCTAGTTTTCGCTCAACGCGGCTGCGACGGATTGAAAGCCGTCGAGCGCATCTTGTCGGGTTTGCGCCGTGGCGACCCAATCTGACAGCGCCGCCTGGCCGCTTTCTGGCAGTGCCGCAAGTGTCTCCAACGTGGAGGCCAGATTGCCATCGCGCAACGCCGCCTCGGCGCGGGATAGAACCGCGTCAGGGTCATCGCCCTCTCGCGGTGACAAAGAGCGCGCCCCGAACTGGTCCTGCAGGAAGAGCCGGAACCGGTCTCCCGCCCCCGATCCTGCCATCTCCCGCACAGAGGCAGAGAGAGCGGCCCGTGCGCCATCGGCGAAACCCGATTGCAGGTCGTTGAGGCTCGTCACCCCGGTATCCGCGACGCTGGTGAGCGCGTCCGGCACTTCCACCGCAGCCGCGATATCCGGCAAGGCCTCCGCAAAAGGATCGCCCGCCGCCAGCGCGTCCCGCACGACATTCAGCGCGCCGCGTGCTTTGACACGCGCTTCGGCCTGTTCTGCATTGGCCTGTTCCGCCTCCGCAGCGGCGATCTGCGACTCTGCAAAGGCCGCCATGGTCTCAAGCTCGCCCTGAAGACGGGCAAGTTCTGCTTTCTGGGCTTCGATGGCAGCGGCGAGTTCATCCGAGAGAAGCGATGGATCGCCTTGCGGCGCCTCGGCGACCTGTTGCGTCAGGACCGCAAGATCGGACGTCATTGTGGACAGACGATCCTCAAGCTCGCTCTGCGCATCTTCAACGGCAGACAGGCGCGTCGTGACCTCTTCAACGGCTTCAACGGCGGCCGAAGCCTCGTCAACCCGCGCATCGATGGCAGCGATAGTATCGTCCTGGGCGGCGACCTTGCGGGCCGTCTCCCGGTTGGGATTGAGGCCCTCGGGAAAGGCGATCAACGCAACCCCAAAGCCAAGTGCCGCCGCGACCGCACCACCCAGAACCATCGTGAAGAAGCTGGACCCACCTTGCTCCGGCTGCTGAGCGGCAGGCGGCGGTGTCGGCACGGGCTTTTTCTCTGGCTCTTTCTCCGGCTCCGGCGTTTTTGCGGCAGGTGGCGTATCAGACTTTTTCTCCGCAGGCTTTGAGGCGCTCGCCGCATTTGCAGGCGCCGGTTTTTTCGATGGTTCTTTTTTGGCAGGCTCTTTTTTCGGCGCCTCTTTCGCCACCGGCTTAGCGGTCGACTTCGAGGAGGACGCTTTCACGCTGGCAGGTTTCGCCGCCGGTTTTGCCTCCTTCTTCTGATCCTCGGTCAGGATCAACGTCTTGTCGGAGGTATCCTTCGCGCTGGCATCGCCCTCCTTCACCGCTTTCATGACGGCATCTGCTTTGCCCTTGTCGCCCGCCTCCTTGGCGGTCGAAGGCTTGGCGTCCGTGCTTTTGGAGGTGGCGGATTTCTTCGAGGACTGGGACGAAGATTTACCTGAAGTGGCCAACGAACCTCTTCCTTTCAATGGGATTAGCGCTGTTGGACCGACTCCCCGACGCCCGCCCGAGAAGCAGTCTAAACCGAGTCTCCGCGCGGTCTCAAGCGCTCTGCGACTCTATGGCCCGGACTCTAAGGCACGACCGATTTGCGCGATCATCTCGTCCCGCGTGGGGTGCGCACAGACCACGATCTGTGCAAATCGTTTGGGATCGAGGTGGCCTGACACCGCCGCGCTCATGCAGATCGCGATCAGACGCGCCCGAACGCCATCACCGAGCGTGTTCTGAAACCAACGCGCCGCGTTCGGCGAAAACAGCGGCACAAGCAGTGTCACCTCCGAAATAAGGAGATTTTCCAATTGCTTGCCGGGTGTGAGCGGGCGCTGATCGTAAGCTTCAACCCGCGTCACAGCCCCCTCGACACGTCCCGCGACATGCCGACCGCTGACATGGAGCAGTCGCTGGCCAGAGGCCTGTTCCTGCAGAAGAGCATTCAGCGCCTCCACATCTCCGTTGGCGGAAATCGCGGAAAGGCCCAGCGCCTTGGCAGCCTCAGCGGTCTGATCTCCGACGCAATAGGCGGGCAGATTCTTCGGACCGCCAAGCGCCTCATAGGACACCACGCCGTTCTGAGAGGTAAATACGACCGCATCAAACGCCGTGAAATCGACCTCGACCGGCAGTGGGAGGATTTCCATGATCGGCGCGAACACAGGCTCAAACCGGTCTCCAAACCGGGCGGCCAGAGCCTCGGCAAACGCGTGGGCTTGCCGCCGAGGCCGGGTCAATACCACGCGCATCACGCGGTCCGCGTCATTGTAAGGCTCATAACAGGGTGTTACCTGCCTGCCATGAACCAGGCAAGCGACATGGGTCTCGTCACGATCCTCGGAATCGAAAGCAGTTGCGACGATACGGCTGCGGCTGTGGTGCGCCATCGCGTGGGCGAAAGTCCGGAGATCCTGTCTTCGGAGGTCTTCGGCCAGACGGATTTGCATTCCGATTTCGGCGGTGTCGTGCCCGAGATTGCCGCGCGCGCCCATGCCGAGAAGCTGGACCTGATGGTCGAGGCGGCTCTGACCCACGCCAATCTTAGCTTGAGCGACATGGACGCCGTCGCCGTCACCGCTGGTCCCGGCCTGATCGGCGGCGTGATGTCCGGCGTCATGTGCGCCAAGGGTCTCGCGGTGGGCAGTGGTCTACCGCTCATCGGCGTGAACCACCTTGCCGGGCATGCCCTGACCCCACGCCTGACCGATGAAGTGGAATTTCCCTATCTGATGCTGCTGGTCTCAGGCGGGCATTGCCAGCTCCTGATCGCGCATTCGGCCACGTCCTTCTCCCGTCTGGGCGGCACCATCGATGACGCCCCGGGCGAGGCCTTCGACAAAGTCGCCAAGCTGATCGGTTTGCCGCAACCCGGTGGCCCGGCCATTGAGAGCGCCGCAGCGCAGGGAGATGCGACACGGTTTGCCCTGCCCCGCCCGCTCTTGGACCGCCCCGATTGCGATATGTCGTTCTCGGGACTCAAAACCGCCGCCTTGCGCGAACGCGACAAACTGATCGCGGCGCAGGGCGGGCTCTACAAACGGGATCAAGCCGATCTCAGTGCCAGTTTCCAACGTGCTGTCGCGGATGTGCTGACTGAGAAGACCGCCCGCGCGCTTGACCTCTATCTCGCTGAAAACCCAGAAAACCCCACATTGGCCGTCGCAGGCGGTGTCGCGGCCAACGCCGAAATCCGCGCCAAGCTGCAAAGCCTCTGCAGCGACAAGGGCGTGGGTTTCACCGCCCCTCCCTTGGCGCTTTGTACCGACAATGCCGCGATGATCGCCTGGGCTGGGATCGAGCGGTTTCGGCTTGGCCTTTTTGATGACATGACGCTCGCCGCTCGCCCCCGCTGGCCGCTTGACGACCAGGCCGCCCCCATGCTCGGCTCCGGCAAGAAGGGGGCGAAGGCATGAAACCGATCACCGTTGCGGGCGCGGGCGCCTTTGGCACTGCGCTCGCGATCACGTTGGCCCGAGCCGGGCGCGAGGTCACGCTTTGGGGCCGCAGCATCGCAAACTGGCCCTCGGCCCGCGACAACCCCCGCCTGCCCGGTATCGAGCTACCCAAATCCATTGTCGTCACGGGCGATTTTACGGTGGGCAGCGACGATATCCTCCTACTTGCCACCCCCACCCAAACCCTGCGCGAATTTCTGACCGAGCACCGCCCCGATCCCTTCGCGCTCGTCGCATGTTGCAAAGGCATCGACCTGACAACGGGCCTCGGTCCCACCGGTGTCGTCGATGAAACACTGGGCCGCATGGGCGCAGTGCTGACTGGTCCGAGCTTTGCATCCGACATCGCCCGCGGCCTGCCGACCGCACTGACGCTGGCCACGAAAGACACAACCGCCGCGGAGCTTCAAGAAACCCTCTCGACCGAGACCCTGCGCGTCTATCTCTCCGATGACCCAACCGGGGCCGAGCTTGGCGGTGCCTTGAAGAACGTCATCGCCATCGCTTGCGGCATCTGCATCGGCGCGGGCCTCGGCCAATCCGCCCGCGCCGCCCTGATGACCCGCGGTTACGCCGAAATGCAGCGCCTCGCGCTCAAACTCGGGGCGCGGCCCGACACGCTTGCAGGTCTCTCCGGCTTTGGCGATTTGGCGCTAACCTGCACCTCTGAGCAGTCCCGCAACTACGCCTATGGTCTGGCGCTTGGCAGCAACGTCGCGGGCGATGCGACCAAGACGATCGAAGGCAAGGCCACGGCGCAGGCAGTGGTCGCCCTTGCCGACAAACACAGCATCGACATGCCCATCGCCGCGACCGTGCGCGACATGGTCGATGGCACCACGACGCTCGAACAGGCGCTTTCGGACCTGCTCTCCCGCCCTTTGAAGAAGGAATGACATATGCTCGTTGCACTCATCTGCACCGATAAACCCGGCCACCTCGAGACCCGCAAAGCCAATCGCGATGCGCATGTGGCTTACCTCAAGGCGTCAGATAGCGTTGTGCAAGCCGGGCCTTTCCTGAATGATGGGGGTGAGATGTATGGCTCGCTTATCATTCTCGACGTGGCGGATATGGCGGCGGCAAAAGCTTGGGCGGCGGAAGACCCTTATGCGAAAGCGGGGCTCTTTTCCGATGTGCGTCTGGAACACTGGAACAAGGTGATCGGCTAATGAATTACTGGCTCTTTAAATCCGAACCCTCCACCTGGTCCTGGGATCAGCAACTCGCGAAAGGCGAAGAGGGCGAGGAGTGGGATGGCGTGCGCAACTATCAGGCACGCAATCACATGCGGGACATGAAGATCGGGGATCGCGGGTTTTTCTACCACTCGCAAACTGAGAAGGCGATTGTCGGAACCGTCGAGGTCTGCGCCGAGGCCCATCCTGACAGCACCACCGATGATGAGCGGTGGGAATGCGTGGATATCAAAGCGATTGAATCTCTGAAAACGCCGGTGACGCTGGAAATGGTCAAAGCCGATGAGCGCCTGTCGGAGATGGTTCTGGTCAAGAATTCCCGGCTTTCGGTGCAACCGGTGACCGAAGCCGAATGGAAGATAATCCGTAAAATTGGCGGTATCTAGGCGCCAAGATCGCTACGATCCAGCGCGAGGTGCTGCGAGCGGCAACCAATGCTTAAGCTTTCGGTGGTTTGTGACCGGCACCTCTTTTCGCCTAAGGTGCCATACTGACCTTAAATCAGAGAATGGAAGCGCAAGATGGGATTGCTGAGTGTGATTGCGGCCGCTGCGGCCGCGTGGATTTTCGGAGCGATCTGGTACGGGATCATGGGAAAGCAGTGGATGGTCGCCGCTGGCCTGACCGAAGACACCATCAACCGCAAGAACATCGTGGCCTTTGTCGGCAGCTTTCTATGCGCCATCCTCGTCGCGGGCATGATGCGGCATATCTTTGCCACTTCTGCCGTGGAGACCGTCGGCGAGGGATTGATTTCCGGGCTCGGTCTGGGCCTGTTTATCGCCACTCCCTGGATCGCAACCAACTACCTTTTCGCACAACGGCCCGCGCAGTTAATCCTGATCGACGGCATTTATGCGACTGTCGGATGCGCCGTGATTGGAGCGGTATTGATGCTGCTTTGAAATGAAAAGAGGGTTCCGACCCCTCCGGAACCCTCTTCTACCCCACGTGCTTTTGGAAACTCGCACCACACGTGTTCGAATATCTGGTTCCGGTCATCCTGACCCGATGAGTGATATATACCCCACGACCCGGGCCCAATCAACGAAAGAACAACGACAAATTCTCTAAAATCAATAGTTTACGAAGTGTAAACGCAAAACGCCCGCACGGAGCGCGGGCGCTTGCGAACTCTGTGCAAAGATCAGGTCAGCCGTAGACCGACTCTTTGCCGAAATGCTTCACCAGCATGTAGTAGACCACGGCGCGGTACTTGTTGCGCTCGGACTGGCCATAGGTGTTGATCACCGAATTGATCGCATCCATCAGCGCCGGGCTGTCGCTTAGGCCCAGTTTCTTGATCAGGAAGTTGTTCTTCACCGTCTCAAGCTCGCCGTCCTGGGTGGCGGCAACAGTGGATGCATCGGCATCGTAGATCGCCGGCCCGCAGCCAATCGTCACTTTCGTCAGCAAATCCATATCCGGGGTCATGCCGCATTTGTTGCGAAGATCATCCGCATACTGCGCGATCAGTTCGTCTCTTTTACCCATATCAGTGTCTCCCACCTGTAGACCGGCGCGCCGGTCGGAATTGAGCCTCCCAAAAGGCCCTCGCGGCGCAACGATATGCGCGAACTAGGCCAAAACAAAGGGGAATTTATTGTCTGCGCGCTCCCTCGCCGTGCGGGGTTTCAAAATACCTCATCGGCAGGTCCCCCATCCACGCGACTGAAAATGGAAGTGATCTGCGTGCAGCGCATTGAACTCCGGCCCCAGAACGGTCTGAAACCAGTCGCAGCCGGTGTTGCGCAAATCTGCGAAGAACTGCGGTTGCGCGCCCGGTCCGTCCCACCCTTTCAGCAGGCTCAACTGCCTGCCATCGGCAAGCGTCACCCCTGCGATATCAATGGAACTCGCCGTTGCATGGCTGCTCATCCGCGTCGTTGAGCCGCGAATGGGGCGGCAATTGTAACTGCCGATGTGCAGCATTCGCGTGGGTTCTTGCCCAAACGCCTCGCGTGCCGCCGGTTTCAGCCCATGCTCAGTCCAGAGCGTCAGGCGCAAGGCGGTCTCACAAGACGTCTCGACGGGTCTCAGACTGACACCGGCAACACGCCTTAAATCGATGCGGTTCTCAATCCCGCAGTCCTCACTCACCCGCAGCGGTTCCATCTCGGTGAAATCCGCCGCTTGTCCGAGTGTCACAAGGCATTGCGCAGGGTCCCGCAACACGCGCCGCAATTTATAGCCCGTTACCGGCGTCGCAGCATCAGTGACGTGAAGTGGTTGGAACGGATTCCAGGCGCGGGGGATGGGAGATCGTGGATCGGTGAAGGTCCAATAGAGGCCGAAAGACACAGCACCAAAAACCGATACAGCACTCAAGATACTCAAAAATATCCGCAGGGTTTTCATCGCTTTGTCTATATCGACAACGGCTCACCGGGCCTAACTCAATTCGGCGACCTGCAAATAATCTGCGCATGAAAAAGCCGGGCACAACGACCCGGCTTCCTTCAAATTCGTCTGACCGATCAGTAGCGGTAATGTTCCGGTTTGAACGGACCTTCGGGTTTCACACCAATGTAAGATGCTTGATCGGCATTCAGTTCGGTCAGCTTGACGCCGATCTTCTTGAGATGCAGCCGCGCGACTTTCTCGTCGAGGTGCTTCGGCAGGATGTACACCTCATTCTTGTATTCCTCGCCCTTGGTCCAAAGTTCGATCTGCGCCAGAACCTGGTTGGTGAAGGAGGCCGACATCACAAACGACGGGTGGCCGGTGGCGTTACCAAGGTTCAGCAGACGCCCCTCAGACAGCAGGATCAAACGATTGCCGTTCGGCATCTCGATCATATCCACCTGCTCTTTGATGTTGGTCCATTTGTGGTTCTTCAGCGCGGCGACCTGAATTTCATTGTCGAAGTGACCAATGTTGCCGACGATCGCCATGTCCTTCATCTCGCGCATGTGCTCGATGCGGATCACGTCCTTATTGCCGGTCGTGGTGATGAAAATGTCAGCGCTGTCCACCACATCTTCCAGCACAACCACTTCGAACCCGTCCATCGCCGCCTGCAGCGCGCAGATCGGGTCAACCTCGGTGACTTTCACGCGCGCCCCGGCCCCACGCAGCGACGCGGCAGAGCCCTTGCCAACATCTCCATAGCCCATCACAACAGCCGTCTTGCCAGCCATCATCGTATCCGTGGCCCGGCGAATGCCGTCCACAAGGCTCTCTTTACAGCCATACTTGTTGTCGAATTTCGACTTGGTGACGCTGTCGTTCACATTGATCGCGGGAAAGGGCAGTTGCCCTTTCTTCACCAGATCATAGAGCCGGTGCACGCCGGTGGTGGTCTCTTCCGACACCCCTTTGATCTGATCGCGCATCTTGGTGAACCAACCGGGGCTCGCCTCCATGCGCTTTTTGATCTGCGCCTGAATAACTTCCTCTTCCTCAGAGGTCGCAACGCCGAACTCTTCCCCGCCCTCGATCCGTGCGCCGAGAAGGATATAAAGCGTCGCGTCTCCACCATCGTCGAGGATCATGTTTGGCCCGTCCGGGAACATGAAGGATTTATCAAGATAGTCCCAATGCTCCTCCAGCGTCTGGCCCTTGATCGCAAAGACCGGAATGCCAGCAGCAGCAATCGCGGCGGCAGCATGGTCCTGGGTGGAGAAGATGTTGCACGACGCCCAGCGCACATCGGCGCCCAACGCCACGAGCGTTTCAATCAGAACAGCGGTTTGGATGGTCATATGCAGCGAGCCGACAATGCGCGCGCCGCTTAGGGGTTTGCTCTCACCGTATTCTTCGCGCAGAGCCATCAGGCCCGGCATTTCGGTCTCAGCAATGTCCAGTTCTTTGCGGCCGAAATCAGCCAATGCGATATCTTTGACAGTATAGTCTTCGGCCATTCGACCTGCTCCTGAAATTCTGCGTGGTTCGGCGGGTGCCTTAGCACTCGACTTCTACACAGGCAACTGCATTACCTGCGGCAGTTTTCAAGAGCCGTTTTGCCGCTTAGCTCGCGGTTCCGGTCGGTTGCGGTGCGCTCTCATCGACATACCAGTGGGTGCCACTGGCAACGATGCAGCTCAGGCCGCTCGGATGGGTCAGGATCACGGTGAATGTGCCGGTCTCGTCCGAGGCCCAGACTTCCATGATCGACTTCGATGTTTGCAGGCCACCTGCCGTCAGACGCTCGGAATATTTGCTCTCGAGGCGTTCGACGACGACGTCGCGCTGCGCACAATTTGCCGCAAGTGCTGGTTGCACAAAACCCGTTGCTGCAATCAGCAGTCCGGCGGTGAGGATTGGCTTGAACATGGCAAGCTCCTTTCGCTACTGCTTCTTTTGCGAGAGGGGCGTGCCTAGAGGAGGCGATGCCCCCTTCACTTACTAGGTCGTGATCGTGACGCCGAATTGCAAAACACGCTCGTTCACAAAGGCGATGGCAGCACGCGACCACAACTGAGAAACCGTTGCTGGGGATTGTGGCAATCTCGTGGCGCGGCTGGTGTCAGATTGGGAGAGAGACATAATGGCAACACCGCCCCGCGCATGGCAGCGTATGTTGTCCGGTCGCAGGCTCGATCTGCTCGATCCGACACCGCTGGACATCGAGATCGAGGATATCGCCCATGGGCTGGCCTTCGTGGCCCGCTGGAATGGCCAGACCCATGGGGAGTTTGCTTATTCCGTTGCCGAACACTCGCTTCTGGTGGTCGACCTCTACCGCGCCGCTCAGCCCAAGGCACCGGTGAAATGGCAACTCGCCGCCCTTCTGCATGATGCCCCGGAATACGTGATTGGTGACATGATCTCGCCGGTGAAAGCCGCTGTCGGCCCCGGCTATGCGGAGCTTGACGACCGTCTGACCGCCGCGATCCACCTCCGTTTCGGTCTGCCCGCCGCCATTCCCGCCACCGTGAAAAAGCAGATCAAGAAGGCCGACAAGATGTCCGCCTGGTTGGAAGCCACGCAAATCGCCGGGTTCACCATCGAGGAGGCCAACAGATTCTTCGGCCAACCGCCCGAGGATGGTCCCCTGCCTGACCGCCTCAACCCGCGCCCACCGATGGAGGTAAAGGCGGAGTTCATCGCAAGGTTCCGCAAGTTATCAGAGCAGATATGATCATCAGAAAAGCACGCGCCAGCGATTTGGTCGCGATCACCGAAATTCTCAATGAAATCATCGAGATCGGCGGCACGACCGCCTATCAGACACCGCGCAGGCCGGACTATTTCAACGAGCAGATATCGCCCGAATTTCCCAGGTCTTTCATGCATGTCGCAGAAGACGAGGCGCAAATTCTGGGTTTCCAATGGATCAATCCGTTCGATCCACCCGAGGAGCATTTGGGCGGCATCGCCACCTTCGCAAAACCCGGCATCACCCAGCGCGGCATAGGGTCTGCGCTGTTTGCGGCGACCAAAGCTGCGGCCATCGCGGCAGGCTTCACCACGATTGTGGCGGTGATCCGCGCCGACAACACGGGTGGTCTCGCCTATTACTCGAAAATGGGCTTCGAGGATCGCTCTGTTGAAAAGGCGGTGCCTTTGACAGACGGGACACCGGTCGATCGGATGCGCAAAGAATTCAAGCTATAAAAAGACGCGGGCAGCGATCAGGGCCTCGCCACCCGCGTTTCGGCCAGTCGGGCCGGGGGAGTTCAGAAGATACCCGTCCGGCGGATCATCGCATCGCGTTCCGCCGCCAGATCGCGCTCAATCTCCCAGGCTGATTTGCCCCGCGGACGGTCATGCCAATGGGGTGGCGGGCTCCACTTCTCATGACGGGTCGGGCTGGTGAGTGTCTTGGCAATAAATGAAAGCATGGCTTTTCTCCGATCTCTGCTGCTAAGCTCAGTTTTACGAGCCATTCGCCAATCAAGCGAGTCAGGAAGATTTCATAACTATGAGTTTAACTAACATATGAACTGGGCTGATATCCCCTCTCTCGCCGCCCTTCGCGCATTCGAGGCCGCCGCCCGCACCGGCAGCCTCTCCGCCGCGGCGCGCGAGTTGAACGTCACTCATGCCGCAATTGCCCAACACCTCCGCGCTTTGGAGGCTCATTTCGGGCGTCCGCTGATGAAACGCCAGGGCCGCGGCATGGTTCTGACCGAGGCAGGGTCTCAACTGATCGCGCCATTGCAGGACGGGTTCGAGCAGATCGCGAGCGGTGTGCAGTCTCTCGCCCAGGATACCGAAGAGGCACCGCTGATCCTCAGCGTCACCCCTTCCTTCGCTGAAACCTGGCTGATGCCGCGTCTTGGTAAATTCTGGGCCGATCACCCGGATATCCAGCTCTCCATCCAGCCGACCTTCGCCCTCGCCGATTTCCGACGCGATCCGGTGGATATGGCCATCCGCTATGGCGCAGGCGATTGGCCCGGGCTTGAAGCGACCTTCCTGACCAGCGGCAATTATGTGATCGTCGCCTCCCCCGAATTCGCCGCGACCATTCCAAGCTGCGATATTCCTGCTCTCACCGATCAGCCCTTCATCTTCGAACCGGCCTACCCCGAGGGCCGCCGTTGGCTCAAAAGCGAGGGCCTTGAGTTGCGCGACGAAGATGTCCGTCCCCTGCCCACCTTCGGCATGGTGTTATCCGCTGTGCGGGACGGCGCAGGCCTCACGGTCCTGTCGCGCGCAATTGTCGAACGCGACCTCAACGACGGCACTCTGGTGTCGATCTGCGAGGCGGATGACACGCGCTACGCCTACTGGATTTGCACCCGCAAGAACGCGGTCTCTCCCCGGCTCAGAACCTTAAAACGCTGGCTCTTGAGCGCCTAAGCCGTGCACCGTTGACCCGCCACGGCCTCGCCCCGCGCCCAGCCGCGAAAATCGCCGCGCTGAAAGACGAACACCGTCCCGTCGCCCCAGGCCACAAATTGCGCGCCACCGCCACAGGCCCCGCGCTGCACGGGGTCGCTCGCCAGGATTTTGGTCATCGCCCGTTCTGCGGAATGATCGGTCCGTCCGAAATCAATCCGCTGCGGACGATCCAAAAGTTGCACGCCACGCGGATCGAGTTGATGCGCAATAGGTTGCGAGGCGGGGTTGCCAGAGCCCGATGAGCTCGCACACCCCGCCAAAAGCAGCACGACAAGCCAGCGCATCAGCGCGGGCTGCGTTTGGCCAATATCCGTTGCAGGGTCCGGCGATGCATGTTCAGCCGCCGCGCGGTCTCCGAGACATTGCGATCGCACAACTCATAGACCCGCTGAATATGCTCCCAGCGCACGCGATCCGCCGACATCGGGTTCTCCGGTGGTGGAGGCAAATCATCGCCATTGGCCAGAAGCGCATTGGTGACGTCATTCGCATCCGCTGGCTTTGACAGGTAATCCGTGGCCCCGATCTTCACAGCCGCCACTGCCGTCGCAATCGCGCCATAACCCGTCAGAACCACCACTTTGGAATCGGGCCGCTTCTCGCGCAGCACCTCGACCACGTCGAGGCCGTTGCCATCCTCAAGCCGCAGATCGATCACCGCATAGGCTGGCGGACGCGCCGTTGCGATGGCCTTACCCCCCGCAACCGTCTCCGATGTCTCAGGTTCAAAGCCGCGTTTTTCCATCGCCCGCGCAAGTCGGCGCAGAAACGGCTCGTCGTCATCAACGATCAGAAGTGATTTGTCTTCACCGATATCTGCCAGTGGCCTGTCTGCCATAATCCATCCCTCTTGGATCCTGTCGTCCGGGAGAGACTAGGTTCGAGTCAGGGTTAGGTCAAATACTGACGTCAGGACGCTTGCGCATAACAGGCGACGGTCTCAACGATTTGCTCGACCGTGGCGTCACGCCGGAAGAAATCGACAAACCCGTGCTCCGGCAACACCAGATAGGTGAAGGTCGAGTGATCAACGAGGTAATAGTCGTCCTCGCCCGGTTGCCGCCGGTAGAAGGTCTTATAGGCCTGACTGGCGGCTTTGACCTGTTCGGCGGACCCTGTCAGTCCCAGCATCTTGGGATGCATGATATCGGTGAACTCCGCCAGAACCTCCGGAGTATCCCGTTCAGGATCGATGGAGATAAAGACAGGCGTCGATTGCACGCCTTGGGTCTCAAGGACTTCGACCGCTTCGGCATTGCGCGCCGCATCGAGCGGGCAGACATCCGGGCAGAAAGTATAGCCGAAATAGACAAGCGTCGGTTCGGTGATCACATCCGCATCGGTGACCGTCGCACCGGTCTCGTCCACCAATTCAAACGGGCCGCCAATACCGCCCGCACCGGTGGCTATCGTCGATTGAGAGCAACTGGCGAACGCCGTCTCGCCACCCTTGTTCATGATGATGAACCCCGCAAGACCGCCCAACATGGCGATGACCAGAACCAAGGCGGTGATCGCATAGAGATTGCGCATGACGTCACTCCGAAACCAGTTCCTTCGTTGATCCGGCATCCCGGGGGCGGTATCAATCGGCCATTATGACGCTGCTGATCACAACTGCTTTATGACCGATATCTCGAGCGGCCTTCTGCACGAGAACGAGCGGCGCGGTCTCATTCGCCTACGCACGCTGATCATCCTGCGGTGGCTGGCGATTATCGGGCAGTCGGTCGCGGTTTTTATCGCCAGCTATGTACTGGGCCTCGATATCGAGTTGGGACTTTGTACCGCAGCCATCGGCGCGGCGGTGATCATCAATCTCATCGCGGTGTTCGTGTATCCCGAAAACCGACGGCTTCTTGAACGCGAGGTCTTGCTGACGCTGCTCTTCGACCTCTCACAACTGGCGTTTCTGCTTTATCTGACCGGTGGTCTGAACAACCCCTTTGCGGTGCTTATTCTCGCGCCCGTGACCGTGTCGGCCATGACGCTACGCCCTCGGGCAACCGTCTTTATGGGGGCGCTTGCCGTGGTACTCGTCTCGGTCCTGGCCTTCTATTACCTACCCCTGCGCAACGATCAGGGCTTCGTCCTGCGCATGCCGCAGCTTTTCATTGTCGGCTTCTGGATCGCGCTGATGATCAGTATCGCTTTCCTTGGGGCCTATACATGGCGCGTGACGGCGGAGACCTATTCCATGAGCCAGGCGCTTCTGGCCACACAAATGGCGCTCGCCCGCGAGCAAAAACTCACCGATCTTGGCGGCGTTGTCGCCGCTGCCGCCCATGAGCTTGGCACGCCGCTTGCCACCATCAAGCTGGTCAGTTCAGAACTCAGCGAAGAGTTGGAGGATCGCCCCGACCTCCTCGAAGACGTCACCCTGATCCGCGATCAGGCGGATCGCTGTCGCGACATTCTTCATTCCATGGGGCGACGCGGCAAAAGCGACCGGCATCTTCTGACCGCTCCGGTTTCTGCGGTGGTGGAAGAGGCCGCCGAACCGCATCGCGACCGCGGCAAGGAAATCTCGTTCTCTTACGAACCTCACGATGGCGGCGCAGATCGGATGCCCCAGATTCAACGCCATGCCGAGGTAATCCATGGACTGCGCAACCTGATCCAGAACGCAGTAGATTTTGCGGACAGCAAGGTCTGGATCGATACGCGCTGGACCGACAAGAAGCTGTCGATCCGGGTTATGGATAATGGCAAAGGCTATCCGCTGGAACTGATCGGGCGGATCGGCGATCCGTTCATCGGGCGGCGGCGCCATCAAGGGTTACAAAAGGCGCGCCCCGAATATGAAGGCATGGGACTTGGCCTTTTCATCGCCAAGACCCTACTGGAGCGCTCCGGGGCCGAGGTTCTGTTTTCCAACGTGTCCGATCTCGGCACATCCGAGCGCCAAAGCCAGCGCGGTGCCATCGCCGAGGTGATCTGGCCCCACGAAGCGCTCGCCCCGATTGAGGAAACCGAGCAGCCGGGCCTCGGCGAAAACCAACCCATCGGCATTTAACGACCGGTTAACCAACACGTCTTACGCATTTGGAGACTCACCACTTGCGAGACGACATGATCGAGATACCAGTAACCCTGATTGCCCCTTTCTTCGCCGTTCTTGGGTTTACTGCCCTGATCACGCAGCTGGTCTTACGATCCGCCCACAGAAAATCCCGATCCTCGCCGGCAGGTTTTCCGCCAGATGCCCATGTTTTCGAATTCAAGGACGGCCAGTTGGTCAGCGCTTCCGACGCGGCCCTCAATGCGATCACCGATGCCGGCCTGTCGGAAACGGCCTATCCGCAACTCCTCGAAAAGCTCGGTCGTCTCTTCCCCGATCTCACAGCCCGCATCACTGAGGTCGAGGAGGAGGGCAAAGCCGTCGAGCTGTCCAAACTGGCCGAGTCGGGTCCCATCGAACTTCGCATTGATCCCATCGAGGACGGGGTGCGCCTTGCCCTTCTCGGCCATGACGCGCCCTTCGCCGATCTCAAACTCGTAGACCTGTCGCGCCACGAGGAAGAAACGGAAGAACTGCGCATTCTGCAGGAACTCGCTGAAATCTCTCCCGTCCCGACCTGGCGTGAAACCTCGCTGGGTCAGATCGATTGGGTGAACAACGCCTACCGCAAACTTGTCGAGCAGTCAGAACTTAACGGCGACGGACGGGATTGGCCGCCGGTCCGTTTGTTCTCCAGCGCCCATGTCGCTAGCCCCGGCACAACCCCGCGCCCGCGCCGTTCCGCATTGAAAATGAACGATGGCGCGTCGCGGATGTATGAGACACTCAGCCTCGGACAGGGCGATCGCTCCGTGCATTTCGCGATTGATGCCACTGCGACGGCTCTTGCCGAAGATAGTCTGCGCAACTTTGCCCAGACGCTCACCCAGACCTTCGCCGAATTGCCCGTGGGCCTCGCGATCTTCGATCAGGCGCGGCATCTGGTGATGTTCAACCCGGCGCTGATGGAATTGACGTCGCTGAAACCCAATTGGCTGACCGCAAAACCGACGCTTTATGACTTCCTCAATCAGTTGCGCGAGCAGCGCATGATCCCCGAGCGCAAGGACTTCAAGGGCTGGCGGGACGAGCTTGTCGATCTGGAACGCTCCGCCACCAAGGGCACCTATCTGGAGACCTGGACCTTACCAACCGGCCAGATCTACCGCGTCATCGGCCGCCCCCATCCACAAGGCGCGATTGCGTTCTTCTTCGAAGACATCACCTCCGAGATGGCCCTCACCCGCAAGGTTCGCGGCGAGAAGAAGCTGCAAGACGATATGCTCGATGCAATCTCCGATGCAGTTGTCGCCTTCGACGGACAGGGCAAGCTCAGAGCCTCCAACCGGCTCTTTGCGGAGATGTGGGGCAGCGATCCCTGCGCTTCCAAAGAGCCAATGCACATCCAGGACGTCATCAAGCTCATGCAATTGCGCTGCCACCCGAGCCCGATCTGGGGCGATATCCGCGATTTCTGTTTCCAGACCAGCGAACGCGCGGAATGGACCGGCTCGGTGATCCACCGCGATGGCCGGTCCCTGACCGCGACCATCCAGCCTCTGGCGGGGCATATCACGATGATCAGTTTTTCCGAGAACGACGCCAGAGCCGAGTTGCCGCCTATCGCGCGGCCCCCCGCCAAGATTTCCCAGGTCGCCTCTCGATGACCGCTTGCAGCCCCCTGATCATGGCGTAGACTCCCGCCCATGGCGGCGGGGGACTTGCAGACATCTCAGTCATTGATCCTTGCGGATCTCGAAGCAACCAACCGTCTCGCGGAGCGGTTGGCAGGTCTCGCTGCACCCGGTCTCGTGGTTTTGCTCGACGGTCCCGTCGGCGCGGGCAAAACCACACTTGCGCGTGCCACGATCCAAGAGCTCTTGGCGCGCGATGGACGGCAGGAGGATGTCCCCTCTCCGACCTTCACGCTTGTCCAGACCTACCAAACCGGCGCGTTTGAGACCTGGCATGCCGATCTCTACCGTCTGAGCGATCCGGCGGAACTGATCGAACTGGGTCTTGAGGCCGCCTTTCAGACCGGCTTCTGCCTTATTGAATGGCCCGACCGCATGGCGCCCTTGCCCGACACCCAGCCCATGTTGCGCGTCACGCTGGAACCTAGCACTACCGAAACTGCCCGCAACGCCACCTTGACCGCCCAGGGCATTGATCTGACGTCGCTCATGGACCTCGCCCAATGACACCCCGCGAGGCCGCCCGCGCAGAATTCCTCGCCACGACAGACTGGCACGACGCCCTCATCGCGCCCTTGGCAGGCGACGCCTCGGCCCGAAGCTATGCGCGGCTTTCCGGTCCCGCTGGCCCAGCGATCCTGATGGACGCACCACCTGAGCTTGATCTAAAAACCCGGGCCTTCGTCGATCTTGCCACGCATCTGCGTCAAATCAATCTCTCTGCACCGAACATCTATGCCGCCGATCTCACCCGTGGGTTCCTCATTCTCGAGGACCTCGGCCAGGCTACAGTTTACGACCGCGCTCCGCAGGATGCAGACGCGGAATGCACGCTGTACCGGAAACTCTGTGACATCGCCCTGCACCTCTGGGCGCACCCGCCCAATCTGGCGCTGCCCCATTACGATGCGCGCGAGATGACGGCGCAGATGGACCTCTTCGCCGATTGGTATTGTAGCCACACAACCGGCTCAGACCCCGCTGCGGCACGCGAGCTTCTGGCAACCCTCTCCGACCGACTGGCGCAGTCCCTGCCCAATGAACTCGGCCTCATCCATCGCGACTACCACGTGCAGAATCTGCTTTTTCTGCCGGACCGCTCGGGTCTTGCCAGCATCGGCATCCTGGACTTTCAGGACGCGATGCTCGGCCCGCAAACCTATGACATCGCCTCGCTTCTGACCGACGCGCGTCAGGACGTCCCCGCCGACCTGCGCCGAGACATGCTCGACCATGTGCAACGAAAGACGGACTGCGATGCAGCCGCGCTGTCCCAAGAATTCGCGCTCTGCGCGTTGCAACGCAACTTGCGGATCATCGGCATCTTCGCCCGCCTCGCCCTGCGCGACGGCAAACCGCACTACCCGACGCTGCTGCCCCGCGTCTTTGGCTATGTTCAGGAGGCCCTGACCCATCCCAGCTTGAGCGACCTGACCCCGCTCTTCGCCCGGGCGGCGGCATCACCAACGCCCGAGGTCATCGCCAATTTGCAATCAGGGGTCCGCGCGTGAACCCGCACACCGCCATGGTTTTCGCCGCCGGCTTCGGCACACGCATGCGCCCTCTAACGGACACCCGCCCCAAGCCCCTGATCGAGGTGGCCGGTCGCCCGCTTCTGGATCACGCGCTGGACATCGTGGGTGATGTCTCCGCCCGGGCTGTCATCAACGCGCATTACCTAGGTGACCAGATCGCCGATCACTGCGCGGGTCGCGAGAACTGCACGGTGATCCAGGAGACACCGGAGATTCTCGATACCGGCGGCGGCATCAAAAACGCTCTGCCACATCTAGGGTCCGACCCGATTTTCGCCCTGAATTCGGATGCCGTCTGGGCAGGCCCGAACCCGCTCAAGCTCCTCGCCGAGGCTTGGGACCCCGCGACGATGGATGCCCTGCTCATGCTCGTCCCACTCTCCCAAACCGTCGGCTACACCCGCGACGGAAGTTTCGTGCGGGACGCTGAGGGGCGCATCTGCAAGGACAAAACCGGCGAGGCCTACACCGGCGCGCAGATCATCCGCACCGAGGTTTTGCGCGACCACCCCGAGGATGTCTTTTCCCTCCACGTGCTCTGGGACAATGCCATCGCTGCGGGCCGTGCCTATGGGATGATTTACCCGGGCCGTTGGGCCGATGTGGGCACGCCAGAGGGCATCCGGCTCGCCGAAAACATGCTGGCGGCGCATGATGTTTGAGCCCTCCGACACGCCGCGGTTTTTCACCGTTCCCTTGGGCGCAGATTTCCCGCAGGCTTTGGTGACAGGCCTGAGATCACGCCTCGATGCGCACCCGCCCGAGGCCACAGCGCAGGTGGAAATCTTCGTCAACACCCGCCGGATGGAGCGCCGTCTGCACGCGCTCCTCACCGAGAACAGCACGGCGCTACTGCCCAAAATCCGTCTCATCACCGACCTTGCGGCTAGCCCCGGCCTCTCCACATTGCCGCAGCCCATTGCCCCTCTGAAACGCCGCCTCGAGCTGCGCCAATTGGTCAAACAATTGCTGACCGCACAGCCCGATCTGGCCCCGCTGCACACCGCGTTGGATCACGCAGACACGCTCGCGGACCTTATCGCCGAAATGCATGGCGAGGGTGTGAGCCTCGAAACTGTACTCGACCAGGACCTCGCCGAGCACGCCGATCACTGGCAACAGGCCGTGAAGTTTCTGGAGATCATCGCGCCCTTTTTCGATGACAGCACCCGCCCCAGCCCGGAGGCGCGCCAGCGCGCGGTTGTCGAAGCGCTGATCGCGAGATGGCGCACCGATCCACCGAGCCACCCCATTCTGATCGCAGGCTCCACCGGGTCGCGCGGCACCACGGCACTCTTGATGCAAGCCGTCGCCCGCCTGCCCCAAGGCGCGGTGATCCTGCCCGGCTTCGATCCTCATATGCCGCCCGAAGCCTGGGACGTGCTGGCCTCGGAGGACGCGCAGGACCATCCCCAGTTTCGCCTGCACAAACTGCTGCGTGACGCAGGTCTCGACCCGAACGACACTGAGGATTGGGAGACGCTGCCCGTCAACACGCCCCGCGCCCGCCTGGTCTCTCTCGCCCTTCGCCCTGCGCCGATCACCGACGCCTGGCTCGAGGAAGGACCCGACCTGCCGAACCTGCAACAGGCCACCGACCAGCTGTCCCTGCTCGAAGCCGAAACACCCCGCGAAGAAGCGCTCGCCATCGCGGTCCGCCTACGTGCTGCACTGAACGAGGGTAAACGCGCCGCCGTGATCACCCCGGACCGCACGCTCACCCGGCGGATCACCGCGGCCCTCGACCAATGGCATCTGATCCCCGACGATTCCGCGGGAACGCCGCTGCAACAATCCCCCGCCGGTCGTCTCGCACGGCAAACGGCGGAGCTGCTTGGCACCTCACCGGATCCCGCGCAGCTCCTCACGCTGCTGAAACACCCGCAAGTGCGCTTCGGTGAACGTGGTCCGCACTTGAAACACACGCGCGATCTGGAACTGAACTTCCTGCGCGGCGGTCCCGCAAAGATCACCTCCGCAACTCTGCGACGTTGGGCTGAGAACACACGCTCCAAACTGCCCGACCCCGACTGGTTCAAGACGCTGCGCACTTGGCTCGACGCAAACGCGAACACCACCGCCACCACGCTGAACGACTGGATCACGCAGCATCGCACGCTTTTGGGGATGCTGACCGGCGCGGACTGGTCCGGCGACGATGTCACCGCCACACTGACCTGCCTCGAAGACATCGCGGATGCCTCCCCGCAGGCGGGATTTGTCACCGCTGCCGATTACGCGCAAATCTTAAGCGATATGCTTTCGCGCGGCGAAATCCGCAACGCCCTCGCGCCGCATCCCGACCTGATGATCTGGGGCACGCTGGAGGCCCGCGTGCAGGGTGCCGATCTGGTCATTCTGGCGGGCCTCAATGAAGGCATCTGGCCCGAAGCCCCAGCCCCCGACCCTTGGCTCAACCGCAAGATGCGCGCCAGGGCCGGACTGTTTTTGCCCGAGCGGCTGATCGGCCTCAGTGCGCATGATTTCCAACAGGGTCTGATGGCGCCCGAAGTCCTGCTCACGCGCGCCAAACGCGATGCGGAGGCGGAGACGGTGCCATCCCGCTGGCTGAACCGCCTCACCTCACTCCTCGACGGTCTTCCCGAAACCGGGCGCCCGGCGCTCAAACAGATGCGCGTCCGCGGTCAGCTGTGGCACGCCCATGCGCTGGCGCTGGAACATGTCGCCCAAAGCGACCCCGAGCCGCGCCCGGCCCCCTGTCCGCCTGTCCCCGCACGCCCGAAAGAGCTCTATGTCACGCGAATCGAATGGCTGATCCGCGACCCTTACGCGATCTATGCGCGTCACATCTTGGGCCTCGCCCCGCTCGATCCCCTGACCACGGAACCCACGGCGGCCCATCGCGGGATCGCCTTGCACAAGGTGATGGAACGCTTCGTGAAAGCCACCGCCGACAATCCTTCCGTCTCAGCCACCGACTTGATCGCGACGGCGGAACAGGTCCTGTCCGAGACGGTCGACTTCCCGGCCATCCGCGCGCTTTGGCTCTCGCGCTTTCGCCCCGCGGCAGAGTGGTTCGCCGCTTGGGAGACCACGCAACGCATCACCGCCAGCCCGCGTTTCTTTGAAGAGACCGGCGCGCGCTCCATCCCAACCCTCGATTTCACCCTGAAAGGCCGCGCTGATCGGATCGATATCGGCCCGGGTGGCGCGTCGGTCTATGATTACAAAACCGGCAGCGCGCCAACGAAAAAGCAGGAGGATCATTTCAACAAGCAACTCCCGCTTTTGGCAGCGATTGCCGCCGAGGGCGGGTTCGACAAACTCGGCAAAACCGCAATCGATCAGGCGGGGTTTCTTCTTATCGGCTCCGCACCACATGCGGCGATCCGCGACTACACGCCGGATGATCTGGCGCGTGTCTGGGACGATCTCACGACACTTCTGAGCGCCTACCAAGACCCCGACAAAGGTTATCCCGCGCGGCGCGCAGTGGAGGAAAACCGATGGGAACAACCCTATGATCACCTCGCCCGCTACGGCGAATGGGATACCACGCAAGAGCCGCGTCGGACCAAGGTCGGCCAATGACCCACGACGCCGCAACCCTGGCCCAGATCGCCGCAGCCGATCCGGCCCGCTCGACATGGCTGTCGGCCAATGCAGGCTCCGGCAAGACGCGTGTGCTCACCGACCGCGTGGCCTTGCTTTTGCTGCAAGGTGTGGCGCCTGAGAAAATCCTCTGCCTCACCTACACCAAGGCCGCCGCCAGCGAGATGCAGAACCGCCTGTTCGGGCGCCTCTCGGCCTGGTCGATGATGCCGGACGCGGACCTCACCGAGAGCCTCGCGCTCCTGCAGCCCGATGGGGTTCGCACAGACCCCACGACTTTGCGCGAGGCCCGCCGTCTCTTTGCCAAGGCCATCGAAGCGCCCGGCGGGTTGAAAATCCAGACCATCCACTCCTTCTGCGCCGCGCTTCTGCGGCGCTTCCCGCTGGAGGCCGCCGTCTCCCCGGCTTTCCGCGAGATGGATGATCGCGCCTCCGCCGCTCTGATCGCCGAGGTGCTGGACGATCTGGCCAACGACGCGCCGGAGCTGTTCACGTCGGTGGCCGAGCAATTCCCGACCGATGACCCAACCCGTTTCGCAGCCGAAATCGCCGCCAATCGCGATGCTTTCCAGAACACTTCCGAGGCCGACCTGCGCGCCGATCTGAACCTTGCCCCCGGCGCTTCGGAGGAGGGGCTGATCAGCGAGGTGTTCCTTGGCAACGAAGCCGATCTGATCGCACGCATGATCCCGGTCTTGGCGCAAGGCAGTTCCACCGATCAAAAGCTCGGTGAGAACCTGGCAGCCCTAGACCTGACGACCCCCAGCTTGGCGACGCTTGAGGCGCTGGAGCCGCTTTGCCTCACCGGCAAAACCGCCAAACTCCCGTTCTCGCCAAAGTCGACGCCGCCAACCAAGGCCACTGCCACCCTGCTCGGGCAGGATTTCGAAGAGTTCGACGCTCTGCGAGCCCGTGTGGCCGAGGCCCGCGAGACCCGTCTCGCCCTCGCCGCTTTCAACCGGACCGTGGCTCTGCACCGGTTCGCTGAAGAGTTCCTGCCGCGCATCGATGCCGCCAAGGCCCAGGCCGGGTGGCTCGATTTTGACGACCTGATCGCCCGGGCGCGCGGACTTTTGTCCAACCCCGGCGTCGCGGCTTGGGTGCTCTACCGGCTCGATGGCGGCATCGACCACATCCTTGTCGACGAAGCGCAGGACACCTCGCCCGATCAATGGGAGGTGGTGCGCCTGCTCGCAGATGAGTTCACGTCCGGCGAAACCTCGCGGTCTGACACACCCCGCACGATCTTCGTGGTCGGCGATCAAAAGCAGTCGATCTACTCCTTCCAGGGCGCCGACCCCGATGGCTTTGCCCGGATGCGGGACTATTTCGACGGCGCCTTGTCGGATGTCGACCAACGCCTCGCCCGACGCGAGTTGCAGCACTCCTTTCGCTCTTCATCGGCGATCTTGCGGCTCGTGGACGAAACCTTCCAAGGCGATCTGGCCAAAGGCATGGGCGACGGAGTGGCCCATATCCCGTTCAAAGGCGCGCAACCGGGGCGCGTCGATCTCTGGCCCTGGATATCACCGCCCGAAAAACCCGAACCGAAGGAGTGGTTCGACCCCATCGATGTGGTCTCGGACGATCACCATACCGTGCAATTGGCCGACCGGATCGCCGATTTCATCGCCGACCGCCTCGCCCACGGTCAGATCACCCAAGAGGTGTTTGAGAATGGCGCACTGACACTCAAAACCCGCGCCATCACGGCAGGCGATTTCCTGATCCTCGTGCAGCGCCGCTCCGCCCTCTTCCACGAGATCATCCGCGCCTGCAAATCCCGCAACCTGCCGATGGCCGGGGCGGATCGCTTGCGCATCGGGGCGGAGCTGGGCGTGAAAGACCTCTCGACACTTCTCTCCTATATCGCGACGCCCGAGGACGATCTGTCGCTCGCCGCGATCCTGCGTTCACCTATCGGTGGGCTATCGGAAGACGCGCTCTTCCGGCTCGCTCATGGCCGCGGTGACAAATTCCTGCGGCAGCGCCTGGAAGAAGAAGAACAGACCCACCCCGAGATTTACGCAATCCTGCAAGACCTGCGCGGACAGGCCGATTTCCTGCGCCCCTATGAACTGCTCGACCGCGCGCTGACCCGACACGGTTTGCGTAAAAAGCTGATCTCCCGCCTCGGTGAAGAGGCCGAGGAAGGCATCGAGGCGCTGCTCCAGCAGGCCCTCACCTATGAACAAAGCGCAATCCCCAGTCTCACTGGATTTCTGACCTGGCTGGCCTCGGAAGAGGTCGAAATCAAACGCCAGATGGACGCCTCCCAAGACCGTATCCGCGTGATGACGGTGCATGGCGCGAAGGGGCTTGAGGCGCCCATCGTCATTCTGCCCGACACCGGCGACCGAACGGACCGCTCCTTCGCCGATATCCTCACCATCAACGGTCACGCCCATCGCAAGGCCCGCACGGACGCGCAACCTGCCGCCCAGCGCGCGGCAGAAGACGCCCGGCGTACTCGCGACGCCGAGGAACGCGCCCGGCTCCTCTATGTCGCCATGACCCGGGCGGAGAGCTGGTTGATCCTCTGCGGCTCCGGCAAAGAGCCCAAGCCCGACAAGGACGGCTGGTATCCACTGGTGCAAGCGGGCATGGCTGCCGCAGGAGCACACACACTTGCCGATGGTGGCGGCCTGCGGCTCGAAAATGGCGACTGGCCCGCAGATGGTAACCCCGAGGAAACCTCTGAAACACCTAAAGAAATACCCACTCCCGACTGGCTCGCGACCCCCGTGCCAGCCCACAAAGCCCCTGAGAAACCGCTTTCGCCCTCCGAATTGCCCGGCGCAAAAATCTGCCCCGGCGAGCCGGAGACTGGCCTCGATGCGGAGGCCGCCAAGGCACGTGGCACAGCGATCCATCTCCTGCTTGAACACTTGCCCGGAACGCCGCCGGCGGCCTGGCCTCTTGCAGCGCAGGACCTGCTTTCGCATGTCGATGAGGCGGAGCGGGCGGATATGCTCGACCATGTCTCCACCCTTCTGACAGACCCGCAATTGGCGCAGGTCTTTGGCCCCCGAAGTCTCAGTGAGGTGTCGATCACGGCCATATTGCCCGACCTCAATGACCGCCGCATCACGGGTGCAATCGACCGTCTCATCGTCACTGACGAGGAGGTCTTCGCCATCGATTACAAGACGAATCGCATCGTCCCGGACGCGGCCGAAAACACGCCGGAGGGGTTGCTCCGCCAGATGGGCGCTTACGCCGCGGCGCTAACGCAAATTTGTCCAAACCACCGGATTCGCACCGGAATCCTCTGGACCGAAACCCGGCAACTCATGGAGTTGCCACACGAGATCGTGAGGGAGGCCTTGCAATCAACCCATACATCTTGACCTCGGCCCAATCCGTACATACGTTCTGCCACTGACAAAATTTCACGCCATATCGGAGGGTTCCCCATGGCCACAGTCCCCGTCACTGACGACACTTTTGATGCCGAAGTCCGCAATTCCGACGTGCCCGTCGTCGTGGATTTCTGGGCGGAGTGGTGTGGCCCGTGTAAACAGATCGGCCCCGCACTTGAGGAGCTTTCCGCCGAGTACGAAGGCAAGGTGAAAATCGTCAAAGTGAACGTGGACGAGAACCCGAATTCACCGGCTCAGATGGGCGTACGTGGCATTCCGGCGCTGTTCATGTTCAAGGATGGCGAGGTCGTCTCCAACAAGGTTGGTGCGGCTCCGAAAGCGGCTCTGCAAAGCTGGATCGACGAGGCCGTCTAAGCCCTTTTGCTCCATTTTGTAGCAAATCGCAGACTCCCGAAGGGCAAAATATAGCAAACCTCGCCCGACCTTCCGGCGGGGTTTTCTTATGCCGTTTTCTCTTTTTAGGGCACCGGCAAAGGCTCGGTCGACGGATCGGTGGCTCCGGGCAGTTCCCCCTTCCGGCGCAGGATTTCGATCTTGCGCGCGAACACGTCTTCGCGCCGAACCCAGGTGTAGCGGGTGTCCTCGAAAAACGGCGCCCAGAACAAGGTTCCCCCGTAGCGCCACGGGTCGATGACAATGCCATCCTGCATCGTGTCACCGGGACCGCTCACAATAACCGTCGAATGATCGATCAGGACCCGGTTGAACGCATTGGCAATCGCCCGGTGCAGATCCAGTGTTTGGAAATTCTCACGCGCCAGCCGCTTCTCCATATCCTCGGCCCAATGCCAGCAAAGCCCACGCGGTTTCTCCCCGTTATTGACCTTGATGTTGTGGATCAGCGGCGGGTCCTCGATCTGGTAGGAAATCGCCAGCGTCTGCGTGTAGTTGTAAGCAATCTTCGCAGCGCGGTCGGCTTCAGCCGGATCAATCAGACCGTTCAGCCGTTTGATCGCTGCGGCGAGCGTCTCTATCTCCGCGCTGTCATCCCGGGTCGCCGTCACGTCGCCGGGATTAGCGCACGCCGCGACAAAACTCATCGCACCCAGCGCCATGAAGCGACGTCGATTGGCCTGCATATTTATGTACCTCAACTGCTCTTTAAGCCCGTTCGGGCCTGCCTCGCGGGAACCTAGCGCGGAGTGTCGAGAGGTATCAAATCAAAAAACCCGGGCCAGTGACGGCCCGGGTCAAGTTAAAGACTGACAAGTCAGGGAGAGAGCTATCAGCCTTTCGAGAAGTCGGGATAGGCTTCCATGCCAAGCTCGGTGGTGTCGAGCCCGTTGATCTCGTTCTCTTCGGAGACCCGGATGCCCATGACAAGCTTCAGGATGTACCAGAGCACGCCCGAGGTCACGACCACGAAGATGCCGACAACAAGGATCGAGTAGAGCTGCGTGCCGAGGCTTGCATCGCCATTGGTGAAGACCACCGCGATGGTGCCCCAGATACCGGCAATCAGGTGAACCGGGATCGCACCGACCACATCATCGATCTTGAACTTGTCGAGCATCGGCACCGCGAAGACCACGATCACACCGCCGACAGCACCGATCAGCGTGGCAACACCCAGTGTCGGTGTCAGAGGCTCAGCGGTGATCGAGACAAGACCGGCCAGCGCACCGTTGAGGATCATCGTCAGGTCCGGCTTGCGATACATCACCTGCGTCAGGATCAGCGCAGCAATCGCCCCACCCGCAGCCGCAGCGTTGGTGTTGGAGAAGATGCGGGAAACGTCCGCGACATCACCGACAGAGCCCATGGCAAGCTGCGAACCGCCGTTGAAGCCGAACCAGCCCATCCACAAGATGAATGTGCCGAGCGTGGCCAAGGCCAGGTTCGAACCGGGCATCGGGTTCACGCGACCGTCTTTATACTTGCCAAGACGCGGTCCGAGAATGATCGCACCGGTCAGCGCAGCCCAGCCACCCACAGAGTGCACCACAGTGGAGCCTGCGAAATCGAGGAAGCCCATCGCGTCGAGGAAACCACCGCCCCATTTCCAGGAGGCCTGGATCGGGTAGATGATGCCGGTCAGAACGATGGTGAAGATCAGGAACGGCCAGAGCTTGATACGTTCCGCAAGCGCACCGGACACGATGGAAGCCGTCGCGGCACAGAACATCAACTGGAAGAAGAAGTCCGAACCGGTCGAGGCATAGCCATAATCGTCAGCGGCATCAGCGGTCACGCCCACAGCTTCCAGAACAGCCACACCGAAGGCGCCAATGAGGCCGGAGCCATCATCGTCGGACCCGATGGTCCAGTTGCCCAGCGGATACATCAGGTTATAGCCGATCAGGTAGTAGAAGATCGCAGCAAGCGAGAAGAGCCCCATGTTCTTCGTCAGCTGCATGGTCACGTTCTTGGAGCGCACAAGACCCGCTTCGAGCATCGCAAAGCCTGCGGCCATCCAGAACACAAGAAAACCGCCCACAATGAAGAGGAGCGAATTGAGAATGAAGACCACATCGGTCGGCACAGCGGCCGGGGTCTCGGCATCCTGCGCAAAGGCAACGGCTGGCAGAAGAACTGCAAGCGCGGTTGCGGGAAGAAGTGTTTTGAGTTGCATGTTTCTTAAGTCCCCTAGGTCACGCGCTCAAAGCGCTTCTTCATTGGTCTCACCGGTGCGCACCCGCACCGCCTGACCCACATCGAGTACGAAAATCTTGCCGTCGCCGATCTTGTCGGTCTTGGCTGTGGTGGCGATGGTTTCGACCACCTGATCGGCCATGGTCGCTGCCACGACGATCTCGAGTTTCACTTTCGGCACGAAGTTCACGGCATATTCCGCACCGCGATAAATCTCCGTATGGCCGGATTGCGAGCCGAAACCTTTGATCTCGGTCACCATCATGCCGCGGACGCCGATTGAGGTGAGTGCCTCGCGCACTTCCTCAAGCTTGAACGGCTTGATTGCTGCAATAATCAGTTTCATTGGTCCCCTTCCGATTGTGCTCGTCCGCCGAGCGGGTCACGCGGTAAGACAGAGCCTCGGCGTCAGGGGCTTCAATGATTTGGCCTGTGCGAAATGCCGCAGCGCGGCGATATCTCTAATCTTTTTGCACAAAAATTAGCCACTGCACAAAATTTAGGCAGATCAAATATGTGCAGATTTCGTGTAGTTCTGGTTTTCCGACTCGCAAAACGCCTATATTGGCCACAACAAAATTCATGAGGGTATGGTCGCCGTGCCTTCGACCTGAGCAGGTTGATAAGAACATGTCCGGACGCAAGAAATCGCCCCTCGTGGCGGAGAAGCGCTATAGCAAATCGGCGGCAAAACCGGCGAAGAAGAAACCGTCCCCGAAGCGCAAGCCTGCCCGCAAGCCCGCGAAGAAACGCGGTGTGATCGGATGGATCCTCGCACCGTTCGTCTTTGTCTTCCGCATGCTCTGGGGCATGACCTGGCGTGTGACCGCGATCGCCCTGCTGCTATTGGGCGGTGCCGTGGCCTATACCTACACGCAACTGCCTGAATTAAATGAGCTTCTTGATGGCCGGACGCGCGGATCGGTCACCCTGCTCGACCGCGATGGCCTCGTCTTTGCACGGCGTGGCGACCAGTTTGGCGGTGCGATCAGCGCCTCCTCCGTCGCACCGGTTCTGAAGAATGCCGTCGTCGCGACGGAAGACAAACGGTTCTATCGGCACCTCGGCATCTCCCCGCGCGGCATCGCATCCGCCATGCGCATTAACATGCGTGAAGGGCGCAGGCCCTGGCAGGGCCATGGCGGCTCCACCATCACGCAACAGACCGCGAAACTACTCTGTCTAGGCGTGGCCTACGACCCCAATCAGTGGAAATCCGAGGCGGATTACGAGGCCGATTGCCGCCGCACCACGCTGGTCCGGAAGGGCAAGGAAGCGCTCTTCGCGCTGGCGATGGAGGCGAAATATACCAAGGACGAAATCCTCTCGATCTATTTCAACCGCGCCTATCTGGGCGGCGGCGCGCGTGGCTTTGAAGCGGCAAGCCAAGTCTATTTCGGCAAACATGCGAGCCAAGTGAGTCTACCCGAAGCGGCTGTTATGGCGGGGCTTTTGGTAGCACCGTCCCGGTTCGCGCCGACCAACAACCTCGAACGCTCCCATGAACGCGCCGCGACCGTCCTGAAACTGATGCGCGAGCAGGGCTATATCACTTCCGCTGACGAGGCCGCCGCCCGCGCCGCCCCCGCACAACTGTCCCGGGTCGCGCAGGAACGTGCGGGCGGATATTTCGTCGATTGGGTCATGGACACCGGCCCGGCCTTCCTAGGGCGCGAGACGACCGAAGACGTGGTCATGCGCACGACCTTCGACAACCGCCTGCAAAAGGCAGCGGAAGAGGCGATGGAGTACATCTTCCGCGAGAAGGTGCGCGAAGGCTCGAAAGCGCAGGCAGGCATCGTGGTGATGTCAGCCGATGGCGCGGTGCGGGCCATGGTGGGTGGGCGCGAGACCAAAGTCTCGGGCGCCTTCAATCGTGCGGTGCAGGCCAAACGCCAAACCGGTTCCGCGTTTAAGCCCTTTGTCTACGCCGCGGCGATGGATTTAGGCTTTCAATATGACTCGGTGGTCGAGGACGCGCCTTTCACGATGAATGTGCCCGGCTCCGGCCCCTACAGCCCGAAAAACTACGGCGGCAAATATCGCGGATTGATGCCGCTGACGGATGCGCTGAAACATTCCAGCAATGTGGTCGCGGTGAAAATCTCCGAAGAGGTGGGCCGCGACAATGTGCGGGACGTGGCCGAGAAATTCGGCATCGTCTCCGACCTCGCAAACGGTCCGTCCCTGGCGCTCGGTGTCTCCGAGGCCTCACTTCTGGAGATGACCGGCGCCTATGCAGGCATCCTCAACGGTGGGCGCGCCGTGCAGCCCTATGGTCTGACCGAGCTACGCCTCAAGGGCGACACCACGCCCCTTCTTGGGCAGGAGGGCGGTTTTGGCGACCGGGTAATCTCCGAATCCGCCGCGCAGCAACTGACCTATATGATGCATCGTGTCGTTACCGACGGAACCGGTGGGCGCGCCAAACTCTCGGACCGCGAAGTGGCGGGCAAGACCGGCACCACGCAAGCCGCGCGCGATGCCTGGTTCATCGGCTTCACCGCGCAATATGTGGTCGGTGTCTGGATGGGCTATGACGATAACACACCCCTGACCGGCGTCACCGGCGGCGGTTTGCCCGCCGATATCTGGCGCGAGACGATGGTGCGTGTCGTGGAAGGCCTACCGGCTGAGCCCCTGCCGATGATCCGGCCAACACGTCCGCCCTCGGTCACCCCGGCCCCGCAGACCCAGACCGCCCAGAGCCCGCGCCGCCAGCAACCGCGCGTGCAGGGCAAGACCATCGAGGATGTGCTGATCGATGTTCTGGAAGGCCTGTTTCGCAGCCGGAACTAGGCGCAGATTTTCTCAGAAAATCTGACCACAGGCTTTTCAAAAAGCCTGCCTGCAAAAAATCTGAGATTTTTTGGCCTAGCTCTCTGCGATCAGGCGCGCGGTCAAGGCGTCGACATCGCCCTTCGCGCGATCCAGCATGCCGCGGATATTGTTGCGCTCATTGGTCAGCACGTTGATGCCACCGATGATCATGTTTTGGATTTTCGGCGAGCCACTGCGCTCCGACACGCGCCAGAACACCGCAAATGGCCTCTGACCCTTCAGTTTCGCTTTCGAACGCACTTCGATGTAGCTTTTTGAAGCACGCGTATCCTCGATCACAATCTCGCCACCCCGAAATTCCCGGAAGCGGCGACCGTATTTATTCGTGAAGTAAATCTGAAACGCATCCACATAGGCATTGACCTGCGCGCTGGACGCGCTGCGGCGGGCTGGCCCAAGCGTCGTGAGCGCAATGCCGCGCACGTCGCCATAGCGGCGGAACACACCATGGAACTCCCGCAGCACCGCAGCGTCGCTGGCACCTGAGGCAATGATCCGGTTGATATCCGCCACGGCGGAGCTCACAAGCCTCTGCGCGCTCGCTGATGACAGCGCCTGCACAGAGGCCGGTGCCAGAGCCACAGCAGCGGCACCAGCGGCAATGAAAGAACGACGGGAAAACAAACTGACCTTGGACATAGGGGCCTCACGCGGGATATTTGGCAATTAGATTACTGCGATTGATCTGAGATCAATAGGGGCATTTTCACGACTCATTTACAGATATAGTGCCTTTTAGGTGGGCGTTGTAGCGTTGCACCAGCCGTGATGGATCCTCGGGGGCTTTCTATGCCCTCGCCCCGAACCATGGCAGACTCCAGCAGCGCTTGTGCGAGAAGGACGGAAGATGAGATTGGATCCAAACCATGCGGGTCGCGAAGAGCTGATCTCTGTGCGGCGTGAAAGCCGCAGATTGTTCTGGTCCGCCTTCACTTTCTCCATTTTTGTCAATCTTCTAATGCTGACCGGGCCGCTTTACATGCTGCAGGTCTATGACCGCGTGCTGGGCAGCCGGTCTGAGGAAACCCTGATCGCGCTGTCGCTGCTTGTTGCCTTCCTATACGCGATGATGGGGTTTCTGGATTACGCCCGGGGACGGGTGATGGCGCGTGCTGGCGCGCGGTTTCAGGATCGTCTGGATCGACGGGTTTTCTCCGCACTTCTGAAGCGCAGTGGTTCTGATTTACCGTCCGGGGAGACCCGCTCGGGCCTGCGCGATCTGGAATCAGTTCAGATGCTGCTCTCCTCCCCGGCGCTTCTGGCGCTTTTCGATATGCCCTGGACGCCGTTCTTTCTGGTGGCGATTTTCATCTTCCACCCCTGGCTTGGGTATCTCGCGCTTGGTGGCGGTGCGGTTCTGATCCTGCTGGCGATCCTGAACCAGAAATCCACCCGGAAACCACAGCTCGAAGCCTCCGTTTCAAGCGCTCAGGCGGATCGGCTGAGCAATGAAATGCTGGACGAGACGGAAGTGATCCAGGGCCTCGGCATGCGCAATGCGAGCTTTGCCCGGTGGCAAAATGTCCGCGAGCAATCGCTGGAGAAATCGCTCTCCAAAAGCGACCGGGCGGGCGCGATCACGGCGACGACAAAAACCCTACGCCTATTCCTGCAATCGGCCATGCTGGGTCTGGGCGCCTATCTCGTGTTGCAAAACGAGATGACCGCGGGCGCGATGATTGCAGGATCAATCCTGCTGGGTCGTGCGCTGGCGCCGATTGAAATGGCCGTCGGTCAGTGGGCGCTTGTGCAGCGGGCCTCCCTGGGGTGGCAATCCCTGATTGAGCTCCTAAGCCAAATCCCGCCCGAGACAACGCACACGCCCCTTCCGCGACCCGAGGCGTCCCTGGTCGCCGATCAGGTCACCATCATCCCGCCGGGTGAGAAACAGGCGACCCTACGGATGGTGTCGTTCAACCTGGAACCCGGTCAGGCGCTTGGTGTGATCGGACCATCCGGCGCTGGCAAATCCACGTTGGCCAAGGCGCTGACCGGTGTCTGGCCCACGGCGGGCGGTAAAATCCGCCTCGGTGGTGCTGCGCTCGATCAATATGACGGCGATGTTCTGGGCGGCCTGATCGGCTATCTTCCGCAAAAAGTCTCGCTATTTGATGGCACGCTTGGGGAGAACATCGCCCGCCTGAACCCGAACGCCGATCCGGCCAAAATCGTTGAGGCCGCGCAACGCGCCGCGGCGCATGATCTGATCCTGCGCCAGCCGCAGGGCTATGACACGCCGGTGGCCGCCGCGCGCGGACGTCTGTCCGGCGGTGAATTGCAGCGCATTGGTCTGGCGCGCGCGCTGTTTGGCGATCCGGTGTTGCTGGTGCTTGATGAACCCAATTCCAATCTCGACAATGACGGCTCACAAGCGCTCAACCGCGCGATCCGCGACGTGAAAGCGCAGAAAGGGTCGGTGATCATCATGGCGCACAGACCGTCTGCCATCGCCGAATGCGACACGCTTCTGGTGCTCGAAAACGGTATGCGCCGCGCCTTTGGTCCGCGCGACGAAATCCTGCGCGAAACCGTGCGCAACCATCAGGAAATCGCCAAAAAACCCGGGCCGGGAGGTGTGACATGAGCACGGCAGAGCCCAAAAACACCTGGTCGGCGCGCGCGCCTCTGATCGTCGGGTTCCTGGCGTTGGGGATATTGATCGGCGGGTTTGGAAGCTGGGGCGTTCTGGCCAATATTTCCGGCGCAATCATCGTGACGGGCCGCATCGAGGTCGATCAGAACCGGCAGGTCGTGCAGCACCCCGATGGCGGTGTCGTCGCCGAAGTCCTGACCGATGAGGGCCGACGTGTGGAAGCGGGCGATGTGCTGATCCGCTTGCAGGATACGCAATTGCGCTCGGAACTGGCGGTGACCGAAAGCCAGCTTTTTGAAATCATGGCGCGTATCGGGCGTCTGGAAGCTGAGCGTGACGGCGTGCGCACCCTCAGTTTTGACCCACTGCTTCTGAAGGCCGCAGCCACACAGGCCGATGCGAAAAGCCTGATCGAAGGGCAGGAACGCCTGTTCCGCACGCGAATTTCGGCGCAGAAACAAGCGGTCGATCAGTTGGAAAAGCGCAAATCCCAGATCGCCAGTCAGGTTGATGGCATTCGAGCACAACAGGATGCTTTGACGCTGCAATTGGACCTCCTGGAAGAGGAGTTGGCGGCGCAGCAAGACCTATTGGACAAGGGCCTTGCGCAGGCCAGCCGAGTGTTGGCGCTGAAGCGAGAGGATGCGCGCCTGCGCGGCACCGTGGGGGAATTGACTGCAAGTGCCGCCGAAAGCGAGGGGCGGATCACGGAGATCGATCTCGAAATCCTGCGCCTTGCCACGCAGCGCAAGGAGGAAGCGATCACCCAACTGCGCGACCTGCAATTCCGCGCCTTTGAGCTGCGCGAACAACGGCTGGGTCTGCTCGATCGATTGTCGCGGCTCGATATCGCCGCACCGGTCTCCGGTCTGGTCTTCGGGCTGGAGGTCTTTGGCGCGCAAGCGGTGATCCGGCCCGCCGATCCGCTGCTGTTCATCGTGCCGGAGAACCGTCCGCTGGTGATCACCGGCGAGGTCGATCCGATCCACATCGATGAGGTGTTTCAGGGGCAGGACGTGACGCTGAGCTTCGCCACGTTCGGGACCACCAACACACCGGAGGTGTTCGGCAAAGTGACCAATATCTCCGGCGATGTCTTTTCCGACGAGGCGACGGGGCGGAATTTCTACCGCGTCGAGATGCTGCTGAATGACGGCGAAGTGGGTCGGCTGGGCGACGTTGATCTGGTGCCCGGCATGCCGGTGGATGGGTTCATCCGCACCGCGGAACGCTCGCCAATTGCCTATCTGGTGAAGCCGTTGACCGACTATTTCAACAAGGCGTTCCGCGAGTCCTGAGCCGCGCCTCCGCTGACACTGGAATTTCACTTGGCGCGCCGGAGGCCCGGGTTTACGGTCGGGACAAAGCCACTATCCAGAAAGCCTCACCCATGTCCGGACCCTTCGAAGCTCGTCTTGCAGACCTCGGCGTCACTTTGCCCGACGCCGCCGCGCCCGCTGCCAATTATGTCCCTTACGTTCAGATCGGCGACACGCTTTATGTCTCCGGTCAAATATCGCGCGATGATGATGGGCTGATCACCGGCAAGGTCGGCGCTGATCTGGATGTCGAGGCCGGTGCCGCTGCCGCCAAAACCTGTGCGCTGCAACTTCTGGCGCAGGTGAAAGAGGCGTGTGGTGGGGATCTCGACAAGCTCGTGCGGGTCGTCAAATTGACCGGTTTCGTGAACTCCACGCCGGATTTCGCCGATCAGCCGAAGGTCATCAATGGCTGCTCCGATTTCCTAGTCGAAGCGCTCGGAGACGCGGGTCGCCATGCGCGCTCCGCCGTCAGTGCAGGCGCTTTGCCGCTGAACGTTGCCGTTGAAATCGAGGGTATTTTCCAAGTTAAACCGTGACCCTTCCCGTCAGTTTCCTGCGTAAACCGCTCGCGCATCGGGGTCTGCATGACCGCGAGGCCGGGGTGATCGAGAACTCGCCGACTGCGTTCCAACGCGCCATCGATGCGGGCTTCGGCATCGAGCTCGACGTGCAACTGTCAGCCGATCAAAAGGCGATGGTCTTTCACGACTACGACATGAAACGTCTGGCTGGCCTGGCCGGTCCGATCCAACAGCGCGCATCGGCAGAGCTGGCCGAAATCGCCTTGACCGACAGCACGGACACGATCCACACCCTGCCGGAAATCCTTGAGTTGATCGATGGCAAGGTTCCGGTGCTGATCGAGATCAAGGATCAGGACGGCGCCATGGGCCCCAATATCGGGCGGCTTGAGCAGGCCGTGGCCGATGCGCTGGCCGATTACAAGGGCCACGCGGCGGTGATGTCCTTCAATCCGCACTGCACCGCGACCTTTCGAGACATGGCGCCAGATATCCCCTGCGGGCTGGTCACCTCCGCCTTCGATCCCGACCAATGGAACCTGTCGCTGGAGACCTGCTACCGGCTGCGCAACATCCCCGATTTCGACAAGGTCGGCGCGCAGTTCATCAGCCATGAGGCGGCAGACCTGGCCCGCGACCGCATCGCGGAAATCCGCGATGCGGGCTTCCCGGTCCTGTGCTGGACCATCCGGTCTGAGGCGCAGGCGAAAGAGGCGCTGCGCTACGCCGATAACATCACCTTTGAGGGCTATTTGCCCGCTTGACGAACCCGGGCTGCGCTCCACCTCGTGCAGCGAAGGACAGATATGTCAGACACCGCCATCGAAATCTCTGTGCTCGACAGTCTGAACGGCATCGCGCCCGAGGATTGGGATGCCTGCGCAAACCCGTCCGGGGCCATGCCGCCACCGGACCCGTTCACCACCTATCGGTTCCTGCACGCGCTGGAGATGTCGGGTTCCGTCGGGACCGGGACAGGCTGGCAGCCGCAATATCTGATCGCCCGTGCCGAAGGAGAGATCATCGCCGTCGCGCCACTTTATGCGAAGGGGCACAGTCAAGGCGAGTACATCTTCGACCACAATTGGGCCCATGCCTATGAACGCGCCGGTGGGAGGTATTATCCGAAACTGCAACTCGCTGTGCCGTTCACCCCTGCGACCGGGCGGCGGTTTTTGACCCGCGAGGGATGGGAAGCCACCGGGCAGGCCGCGCTGGTGCAAGGGGCCGTACAGCACGCGGCGAATAACAAGATATCCTCACTGCACATCACGTTCTGCACCCCCGATGAGGTGGCGGCCGGTGAGAAGATGGGGCTGATGCCCCGCGCCTCCCAGCAGTTTCATTGGGAGAACAGCGGCTACGCCAATTTCGACGCGTTTCTGGCATCGCTATCGGCCCGCAAACGCAAGAATATCCGCAAGGAACGCAGCACCGCGAATGCCTTTGGGGGCGAGATCAAACTGCTGACTGGCGATCAGATCGAGCCGGAGCATTGGGACGCCTTCTGGCGGTTCTATCAGGACACCGGCGCGCGCAAATGGGGCACGCCTTATCTGACGCGCAAGTTTTTCGACATCGCCCATGAGACGATGCGGGAGGATATGTTGCTGATCCTGGCCGAGCGCGACGGCCAACCCATTGCCGGCGCGCTGAATTTCATCGGTGCCGATACGCTTTACGGGCGCTATTGGGGTTGCGTCGAGGATCACCCCTGCCTGCATTTTGAGCTTTGCTACTATCGCGCCATCGATTTCGCGATTGAACACGGGATGGCGCTTGTGGAGGCCGGTGCCCAAGGGGCGCATAAGCTGGCGCGGGGGTATTTGCCGGTGACGACGCATTCGCTGCACTGGATTGCGGACCCGAGTTTCCGCGATGCGATTGCCCGCTTCCTGCAGGCCGAGAAAGACGCGGTGACGGAGGAGAATGAAATCCTCGCCGGATATGGCCCATTCAAGAAAGGAGCCTGACATGGCTGCAAAACTGACCGAAGACCAACGCGCCTCCGACCTAGCGGCGCTCCTGCAAAACGGCTGGGCGCATGACCCGGAGCGTGATGCGATCTCGAAGACCTTCAAATGCAAGAATTTCGTCGAGGCCTTCGGCTTCATGACCCGCGCCGCGATCCATGCGGAACGGCTGAACCACCACCCGGAATGGTTCAATGTCTACAACCGGGTGGAGGTCACCTTGACGACCCATGATGTCAATGGGCTCTCCCCGCTCGACATCGAATTGGCGGGGATTCTAGACGGCCTCTAGGAGCGTTTCACCGGCGGAGATTTCGCACTCGCCCGGGCTTGGTTCTTCGTTGAGAATCTTCACCGTACCGCCCTCGACCAGCATCGAATAACGCTTGGAGCGGCCATGCAGACCTGCCGGCGGTGCATCGAAATCCATGCCGATGGCGCGGGTGAAGTCGCCACTTGCATCGCCCAGGAAGGTCAGACCGGCGGCGGTTGCACCGGTGGCCTCGCCCCAGGCCTGCATCACGAAGGGGTCGTTGACGGAGATGCAGATGACCTCGGCCACGCCTTTGGCATCGAACTGGTCCTTGGTGCGGATGAAGCTCGGGACATGCGCGGTGGAGCAGGTGCCGGTATAGGCGCCGGGCAGACCGAAGATCACGACTTTGCTGTCGCCGATAATGTCCTTCAGGCTGACCTGTTCGGGACCGTTCTCGCCCAAACGGTTGAGGGTTGCGTCTGGAAGGGTGTCGCCAACTGAAATCGTCATATCCTGTCGCTTTCGATGATTGAGTTAATGCCTCTCACGGATATAGGGTCCGGCGAAAGCGCTGACCAGAAAAAGGATCGAGGGCATGGCGGGAATTGTGGTTGTGGGCGCGGGGCAAGCCGGGTCGTCGCTCTGCGCGAAACTGCGGTCGCTGGGCTACGAGGGCGAGATCACGTTGATCGGCGCGGAGCCGGTGCCGCCCTATCAGCGCCCGCCTTTGTCGAAGGGGTATCTGCTGGGTGAGATGGAGCTGGAGCGGCTCTATTTGCGGCCAGAGCAGTTTTATGCAGATCAGAATATCGCGCTGCGCCTTGGAGCGACTGTCGAGAGTATCGATCCTGCGGCGAAGACTGTGTCTGTCGGCGATGAGGTGCTGAGCTATGACCATCTTGCGCTGACCACCGGGTCGGTGCCGCGCCGTCTTCCGGCGAGCATTGGTGGGGATTTGCGCGGCGTGCATGTGGTGCGCGACTTGGGCGACGTGGACGGGATGGCGCCGGAGATGACTGCCGGTGCGAAGGCACTGATCGTCGGGGGCGGGTATATCGGGCTGGAAGCGGCAGCGGTGGCCTCGAAGCTTGGGCTCGATGTAACGCTCATCGAGATGGCGGATCGTATTTTGCAGCGTGTCGCGGCGCCCGAGACGTCGGCCTATTTTCGCGAGTTGCATGGGCAGCACGGGGTGAAAGTGCTGGAACAGACCGGTCTGACGCGGCTGATCGGCGAGGGCCGGGTGTCGCAGGCAGAACTGTCCGATGGGTCGGTACTTGACGTGGATGTGGTGATTGTCGGCGTGGGCATCACGCCTGGCACGGGTCTTGCGGAGGCCGCCGGGCTGGTGATCGAGAACGGGGTCGCCGTGGATGAGTTCGGGCAGACGTCGGACCGCCATATCTGGGCCGCCGGAGATTGCGCCTCTTTCCCGCGCCATGGAGTACGCATTCGGCTGGAGTCGGTGCAGAACGCCATCGATCAGGCCGAGAATGTGGCAGAGAACATCATGGGTGCTGAGAAACCCTATGATCCCAAACCCTGGTTCTGGTCCGATCAGTACGATGTGAAACTGCAGATCGCGGGGCTGAACACCGGCTATGACCGGATCGTCGCGCGTGATGGCGAGGGTGACACGCAGTCCTTCTGGTATTTCCGCGGCGATCAATTGCTGGCGGTGGACGCGATGAATGACCCCCGCGCCTATATGGTTGGCAAGCGTCTGATCGATGCCGGGAAAACCGCTGATCCGGAGGCTGCAGGTGACCCCGAGACCGACCTGAAAGCCCTTTTGCGGGCGTGAGGATCATCGGCGGAGAGTTTCGTGGGCGCAGGCTCGCATCCGTTGGCAAAGGCGATGCGGCGGCGCATCTGAGGCCCACAACAGACCGTATCCGCGAGAGCCTCTTCAACATCCTGACCGGCGGCAAGATCGCTTGCGATCTTGAAGGGGCGTGGGTGCTGGACCTGTTTGCGGGAACCGGGGCGCTTGGGCTTGAGGCGCTATCGCGCGGTGCGGAGCATGTGACCTTTGTCGATAGTGGCCGTCCCGCGCAGCGGTTGATCGCCGAGAACGTGGCGACACTGGGCGTTGAGGATCGCAGCACTTTGCTTCGTTGCGAGGTTGCGCGCCTGCCGGAGGCGCAATCTCCGGCCACCGTCATCTTCCTTGATCCGCCCTATGGCCAGGGGCTTATCGCGCCGAGCCTTGCTCGGACCGCCTCGCAAGGTTGGATCGATGCGGGGACGTTGATTGTGGCGGAAGACAGCGAGCCCGTGACGGTCGAGGGGTTAACGGTTCTGGACCAGCGGCGCATGGGCGAGACCTGGCTCACATTTCTGCGCAAGGCCTGAATTTACTGGACAGATTCGGATGAAAGGCGCGATGGTAACCCATGGGTTACCCCGAGCTAACTGCCGATGGTTACTTCCCGAATGTGGAAGATGTGTCAAAACCTGCACCGAAAAAGTGCGGTTCGCCGGTGTTTATCGGGGACGCCGTGATCCCCTGGGGCGAAGAAACCCTGCTGCTGAAACTGTTGCGCGATCAAACTGAAGGGCGGCCCCAGGACCGCCCTCCGTTAACACCTGATACTCATTAAGTACCCGGTTACGATCCGCCCAGCGCGACGGCCTGATCGACGAAGTCTCTTGCATCTTTGACGAGCGTTTCAGCGTCGAGACCCTTCGCGCTCATCTCGGAAATCCACTCGGCAGTCACGTCCTTACCGAGCGCTTTGATCCGCGCGGTCTCTGCCTCGCTGATCTCGGCGATCTCATTGCCGGCCTCTTCCATCGCTGCACGACCGGTAACGTCACCCTGGTCATGGGCACGACCGGCCCAGGCGGAGGCAAACTCGCCGGAATTGGCGTCGACCACCGCTTTCAGATCATCGGGCAGGCTCTCGTATTTCGCCTTGTTCATCGCCCAGATGAAATAGAGGTTGTAGAGCGATTTCTCGCCAGCAACATCGGTGTGGCTGTCGGTCAGATCGTCGAGTTTCAGCGACGGCGACATCTCCCAGGTGATCACACCACCATCGACCACGCCTTTGGCCAGGGCCTCAGGGAAGGCCGGAACCGGCATACCAATGGGCGTCGCACCGAGCTTATCGAGGAGAAGTGTCGCGGCGCGGGACGGCCCGCGCAGTTTCAGGCCTTTGAAATCCTCAACCGTCGCGATGGCAGCACCCTTCTTGTGCACGAGACCGGGCCCGTGCATGTGCGCGGCGATCAGATGCACGTCCGAGAAATCATCGGCGAGGTGTTTCTGAGTGAAGCGCCAGGCGGCGATGGAGGCTTCTTCGCCGGATTTCGTGACCATGAAGGGCAGTTCCATTGCCTCGGCCTCTGGGAAACGACCCGGTTGATAGCCGGGGATCACCCAGCCGCCGTCAATCGCACCATCGCGGATCAGATCGTACTGGTTCGCGGCAGAGCCACCGAGTTGCATGAAGGGGTAAAGCTCGACCTTGATGCGACCGTTCGAGTCGGCTTCGATTTTGTCAGCCCAGGGCTGCATGAAATGGGTCGGATTTGCGGATAATGGCGAAACGAAGTGCTGGAAACGTAAGGTAACGTCCTGCGCAAAAGACATGGTTGCGGACATAGCGGCAGCGGCCGCCAAAGCGGTGGTTTTCATAAAGGCCATCTCAGGCCCTCCTCTTCAAAGTCAGGGAATCGCGTTTCTGCGTCGCGTCGAGTGAGACATATGCGCTGACCTATCCAGTTGCAAGTCATTCTCAAAGAAATTCCGCTAAATCTGGTATCGGCCCCGGTTGTTCACGCAACATTAATGTGAAAAAGTCTAGGCAATTAAGAGCAGAACATATCAAAACGACAGGTCCCAAGCCCCATGTTCGACCCGGCACGGCTGTTGTCAGACGTCTTTGGATTCGATGAATTTCGCCCCGGACAGGCGGAGATCATCGAGGCCGTCACGAGGGGTGAAAACACCCTTGCGATCATGCCGACGGGCGGTGGGAAATCGCTGTGTTTCCAATTGCCAGCCTTAGCACGGGAAGGGCTGACGGTCGTGATCTCGCCCCTGATCGCGCTGATGCGGGATCAAGTGCGTGGGTTGCGGGCAGCGGGCGTGGAAGCAGGGGCGCTGACCTCTGGAAATACCGAGGAAGAGACGGATCAGGTATTCCGCGCGCTCAGCGAGGGTCGGTTGAAGCTATTGTATCTGGCACCGGAGCGGTTGGCGTCGACTGGCGCGCGAGACCTTTTGGGCCGCGCGCAGGTGAGCCTTATCGCGGTTGACGAGGCCCATTGCGTCAGCCAATGGGGGCATGATTTCCGGCCCGATTATCTGCGGATTGGCGAGCTGCGCCGGGCGCTGGATGTGCCTGTTGCTGCCTTCACCGCGACGGCGGATCTGGAGACGCGGGCGGAGATCGTCGCGCGGTTGTTCGATGGCGTTGAGCCGCGGGTGTTTTGCCAGGGCTTCGACCGTCCGAACCTGCATCTGGCCTTTGAGGTGAAGAATTCGCCGCGCAAACAGATCCTCGATTTCGCGGATCGGCGGCGTGGGCAATCGGGGATCGTTTATTGCGGCACGCGGGCGAAGACGGAGACACTGGCCGCGGCGCTGGAGGCCGAGGGGCACAAGGCTTGCGCCTATCACGGCGGCATGGACGCGGAGGATCGCCGGATTGTCGAGACACGGTTCTCGCGGGAGGATGGGCTGATCGTGGCGGCGACGGTGGCCTTCGGGATGGGCGTCGACAAACCTGATATCCGCTGGGTCGCCCATGCCGATCTGCCGAAATCCATCGAGGCCTATTATCAGGAGATCGGGCGGGCGGGCCGCGATGGCGCGCCCGCGGAAACGCTGACACTCTACGGGCCGGATGATATTCGGTTTCGAAGGCAACAGATCGATGAAGGCCTCGCGCCGGAGGACCGGAAGCGCGCGGACCATGGGCGCTTGAACGCATTGCTTGGACTGGCGGAGGCTTTGGAATGTCGGCGTGCACCGCTTCTGGCCTATTTCGACGATACGCAGACGACATGTTCCGGCTGCGATCTGTGTGACGCCCCGCCGGAGACCTTTGACGGAACAGAAGCCGTACGCAAAGCGCTCTCGGCGGCCTTACGCACCGAAGAGTGGTTCGGCGCGGGCCATCTGATCGATATTCTGACCGGCACGATGACCGACAAGGTGCGGGCGCGGCGGCACGACGAGCTCTCGGTCTTTGGCATCGGCGGTGAGTTTGACCGGCGCGGCTGGCAGGCGGTGTTCCGGCAGATGATGGGACGCGATCTGATGCGGCCTGATCCTGCACGGCACGGCGCGCTGCGCATGACGCAGGACGCGCGTCCGATCCTGCGCGACGAGGCCAGCATCACGCTGCGGCGCGACACGATCAAAAAGGGAGCGCGGCGACCGGCGGTGAAAATGTTGGTGAGCGAAGAGGATGCGCCTTTGCTGTCTGCTCTGAAGGCGAAGCGGCGGGCCTTTGCGGAAGCGCAGCGCGTTCCGGCCTATATCATCTTCACCGACAAGACCCTGATCGAGATGGCGGAGACACGACCGACCTCGATGGACGCGATGGCACGCATCTCCGGGGTTGGTGCCAAGAAGCTTGAGAGTTATGGGCAGGCCTTTCTCGAAGTCATCACCGGCGAAGCGGCTGAGGAGGTTCATCCTGCGCGGCGCAAACTGGCGGGCAAAGCGACGGGGACGCTGTTTGATCAGTTGCTGGAGGTGCAGGTGCGTCTGCAACGCGGCGAAACGGGTTTGGAAAAACCGCTGAGCTGCACTGCGTCGATGCTGGCGAAACTGGCGCAAGCGCGCCCGGCGGACCTGCCAGGCATCGCGGCGTTGATTGGCGAAAAGAAAGCGGACCGGTTTGGGCCTGCGTTTCTGGATGTGCTGGCGGCGCAATGATCCCGAACGGCTGAAGATCAGCTACGGCACAAGGCGATATTCCACAAATTCCGTGCGCTGAAAGACATTGAAGTTGTTGTCGGAAATCATCGTCACCCGCAGATTGCCGACCTCATTTTGCCAGACCGCAATGCCTTCAAGATTGTCATGGGTGCCGGGAAGTGTCTCCAGTAGGACTTTCTCATCCTGCAACGCGGCGCCGCCAAGGGTGAAACTGCGCACCCGCGTTGAAAACCCCGCGACGCCGAGAAATTTGCGCTCCAGAATATAGAGCCGCCCATCCGGACCAAAATCGGCACCGACAGGCAGGAAGCCTCCGCTGCGCGAGAGCTTGAACCGGCGCTCCCACCGTCCATTGGCGTAGCGAAAGATGTCGAAAGGTCGGTTCAGATCACCGGAGCGCTCGGGCATTGTGTAGAGCCGTCCCTGCGCATCCACGGCCAAAGCCTCCAGCGATGAATTGCGCTGGAAACCGGGGAAGAACCGGTGCTGCGGAAGGTCCGTCGCAGCGGAGGTGATGCTGCGATATTCGCTCACCTTATGCAGGCCCTCGAAGGAGATATAGAGCCGTCCGTTCGGCGCAATCGCGAGCCCCTCGGCATCGGTCCGCCAGGTTCTGAGCGGCTCGCCTTTGGCGTCGTTGATCGGCGAGAGGCGCACATTCTCGACCGCGCGCAACTGGCCGCGGGAGCGAATGAGATTGCCTTCGGCGAAGGTGCCTTTGTCGGTCGTGGTCACGAAAGTGGTCCCGTCCTGGGTCACCTCAAGCGACGAAAACCCACCGAACCGGTCATCGGACATGCGCCAGCCGAGGCGGCTGACAAATTCGAGCGTTTGGGCAAAAGCAGGCTGAATGGCGCAAAGCAGCGCCAGCACCGTGATCAGTTTGATACGAGGACCTGTTGGCATGCTTGTGGCAAGTCACCAAGCCTATATTCGCGGCGCGGTTTGACCTTTGGAGGGTTCTTCGGCGGTGGCGGCGGGTTCAGGATGTTGTTCACCCATTGCTGCGCTTCGGCGCAACCATCTCCGGCGGGCGGAGGGTCCTGATTGACGCAGCCTTTTGAGTCCTTCGGACAGGCCAGACGCACGTGGAAATGGTAGTGATGCCCCCACCAGGGTCGCACTTTGCGCAGCCATTTCTTGTTGCCTTTCTCGTCATTGCACATCTGCACCTTCGCACCGGGGAAGATGAAGATGCGCGCCACGCGTTTGTCTTTCGCAGCGGCCTTGACGATCTCATGATGGGCGCGGGTCCAGCGGGAATTGACGAAGGCCCCGTTTGAGCGGCGCATGGAGATGGCGGAGATGTTCTCACGCGCGTTGCGGCTGAGGTTCAGTTTCGACACCGGGTAGAGCCAGATATCGGCATCAAGCCCGATCTGATGCGAGCGGTGCCCCGAGAGCATCGGCCCGCCGCGCGGCTGGGAGAAATCGCCGAAATAGAGTCCGGCCCAGCCATGTTTGCGCGCCTCCCGGCTGAGTTTGATGGCGAAATCGATCAATTGGGGATGGCCCCAATTGCGGTTCCGGCTGAGCCGCATCGCCTGCCATGTCGGCCCGGTCTCGGGCAGTTGTTTGAGACCGGAGGCGCATCCCCGGGCATAGGAGCCGAAGGCCGCGGCTTTGTGGCTAGAGGCGGTGCGTTTGGCGCCGAAAAGTTGTTTGGCCAAGGGTTCGGCATGCGCGTTACTGACACACAGCGCGAAGGCGGCGGTGACCCATATCAGGCTTTTGCGGAGGCCCATACTGCTTCATCCTCTCCGTCTGGTTTGACCCAGATTAGCAGGACGAGGCCCAAAAGAAAGAGTCCGATGAGGGGAGAGACGCCGATCCGCGCACTTTCTGTCATGGCGGTGACCAAACCGATCAGCGCCGGGGCGATAAACGCGGTGGCGCGACCGGAGAGGCCATAAAGGCCGAAGCTCTCGGTCGGGGAGGCCGGATCGCAATGGCGGACCATCATCGAGCGGCTAGCCGATTGTAGAACGCCGCCCATACCGCCGATGAGCATACCGCAGCCAAAGAACAGAATGTCGGGCAGTTGCGATCCCTCGGCCAAGGGAATGCCTGCAATCGCCTCACGTTTCATCGCGATGATCAGTCCGCAGACGCCGATGAGAACCCAGATCGCGGTGCGAATGACCGGCTTCGGGCCGAACCGGCGGTCAAACTTGCCGCCGAAATAGCTGAAGGCCGCGGCAGCCACGCCGCTGACAATCCCGAAAATCCCAACCGTAGTGATCTGCCAGTTCAAGACCAAGAGCGCATAGGTGCCGCCGAAACTATAGAGCCCGTTCAGCGCGTCACGATAAAACATCGAGGAGGCGAGATAGGCGGCGAGGCTGGAGCGGTGGCGCAGGCCCAGAATGGAGGCCTTCAGACTGCTCATGGCATCGTTGAAGGAACCGCGGGCAGCATTCTTTCGATCATCCTGCATCCAGAAGAAATAGGGCACCATAAAGAGGATGAACCAGATCGCGGCGAAGGGTCCGGCGGCGCGGGTGCCTTCGCGATTATCCGGATCGAACCCGAAGACCGGATCAAGGCCTATAAGGGTTTTGCCGCTGGGCTGTTCCACCAGAAGCGCGAGGCTGAGGGCCAAGGCCACAAGCCCGCCGACATAGCCGAAAGCGAAACCGGAGCCGGATATTTCCCCAACCTCGTCGCGGGAACCGAGGCTTGGAAGTTGGGAATTGACGAAGATCAGCGCGTATTCCGCGCCGATGAACCCGACCCCGAAGGCGATGAGCATCCACCAGAGATTGCTGCCATCGGGTGCGGTGAACCAGAGCATCGAAGCCCCGAGCACGTAGAGAAGCGAGAAGACATAGATCCACGGCATGCGCCGCCCGGTGGTGTCTGCAAAGGCACCAAGAAAGGGCGCGCCGAAGCCGATCACGAGGCCTGAGATCGTGAGACAGAGCGACCAGACGCTTTGCGCGCGCGCATCTGCGGCCTGCTCGGTTAGGCCTTGGCCAAGGTAATAATTTGCAGCGACGGACGCGAAGAACGGACCGAATATGAACGTCAAAAGGACGGTGTGATACGGTTGACTAGCCCAATCGAAGAAGAACCAGCCCCATATCCTTTTGCGCACGTTGTCACGTGTCATGTTGTCTTCCCCTGTCGCGCGCAACGATAATCGCATGACGTAACGTCAAGGCAAGGCATTTCTCGACCCCTTGGTCAAATTTTGCCGCCCTGGTGAGGCGGCCATGGACGCAGGCTTTCCGCATCAGTCCAGGCTTTGATCCAATCGGGAATTTCTGGACTGATCTCGGGCGAAACGCCCATTGCGGCGAGCACCGTTTTAGGCGGCACAATTCCGTCTTTCCCGGTGATCGCGGTGCGGAAAAGCGCGTCGGATGTGGCCTGTCCGCGTACCCACATGCTTTGCTCGATGTAGATGAAGCGGTCATCCCAGCAGACCGCGCGGGAATGCATGGTGATCCGATCAAAGGCACGCACACGACGCCGGTAGCGCACTGATGAGCCCGCTACCGTCAAACCCCATTGGTTCTGTCGCAGCGCCGCGACGAGGCCAGCCCGTTTGGCAAGCGGGATGCGCCCCAGATCGTAAAGCGTCAGGGTGCGACCGTTGTTGAGCTCCAGAAACAGGTCGATATCCCAAGGCCAGCAGATGTGGTGCGAGACATGGGTTTCGGTCAAGCCAAGGGGAGGCGCGGATCGAAAGACGAGGAATTCCTTGAGAAGACGAAAGACGGGATACATCGGCGGTGCGGCTCCTTTCCGAAAGCGCCGTCTCGCATCGGCGACCTAGGGTCAAGGTGAACCTCGCGTCACGGCCTTGCGGCTTTGGGCCACTGCCATTAGGTGAAGTGTCTGAAGACTAACGCGGAGCCGATTGATGACGTCCCTTTTTCAGATCCTGATGCTTGTTCTGGGCGTCGTGCGGTTTGTGATCATTGTCCATTTCATCATGAGCTGGTTGATCAGCTTTCAGGTGCTGAACCTGCGCCAACCGATCGTGGCGCAAATCTGGGATGGGCTGAGCCGGTTGCTTGAACCGATCTACGGCCCGATCCGGCGCATGTTGCCGAATATGGGTGGTCTGGACCTCAGCCCGTTGGTGGCGCTGCTGGGCGTTTACGCAATTGAGATCATCCTGCGCAACAACGCGGCGTTCTTTCTTTAGAATGGGCCAGCCAAACCGCGCGTATCCGACTGACTTACCGTCACGACAGGGGCGTTTTGCGCCGTCCTGATTAAAAACTCGGTTTCAAAGACGTCAAAATGATCTAAGAAAATTAGAGTTTGACTCTATTATGTGAGAACCTGCAGCCGCCCGGAATTGCAGATGATGATGAACTGGCCGCCGCAAATCACGGCATGATACCCGCGCCGGTTGACTTCCTCCAACAAGATGTCTCGGCCAACTTCCCGATCAACATCCTTCAATTTGCGGCGCACGACACCGCCATCTCGCACAGCCTTGGCACCAAACAACTGGTCCATCCATCGATGGCCGGTTTCACAAAATTGATCTGGATACACAAAGTCGGCGGGTAGGGTCATTCTCATATTCATCGGTTGAGTATGGAATGAGTCGCCTAACCAATCGTGAACGCCAAACTCTAATTTTCTTAGATGTTGTTCACGGTCCGTTAGGGGTTTTGGTGGTCGCAATCCGAGGCAACAGCATCAACCGCCCGCCTTACGAACCATGTCCTTTGGTAAACGGCGCCGCCGAGCCCCAGAGTTTCGAAACCTTGGCGTCGCGACCGCAGGCCTCGCGGTATCTCTTGTAGGCCTTTGCCTTAGAGATCAGACCAAATCGCGTCAAAACGCGGTCGCTGCTTTTGTAGTAATCCTGATGGTAGGCCTCTGCGGGGTAGAACGCGGTCAGCGGCTCAATTGGCGTCACAACGTTGCGGCCCAGATCGCTTGAGGCCTTGGCCAAGGCGGCCTTCGCAGCGTTTGTCTGCGCGGCATTGGCGGGGTAGATGGCCGTAGAGTAGCTGTGTCCCCGGTCACAGAACTGACCGCCCGCATCGGTGGGATCAATCGAGCGCAGGAACATGTGCAATATCTGATCGCGGGAAATCACGCCGGGATCGAAGGTGATTTGTACAGCCTCACGATGCCCCGTGCCGCCCCCGACAACTTGCTTGTAGCTCGGGTTGGAGACCGACCCGCCGGTGAAACCGGAGACAACCTCTGTCACACCGCGCACACTTTCAAAGTCGCTCTCCACGCACCAAAAGCATCCGCCCGCGACTGTTAGTGTCTCTGCTGAGGCCAGTGTTGGCGACAGAAGGCCAAACGAGGCGATAAAAAGAGCGGCAATGCGGGATTTCAACATGAGGAGCACCTTAATGTCAGCTTTGCCGCAACCTGACTAATCGGCAGGCTCTGGGAAACCAACAGGCGCGTGAGGTCACGCAAAGGTTATCAGGGCAGCGCCTCGATATAGCCGTCGATATCGGCGGCGCGCTCCTTGCTGCCGGGGTGGGTCGAGAGCCAGCGCGGCGGCTCGCCGAACTTTTTCGAAATCTCGTCGAAAAAGATTTTCAACCCAGCAGGGTCGTAACCCGCGCGGTCGGCCAGCTTGACACCAAACTCATCCGCCGCCCGCTCATGGGCGCGGCTGAAACTAAGCGAGAGGAGCACGTTGCCTTCGAGCAGGATTTCTTCCAGGAACGGGCCGGTATCACCCGCCATGAGCGCAATCAGGATATAGACAGTCAGCGAGCGATAGAGCTGCCGCATCCCGTGCCGTTCCACCACATGGCCGATCTCGTGACCCAACACGCTGGCCAACACATCTTCATCGGGAAAATCGCGGATGAAGGCATCGGTCATGACAACCGTGCCACCGGGCAGCGCAAAGGCATTGGGACCCATTCCGGGCATATCCCGGAAGAGAAGCTGGAAATTGGTTCCGTCCGGGACGTCCTCGATATGAGGCAACAGGGTCGCGAAGATATCCTCCACGCGGGCCTGTTCATTGGCATCAAGCCTGGAGGCTTCGGCCATCTGGAAATCAATCGTGGCCATAGTGCCTTTGTCGATCTGGGCGACCAGCACCGGGGGCGTGAGCCAAATGGCGAAAGCCACGAGAATGTCGAGCCCATAGCGGTAGATGACCCAGACACCGACCATACAGGCCAGCACAAAAGCGATCAGGCGCGGATGGAATTGCTCCAGCCGATGCAGTTTGGTTGAATTGCTTTCACCGACGATCTGGCCAATGGCGTCGTGATCGTCGGTCTCAAACACGGTACCATCCGGCAGGGTCAACTTACGCGGCTGGCGCCCGATGGGCCAATCGACCTCGATCTGGCTGAGCGGTGCACCACCCAGGACCACACCCTCCCTATCGAGAATGTCGATGAAAAGATCGTCGGGCTTCTCGCTTTCGCTTTGCATCACGGCGCGATGTTTCAGCGTTGCGGCCACCTGACGTGACGAGAGGCGCGGATAAGCGCGCCCCTCAACCTGATGCGGCAGCAGGCTCACCGGCCTGCCGACCTGTTAGATGGGCAGACCAACATCGAGACCCTCGATATCGGAGTAAGCGTCGCCAAGGGCGCTGACTTTCTCCTGCTGCTCGCCGATGAAGCTGTCCATATCGGCACCGGGGATCAGACCAGTGTGATCGGCGAGATATTTCGCCATGCGCACCTGTGCCCAGGGCAGCATCAGACCGAGTGTACAGATCACGACGACCATGTTGGAGAGCGCGATCCAGAGTAGCGACTTGGCCGACACGTTGGATGTGAAGCTATGCCCGCCCTCAAGCGTGGTGTTGTTGTAAATCACGTTCCGGATCATGGCCTGATAGATAAACACCGCCGGCAGGAAAGCCACAAAGAACAGCAGATAAAGGATGCCGATCAGGCCCATTTGTGCGGGTCCCGGCTCAATACCCGCCTCAAGGTCGGAGAACATCGCAACCAGCGGGCCACCGATCAGAACGCCGCCGATCACCAAGACAGCGACGACCCAGAGCGAGGCGAAAATCGCGGCTTTCACAAAGGGGCCGACCGGTACGTTCATCTCGAACGAAGCGACACCGAGTTTGTGATTGTTGATGGAGAAGGCTTTCACCATCCGGTCGATGACCGGGAAGACCAAAAACAGCACAACCACCGCGATGAGACCCAGGATAACCGCAACAGCGATCCCGACAGTCTCAGCCGCAAAAGCCGCGCCGCCACCAAGTATCGCGATCAAGAGATACGCGCCGATGGGCGCGAGCAGGAACACGACGAAGGCCCGTCCATATTTGCCGACGAAGTTGAAGCGCACGTTGGAAAAGCTCGACATCCGCGCGTTAAAGAGCATCGCGCGGACCAGAAGCCATGGCAGAGCGGCCAGCAGGGCGAGGAGCAAAACCAGGCCAATGACCGGAAGCGCGGCGAGGATCAGATTGAACACGACCAGCGCAGCGATCACGATGAGCCGTCCGATCAGGATCTGCTTGCCCGTGGCGTGGTAGTCGAAATTCCGCCCTTCGACATAGGTGTTGTTGTAGAAATATTTCTTGGTCCGCACCTTCGCCCATGCGGAATAAATCCCGATGGTGATGATGGTTAGAAGCAAGTTCACAATCCAGATGCCGAACCACTCCTTCGCGTTTCCGCGGAACTCAAAACCTTTGACTTGACTGTCCATCTCCGAATTTTCCTTTTGGCTACTCTTCGGTTTTGTTGTTTTTTGCGCTCAGAGTAACCCCACGGGCATGTTTTGTGAATCGCTTATCTGAAAGTGTCTGACAGATGAAAATCGCCATGTGGTCCGGGCCACGCAACCTCTCAACCGCGATGATGTATGCGTTTGGAAACCGGCCCGATTGTGCTGCCAGCGACGAGCCTTTCTTCGGCGCCTTCCTGGCGCGCACCGGCATTGACCATCCGATGCGGGACGAGACCGTGGCCGCGATGGAAAACGATCCGGCCAAGGTCGCGGCGGCCCTCGCTGGCCAGCCACCGGGTGGCAAGGCGCATTGGTATCAGAAACATATGTGCCATCACATGATCGACGGCTTCCCGCTGGACTGGGCCGAGACCTGCGTGAATGTGCATCTTCTCCGCCACCCGGCGCGGGTGATCGCGAGCTACATTCAGAAACGCGAGAGCCCGTCGCTTGATGATCTGGGGTTCACCCGTCAGACCGAGATTGCCGCCGCGCTGCCCGGCCCGATCATCGACAGCGCCGATATAAGACGCGATCCGCAGCGCGCGTTGAAGGTCCTCTGTGCGGAGATCGGCCTACCCTTTGACGACGCGATGTTGTCCTGGGAGGCCGGGCCCCGCCCCTATGACGGCGCCTGGGCCCCGCATTGGTACAACGCCGTGCATCAATCGACAGGCTTTGCGGACGCGGAAGGCGCGCTGCCCGAGATCGACCATCCCCACCTCGCCGAAGCGCTCACCCATTACGAGGCGCTGAAAGCGAAGGCGTTAACCTTTTAGGCGCTTGTCGCGTGCGGCGAGCAGTTTCAGGCGCAGCGCGTTCAGCTGGATGAAGCCGGCGGCGTCTTTCTGATCATAGGCCCCAGCATCTTCCTCGAAGGTCACATGCGCTTCGGAATAGAGCGAATGCTCCGAGGCGCGGGCGACGGTTTTGGCGGAACCTTTGTAGAGCTTCACCTTGACCGTGCCGGTCACATGTTCCTGCGAGCGATCAATCGCCGCCTGCAGCATGTCGCGCTCGGGCGAGAACCAGAAACCGTTATAGATCAACTCGGCATAGCGCGGCATCAACTCGTCCTTCAGATGCGCAGCCCCGCGGTCCAGCGTGATCGATTCAATGCCCCGATGCGCTTCCAGCAGGATCGTGCCGCCCGGCGTCTCATAGATGCCGCGGGATTTCATGCCGACGAAGCGCCCTTCGACCAGATCGAGACGCCCGACGCCGTGTTTGCCGCCATACTCGTTGAGTTTCGTGAGGAGCGTTGCGGGCGACATCGCCTCGCCATTGATCGACACCGCATCGCCCCGCTCAAAGCCGATCTCGATGATCTCTGGCTCGTCGGGTGCGTCTTCGGGAAGCACGGTGCGTTGATAGACATAATCCGGAGCCATCTCGGCGGGGTCTTCCAGCACTTTGCCTTCCGAGGAGGTGTGCAAAAGGTTCGCATCGACCGAAAACGGCGCTTCCCCGCGTTTGTCCTTGGCAATCGGGATCTGGTTTTGCTCAGCGAATTCCAGGAGCTTCGTGCGGGAGGTCAGGTCCCATTCCCGCCAGGGCGCGATCACCTTGATCTCGGGGTTGAGCGCGTAGGCGCTGAGTTCAAACCGCACCTGATCGTTGCCCTTGCCGGTCGCACCATGGGCCACGGCATCGGCACCGGTTTCCGCCGCAATCTCGATCAGACGTTTTGAAATCAGCGGCCGAGCGATTGACGTGCCGAGCAGATAGAGCCCTTCGTAAACCGCATTGGCGCGGAACATCGGGAAGACGAAATCGCGCACGAATTCCTCGCGGATGTCTTCGATATAGATGTTCTCAGGTTTGATCCCGAGCAGTTCGGCTTTCTTGCGTGCGGGCTCCAACTCTTCGCCCTGGCCGAGATCGGCGGTAAAGGTCACGACCTCGCAGCCATATTCGGTCTGCAGCCATTTCAGGATGATCGACGTGTCGAGCCCGCCGGAATAGGCAAGGACGACTTTTTTCGGCGAAGACATGGGCACGTGCTCCGGTCACAGGTGGCAAATTCACCGCGCGATACCGCCTTCGCCGCGCAGGCGCAAGGTGGTCCGAGCGCTTGATTCATTGACCTGAACCCCATTTGACCGCTTTATAGGAGCAATGCGCCGGGCCCGAACCCGGCCAAGAACAATAAGCGAGTGATCCGCATGACAGGCTGGCAGTTTTTTCGCGCATCTATCGGTGCCTTTGTCGGGCAATTCAGGGCGCTCCTGAAAGCGACGGGCCTGTGGTGGGTTCTGACCACGCTCCTCGCGCTGGTCGTGAGCTACGTGTTGACGGACACCTGGGGCAGCGCCGCAACCCTGCGGCCCGATGAAGAGGGCCAATATCCCGACCTTTTGGCCACGTTCCTGATGGTGTCCCTGGTGATCAATCTGGTCTCGATCGGACTGGTGGCGGCGGTTGCCCTGCCGATCCTGAACGGCGCGACACCACCCCGGAGCGTACTTCCTTTTCCCTCCCGCACCGATCTGGTGCAGACGATTTGGGCCTTCGTTTTGACCGGGTTGCTCGTCGCCATTGGAACGACGGTCGTCTCGGCGCTTTTGGGCCAGCTTCTGCCGCGAGTGCCCCTTGGGGTTGGGTTTGTCCTCTTGCCGGTCGCGACGGCGATTTCGTTTTGGGTCCTTTGGCTGCTGCTTCTGCGCGTGTTCCTGCAACCTGTTGATTTCAGTGTCGATCCCGAGAAACGCGTTGGCGTTTTCGGAGCTGTTCTGGTGGCGATCCTGATGTGCGCCATCAGCCTGGCCCTGTTTCTGGGGGCCACCGCGGCGGTGTTCTCGACATTGTCGGAGGCCATCGTCACCAGCATTCTCGGTTGGATTTTGTTGATGCTGGCTCTGTCCACCGTCGCTGTGCGCGTGACCAGAGATGAGTGATTTCACCACCAATGCGCGCAATGGCACGCTCCTGATGCGCGGGTTGTTCGAGGCGACGCCACTGCAGCGCAATGATCATCTGAGCGCTGAATACGGGGCGGAGATTTTCCTGAAACGCGAAGACCTCTCGCCGGTGCGGTCCTACAAAATTCGCGGGGCGTTCAACGCCATGCGCAAGGTGCGCGATCAGGCCGATGGGGCAGAGCGATTTGTCTGTGCCAGCGCTGGCAACCACGCCCAAGGCTTTGCTTATGTGTGTCAGCATTTCGGCGTCAGCGGCGAAGTGTTCATGCCGATCACGACACCGCAGCAGAAGATCGACAAGACGCGTGCGTTTGGCGGGGACACGGTGAAAATCCGCCTGACCGGCGATTATTTTGACCAGACACTGGCCTCGGCCAAAGCGCATTGCACCGAAGTCGGCGCGCATTTCCTGTCACCCTTCGATGACCCGGATGTGATCGAAGGACAGGCCTCCGTCGCGGTTGAAATTCTGGGAGACATGGAAACGCCGCCCGATATGATCATCGTTCCGGTGGGCGGCGGCGGTCTGGCCGCTGGCATGACCCGATATTTCCAATCTGAGGCACCAGCAACGCAGTTTCGCTACATCGAACCGGCTGGGGGCGCGAGCCTGCGGTCCGCCCTTGAGACAGGCGCACCGGTGACGCTGCCCCATATCGATACATTCGTCGATGGGGCCGCTGTGGCGCGGATCGGGGATCATACCTTTGAGGTGCTGAAATCCGTGGTGCCGTGGCAGGTGCATCTGGCCCCGGAAAACCGGATTTGCACGACGATTATGAAACTTCTGAACATCGAAGGGATCGTGTTGGAACCGGCAGGTGCGCTGGTGATTGATGCGCTCGACGAGATGCGTGACGAGATCAAAGGCAAGCGCGTGGTCTGCGTGACCTCCGGTGGAAATTTCGATTTCGAGCGTCTACCGGAAGTCAAAGAACGCGCCTTGCGCTACAGCGGGGTGAAGAAATACTTCATCCTGCGAATGCCGCAGAGGCCTGGCGCGTTGAAGGATTTCCTCGCGCTTCTGGGACCGGATGATGATATCGCACGGTTCGAGTATCTGAAGAAATCAGCCCGCAATTTCGGCTCGGTTCTGATCGGCCTGGAGACAAAGAAAGCAGCCTCCTTCGAAGGGCTTGAGGAACGCATGACTGAGGCCGGTTTTGCGCATCGCGACATCACGAACGACGATCTGCTTGCTGAATTCCTGATCTGAACGGGCGCTACACTCCTTGCAGGAAAGCTGCCTTTGACTGCTGATAGACTGCCAAAAGTCTTGGAATATCGCCGAAATCATGCGCAAGTTCGGCGGTTTCACAGGTCTCCCTTAACGTGGCGAAGCCGAGATTGGCGGCACTGCCTTTCACGAAGTGAAAGTCATCGGCGAGATTGTCCGACCCGCCGGATTTCAGGCAGTCCAATCGCTCTTCCACCTCTTCAAGAAAAAGCGACGTAATTTCGTCGAAATCCTCGTCCCCGAGGTCGTTTCGAAGCTCTTCCACGCGTGTCCAGTCAATCATTGCTGCAATCCCAAGTGCTGGGTCGAGCTTCGACTAGATTTCTTTCCCGATGGTTACCAAAACCTTCTGAAATACAAAGAGTTTTAGCATTCATCTTCCATTAAGGTCCGCCTGTCACACCCCCGGCATGACCTTTCTGGATAAGCATCCGGTCGGCCCTCCCGAAAGCGAACGGGAGGTTGCGCCGCAGAAGACGATTCTGGTTGTCGATGACAGTCGGATGCAACGGCGTATTCTCAGCACCTCCCTGCGCAAATGGGGCTATAATGTGCTCGAGGCCGATAGCGGCGAACAGGCCTTGGAGATATGCCGCAAGACCCGTATCCCGATGGTCATCAGCGACTGGGTCATGCCGGGTCTGAGCGGTCCGGAATTTTGCAGTATTTTCAGGCAATTGGGTGAGACCGACTACGGTTATTTTCTGCTTCTCACCAGCAAGAACACCTCTGACGAGATTGCGGAGGGGCTAAATTCGGGTGCGGATGATTTCCTCACAAAACCGGTGAATTTCGGCGAGTTACGCGCGCGCCTCCAGGCGGGCGAACGCATTCTTGAGATGCAAGCCGAACTGGTCCGAAAGAATGCGCAGGTCAATGATGCGCTGACCAAGGCGCAGCGGCTTTATGCGGCGATTGAGCGCGACCTGAAAGAAGCGCGCCACCTCCAGCAATCGCTTGTGCCCGAAACCGACGAGATTTTCGATAAGGGGCGCGTGTCGATGCTGCTGCGTCCGAGCGGCCATGTCGGCGGCGATCTGGTGGGTAAGTTCCGCATCAGCGACACCGAATTGGGGCTGTTCTCGCTGGACGTGTCCGGCCACGGTGTCTCCTCCGCGCTGATGACGGCGCGATTGGCGGCTTCCTTGAACGGCCAGACACCCGCGCAGAACGTCGCGATGCAGAAGCGGGCAAATGGGGGGTATGAAGCTGTCGATCCGGCCATTGCCGCTGAAGTTTTGAACGAAATGCTCTTGAGAGAGATCGAGACGGAGCATTATTTCACGCTCGCGCTTGCGATTGTCGATCTGGAAACCGGGAACGCGCGGGCCGTGCAGGCCGGCCATCCGCATCCAATGCTCTTCGGGAATGGAGAGCCACCGCATCAGCTCGGCGATGGTGGGATGCCCATCGGGCTTCTCCACGGTGCAAAATACCAGAGTTTTGCCTTCCAAATGGACCCTGGCGATCGTCTTATCCTGTATTCGGATGGGATCACCGAATGCGAAGACCCCGAGGGGCGATTGCTAGACGAAGACGGCCTTGCCGAAATGTTGGTCGCAAATGCGGCTGGCGACGGACCGGAATTTCTTGCCGATCTGCTGCACGATCTGTCCCAATACGCGGCTTGGGCGGATTTCAATGACGATGTGTCAGCGCTGGTTTTTGAATATCGAGGCCCTCAAACCCCTAAAGCCTGACGCAGGAAAAACCGGTCGCCCTCATTGTAGAGCATGCGCGCCGCTTGGGAGGCTGAGGTCCAGATCACGGTATGATCCGGCTCGCTCGGCGCACCGCGGCGCAAACCCGGCCGCGCCAGATAAATATGGCAGAGCTTTTCAGCCCAAAGATCGTATTCCGGCATGTAGGTGAACCGCCGATAACTCGCTAGGCGCATCGGATCGGAGATCGTCCAGCCGGTCTCCTCCAACACCTCGCGGTGCAGCGCCTGCAAGGGCGCCTCGCCGGGATCGATCCCGCCGCCGGGCAATTGCACCTCGGGCTCCGGCAGGCGGTCGCCATCCTGAACGGTCAGAAGAACCTTCGAGCCGTTCCAGAGCACGGCATAGGCCCCAGGGCGCCTGCGATAGCGCTGCGTTCCATCCACCGCTTCCCCAAACCGCCGTATCATTCAAACGCAACCCCGCCATTCGCTTCACGCAGCGCTACCCCCTTGGGCAAAGCATTGCCGCGCCTATATAGACGCGGTATGCCAAGAGCCAAGCGCTAGGACAATCCATGACACTCGGACAGAAAATCGCGTGGGACGATACCGTCCTGCCCTTCCAATTAGAGCATTGCGACATTCGCGGACGCATCGCGCGCCTTGATGGTGTGCTCGATGAGGTGCTGGCGCAGCACGCCTATCCGGCCCCGGTGGAGGCGATGGTGGCCGAAACTGCGCTTCTGACCGCGCTGATCGGACAGACGATCAAACTGCGTTGGAAGCTCTCGATACAGGTGCGCGGTGATGGGCCTTTGCGGCTGATCGCGACGGATTATTACGGGCCGAGCGAAGACGGCGAACCCGCCCAGATCCGCGCCTATGCAAGCTTCGACAAGGACCGCATCGATCCCGGCAAAGACCCGTTCAGCCAGATCGGCAAGGGTTATTTCGCGATCCTGATCGATCAGGGCGACGATATGAAACCCTATCAGGGGATTACTCCGCTCGCCGGTGGTAGTCTGGCCGCCTGTGCGGAGACCTATTTCACGCAGTCGGAACAATTGCCGACCCGGTTCTCGCTGACTTATGGCCAGAGCCAAGAGCCCGGCGAGGATGTGACCTGGCGCGCCGGTGGGATCATGCTGCAGCACATGCCGAAAGCCTCGCCCTTCGTCGCGACCGACGGCGGCAGCGGAGAAGGTGGCGTGTTGCAGGCGGATGATCTGTTGCAGGATGACGCGTCAGAGAACTGGACCCGCGCCAACATGCTGCTCGATACGGTCGAGGAGATTGAACTGGTCGGACCCTCGGTGGCGCCCACGGACCTGCTCGTGCGGCTGTTTCACGAAGAGAAACCGATTGCCTATGATGCGCAATCGGTGAAGTTCGGCTGCACCTGTTCGGAAGACCGCGTGCGTCAGAGCATGTCGATCTACTCCGCCAAGGACATCGAGAAAATGACGCTGGAGAACGGCACGCTGACCGCGGACTGCCAGTTCTGCGGCGCGCATTATGTGATGGACCCCAAGACACTCGGCTTCGAAGCTGACGGTGCCAGTGACTGACCGATTGGACAACTTGCAGGCTGCGCTGGAGCATCCCGGCGCGGCCTCGTCGGATTATGACCTGAACACGAATGTGGTGCTGCCCGAGGGCCGGGTTTTGCGGCCCGCAGCCGTGCTGGTGCCAATCCTCGAGACGCCGCAAGGCTTGCAGGTGATCCTGACAAAACGCTCCTCGGTCCTGAAGCACCATCCCGGGCAGGTCGCTTTTCCAGGCGGCAAGGTGGACGAAGGCGATGCGTCACCGACTGACGCAGCCCTGCGGGAGGCGGAAGAGGAGATCGCCCTGCCCCGGACCTCCGTCGAGGTGATGGGGCTCATGAACCCGCATGAAACGGTCACGGGATTCAACGTGACGCCGGTCGTCGCCCGCGTGACCGAAGAGTTCGAAGCAGTGCCGGAAGAAGGCGAAGTCGCGGAGGTGTTCCGCGCCCCGCTGACCCATCTGATGACCCCGGCCAATTACATCATCGAAGGTCGCTTCTGGCGGGGCGCCGTGCGGCGCTATTATGCGGTTCCCTATGGGCCCTACTATATCTGGGGCGCGACGGCGCGCATTTTGCGCGCACTGGCCGATCAGGTGCAGAGATGACCCGGGTCAAGGGCGACTGGCTGGACGCCGAAGCAACTCAAGCGCTGATGGCAGGTTTTGAAGACGCCGGGCATCAGATCTTCTTCGTCGGCGGCTGTGTGCGCAACGCGCTCTTGGGTGTGCCTGTGTCGGATATCGACCTTGCCACCGACGCGCGCCCGGAGGCGTCGCTGGCAATCGCCGACACCCTTGGCCTGAAAGCCATTCCCACCGGCATCGACCATGGCACGATCACCATCGTCACAGAGGGTGTTCCGCACGAGATCACCACCTTCCGCGCGGATCACGAGACCGACGGCCGTCACGCCACGGTGCGGTTCTCAACCGATCCGCAGGAAGATGCGCGCCGCCGCGATTTCACGATGAACGGGCTCTATGCGGATCGCCATGGCGCGGTGCGGGATTGGGTTGGCGGTATCGACGACCTGACCGCGCGCAGGGTTCGTTTTATCGGCGACGCACCGACCCGCATTGCTGAGGACTATCTGCGCATCCTGCGCTTCTTTCGCTTCTACGCCTGGTATGGCGATCCGGCGGGCGGCATCGATCCCGAGGGGCTGGCGGCCTGCGCTGCCGGTCAGGAGGGGCTGGAACAACTTTCGGCGGAACGTGTCGGGGCCGAGATGTGCAAGCTCCTCAGCGCACCGGACCCCGCCCCCGCTGTCGCCGCCATGGCGCAGTCTGGCATCCTCGCCCGTGTGCTGCCGGGCGGCGATGATCGCGCGCTTGGCCCCCTGATCCATCTTGAGGGCAGGGCCAGCGCGAATTGGGTTCGTCGTGCCGCTGTGCTGGGCGGCGACATGCCCGCCGAGCGTTGGCGGTTGTCGCGGCAGGATGCCCGTGCGTTGGCACTTCTGCGTGAGAAGATAAGCACGACTGAGGGCCCGGCTGAGCTCGGGTATCGGTATGCGGCGGAGGCTGCCATCGATATCATGCTCTGCCGCGCCGCGCTTTTTGAGACCGCGCTGCCCGAGGGGTTCCGACAGGACGCGCAGCGGGGGTCGGCGGCCAAATTCCCGATCAAAGCCGCGGACTTACCAGAGCTTGAGGGCCCCGCGCTCGGCGCACGCCTGAAAGAGCTGGAACGCGACTGGATCGGCTCGGGCTTCACGGCGACCAAGGCCGATCTGCTGACGTGACATTCGATCCGCTTTATCTCTTTGTCTTCGCAGGACTGTTCTCACCGGGCCCGAATGTCATCCTGCTTACCGCCTCGGGCGCGCGCTTCGGGTTCGCGCGCACGGTGCCGCATATCCTTGGTGTGGCGGCAGGTGTCGGCGTGACCTCCGGTCTGACCGGAGCTGGGATCGGTGCGCTATTGCTCAGTTATCCCGCGCTGACCTTCACACTGAAACTCATCGCGGCAGCTTGGATTCTCTGGATGGCGTGGAGCCTTTTCACCGCCACCCGCGCCAACAAGAACCTCTCAAAGGACCGCCCCTTTACCTTCATCGAAGCGGTGCTTTTCCAATGGGTCAACCCGAAGGTCTGGGCGGTCGCGCTCGCGGCATCGTCGGCCTATCCCGGTGGCCTGCCGCCCTTGCAGGAGGCGCTGCGGCTGGCTTCCGCCTTTTCCGGTTTGAACCTCTTTGTCTGCCTGTTCTGGGCCGCGGCGGGCACGGCGCTGGCGCTATTGCTATCGTCAGAGAAAGCCTGGCGCATATTCATGACCGTCATGGCCGCCGCGCTGGCCCTCTCCGCCGTCATGGTCTTTCTGTAGCAAAGGCCCTATATCAAGCCTCTGGACGAGGCTTTTGATGTTCCGCTTTTTCGAAAATCTGGTCGATCCATACGCGCCCTACGAGGAAGTAGACAGGCCGCCAACGAAGCTGTGGCCGTTCATCCGAGACTACTCGCAACCGTTCAAGAAAGTGTTCTGGGTTGCGGGCATCCTGTCGGTTGTCGTCGCCGCGGTCGAGGTGGCGCTGATCTACTACATGGGCCGCGTGGTGGACCTGTTCACGGAGGGCACGCCAGATCAAGTGCTGGGCGAATACGGGGCCGAACTCGTCGCCATCGCGCTGTTCATCCTCATTGTGCGCCCGGCGCTGCAAGCGCTTGATGTCGGCATTCTGAACAACGCGATCCTGCCGAACTATGGCACGCTCTTTCGCTGGCGCGCACACAGGCAGGTGCTGCGCCAATCCGTGGGCTGGTTTGAGAATGATTTTGCGGGCCGGATCGCCAACCGGATCATGCAGACGCCCCCCGCTGCGGGAGAGGCGATCTTTCAGGTCTTCGACGCGATCACATTTGCACTGGCTTATTTCATCGGTGCCGCGATCCTGCTCAGCGAGGCCGATCCGCGCCTTGCCATCCCGCTGGTGATCTGGCTTCTGTTTTACGGGCTTCTGGTGCGCTGGACGATGAAACGGGTCGGACCGGCCTCGAAAGCCTCCTCGGATGCGCGGTCAATGACCACGGGCCGCGTCGTGGACAGCTACACGAATATCCATTCGGTGAAGCTTTTTGCGCATCACGACCGCGAGATCGCATTCGCCAAGGAAGCCATCGAGAAAACCCGGCAAACCTTCGCCCGCGAGATGCGCATCTATACGCTGATGGACGTGATGCTGGTGACGCTGAATGGGTTCCTGATTGTCGGTGTCGTTGGTTGGGCGATCTGGCTCTGCGCGCAAGGCTCTGCCACGGTCGGCGTGATTGCCGTCGCAGCCGCGCTGACCCTGCGTCTTAACGCGATGACCGGCTGGATCATGTGGGCGCTGTCGAGCTTCTTCCAGAACATGGGGATCGTGTCGGAAGGGCTGGAGACCATCGCGCAACCGATCACTCTGGTCGATGATCCGGATGCGAAACCGCTGGAATTGAAGAGAGGCGAGATCAAGCTCGACGGGCTGACCCACCATTACGGACGTGGCACGGGCGGGTTGGAAAACCTGACGCTCACGGTCGCACCGGGTCAGAAAGTCGGCATTGTCGGAAGCTCGGGCGCGGGCAAATCGACGCTCGTGAAGCTGCTGTTGCGCTTCTATGACGCCGAAGGTGGGCGCGTGCTGATCGACGGTCAGGACATTCGGAACGTCACCCAGGACAGCCTGCGCCATGAGATCGGAATGGTCAGTCAGGAAAGCGCTTTGCTGCACCGATCCGTGCGCGACAACATCCTTTATGGCAAGCCCGAGGCCAGCGAGGCCGAGATGATCGCCGCCGCTCATCAGGCGGAAGCGCATGATTTCATTCTCGATCTCACTGATCCGGAGGGGCGCAGTGGCTATGACGCCCATGTGGGTGAGCGCGGGGTGAAACTCTCGGGCGGGCAGCGGCAACGGATTACGTTGGCACGCGTGATCCTGAAAGACGCACCGATCCTTGTGTTGGATGAGGCAACAAGCGCGCTCGACAGCGAGGTGGAAGCAGCCATTCAGGACACGCTTTATGGCGTGATGGAGGGCAAGACGGTGATCGCGATCGCGCACCGCCTGTCGACTATTGCCCATATGGACCGGATCGTCGTGCTGGACGAGGGCCGGATCGTCGAGGATGGCAGCCATGCGGAACTGCTGGCCAAGGGCGGGCTTTATGCGGGCTTCTGGACGCGGCAATCGGGTGGATTCCTGAATACGGAAGCCGCCGAATGATCAAGTTGTTCGATCCCGTCTTTGCATGGCTCGCAACGCTGGTGAAGCCCTTCGACCACGCCGAAGGGCCGCCGCCGAACACGCTTTGGGCCTTCTCGAAATGGTTGCTTGCGGGAAGCTGGCCGATCCTTGGGATCGCGGCCTTGATCTCCGCCTTTGGCGGCGTGATGGAGGCGGGCACGGCGCTGATCATCGGGGCGGTGATCGATGCGGTGGAGGCCAGCGGGCCGTCCGGGTTTTTCGCCGAGAACCTGGGCCTCGTGCTTTTCTGCCTGTTCTTTTTCCTGATCCTGCGCCCCTTCGCATTTGGAGCGAACGCCGCCTTCAACTCCTATGTCATTCCGCCGAACATCCTGCCGCTGACCATGAGCCGCTTGCACCGCTGGACCATGGGCCACTCGGTGACCTTCTTCGACAATGATTTCGCGGGCCGCATCGCGCAGAAACAGATGCAGACCGCGACGGCGATCACCACGACCGTGCATGAGACGATCAATGTCGTGCCCTTTGCGCTCGCCTCCATGGTCGGCTCCATCGCGCTGCTTCTGACGATCCAGGGCTGGGTCGCGGCGATCCTTGCGGTGTGGGTTCTGGCCTATCTCGCCATGATTACGTGGTTCCTGCCGCGCATCCGGGCGCGCTCGAAAGCCCGTGCCGCCGTGCGCGCCGCGGTCACGGGGCAGGTCGTCGATACGATCACCAATATCAAAACCGTCAAGCTCTTTGGCCACGCGGATCATGAAGATACCGCCGCGCTGAACACCATGGGCGCGTTGCGCGAGAAAGCCATGGCGTTCGGCAAGCTCTCGACCGGCTTCCGCTTCTCGCTGATGGTTCTGGCGGGGCTTTTGCCGATCCTTCTGATCGGGGCCACGATCCTGCTTTGGCAGCGCGGAGCGGCCTCGACCGGCGATATCGCCGCCGCGGGTGTGATCGCTGTGCGTCTTGCGCAGATGACCGGCTGGGTCAGTTTCACGCTTCTGGGCATCTACTCCCATATCGGCGAGATCGAGGACGGGATGCGCACGTTGACGCCACCGCATGATCTGCTGGATGCGCCGCGTGCCACAGAGCTTGCGGTCACCCAAGGCGGGATCGAGATGGCCGGCCTCGGCTTCGCCTACGGGCAGGAGACCGGCGGGGTGGACGGCATCGACTTGGCCATCGCGCCGGGCGAGAAGCTGGGCATTGTTGGCGCATCGGGCGCCGGGAAATCCACGCTCGTCGGCCTGCTGCTGCGCCTTTACGACCCCGAGGCCGGGGTGATCCGGATCGACGGCACCGATATCCGCACGGTGACACAGGACAGCCTGCGCCAGCAGATCGGCATGGTCACGCAGGAAACGGCGATGTTCAATCGCTCGGCCTTTGACAACATCCGCTATGGTCGCCCTGAGGCGAGTGATGACGAGGTGCGCGATGCGGCCCGGCGCGCTGAGGCGCATGAGTTCATTGAAGAGCTTGAGGATTATGCCGGGCGCAAGGGCTATGACGCCTATCTGGGCGAGCGCGGCGTGAAACTGTCCGGCGGCCAGCGGCAAAGGATCGCCATCGCCCGGGCACTGCTGAAAGATGCGCCGATCCTGGTGCTGGATGAGGCGACCTCAGCGCTTGACAGCGAAGTGGAGGCGTCAATCCAGCAAGCGCTGCGGGTGGCGATGTCGGGCAAGACGGTGATCGCGATTGCGCATCGCCTGTCCACAATTGCGCGCATGGACCGGATCGTGGTGATGGATCAGGGCCGCATAGTCGAGGAAGGCACCCACGAGACGCTGCTGGCCAAAGGCGGGCTTTATGCGGGCTATTGGGACCGGCAATCGGGCGGGTTCATCGGCATCACGGAAGCGGCTGAATGAGCTTGACCGTCGCGCGGCTGAACACCAAGGGCGAGGGTGTGGTCGAGGGCCATGCGCCGATCCCGCGGGTGTTGCCCGGAGAGATCGTGGATGCAGAGGGTCGGATTGAGCTGCCATCGCCCGACCGGGTGAAAGCGCCGTGTAGGCATTACAAATCCTGCGGCGGCTGTGCGTTGCAACATGCCAGTGACGATTTCGTGGCAGCTTGGAAGTCGGAGGTGATCCGCACCGGTCTGGCCGCACGTGGGATTGAGGCAGAGCTTCGCCCGATCCTGACCTCGCCTGCGCAAAGCCGCAGGCGCGCAACCCTGCATGGCAAGCGCACGAAATCCGGCGCGATGGTGGGGTTCTTTGCGTCGGCCTCTGAGACATTGATCGAAACACCGGATTGCCGGTTGCTGTCGCCTGAGATCATGTCCGCATGGGAGATGCTGGAAGCCTTCACCGTGTTCGGCGCGTCGCGGAAAGGCGTGATCGGATTGGAGGTCGCCGTCACCGAAAACGCGCTCGACCTGAATGTGACGGGTGGCAAGCCGCTCGCCGCTCCCGACCTCGCCAAGGCAGCGGCGATGGCGCGGAATTTCGGCCTCGCGCGTCTGTCCTGGGATGGGGAGTCGGGAGCGTCTCGCCTTCCAGCGGTGCAGCGCTTTGGGCCTGCGGAAGTGCAACCGCCACCCGGCGCGTTCCTGCAGGCGACCGTTGAGGGGCAGGCCCATTTGCAAAGCGCAGTCGCTGAAATCATCGGTGAAGCAAAACAGGTGGTCGATCTTTTTGCAGGCTGTGGCACCTTCACATTGCCCGCCGCACAAACCGCCGAGGTCTGGGCGCTGGAAAGTGATGAAGCCCTTGTCGAGGCGCTCGATCAGGGATGGCGTCAGGCGGAGGGGCTGAAGCGCGTCACTGCAGAGACCCGCGATCTGTTCCGCCGCCCGGTCCTCGCCGAAGAATTGCGCAAGACAGATGCGGTGATCATCGATCCACCTCGGGCCGGAGCGGAAGCACAGACCAAAGAACTGGCCAAATCCGACGTGCCCGTCATCGCCGCGATCTCCTGCAATCCGGTCACCTTCGCCCGCGACGCCGAAATCCTCATCTCCGGCGGATATCGCCTCAATTGGGTGCAACCGGTGGACCAATTCCGCTGGTCAGCCCATGTGGAACTTGCCGCCAGCTTCACCAAAGGCCATATCAAGCTCTAATGAGCGACATTACAGCAGATCCGACCAGCCTGCGGGCCCGCGTTCACGCCTATATGGAGCGCCCCAGCACCAAGAATTTCATTCTTGGGGTGATCCTGTTCAATGCGATCATTCTGGGCCTCGAAACCGTGAAGCCTGTCATGGATGTGGCGGGGCCGCTGGTTCTGATGCTGGATCGCATCTGTCTTGGGATTTTCGTCGTTGAGCTGGCGCTGAAGATGTTCGCCCAGCGCCTGAGTTTCTTCCGAAATGGCTGGAACATCTTCGATTTCGTCATCGTGGCGATTGCACTCGTCCCGGCCTCGCAAGGGCTCTCGGTCCTGCGTGCGTTGCGTATTCTGCGCCTTCTGCGCGTGCTCTCCGTCGCCCCATCGCTCCGCCGGGTCGTGGAGGGCTTGGTGACCGCCCTGCCCGGCATGGGCTCAGTGTTCCTGCTGATGGCGCTGATCTTCTATATCGGGGCGGTTATGGCAACCAAGCTTTTCGGGTCGAGCTTCCCAGACTGGTTCGGCGATATCGGGCGGTCAGGCTATTCGCTGTTTCAGATCATGACGTTGGAAAGCTGGTCGATGGGCATCGTGCGACCCGTCATGGAGGTCTACCCCTATGCCTGGGCGTTTTTCGTGCCCTTCATCATGGTCACGACCTTTGCGGTGGTGAACCTGCTGGTCGGTCTCATCGTGAACTCGATGCAGGACGCGCATCATGTGGAGGCCGACGCCGCAACAGATGTCTATCGTGACGAGGTGCTGGAGCGGCTTAAGAAGATTGAGGCGCAGCTGAAGGTGAAAGACGAAGACGTCTGAGCAGGGCCGACAGGCCCCAAGCGATCAGCATCAGCACCAGCATGGTGATCGTCGTCGTGATGTAGAAATTCGCACGCGCAGGCAATTCCATGTTGTTCAGAAACAGATAGGGCAGACCGGTTGTCACGGACCCCACGGGCGTTTCATTGACCGGGCGCAGGACCAGCTCGATCCAGGCGATATAGGTTATCGGCACGGCGAACACGCCGAGCGCAGTCTGACGCATCTTCTGGAACACACCCAAAATAAACAGCGCGTCGATTGCCTGCAAAAGTGGTCCGAGCCCGTGCAGGAAATACTCCTGATACCAGATGATCGGGTTGCCATCGCCGTAGAACAGGCTCGGGTCTTCGAGGTAGATCTTCCAATACATCAGCACGACCGTGGCGTTCACTACGAGAGTGACGGACGCCCAAACCTCGTGGCGCTGATCCGACCAACCCATCGCGAGGCGCAGCATGAAGAAGGCCGACACGGTGGAGGCCGCAAGCGCCCAGTTGGTCAGGAACCGGAACTGCCAACCGAAGACGGCCAAATCCGTCGCGGCGAACTGGTAGAAGAAATAGCCAAGCGTGATTAGGAAGACGAACCAGCGATAGGTCCGTGCAAAGGGCGTGCGTTGTTCCATGGCCCGAAAGCCTAGGTGTGGCGCACGTGCGATCAAGGAAAACGTAAGGTTAAGCGCGGCGGCTCGCGAAATCGGCCACGCCGAGCGCTTCCATCACCTTCGCCTCGATCTGCGGGGCGTTCATCGCGGCGATCTCGTACATATCGCGGGGGCTCGCCTGATCGATGAAGATATCCGGCAGCACCATGGAGCGGAATTTCAGCCCGGTGTCGAACACGCCTTCCTCGGCCAGGAACTGCGCGACATGGCTGCCAAATCCACCCACCGCGCCTTCTTCCAGAGTGATCAGCGCCTCATGGTGGCGGGCGAGTTGCAGGATCATGTCCGTGTCCAGCGGCTTGGCAAAGCGGGCATCGACGATGGTCGGTGTGATGCCTTTGGCGGCGAGGTTTTCTGCCGCCGCTTGTGCCTCTTGCAGCCTTGTACCGAAGGAGAGCAGAGCCACACGGTTACCCTCGGAAATCATCCGCGCCTTGCCGATCTCAAGCGGCGCGCCCCGCTCGGGCATCTCGACACCGACGCCCTCACCCCGCGGATAGCGGAAAGCGCAGGGCGTATCGTCGATCTGGGCCGCGGTCGCGACCATATGCACAAGCTCGGCTTCGTCCGCTGCGGCCATGACGATCATGCCCGGCAGGCTCGCCATATAGCCGATGTCGAAAGACCCAGCATGGGTCGCGCCATCGGCGCCCACCAGACCCGCGCGATCAATCGCAAAGCGCACCGGCAGGCGTTGAATGGCCACGTCATGCACGACCTGGTCATAGCCGCGCTGCAGGAAGGTCGAGTAGATCGCACAGAAGGGTTTCATGCCCCCCGCCGCGAGACCCGCCGAGAAGGTCACACCGTGCTGCTCGGCAATGCCCACGTCAAAACAGCGGTTCGGAAAGCGTTCGGCAAAGAGGTTCAGCCCGGTGCCATCGGGCATCGCGGCGGTAACCGCGACGATTTTGGAGTCTTCCTCCGCCTCCTTGATCAGCGATTGCGCGAAGACCTTGGTGTAGCTCGGCGCATTGGACGGAGCTTTCTTCTGTTTGCCCGTGACGACATCAAACTTCGCCGTCGCGTGGCCCTTGTCATCCGCCCCTTCGGCAGGCGCATACCCTTTGCCTTTGGTGGTGATTGCGTGGATCAGGATCGGCCCGTCGGCGCGCACTTTTACGGTGCGCAGCACTGCGAGTAGCTGCTCCATATCGTGGCCGTCAATCGGCCCGACATAGGAGAAACCAAGCTCCTCAAAGAGCGTGCCGCCAACGGTCATGGATTTGACCATTTCCTTGGCCCGCCGCGCGCCTTCCTGAAACGGCTCCGGCAATAGCGACACGGCCCCCTTGGCCGCCGCCTTGAACTCCTGGAACGGGGCACCGGCGTAAAGGCGCGAGAGATAAGTCGACATCGCACCCACGGGCGGGGCGATAGACATCTCATTGTCGTTTAGAATGACGATCAGCCGCTTGCCAAGGTGGCCCGCATTGTTCATCGCCTCATAGGCCATGCCCGCCGAGATCGCGCCGTCGCCGATCACCGCGATGCAGTCGCCGATACCGTGTTCCGGCGCGCCGCCCAGATCACGGGCCACCGCCATGCCAAGCGCGGCAGAGATCGAGGTGGAGGAATGCGCCGCGCCAAACGGGTCGTAAGCGCTTTCGGAGCGTTTGGTGAACCCGCTTAAGCCATCCTTCTGGCGCAAGGTGCGAATGCGATCCCGCCGCCCGGTCAGGATTTTATGGGGATAACACTGATGGGAGACATCCCAGATCAACCGATCCTTTGGAGTGTCGAAGACGGCGTGCAGCGCCACGGTCAACTCGACCACACCCAGGCCAGCGCCCAGATGCCCGCCGGTTTCGGACACCGCCGAGATCGTCTCCGCCCGCAACTCATCGGCGAGGCTCTGCAACTCCGCATCCGACAGGGTCTTCATGTCGGCGGGTACGGTCACGCGATCAAGCGTTGGGGTGTTGGGTCTGTCACTCATGGGGCCGTCCCCTCTCACATATCGCGGGTGATGACAAATCGTGCCGCCGCTTTCAGGTTCGCCGCGTCATCCCCGTATGGCTCCAACGCCGCTTCGGCCTGCGCCACAAGTTCCTTCGCACGGGCCTTGGCACCGTCCAGACCCAGCAAAGAGACAAAGGTCGCCTTTCCGGCCTCCTCATCTTTCTGCAGGCGCTTTCCGGCTTTCGCCGCATCACCTTCGATGTCCAAAATGTCGTCGGCGATCTGGAAAGCAAGGCCGAGACTTTGGGCATATTGGCGCAGGGGCTCGCGGTCCGCTTCGCCCAACACCGCGCCTGCCATGCCCGACCATTCGATCAGGGCACCGGTTTTGCCCGCCTGCAGCCGGGTGATCTCCTCCAGCGTCAGCGGAGTCTCGGCGCTTTCGGCGGCGATGTCCAAGGCCTGTCCCAACACCATGCCCTGTGCGCCGGACGCTTTGGCCAGCGACGAGATCAGCGCGAGGCGGACCCGCAAGGGTGCGATGAGCTCCCCCAACACTTCAAATGCAAATGTCTGCAACGCATCGCCGGTCAACACGGCGGTTGCTTCATCCCATTTCACATGCACCGTCGGATGGCCGCGGCGCAGGTCATCGTCATCCATGCAGGGCAGATCGTCATGCACCAGCGAATAGGCGTGGATCGCCTCAATCGCTACGGCCACCTTGTCGGCATCGCCCGGATCAACGCCGTGCAGCCGCGCGCCTTCGAGCACCAGAAATCCACGCAACCGCTTGCCGCCGGTCGTGGTGTAGCGCATTGCCTCGCCGATCACGCCCTCAAACCGCGCAAGCTCCGCATCAAAACACGCCTGAACGCGCGCCTGGGCGTCTTTCAGCGCCGCGTCGAACATGGGGTTTACAGACCTTCGACCGGTTTTGTTCCCGTGGGATTGCCATCCGCATCGGTGGTGATCTGCGCGACCTTCTCTTCGGCCTCCCGCAGTTTCACCTCGCAGCGCTTCTTCAGCTCAGCGCCGCGCTCATAGAGCTTGATCGAGTCCTCCAGCGGCACATCGCCCCGCTCCAATTGCCCGACCACATGCTCCAACTCGGCCATGGCTTCCTCAAAGCTCATCTCGGAAACAGGGCGGTCGGTCATGGTTGGCCTCGCTCTAGCAAAACGGTCAGATGCGCCTTCACCGAGGCGGCGAGCGCATCAAGATCATATCCGCCTTCCAAAGTCGAGACGATCCGCCCGTCGCAATGGGTCTCGGCGATATCGCACAGGCGCTCCGTGACCCAGCCGAAATCCTCGGTGGTGAAATTCAGATTGGCCAGCGGGTCGGCGGCATGGGCGTCAAACCCGGCGGAGATCAGCAGCAGCTCTGGTTTAAACGCGTCCAGCGCCGGAAACACCTCGCGTTCATAGGCTTCGCGAAATCCCTTGCTGCCCGTGAAAGGCTCGAATGGCAGGTTGAAGATATTGCCAGCGACACCCGTCTCGCTCGGCGCACCGGTGCCGGGATAAAGCGGCATCTGATGCGATGAGATGAAGAGCACGCGTTCTTCTTCCCACAAGAGGTCCTGCGTGCCATTGCCGTGATGCACGTCGAAATCCACGATCGCGACCCGGGACAGCCCGTGAACCTCCAGCGCATGTTTCGCCGCAATCGCGATATTGCCGAAAAGGCAGAAGCCCATCGGTGTGGTCTTCTCCGCATGATGCCCAGGAGGTCGGACAGCGGCAAAGGCGTTCTGCACCTCGCCATCCAACACCATATCCACGGCTTTCGTCATCGCCCCGACGCCGCGCATCGCCGCCTGCAGCGAGCCCGGTGACATATGCGTATCCGCGTCCAGCGAGACATACCCGTCCGCAGGAGCCGCTGCTTTCACGCGGTCAATATGAGACTGGGGATGCACGCGCAGGATGGCCTCTTCTTCGCCCAATGGCGCGTCGAGGCGTTGCAGGTTCGGGTCGTCCAACCCGTCCAATGCGGCATAGATTGCCATCAGCCGGTCCACGCGCTCCGGATGACCGGGGGGTGTGATGTGCTGCAAACAATCCGTGTGGGTGAAAAGAGCGGTGGTCATCAATCCGGCGCCAGCATGTAGCCTGCGCCCCGAACCGTTTGCAGGTAGCGCGGCTGTTTCGGATCGGCTTCGATCTTCCGTCTGAGTCGGGTGATCTGCACATCGACCGCGCGTTCCTGCGCCTGCCCATCATCGCGGCCCAGATCCTCGACCAGTTGACCACGGCTGATCGGCTCCCCTGGTTTGTTCGCGAAAATCCTGAGCAGGGCCACTTCGGTCGCGGTCAGACGGATCAGGTCCTCGCCCTGCCACAGCTCACCGCGTTCGACATCGTAGCGGAAATCGCCGAGATGTAGGCTTTTGGGCTTCTCGATCACGTCTTCGCTGGCAGGCACGCGGCGCAGGATGGCGTTGATCCTGAGCAGCAATTCTTTCGGCTCAAAAGGTTTCGGCAGGTAATCATCGGCGCCCGCTTCGAGGCCCGAAATCCGATCCGTGCTCTCGCCCTTGGCGGTCAGAAGCAGGATCGGCGTCTCCATCCTCTCCCGCAACTCGCGGGTGAAAGTGATCCCGTCATCACCCGGCATCATCACATCCATCACGATCAGGTCGAAATCCAGACCCTCCAGCAGCCGCCGCGCATGGTCCGCTTCGCGCGCCGCGGTGGTCCAGAACCCGTTGCGCGTCAGAAACTGCTGCAGAAGCGTGCGGATACGCTCGTCATCATCGACGATCAGAAGATGCGCATCATTTTGCGAAGGTCCGGCCATGATTACATGTCTTTCAAAGTATTAAATCGGCGTCGCATCTCAGGGTCCATAATCTGTTCCAGCACCTGACGGAAGCCCGCAACCGCTTCGGGACCCGCATCGCGATAGGCCGCACGCATGCGCGAGCGCTGCGCCTCGGAGAGTTGCCGCTCCAATTCGCGCCCCTCATCGGTGAGAAACAGATGCCGCTCCCGCCGGTCTTTCGTGCCCACTTTGCTTTCCACCAGGCCATCTTCGATCAATGTGCGCAAAACGCGATTCAAAGATTGTTTCGTCACGCCCAGAATATCGAGCAGATTGTTCACCGTCGTGCCCGGGGAGCGATTGATGAAATGCACCGCCCGGTGATGCGCCCGCCCATAGGCGTAGTTTTCCAAGATGCGGTCAGGATCGGCGGTGAAGCCGCGATAGGCAAAGAACATCGCTTCGATCCCACGCCGCAACTGATCATCGGTCAGAAAGAGAAGCGTCTCACCGCCGGGTCTGTCCACCATATCTGGCACTCCACGTTTCGCACCATTTTATGTCAGTCTTGTTGACATTACTAGACCGGAATGATACCGAATCGCGTCTTTTGCGTAATTTTATGTCCGCATCGGACCTAGATTGCGCAATAAATGAAAACTGATTGTGCAGCTCAAAGAAGAAGGATTAGGCCAATGGCTGGCGGATATGACGATCGTGATGGTGTCATCTGGATGGATGGCAAACTCGTGGATTGGCGCGACAGCAAAGTGCATATCCTGACCCATGCTATGCACTACGCCTCGTCGGTTTTTGAAGGGGAGCGCTGTTACAACGGCACGATCTTCAAAAGCCGCGAGCATTCCGAGCGGCTGCATTTCTCCGGCAACGAGCTTGATATGCCGATCCCCTACACGGTCGATGAGATCGAGGCGGCGAAATACGAAGTGCTGAAGGCCAACAACCTGACCGACGCCTATGTGCGTGCCGTGGCCTGGCGCGGCGCGGGTGAGGATATGGGTGTCTCCTCCGCCAAGAACCCGGTGCGCATGGCCATCGCCTGCTGGGGTTGGGGCAATTATTACGGCGACGCGAAGATGAAGGGCGCCAAGCTCGATATCTCAAAATGGAAACGCCCGAGCCCCGAGACGATTCCGGTGCATGCCAAGGCCGCCGGTCTCTACATGATCTGCACGACGTCAAAACACGCCGCCGAGGCCAAGGGCTGCTGCGACGCCTTGTTCATGGATTACCGCGGCTACGTCGCCGAGGCGACCGGCGCGAATATCTTCTTCGTGAAAGACGGCGAGGTGCACACGCCCGACCCCGATTGTTTCCTAAACGGCCTGACCCGTCAGACGGTGATCGGGATGCTGCGCGACCGCCAGATCAAGGTCCACGAACGCCACATCATGCCCGAAGAGATGGAGAGCTTCGAGCAATGCTGGCTCACCGGCACAGCCGCCGAGGTCACACCGGTCGGTCAGATCGGCGATTACAATTTTGAGGTCGGCACCTTGGCCCGCGACATGGTCGAGAGCTACGAGAAGCTGGTGCGCTCTTAAGAGCGCCGGCCCTTCTCAATCGCCACAAATTCGGCGGCGCGCTTCTTCGCACTTGTCTTCAATGGTCTGCGTTGCAGCTTCAGGCTGGCCGTGTTTGGCTGCTCATCCTGCTTAATCCGCAGGGCTTCGCGTTGAAACGCATCGGAACCGGCACTCTGGTTATCAAGGACATGTCTGGTCATCAGGTCACTCCTTTCATGGTACCACTATAGCATGATTTCAGCGCATAGTTCACCTATGCGCGCATGAAATCATCCAAGCGGCAAGCCTGTGCCGAGACAAAGCCTAGTGAGGTCGGACCGGCGGGGCCTCATTCTGCGAGATGAAATTTACGGTCGGAGCCCGGTCTGCCTCGGCATCCCAGTTCTTGATCTGCTCAATCGCATCCATCATCGTCTTTGCTTCCAGTCGGTCATCCTCCGTCGCGTAAACGACATCGACCCACAACACTGCCTCATTTTCAGAGTTTATTTCTTCGACGGCTTGAGCGCTGACAAATGCGTCGCCCATCACACCGCGAATTATTTTGTTCAATGATGTCATACTCGTACCTCCTGGCCGGGAGATTTGCACAACAGATTCGACCTGAGAATCCCCTGTAACAAAGAGTCATCACCCTGTTGCATTGCTGCAGATTGGCCTATCCCTGCCGGGTCATCGCCGGGCGGGCTTTCGCGCGGGTTTTGCCCAATTGACGCTCGCGCCAGATGATCAGAATGCCCGCGGCAACAATCAGCACGATGCCGAAGAGCATCTGCACGGTCGGCACTTCGTCGAAGACCACATAACCAATCAACAGCGCCAGCAGGATCGAGGCATATTCGAACGGCGCGACCACCGACACATCGACGCCGCGATAGCTGGCGGTCAGCATGATCTGGCCGAACGCTCCCACGACACCGGAGGCAATCATCATGAAAAGGACTGCGGTTGATGGCCAGACCCAGCCAAATGGGGCAGTCAAAGCCGCTAGACAAGACGCAGTGCAGGCGAACCAGAAGACGATGGCCGAGGTCGGTTCGGTATCGGTCAATTTGCGCACGAAGACATGCGCGAGCCCCGCCATGATCGCCGAGCCCAGCGCCAACACAGCGCCCAAGGCCAGAAGCGGTTCAAGCGCACCGTCCGAGAAGGCGGTCAGCCGGGGCCACATGATCACCATGACCCCGGTCAGACCCAGAAAAACCGCCGTTAGCCGGAAGATACGCACCACTTCGCCCAGAAACATCGCCGCGAAGACCACGACCAGCACCGGTTGCGCATATTGGATCGCCTTCACCTCCGACAGGGGCAGAAACCCGAGCGCTGCAAAGCCCATCGCCATGGCCGATGTTCCGACGATGCCGCGCCAGAGGTGGCCCATCGGATTGTCGGTCTTCAGTCCGGTTTTCAGCTCACCTGCGACTGCCAGCCAGGTCAGGATCACCGGAATGCCGAAAAAGGCGCGAAAGAACACGGTCTGCCCCGGAGGCACTTCAGCAGAAGCGGCTTTCACCAGCGAAGCCATGACGATGAAAGCCGTGACCGCGCCGAGTTTCAGCAGGATGGCGCGGGTGACGGGGCTCACAGGAACACGCGTTCAAACGCCCAATAGGCGCCGATGATCGCAATGACGATAGACCCGGGAATCGCAATGCCCTGATACATCACCTCATGCTCTTCCACCGCTTCCTCCAGCGGGTCGAGCTTTTTCACCTTCGCCGCCTGCACCGCCAGCCAGACCAGGATCAGCGCCAGGGCGATGACCGTCAGTTGCCCGACCTCGACGCCGATATTGAACCCGATGAGCCCGGCGATGAAGCGTCCCGGCGCCAGACCGAACTCGCCCAGCACGGAGGCGAATCCCAGCCCATGCAGAAGCCCGAACGCAAAAATCACCAGCGGTCGCCACCATCGGATTTGCGTGGTGAACAGGTTCTCGATCGCCACATAGACAATCGACAGGGCGATCAGCGGCTCGACGATGGCCGGTGAAACCGTGACGATCTGCAAGCTCGCCAAGGCCAGCGTGATCGTGTGGGCAATGGTGAAGACGGTCACCTGCATGACCAGCGGACGCAGTTTCAGCGACAGGAAGAACAGCCCCAAGACAAAGAGGATATGGTCGAGACCTTTCGGAATGATGTGGTCAAACCCGACCCCGATATAGCGGAAAAACACCGACCAGGCGCTTTCCGTCGCAGCGCCCGCCCGCGGCAGGGGTTCGCTCAACGCGCCGCCATCGAGGAAGCCTGCATAAGCATCATCCCCAGCCCCGGCTTGCCGCACGATCAGGGGTCCGTTCGCCGCCGCCCAACCCATGCGCAGATCGCTGCCATCCTCCGGCAATGCCCCGGTCAGCGTGATCCGCGTGTCGCGCGGCAGTTCCGGATCGGCAACCGGGTCGGCTTCCACGTTCCCCAGCTCCAATGTCACGGGCGCCTCTCCGGCGAGCACGGTAATGGAGCCCGAAATCTCGCCCCAGGCGTCACGAAACTGCGCCACCAGATCCGCGGGTTCCAAAGCGCGCAACTGGTCATAGAGTTCCGCCTCAGGCGCATCATTGGTGTCCTCGAGCCCCTGCAAATCCATCCCCGACAGCAATGTCTCCGCCGTCAGGCTCATCTCGATCTCGACCTGCGTCTCGCTCAAGGAGACATCCGCAATCGCGGGCCTGATCTCATGCGCTGCAGCCTGATACGCAAAGGTGAACGCCAGAGCGGTTGACAAAATCACCTGCACAGCCAGCATCTTCGCCATGAAAAACCTGTTCCGCATGCTCCACCCTTTAGTCCTGTTTCTGGCCGCAACCAGCGCTGCAACGGCCCATGAATTCTGGATTTCTCCGATAACCTACGTCATTCAGCCGGGGGAGCAAGCCGAAGCGCATCTGCGTGTGGGACAGGGCTTCATCGGGCCCGCGTATTCCTATCAGACCCGCCAGTTTGAGCGGTTTGAGGTGGTGCAGGGCGAGACGATCACGCCGGTTGAGGGACGTCTCGGCGATGTGCCTGCAATGAAGATGGATGGCCTGCAAGACGGCCTTGCGATCATCGTGCATGAAACGGTCGACAATTCGCTCACCTACAAGGAATGGGCCAAGTTCGAGAAGTTTTTTACCCACAAGGCCATGACGCGGGTGCCCTCAGCCCATGACGCCCGCGGCATCCGCCGGGAGAACTTCAAGGAGGATTATCGCCGCTTTGCCAAATCGCTCATCGCCGTTGGCTCAGGCGAGGGCGCGGATCGCAACATGGGCCTGCAGACCGAGATCATTGCGCTGAACAACCCCTATACCGAGGACTTGTCGGAGATGGCGGTAAAGGTGCTCTTGAACGGCGAGCCCCGCGCCAATGCTCAGGTTGAACTCTTCGTACGTGACACAGCCGGCGAGATCGACGTGCAACTCTACAGCACCGATGCCGAAGGCATCGGACGTTTCCCCGTAAAACCGGGTAATGAGTATCTGGTCGATGCAGTCGCGATGGAAGCCCTGCCCAATGACGACCCGGATGAGGGTGCTGTCTGGCGCTCTCTCTGGGCGGCGCTGACCTTCAAGCTGCCCAATTAGAAAGACCCCGAAACCGCAAGGTCCCGAGGTCTTTCGAATGACAGTGTAGGCCCGGTGCAAGCATCTGGGTGGGGGCTGATCGCTCGCACCGGGATGAGCATTCACTCGCTACACATGAGGCTCTTATCCACGTCAAACGCGACGAGAATTGGGACCCCTCGCGGTGCTTCAGGGGTCAATTTCCGACTTTTTTGCGGCAAAGCTTGCGTCTGTGGAAAACCCGCGCAATTCTGGCCTCATGAACCAAAACGCTCCGATCCCGTTCCAGGGACAAATACCGTCCACGCAGGTCGCGTTTCACCGCACGGAACTCAATCACATCCTGACGATTTATGGCCGTATGGTCGCCACCGGCGAATGGCGGGATTACGGGATTTCGATGCTGAAAGATGTGGCGATTTTCTCGATCTTCCGGCGCGCGGCGGAGCACCCGATCTACCGCATCGAGAAGCGTCCCAAACTGATCGCCAAGCAGCAGCAATATGCAGTAATCGGCATGGACGGGCGCATTCTGAAACGCGGCGCCGATTTGCGGCAAGTGTTACGTGTTTTGGAGAAGAAGCTGATCCGCGCTGTCGAGTGAACATGCCGATGATCAGTGGACAGGGCCCGCACCTCTCCTAACCTAGCCGCACCCCACCCACACACGCCCATGGTGTTCACTATCCATTATCCGAATCGCCTTAGGGTAAAGGGCGGTAGGGAGAGGGCTGGTTTGGATCACAAATTAAGCGATCTCAACACGCTTGACCGATGTCACCGGACCGCCGCCATTCTCCTCGATCCGTTTGATCGCCTTTTCAACCGGCTCATAGGCCACCGACATGTGGTGGGCATTGGCGTGCAGCAGCATCGTCTCGCTTGAGGCGAATCCCACATGGCCTTTCCAGAACAAAAGATCGCCTCGGCGGACCTCCGTCAGGTCAATATCCTCGCCCAGCTCCGCCTCCTGCATGTCACTGTCGCGCGGGCAATCCATGCCGCAAGAGCGAAAGGCCATCTGCACCAGACCGGAGCAATCGATCCCGTAGCGCGTGCTGCCGCCCCAGAGATACGGCGTGCCCAGAAAGAGATCCGCCACAGCCACGGGATCGGTCAGACTGGTGCCGGTCGGAACCAGATGCGCCTTCGGCACATATTTTCCATCCGCCAGGCGCGACCAGGGGCCCTCCTCCCCGGCCACGGTAACTTCCGAGCCGAAATAGAGCGCACCGCGGGTCATGAATTTTATGTTCGGCCCAGGGTAAAGATGCGTCGACGGTGAGACGACCCAATGGGTTGCGACCAGCGGGTCCCCTAGCAAATCCTCGCGCACATAACCGCAATAGCCATCATAAACCGACTGCCCGAAAGCGTAGCCCGAATGACGGTCAAACACTTCAAACATATCGCCAAAGAGAAGCTGCGAGACGCGACGACCATTGGGTTTGCCATGGATATCGGCCGCCGCCGCCTTGCATTGGGTCAGATCGCCCTCGACATAGGCCTCCGCCTCGACCTGCCCTTTCAGGTGCAGCGCGGCCACGCGGCCATTTGCGGGTGTCGTGCGCCGATCCATCTCAGAGCTCCAACAGCTCAGGCAAGGCCGCAAGGATCGCGCGCGCGCCTTGACCCACTCCGCCAACAGGTCGCGCCGGGGCGGCTTTCGGGTTCCAGCCGTAGATGTCAAAATGCGCGAAAAGCGGCGTCGCCTCCACAAAGCGCCGTAGGAACAGCGCCGCCGTGATCGACCCACCAAACCCGCCTTTCGGCGCATTGTCGAGATCTGCAATCCCGGGCTCGATCATGGTCTCGTAAGGGTCATGAAATGGCATTCGCCAGACAGGGTCATGCACATTCCGAGCACCGCGGAACAGTGCATCCGCAAACCCATCATCATCGGTATAAAACGGGGCCAGATCAGGCCCGACCGCGACGCGAGCGGCCCCGGTCAGCGTCGCCATGCAAATCATCAGATCGGGCGGCGTCTCATCCGCCAAGGCCAGCGCATCGGCCAGCACCAGACGCCCTTCGGCATCGGTGTTGTTGATTTCAACGGTCAATCCTTTGCGCGAGGTCAGGATGTCCTGCGGGCGGAACGCGGAGCCGTCGATGGAATTCTCAACCGCCGGGATCAGCACCCGCAGGCGCAGCGGCAGGTTCAGCCCCATGATCATATGCGCCAACCCCAGAACCGTGGCCGCGCCACCCATGTCCTTCTTCATCAATCCCATACTCGCGCCGGGTTTGATGTTGAGCCCGCCCGTGTCGAAACAGACGCCCTTACCAACCAGAACAAGGCTCGGACCGGTCTCTCCCCAACTTAGGTCGATCAGTCGTGGCGGGTCAGCTGCGGCACGTCCAACCGTATGAATCATAGGGAAATTCTGGCTTAGAAGATCATCACCAATGACCATGTCGACCTGAGCACCATGCTGCGCCGCCAGTTCCTCGACTGCCTGCTGCAGCGCCGAGGGCCCCATATCGCTCGCGGGCGTGTTGATCAGGGTCCGGGTCAGGGCTTCGCCCGCGACAATCGTCTCGATCTCGTTCCGATCCAATCCCTCTGGACAGATCAATTGCGGTTTCGCGGCACCGCGATCTTTGTAGCGATCGAAGCGGTAGCCTGAGAGCAGCCAAGCCAGCGCATGTTCAGCCAGCTCGGTCTCGTCATGCTCTGATGCGATGGTGTAGACGCCCTTCGGCAAAGCCGCCGCGACTTTCCCAGCCAGAAGTCTCTGACGCGCCCGGTCTTGCGATCCGCCAAGCCCGCCGAGAGCCATGGCCACCGATCCGTTGTCGCCCGGGATCAGACAGGTCTCGCCCGCCGCAGCCTTGAAACCTGTGGCCTCGAGCCAGGCCTGCACATCCTCGCTCTGTGCGGCACGCCAGGTTTCAAACCCTTCTTTTGAAAGCAGAAAAACCGGCACTGCGTCCGGTGAGGGAGATCCGAAGGTGAGCATTGGCCTCTCGCAATTGTTCCGCGCAGCCTAACCGGACCGCGCCCAACCGCAAGCCGGATTGCTCAGATCATCATGTCCTGCAGGTCCCAAAGCGCGGTTTGCGCCTTTGCCGCCACACGTTTGAGCCGCTCCAGCGTCGCCCCATAGGCCGCAATGTCGGAGTTTTTTGCAGCGGTTTCCACATCATCGGCAACGCGCACAAAGGTCGTCAGTCCGATATGTTCGGCGATGCTGCGCAACCGTTTGACGACCTTCAGGATCTTGTCTTTGTCCTCGACCAGATCGCCGTAAGTCAGCGTCTCCATGCCCAAGGCAACATCCCCGATGGACGCCGTCACCAGAGCCTCCGCCGCCGGTTCCCCCATCGACACACAAAGTTCCACCAGACGGTCCGGATCGAGCAGCACCCGTTCCGGCAATCTCAGTTTACAGACCGCACCCATCGCGACCCCCTTTCAAATTCGCCCCCGCTTGGCTTCCGGTATATCTATGAGGTGAGTGAACAAAGCTTTGCCGCCAAGGGTATTTTTCGCTCGAATTTTCGGCGAATTACTCTTAGGAAACGGGAAAAATGGGACCGAAATGCCGTATAGACGACCTCTGCCGAACTACCTCGTCCAGCGCTACCACGGTTGGAAAGCGACGACGTTCAAGGACAATGAATCCTGGTTTCATCATCTGGCGCAGGACGGCCAGCATCCCCGCGCTATGGTCATCGCCTGCTGCGATAGCCGGGTGAATGTTGAGTCGATCTTTGGCGCCGATAACGGCGAGTTCTTCATCCACCGCAACATCGCCAATCTCGTCCCGCCCTTCGAGCCGGACGGCGCGCATCACGGCACATCAGCGGCCATCGAATATGCCGTCACCAGCCTGCATGTGGCGCATATCATCGTCATGGGTCATTCCCAATGCGGCGGTGTGGCGGGCTGCGAGGCGATGTGTTCGGGCAAAGCGCCGGAGCTTGAGGAAAAGACCAGTTTCGTCGGCCGCTGGATCGATGTGCTGCGCCCCGGCTATGAACGCGTTAAAGAGATCGAGGATGATGACGACCGCCGCCTCGCCCTGGAAAAGGAGGCGATCCTCGTCTCGCTGGAAAACCTGCGCGGGTTCCCATTCGTCGCAGAGGCCATCGAGCGCGGCGACCTGACCCTGCACGGGCTCTACACCGATATTGGCGCCGGCACGCTGGAGCACTATCTCCACGAAAAGGGCTTCGTGCAGGTCTAAAGGGGACAGACCGACCAGATGGATTCGATATTCGCACTCGCGGCGGAGAACCTGCTGTCGCCGCTGATCCTGTTCTTCGTGCTCGGCGTTGCGGCGTCCTTCGCGCGTTCCGATCTGACCTTCCCGGAAGCCGCGGCCAAGGCGATGTCGATCTATCTGCTCTTTGCCATCGGCTTCAAAGGCGGGGTCAGCGTTGCGGATCACGGCATCGATGTGACCCTTGGTCTGACCCTTCTCGCCGGTCTAGTTCTCTCTGCTCTAATCCCCTTCGTGGCGTTCGCACTTCTGCGGGTGATGAGCCGCCTCAGCACCGTTGATGCCGCCGCAGTCGCCGCGCATTACGGCTCGATCTCGATTGTTACCTTCGTGGCCAGTACATCGGCGCTCACCAGCATCGGTCTACCTTCGGATGGCTATATGGTGGCGGTTGCGGCTGTGATGGAAGCACCCGCGATCCTCTCCGCCCTCTGGCTCGTCTCACGCGACGGATCGAAAGGGTCGATGGATGCAACGCTCTGGCGCGAGATATTGCTCAACGGCTCCATCGTCCTGCTGGTCGGGTCCTTCCTGATCGGTGGGATCACCGGCAATGACGGCATGGCGCAGATCGAAGCCTTCATTGTGCCCGGCTTTCAGGGGGTGTTGTGCCTGTTCCTCCTTGATATGGGTCTCGTCGCTGGGCGCGGCCTCAGAACCAGCGCCAAATATCTCACACCGGGTCTCTTGTCCTTCGGGCTGCTCATGCCGCTTGTCGGCTCTGTCATAGGTCTTCTCGCCGCGCTCCTTCTCGGCCTCACACCCGGCAGTGCGGCACTGTTGATGACGCTTTCTGCCTCGGCCTCCTATATCGCAGTGCCCGCCGCGATGCGCGTAGCCCTGCCGGAAGCGAACCCGTCGATCTATCTGACCATGTCGCTCGGCGTGACATTCCCCTTCAACCTGACCATCGGCATTCCGGTTTACATTGCCGTGGCGCAAACCGTGATCGGAGGCTGACCCGATGCAAACCCATGCTGCCAAACGTGTCGAGATCACCATCGAAGCGCCGATGGAGCGCACCTTGCGACGGGCGCTGGAAGGGGCCGAGATCACCGGCTTCACCGTCTTGCCCGTGCTCGGCGGTTCGGGGCGCTCGGGCTATTGGAGCCGCGATGGGCAGGTGAGCCGGGCCGGTGGCATGGTGCAGTTTGTCTGTATCATTCGCCCGGAGCGGCTGGACAAGCTGCTGGACGCCGCTTTCGAGGTGGTGGAGAGCCATATCGGTGTGGTTTGTGTCACCGATTGTCAGGTGCTGCGGGCGGAGCGATTTTAACCGGCTGTTCACCAGAATCGCACATCTCTTCGGGCCATGAGCCTGATCGAGATCCCCGTAAAACTGCCGCCCGACATGATCCGCATGGCCGAAATGACGGCTCGCGAGGAAGATATCACCCTTGGCCAACTGGTCCGACAGGTTCTGGGGCAGGAGATTTCCCGCCGCAAAAACGCGAGGCCGCCCATCAGGGCGGATGAGCAGCTCATCGCGCCCTTGCGGGCCCGCCTCGCCTCGGATTTGGCCCAGGCCAACGGTTGGGACGATCTGGCCAGCAGGTTGGCGAGACATGACATCGCTTTGCGCGAAGCCGGAGGAGGCCTCGCCGTGCACCGCGCATCAAACGGACAGCGCCTTTGCAAAGCCTCCGAGCTTGGTTTCAGCTATGCGCGCCTCATCAAACGCTTCGGACAGGCGTTCCCGGGCCACAGCCATAGCTGGATCGCGGATCGCGTCCTCAATGCTCAGGAGGATTGCCCGGTGATCGAACCCTGGCCGGAGGCCAGGGCGCGGGCATAAAGCGCAGCACCCCGCGCGCCCGACCGGTCTCCGCCCTCGGCCAACCGTAGAACTGGCGCGCGGTCCGACAGAATGATCTGGTCCAGAGCTTCCGACAGGCGCTGCACGATCCCCGGCATCCGGGAGACGCCCCCGCCCAGCACGATCACATCCGGATCATGCGCCAGCGCGATCGTGTCCAGAAGCGACGCAGTGATCGCCGCCCAAACTGGCAGCACTTCGTCGGCATCCTCTCCCTGCAGGTCTTCCGCGGCCACCGCGCGGCCAAGAATACGCTCGCTCAACCGAGCGATCCCGGGGCCCGAGCAATAGGTTTCATAGCAGCCGCTGCGCCCACATCCGCAGGGAAAGATCGGCAGGCCAAGACGCGCGATCAACTCGTAGGGCAAGGGACAATGCCCGATTTCCCCGGCCATGCCGTTGGGCGAAGGGGCCAGTCGCCCTTCGGACGCAAATGCCCCGGCCACGCCCGTGCCAATCACCAACCCGAACATCGACGGCGCGTCCCGCCCCGCGCCCAACAGCGCCTCCGACAGCGCAAAGGCGCGACAGTCTTTCAGGAAAGGCACATCTCGCCCAGTGAGCCGTGCCAGATCACGTGGTACTCTCTGACCGGTGGCCGCGAGATTGGCCGCCAGCAACACGCCCTCGCGCGTCACAATCCCGGGCGCGCCAACACCCACCACCTCCGCACCGGTCTCGATAAGAAGCTGCACCTGTCTGCCCAGCGCATCAAGGAACGTCTCATAGCTCTCGTCCGGCGTCGGTTGCTCATGTTCAAACACCGGCTCCCAGTCGCCGTTAAAAATCTGGGCGAACATCTTCGTGCCGCCCAGATCGATCCCGCCTGTGAAAACGTCCGTCACGGTTGCCAGATCATCGTCTGACCTTCTGGCCAGGACAGGTCCACATCAACGCGCACGGTCTTCTTCTCACCGGGTTTCAGTTGCAGGTCCCAGACGCTCACGCCGCGGCGTTTGTCGAACTCGTTTTCATCCGGCGACGGGCGTGAGGCGACCCGTAACACCAAATCTTCCTGTTCCGTATAGGGCAGCGCGAATATCGTCTCGATGCTGGTCGCTTCCGTCGTCAGGTTCTCCACCGAGAATTCCATCGACTGTTTGCGCGTCGAGGAACTCGACAACAGCCCCCGGTCGCCCGTGTCATTCTTCAACAGACGGAAGTCGAGCCTCAGCCCTTCCAATGCGCCGAACGACACTTCCGCCTCGGTCGAGGCTGGGATTTGCTCCAGTTGAGAGCGACCTACGAAGACGCCATCGCGGAAGAGGTTCGCCTCGCCCGGCAACAGCGCATCGGGTTGCGTGTTGGTGAAGCGCGCCATCAGGAAGGCGGTTTCGTCAAAGCGCGGCGCGGCGCGATTGAACACCTCGGCCTCGAACTCGATTGTATCCAAAGCGAGCACCAAAGGCGCATTCCCCGGCGACACCGACACGGCCTGCGGGTAGCCATAGGTGATCGACAAACCGTCCACTTGCAGCCCGGCTGTCACTTCCTCAACAATCACCGGTTCCTCGATCATCACATCCGACATGGCCTCGGCCTCAAGCCGGGGTGCGCCGGACGCCCGCGCAATGGACTTATAAAGCTGCGGATCCTGAATAAAGGCTTGGTTGGGATAAACCTCCCGCGGCGCGATCTGCGCAAACGGATCAGCGGTTGAGAGGGTGAGCGCCACATCGGACCAAAGCTCTCCGGTCTGCTGCTGCACGATCACTTTGCGATCCGCGGTGATCCGGGCCGCGTCACCCGTTGTGAGGAACATCTCATAATCCACGCGCCAGGACGCAGCGCCCGTGAGATATTTCAGGTCCAGATCAACGGTGTCCGCTGCATCCAGATCAACGGTGAAGGCCAGCATATCCACCGCGCCACTCGGCGGGGTAAGTCGGGCAAAATCCGCCTTGGCCTGCATCAGTTGCTCATTGAGCTCTTCCAGGGCGTCCCTTGCCGTGCGTCCGGCGATCTTGGCCGCAGCTTTCGCATCAAACGCGCCCGCGACTTCGGTCTGAACCATGTCTGCGGTGGCTTTCAGCGCGGTCGGGTCCAGCGTCTCCACCGCCCCCGCGCCAATCGATTGCAGGAACGCGATCCGCGCCTCTGCTGCGCGCACAGCCGAGGTGGATTGCGCAACCAGGTCTTCCTGCGCCATTACTTCGTCTTCGAGGTTCTTGACCTGAGCCAGCGCCGCCGATTGAGCCGGATTGTAGACCTGTTCGGCATCCGTTACGAAGGCGGGCAGAAACTCCACCGCGCCGACCTTCGCAGCCCCCTCACCACTGAGGCGCGGCAAGGCATAATCAAACATCCCCCCGACAACCGGCAACAAAATCCGGTGCTTGCCAGCGGGCAGATCGCGAGAGATCGAACGTGTCAGAGTAGCACCTTGAGGATAGATCACTGCATCGGTCACGGGGGCCAGCACGCGAAAATCCTCGGCCAGTGCGGGAAATGCCGCCACGGAAGCGAGTAAAGCCAAAACCTGTCGGGTCATGATGAGAAGCCTTTCAAATCAGTTCGTCTTTCATCTGACGTCTCAGACAGCACTGTCCTTGGCAAAACGCCGAATGACCAGTGAATTTTTTGGACCCGGTCACACCAGGCATGATCCTTAAAACTCGTTTCAAACTCCGCCGATGCGACGTTGGGAGGTTCAATTTCCCTTAAGAAACAAGGCGTAGTCGAAGCCCAGTTTTATCGAGGTTTCTGGTTATGGCGACATTCCGGCTTGCAGGATACAAGATAACGCAAAACGCGGATCAGGCGCATCCGTCTGTCGCGCCAGCGGAACTGGCTATCATTTCTTCACCCGTCGATGGTCAGTTCCGCTTTTCCTACCTGTCCGACGATCTTGATGAGGTTGCGATCAAGCTTGTGGATCACAACCTGACCATCGATGGCATCCATATCCATGACCGACCCGCCCATGTGACTTTTGAACTGACGGATGCCTCCTGGGCCTATGGCGAAACATCGCGGGTTTTTACCCTGCGCTACGAGGATGGTGGACCAGATTTCGTGTTCGGTTTCGGACCCGACGAGATGCCTGATCTAACCACGCCGGAAGGCCAGGCAGAGATGTCTTATCACTACAAGGAAACCCGCGTTCCGACCCTCGCATCGGACGGCGAGATCGATTTGGCCGGTATTCCGGGCATTCAGATCGAAGGCACCTACGTGCCCACGCCAGTGAAGCCACTGACCCTGACGCAGGTGATGGAGGCGTTCGATTTCTTGACCGCGGATCACGCTGAGATGGGTGCCGAAAACGAGTTCGCGTTTCTGGCAGATGAAATGGCAGCTCAATCCAATCAGCCCGAACCCAAGCCATTGGACCCGCTTGAAGCCTTCAAAAACGCAGACCTGTCAGAGTTTACGAGTGACCCGGATCACATCAGCCACGATGATGGCCTCTAGCCGCGCGCACCGGGACCGCTCCCAGCGCGCGCAGGCAGTATTCTAGCCCTTCTTCAGGACACGCTGGCCCAGCGTCTCAGCAATCTGCACCGCGTTTAGCGCGGCACCTTTGCGCAAGTTGTCGGAGACGCACCAGAGGTTCAGACCGTTCTCAATCGTCGAGTCCTGACGGATGCGGCTGATAAAGGTCGCGTAGTCACCGGCGCTTTCGACCGGCGTCACATAGCCACCATCCTCACGCTTATCGATCACCATGATCCCCGGGGCTTCCCGCAGAATATCGCGCGCTTCGTCTTCATCGAGGAAGTCTTCGAACTCGATATTCACAGCCTCGGAATGGCCCACAAAGACCGGCACGCGCACACAGGTCGCTGTGACCTTGATCGACGGATCGACGATCTTCTTCGTCTCGGCGACCATCTTCCACTCTTCCTTGGTGGAACCGTCCTCCATGAACACATCGATATGCGGGATGACATTGAACGCGATCTGCTTGGTGAATGTTGCAGGCTCAACTTCCGTCACCGGATTGTAGATCGCTTTGGTCTGATCCCACAGCTCATCCATGCCCTGTTTGCCCGCACCTGAGACCGATTGATAGGTCGAGACAACGACACGCTTGATCCGCGCCCGGTCATGCAACGGTTTCAGGGCGACAACCATCTGCGCGGTCGAACAATTCGGGTTCGCGATGATGTTCTTCTTCGAATAGTCATGAACCGCGTCCGCGTTCACTTCCGGCACGATCAGCGGCACATCCGGGTCATAGCGATAGAGCGAGGAGTTATCGATCACCACACAGCCCGCCGCGGCGGCTTTAGGAGCGAATTCCTTCGTCGCGGTGGAGCCCACGGCCCAAAGCGAGATGTCCCAGCCAGCAAAATCGAAGGTGGCCAGGTCCTTGGTCTTGAGTGTCGTCTCGCCGAATGTGACTTCAGTGCCCAGCGATTTCCGCGAGGCAAGCACAGCAATTTCATCCACGGGGAACTGGCGTTCCGCGAGGATATTCAGCATTTCGCGGCCCACATTCCCAGTGGCGCCCACGACGACGACTTTATATCCCATCTTTCTGGTTCCTTTAGACTCGGGCCCGCAACCGTCGCGAGCCCGCGGGCCTGATACCGCCTTGCAGGGTGCGGGGAAACCCCTCTTCACATGATCAGATGTCGCGGCGGCGTGTTTGCAACGATGAAACTGCGCCTCACCGGCGCAGACACCCATCGCGCGCCACATTGACATCAAGAAAACTGATCATAGGCTTTCGCAATGATAAAAAGTCAGATCACGCTCAAACAACTCGAAGCCTTCGTCTACGTCGCAGATACCGGAACGTTTCGAAAGGCGGCTGCCGTTCTCGGCACAACCCAGCCGAATATCTCCGTCCGCATCGCATCGATGGAGGAGACACTCGGCGTCGTGCTGATGCACCGTGACCCTGGATCATTACGCCTCACGGAAAAAGGCGAGGAGCTTTTGACCTCTGCCCGAAAAGTCCTGCGCGCCGCCGAAGGCCTTTTGGAAGTGGCCGGTCGCAAGGACCTGATCGATGAGCGCCTACGGCTCGGCGTCTCCGAACTCATCGCAACGACCTGGCTGCATGAATTTCTACGCGCGCTGAAGAAGCAATACCCCGCACTGCGCGTCGAACTCACCATTGATTTGTCCGTTGAACTTGAAAACCAGTTGTCGGAAGGGCAGCTGGACCTTGGCCTTTTGAACGGTCCGTTCCGTACAAAGCCGTCGGGGCTGGTCGAGCTGGGAACCGATCGCTATGGCTGGGTCACAACGCCCGAGATCGCCCGAGCACTCGGGAAAACTCCAGACATATCAGCGGTGTTTCAGCAGGGCATCGTCAGCCATGGGAAATACACCACGGCGTCCGCTGCCTTGCGCAACCATCTGAAAGCGCAAGGCCTACGCCCCGAGCAGATCGTTCATTCCAGCAGCCTGAACTCGTGCCTGCATATGGCAATTGATGGCATGGGCGTCGCGCTCTTGCCGCGGCAATCCTTCCTGGAAGAGACTACCTCGGGTCGACTGGTCGAGCTAGACTGCGACTGGTCGCCCGAACCGCTGGAATTCTTCGCCCGCTATGATGACAAGCGCGCACCGTTGTTTGTTGCTGAGGCGGCATCGTTATCCGCCGAGATCGCGTTGGACGGCGGAAGATAAACAAACTTTATCACCCTAAGAAAAACAATGAATTTTGATTCTGCCCTATTCTGCGATGTAACCCCGGGAACGGGATCGTTTGCGTAGCTTCAAACCAACCAGGCAGTCGGAAGACATCGGCTGACGCGTGGCCCTGGGTGCAATCGAAGCGAGGGAGAGACATATGAAATCGTCATCAATCCGGTTGGGCGTCGATATTGGCGGGACGTTTACCGATGTTGTCCTCGAAAAGCAGGGCGAGCTGTTCTCGATCAAGGTGCTGACCACCTATGCCGCCCCTGAGAACGCCATCATCGACGGGCTGCATCAGGTCTGCGCCAAGGCAAATGTGGCACCTTCCGAGATTGACCAGATCATTCACGGCACGACCCTCGCGACGAACGCATTGATCGAGCGGCGCGGCGCGAAGACCGCCCTGATCACCACCGAAGGCTTCCGCGATGTGATCGAAATGCGCACCGAAAGCCGGTTTGAACAATATGATCTCAACCTTAAATTGCCCGAGCCGCTTTTGCCGCGGCATATGCGCTTCACAGTTCCGGGCCGCGTGAACGCAAAGGGCGAGATCATGGTGGACCTCGACCGCGCGGATGTGGACGCCGTTGTCGACAAGATCGGCGAGGGCGGCTTCACATCTGTCGCGATCGGCCTGATCCACTCTTACCTGAACCCCAAGCATGAACAGCTGGTCCGCGATGTGTTGGCCGAGCGGCTACCGGATGTGTCAGTCTCGCTCTCCTCCGAAGTCAGCCCGCAAATGCGCGAATATGAGCGGTTCAACACCGTTGTCGCCAACGCCTATATCAAGCCACTCATGGCCTCATACCTGGGCCGTCTGGAGGGTCGTCTGCGCGCCGAAGGTGTGCAATGCCGCATTTTCCTGATGCACTCGGGCGGCGGGATCATTTCGTTGAAAAACGCCGCTGAGTTCCCGGTGCGCCTTGTCGAATCCGGTCCCGCCGGTGGCGCGGTCTTTGCCGCCCATATCGCGGCCCGCTACGGGATCGACAAAGTGCTCAGCTTCGACATGGGCGGCACAACAGCAAAGATTTG
>JANQRE010000043.1 GCA_028284705.1 Paracoccaceae bacterium | reverse complement strand
TCCCGGGCCCTCCCGGGTCTTCCATTTCAATGGTGGCCCCATTGCCACCGACCCCTGTTCCTTTGCATGCGCCGGGGTCCAAAGCGTCACGTCTCAGATGTGGGGCGTCCTACAGGAGAAACGACCTTAAGGAAAGGGGGGTTTGCGACCTGTCGGCGCCGGGCGTCAATGGTTCAAATCTTAACGATGCGATTGCGCACATCCTTCGACGTGCCAAGGCAGAAATAGGAGGTGATGGAGTCCACCTGCGGCAGGGTGCCAAGGATGTTGGCGTGGAACGTCTTGTAGCCCTCCAGATCAGGCACTTCAACCCGCAGCATGTATTCCACGCTGCCCGCGATATTGTGACACTCCTGAACCTGGCTGGCGGCTTCCATGGCCTGTTCGAAGGCCAACGCGTCCTTCCGCAGATGCTTCGACAGGCCCACCATAACGAACACCGTGATCGCGCCTGAAATCGACGAGCGATCAATGATCGCGCGATAGCCCTTGATGATGCCTGCGCGTTCCATCTCCTGCACGCGCCGCAGACAGGCCGACGGTGACAGCCCGACCCGCTTGGCCAGATCGATATTGCTCAGTCGCCCATGGCGTTCCATGGTTTGCAATATTTGTTCGCTGAAAGGGTCGAGTTCGGTCATTCATTCTCCGATTCAGGTGCTGATTATGAAATCAGCAATCAAATTGCGCAAAATCAAGCAGAAAGTTCTTCCCAAGGTATAATCGAGGAGGCCCCTTTGCGCAGTTTGCATGCTTACGATATCTCCGCCGAGCGCGGGTATCTGTGCCGCTTCAACGCCAATGACATCACACTCGAAGACCCGCTGGCCACCGCGCAATCCGTGGCGATGTCCCTGCCGGACCTCTTGCCATCAGGTCGGGTGCGGAAGCTTCTCATCGACCGGCTTCCGCGCTTCGATGCGCAAGAGGTGGTGGAGGCCTGCACCGACGCCCAGGCCCGCATCGCGATGGTGCATTATTCCTTCATGGTGCAGGCCTATATCTGGGGTGAGCCGGAACCCGCCGCACTCCTGCCGAAATGCCTCGCACAGCCCATCGTCGCGCTGGCGGATCGTCTCGGCCAGCAGCCGCTTCTGCCCTATAGCGGCTATGTGCTCGACAATTGGGCCTGCCATGAGCCCGCCCGCGGCATTGATCTCGACAATATCTACATGATCCAGAACTTCCTCTCCGGTCAGGACGAGGCCTGGTTCGTGCTGATCCATGTCGCCATTGAAGCGGCGGCCGGGGGTGTGCTGGCCCGCATGGCGCCGGTGATTGAGGCGGTTCAGAACGACGATCCTGACACGGTTCGTCTGAAATTGCAGGAGACGGCCGCGATCTGGCAACGCATCAACGCGATCTTCGACCGCATGCCCGAACGCTGCGACCCCTATATCTATTTCGAACGTGTGCGGCCCTATATCCACGGCTGGAAGGACAACCCCGCACTCCCGAACGGTATTATCTATGAAGGGGTCGCGCGCTATGGCACAGCCGGTCAGGCGTTCCGCGGCCAAACCGGGTCACAATCCTCCATCGTGCCGGCGATGGATGCGCTGATGGGCGTGGGGCATGCCGCCGATCCGATGAAAGCCTATCTCGATCAGCTCCACATCTATCGCCCGCCCGCGCATCGGCAGTTCATCGACGATTTGCGCGCAGAAAGTGACCTGCGCAACTTCACCGCCCGCGTTGCGGACCGCGGATTGTTCGACGCCTATAACGCCAACATCCAGGCCGTCGCCGATTTCCGCTCACGCCATCTGGAATACGCCGCGAGCTACATCAACAAACAAAGCCGCATCGCTGCGGGCAACGACACCGATGTCGGCACCGGCGGCACACCCTTCATGCGTTATCTGAAGAAACACCGCGACGAGACGCAGGAGCGTTTGCTGCCCGCCGCCTGATCCACATCACGCCGCCAGCAACGTGTTCAGAAACGGATGCGGATAGCGTCGCCGCATGGTGATCGCATAGAAGCTTTCGACGATGTTGAGAGCAAACGGAGCCGTCGCCAATCGCCCGGCCCGCAACTCGTCGGCGACCACCACCGATGGTGCCACCGCGACGCCGGCCCCTTCCCGGGCGAACAGCCGAACCATCGCCATATCATCCACATCCGCGACGATCCGCGGGGTAATCCCTAAGGTTTCGGCCAGACCGACGAAGCCCGCGCGGATGACCGACTCGGTTGGCACGATGAACCCTTCGGCCTCAAGCAGCGCCTCCAGTGTCGTGTGGGCCAGCTTCTCCGCCCGGCCATGCAGTGCCACCGGCTGTTCGGCCAAACGGTGGGCGATGAACTCTGCCCCGGTCGGTGGCTCGGTGGCCAGCACGACATCCAGCGACAGATCTCGCAGCGCGTCCAGCAACCGTTCGGAATTGCCCGAGCGCAACACCAGATCGATCTCCTCTCGGGCGAGAAGCGGTCGCAGAAACTGCATCTGAAAGTTCCGCGACAGGGTCGAGAGCGCACCGACGCGAAGCGGCGGGATGGCTTGCCCGGACCGCTTCAGCGTCGCAATCAGCTCATCGCCGGTCTCGAAAATGCGATCCGCATGGTCGAGCGCAATCCGCCCCTCTTCGGTTAGCTCCAACCGCCGCCCGATCCGCTCGAACAGCGCGTGCCCCAGACGCTCTTCCAATTGCTTGATCTGCGTCGAAAGGGCCGATTGCGACACATTCAGCCGTTCGGCGGCGCGCGTGAGATTGCCCTCATGGGCGACTTCCCGGAAGTAACGCAAATGATGATAATTCAGCATATTCACTAAAATAGAACGAATTCATCGGAAAGATATACTTTTCTTCCGCTTTCCGGCCCCCTATCTCCCCTGCCAGATCAACCCAGAAGGATCGCCGAGATGGATCTCGCCGCCGACATCGTCACAACCATGCTCGCCCAGCTGCAGAAACCCACGCTGGCGTTTCTGATCGGCGGCATGCTCCTGGCGGCCCTTGGGTCCCGGCTCGAAGTTCCCGAGCCGGTCTACAATTTTGTCGTCCTGATCCTGCTGCTGAAGGTTGGCATGAGTGCCGGTATTTCGGTGCGCGAGGCCGATCTGATCTCTCTCGCCGTGCCCGCCATGGCTGCGGCGCTTGTGGGCATCGGGATCGTGCTGATCGGCGCCAAAACCATCGTCAAGCTACGAGGCGTCTCGCCGATGGACGGCATGGCGACCGCGGGTCTCTTCGGGGCGGTCTCGGCCTCCACGCTTGCCGCGTCCATGGCCGTTTTGGATGGCGAAGGCATCGCCTATGAGGGGTTCATCGGCGCGCTGTATCCGTTCATGGACATCGCCGCCCTTGTGACCGCCATCGTGCTTGCCCGGATGAGCGCACAGCGCAAGGCGGCCACCGCCAGCGGGGACGGAACGATGACGCTGGGCGGCGCGGCTGGGCCGACCGCTTTTGACGGTGAGATGATCAAAGGCATTCTGGTCGATACGCTGCGCAGCTCGGCGATCTCGGCCCTGTTGCTGGGCCTCGCCCTTGGCCTGTTCGCCCGGCCCGACGCGGTGTTCGAGAGCTTCTACGAGCCGCTCTTCCGCGGACTTCTGTCGATCCTGATGCTGGTGATGGGCATGGAGGCCTGGTCGCGCCTGTCCGAGATGCGGAAAGTGGCGCATGCCTATATCCTCTACGGCCTGACGGCTCCGATCGTGCATGGCCTGCTGGGGTTCGGTGCGGGTCTGATCGCGCATCACCTGACCGGGTTCTCGGCAGGCGGCGTGGTCCTGCTGTCAGTAATGGCCGCATCGAGTTCGGACATCTCCGGCCCGCCGACCATGCGCGGAGCACTGCCCGAGGCGAACCCATCGGCATATGTTGGCACCTCCACAGGGCTCGGCACACCGGTGGCGATCCTCTCAATCCCACTCTTCATGGCCTTGGCGGACCGGTTCATCGGGTTCTAGAGGCGCAAACAAAAAAAGGGGCCCGTCGGGCCCCTTGTCGTTCTGGCGCAAGAAGTTAGCGGCGAATGCCGAGCTTCTTGATCAGATCCTGATAGCGCGCCTCGTCCTTGTTCTTCGTGTAATCCAGAAGCTTCCGACGCTGAGCCACCATTTTCAGCAACCCACGGCGACCGTGATTATCTTTTTTATGGGTTTTGAAATGCTCGGTCAGGGTGTTGATGCGGCTGGTCAGGATCGCAACCTGGACTTCCGGAGATCCGGTATCGCCGTCTTTGGTGCCAAACTCTTTGATGAGTTTGGACTTCTCTTCAGCAGTAATCGACATCGGGGTCTCCTTTAAGCTTAAGGGTTATGGCGCAAGCCGGGATGTCGTCCAGCAAGGCCCGTGGAGGATCCGCGCATATGCGGATGCGGGCGTATAGAAAGATTCTGCAGATATGGAAAGAGGATTCTTTTCGGGCAATTCTCTGGCCGCCACAATTGCGCCACATTTGGCACTCGTCGGCGGCAACGATACGGGATCGTCCTGGGGAACTGCGTCTGATTCGGAAACAATGCGAAAATCCATTCATTAACAAACGGTTAATTGGGGCTTTTTTCTGGCAATTTTGTGAAGTGTTGAGCTACCATCCGCCTGTAATCTGTCTGCGGGTAACTTTGGGGAAGTACGATGTTCGGAGTCGCGTTATTGAGTTTGACGATGATCGGCCTGTTGGTCGAAATTTTTGGGGATGACGACGATCCGGTTGCTGAAACCGAAATCAACGGTACCGATAACCCTGAGACAATTGAAGGCAAATCCATCGGAGAACTGATCAACGGGCTCGGCGGAGACGATGTGATCGACGGTGGCGGCGGCGATGATACCGTGAACGGTGGCAACGGTGCGGATATCATTCGCGGCTCTGAAGGCGCCGATGTTTTGAACGGCAATGCCGGCGACGACACCCTCAGCGGCGGCGTTGGAGACGATACCATTGATGGCGGTATCGGCAATGACAGTGCCAATGGCGGTGAAGGGGCCGACAATATCCGCGGCGATGGCGGCAATGACATCCTGTTCGGCGCGGGTGGCAACGACATCATCGACGGCAATTTCGGCGCTGACCGCATCAACGGCGGTGAAGGCAATGATACGCTCGATGGCGGACCCGGAAATGACTTCGTCTTTGGCGTCGGTGGAGACGACAATGTCAACGGTGGCGACGGCGATGATACCGTTGGTGGCGGTGAAGGTTCAGATGTCGTGAACGGCGGCGCTGGCAACGACTCCGTCGATGGCGGTGGCGGTAACGACACGCTCATTGGCGGTGAAGGTGACGACAACCTGTTTGGCCAGGCTGGCAACGACATCCTGAACGGCGATCTCGGCACGGACACCTTGCGGGGTGGTGGCGGAGACGATTTGCTCATCGGAGTTGAAGATGGCGTTGTCGACGGCCTCTATTCTGCAACAGATTTCGATAGGGCCGACCTCCTCTTTGGTGAGGACGGTGCCGATGTTCTGGTGATCGGGAACGGCGATACTGCTACCGGTGGTGGAGGTGCCGACGGGTTTGCGCTCGGCACTTGGTTGACCGACGGAAACGGCGCAGAGATCGCGGACTATGTGGGTGGAACCGACAGCATTGGCATCTTCTACGATCAGACCACAGCCCAGCCCACCATAACCTTCAACGAGGTCAGTGGTGATACGCAGGTGCTGATTGATGGAAATGTCGCGGCCATCGTGCGCGGTGCGACGGGTCTGACACAGGGAGACCTTATCTTCGTGCCTTCCGAGTTCGGTCCGAGCGTGCCGCCGACCCCGTAACCCCGACGAGGATCATCGGTCGACTGAAGGACTATTGAGCGGCCCCGAAATGCCTTTGCAGTTCGGGGTATCTCTATTTGCGACGAGTTCTACACCCAGACCTGAGGCTGCACCGCATACCCGATATAAAGCGGGTGTTTCGGGTGTCCGTCTTTGCTCAGGCCCAAGTGATAAGGTGTGACACCTGTTTCACGCACCAGAGCCTCAACGGCAGGTCCGCGCTCCAAATACGCGCCATGGGTACCCCAGGCGCAGACAACACGATCCGCCCAGAGACACGCCTCCGCAATCGCTACGTCATTCTCCGGTCCCACAGGATCGGCTGCCCGCCGCATCTGCTTGGGATCGGTGTCGCGCCAGGCGAAGATATTGGTCACGCGAAACGCGCCATATCCCAAGGCGCGCGCGCGTCTCTCGCAACGTTCCACTGTGGGGTCGTTTTGCACTTCCGTTGCCGTGGAGGGGTTCAGCATCACGAAACTGACCTTGCCGCCTACCGCGTCCCAGACCCGGGTCAGCGCGTAGCGGTATTTCTCACACGGTGAGTAGATCGCGACCGAAGCCGCGTCGCCTTTCTGATGGGTGCGGGTGATCATGGGCCGATCTCATGCCAGCCCATGATCCGGGGTTCAAGCGGCCAGAGCGCTCGCGCGGGGTTTCCATTCGATCACCGCGGCGACGACGACCGCGTAGAGGATGTGTCCCCAGAGCGCGACCCAAGTGATGCCGGTAAACCCGAGGAAAGGTTTGTTGCCCGCAATCAGATGCGCCACGCCATAAAGCGCGAAGACCCAAAGGCCGATTCCGTAAACGACAGCAGTCACGATCCAGGGCAAGGAGGGCAGCACGGCCTTCTGGATCGGGCGCGCAACCAGCGCCCAACTGAAGGAATAGATGAAGAGGCCGGTCAGGATGTGGACCAGATCGCCAATGCCCTTCGGCGCGGCGCCAAAGACGGCTTTCACGGTGCCTTGGGCAAGGCCGACCGGGGCAAGTTTGGCGAAGCCAAAGAGGGGAGAGAGCGCCTGACCGAAGAGGTCAAAGGCGATAGTGGCAAGGGCGCCTGCAGTGAGGATCGTCCAGAATTGTGCTATGCGTGTCATGAGATGAACTCCGAGGTGATATGTAAATTTGCACAGAAACTACTTCGAAATCCGACTTATGTGCAGATACTTCACGAAACACTCATCCAGCACACCGCTCTCCGTGAGCTTTTGTAACAAAACCACGCTTTTGCACCGCGATCAGGACCGGGGCCGCGGCTCGCGGCAGTGAATTGTTACAAAACGCGCGATCAAGTGGAGCGGGCAAAGACCCGCGCCGGGTGCAACTCACCGGCGCGATAATGCCCGACAGCGACCGCTTCGCCATCGCAGGAAGCCCAAGCCAGATCGCCATAGGAGAGTTCGACCACAGGCCGAACCATGCCGGGATTGCCGTTTCGCATCTTGCCTGCTGCAACGGCATCGCAGGGCAATTCGGGCAGGTCCGCCAATCCGGTCTCAAGAGGCAGGAGCAAGTCATCAATCTCGGAAGTTCTGGCCAGGGCTTCGATCTGCTCCAGTGTCACGGCCTGTTCCAGATCAAAAGGTCCAGACCAGAGTCTGCGCAGCCAGACCACATGCCCGCCACAACCCAAGTGCTCGCCCAGATCGCGGGCGATGGACCGCACATAGCCTCCCTTGCCGCAGACCATCTCCAGTTCGACATGATCGGGATCGGGGCGCGACACGACATCGAGGCTGTCCACAAAAAGCGATCGCGCATCCAACTCCATCGCCTCGCCGTCGCGTGCCCGTTTATAGGCCCGCTCCCCATCGATCTTCACGGCAGAGAATTGCGGCGGCACCTGCTCGACCTGACCGCGAAACTGCGGCAGTGCGTCCGCAATCTCGGCGTCCGATGGTCTGAGATCGCTCTCGGAGATCACCTCACCCTCAGCGTCATCGGTATTCGTCGTCTGCCCGAGCCGTACTAGAAACCGATAGGCTTTCAGATCATTCGTCACATAAGGCACCGTCTTCGTCGCCTCGCCGAGGGCAACGGCCAACAAACCGGTCGCTGCCGGGTCCAGCGTGCCCGCATGCCCGGCCTTCTTCGCTTCAAACGCCCAACGCACTTTGTTCACGACTGACGTGGAGGTGATCCCGGCGGGTTTATCGACGATCAACCAGCCCGAGATATCGCGACCCTTCCTGCGCCGCGCCATCACTCCGCCTCCGCGATCACGCCGAGGATCGGACCCATTTGTGCGCCGCTGTCGGAGCGTCCCAAAGCCGGTGCGTGAAAGCGTGAGATCGTGCCGTCGAGGAATAGGGCATTCGGCGTCTTCAGGACGTCGCGGAACAGGGTGGCAAAACCATGGAACCGCACCGCCCCATTCGAGATCACAAAATACACCGTGCTATCCGCGGCGACCCCTACGGCATTGCGCCATTTGCGCGAGGCGCTGTCGGGCAGGAATTTCGGATGCAACTCGCCATCGATTACCAGCATCGGCCCGGATTGCGTCGCGATCCGACAATCCTTCGGGGCGGCTTTGAACGAACGGCTTTCCGTGATCGTTGCCACGCCATTTTCCACACAGAACACACCATTGGGCAGCAAGCCGAAATTGCCCGGCCCTTCCCGGGTCATGAGCGGCGTCTGAAGCCCGTGCACATCCACGTAATAGCCTACGGCGCGGCGGTCGTCGTGATACATGCCGCCATTCATCGCGAAAGACAGGGCCTTGCCGGTCTTTGCGAGCTTTGCGTCGATGGCCGAAAACTCACCGTAAATCTGACCAAACGCATCCGCGCGCCAGAGGTCGATCCGGGATGCATCCATTGTTGAACAGACATCATAGCTGTCACCCAAATGCTCAATCGTGCGACAGGTATCTTCGGCCTGCGCCATCCCGGCAACGCAGGTTATCGCCACCAGAAGACGCCTAAGCATCATCTCCATCCAGATCGCGCCGCACTTCGTCGGAGTTGAGAAGCCTGCGCGTATCGTCCATCCGGTCGAAACTGTCATCGAGTACAAATTTCAGATCGGGGGAGAATTTCAGCGTCATCTGTTTCGACACTGCGCGCCGGAGCTCTCCTTTGTTGCGACGCAGTGCCCCCAAAGCCTCCTCCCGCTTATCACCGCCCAAAGGCAGCACAAATGCAGTGGCAACCTTGAGATCGGGCGTGGTGCGCACTTCGCTGACCGTGATCGACAGGCGGTTCAGGTCCGGATCATGGATATCGCCGCGATTAAGCACATCGGCCAACGTGCGACGGATCAGTTCACCGACGCGCAACTGCCGCTGCGACGGTCCGGCGCTCGAGAAATGGGAGTTCTTTGCCATGCGCCGTCACTTAAGCCTCTTGTCAGGCCCATGCAACCGACCCTAAACCTCCGCCAGACAAAGGAGCGAAATCATGTCCGACTTGCCTGGCGTAGTGATCACGGGAGCCTCTGGCCGCATGGGGCAGATGCTGATCAAGACGGTACAAGCTTCCGACAAGCTGCGCCTAGTCGGTGCGACGGAACGCCCGGGCCACGCATGGGCCGGTCAGGACCTTGGTGTCGCGATGGGCGGGGCCGAGCTTGGCGTGCCGGTCACCGACGATCCGATTGAGGTGATTGCCAAGGCTCGCGCCGTGATCGATTTCACCTCGCCTGACGCGACCCTGGCCCATGCCGAGCTCACCGCCCAAGCACGTGTCGTGCATGTGATTGGCACTACTGGCTTCACCGAAGACCACCTCACCACACTCGCGGCAGCTGCCCGCCACGCAACGATTATTCGAGCCGGAAATATGAGCCTTGGCGTCAATCTGTTGGTTCGTCTGACACAGAAGGTAGCCGAGGCGCTCGACGATGATTTCGACATCGAGGTGATCGAAGCGCATCACCGCCACAAGGTCGACGCCCCGTCCGGGACCGCGCTGATGTTGGGTGAAGCCGCGGCCGCAGGACGTGGCGTGTCGCTGAAAGACGTGCGGGACAGTGGCCGCGACGGCATCACCGGTGCGCGGAGACGGGGTGACATCGGCTTTACCGCCATTCGTGGCGGAGATGTCGTTGGGGAGCATGACGTGATCTTCGCCGCGGATGGAGAGCGCATTGTGCTGCGTCACCTGGCGACAGATCGCGGTATCTTCGCCCGCGGTGCGGTGAAGGCGGCGATCTGGGGGCAGGACAAGGGTCCAGGTTCCTATGACATGATGGATGTGCTTGGGCTCTAGGGGCCCGTTAGCTCAATCACTCTGCCGTTGAGGAATGGGGTTCCCAAGAGAGTGATCCAAAACCAATCCCGGATCGTAAACCTCATGTTGCAACATTCGGGGATTTGCGATGATACGTCTGAGAGTTCTGGCTATTGGTTTTGCCGCTGTGCTTGCTTTGGCATTTCCGGCCATGGCGAGCGCCAGTTTCAAGAAGGTCAGCTCGAAGGATGAGTTCCTCTCGATCACCAACGGCAAGACCATGAACATCATGGGCATCACCGTTTTTGTCACACCCGACGGCAAAATTGGCGGCAAAGCCTATGGTCGCGAGGTTTCCGGTGCCTGGGTCTGGCGCGATGGCTATTTTTGCCGCGACCTCTATTGGGGACAGCGTGATTTCGGACCGAATTGCCAGGAAGTGCGCGTGAACGGCAACAAAATCCGCTTTGCCTCAGATCGCGGGACCGGCATGTCGGCGGTCCTGACGCTGCGCTGAGCCGGTCAGAAATCGACCGCGATCCCCTTCTTCTCCCAATCGCCATAGCGCACAGGCTCCGGCCCTTTACGACCGCCCAACTCGGTCGGCAAATCCAACTCCTTAGCCTTTTTGCGCCGCTCTTCGGCTTCCGCCAGGGCGCGCTGCGCTTCTGGGGGCAGGTCGTCTTTTTCGGCCATCGGATCGGTCCCGCTTGTGGGTGTCGTCACTCTGATATACGCGGGCGCAGTCATGAAACAAGCCAAAGCGCCTCCCAAACCCGGTCTTGCCGCCCGTCGTGCCGCGGTACGTATGCTTTGGGGTGTGCTGGAGGAGCATCGCCAGCTTTCAGACCTGACCGGCGAGCTTGAGCGATTGGACCCCGCGGATCGTGCCCGCGCACAGAGGCTTGCGACCGAGACGCTCCGCCAGCTTGGCCGATGTGATGAAATCCTCGATCCGCATCTGAAGAAACGTCCGCCTGTGGCTGCTTTGAACGTCCTGCGTCTGGCAACGCTGGAGCTTTGTCATGACAAGGCGGCAGCCCATGGCGTGGTCGATAGCACCGTCACCCTTATGCGCAAAATCCCGAAAGCACGGCCCTATACCGGGCTCGCCAATGCCGTGCTGCGCAAAGTCGCTGAGACGGGTCCTGACCTGTGGCAGACTCTCCCGCCACCGGAGTTGCGCAAATGGTTGCGGCGGCGTCTGGTGCATATTTTCGATGAAGACACCACGCGCGCCATCGAGGCGGCCCATGCGCTGGGTGCGGCCACGGATATCACCGCCAAAGACAACCCGGCTGCCTGGGCCGAAAAACTCGGAGGCACGCTCCTGCCCACCGGATCGGTGCGCCTGCCCGAGCGGGTGCAGATCAGCGAACTTACCGGGTTTGCCGAGGGCGACTGGTGGGTTCAGGATGCCGCAGCAGCGCTGCCCGCGAAGCTTCTTGATGCGCAACCCGGCGAGGAGGTGCTCGACCTCTGCGCCGCGCCGGGCGGCAAGACCCTGCAACTCGCGCAGACTGGAGCGAACGTGACAGCGCTCGATATCTCAACGACCCGCATGCAGCGGGTACGCGAGAACCTGGCCCGCACCAATCTCTCCGCCGAGATTGTCGTCGCCGACGCCATCAAAGCCGACCCGCAGCCCAAATTCGACGCTGTCCTCCTCGATGCGCCTTGCAGTGCCACCGGCACTATTCGCCGCCACCCCGATCTGCCCTTCGCCAAGACAGGCCGCGATCTCGATGCGCTGTTTCAATTGCAATCCGATCTCATCGACCGCGCCGTCGCCTGGCTGAAGCCCGGTGGACGGATGGTCTATTGCACCTGCTCGCTCTTGCCCGAGGAGGGCGAGCGCCAGATCAAACAGGCGCTGACCCGCCGACAGCTACAGATCGACGCGACCTTGCCTGACGGTATCCCCGAGGCCTGGCGCCGCGAAGACGGCGGCATCAGAACCCACCCCGACCTGTGGCCGGAATACGGCGGTTTGGACGGTTTTTACCACTGTCTTTTGCGCAAAACGTGACAGAGGACTTATCCACAGGTTATCCTTTGCAAAAAGAACAATAAAAACAACGCTCGGTGGTGAGGCATGGGTCTGCGAACTCAATTTATCCCCGCAAATTCTGCGGGGCAGCAACTTGGTATTATGGATCGGCTTCACGCGCGTCTGGGTGGAGCCAAACATGTTGCGACCGGTTTTGTCAGCCAGCCTGAGCCCCGCACCATCGGCTCCTATGCGCGTGGCAAGCAGCTTCTCGTCGGAAATTTCCAGATGGGCGGCTTTCTGGTTGAGGCTCCGGGCGAAAACCTCTGGGCGCTGAAAGCGCAAACCCCGGCGCTGGACGAGGAACGTCATGGTTTCACATGGCTCGACGATCTTGCGGCAATTGGTGACGGCGACGCACGCGCCTTGGCGCAGGATTGGCTTTGGTCCTGGATCGACTGGTACGGTGCGGGCAAAGGTCTCGGCTGGTCGCCCGATCTGACTGGTCGCCGCGTCATTCGCTGGATCAACCACGCGATTTTTCTGCTGAACGGGCGCACGCCGGAACAATCCACTGCTTACTTCAAATCGCTTTCCTACCAGACCTCTTTTCTCGCGCGCCGCTGGTCCACCGCGTCGCGTGGATTGCCACGGTTCGAAGCTCTGACGGGTCTGATCTATGCCGGTCTCGCTCTGGAAGGCATGGAAGATCTTGTCGAACCAGCCAGCCAGGCGCTGGCACGCGAATGCGCTGACAAGGTTGGCGGCGATGGCGGGCTGGTGACGCGCAATCCTGAAGAGCTGATGGAGGTTCTGACGCTCTTGAACTGGGCAGCAGACGCCTTGCGCGACCACAATCTCGAACCCGCCGAGGCGCATCTCAAGGCAATTGAGCGTATCGTTCCGACCTTGCGCGCGCTGCGCCATTCCGACGGCAGCCTGGCACGTTTTCACGGTGGCGGCATCGGTGCGCCCGGGTGGCTCGATCAGGCGCTTGCCGGATCGAATGTCAAAACCGGACCGATTCCCAACATCGCGATGGGGTTCGCCCGTCTCAGCGCCGGTCGCACGACGCTCATCGCCGATATCGCACCGCCCCCTGCGCGTGCCTCGTCCCGCGATGCTCATGCTTCGACGCTTGCTTTCGAGCTGACCTCCGGTCGCCGCCCGATCATCGTCAATTGCGGCGCAGGGCACTCGTTTGGCCCCGACTGGCGGCGCGCGGGTCGCGCCACCCCCTCCCACTCCACGCTCTCCATCGACGGGGTCTCCTCCGCGAAACTGGCCGAAGATGGTAGCGAACTCCTCATCAAAGCGCCAAAGCAAGTGCAGGGCGCAATTAGCCATTCCAACGAGATGGCGCGCATCACAGCCAGCCATGACGGCTATGTTGCCGATTTCGGCCTGACCCACAGCCGGGTGCTGGAACTGAACTACAACGGGCGCGGCATCGTCGGCGAAGACACGCTCGGTTGCCTCAGTGAGGTCGACCGCATCCGCTTTGAACGCCACATGGACGCCACAGCACTTGCCGGTGTGCACTACTCGCTGCGCTTCCACCTGCATCCGGAGGTTCAGGCGGAGGTCGATATGGGTGGCTCCGCCGTCTCGATGGCGCTGAAATCCGGCGAGATCTGGGTGTTTCGCATTCATGGGCCGGGCTCAGCGACCCTCGAACCCAGTGTTTATCTCGAAAAAACACGTCTGAAGCCACGTGCGACGCAACAGATCGTTTTATCTGCGCGTGTGATGGAGTATGCGAGCCAGGTCAGCTGGTCTTTCACCAAAGCGAAAGAGCCCGATGCGGTGATCCGCGACCTGGAGGAGGACCTCTCGCTGGCATTGGACTAACCACTGCTGAGACAAAACCTCCATGCCCGATCTCGTGCCGCTGCGCCGCGCCCTGCTTTCCGTTTCCGACAAGACAGGTCTCGTTGACCTTGCCCAGGCGCTAACAGCGCGCGGTGTGGAATTGGTCTCGACCGGCGGGTCTGCCAAGGCGATCCGGGATGCTGGGCTGGACGTGCGCGATGTGGCCGATCTGACCGGGTTCCCCGAGATGATGGATGGCCGCGTGAAAACACTGCACCCCAAGGTGCATGGCGGTTTGCTGGCCCTGCGGGACAATCCCGATCATGCGGCCTCTCTCGAAACCCACGCCATCGGGCCGATCGATCTGCTGGTGGTGAACCTTTATCCGTTCGAAGAAACCGTGGCCTCCGGCGCGGATTACGCCACCTGCATCGAAAACATCGACATCGGTGGCCCGGCGATGCTGCGCTCCGGTGCCAAGAACCACTCCTTTGTCAGTGTCGTCACCGACCCGGAGGATTACGCAGCACTTCTGGCCGAACTCGAGGCCAATGACGGCGCGACCTCTTATGCGTTCCGCCAACGCCTTGCGCTGACGGTTTATTCCCGCACTGCCGCCTATGACACGGCGGTCTCGCAATGGATGACCGGCGCTCTGGATGAAACGCCGCGCCGCCGCTCCGTCACCGGCACGCTCGCGCAAACCCTGCGCTATGGTGAGAACTCGCATCAGTCGGCGGCGTTTTATGTGGACGGGTCCGACCGTCCCGGAGTTGCGACAGCAACTCAGCATCAGGGCAAGGAACTCAGCTACAACAATATCAATGACACAGATGCTGCGTTCGAACTGGTCGCAGAGTTTGACCCGTCTGAGGGTGCGGCTTGTGCGATCATCAAACATGCTAACCCCTGCGGTGTGGCCCGTGGCGCGTCGTTGAAAGACGCCTATAAGGCAGCCTTCGATTGCGACCGCACCTCCGCCTTCGGTGGCATCGTGGCGTTGAACAAACCCCTTGATGGGGCGACCGCCGAAGAGATCGTTGAGATTTTCACCGAGGTTGTCATTGCCCCCGGTGCCGATGACGCGGCCAAGGACATCTTCGCCAAAAAGAAGAACCTGCGCCTTCTCACCACGGATGGTCTCCCCGATCCACGCGCGGCATCCATGACCGTGCGGCAGGTCGCCGGAGGTTATCTCTATCAGGACAAGGATGTGGGGCATGTCGACCTCACCGACCTGAAGGTCGTGACGAAGATCAAACCGACCGATGCGCAGATGCAGGACCTGCTTTTTGCCTGGAAGGTTGCCAAGCATGTCAAATCCAACGCGATTGTCTATGTGAAAGACGGCGCGACCGTGGGGGTCGGGGCAGGGCAGATGAGCCGCGTCGACAGCGCCCTGATTGCCGCCAAAAAGGCCGAACGTATGGCCGAGGCGCTGGGCCTGCCGGAGCCGCTCACCAAAGGGTCTGCCGTTGCATCCGACGCATTTTTCCCCTTCGCTGATGGATTGCTTGAAGCCGCAGCGGCGGGAGCGAGTTGCGTCATCCAACCGGGCGGGTCGATGCGAGATGATGAGGTGATCGCCGCAGCAGATGAGGCGGGCCTTGCGATGGTTCTCACCGGCATGCGGCATTTCCGGCACTGATATGCAGCGTCTCTTCGTGACAGCCGTCTTAGCCTTCGGAATCGACCAATTGTCGAAATACTACGTGATGCGCGTGCTGGGCATGGTTGAAGGCGACCGCATCGACATCGTGCCGCCCTTGCTGGTCTTCAAATTCGGCTGGAACCCCGGGATCAATTTCGGCCTCTTTTCCGACAGCCCGGAGGTGATGCGCTGGGTCCTGATCGTGCTCGCCTTCGGGATTTCCGCCCTTCTTGTCATCTGGGCAAAGCGCACACTGAAACGCACGATCACCCTGATGGGCGCTGGTCTGATCGTCGGCGGTGCCCTCGCCAACGCGCTGGATCGGGTGATCTACGGCGCTGTCGCAGATTTCCTCAACATGTCCTGTTGCGGCATCAACAACCCCTATATCTTCAATATCGCTGACATCTTCATCTTCGCGGGCGCCTTCCTTCTAGTTGCGTTCGATGATCATGGGCTGAAAACAAATGCCTCGTGACGCGGACGCAGGGATCGGTTAAAACAGGCGAAAAAGAGGAACGAGGCGCATGCGTCTAGCAGCAATCCTGATCGCGACAATCGTCGTCACATCGGTGACGGGCTGCGCAGCCTATCGCAATCGCACGCCTGAACTTCTGAACGTGAAATCCAACACCGAGGGTCCGGACGAGTTTGCGATCCAGCCCAATAAACCGTTGGAAATTCCCGAAGGTATCGCCTCTCAGCCGCTGCCGCAGCCGACCCCAGGTGGTGCAAACCGCGTTGATGCCACGCCGCTTGCAGATGCTACGATTGCGCTTGGTGGCAACCCGGCGGGTGGTGTCCGCGACAACGGTCTCGTGGCCTATGCGTCGCGCTATGGCGTCTCGCCCAACATCCGCCAGGCGCTCGCGGAAGAAGACCTCGAATTCCGTCGTAAGAATGATGGGCGTCTTTTGGAACGCGTTTTCAATGTGAATGTCTATTACAAGGCCTATCGCGAGCAGTCGCTCGATCAATATGCCGAGCTTGAGCGCATGCGCCGCCTAGGCATCCGCACATCGTCCGCGCCGCCTGAGGCCACGATCATTGAAGACTAAGGTCCCGGGGATTTACGCTCATTCACAAACCCGTTTGTAAGGCTGTCGAAATCCAGCCAAGCTGCTACATCTGTTCGTAAGATTGCATTTCTTGAGGGAGACATAATGCGCCGCCTCATTGCTTCGATTTTCGCCTGTTTGATCGCCGCGCCGCTTTGGGCCGCCGAGAACGTCACCACCTTTGAACTGGAAAACGGTCTGGAAGCCGTGGTGATCGAGGATCATCGCGCTCCGGTCGTGGTTCACATGCTTTGGTATCGTGCCGGCGCCGCCGATGAGCCGCCCGGTAAGTCCGGCATCGCGCATTTCCTCGAACATCTGCTGTTCAAAGCGACCGAAAACCTGGAATCGGGCGAGTTTTCCGAGATCGTCGAGGCCAATGGCGGGCGAGACAACGCGTTCACCTCCTGGGACTACACCGGCTATTTCCAACGCGTCGCCGCCGACCGGCTTGAGCTGATGATGCAAATGGAAGCCGACCGGATGCGCAATATCCGCCTCACCGAGGAGGATATCGTGACGGAGCGCGACGTGATCCTCGAAGAGCGCAATCAGCGCACTGACAGCGATCCCGGCGCCCTGTTCGGCGAACAGCGCCGTGCCGCGCAGTATCTCAATCACCCTTACGGTATCCCGATCATCGGCTGGCGCCACGAGATGGAAGAGCTTGATATGGAAGATGCGCTTGATTTTTACCGCACCTTCTACGCGCCAAACAATGCGGTGCTGGTGGTTGCCGGAGATGTCGATCCTGCTGAAGTCGAGGAATTGGCCAAGAAGCATTATGGCCCGCTGGAACCAACCCCGGGCCTTGGTCAGCGCTTCCGCCCGCAAGAGCCGCCGCAACTCTCCGAGCGCCGCCTGATCTACGAGGACCCCCGCGTCGCGCAACCTTATGTGATCCGCACCTATCTTGCCCCGGAACGGGACCCCGGCGATCAGGAAAAAGCCGCCGCCTTGACCATGCTGGCGGAAGTGCTTGGCGGCAGTTCCGCGACCTCCGTTCTGGGACGGGCGTTGCAGGTGGACACCAATCGCGCGGTTTACTCCTCGGCTTTTTACAGCGGGGTGAACTATGATGACACGACCTTCGGCCTCGTGATTGTTCCGACCCCAGACTACACGCTTGCCGAGGCCGAAGCAGAGCTCGACAAAGAGGTCGCGAAGTTTCTTGAGACGGGCGTCGATCCCGAACAACTGGAGCGTGTGAAGACTCAGATCCGTGCGTCCCTGATCTACGCCCAGGACGATGTCGGTGGCACTGCGCGCAAATATGGCGCGGCGCTGACCTCGGGTCTGACCGTCGAAGACGTGCGAGCCTGGCCCGGTCTTCTGAAGGCTGTGACCGAGGAAGATATCATGGCCGCCGCTCGCGAAATCTTCGAACGGCAGAACGCGGTCACCGGCTGGTATCGCAAGCCGCAAACAGAGACTGAGACGGTGGAGGTCAGCCAATGATCCGTTTTGCTTGCATCCTTGCCCTGACCCTTGTTGCCGCTCTGCCCGCGCGTGCCGCGGTGGATATTCTGGAGGTCACTTCGCCCGGCGGCATCACCGCTTGGCTGGTCGAAGAGCGCTCCATCCCCTTCACCGCGCTTGAAGTCCGGTTCAAAGGTGGCGCGTCCCTCGATCGCTCCGGCAAACGCGGCGCGATGAACCTGATGACCGGGCTTTTGGAAGAAGGTGCCGGTGATCTCGATGCGACCGAATTCGCTACGGCGAGAGAGAGCCTTGCGGCGAGTTTTGGCTTTGATGTCAGTGACGACTCGGTGTCGATTTCCGCGGAATTCCTGACTGAGAACCGAGACGAGGCCTTGGCGCTTCTGAAACTTGCCATAACCCAACCGAGTTTCGACGCCGTAGCGCTGGAACGCGTCCGCGGACAGGTGCTCTCGATTATCGCGTCTGATCAGAAAGACCCCAACCATCTGGCGCGCGAAGCCTTTGATCTGGCGGCCTTCGGCGATCACCCCTATGGCAGCGCCATTGAAGGCACCGCGGAGAGCGTCGCCGCGCTGACCGCTGATGATATGCGCACAGCGCATAGCGATGCCCTGGCTCTGGATCGTGTGATTATCGGCGCTGTCGGGGACATTTCGCCTGAGGAACTTGGCCGCGTGCTGGACGAGCTGCTGGGCGATTTGTCCGCCAGCGGTGCGCCCATGCCCGACCGCGCGGCTTATCAACTTGGCGGTGGCAAAACCGTTGTCCCCTTTGACACACCCCAATCCGTCGCGGTCTTTGGCCATGAGGGCATCGTCCGCGATGATCCGGATTTCTTTGCCGCCTATATCCTGAACGAAATCCTCGGCGGCGGCGGCTTCGGGTCGCGCCTGATGGATGAGGTGCGTGAGAAGCGCGGTCTGACCTATGGGGTGGGGTCATACCTGTTACCCTACGAGCATGGATCGCTCTATCTCGGGCAAGTGGCATCATCGAATGATCGCGTGGCGCAGGCGATTGATGTGATCAAGGATGAGTGGCGCAAAATGGCGGAAGAGGGTGTGACCGAAGAGGAGTTGGAGCGGGCCAAAACCTATCTGACTGGTGCCTATCCACTGCGTTTCGACGGCAATGCGCCGATTGCGCGGATTCTGACGGGCATGCAGTTTCAGGATCTGCCGATCTCCTACATCGCGACGCGCAATGACAATGTGAATGCGGTGACGCTGGACGATATCAAGCGCGTCGCCGCGCGCATCTTGAGACCTGACGATCTGCATTTCGTCGTGGTCGGTCAGCCGGAGGGTTTGGAGACGACAAATTAGCGCTTTCGACCGCCTGCCCCACTGCCGAGTGCCTTAAGATTTTGTGACCAAGTTTAAAATTTTTAAATTCGGACGTTCATGTTCTTTTAGGTATCTGTTTGGATACTGTGCTCATGAATGTACAAGTGAGACATGTTCCTGACTTTGTGTTTCCATCTGCGCCAGCGTCAAAGGCACAGCAGTGGATGTCACAATTGTTTTCCGCAAAAGCTGTTACAAAAGGCGGAGTTATTCGACGACGTTTGGAAGATGTAGATCGCTTCATTGGTCGCAAGGCTTTGTTGCGTGAGGTTGAGAGGCGTGGATACCATGCTGTCATTTGTGGCGGTCAGTTCATCATTATCTGCAATGCCGGACGTTTGCAGGTTCTCACCTGACCAGACAGCGGTTTAAAAATTTTAAAGTGAGTCAGGTTTTGTTAACGCGCGATATTCGGCGAAAGATATCTACGCAAATTCCCCCTGACAAAACCAGCCACCGCTCACACTCCCGCCATGGGCAAAATAGAGCCATAACCGTTCACCCGTTTCTACATCTACCCGCCAATAATCCCGCAACCCGCTGCGCCACCTGTGTTCCTCAAACCACCATTCCGGGGCAATCCGCTCCGGCCCTACAGCACGCACACGCTTCAACCACCGCCCGCGCCACCGAAATTCCTGCGGCGGGAAAGGCGTATCTTCTCCATGAACGAGTTCCGGCGGAAACATCACCACGGGCCGATGACGAACCCATGGCCACTCAGGCGCTGGATCAGACCAAGCCGCCCCCAGGATCAGACTGCTTTTCTCGGGAATGTGAGATTCAGCGGGATGCATGCGCGTGATCTGATCCAACCCGATCCGCGCACCGATTTGTCCGATCACATCATCCAGCGCCGTATTTTGCGATAATTGCTCACCTTCCGTCTGATGGGCGCGCAGACGCCCCTTATTTTGATGCGCGAGGATCGGTTCAGATTGCCGCACTTCAAGCCGCATCAGATCAATGCCGAACCCCGCATCGATCTCCCCAAGCCGCATCAACAGAAGCGGGCGGAACCGGTCGGGATCCCAACTGGGACGGGCCAGCGCGACCTCTAAGGACTGGCTCGTGTCATCGGTGCGAAACAGTTGCAGACGCACACGCCGCGCTCCGCGTCCCTTATCGCGCAGTTTCTGCGACAGGACCGGAAGAAGCTTGTCGATGGCCGCAATCACATCGTCTTCCAACCCGATCGGATCGGGTAGGGTCAGGCGCACTGCGAAGTGATATGCGGGCCGCGCGGGCGACACCGGTTCAGCCTCCAAGCCCAAAGCCTGATCCAGCCGCCTCAGCACCTCATGCCCAAACCGACGCGCCAAAGCCGCGCGTGGCATCCCGATGATATCTTCAATCCGGCGCAGACCCAGGCGGGCAAGGCTCGTAACCGTCTCCGTCGGAAGCCGCAGCGCACTGAGAGGCAAAGGCGCAAGCACCTGCCGCAGTTTCCCCGGGGGCGCGATACGATCTGCCGGGGTTTCTGGCGGTGTAACGGGTGGTCGCGCACCGCCCCGTTCCCAATGGCGGCGTTTCGCGGCGCGCGAGCGGGTTGCCCGCGCTTCCTGATCAATCGCATCTCCGGTGCGCAAGACATGCGCCGATTGCCCCGAGTACCGTGCCAAAGCCCAGGCGGCGCCCACCGTATCGGCAATCCCGACCGAGACGGACAGACCAAACCGCGCGCAATCCTCCTCAATCTGCTGCACCAGCGCCACTTCGCCACCAAAGAGATGCGCACATCCTGTCAGATCGATCACCAGCGCAGCGGGGTCCTCTTGCCCGACCCAGGGGGAAAATTGCCCGGCCCAGCGGCGCAACAGCGCCAGAAACGCGGCATCCTGCGGCAGGTTCGCAACCCGCGTCACCAGATCGGGACACATCGCCATCGCATCGCGCATCGGTTGATCCACGGCCAGGCCCTGCTGCTCGGCCGCCGCATTCATCGAATAGATCACCTGCATATTGCCAGTCTCGCGCAGCACCGCCAAAGGCGCGCTCTCCGACAAGCCCTCCCGGCGCATCAGGCGCTCGGCAGAAAGACGCGGGAACCACAAAGACAGAACACGGCGCGGGGCAGGCATCGGCAGACTCAAATGTTCGCTGTATGTTCTCATTTTAAGTGCGACGCCACCGGAGTCGAGTCAGTTTTTGACCTCGGCCCCAAAATCGCCCTATCTTGCGGCCAACCCTTCACAGGGCCGCCCCCTGTCACCACATGAGAAGGCGGCCCGGACCAAATGAAGAGGGGGCGAGGGACCAGATGAGCAAGACCAGCCGCAGAACTTTTTTGTTCGGAACCGGTGCTGTGGTGGGGGGATACGCCACCAGCCGGATCATGTCAGAGGATATTCCCGTCGGACGCGAGTTAATCGCTCCTGTGAACGACCCGCTGCTTCTGAACGATGCCAGTGAGCTGTCTCCGACGAAAGTCGCCAAACATCTGACATTCAATGAGAAATTCGACCAGGCGCTGGTTGAATCCCTGCGCCGCGAGCTGGAAGAGGCGAAATCCGAGGGCCGGTCCTTCATCGCCTCCGCCGCCCGCCACTCCATGGGCGGTCAATCCATGACCGCGGCAGGCACGACCCTGACGCTGGATCAGGATTGGGTGGAGATCGACAGCGCCAATCTCACCTATCGTTGCGGGGCCGGCGCGCGCTGGTCTACGGTCATCGCCCAGCTTGATGCCGCCGGGTTTTCGCCTGCCGTCATGCAATCGAACAACGATTTCGGTGTCGCGGCGACCTATTCCGTGAACGCCCATGGCTGGCCGGTGCCGTTTTCCGGCTGTGGTGCCACGGTGAAATCCCTGCGCATGATGCTCGCCGATGGCTCGCTCATCACCTGTTCGCGCGATGAGAATGCAGACATTTTCAAGGCCGCGATGGGCGGCTACGGCTTGCTCGGCGTGATCACCGAGATGGAAATGCAGATGGTCGTCAACACCCGCCTAGAGCCGATTTTCGAGAAGATGTCGCCCATGGAGTTCGGGCCCCGCTTCGTGAAAACCATCAAGGATGGCACCGGCGTGCAGATGGCTTATGGACGGATGAATGTCGGCATCGAACGCTTCTTCGAAGAGGCGCTGATGATCACTTACCGCCCGACCCGCGACCAATCGGACATTCCGCCTGCTCCGGGGTCGGGCTGGCTCAGCCACACCGCGCGCCGCATCTTCCGCGCCCAGTTGGGCAGTGACCGCGCCAAACACCGTCGTTGGTGGTTTGAGGCGGATATTGGCCCATGGATCGGTGGCGGTGACACAACCCGCAACACGCTGCTCAACGAGCCCGTCATCACGCTTGATGACCGCGACCCGACCCGCACCGATATCCTGCATGAATATTTCATCCCGCCGGAAAGCTTCGGCCTTTTTGTTACCGCCTGCCGCGAAGTGATCCCGTCGAGTTTCCAGGAGCTCCTGAACATCACCCTGCGTTACGTCGCGCCTGACAATGAAAGTTGGCTGTCCTATGCGCCCGGCGACCGCATCGCTTGCGTGATGCTGTTCTCTCAGGAGAAATCGCATCGGGCCGAGGAAGACATGAAGCGCATGACGCAGGAATTGATCGACCGTGTTCTGGCCATCGGTGGCTCCTATTATCTGCCCTACCGCCTGCACGCGCGGCAGGACCAGATCGAAAAAGCCTATCCTGGTCTGCGCCCCTTCGCGGCAAAGAAACGCGCGATGGATCCGGGTAACCTGTTCCGTCACGTGCTGTGGGACACTTACATGGCGAGAGCTTAACCATATGACTTTGCTTCAGAAAATTGCGTTTGGGTATTTTATCGTGGTGGGTTTTGCAGCCTCGCTGAACTACCTGCCCATCCCCGGAATCATCGATGAGAATGGCAATGCCTTCGGCATCTTCGCCCTTGATCTCTTTGACGATCTCTTGCACCTCGTCTCAGCTCTCTGGGCGCTTGCAGCCTCGCTGATCTCGCACCGGGCCTCAAAGATTTTCCTGACCTGGTTCGGGCTCGCCTATCTCGCTGACGGTCTCTTGGGTCTGGCCACCGGTTCGGGCTTTCTTGATTTCGGCATTTTCGTCTACGGCTTCTACGAATATCCCAGCTTCCTGATCAAACTCGCCGCCAACACGCCCCACCTAGCTTTGGGAGGCTTTGCGGTCCTCTCCGCCAAGCTGTTCGACCGGTGAAACGGTTTTTCAAATGGCTGGGTCTGGCCCTGCTTGCGCTGGTCCTGATCATTGCTGGACCAATCCTTTACGTGGAATTTGCCTGCCGCGGTGAACCTCTCGCGCAAGCCGAACCGGCCTACATCACCGACCCGGACGACCGCCGCCCCGAGGCGCGCACCTATATGGTCTACCCCGAATGGCACATCGTTTACGCCTATGAAGGTTATGCCGAGACGCTGAAAACCGAGGCCCCCCATGGGTTCGGCTATCTCTCCGCGGTTGCCGGGTTCTGGTCCTCGGCCTGCGGTGTGAAAGCGAAGGCGGATGAGTTGGGTGAGGCCGGCTTTGCGTCGAAAGCCACGATCTATACCATCGGCGCCAGCTTCACCCTCGAGATGCTGTTCAAGGCGGCCTACGAGGAAACAATAGGGCGGATCGCGCGTCTGGCCGGGACCTCTCCGCAGGACGGAATCGAGGCCGATATGGCCGCCGATTACGCCACCTTCCTGCAGCAAGTGCCGTGGTACAAATATGATTTCGACGCCTGGACCACACGGCTTTGGGAGGCGCCTGTGGAGGGCGCGCGATCCTGGGAGCGTCGCCTTGCGCTTGGCCTCGAATGGAAGGCGAAAGCCGCCTATGCCAAGGTCATCGCCGAAGCCGCCGCTGCCGTTGGCGCCGATCAACTGACGATGAAAATCGCAGTGGACGGTGTCAGCGAGACCTGGCTTGCCAGCCAGCCGGATGTGCAAATCCTCTCCTCCGATCCCCTCATCGCCGAGGTTCCGCGTTATCGCGTGTTCACCACATTGGTGCGGGCTCTCACGGCGGAAGGCGGCACGCTTCTCGAGATCGCGGGCAATGATGACATCCTGCTCAGCTATCTCGGTGAGACCCCACCCGAGGTCACCAACACCGCAGAAATTATCTCCGATACACCCCGCGCTTCCTTCCGCGAACGCCGCTATCTGATCGCCACGAAAGTGACCGACCTGACCGCGCTCGTGAAACTTCTGGGTGACCAGCGCGGCTTGTTGGAGCATATTTACGATTACTGATGCGCAAGCTCTGGATCATACCGCTATTGGTCGCCGGATGGCTCGGCACCGCACTGCTCGCAATGCTGCCGGGCGGGATTGCCACCGCAGCAATCCCCAAGACCGGCATCGAATTGCCCGACGATATTGCGATCATCGGTGCCACAGAGCATCTCCTCATCTTGCGCAGCGATGACCCGGCCTATGTGCGCAAGCTTTACGCGGCAGGCGCGCCTTTCGTGCTCCCAGCTCGCAAAAAGACTTGCCTCGATCTGCAAAGCTGAGCATCGGCAAAACTTAGCTCACTCCTGAGTTTGCAACCTTAATTCGACTCGCTTTTTGTGGTATGTAAAAACCGCGCTTCAATTGGATTGCATCTTATTTTTATGCTTTCGGTCGTGCTGCGACCGGCCTCTTTTGACGCGCATATTTTGAAGTAAATAATTGGAGAAAAGTAATGGCTAATTCAGCTAAAGGCGGAGGTGGTGACGGCGGTCGCCAGCCCGAAGTCGATACCACAGAAGGCAATGTATCCTCTCCGCAAGTGGCGCTTCAGGCGGCAGATGATGGGTCCGACGAGCTCTGGACGGCAGACCAGATGTTGGAGGCCGAGCCCTGCGATATCATCGAAATCGATGAAGAAGACGAGGTCGATGAGGCCGCGGGAATGGTGACTGAGGATGAGGATGGCGGCACCGTGGTCGAAGGCGGCGCGCCCGAGGAAGACGCTGAGGCGCAAGACCTCGAGCCGCAGGCGACCGCGGGCGGGTACAACTATCCCGCGCCCTTCACACGCTACGAGGTCTTCACGCCCTACACGCAGTATCCCTATCGCGCCATGGGCAAGCTCTTCTTCCGGCGTAACGGGCGATCCTATGTCTGCTCGGCCAGTTCGGTGGGCAACAACGCGATCTTTACCGCCGGTCACTGCCTGCATGCGGGCAATAACAAGGCCAGCGGGTGGGCGACCAACGTGGTCTTCGTGCCCGCCTATCGCGATGGCGCCGCACCCTATGGCCAGTGGCAAGCACGCCAGCTCTTTGTGCGCCATGCATGGTACAAGAACGGCATTCCGAAAGGCCTATGCCAGGACATGGGTGCTGCCGTTCTGCACAAGCGCAACGGCAAGAAGATCAGTCAGGTCGTGGGCTGGCTCGGCTTTGCCTGGAACTGGTCGAAATACCAGCACTGGGCGCAGCATGGCTATCCTGCAGGCGCGCCATTCAACGGGCGTCGGTTGATCGCGAACTATTCCTCCTTCGCCTATCACGGCAATCCGGGATGTACGCCGAAACCGCTCGGTGTGGGGTCTGACCTCACCGGCGGCTCCTCTGGCGGCCCCTGGGTGCTGAAGTTCGGCACGGCGAATTACGTCAACGGCGTGAACAGCTATCGCCGCTCCAACAAGCCGCAGGAGATGTTCTCGCCCTACTTCAACAACAACGCGAAATCGTTGTTTGATACGGTCCGCCGGATCAACTGATCTTGGAGAAAGCCTGTCCCGACCCTACATTCGGGGCAGGCACCTTTGAGGAGAGGATCGATGATGGGCGGAGAGAAAGACGGCAACGCCTCAAGCTCGGAGACACCGAAAGACACCGGCGAATGGAGCAAAGAGGACATGGAAAACGCGGAACCCGCGCCCATGCCGGAGATTGAGGACGACGACAGCGACGACTGATCGCGCGTGAGTTCCCTAAGAGAGTTGATGCGCAGACATGCCCAACCCGGTCGGGTGGACTGGATCGGTCTGCGCCCCGCGCGCCTCGCCCCCGTGGAGATCGTAGAGAGTGTCGAAGCCACCTCCGATGGCCTGATCGGCGATCACTTCACCTCCGGCGGAAAACGCGCCCTCACACTTATCCAAGCCGAACACCTTCCCGTCATTGCCGCGCTGGCCGAGGCACGAGTCACCCCCGAGATGCTGCGCCGAAACATCGTGATCTCCGGTATCAACCTCACCGCTCTGCGCCATCACGAGTTGGAAATTGGTAACGCCCGGATCAAACTCTCCGGCCCCTGTGCGCCTTGTTCACGCATGGAAAAGACCATTGGCTCCGGCGGTTACAACGCCATGCGCGGCCATGGCGGATGGTATGCCGAGATCGTGAAAGGCGGTCGCATCGCGGTGGGAGACGCCGTTAGGCCAATCTTCGCCGAAGCTGAAGACACCGCCTGATTCTCAGGAAAAATTCGCCGTTTTGAGGTATTCTGAGCCCGCGCACCGCGCATGGCCGACGATTTCTTATTCGGCCCCCGAACTTACCAATTGTGCAGTGCGCATCAGCCTCGGTGCAGTCATTTTTCTGCGTCCAGTCTGCACCGTTCATTTCAGTATCACCTATTTTCTTAGGAGGACTCCCCATGTCCCTTGCAACCATTGATGTCTGGGTTTCTGCTCTCGATGATCCCTGCAAAGTCAGCGACCGAAACTGGTATATAACCGTCTATAATTGCGACGGTTCCGTGCTCAAATGGTGCGGTCGCGAATATGCCGTTCTGCGTGCGCCTTGTGGGCACCGCACCTTGCGCGTGCCGCCCGGATGTTACCGGATCAATGCGGTTTGGAGCTTCAGCATCGGTGACGGCTTCTATCGCGTGAACCATTTCACCGACAGCGTTGTTGTGCAGGCCTGCTGTGACAAGCACACCTGCGTGACGCTCTTCAACCCGGAGGCGCATCGCTGCGGTGTCATCTTCCTCGCCGCTCTTCGTGATGCGGCATTGCAGGATGGTATCCCGAAAGCACTGCTCAATCGGGCCGAAGACACGATGAAAGAAGTTCTGGAGGCCCTGCCGCGCCCTGTGCGCCCGTTTGAACTGGGCCGACTTGAGGAGTTCGAGAAACGCGTGCGCGAGCAGGAGGAACGCGGAACGCTGAAAGAGGATTTCCTTGCCTTCGATCCCAGCCAGGACCACTGACCTCCATGCGGCCTATTCTGGTTAACAGCCGAACCCGAAGAGCCCGCAAGATCGATACTTCAAAGTGACATCGAAGCTCTCCGGCAGATCGCCGGAGGGCTGCAAAATCTCGGTTGCGGGGATCACGATCTCGGTTGAGGTGCCATCTTCCGACAAGGTCGCATTGGTCTCTTCGATCTCCAGCGCATGCACGCGGAAGATGATCGAATGCCCCGCCAACGCACCGATCATCATCGGCATCATTGGGTTGTCCTCAGACAACTCATCCGGACGCTCAACCTGATTGAAATCGAGCGGTAGCGACATGCGCAAACGCTCGTCATCCAGCCGCTCGATGGTCATATCCTTTAGAAACTCTTCGTCTTTCTTGGCCTCTTCCGCCTCGGCCAGGGCGTCGTCAAGTGAGCGGGTTTCGGTGAACTCGCAGATCACACTCTCCGCCCCAACGGTGCGCTCGGCCGCCTCAGGGCAGAGCGCACTGGCGCCTTGTCCGCTCAACTGCATCATGTCGTAAAGCTGCCGCCCGAGCGTCAGTTTCACATCCGCAGTGACCATTTCATCTTCCGAAAACCGCAAATCGGCTTCCGCATCAAAACAAGCCGCGAGCGGCAAGAACAACAGAACTTTAAGAAAACGCATGACCAGAACCCCTTCCGGCAAAAAGGTTAACGCGGATCGGATTAACTGGCCACTCTGGACTGCCGTTTCCGCTCATGTGGGTCGAGATAACGCTTCCTCAGCCGGATCGCATTCGGGGTCACTTCGACCAGCTCGTCATTGTCGATATAGGCAATCGCTTCCTCCAGCGACATGCGGATCGGCGGGGTCAGCGTCACCGCCTCATCCTTACCCGAGGCGCGCACATTGGTCAGCTTCTTGCCCTTCAGCGGGTTCACTTCCAGATCATTGTCGCGGGAGTGTTCGCCAATAATCATACCCTGATACACATTCTCCTGCGCACCGATGAAGAACCTGCCTCGGTCTTCAAGGTTGAAGATCGCGTAAGCCACCGACACCCCGTTCTCCATTGAGATCAGCACACCGGCCCGTCGCCCGGGGATCGCACCCTTGTAAGGCGCCCATTCATGAAAGACGCGGTTCAGCACGCCAGTCCCGCGGGTATCGGTCAGAAACTCGCCGTGATAACCGATCAGCCCGCGCGAGGGCACATGGGCCACGATCCGCGTCTTGCCCGTGCCCGCCGGCTTCATCTCCACCAGCTCGCCCTTGCGCGCCCCGGTCAGCTTCTCGATCACCGCGCCGGAATACTCGTCATCGACATCGATGGTCGCCTCTTCAATCGGCTCGTGCTGCACCCCATCGATCTCGCGGAACAACACTTGGGGGCGAGAAATCGACAATTCGAACCCCTCGCGGCGCATGTTCTCGATCAACACACCCATCTGCAATTCGCCACGGCCCGCCACCTCGAATGCATCACCGCCGGGCGTGTCGGTGACTTTGATCGCAACATTGGACGCCGCTTCCTTCATCAGCCGTTCACGAATGACGCGGGATTGCACTTTCTTGCCATCGCGCCCCGCCAAGGGCGAGTCGTTGATCCCAAATGTCACCGAGATCGTCGGTGGATCGATCGGCTGCGCGGGCAGGGGGTCCTCGACCGCCAAAGCAGCAATCGTGTCCGACACCGTCGCCTTCGACATGCCGGCCAGTGTCACGATGTCGCCTGCCAAGGCCTCCTCGATCGGCTGCTGCGCAAGCCCGCGGAACGCCAATATCTTCGAGACCCGGAACTGCTCCAGCTTCTGCCCCATCCGGGTGATCGCCTGCACGGTCTGTCCGGTCGCCAGCCGCCCGCTTTCCACGCGCCCCGTCAGGATGCGCCCGATGAACGGATCGGCCCCCAGGGTCGTCGCCAGCATCCGGAAGGGTTCGTCGGTGCGCGAGAGCTGGCGCGGTTTCGGCACGTGATTGACGATCAGATTGAACAGCGCATCGAGGTCCCTGCGCGGCCCGGTCAACTCCGCATCCGCCCAGCCCGACCGCCCCGAGGCATAAAGATGCGGGAAATCGAGCTGATCGTCATCGGCATCGAGATTGGCGAAAAGATCGAAGACTTCGTTCAAAGCGCGGTCCGGTTCGGCATCGGGTTTGTCGACCTTGTTCAGCACCACAATCGGACGCAGACCCAGGGCCAGCGCCTTGGAGGTGACAAATTTCGTCTGCGGCATCGGCCCTTCGGCGGCATCGACCAGCAGCACCACACCATCGACCATCGACAGGATGCGCTCCACCTCGCCGCCAAAATCGGCGTGCCCGGGCGTATCGACAATGTTGATCCGCGTGCCCTTCCATTCGACACTCGTCGCCTTGGCCAGGATCGTGATCCCGCGTTCACGCTCCAGATCGTTGGAATCCATCGCCCGTTCCGCCACCGATTGGTTTTCGCGAAACGCGCCGGATTGTTTCAGCAATTCATCGACCAAAGTCGTCTTGCCGTGGTCCACATGCGCAATGATCGCAATGTTGCGAAGGTCCATCTGGAAGGCCTCGATAGGGGAGTTTGCGCCGCGCTTACGCCATCGGCGCGCGCTTGGCTAGCCCTGTCGGAGATGCTTCAGGATCGCCAGCGAGGCATAGCCGTCCGGCACCAGCCCCTGCGCCTTCTGATAGGCCCGCACCGAGTTGATCGTCAGCGGCCCGATGCGTCCATCCACCTTGGTCGGAAACCCCGCTTCCGTCAGCCGTTCCTGCAATTCCTTGCGCTCGGCGAGTTTCAAGGCGCGGTCCTCGCGCGGCCATCCGGATTGGATTTTCGGGCCACCCTTGATGCGATCCGCCAGATGCCCGACGCCGATCACATAGGCATCCGCGGTGTTATAGCGCTCCAGCACTTCAAAATTGTCGAAGATCATGAAGGCGGCACCGGTATGCCCCGCCGGGATCAGGATCGAGGCCTTGCCATGGTCCGGCACCGCCTTACCGCGGATATCCTTAATGCCGATCGCCGCCCACTCGGAGGGCAATTTCAGGTTCTCCCGCGCCGCTTGCGTATAGTCGAACCCCTCCGGCAAGCGCACCTCGACCCCCCAGGGCTGGCCGGTCGTCCAGCCGAAGGATTTCAGGTAATTCGCCGTCGAGGCCAGCGCATCCGCCGGGTTCTCGCCCCAGATATCGCGTTTGCCGTCGCCGGTGAAATCCACCGCGTAGTCGAGATAAGAGGTCGGGATGAACTGCGTATGACCCATCGCGCCGGCCCAGGATCCGGTCATCTTGCGCGGGCTCACATCGCCCGCCTCGATGATCCTCAGCCCCGCGATCAACTGCCCCTCAAAGAATGCGCCACGCCGCGTGTCAAAGGCCAATGTTGCCAGCGAGCGCACCAGATCCTTGGAGCCCTTGAACGTGCCATAGGCGCTCTCCAGTCCCCAAATCGCCGCGACGACGTATTTGTCCACGCCGTACTGAGCCTCGATCCGGTCCAGCACCGCGCGCTGTTTTCTGACCGCCGCTTTGCCATTGTTTACCCGTGCGTCCGACGCGGCAGAGTCCAGATAATCCCAAATCGTCTTGGTGAATTCCGACTGGTTGCGGTCCCGCTTGATGACCTCTGGATCGTAGGTCACCCCCGCAAAGGCGCGCTCTAGCACGGCGTCGGAAATCCCCTTGGCCGCGGCGCGTCCGCGAAACGCCTTGATCCAGTTCTGGAACCGCACGTTTTCGGAGGCTAGGGTCACCGGCACGACTTTTGGTGCCTCACCGCGCGGAATCGGCCGGATCGACTTTGCGATCTCAATAAGTGGTCCAGTGGTCGCGGCGCGCGTCACGATTTCCGCGTCCAGGACGGGTCGCAAATCCGGGCGCGAGGATTGCTCGACCGCATGGACGGGGGCCGCTAAAACCACCGCCGCCAAGATTGAAATTCCAAATCTCACCTGAACCACCTGTATCTCTCAGCCGTTTTTCCGACCTGTTCTTTGGCCGGGAGACTACCCGGAAACACCTACCAATCAAAGCGCTTCCTGCGCCTACACGCGGCTCACTTCCGCCGACGCGCCGCCTTCTTGCGCAGTTTCGAGCCGCGCGCGCGGGATTTCGCCGCGCTCCTGCGCGGCCCCAACGGCCTGCGTCCACCGGGCGGTGTCGGCATCGCCTTGCCATCCACTTCAAGCAGTTCCAGCGTCAGCCCGCCCGTCGCCGGTGTGGCCTCCGCCACCCGCACCAAGACCCGCTGCCCAAGACCCAGTTTGAGCCCCGACTTTTCGCCTTCCAAGACCTGTGCCTCGCGGTCAAACCGAAAATATTCACGGCCCAGGGAGCCAATCGGCACCAACCCATCCGCGCCACTTTCTGCCAGCTTCACAAACAACCCGAACTTCGCCACCCCCGCGACACGGCCTGCCATCTCCGCCCCGATCCGGTCGGACAGATAGGCCGCCAAGTAGCGGTCCGTCGTGTCGCGTTCGGCTTGCATTGACCGCCGCTCGGTCTCGGAAATCTGCTCGCCGGTCTCGCGCATCTGTGCCGCCTCCTCCGAGGTCAGTCCATCATCGCCCCAGCCATTTGCCGCGATCAGCGAACGATGCACCATCAGGTCCGAATAGCGCCGAATGGGTGAGGTGAAATGCGCGTAATTCTTCAGGGCCAGCCCGAAATGCCCAAAGTTCTCAGGGCTGTAATAGGCCTGCGTCATGGATCGCAGCGCCGAGATATTCATCAGCTCCTGATGCTGCGTGCCCTCCGCCTGCTTCAACAGCCGGTTGATATGCGACGTTTTCAACACCCGCCCCTTGGCGAGTGTGAACCCCGCCGCGCCTGCGATCTCGCGCAGCGCTTCCATTTTCTCCGGCCCCGGTTCCTCATGCACACGGTACATCACCGGCGATTTCTTGGCTTGTAACTCCTCGGCTGCGGCGACATTGGCCAGCACCATGAATTCCTCGATCATGCGATGCGCGTCGAGCCGCTCCTTGAAGGCGACGGAGGTCACATGACCCCGCTCATCCAGCATGATCTGGCGTTCTGGCATGTCGAGATTGAGTGGTTCGCGCCGCCCGCGCGCCAGCCTGAGCGCATGGTAAGCGTCGTAGAGCGGCTTGATGACGTCTTCGAGGAGCGGTGCCGTCATCTCATCCGGGTCCCCATCCATCGCGCTTTGTACCTGCTGGTAGTTCAGCGCCGCAGGCGATTTCATCAACCCGCGCGCGAACCGATGCGACAGCTTGTTGCCTTGAGCATCGAGCACCATGCGGACCGCCATACAGGCCCGCTCCACCCCACCATGCAGGGAACAGAGATCCGCAGACAGAGCTTCCGGCAGCATCGGCACCACGCGGTCCGGGAAATAAGTCGAGTTGCCCCGCTTGCGCGCCTCGCGATCCAGTTCCGAGCCGGGCCGCACATAATGCGCCACATCGGCAATCGCGACCCAGAGCACAAACCCGCCGGGGTTCGTTTTGTCGTCGTCGGGATGGGCATAACAGGCGTCGTCGCGGTCGCGCGCATCGACCGGATCGATGGTGATCAGCGGCAGCTTGCGCAGGTCTTCCCGCGCGCCCAGTTCCACCGGTTCCGCGGCCTCCGCCTCTGCCACTGCCGCGGCCGGAAATTCGTCCGGAATGCCATGCTGATGGATCGCGATCAGCGACACGGCGCGGGCATCGGTCGGGTCGCCCAACACCTCGATGATGCGCGCCACCGGCAACCCCATGGCCGACCGAGGCCCGGTCTGCTCCGCCTCCACCAGCTCGCCATCCTTGGCGCCGGTCACGGCCCCTGGCGGCACGCGCCATTCCCTTTGCGAGCCCTTGTCAATCGGCACAATCCGCCCGCCCTCGGCCCCTTTGCGGAAGATGCCCAGAATGCGCGCCGGTCCCGTTTGCAACCGCCGGATCAGCCGCGCCTGATAGGCGTAGCCGTCACCGGAGACCTTCTGCAACCGCACCAGAACCCGGTCGCCTTCGCCCAACGCCGGATCGCCTTTCTTCGCAATAAACAGTGCACGCGGAGCAGGCCCCTCGCCATGCCATTCCATCGGTTCTAGGAAGACATCGCCGTCGCGATCAATCTCTTCGACGCGCGCCACGGTCACAGGCGGCAAGGTTCCCGGCTCGCGATAGCTGCGCGCGCGTTTTTGCAGATGCCCCTCCGCTTCCAGTTCCTTCAGCAGGCGTTTCAGATCGATCCGCGCTGCGCCCTTGATCCCAAAAGCCCGGGCGATATCGCGTTTCGATGTCTTGGTGGGATTGTCCGAGACCCATTGCAGGATTTCGTCTTTGGTTGGAAGTCTGCTCATGGCAGAGGCGTAACATGCTGCAAATCCGACGTCATGCCGTTAATCCTGCATTAAGGTTAACGCGCCGCCCGCCCTGGTTTCATTCTGGCAAAAATACTCAGATATCTGGGCTATCCAAGTCCGCCGCCCTATCCACATCGCGCAGCATCGCAACCTGCGCCACCCGCATATCTCCCATGGTCGCCAGCGTGTCGGCAAGCGCGTGTTCACTCGACCAGCGCACGCCGGCAAAGAGATGCCGTGGCACCCGCAATGCGCTGAGACCAATCAGCCAATAGCCCCCGTCGGGCGCCGGGCCAATGACGGTTTCATTCGGTCCCAATGCGGCAAACGCCTCGGCGATATGTGCGCTCGAAATCCCCGGAATATCGGCCCCGATGATGCAAACAGGCCCCGGAGCAAATGCCCGCAACACCCGTCCCATCCGATCCCCGAGGTCGCCTGGCCCCTGCGGGATACGCAATAAATCCCGGGGCCAGACCCGGCTCGTCAACCCCTTGGCATCTGGTGTGACCGCCAGCACGATCTGCCAACGCGGATCGCGGAGGCGACGCAACAACGCGCTCACTTGGTGACGAAACCACCAGGCGGCGGAGACCATGCCGATGTCACGTCCAAGCCGTGTCTTGACGCGGCCTGGGCGCGGTTCCTTGACCATCACCACAAGGGTGTTCACCTGAAATAATCCTGCAAAATCCGCGTATAGATCGCTTTAAGACGATGAATTTGCGCCACTTCCACGCGCTCATCGACGGCATGCATTGTCTTGCCCACAAGCCCGAACTCCACGACTGGGCAGTGATGCTGCACGAAGCGCGCATCAGACGTGCCGCCCGAGGTCGACATCTCTGGCACCCGGTTGGTTTCCTGCTGCACCGCGCGCGAAACCAGCTCCGATAAGGGCCCCGGCTCTGTGATGAAACTCTCGCCCGACACATGGGTCTCGATCTCCACCTGCGCGCCGCTCTCCTCAGAGATCCGGTCCGCTTCACTGCGAAGCCACTCACTTAGGGTGGATGAGCTGTGCGCATCATTGAAACGAATATTTACCGTGGCGCGGCATTGCGCCGGGATCACATTCGTAGCCGCGTTGCCAGTGTCGATCGTGGTAACTGCGAGGGTCGAGGCGTCAAAATGCTCGGTCCCCTGATCCAACTCATGGGAGGCCAGCCGATCCATCAACCGCGCCATCACCGGCACCGGGTTCAGGGCGCGATGCGGGTAGGCTGAGTGCCCCTGTTTGCCCGTCACCGTGAAAGATGCCGTCATCGACCCGCGCCGCCCGATCTTCATCATCTCGCCCATGACTTCGGGCGAGGTCGGTTCTCCTACAAGGCAATCGCTCATCCGCTCGCCATTGACCTCCATCCAATCCAACAGCGCGACAGTGCCATCCTTCGCAGGCCCTTCTTCATCCCCGGTGATCGTCAGGATCACGGCGCCATCCGGTGGTGTCTCCCGCACGAAATCCACGGCGGCCGCAGCAAAGGCCGCCACACCTGACTTCATGTCCGTCGATCCGCGCCCGTGAAGGAACCCGTCCTTGATCTCCGCCCCAAACGGATCGACCGTCCAAGCCGCTTCGTCCCCGACGGGTACCACATCGGTATGACCGTTGAATCCAAAGCTTTTTTCCGCGCCTTTTGCGCCCCAACGCGCAAAAAGGTTTGAGGTTTCGCCCCGATCCACGCGTGTGCAGTCAAACCCGGCGTGGCTCAAAAGCTCCTCCAACAGCACCAGGGCACCGCCTTCCTCCGGCGTCACGGAGGGGCAGCGCACCAGCGCGGCGGTCAGATCGACGGGATCAATGATGGACATGGAACCTCCGGGTCTTGTTGCTCAGGTGATAGCCGCACCAATATCTAGAGTGCAACGCCTCCGATTGTGACGAAAAAACGCCAGTTTCGGTCAATTAAGTGGCATTTAGGCAAATCAAATTTGTCGCCCGACCCGATTTTGTTAACTTTTCGTTAAATAACAACGCCCGAGGCAGGGTTGCGATCCGCAACAGGATCGCTTGAGCGGTTTTTAAGTGTGCTAGGTTTTTGGAGAGGTTTCTGGCCTCTCCTTGCTGTGCATTCGCTTGCCTGATCCCGGGTCACGGAGGCACGCATGCCAGCATCGGAACTGCCGATCAACACAAGCGCCACGGCGCTGCAGATGGCGCAGGAAATCTTCGGTGATGACACGATCATCACCGGTGCCAATTATTTCGGCGCCGGGGTGTCTTCCGGCATCTATTCCAATGGCGACAGCGTCGCGGCGGAGCTGACGCCCGGCGATACCGGCGTGATCCTCTCAACAGGCCGCGCCGATGATGTGACCAACTCCAGCGGTCAGGAAAATCAGAACACCAACACTTCGACGAATACGCCGGGTGTGAACAACGACGCGCTGTTCAACGCGCTGGCGGGTGGCAGCACCTTCGACGCCTCGATCCTCGAGATCAGTTTCATCCCGACCTCCAATACCTTCAGCCTCCAGTTCACCTATTCGTCCGAGGAATATCCGGAATATGTGAACTCCATCTATAATGACCTCGTCGGGGTCTGGGTGGATGGCGTCCCGGTTGATCTGGCAGTAGGGACCGGCAATTCGAACATCGGAAATATCAATCAAAACAACAACGTAAACCTCTATCAGGACAATACAGGCGACCAGTTCAATACCGAGATGGACGGCTTCACCGTCACCCTGACCCTGACCATTCCGGTGACTGCGGGCGAGGTGAACACCCTGCGGATCGGGATCGCCGATGTTGCCGACAGCAACTACGATTCCAACCTTCTGATTGCCGGTGGCTCCTTCCAGGACGAACTGCTCGCCGTCGATGATGCATTTGACATCGTGCAGAACGGCACACCGACGATTGACGTGCTGAGCAACGATATCGACTCCGCGGGTGGTACGCTGACCATCACGCAGATCAACGGCATTGATGTTGTCGCCGGTGATACCGTGACCCTGACCACCGGCCAGGAAATCATGTTGAATGCTGATGGCACCTTCTCGGTCGTCAATGATGACGATATCGAGAGTGTCACTTTCACCTATCAGGTCGAAAATGATGACGGGGTTACCGACACGGCCTTCGTTACGATCAATACGATCCCCTGTTTTGTCACCGGCACCCATATCCGCACGCCGGACGGAGATCGGCTGGTCGAGGAGCTGGAGCCTGGCGATCTGGTAGACACGCTCGACGCCGGTCCGCAGGAAATCCGCTGGATCGGTCGACGCAAGATCAGGGCAGAGGGGGCCATGGTTCCGGTCCATATCCGGGCGGGAACGTTTGGCGCGCATGATGACCTCTGGGTCTCTCCGCAGCACCGAATCCTCGTTAAGGACGAGCGTGCGGAGTTGCTGTTCGGAGAGGATGAAGTCCTTATCGCAGCGAAAGACCTTGTTAACGATTTAACCGTTTTGCGCGACACGGCGCGGGCCGACGTGGAATATGTCCACATCCTCTTTGACGAACACCAGGTTGTCTTCTCGGAAGGGCTGCCCACCGAAAGTTTCCACCCCGGTCCACAAGTGCTGCAATCCTTCGAAGCTCCTGTTTTGAAAGAGATTTGCACGCTTTTCCCGGAACTCGACCCCGACACCGGCCGCGGCTACAGCGCCGCGGCGCGTACATCCCTGAAAACCTATGAGGCGCAGCTCTTGCTGCATTGAGACCCCATGCGAACACGTTGTGATTTGGCATAGTTTTGCCTCAAAATGATCGAAAAAACTCCCTTGGCGGTGCCAGAAAATGAACCTTTTCATGCTTAACTTGACGGACAATCGGGCGAAAAACGCTCGTTGTGGGGTATAAGTTATGAAACAGGTACGTTTCGAGAGCAGAGGCAAACGTGCAGTGTTAGGGCGCATCGCGCCGATGGCAGCACCTGCACGCCGGATCAACGCGTTGGACACCACGAGCCTGTGGTGGGACACGGCGTCCGCAAATGTTAATTTTCCACCAGATGCGACGCCGGACACTGGCCTATTGGACACGACGCGCGTGCGCACACCGGACGGGGTTGCGCGCTTGAGCGATCTGTCCAGCGGCGATTTGGTGCTGGATCACACCGGGCGGGCGACCCGGGTTCTTTCCATTTCCACCGCTGGAAAATCGCGGCATGCGCTGCGCCTGCGGGCGCCCTATTTCGGTCTCGATCAGGACCTGGTGATCGGCACCACGCAATGCCTCTGGATGACCTCTGACCGCGCGGAGCAGATGTTCGGTACCGAAGACGTTCTGATGCCCGCCTGGGCGTTGAAAGATCGTACTCGCGTGCAATTCATCGAGCTTGGCCCGAAAGACACCCTCCTCGAAGTTAAACTGGAAAGCGGCAACGCGGTGATGGTCGGGGCCTGCGCTGTTGCAAGCAAACAGGTCGCGGGTCGCGTGGCCGAAGCCTATCCGCTCACAGACAGCGAAGCGCGGGGCTTTTCGTCCTTCTACCGCGCCGGCTATTTCAAGACTTAGGTTCTTCGAAAAACGCCGTGGTCTGGGCGACCACAACGGAATTTTCCTCCAAAGCACGATCCATCAGCGCGAGATCCTCGTCGCTGATGTCGTGCCCTTCGGCCAAGCGTTCCGCGCGTGATCCATAGCCTGTCACATCCAGCGGGTTGAGATCGGCCTGTTTCAATATCGCCACCGTCTCGCGCACGGCTTCGGCCTCATCAACCCCGCTCGCATAACACATCAGCGCCGCCCCGGTGCTGCCTTCCGGCAACCCGTCGCCGTCCTTGCGCCCCACTTCCACCAGTAGCGTGTAGACCTCCTGACGGCGCTTGGGTTTGTCAGTCACGCAACAGCTCGTTGATGCCCGTCTTCGACCGCGTACGCTCATCGACGCGTTTCACGATCACCGCGCAATAGAGGTTGATGTTGTTCTTGGAGGGCATCGAACCGGCCACGACGACCGAGTAAGGCGGCACTTCGCCATACATCACCTCGCCGGTCTCGCGGTCGACGATCTTGGTGGATTGCCCGATGAAGACACCCATGCCGAGCACGGAGCCTTCGCGCACGATGCAGCCTTCGACCACTTCCGAGCGCGCTCCGATAAAGCAATTGTCTTCGATGATCGTCGGCCCCGCCTGCATCGGTTCCAAGACGCCACCGATCCCGACACCGCCCGACAGGTGCACATTCTTGCCGATCTGCGCGCAGGAGCCGACCGTGGCCCAGGTATCGACCATCGTGCCTTCGTCCACATAGGCGCCGAGGTTTACGAAGGACGGCATCAGTACGACATTCGGTGCGACATAGGCCGACTTGCGGACCACACAGTTGGGCACTGCCCGGAAACCCGCGGCTTTCCACTGATTGTCGCCCCAACCTTTGAATTTCGAGTCGACCTTGTCCCACCAGCCGCCGCCCTGCGGGCCGCCATCCTGCTGCTCCATGTCCTTCAGACGGAAGCCCAGCAGCACCGCCTTCTTGGCCCATTGGTTGACATGCCACGAGCCGTCGCTTTGCTTCTCGGCCACGCGCAGTGATCCGCCGTCCAACGCGTTCAACGTGTCTTCGATGGCCTCGCGCGCCTCGCCAGTCGTTGCAGGCGTGATCGTGTCGCGGGCCTCCCACGCGGCTTCGATGGCGGTCTCTAGCTGGGCGTTGGACATGGGATGCCTCCTCACAATCAACTGGTCTCAACTTCGCCGAGCCTATAGACGTAGTGTCTGACCAGCGCAATCAAGAGACGTGAGACTTCCATGAAAGACGACCCCCACCGCCGTCACCCGTTCCGCTACTCCCGCCAGGATGTGGAGACGGCGAGCGAAGTGCCCGACACGCCGCAGACCCGCGCGCAGGCCTACGCATTGGCTTTTGCGGATGAGGAATTTCTCTGTCGTGACGAACTCAGGCCGGTGCGTTTGCAACTGGAGCTTCTGAAGCCCGAGATGCTGATGAACGAGGCCGGGATCAACTCCACGATTGTGCTCTTTGGCGGGGCGCGCATTCCGGAACCGGCGAAAAAGGAGACCGCTCGGACGCAGACCCTGGCAAACCTCTCTGAGTTTTATGAAGAGGCCCGCGATTTCGCGCGCATCATGACTGAACGCTCCCTCGCGTCTGGTGGGGCGGAGGATGTCGTCGTCACCGGAGGCGGTCCCGGTGTCATGGAAGCGGGCAATCGCGGTGCCATCGATGCAGGGGGCAAATCCATCGGCCTCAATATCGTCCTGCCGCATGAACAAGCACCAAACGAATATGTGACGCCTGAGCTTTGCTTCAACTTCCACTATTTCGCGATCCGCAAGATGCATTTCCTGATGCGGGCGAAGGCCATTGCGGTCTTTCCTGGCGGCTTCGGCACGATGGACGAGCTTTTCGAAAGCCTGACCCTGATCCAGACCGGGCGCATGGCGAAAGTGCCCTTTCTGCTTTTCGGCAAAGACTTCTGGCACCGGATCATCAATTGGGACGCTTTGGCCGATGCGGGCACGATTTCGGATGAGGATCTGAGCCTCTTCAAATTCGTTGAAACCGCGGAAGAGGCGGTGGCAGAAATCGACGCCTGGAATGCTTGAACCACTTGTCCACAGCACCAGAGCTTTCATTTCCGAATCGTAGCGGCACATGCTATCCCTTGGGGAATGAACGCCCCGAACCCCAAAATAAGCTCCGATCTGCCAGAAATCCGGCAGCTTGATGAGGTCGCCGTCAACCGCATTGCGGCGGGCGAAGTGGTGGAACGCCCCGCCTCGGCGGTGAAGGAACTCGTTGAAAACGCTCTGGATGCCGGAGCGTCCCGGATCGAAATTGCGCTGAAGGATGGCGGCAAAACCCTGATCCGCGTGAAGGATACCGGCCATGGCATTCCCGCGGCCGCTCTGCCCTTGGCGCTGTCGCGCCATGCGACCTCGAAGATCGACGGCAGCGACCTTCTCAACATTCACACCTTTGGGTTTCGCGGCGAGGCCTTGCCCTCAATGGGCGCCGTCGGGCGGCTGACCATCACTTCGCGCATCCAGGGGGCCGATGCCGCGCAGATCAGCGTCGATGGCGGCGAGATCGGCCCGGTGAAACCCGCCGCCCTGTCTGAAGGTACCGTCGTTGAGCTTCGCGATCTTTTCCACGCCACGCCCGCGCGGCTGAAATTCCTGCGCTCAGACCGGGCAGAGACGCAAGCCATCCACGACGTCGTCAAACGCCTCGCCATGGCTGAGCCCCATGTCGGTTTCACCATCCGCGACTATTCCTCAAGCGAGACCGGTCGCGTCAGCTTCAACACCGATCCACAATCCGGCGATCTGTTGGAGGCGCTCTCCGGTCGCCTGCGCCAAATCCTTGGGCCGGAATTTGCCGAAAACGCCCTGCCGATTGATGGCGAACGCGACGGCATTACTCTGACCGGGTTCGCTGCGCTGCCGACCTATTCGCGTGGCTCGAACGTGGCGCAGTTCCTCTTCGTCAACGGCCGCCCGGTGCGCGACAAACTTCTGATCGGGGCCCTGCGCGGCGCGTATTCCGATTTCCTTAGCCATGATCGCCACCCGGCCTGCGCGCTGTTTCTCGAATGCGACCCGACCCAGGTCGATGTGAACGTACACCCCGCCAAGGCGGAGGTGCGGTTCCGGCAGCCCGGCGTCGCGCGCGGTCTGATCGTCTCCAGCTTGCGTCAAGCTCTGGCCGAGGCCGGACACCGCGCCTCGACCACCGTCGCCGATGCCACGCTTGGAGCCTTTCGCCCCGAGCCGAACGACGTCCGCGTCTATCAGATGGACCGCCCCTCCCTCGGTGCGCGTCAGGCGGCTTACGAGGCGCAGGCACCGGTTTTTGCCGAGACCCAGGCCCCCTTTGCGCGTAGCGAAGAGCCCGCTCCAGAGACGGACCGAGACGCGCCGTTAGGTGCGGCGAGGGCGCAGGTGCATGAGAATTACATCATCGCCCAGACTGCCGATGGTATGGTCATCGTCGACCAGCATGCCGCGCATGAGCGTCTGGTTTATGAGAAACTGAAACGCCAGATGGCGGAGAACGGTGTCGCGAGCCAAGCGCTTCTGATCCCCGAAATCGTCGATTTCAGCGAGGGCGATGCGGAGCGCCTGCTCGCCGAAACTGAAACGCTCGCACGCTTCGGACTGATTGTCGAACCCTTTGGCAACGGTGCCATCGCGGTGCGCGAAACCCCGGCGATCCTCGGAGAGATCAACGCCGAGGCGATGCTGCGCGACATCCTTGATGAGTTGGATGATCTGGGCCAGTCGCAACGCCTGCAGGACCGCATTGAGGCCGTGCTCTCCCGCGTCGCCTGCCATGGCTCGATCCGCTCGGGCCGCTGGATGCGCGCCGAGGAAATGAACGCGCTGCTGCGGGAGATGGAGGCAACGCCGCATTCCGGGCAATGCAACCACGGGCGACCCACCTATGTGGAGTTGAAACTGGCTGATATCGAACGGCTGTTCGGGCGCACATGATCCAGATTGGTGATATTCAGATCGACCTGAACGATCCTCTCACGCTTGGGATTGTCATCGCGGCAGCAGTGGCGCTTTTGGTGATCGTGCTCCTGGTCTTCGCCCTGCGCGCCGCGGGCAAATCCGCGAAAATGGCAGAGCCGCTGTTCCATCAGATGGGCGCCCTCAACCAGACTGTGCAAACGCTCGGGCAGGGGCAGGCGCAGCTGTCTGGTGGTCTGGAGAGCGTGTCCAAAAGCCAGCAGATGCAGCTTCAGGCCATGGAGGTGCGCCTCGCCGAAGTGCAGCAGCAGATGAGCGAGAAGCTGCATGAAAGTGCGATGCGCGCACAACGCTCGATCTCCGATCTGCAGGAGAAAATGAACGAGACCCTGCATGGCTCGTCGGAGAAGACGACGAAATCGCTGACCGAATTGCAGGAGCGGCTGGCGACCATCGACAAGGCGCAGACGAATATCGAGAAGCTCTCGGGTGATGTGCTGTCGCTGCAGGACATCCTGTCGAACAAGCAGACCCGCGGCGCGTTCGGGGAAATTCAACTGAATGATATCGTCTCCAAGGCGCTGCCATCGGACAGCTATTCCTTCCAGGCCACGCTATCGAATGGCAGGCGCGCGGATTGCCTGATCCATCTGCCCAACCCGCCGGGGCCGATTGTCATCGACGCGAAGTTTCCGTTGGAGGCTTATGAGGCGCTTGTCGCCGCCGAGACGAAAGAGGAGCAGGCGCGCGCACTGACGATGCTGAAACAGGCGGTGCGCGCGCATATCAAGGCGATCTCCGAGCGTTACCTGATCGAGGGCGAAACCGCGGATGGCGCGCTGATGTTCCTGCCGTCAGAGGCGGTTTATGCCGAGCTGCACGCCCGCCTGCCTGATGTGGTGCGCGAGGGCTTTGCCGCACGGGTCTGGATCGTCTCACCGACCACCTGCATGGCGACGCTGAACACCATGCGCGCGATCCTCAAAGACGCCCGAATGCGGGAACAGGCCGGGGCCATCCGCGCAACGTTGAAACAGCTCCATCGCGATGTGGAACTGGTCGTCGAGCGTGTCGGCAAGCTCGACACCCATTTCAATCAGGCCCGCAAGGACCTTGACGGGATCACCACCGCCGCTGAGCGGGCCGGCAAACGCGCGATCAAACTCGACAATTTCGATTTCGAGGAATTGGCGCCAGAGGACGATCAGACGGTCGTGCCGTTGCAGAGACCGGAATAACTGAGTCTCAGAGCTGTCTTACTGGAAGGCGCCCGCAAAGAAGCGCTTTTGCACCTCGATAAATTCTACCGGCACTTGCCCGGGCGCGAAATCGTATTCGACTTCTGCCTCGACAGAGTCGCCATCAAATTCCACCTGCACTTCGATGTAGGGATAATCAGGCGATGGTCCTGGCTCTAATGCGAGCCCAGAGAAGGTCGTTTTGACTAATCCGACGAGATATTCGATCTCTTCTGCCGTTGCGTCACGTTCGGTGCGAAAATCCTCAACAGAATTGTGCGCTTCAAGCTCCAGTTCACCATCTTCCAACGTGATGAACCGGTTTTCGGTTTTCGAACCGCTGCCGTCCGGCTGCAAGAAGAAGGACAATTCGACTTCGAACTCTTGCGCTGATGCACCGGTGCCCAACAGAACAAAGGCTGTGACCAAACCCACTCGCATGTCGAACCTCCCGCCAACCGTCCGATAATAGTGAAGATACCACAAAATGTGAGTTTGGACCCGTGCAACAAAAAAGACCCTCCGCAGAGGGCCTTTTGGGCGACCTAAATCGCCTCACACGCTGGGGGGTGTTGTTTTCAAATCCGCAGGAACGGCTGGGCCAGCCGTGGAATGAGCCCGCGGAACTTCAGCGGCGCGTCGGTTGCTGCAAGGCAGATGCAATCTTCACCCATCTCGGCAACCGGCGTGTGCTCCAGATCCTCAGTTGCGATCTCGATGTCGCCCGGACCGAAGCGGTCTTCCTCATCGGCGAAGGCACCTTGCAAGACCAGTGTTAGTTCGGTGCCGCGGTGGCCGTGGTCTGGCACGGCTGCGCCTGCGGGAATGTGCAGCAGGCGCACGGTCGCATCCTTGGACGTCGGCAGAATGGCCTGCCGCACGCCCATGCCCACGGGACGCCATTTCACCGCGTCCAGATCGCCGCCGACATAATCCTGAAGGGCAGACGGGAACAAACCCGGCTTGTGGTCCACGCGGATCGGTTCGGATGGCCCGGCATCAATCTTCGCCAGACATCCGGTAAAATCAACTTCGCCCACATCTTCGGTCTCGCCATCAAGCAATGTGCCGCCAACGGCCTCAAAAGCTTCCAGACGAGCGCGGCATTCGTCACACATGGAGATATGCGTGGCGACAACAAGGTTGAAGGCTTCGGGAAGGTTGCCCGCAGCGTAGGCCATCAAAAGCCCATCATTCAGGTGGTGTTTGATCTGTTCCATAACCGTTCACTTCATTTGATGGCGCAACCTTTCAAGCGCCAAACGTATCCTCGATTTGATCGTCCCCAAGGGAAGGCCCGTCTCCTCCGCAATTTCGCTATGCGAGAGGTCCCCGAAATAGGCCCGCTGGATCAGATCCTTCTGCTTCTCTGGCAGCTGAGACAGTGCCTCAGCCAACCGCTCACTTTCCTGTTGGAGCTCCACAACCTCGGCCCCATCGGGCTCGGGCTCGGGACCCCATGTCAATTCGTCCGGTTCCGGTCGGCGCTGCTTGCGCAACATGTCGATCCGCCGGTTCCGCGCAATTGTGAAAATCCACGTGCTGACCGAAGCCCGCGAAGGATCAAACATATGCGCCTTGTGCCAGAGGGTTGCCATCACATCCTGTGCGCATTCCTCTGCCATTCCGGCATCCGTTCCCGATTTCATCAGGAACGCCTTCACCCGAGGCGCGAAGTGCTGGAACACTGCCTTGAATGCGTCCTGATCTTTCGACCGGATGCGCAGCACCAGTTCCACCCATTGCGTCTCTTCTGTCATCTTCTTGGTCGGCTTCACCTTGCGAGCTGACCGACCCTTCGTCTCCGATACTGTCCTTGGATGCTCCAAAGGCAGCTCGGTTTCGAGCGGCTGTTCAGCAATTGCTGTTCCGACCAACATATCTTGCTTACGCGTTGTGGAAATGTCCGGATCAAAATTTTTGTGAAAACTTATCCTTGCCTGCCACGCATCCAAATGCGCCCCTGCTGCGTAACAGATTTGAAAAGAATTGGACGACCCCGTGCTGGAGACCTTAATGCCCTTCGACCACCAACATACTGCACCGCGAAAAATTGCCGTTATCGGTGCGGGCATTTCCGGCATGGGTGCAGCGCATATGCTGAGCAAAACCCATCACGTCACGCTCTTTGAGGCGGAGGCGCGCCTGGGCGGCCATGCGCGCACTGTGATGGCGGGTAAGCGCGGGGATCAGCCCGTCGATACAGGGTTCATCGTCTATAACAAGACAAACTACCCGCACCTCGTGAAGCTATTCGAGGAACTGAACGTCCCGACTTGCGAAAGCAACATGAGCTTTGGTGCGTCAATCAATGGCGGCGAGCTGGAATACGGTCTTGCCTCGATGGACGTCATCTTTGCACAGCGGCGGAATATCGGGCGTCCGAAATTCCTGCGCATGCTGCGGGACATTACCAAGTTTAATGCGAAGGCCGTTGAGGCCGCGAAAGACCCTTCTAAATCCATCACTGAGTTTCTGGACGAACTTGGCATGGGCTCCTGGTTTCGCGAACGTTACCTTCTGCCCTTCACCGGCGCGATCTGGTCCACACCGATCACCCGGATGAGCGATTTCCCGGCGCAAGCCCTGATCCGCTTCATGAAGAACCATGCGCTTCTGGGGTATCACGGCCAGCATCAGTGGCACACGGTGCGGGGCGGGTCGGTTCAGTATGTAAGCCGCCTCGCAAGCGCGATGCGCAGCGCTGGCGTTGACATTCGCCTCGGCGCACCGATCAAGGCCGTCACCCGCCATCCCGGTGGCGTGAAGATCGAACCGATTGGGGGCGTTGCCGAAGAGTTTAATGAGGTGGTCTTCGCCACCCATTCCGATGACAGTCTGGCGCTTCTGGCCGATGCTTCGCCGGAAGAGCAGGCCACGCTGGGCGCGGTGAAATACCAACCGAATGAAGCTGTTTTGCACGCCGATGAGCGGCTGATGCCGAAACGGCGGAAGGTCTGGTCCTCCTGGTGCTATTGCGAGGATCGCGGGAAGAAGCCAGACCGGATTGATCTCACCTATTGGATGAACTCGTTGCAGCCGATCCCGATGGATGACCCGCTGTTTGTGACGCTGAACAACACGCGGAAAATCCGGGAAGAGCTGATCTATGACCAATGCACTTTCCGTCATCCGGTCTATAATCTCGCGGCCCTGCACGCACAGGATCGCATTCGGGAGACCAACGGCACGAACCGCACATGGTTCTGTGGCGCGTGGATGAAGAACGGCTTCCACGAAGACGGGATTTCGTCTGCGTTCGACGTGATCGAGGCGATGACCTCACAGGCGCAAAAGGCTGCCGCGTGAGCGCCATCCAACATATCGCGGGAACGACGTTTCACGGGCGCAAAGGCCAGATCGACAATGCCTTCACCTATGGCGTCGATTATGTGCTGCTTGAACCGGAGATCGAGCAACGGAAGCCCGGCCTGTTCTCGCGCAACCGCCGGAACCTGACCTCCCTTTGGGATGCCGACCATGGTGGCGCTCCGAAAGACGGGCGCGGCGCTGCTTGGGTGCGCGATGTTCTCTCCGCACACGGCACCGACTTTGAGATCGGCAGCATCGCGCTGCTGGCGCAGCCGCGGGTGATGGGTCATGTGTTCAATCCTGTGAGTTTTTGGCTCGTCCGCGATGAGGGCGGGGTGCTGCGCGTCGTGATCCCGGAGGTGACCAACACATACGGTGATCGCCATTCCTATTTCTGCGCGCATCCCGATTTAGCCGAGATCACCAAGACTGATACTTTGACGGCAACGAAAATCCTGCATGTCTCCCCGTTCCAGCCGGTCGAGGGCGGCTACACGTTCCGCTTCGACATCACAGGCGAACGGATCGGCATCTGGATCGACTACTCCGCCGGTAATGGCGGATTGATGGCCACGCTGACCGGCAAATGCGCGCCGCTCACGAATGCCTCGATTCTGCGCGCCTGTCTGCGTCGCCCGTTCGGGTCGCGCCGCGTGCTGGGGCTCATTCATTGGCAGGCGCTGAAGCTTTGGTGGAAGGGGGCGGCATTCCGCACTCGCCCGACGCCACCTGCCGAGGAGATTTCCCGGTGATGGCGGATGCTGCGATATCCCGGGGCGGAGATCGCTTGGGTGCCTACGCGCTTTTTGCAGCGGTGCTGTCGGGCGCGGGGCTGCCGATCTACATCTACGCGCCGAAATTCTTCGCCGACAATTACGGCGTGTCGCTGGCCACTTTGGGCGCGGTGCTGTTCGGTTTGCGCCTGTTCGACGTGGTGCAGGATCCGGTTCTGGGCTGGATTTCCGAACGGTTGAAAGAAGGACGCGGCATCGCGATTGCGTTCTTTGCAGCGCTTCTGGGCGCGTCGATGCTGGGGCTTTTTGCCATCGCCCCGCCGATCTCCGCGGTCTGGTGGTTCGGTCTCACAATTACAGGTCTTTTCACGGCGTTCAGCTTCCTGTCGATCAATTTCTATGCCCGTGGTGTAGCGAAAGCCGGAGAGATCAGAGGCGGTCACACGCGCCTTGCCGCATGGCGGGAGACCGGGGCGCTTCTCGGCGTTTGCCTTGCTGCCGTGGCGCCGACCCTTTTGTTTGGCGCAACCGACGCGCCCTTCGCCGCCTTCGCCGTTGGGTTCGCGGCGGTCGCCCTGATCGCGACCGTGCTGATGGCCCCGGAATGGGGTGAGAGCGGTCCCGCCGAGCCGACGCCGATCCGCGATATTCTTGGCGATGCCACCGCCCGCCGCTTGTTATTGCTGGCACTTGTGAACGCGACCCCGGTGGCAGTGTCCTCGACCCTCTTTCTGTTTTTTGTTGAAAGCCGACTGGACGCACCTGGCTGGGAAGGCCCGCTTCTGGTTCTTTTCTTTCTCGCCGCTGCGCTCTCCGCGCCTATATGGGCACGTCTCGCCATGCGCTTTGGCAGCCGCAACACGCTGCTGGCCGCGATGGTTCTGGCCGTGATCGTTTTCGGCTTCGTCCTGACGCTTGGTCCCGGTGACGTGATGCTCTTCGCCATCATCTGTGTGATTTCCGGGGCGACCATCGGGGCGGACCTGACGCTTCTGCCAGCCCTGTTCGCGCGCCGCATGGCGGATGTCGCCCCCAATGGCGGGCAGGGCTTCGGCCTCTGGGCGATGGTATCGAAATTCACGCTGGCCTTTGCCGCAGCCGTTCTGCTTCCCGTGCTCGAAGGGGCGGGGTTCACCTCTGGTGCCCCCGACAATCCTGAAAGTGCTCTGACGACCCTCTCTATCCTTTACGCATTGGTGCCTTGCACCCTGAAACTCGTGGCCATCGGATTGCTGGTGACCACAAAACTCGAGGAGTGACGACCATGGAATTACTCTCGTTTACCGCACTTGGCTTTTTCTCGGCTTGGGGGATTTTCTATCTGAAAACCCGCAAGATGGGCTTTCTGGCACAGGAGCCGGAGGACTACGCGTCCATGAAGCCTGAGATGAACATTCGCGACGCTTTGAACGGTCCCTTGACCTGCGAAGGCATGATTTACGGCCCGACCGGTCGGGTTTCGTCTCGCTTTGTCGCGGATATGAACGTCACATGGGACGGCAACAAAGCGATCATGAAAGAGCGGTTCCATTATGACAGTGGCACGGTGCAGGACCGCGAATGGCATCTGGAGCTTGGCAATGATGGGCGCATCAAAGCCACTGCCGCAGATGTGATCGGTGAGGGTGAGGGTATCCAGATGGGGTCCGCCTTGAAACTGACCTATAAGATCAAGCTGACGGAAGAGGCGGGGGGCCACGTGCTCGACACCGTTGACTGGATGTATCTGGTGGAGAACGGCACGATCATCAACCGTTCGCAATTCCGGAAATTCGGGATCAAGGTGGGTGAACTGGTCGCCACCTTCCGCCCGGCGAATGAGGATATGAAACGGGCTGCATGAGAGAATTTTCGGGGAAAAAATACTGGCTGGTGGGCGCGTCCGAGGGTCTCGGGCGCGCTTTGGCTATGAAGCTGAGCCAGATGGGAGCGGAGGTGATTGTCTCGGCGCGTTCGAAAGAGCGGCTGGAGGATTTGGTCGCGGAACTGCCGGGGGCAGGACGTGCGGTCACAATTGATGTGTCCGATCCTAAGGATGTGCAGCGCGCCGCAGATGAGGTCGGCGAGATTGACGGGATGGTCTATCTCGCGGGCGTCTACTGGCCGCAGAAAGCACAGGACTGGAACGCGGACGAGGTGGAGAAGATGTGTGACATCAACTTCATCGGCGGTGCTCGCGTGGTCGGTGTGGTCCTGCCCGCGATGGTGGAGCGGGACAGGGGACATATCGTTCTGACGGGGTCGCTGTCGGGCTTCCGGGGTCTGCCCGGTGCGACCGGCTATGGCGCCTCGAAGGCTGGACTCATGTATCTCGCGGAAGGCATGTATGCCGACCTCAAAGATACCGGTGTCGATGTGCAACTGGCCAATCCGGGCTTCATCAAAACCCGCCTGACCGACAAGAACGATTTCAAGATGCCTTTCATCATGGAGCCGGAAGAGGCGGCTGCTGAGATGGTCGAGCATATGGGGACTGACCATTTCAAGAAGAGCTTCCCCTGGGGGTTCAGCCTGCTCTTCCGGTTTTCGCAGTTCTGGCCCGATTGGCTCTATTACCGGGTGTTTTCCTGAGTTGTTGTCGAATTGGCTTCGCCAATCCGACCGGCTGGGAGGGGCCAGCCCCTCCCAGACCCTCCCCGAAGTATTTTTGAAACATGGGAAGAGGGGGTTTGATCCAGATCATGGTATGATTCCGGCAATCAAGCGTTTCTGGAATAGAAAAGAATACCGTTTCGGGAGGCTAACATGCTCGAGATTGCAACACCCAAGGTGGCCCAGGTGGTCCTGTATGCCCATGAGTTCGAGCGCGGCGAAGCGGAACTTCGGGCGTTTATCGAAAACCTGAATGAGGACGAGCAGGCGAGCCTTGTGGCGCTCATGTGGATCGGGCGGGGCAGCTATGAGGCCGACGAGTTGGAAGAAGCGATCGCGATGGCGCGGCGGGAAGCTACGACACCGACGGAGGACTACCTGATCGGCACGCCGCATCTGGGCGATCATCTGGAATCTGCAATGGATGCGCTGGGACTGGATGTCTCCGGCGCGGAAGAGGACCTTCTGTAAGATCGGGCTCGGATTGGGAAAGGCGGCGCCGCCAAAGGCGTTAGCGCTCATGTAACGAGGGGTCTGACCCTCGCAACCAAGCGGGAGTAACCCCCCGCGACTTTATCTGCGCAAATTCGTCGGCTGGCCCCATCAGGGCGGAACGCTTTGCTTTTGGGGTCGGCGAGACCGCTACCCCGGCTTGGTTAACCGAGGCCGGGGTTTAGGCATGTGTGGTTGGGGCCGGGTTAATCCTGCGTGCGGTCTTCCGGCTCAAACGCAAAGGCCCAGTCGTTGTACCCGCCTTTGCCGCGATACCAGGGCACGTCCTGCCCCGGGTCCTCACCATGGTTCCAGCGGGTCTCGGGGCCTTGCGCCATGGCCTTGCGGAGCAGCACGCGGCGTCTCTGGCTGAGGCGGATGTCTTTGGCGAGTTGAGTGCGATCCCAGGTTGTGTCGCGGAGAGCGTCGAATATTGCGAGCGTGTCGGCATGGGCCGGATCATTGGCCAGATTGGTTAGCTCCTCCGGGTCGGCATCCAGATTGAAGAAAAGTACCGGGTCGGCTTCGGAGGAGATGTATTTGAACGGACCCTGCCGGATCATAAGGATCGGCGCGGGCGTGGCCTCGGCGAGATATTCGGCGAAGATGGCGCGGTCCGGATCATCAGTCGCGGTTGAAAGATCGGTCCCGGGTAAATCTTCCACGGGTGCAGGTGCGCCAGCGAGCCCGACGAAAGTGGGTAAGAGATCGACGAGGGAAACCGGCATCGATAACCGGGCGGGTGCCCGCCCGGGGAGGACCATGATCAGCGGCACGCGGGCGGTGTCCTCAAAAAAGCTCTTCTTGAACCAGATGCCGCGCTCGCCCAGCATCTCGCCATGGTCGGCGGTGAAGATGATCGCGGTGTTGTCGCGCTGACCGCTTGCGTCGAGCGCGTCGAGGATCTCACCGACCCGCGCATCGATGTAGCTGATCGCACCAAAATGGGAGCGGCGGGCGCGGGCGATTTCTTCCTCGGCAAACTCCGCGTCGAGCATGCCGAAATCCCTCAAGGTGCGTAGGGAATGGGCGTCGTGTTCATTGGGGCCCAGCCGTGGGACGCGGGGCGGTGGAATGTCGACATCTTCGTAGAGGTCCCAATATTCGCGCTGGCACATGAACGGCTCATGTGGGTGCGTGAAGCTGGCTTGCAGGAAGAGGGGGCGCGGATCGGTGCGCGTGCGCAGGAACTTGACAGCCTCTTCGGTAACCATGTCGTCGAAGACGATCTGCATGTTGGATTTGACCGGACCGGTGAGCGTGATCGAACGCGGATCGTTGGTGTCGCGTTGACCCGTGAAACCCCAATCCGCGGCCCAGGAGAAATCGGCGGGGTAGAGGTCGGGCGTTAGACGGTGCTCGAACCCGTGGAACTGGTCGGGGCCGATGAAGTGCATCTTGCCGGAGAGGGCAGTTTCATAGCCCCCGGCCCGCAGGTAATGGGCATAGGTCGGGATCGAGGCGGGCAGTTCGGCGCCGTTGTCATAAGCGCCGATCTTTGAGCAAAGCTGACCAGTGGCCATGGAGGCGCGGGAGGGCGCGCAGAGGGGGAAGTTGCAGTAGCAATTCTCAAAGACGGTGCCTTGGGCAGCGAGCGCATCGAGGTTCGGCGAACGGCACCATGCGTTGCCGTAAGCGCGCAGGGACGAGGCGGCGAGCTGATCGACCTGGATGAAGAGGATGTTCATGCATGCACCTCGAAATGCGATCTGGCACGAGCCCAGATGCCGTCCTCGATCTTGGGTAGCTCAAGCAAAGTTGGTAGGAGCTGCGCCGCGAAATCCTCGGAGCTTTCAACCGGCAGAAGCGAGGGCAGATTGTCGATCGCGGTGACGTCGAGCGGCGGGGTATCGTGCACGCGCAGTGCCGGAGCGTCCCATGATGTAACGCGATCATAGACCTTGATCGGAGAGAAATCGCTGTCGGGATCGCAGGCGATGTCGCCGATCACGGAGAGATTGCGCGGCGCGGTTTTGGCAGAGGTCGGCACGAAGACCGGCACGCCCGGGGTCGCGAGGATGCAGTTGAGAAACATGTCATGGGCGAGGATTTCGGGGAAGGGGCCGCCATGGGCGGTCTCGGCCATGTCCCATTTTGTGACCGGAATGCCGAGCGCGGTGCAAAGATCGGAGGCGCCGGTGCCGACCCGGCCCAAGGCGCCGATGACAATAGCAGTCGGGCGCTCAGTTCCGGTCTGCACGAGGCGGGTTTGCAGGTCCGCGAGCATCGCGGTGGAGGACGGGTAGACACCGACCGGTTCGGCGATCCGCCCGTTCTTTTGTGCGATCCAGCAAAGCACCGACACCGCCGCGCCAGCATAACCCGCCCAATAGCCAAACGCGGCGACGCGACGACCGGTCTCATCAGTGAGATATTCCAGATCATAAAGCGTGCCGTCGCCGACCTTGAACCGATCCAGTAGTACCCGGCCCGCGGGCTGGCCCTTATAGGCATGGCCGAACATGATGTGGCGATGTGGCAGCGGGGTGCCGTCTTCGGGCAGTTCCTTGAGGCCAAAAATGATGGCGTTGGACGGGGCGTCTGGCCAACTGCCCTCGGTGGCGATCTCACATCCCGCTTGCCTGTAGTCCTCGATTGAGATGGCACGCGTGGCGCTGTCCTCGACCGTGACCTTAATGCCCGCCTCACGCAGTTTCGCCGCTCCGTCTGGGGTCAACCCGACCCGTTCTTCGTGATCACGCGACTCGGCGCGGACCCAGAGATGCGTCACGTCAGCCATCCACGCTCCCGTACAGCTTTGACCGAGGGGCGGGCCTCCATGGTCGCAAGGAACGCACGGATTTTCGGGAACGGCGTGAGGTCAACGCCATCGCCGCTCGCCCAGTTACAGACGATGAACAGATAAGGATCGGCGAGTGTGAATTGATCGCCCATCAGGAACGGCGTCTTCAGGCAGTCCTCCTCTATGAAGGCACATGAGGCGGTCATCGTCTCGGGCACTTTAGAGGTCATGTCTTGCCAGCTCGACTCATGATTGGCCCAGCGATGCCCGCGCATTTTGTGGGCGTGGTTCACATGCATCGTCGAGGCAAGATAGAACATCACGCTGCGCATTTGGGCCATGTCCCAGGGATCGGCCATCAGGAAGTCGGTGTTCTCAGCCCGCGCGGTCAGATATTCCAGGATCGCGCCGGTTTCGGTCAGGATGCCGTCATCGGTCACCAGCGCAGGGACGCGACCTTTCGGATTGATCTTGTGATAGTCCGGCTTGGTCTGTTCGCCGCTCGCAAAGTCCAGTTTGACGGGTTCGTAGTCCAACCCCAACTCTTCAAGCAGGATCGCAACGGCAATCGAGATCGTGTTCGGGGCGAAGTAGAATTTCATCTTGGGTCCTCACACAAAGGTCAAAGCGTGGGTGCCAGCCTTGGCTGGTCGAGACTTACGGCAGTCCTTGAGGGTTTCCAAGGGCACCGGTCGTTTGAGCTCTGTCCCGGCCCGGTTAACAGGCCGAAGGCCCCGGGCATCGCCAGACCGTCCGGCGGGCTGGCGACTTGTCTAAGCTTGGCGCGCCGCTTGAGCGGAAGATGAACATGGCGGCCATAAAGGGAAGTAGAATAACGGTCGGATCGCCAGCCCCCGGTCCGGCGATGCCCGACTTACACGCGACACAGAGGTTGCCAATCGGAAACGCCGATGCCGCAAAAAGCCTAGTCCGCGTCGCGGTAGGGACTCTGGTCAGCGGGTAATTTCTGTCTATTCTGTCGCGCGATAGGGAGAGAGCGCGCATGTCCGACACTGTGAAATTCACGCTGGATGGCAAGGAAGTGGTGGCCGCCGAGGGCGAGACCATCTGGGAAGTGGCCAAACGGCAGGGCACGCTGATCCCGCATCTCTGCCACAAGGATGCGCCGGGCTATCGCGCGGATGGCAATTGCCGGGCTTGCATGGTGGAGATCGAGGGCGAGCGCACGCTGGCGGCCTCCTGCATTCGCGAACCGTCCGAGGGCATGGTGGTTTCCTCCCAGGGCGCGCGGGAAACCCAAGCCCGCAAGATGGTCATGGAGATGCTCGTCGCCGATCAGCCGGAGCAGGAAGCGGCCCATGATGCGGGCTCGCATCTTTGGGATATGGCCGAAGCCCAGGGCGTGTCAGAGAGCCGATTCCCGAAGCTCGAAGAGGCGCGCATTCCCCTGCTGGACAACTCGCATGTGGCGATGAGCGTCAATCTCGATGCCTGCATCCAATGCGGCCTCTGCGTGCGGGCCTGTCGCGAAGTTCAGGTCAATGACGTGATCGGCATGGCCGGGCGCGGGCATGACAGCTACCCTGTTTTCGACATGTCCGACCCGATGGGAGCCTCAACTTGCGTCGCCTGTGGCGAATGTGTGCAGGCCTGTCCGACCGGCGCCCTGATGCCCGCAACCGCGGTGGATGAAAATCAGCAGGGCAATCTGAAAGACTATGACCGCGAGGTGAAATCCGTCTGCCCTTACTGCGGTGTTGGTTGCCAGCTGAGCTTCAAGATCAAGAATGACAAGATCGCCTGGGTCGATGGCATCGAAGGGCCTGCAAACGAGAACCGGCTCTGTGTGAAAGGCCGCTTCGGGTTCGACTATATCGACCACAAACATCGACTGACGAAGCCGCTGATCCGGCGCGAGGATGCGCCTGCGAAGGGGCTGAATGTCGATCCGGCCAACGTGATGACGCATTTTCGCGAGGCGTCCTGGGATGAAGCACTGGATTTTTCCGCCAACGGATTGAAGGGCCGGGGTCGTGAAGTGGCCGGGTTCGGCTCGGCGAAATGCTCCAATGAAGAGGCCTATCTGTTCCAGAAGCTGATCCGGCAGGGCTTTGGCCATAACAATGTCGATCATTGCACGCGGCTCTGCCATGCCTCCTCGGTCGCAGCACTTCTGGAGAATGTCGGCTCCGGTGCCGTCACCGCGACCTTCAACGAGATCGAGAACGCCGATGTGGCCATCGTGATCGGCGCGAACCCGATCGAGAACCACCCCGTTGCCGCGACCTATTTCAAACAATTCTCCAAACGTGGCGGCAAGCTGATCGTGATGGATCCGCGCGGGGTCGGTTTGCGCCGCCACGCCTCTCACATGCTGCAATTCAAGCCGGGTGCGGATGTCTCGATGCTGAATGCGATCATGCATGTGATCGTCGAGGAAGGGCTTTACGATCAGCAATATATCGAGGCCTTCACCGAAAACTGGGCGGAGATGAAGGAACATCTCAAGGGCTTCCCGCCCGAAAAGATGGCTGAGGTTTGTGGCATCAAAGCGGACGTCTTGCGCGACGTGGCGCGGGTGTTTGCGAGCTCGAAAGCGGGCATGATCTTCTGGGGAATGGGGGTGTCGCAGCACATCCACGGCACGGACAACTCGCGCTGCCTGATTTCGCTGGCGCTGATGTGTGGCCATGTCGGGCGACCCGGCACCGGGCTGCATCCGCTCAGGGGTCAGAACAATGTGCAGGGCGCGTCGGATGCCGGGCTGATCCCGATGTTTCTGCCGGATTACAAGACGGTGACCGATGACGGTGTGCGTTCGGCCTTCACCGAGGTTTGGGGCTCGGGCGATTTCTCGAATGAGAAAGGGCTGACCGTGGTGGAGATCATGGATGCGATCCATGCCGGTGACATCAAAGCGATGTATATCCTCGGTGAAAATCCGGCCATGTCGGACCCCGATGTCGACCATGCACGGCATGCGCTGGCCAAGCTCGACCATCTGGTGGTGCAGGACATCTTCCTGACCGAAACCGCGAATTATGCCGATGTAATCCTGCCCGCGAGTGCCTGGGCGGAGAAGAGCGGCACGGTGACCAATACCAATCGGCAAGTGCAGATGGGCCGGCCTGCGGTGCCGCCGCCTGGCGAGGCAAAGGAAGATTGGTGGATCGAGACCGAACTGGCGAAACGGCTGGGCCTGGGCTGGAGCTACACGCACCCCAAAGAAGTTTTCGCCGAGATGAAGCTGAACATGGGCTCGCTCGACAACATCACCTGGGATCGGCTTGAGAATGAAGCGGTGACCTACCCGTCGCTCAGCCCCGAAGACCCCGGTCAGGCGATTGTCTTTGGCGATGGTTTTCCGCGGCCTGAGGGTCGGGCCCGTTTCACGCCGGCCAATGTGATCCCGCCGGATGAACTGCCGGATACGGAATACCCCTTCGTGCTGATTACGGGGCGACAATTGGAGCATTGGCATACCGGGTCGATGACGCGCCGCGCGACGGTTCTGGACGCGGTGGAGCCGGAGGCGAATTGCTCGTTGCACCCGAAAACCTTGAGGAGACTTGGTGTGGAGCCGGGTGGCATGATCCGCCTGACCACACGGCGCGGGTCCGTGACGGTGATGGCGCGGGCGGACCGGGCGGTGTCGGAAGACAATGTTTTCCTGCCCTTCGCCTATGTGGAGGCAGCGGCGAACATTCTGACGAACTCCGCTCTCGATCCGTTTGGGAAAATACCGGAGTTCAAGTTCTCCGCTGTCCGGGTTGAGCCCGCCGAGGCCTTGGCGGCGGAATAGGGGGAGGCCGGGACGACGCTCATCTGCGATTTCGCCCCGCCCGCCCTCCCGTGAGGGGAACAGATGGTCCAGCCTGAGCGATTTTTGCGTGATCTGGAGCGCTTGCGCCAGTTTGGAGCCGCTGGCGTCGGGAAAGGTGTCATCCGCCCGGCTTATTCAGAGGCGGATGTGGCGGCGCGCAAGTGGCTCGTGGAACAGATTGCTGAAGCGGGTTTGCACGCGGAAGTGGATGCGCTCGGCAATGTCTTTGGGCTTGCGGACGGGTCGTCGCTTCTGATCGGCTCGCATACAGACAGCCAACCACAGGGCGGATGGCTCGACGGAGCGTTCGGCGTGATGGCCGGGCTGGAAGTGGCGCGGGCGGCGAAAGAAGCCAGTGGCCCGCCGATCTCGGTGGTCTCGTTTCAGGACGAAGAAGGGCGGTTCGGGGTGCTGACCGGCTCGACGGTCTGGGCCGGGCGCATGTCGATGGCGCAGGCCGATGCGCTGACAGATCATCAGGGTGTCACGCTTGGTCAGGCGCGGCAGGCGATGGCGGATATGGTGACGGGAGAGGTCTCAGCGGATCGTTTCACAGGCTATATCGAGCCGCATATCGAACAGGGGCCGGTGCTGGATGTAGCGGGTGAAGCGGTTGGTATCGTGACCGATATCGTCGGCATTCGCGATATGAACATCACGTTCAACGGACAGCAGAACCATGCAGGCACGACGCCGATGGGCTTGCGGCGTGATGCGTTTCAGGCGCTCTCGGCTTTCAATGAGGCGCTGAATGATCGACTGCGCAATGTGGTCACGCCACAGACGGTTTGGACGATTGGACATGTGGACGTCACGCCGAACGCCTCTTCCATCGTGCCGGGGCAGGTGCGGTTCTCGATGCAATGGCGGGATGGCGATGCGGATCGGTTGGCGCGCATGGAGCAGATCATTCGTGAGGCCGCGGCGGAGATTGCGGAGGCGCGCGGCGTGGAAACCCACGCGAGCGATATGCTCGGGATCGATCCGGTGCCGATGGATGCGGGATTGCGGACGAGGCTTGAAAGGGCGGCGGAACAGGTTGTTTCCGGGCGTTGGCGGCGATTGCCCTCGGGTGCGCTGCATGATGCGTCAAACGTGGCGCAGTTGATGCCGGTTGCGATGCTCTTCGTCGCTTCCATCAACGGGATCAGTCACGCCTTCGAAGAAGACACCAGCGATGCCGATCTCGTGGCGGGGCTTCAGACCCTGGCCGCCGCGGTTCAGTAAGCGGCGCCCATCGCGGTTTTGATCCAGGGCAGCACGGTGGCGGCGGCGATGCCGACGACGGCGCCGACCGCGAGGCGCGGAATGGCGGTGCCGAGATTCGGGGCGAAGTAGCTGAGCAAGCCGCAGATCACGGCGTAAAATCCAAGAGATATCGGGTCCATAAGCCCGAAAGTAACACCAAATGCCTTGAGTTTTGTCAAAAATTTCGTGTTATTTGAACGAGCGTTCAAAAAATGATTTGACCTTCTCGGCGCCTGCCGCAAAAGTAGAGCGCAGGATCGCGAGGCAACCGCGACTTGGGAGGACAATTTGGCCAAAGACACCGCTGCATCCGCAGGGCTAACGTCGTTTCCGCAACTCCTGGTGCGGAACGTGGCGCAGTTTGGCGACAAGACCGCTTACCGCGAGAAAGAGTTCGGCATCTGGCAAAGCTGGACCTGGGCCGAGACTGCCGCCGAGATCGATGCGCTGGCGCTGGGACTTCTGGAGCTTGGCGTAAATCCCGGCGATCACATCGCCATCATCGGGCGCAACCGCCCGGCGATGTATTGGTCGATGGTCGCCGCGCAATCGGTGGGGGCCGTGCCGGTGCCGCTCTACAAGGACGCGGTCGTCGAGGAGATGACTTACGTGCTCGATCATTGCAGCGCACGGTTTGTCATCGCCGGCGATCAGGAGCAGGTCGACAAGGTCATCGAGGTGCAGGAGAAGGTGCCCGGGATCGAGCATATCATCTACCACGACAAGCGCGGGATGCGGAAATACGACCACACCCGGATGAACTGGTTCGACGATGTGCAGGCGACAGGTCGTGCCGCCCATGAGCGCTTTGACAAGGAATTGCAGGCGCGCCGCGCGGCACTAACTTATGATGATACCTGCGTGATGCTCTATACCTCCGGCACCACAGGGCGCCCCAAGGGCGTAGTTCTGTCGAACCGGAATGTGATCGAGAGCGCGCGGAATTCCTCCGATTTCGACAGCTTGCGGCAAAGCGATGAGGTGCTGGCCTATCTGCCGATGGCCTGGGTGGGTGATTTCATCTTCTCCATCGGGCAGGCCTATTGGAACGGGTTCTGTGTGAACTGTCCGGAGCGCCCCGAGACGATGTATGAGGACCTGCATGAGATCGGGCCGACCTATTTCTTCGCCCCGCCGCGCTATTTCGAGGAGCGGATTACCATCCTTCTGATCCGGATGGAGGATGCCAGCCGGTTCAAGCGCTGGTTGTTCCACCATTTCATGGACCACGCCAAAAAGGTCGGCGGGCGTCTGTTGGACGGCAAACCGGTGTCCTTTGGGGAGCGACTGAAATACTGGCTCGGCGATCTGGTGATCTATGGCCCGGTGCGCAACCGCGCCGGCATGAGCCATGTTCGCGTCGCCTACACGGCGGGCGAGGCCATCGGGCCGGAAGTCTTCGATTTCTGGCGCTCGCTGGGGATCAATCTCAAACAGCTCTATGGCCAGACAGAAGCCACGGTCTTCATCACCAACCAGCCGGATGGCGAGGTGCGCTCTGACACTGTCGGTGTGCCGATCAAGGATGTGGAGTTGAAGATCGCCGAGAATGGCGAGGTTTTCTACCGCTCACCCGGTGTGTTTGTGGAGTATTTCAAGAACCCCGAAAGCACGGCGGACACAAAGGATGCCGAAGGCTGGGTCGCGACGGGCGACGCTGGCTTCATCGAGGAAAGCTCCGGCCATCTGCGCATCATCGACCGCGCCAAGGACGTGGGCAAAATGGCCGATGGCTCGATGTTCGCGCCGAAATATGTCGAGAACAAATTGAAGTTCTTCCCGAATGTGCTGGAGGCCGTGGTCTTCGGCAATGGTCGCGAGGAATGCACGGCGTTTCTGAACATCGACCTGACCGCCGTTGGCAACTGGGCGGAGCGCAACAACATTGCCTATTCCTCCTACCAGGAGCTGGCCGGGCACCCGGAAGTCATCGCGACGATGAAATCCCATGTGGAGGAGGTAAATGCCTCGGTGGCCGGGGACGAGATGCTGTCAGGCTGTCAGGTGCACCGTTTCGTGGTGCTGCACAAGCAACTCGATGCCGATGATGGCGAGTTGACCCGGACCCAGAAGGTGCGGCGTCGGATCATCGAGGAGAAATATTCCGACATCCTGACCGCACTTTATGATGGATCGACGGAGGTCTCGACGGAAACGGAAGTAACTTATGAGGATGGGCGCAAGGGTTCGATCAAGGCAACGTTGCAGGTGATTGAGGCGGCTGTGAAACCGGTCAGCGCGAGGATGGCTGCGGAATGACGGTGCGACGCTCATCTGCGATGTCGCCCCGCCCGCCATCCCGTGAGGTGTCGAGATGAATGATATGAGTGGCGGAAATTACACCACGTCAGATGGACGCCAGATCGGTGGCGTGCTGATGGAGATGCGCAATATTACCCTGCGATTTGGCGGGGTTGTGGCGATCAAGGATATCTCTTTCGACATCCATGAGGGGGAAATCCGCGCGATCATCGGGCCGAATGGCGCGGGGAAATCCTCGATGCTGAACGTGATCTCGGGCTTCTATCATCCGCAGGAAGGCGAGGTCTGGTTTCATGGGGCGAAGAGGCCTCCGATGAAGCCCTATCAGGTTGCCCAGCAAGGGATTGCGCGCACGTTTCAGAACATCGCCTTGTTTGAGGGGATGACGGTGCTCGACAACGTCATGACCGGGCGGCTGACGCAGATGAAAACCGGGCTTTTTGCGCAGGCGCTGTGGAAGGGCAAAGCGGAAGAGGAAGAATTCGAGAACCGCGAGCAGGTTGAAAAGATTATCGATTTCCTGGAAATCCAGGCGATCCGGAAAACGCCAGTGGGCCGTTTGCCTTACGGGTTAAAAAAGCGCGTCGAGCTGGCCCGGGCGTTGGCGGCGGAGCCGAAACTCCTGCTGCTCGACGAGCCGATGGCGGGCATGAATGTCGAGGAGAAGGAAGATATGTCCCGCTTTATCCTTGATGTGAATGACGAATTTGGAACGACCATTGCGCTGATCGAGCACGATATGGGCGTGGTCATGGACCTCTCGGACCGTGTGGTCGTGATGGACTATGGCAAGAAGATCGGGGATGGGACCCCGGATGAGGTGCGCAACAACCAAGAGGTGATCGACGCCTATCTGGGGGTCTCGCATGACTGACTTTTGCACATTTTGTAGCAACTTTCTGAGGCGTGATTTACGTTTTGCAGCGACTTTTGCCGCCGTCCTATTGGCCCTTTTGGCGACCGCGGCGCAGGCCGATGCTTGGAAAGAGTTTGAGGCGCGATGCCTGACACCGATGGAAGAGGTGAGCCTGGCGCTGCCGGACGATCTGGAGGCTGACGGGCATTTCAAGAATGATGGCGACACCTATTCCACCTATGCGTTTGCAGGTTTCGGCATCGCGATCTCCGATGGCCGCGGTGATCGTCCACATTGGTGTTTCGTCAGCACTGAGCCAGCCGCGAGCCAAGTCTTTCAGGAGCGTGCGGACGCATGGCGGTCCTCAGCGATTGCCGAGGAAACCTACGAGCTGATTGGAGAGCTCGATCCGGGGTTCCATCTTCGCAGCACCGAATGGCGCGAACCGCGTATCGACGTTGTTCTCACAATGGGTGACGCGGGCACTTCCTTCAACATGCGTGTGGAGGAGACCGATCTTGAGGGGTAAGTGGTCAGTTCCAGAACACACGGTAGGTAAGTGCCGGCATCTGCGCCGCCCACTGCCTGTAGGAAATGAATCTGAGCGCGCCTTTCCCCGTCGGATCAGGATCATTGAAGTAGATTGTCGATCCGTTTTTGCCGGGCTCGATCCCGTAGACGACAACCATATGGCCCTCGGATCCCTTTGCTGTTCCCAATCTGCTTTCTTCGTACAACATCTCGAACATGATCGGTCCGTAGCTCAATTGCTTATGCAACGCTCTTTCGTTCCAGCTCATCGGCGACGCGACCTGAATGCGATGCGCTTGCGCAAACTTTCGAACTCCAGTGATCCAATCCGTTCGGTTGGAGAAATTTTGCAAGTCGCCATTGGGTCCGATGAGGTCGCGGGGCGTTCTGATGGTGACCGCGGGAATGCTGGAATTGGCAAGCATAGCTGTGGCCGCCGCCCAGCAATTGTAGCGTGTCGTCTGAGGGATCAACGGAACTTCGTGGCTGTAGGAAGTCTGCAAGGACATGAAAAACACTCCGAAAAAATAAACACAAAAAAGACGTTCAAGAATGATGCCAGAATATCAGCAATTCCGGCGAAGACAAAATGGTGCGGTGCGTTTGGGGGCTGGGATACCTCCCAGACAGGACTTGAGATGCATAAAATGTGGGGTCACAGCTAATGCCGGATCAGCTCTTATTCGCGATGGAAGTGACCCTGAACGGGCTGATGGCGGGCGTGCTTTATGCGCTGGTCGCGCTGGGCTTCGTGCTGATCTACAAAGCGTCCGGCATCTTCAACTATGCCCAAGGGGTCATGGCGCTGTTCTCGGCGATGACGCTGGTGGGGATCATGAAGGGGCAGGTGCCGTTCTCCCACCTGATCAACGCGATTTTTGGAACGGACATCCACTATTTCGGTTGGGAGATTCCCGCACTTCTGGCGATTTTCCTGACCGTTTGCGTGATGGTTCTGTTTGCCTGGCTGGTGCAGGTGGTGATCTTCCGGCATCTGGTCAATCAGGAGCCGATACTGCTGTTCATGGCGACGATTGGGCTGGCCTACTTCCTCGAAGGCTTCGGCGATCTGATGTGGGGCGCGGAGATCAAGAAGCTCGATGTTGGTCTGCCGCAGGGGATCAATGACTGGATCGACCAGACCACGTTTGAGGCCTTTGGCTACGGGTTCTTCATCGACAATCTGGACATCTCGGCGACCATCGTCGCGGTGGTGCTGGTGGCCGGGCTGATCGTGTTCTCGCAATATACCAAGCAGGGCCGTGCGCTTAGGGCCGTGGCAGATGACCATCAGGCGGCCTTGTCGGTGGGGATTTCGCTGAACTTCATCTGGGTGCTGGTTTGGTCGGTTGCAGGCTTCGTCGCGCTGGTCGCCGGCATGATGTGGGGGGCGAAATCTGGGGTTCAGTTCTCGCTGTCGCTGATCGCCTTGAAAGCGTTACCGGTCTTGATGCTTGGGGGCTTTACGTCCATTCCCGGTGCTATTGTCGGCGGGTTAATCATCGGGGTCGGAGAGCAGCTCTTTGAGTTCCTGATCGGTGCGCCATTCCTGGGCGGAGCGACGCAGAACTGGTTCGCCTATGTGCTGGCGCTGGTGTTCCTGGTGTTCCGACCGCAGGGCCTGTTCGGCGAGAAGATCATCGAGAGGGTGTAGAGATGAGCAAACTGATCGCAGTTCTGAATGTCATTGCCTGGTCTGGGTTTTGGGCCTTCGGTTATCTCGCACTCTCCGCGGATGTGGAGAATACCGGCCAGATCATGGTGGCCGGTGTACTGGCCGTTGCCGGGGCTGCGATTGGACTGTTCACCTATCTGCAACTGGTGCGCCATTCCGAGGCGACGGGCTATTCGAAACGCCGCAATCGTGCGGTGCCGGAGCACTTGCGGGATGATGAGGGGGAGGCCGTCTAGATGTTTTACCGTGAAGCCGGAGATTTCTCGACGACCTATCGGGAGGATAGTCAGACCTTCCCGATCAAGTTCGACCGGTATCGCTATTATGTGGTGCTGGCGGTGGCGTTTGGCGTCATCCCGTTTCTGATCAACGATTACTGGGCCAATGCGGTTCTGGTGCCGTTCCTGATCTACGCCATCGCGGCGATCGGTTTGAACATCCTGACGGGTTATTGCGGGCAGGTCTCGCTCGGGACCGGCGGGTTCATGGCTGTGGGCGCCTATGCCTGCTACAAGCTGATGACCGGGTTCCCGGATGTGCCAATTGCGATCCACATCTTCCTGTCGGGGGGGATCACCGCCGCTGTTGTGACGCTGTTTGGATTGCCGAGCTTGAGGATCAAGGGGTTCTATCTGGCGGTGGCGACGCTGGCGGCGCAGTTCTTCCTTGTGTGGCTCTTCAACAAGGTGCCGTGGTTTTACAATTACTCGGCCTCGGGGCAGATTTCCGCGCCGGAGAGGACCATGTTCGGCATCGCCTTTACCGGGCCGAACACCGAGCCCTGGGCGCAATACATGATCTGTCTCGTGTTCGTGACGATCCTCGCCATCGTGGCGCGGAACCTGACGCGGGGGTCGGTGGGGCGCACCTGGATGGCCATTCGCGACATGGATATCGCGGCGGAGATCATCGGGGTGAACCCGTTGCGCTCGAAACTGACCGCCTTTGCGGTGTCTGGCTTTTATGTCGGCGTTGCGGGCGCCTTGTTCTTCAGCGTCTATCTCGGCGCGGCGGAAGTGGGCGAGAGCTTCGGGATCGACAAGTCGTTCCTTGTGCTCTTCATGATCATCATCGGAGGCTTGGGCTCGATCTTCGGCAGCTTCGCAGGCGCGGCCTTCATGGTTCTGTTGCCGGTGTTTCTGAAGAATGTGTTCGTGGGGGGGCTGGGCTGGCCCACCGACCTCGCCGCGCATCTGCAGTTCATCGTGTCGGGCGGGCTGATCGTGATGTTCCTGATCCTGGAGCCGCACGGACTGGCACAGCTGTGGCGGTTGGCGAAGGAGAAGTTACGGCTCTGGCCGTTTCCGCATTAAGACTGGTGCGTGAGATCACGCACCCTACAATCAAGTGATCCAATGGGAGGATTAATATGAAGAAACTAGCAACAATGGCCGTGGCCGCCGTGATGGCCGCAAGCCCGGTGATGGCGGACCTGATGTTCCCATCCCTGAGCTACCGGACCGGGCCTTACGGGGCGAACGGGATTCCGTTTGCGGATGGCTATGCCGATTATTTCACCCTGCTCAACGAGCGGGACGGTGGCATCGGTGGCGTGCCGGTGCGCGTCGTGGAATGTGAGACAGGCTACAACACCGAGAAAGGGGTGGAGTGCTACGAGGCCACGAAGGGTGATGGTGCGCTGGTCTATCAGCCGCTCTCGACCGGCATCACCTATCAGCTGATCCCGAAAGCGACCGCTGACGGTATCCCTGTGCACTCCATGGGCTATGGCCGGACCTCGGCCAAGAACGGCGAAGTGTTCCGCAATATCTTCAACTACCCGGCGAACTACTGGGATGGCGCGAGCCACGCGGTGAACCACATCCTCGAAGTGAATAACGGTGATATCTCGGGCAAGAAGATCGCGCTGGTCTATCACAACTCGGCCTATGGCAAGGAGCCGATCCGCACGCTGGAAGAGCTGTCGGCGAAGCATGGCTATGAGCTGATGCTGGTGCCCGTCGATCACCCCGGTCAGGAGCAGAAAGCCCAATGGCTGCAAATTCGTCAGCAAAGCCCCGACTATGTGTTGATGTGGGGCTGGGGCGTGATGAACCAGGTGGCGATCCAGGAAGCCTCCAACATCCGCTACAACATGGAAAACTTCATCGGCATCTGGTGGTCCGGCTCGGAGAATGACGTGCTGCCCGCCGGTGATGGGGCCAATGGCTACAAGGCGCTGACCTTCCACAATATCGGCTCGGATTATCCGCTGTATGACGATCTGAAAAAGTACGTCATCGACGCGGGCAAAGCTGCTGGCGCTGGCGATCAGGTCGGCACGGTGCTCTATAACCGGGGCATGTATGCGGCGATGCTGGCCGCGGAAGCTGCCAAAACCGCACAGGAAATCCATGGGGTCGGTGACATCACCCCGGCGATGATGCGCGATGGCATGGAAGCGCTGGAGATGACGGAAGCGAAAATGGCGGCTCTGGGTCTGCCGAATTTCGGTCCGGAATTTACCGTGTCCTGCCAGAACCATGGCGGTAATGGTCTGGGTGCTGTGAAGCAGTGGGATGCCTCCGCCGGTGCATGGTCGAAGATCACCGATTACGGCCCGTCCGATCAGGATGTGATTGCGCCACTCGTGGCGGAAGACTCTGCTGCCTTTGCGGCTGAGAACAGCATCGAGGCTGGCTGCAACTAAGATAATCTCCCCGGCTGGCTCGCTGTGGCTGGCCGGGGATTTTTGAGTATTTTTACCAGAATGAAGACCGGAGCATTCGCGCGGATGGGCGCGGGCGCGCGTTAACCTTAATGAGGGTTTAGGACATGCTGGATGGCAGTGAGACCGATCAGAAGACCCTGCTTGAGGTCAACAATATCGAGGTGATCTACAACCATGTGATCCTCGTTTTGAAAGGCGTGTCGCTGAAAGTGATGGAAGGCGGGATTACCGCGCTTCTGGGCGGCAATGGCGCGGGTAAGACGACGACGCTGAAAGCAGTGTCGAACCTGCTGCATTCGGAGCGGGGCGAGGTGACGAAAGGGTCGATCTCCTATCGCGGCGAGAATGTCGCGGGGCTCGACCCGGCAGATATGGTGAAGCGCGGCGTCATTCAGGTGATGGAGGGGCGGCACTGCTTTGAGCACCTAACCGTCGAAGAGAACCTGATGACTGGCGCCTATACCCGCCGCGATAGCGATGTGAGCGCCGATCTGGAGATGGTTTACTCCTATTTCCCCCGGCTGAAGGAGCGGCGGAAATCGCAGGCCGGGTATACATCGGGTGGGGAGCAGCAGATGACGGCGATTGGCCGCGCGCTGATGTCGAAACCAGAGACGATCTTGCTGGACGAACCCTCGATGGGGCTAGCGCCGCAGCTGGTGGAAGAGATTTTCGGGATTGTGAAGAATTTGAACGAAAAGGAAGGCGTGTCCTTCCTGCTCGCCGAACAGAACACCAATGTGGCGCTCCGGTTCGCCCATTACGGCTACATTCTGGAAAGTGGCCGTGTGGTGATGGATGGACCCGCAGCCGAGCTGCGAGAGAACCCGGATGTGAAGGAATTCTATCTTGGGCTCTCGGAAGAGGGTCGGAAATCCTATCGCGATGTTAGATCCTACCGGCGCCGCAAGCGGTGGTTGAGCTAGGCGCTTGCGCGCATTTCTCGGCCTGCCGGTGCCTGACGCCATGGTGGCTCCGCTCGTACTGGCGCAATCGGCAATCCGCGAGGGACGTGCGGTGCCCGAACGCAGCCTGCATCTGACATTGGCCTTCTTCGAAGACGTGGACGAGGCGGCGCTGGAAAGCGCTGATACCGAATTGCGACGCAAACCGCTCCCTCGGGCCGAGATCTCGGTGACGGGCTGGCGGTCTTTCGGGGTGCCGCCACGGCTGATCGCGGCAGAGGTGGAGAAAACCCCGGCGCTCGACGCGCTACATGTGGCGGTGCATAGGGCCATTCACCGCGCCGGGGTGCGGTTAAAATCGGAAACCTTCCGCCCGCACATCACGCTCCGGCGGTTTCGCAAAGGCGCTTTTGTCGAGCGGGTGATGCCGGACCTGTCCGTGTCGGGGCACCCGGTAGAGGAACTCGCGCTTTGGCAATCGACATTGGCACCGCGTGGCGCGCGATATGACCTTCTGGCAACCTATGGGCTAGGCGCGTGACCCTGCAAGCGACCTGGATGGGTGGTCAAGGCGATCCGCGCCGCCCCTGCTCAGTTCGAGATGCCGCCGACCGCCACTCCCGACGCTCTTGGCTTATAGAGCGCGCCGTTGAAGCGATGGCTGTTTTGCAGACTGTACCCCGTCACATAGCGAATGTAGCGCCCCGACTGGGCATCATCGGCGAGACCGTTCACCTGCTGGCTGACAAAATTGATCCAGGGCTTGGCCGGTTTGGAAACCTCGCGCCAGATCGCCGAGATGCGCGGCAGGGTGTTCTGGTCATGGGTGTAGGCATCCATGTAGACGATATGGCGCCCCTTCGCGCGCTGCTTGGCGTCCTCCTCTGCCAGGCGATCATGGGTCAGGAAGGACTTCAGAAAAGTCCCGCCGGGGCGTTTCTCGTAGAAGGCGGCATAGATACGTTTGCCGTTGATCGAGGTGACCGAGACATTGACCGGATCCCAGCCCTGCCCGGTCCATTGGTCGAATTTCGCCTGATGGTCGGACGCGCTGAGCCCGTGATATGCGCGCTGTGGTTTGCAGCGATGTGTCTTGAAGATCGCCAGGTAGCGGGCGCGGTTGCCTTGGCGATACACATCGAGGTGGCGCAAACAACGGCCCCTGTCAGTCTGGCGATCATAGAAATCCTGGTATTGGCCACCCGAAAGGCCGAACCGAGCCGTCCAGGTGCTGGAGGTCTTGTTGCGGAAGACGAAGTTGAAGAAAGTATGACCGCCGACGTCGTAAGCATCGAGCAGCGTCATCTCATAGCCGTCATCGACATGGATATCGAAGGCTTCCTGCATATCGGAGGCGGGAATGCCGAGGCCGACGGCCTCATAGGATTTACCTTTTTTCACTTCCCAATAGGTGCCGTGAAAAGAGAAAGCCGCAAGACTGGTCGGAAGAGAGATCGCCAGAGACATGGCGAGCGCAAGAATGCGTTTCATGGAAAAAGTCCTCAAATGAATAACTACAGAACAAACGGTGGCGCTAATGTGCCGCGCGGCGCGAGGATAGCATGAATGGGGTAATTTTGAAACGCTGGGCGTATCGGACGGGAGGGATCGGCGGATGAAAGCTGGCTGGTATGAGACATTCGGAGCTGCATCGGAGGTGCTGGTTGTCGGTGACATGGAGGTCCCAGCGCCGGGACCGGGAGAGGTTCTGGTGCGGGTGCATGCGTCGGGCATCAACCCGTCGGATGTGAAACTGCGCGCCGGGGCGCGACCCGGAGCCGTCATGGCCTATCCGCGGATTATCCCGCATTCGGACGGGGCCGGTGTGATCGAAGCAGTTGGGGACGGCGTGGACCGCGAAGTGGATGAAAGGGTCTGGCTCTGGAACGCGGGCTGGCAGCGGGCATTCGGAACAGCGGCGGAGTATGTGTGCCTGCCCTCTGATCAGGCGGTGCGCTTGCCGGACAACACCTCCTTCGCGGAAGGCGCGTGTTTCGGCATCCCGGCAATGACCGCGTGGTATGCGCTGTATTCGGACGGACCGATCGAGGGTCAGACGGTGCTTGTGACCGGTGGCGCCGGCACGGTGGGGCGCTATGCCTGCCAGATGGCGAGGCTCGGCGGGGCGCGGGTGATCACGACAGTCTCGTCGGAGGAGAAAGCCAGACATTCCACTGCGGAGGAATGGATCAACTACCGCGAGGCGGATGTGGCCGAGGCAGTGATGGAGATGACCGGCGGGGCGGGCGTCGACCGGATCGTAGAGGTGGATTTCGGGGCGAACCAAGCAACGAGTTTGGAGATCATCAAGACGAGCGGCGTGATTGCGAGCTATGCGTCCGCCGCCGAGATGGTGCCGCCGCTGCAATTTTATGGGTTCATGTTCAAGGATGTGACATTGCGGATGTTGATCGCGTATCACCTGATCGGTGATCGCCATAAACGCGGTGAGGCGGCGCTGACCGAGTGGTTGGAAGCCGGTGCCCTAAGTCATGCGGTCGTGCCAGGTGGCACGCTCGACGATATCGCCGCTGCCCATGAGAAAGTGGAGGCGGGCGAAAAGCTCGGCACCGTGGTGATCGAGGTCTGACGGGTGCTAAGCCTCGGCCTTCATCTCATCAATCCGCTCCAACGCTTCTTCGCGGGTGTTGCGGATATTTGGGCGGAAGCCTTGGGTTTCAGCACGCAGGCGGATGTCAGTCTCCGTCTCCGAGCCCGGCGCGTAGCGGACAGAGCCGAGCGACCAGCCTTCGTTCAGGGTCTTGCCACGCGCGGCGAACTGGACCCAGGCCGGCGACTGGATGCGGGTGTTCTCGTAGTCGATCAGGAAGTACCACTTGCGCTCGGTCGGCTCGATCAACTCGTGGATGGCGTCATAGACGATGTTGACGTCCAGAGAGTGTTCGAAACTGATGTTGGAAAAGTCCACATTCATGATCTGAGCGTCGTCATCGAAAGAGATGCGCGCTTTGATTTCGTCCGCCGTGTAGCTCGGCTCATGCACGATCTTGGCGCGGCGGCGAGACGGAAATTCCGCAATGCGGGCAAGCGCGTCTTCGCGGTTGGAAAAGAGATTGGGGTCAAACGCTTCGGTGCCGGCGTCGCGTTCAATCTGGCGGCGCGTGGCTTCGGTGGCGTCGAAGCGGACAGAGCCCATGGAATGCGCTTCGTTCAACTCCTTGCCGCGGCGGGAGAACGCAAACCAGGCCTCGGTATCGATCCGCGTGTTGGCGTAGTTCACAAGGAAAAACCACAGCTCTTCGCCGGTTTCAGCGATGCGTTCTTCGAGCCGATCATAGAACTTATTGGCGCCTTTGGAGGTCGCAAAGCGCAGACCTTCGAAGGTGACCTCCATGATCTGTTTGTCATGGTGAAAGGTGATGCGGCGGTCGAGGTCCTCGATGGACATCTCGATGATCGGACGAATATCAAGCGTATCAGACATGAGCCCTCCCTTCGACGCGATCCTGACGGGCCGGTCGGTCTTGCCTCACGGTTTCGTGAGATTATGCTGCGCCGCAGCAATGCGCGAGTCTGCAAATTGACGCAGGGGAAGAATGCGCGGGGAATTGCTGATAAAGAGGACCCAAGATCATGAGCCATTTTGACAAGCTGGAAACGCGATCCGCGGATGAGCGCCATGCCGATCAGGTTGCGCAGGCCAATGCCCTGATTGCGCGGGTGCAGGCCGATGTGGGCGATGCCTTTCCGTCCGGTCTTTTGGAGAGCCTCGACGATCTGGCGCGGTTTCCGGTTTTGCGCAAAGACACACTGAGCGGATGGCAAAAAGCGCGCCCACCCTTTGGCGGCGTGACGATGGGCGATTATACCCATGTATTTCAGAGCCCCGGGCCGATCTATGAGCCGGGCGATATGACCGGGGATTGGTGGCGGTTCGGGCGGTTCGTGCATGCGGCGGGGTTTGGCCCTGCGGACATCGTGCAGAACTGTTTTGGCTATCATCTGACACCCGCAGGCATGATGTTCGAAAGTGGTGCCCGAGCCGTTGGCGCGAAAGTGTTTCCCGCCGGAACCGGGCAAACAGAGCTGCAAGCCCGCGCGGCTGCGGACATTGGTGTGACGGCCTATGCGGGCACGCCGGATTATCTCAACGTCATTTTGGAGAAGGCGGATGAGATGGGGCTGACCCTCGGCATCACCAAGGCGGCTGTCTCGGGCGGTGCGCTCTTCCCGTCCTTACGGCAGGCCTATGCGGATCGCGGGATTTCCTGCCTGCAATGCTACGGCACCGCCGATCTGGGCCATGTGGCTTACGAAAGCCCGGCGATGGAGGGGATGATCATCGATGAAGGTGTAATCGTCGAGATCGTGCGTCCCGGGACGGGCGATCCGGTCCCCGATGGCGAGGTGGGCGAGATCGTCGTGACCTCGCTGAACCCTCACTACCCGCTGATCCGGTTTGGCACGGGCGATATGTCGGCGGTGATGCCGGGCGAAAGCCCCTGCGGTCGCACGAATATGCGCATCAAAGGCTGGATGGGCCGCGCTGATCAGACGACGAAGATCAAGGGCATGTTCGTGCGCCCCGAACAGGTGGCGGAACTAGTCGCGCGGTTTGACGACGTGGAGCGGGTGCGTGTTGTGGCCATGCGCAGTGGTGACCTGGACGCGATGGTCGTGAAATTCGAGAGCGCATCGGATGCGCAGGAGGCCTATGCAAGCGCGGTGCAAGACGTGCTGAAACTGCGTGGGGCGATTGAGATTGTGCCTGTTGGGTCCTTGCCGAATGATGGTGTGGTCATCGAAGATGCGCGGGATTACGAGGCGTGACTGTAAGCCATTGCAACCCTTACGGCTGGGCCTTCACAAGCTGAATTCCTAGACCGTGTTAAGGTTTTGATTCCATAGGCTAATCGGCTGTCGTGCGTGGGTGTTGCCCAGACAAGAAAGGACGCTCTATTGAGCCGGGCTGACCGACTTCTGTGATCGTGCGGAGGCGACCTCGGATAGAGCGGCGGCCACAATCAGAACGGCCCCAACCGCCTCGTAAACGCCAAGAGGGGCCCCGAGAATAAGGGCCGCGGAAGCCACACCGGAGATCACCTCCGCCGTCAGCAGGAAACTGATCGTGGCCGGGGGTAAGCGCCGCGCGCTCCAGAGTGTTGCGATCATGATCGGCGCGATGAAGACGGTTCCAATGAGGAACGTCGCGAGGACGGCTGTGGCCGGCGGTGTGCCGAACGCGGATGTCTCAAAGGTCAGAGCGAGCGCGATGCCGATCACAACCCCCGTACTGCATGTCACAAGCGAAAGGCGGGACGCCGACACCTGCGCGCCGGAGAATATCAGCGATGCCCCAACCGCCCAGCTCATACCGGAAATGATCGCCATGACATCGCCGAGATTGAGCGCGGAGGTGTCGATCTCGAACCGAAAGATCGTGAGGAACCCAAGCGCGGCAAGCAGCAGGGTGGCGGCATTGATCCAGCGGAAGCGCCGCCCAAAGATCAGACAATCGATGGCGATGGCCCAGGCAGGGGCGAGGTAGAACAACAGCACAGCGCGCACGACTGAGGTTTCGATGATCGCGCCGGAATACAGCGTGAGAGCGCCCGCGACGAACATCGCACCAATCGCAGGTTTGAGCGGCATCGACAGCGTGCCCTCGCGCCAGATCACAAGGGCCAGACAGAGCGGCACGGCACCGGCGTTCAAGGCGGCCCCCGCCCAGAGCCCGTTGAGGCCCAGGCTTTCCAGCCACAGAAGCGGCACCCACCACAGGCCCCAGACAAGCGCGGAGATCGTGGCGACATAAACGGGGACGTCGAGGCGGTTCATGACGGCCACCTTTAGCACTGGAATTCAGGGCCGTAACTGTCTTTAATGCGCGTCAATGTATGAAAACCAACTGGGAGAGATTTTCATGAAACGCATGATTTTGAGCGGCGTGTCCGTGCTGGCGATGACCTGTGCCGCCAGTGCTGCGGAACTCGGCGCGGTGGACGAGCCGATCAAGCTGGCGATCAACGAATGGACCGGGCAGCATATCAGCACTCATATCGGTGGGGAGATGCTGAAAGCGGCGGGCTACAAGGTAGAATATGTCACAGCGGGCTACATGAACATGTATCAGGCGATGGCTGATGGCGACCTGCATGCCGCACTTGAAATCTGGTCCTCGAACGTTTCCGAAGACTATGCCAAGCAGGTCGAAGCGGGCGGTGTCGTGGAACTGGGCGATCTGGAGCTCGACGCCAAGGAGGGCATCGCCTACCCTGCCCACGTTGCTGAAATGTGCCCCGGCCTGCCAGCCTGGGAAGCGCTGAAAGACTGTGCGGCAAACTTTGCTTCCGCCGAGACGCTGCCGATGGGGCGTCTAGTGGATTACCCCGCCGATTGGGGCACGCCGGGGGCGGATCGCATGACCGGGCTGGAATTGCCATTCAAGGCGGTCCCGGCGGGCTCGGAAGGCGCGCTGATTGCGGAACTTCGCGCCTCGACCGAGAAGAAATCGCCGCTGCTGATCACCTTCTGGCAACCCCATTGGGCGATGAGCGCCTATGACGTGCAATTCGTCGATCTGCCGGCGGGCGAAGCGGCCTGTTTCGAAGATGCCTCCTGGGGGCCGAACCCCAACGCGGTGAATGATTGCGACTTCTCGCCGACCCGCATCTTCAAGGGCGCCTGGGCGGGCATGGAAGAGAAATGGCCTGCCGCGTTCGAGATCCTGTCGAACTACACGCTCGACGTCTCGGTGCAGCAGCCGCTGATGGGCGCGATCGATGTCGATGGCGGCTCTGTCGAAGAGGTCGTCGCCGCCTGGATGTCGGAGAATGAGGGCGTCTGGAAACCAGTGGTCGACGCGGCGCTGAACTAAGTGACAAGCGCCGTCACGACGCGGGGGTTGTGGCAGGTCTTTGGCGCCGGGGCCAAGGCTGCGCTGACCCGCGAATTGCAAAGAGGGGCCGCGTCGGAAGACGTGGCCTCTGTCTTGCGCGCCGAGGGGCTGATCCCGGCGGTGCAGGACGCCTCGATCGATGTGGGCGAGGGTGAGCTCTTCGTGATCATGGGGCTGTCGGGCTCGGGCAAATCGACGATGATCCGCTCGATCTCGCGCCTCGCCGAACCCACGGCGGGCGAAGTGATCATGCAGGGCGAGGATTTGCTGAAAGCCTCGAAGGCGCGGATGACCGAACTGCGCCGCACGAAGCTTGGCATGGTGTTCCAGCATTTCGGCCTGTTCCCGCATATGACCGTGATCGACAATGTTGCCTTCCCTCTGAAAGTGCGTGGTATGGGGCGGAAGGAGCGGCACGAGAAAGTGCGCGAGATCATCGAGATGGTGGGCCTTGCCGGGCGCGAAGATGCCTATCCGCGGCAACTGTCTGGCGGGCAGAAACAACGCGTTGGCATTGCGCGATCATTGGCGGGTGATTGCGAGGTCTGGATGCTGGACGAGCCGTTCTCGGCGCTTGATCCGCTGATCCGGCGGCAACTGCAGGATGAGTTCCTTTCCATTCAGGAAAAGCTGAAAACGACGATCCTCTTTATCACCCACGACATTGCCGAAGCTCTGAAACTCGCCGACCGCATCGCGATCATGCGCGACGGGCGCATCGTGCAGATCGGCACGCCGACGGAGATCGTGCTGAACCCGGTGGATGAATATGTGCGCGAATTTGCTCGTGACGTGCCGAAGGGGCGGCATATGACGCTAGCCGAAGTGATGGAGCCGTTGAACGGCGCGGTGCCCACGGACGGGCCGGAGCTGTCGACCTCGATGAGCCTGGAGGATGCGCTGGCCGATTGTGCGCTGTCGATGCAGCCGATGGCAGTCAAGGACGGTGACGGCAAGGTAGTGGGCCTGGTGCGCCCCGAACTGTTTGCCCGGGCGCTGGGAGCGCAGGGGTGAGTCTCGTCGCCGATCTGCCGATCACCGGGCGAATGAAGCGCGGGACGCTGGCGGGGCTGGTTGTGCTGGCGGTGGGGGTGCTCTGCCTCCTCCTCGAAAAATCCGTGCCCTGGCTCAGCGTCTGGCCCGAGGCCTGGACAATTCCCGCAACGCAATGGATCGGCGACGGGTTGGGCTGGGTTCTGAACGGCATCAAACCGGTGATGCGGTTTGTCTCTTGGCTGCTTGAATTCCCGATGAACGGGGCGAATTGGCTTTTGAAGTCGATCCCGCCGCTGATCCTGATCGGCATGGTCACAGCGCTGGGCTGGATCCTTGGCGGCTGGCGCATGGCGGCGCTGGGGTTTCTGGGGCTGCTCTTCGTGCTGGGCTCGGGCTATTGGCTGGAGAGCATGTCGACACTGGCGCTGGTCTTCGTCTCGGTGCCTTTGGCGCTGACCATGGGGCTGGGGATCGGCATTCTGGCCTATGAATATCCGAGCGTGAAAGGCGTCGTAAACGCGACGCTGGATGTCATGCAGACCGTGCCGACCTTCGCCTATCTGACGCCGCTTCTGCTGCTTTTCGGCTTCGGGCCGGTCGTCGGGTTGATCGCGAGCGCGATCTACGCCGCGCCGCCGATGGCGCGCAACGTGCTGTTGGGGCTCGAGCGGGTCGAGGCGGAGGTGAAAGAGGCGGCGGTGATGTCGGGCGGCACGCGTCGTCAGCAATTGTTCCTGATCGAACTGCCCGCTGCGACGACGCAGATCATGGTGGGGATCAACCAGTGCTTGATGGCGGCTCTGTCGATGGTGATCATCGCGGCGGTGATCGGCGGGTTCAACGATATCGGCTGGGAAGTGCTGCTGACGATGCGCAAAGCGCAGTTCGGGCAGGCCTTCCTCGCAGGGCTGGTGATCGTGGTCTTCGCGGTGGTGATCGACCGGATGAGCCGAGCACTCGCAGTAGAACACAAAGCGCGTGACTGGCGCCCGGCGGCGGGGCTGTTTGCCGTCTCGGTTGTGGCGTGGCTGGTGACTTTGGGTTCCTTGCCAGCGCCGGCGGAGTTCAACTGGTTCGGCGGCGTGGCGGAGCGGGTGGACCAGTCGGTAGGCGATTTCACCGCCGCGAACGGCGCGAGGCTGGACGCGGTGAAGAATGGCGCGATGTTCTACGGGCTGTTGCCGCTGAGGATCGGGCTCGATCAGGCGGTGCTGCCGTTCACCTGGGGTTTTGCCTGGACGCCTGCGATGTCGCTCTGGTTTTTCGCTGTGGCGGCGGCGCTGAGCGTTGCGGTATTTCTGACGGGCCGCGAGGCGCTGGCGATCACCATCGCGTGCCTCGCGATCGTGATCGAGACCGGCGTGGCGAACCTGCCCTGGCCGTTCCTGTTGACCGCAGTGGGCGCGCTGGCCTGGGTGGCAAGCGGGTGGAAACTGACGCGGCTCTGCGTGATCCTGCTGGCCCTGATCCTGATCTCGGGGCTGTGGGAACGGGCGATGTTGTCGCTCTATCTCTCCGGTGCGGCGGTGGTAGCTTGTGGCGTACTTGGCGGGCTGTTGGGCCTTTGGGCGGCGGTAAGCGTCTGGGCCTGGCGGGTGCTGGAACCGGTGTGTGACATGCTGCAAACGATCCCGCTATTCGTCTTCCTGATCCCGGTGCTGATGTTCTTCCAGATCGGCGAGTTCTCGGCGTTCCTTGCGATCATCGCCTACGCCATCGTGCCCATGATCCGCTACACGCGGCACGGGCTGGTGACGACCCCGCCGGACCTGATCGAAGCGGCCACGGCCTCAGGCGCGACAGGCTGGCAGATGATGCGCGAGGTGCGGCTGCCTTATGCGATGCCGACGATCCTGCTGGGGCTGAACCAGACGATCCTTTACGCCTTCGCGATGCTGGTAATCGCGGCGCTGATCGGCACGACCGGGTTGGGGCAGTCGATCTTCCTTGCTTTAGGGCAAGCGGATGTGGGGCTGGGGATCGCTGCTGGCGCTGCCATGGCCATTCTGGCGCTGGTCGCGGACCGGTTGGTGCAGGGCTTTGCCAGCCAACAGCGGGCGGCCCTAGGTCTCTGAGGTGAGGTGCCGCGCAAAGGCACGGGCTTCGCGGGAGGGGAGCTTGTCGCGAAAGACGATACGCCCCTCGATCCAGCCGAAATTCAGATCGGGAGAGAGGCGGTGGAGACGGCCTGACGCGATATCCTCCTCGACCGTGCTGGACAGCAGGAGCGCCGCCCCGAGCCCCTCACGGGCCATGGCGAGGGCGGCGGCTTTGCTACCCGCAGACAGACCGCTCGGGAAATCGAGGCGGATGGTGCGCTTGCGGTGCCGGGCGGTGAGCCAGGTGGCGTGACCCGGTGAGCCGATGAGCGGCATGTCGAGCGACATGTGCGATGTGATCTTTGACAAGCGCGGCGGGTCTGCGCAGACACAATCGAGCGGAAAGGCGAGCACGGTATCGCTGGGTATCGGGGTGTCGAGGTCGACAAGCCGCGTCCGCAAGGCGATATCGGCGGGGGCCGCTTTCAGGGTGACGATGGCGTCTTCTGGCTGCACCGACAGCGCGACACCGGGATGGGCCTCGCGGAAGGATTGCAGTTTTGGCGGCAACCACCGGGTTGTGAGTTCAGAGGGGAGCGTCAGGGTCACGGTGCCGCTCAGAGGCGTGTTGCCGCGGGTGACATCAACGGCGCGATTTGCGGCGGCGAGCATCTCTGTGGCATGGGTCAGAACCTCGCGCCCCGCTGCTGTGAGTTCATGACGACGGGTGGTGCGGGTGATGAGCGTGGTGCCAAGCTCCTCCTCCAGTTCCGAAAGCGCGGTGGAGACAACCGGGGCCGAGAGGCGCAACCTGTGGGCCGCGCCGCGAATGGACCCTTCCGCCGCGATGGTTGCGAAAAAGGACAGACGGCGGAGTGTTTGGGAGGAGATTTGAGTGTTCATAAATACGTAAGTTTAACCTAACAATTATTTTGGTATTTCTGTTCTACCGAAGAAACGGGAAATGTCGAGACTGACCTCATCGACAATGGATGAGGTTCCTTATGACAAAGATTTTGAAAACACTGGCCTTCAGCGCTGCGTTGGTTGCGGGCGGCATGGCGATGGCGGATGACAAGGCGGTGATCGAAGCGTTCTATGCCGATCTTCTGACCACACCGGCGGATGCAACGCCCGAGATGGTGCGCGAGGTTGTGGCGGAAGACTGGATCTCGACCCCGACACCGCTGGGTGGCCCCGGTGCTGAAGGGCTGGCCAAGACCCTGGGTGCGTTCGGGCAGATCATTCCCGATCTGACCTGGGAGCCGCAGGAAATCATCGAAGCCGGCAATCGTTTCATCGTGCGGGGAAAGGCGAGCGGCACGCCCGTGGCGCCGTTTTTTGGCATCGATCCGCCCACGGGCAAGAGCTTTGAGATCATGTCCATCGACATTCACACCGTTGAAAACGGTCGGATCGTCGAAAGCTATCACGTCGAGGAATGGGCCAAGGCCATTCAGCAATTGACTGCGGAGTAGGGGTTTCGCTTCGCGAGAGACCTTGCCGAAGATGGTGCCAAGGAAAAGAAAGGCCACTCGTGTGAGCGGCCTTTCTTGATGTCTGTTCGGGTTTCTTACTTCACTGAAAAAGAGAAGAACATCGTCTCGCCGGAATGATCGTCGACACCATCATTGTCTGTCGAGACCCAGGCCGTGCCGTCGGCGGCAATCGCGAGCCCTTCGACCTTGTCGAGCACATAGCCACCGGTCGAGGTCAGATCGGGCAGCAGGTCGCGGACCAGTTCCTTGGAGACCACGGGCAGGTCGCCGCCCAGAGGCGCGGGTTGCATGTCGGCGGCCGGGATGCGGTAGACCTTCTTGGTGACAGCGCGATCATCATGCTGGTTGTCGCGCTCGACCACGTAGATGTAATCGCCATGGGCGGTGATCTCCGAGAGGCCCACCCAACCGGTTGTGGGTTCGGCCTTCTCATAGCGCACGGCGCCCCACTCCTCGGTCTCGATATTGTAGGCGACCAGTTTCACGTGGTTTTCGGGGTCGTCCTTCCATTCGCGCTGGACCGCCATCCAGAGCGTGTCACCGACCTTTGTGATACCTTCGAACCCGAAGCGTTTTTCAACGGCCATGAGTTCGGGCGGCAGACCGATTTCCTGCTTGATCTCGCCCTTGGCATTCACGTGATAAAGCGCATGCGGCACGACGCGGTCGGTGCGCCCTTCGGAGGCGACCCAGAAGCCGCCCTCGCCGTCGAGCGTGATACCTTCCATGTCGAGTTTCTGCGCCGGGCGACCTTTGCGCTTGACGGGTAGGGCGTCGATGATGGCCGCGGGCGTTTGCGTGGTGTCGATGGTGAAGATCGTCGGCTGGAAGCTGTAGAAGCTGTCATTCACCGCATAGACCATACCGTTTTCACCCGCGACCATGCCGGAGATTGCGCCCCAGCCGGTGAGCCTGTCCATCCCGGCGGAAGTGAGGTGCGGATAGGCGGCTGGCGCGTCCTGATATTCGTAGATCATCACGTGCGCCCTGGCGCCGCCATCCTCGATCAGGTCGGCCTCATTGGCGGATATCAGCAGGTTGCGCTCGGGGATCGCCACGTAACCTTCGGGACCGACGCCGGAGGGCAGGAGCTGTTTGAGCTGCGGAGCGGCGGGGTTGGTGGCGTCATAGACGCCGACGACAGAAGCGCGCTCGGCGCCCACGAAGATGTAAGGCGTGCCGCCGAAAGTGGCGGCATCGATGCTTTCTGGTTCGACACCTTTGGCATCAGAGCGCTTGTCGGGGTAGTGGCCGATCTGGATGATCGCCTGTTCAAACCCTGTGCCGTTCTCATAGACGACATCGCCGTTTTTGTTGAAGATCGTCCAGCCGCGGGAGCCTCCTTCGTAATCGCCCTCATTGGCGGTGGCGACATGGGTGTCGTCGATCCATTTGATCGCGTCGGGCTCCCGTTTGCGGTTCTGCTGGCTCTCGGTGAAGATCAGTGCCCCGCGTTCATCGGTGGCGTCGATGCCTTCGAGATCGACGCTGCCGGCGGAGAAATGCGACAGGACCGAACCGTCGCGGTTCAGGACCACGATATGGTTGTTTTCCTGCAGGGTGACGACAGTTTCGCCAAGCGTGTTGATCGTGACGAATTCCGGCTCGGGATCGGTGGGCGCAACTGCGGCGAGACCGGTCAGATCAGCCATGATCATCGAGCCGCAATCAAGCGCGCCATCGTTCAGACCGATCAGGGCGACACCTCCGGCGGGAAGTTGCGGGATGATGCCGTCATTGAGGTCTTCATCACGTTCGTTCTCGATGGCGACAGCGATGAAGGAGCCGTCCGGAGCCGCCGCGATACTGTCGGGCTGACCGCCGAGATCGCAGGCGGCGATTTCCTCTTTCGAACCGATCTCGAAGGCTTTCAGCGTGCCGGAGGGCGCGGTGTAGCTCTCAGACGTGTTCACGCCGACAAAGGCGGTGTCGCCAACGATGGTAACGGAGGTCGGCTCCCCTCCGACGGCTTTATTGCCGAGCGGTTTGGGGCTTTTGGCATCGGTGATGTCGACCATGCCGATCACTTCAAGCGGGCTGTCGGTATAGACCAGCGTCATGCCGTCGGGTGTTGCGGCGATGATCTCGGGCGAGGTTTCGCGCGTGGTGTCTTCGCCTGCGGCCATATTGGCCAGGACCGGGAAAGACGAGATGCGGTTGAAGTTTTCCGCGCTTGCGGCAGAGGCGCAGAGGGCCAGAAGAGAGGCCGAAAGAGTCAGATAGTTTTTCATGGAAATCCCCCAGTGACGTGAGATTTGCCATGCCTGTCAGGCGTGTCTGCTTCGTAACAGATTTGTTTCGATTTTATGAAATCTTGGGCGCGGAAACCGGCGTGTTTTGGTCTTGGTCAGCGAGTTAATCCGTCAGGGCCAGGAGGCTGGCTTTCAGCGTCGCCACGGCCATGTGCATGTCGGCGCGAGAGTTGTTGTTGTATTTGATGCCCTCGATTGCAGCGCTGATGAAGTCGGAGACCGCCAGCGGATTGGTGCCGCGTCTGATCAGGTCATCCCTCCAGGGTTCAAACAGATCGGCGATATCGCCGCGAAACCCCAGGCGAGCCCCCTCGATCTCTGCCCGACCTGCCGCGTTATAGCCGCGCTCTAGCTGCGCGGCTTCCTCGGAGCTGTGGAGGAACTCCCACGGCTCTATCGCGAAATGCTGCAGCAGGATGTCGAGCTTTTGGCTCAGCGTGTCGCAGGTCTCCCATTCCTCCACGATGCGCTGCCACAGCCCGCTGATAAAGAGCCGGATTGCGCCGCGCAGGACGGCATCCGTATTTGGGAAAACGTTATAGACCGTCTGACGCGTCACACCCGCTTCCTTAGCGATGTCTGACATTGTCGTCCGACGCACGCCTTTGCGCTCATAAGCGCGGATTGCGGCCTCAGCGATGTTTATTTCACGCTCGTTCATGCAAGCAGCTTGACAAAACAATCGAAAATGTCAATTTTACAATCAATAATGATTTGTAAACCCACGGAAGCTGGAGGGGAGACAGAACGTATGGAAACCGGCAAATCAGAAAAAGTGAGCCTGTCGCATCACAAGATCCACACTGACATCACCATTGATGCCGCGCCCGAGCAGGTCTGGGCGGTTCTGACTGACACTCAGAACTATAAGGACTGGGCGGCCTTTCTGGTGAGCATTCAGGGGGAGATCAAAGATGGCGCGGAGATCGAAGTTGCGTTTCAGATGAACCCGAAGAAGGAGAAGCTCACTAAGATCAAGCACAAGATCCACGTGACTGAGGGTGTGGAGTTCTACTGGGCCGAGAAAGGTCCGGGCGGCATTTGCGACAACCATCATTTCAGGGTCGAACCGGTGGACGGCGGAAAGACCCGGTTCGTGCAGTCCGATGAGATCATGAAGGGCATCACCTGGCTGATCGGTGGCAATCTGGCGAAGACCTATGTCGAGGGGTATCAGGCCTTCAACCGGGGCCTGAAAAACGAAGCCGAACGGCGCGCAAAGGCTGCGTGATCAGGATGGCGGACCGAGACAATCGCCCTCTGGGGCGTGTGTTCCTGACCGGCGGCACGGGCATGGTCGGCGCATCGGTTCTTGGGGCACTGCTTGAGGCCGAGGATGTCACGGAAGTCGTTTCACTGGGCCGTCGCCCGTCCGGGCGTGCGCATGATAAGCTAACGGAAGTTACGTTCACCGATTTTGGCAATGCGGAGGCTTTAGCCCCGCATCTGGAGGGCATCGCGACGGTGTTTCACTGCCTGGCCACCTACTCGAGCCGGGTGAGCCGGGACGCTTATGAAGAGATCACGGTGCATTGGTTGCAGGCGCTTCTTAAGGCCTGTGAGGAGTCCTGCCCCGGCGCAACCTTCTGTTTGTTTTCGGCGCAAGGCGCTCGGCCGGAAGGTGGGGGCATGTCTTTTGCGCTCCGCACTAAAGGGCAGGCCGAGACGGCGTTTTTCGCCTCAAAAGTCGCCCGAAAATTTGCGTTCCGACCAGGATATATCGCGCCCATGGGCCCTCGGAACACCTGGAAGCTGGCGGATTACCTGTTTGTGCCTGTGCACAGATTGATGCCGTCCATCGGGGTTACCTCAGATGAGTTGGCACAGGCCATGCTTGTCACCGCACGGCGCGATCCGCGACAGGAAGCCGTTTTGGAGAATGGCGAGATGAGGCTTCTGCTGGGCTAGCGGCAGTGCTATCCGCTGATGTATCGGGCCACAAAAAAGCCGCTCCAAGGAGCGGCCTTTTTCAGTCTATGTATCGCGTTCAGCCCTGGCGGGCTTTGAACCGACGCTGGGTCTTGTTGATCACATAGACCCGGCCCTTCCGGCGCACAACACGGCAATCGCGGTGGCGCGACTTCAGGGAACGAAGCGAGTTTCTGACTTTCATGTCTCTTCTCTTTCCTTTTCGTCCAGCGCGGTGGCGCCTTCCAGTTAATCTCTCTCGCGATGGTGGGCACTACTAGGTTCGAACTAGTGACCCCTTCGATGTCAACGAAGTGCTCTACCACTGAGCTAAGCGCCCTATCGCATGCCCTGCCCGTCTGACAACGCCTTAAGAGGCCGCCGGAGCGGATCGGTCCGCGCTCTATAGAAGGAGTCGGAATATCGTTCAAGAGCTTTTGACCCCGTCTGATTACCTTCTATAGTCCCCCTGAAGAGGAGACGCGAATGACCCACAAGGCCTATGCCTTATCTCAGCCCCCGGAGCAGACCACGAGCGTGGTTTTTGCCTCTCCGCATTCGGGGCGGGACTATTTGCGGTCATTTTTGCGGAGCTCAGTTCTGGATGAATTGTCGATCCGCTCTTCCGAGGATGCTTTCGTGGATTTGCTGGTGGAGCCAGGCGTTGCGTGCGGGGCACCTTTCATCGCCGCACGGATGCCGCGGGCCTATCTCGACCTGAACCGGGCGGCAGATGAGTTGGACCCGGCGCTGATCGAGGGCGTTGGTCGCGCGAGCCATAACCCACGTATCGCCAGCGGCCTGGGAGTGATCCCGCGCGTGGTGTCCAATGGGCGCGCGATTTATCGCGGGAAACTGGCGCGGGACGAGGCACATAAGCGGTTGCGGCAATATTGGCGGCCTTATCATGACCGGCTGCAGGCGCTGCTGGATGACACGCGGATGATGTTTGGCGAAGCGATCCTGGTGGATTGGCACTCAATGCCCCATGAGGCCGTCGAAGCGGCGCATCCCGATCGCAAATTGCGACCCGATGTGGTGATCGGTGACCGGTTTGGCGCCAGTGCCGAGGGCGAGATCGTCGACCGGATCGAGACAGTGCTTCTGGAAGCGGGACTGAGGGTCACGCGCAACGCCCCCTTTGCGGGTGCCTACATCACGCAAGCTTACGGGCGACCGTCGCGCAAGCAGCATGCGTTGCAGATCGAGATCGACCGGTCGCTCTATCTCGATGAGGCCCGGGTCGAGCCGAGCGCGAATTTCGAAGCGTTTCAGCAGGTGATGGCGCGGATCTTAACCGGGATCACCGATGTCGGACGCAAAGCCCTGCCGATGGCGGCAGAATAGGCTTTGAGCGAGATCGATCTTGCGGCCTACCGCGCTGATCTTCTGGCGATTGTGAAACGGCTCCTTGATCCGAGCGCTGCGCGGGTGGGGCGCAACGTCAAACCGTTCAAGATGATTTTTGAGGCGCCGGCTTCCGAGGCCGAACTTTCCGCGGTCGAGCAGGAGATCGGCGCGACTTTACCCAGCGACTTGCGGCGCTTTTTCGCAGCGGTTTCCAAAGAGATCGAGGTCAGTTTCCGCCTGCCGGGAAAGCGCCTCGAGGCGGCGCCGTGGTTTGACTATGAGGAACTGCCGCCGGAGCGGTTTGTGCAATGGGCCTATGCGCCTGCGGCTGATGGGTCGATCCAGGAGTTCAGTTATCGCTCGCCCATCCTGACGGGTGGCTTGTTCCGCCTGAAACTGGAAGATGTCCTGCAAGCCTATGGGGCGGTGGATGGTTGGCGCGCGGTCTATGATCCAGAAACGGCAGCTGATGAGGAGATGGCTGACCATAGCCGCGGGCTTTTGGAGTTCTTCGATGCCGGATTTGCCTTTGCGACGGCGCCAAATGGCGACTGGCTGGCGGTGGATCAACGGGACGGGTCGGAGCGGCTTTTGCACGTGAGCCATGAAGGCGAAGAGGCGGGGATCGAACTCGATCAGGGCCTGTTTCAATTCGTTGGCCATCAGGCGCTTTTGGGGTTTCCGGGATATGATTTCCCAAATCTTTTCCTGTTCAACACCGCACCGGAGACCGACGAAGAGCCGGTTTATCCCATCGTGACCGACGTGGCTTTCCGGGCGACCGGCGAGACAGGGCAGGCCTGGCAGGACTGGTTCTGGAGGGGCGATCTACCGGAGGCGTCTGCGCTTTTGGCCGGTGATGAGAAATGAGCGCGTGCCGCGCCTACCTTTGATTTGCGTTCTTTGAGGGCGCTCGCGCCCTCAGCCACGCAGGCAAACTCCCTGAGAGTATTTTCAGACCAGTGAAAGAGCCGGGCCTAACGCAGAGAGCGGCCTTTCATGATCGCGTCGGAGCCGAATTTTTCGCGGATTTTGTCGGTGGCGCGCTCGGCCTGGGAGCGTTGCGCCGCCTCGGGGTCAAGCAGATCGGCGTGGAGATCGGACTGATCCTCGGGGACCAGATCGGAGAGGCCGACGCCGAGAAGCCGGTAGGGGCCGTCATTCACCTGATCGAAGAGGTCGCGGGCGGTGCGGTAAATCGTGTCAGCGATTTGCGTGGGGTCGCGTAGTGAGAGCCGCCGTGTGATGATCTTGAACTTCGCGGTTTTCAGTTTCAGCGTCACGACGCGACCAGCGATGCCTTTAGCTTTCGCGCGGTCGGAGACCTTTTCAGAAAGCCGCCAGATGTGACCGTCGAGAATATCGGTTGCGTTGGTGTCTTCGTGGAAGGTGGTCTCGTTGGAAATGCCTTTGACGGGTGTGTTGTTCGATACGCGGCGGTAGTCCTGTCCACGGGCGAGATGCCAGAGGCGGTCTCCCATGGAGCCGAAGCGCGCGCCGAGGTCTTTGCGATCCCACCGCAGGAGATCGGAGAAGGTGCGGATGCCGGCCTTCTCAAGGCTTTCGCGGGTGACGGCACCGACGCCCCAGATCAGCGAAACGGGCTTGTCCTTGAGGAATGCGGAGGTTTCGGCCTCGCCGATGATCGAGAACCCGCGGGGCTTGTCGAGGTCGGAAGCGACCTTGGCGAGGAATTTGTTGTGGGAGAGGCCGATGGAGCCGGAAAGGCCCAGTTCATCCTCCATGCGTTTGACGAGGCGGGCGAGCATCACTGCAGGTGGGGCGCCATGCAGTTTTTCGGTGCCGGTGAGATCGAGGAAGGCCTCATCCAGGGAAAGCGGTTCGATGGCGGGGGTCAACTCCTCCATCATGGCGCGGATTTCGCGGGAGACTGCAACATAGACATCCATGCGGCCGCGCACGACCTCGGCCTCGGGGCAAAGCTGCAGGGCTTTGAACATCGGCATCGCGGATCGCACGCCCTTGATGCGGGCGATGTAACAGGCGGTGGAGACGACCCCGCGTTTGCCGCCGCCGATGATGACGGGTTTGTCGCGTAAGGTCGGATTGTCGCGCTTTTCGACGGAGGCGTAGAACGCATCGCAATCCATATGCGCGATGGAGAGCGAAAACAGCTCGGGATGGCTGAGGATGCGCGGAGACGCGCATTTCGGACAGCGTTGGGCGCTGTCGAACTGGTGCAGGCATTCTCGGCAAAGGCTTGGCATATGAGCGCTAGGAAACAAGGGTCTGACGCTGTATATCTACAAAAAACAAAAAAGCATGCCCATATCTAGTATGGGGCCTGAGGGAGCAGTCTTAAGATGGAAGATCTGATATTAGAGTTTTTTGGCAATAATATCGTATATTTATTGCTGTTTGTGTTTCTGGTCGTGGTCATTCTGGCCGGTGTCCGGATTGTGCCCCAATCTCAGAAATTTGTGGTGGAACGCTTTGGGCGGCTAAAATCGGTTCTGGGACCAGGGATCAACTTCATCGTGCCGTTTCTGGACCGTGTGGCGCACCGGATTTCGATCCTGGAGCGGCAATTGCCGACAAATAAGCAGGATGCGATCACTTCGGACAACGTGTTGGTGCAGGTGGATACATCTGTGTTCTACCGGATCATTGAGCCGGAAAAGACCGTGTATCGCATTCGCGATATCGATGCGGCGATTATGACGACAGTGGCGGGGATTGTGCGCTCCGAGATCGGCGCCCTGGAACTGGATCAGGTACAGACCAACCGGGCGCAACTGATCCTGCGCATCCAGCAATCGCTGGAGAAGATTGTCGATGACTGGGGAATTGAAGTGACCCGGGCGGAGATTCTGGATGTGAACCTGGATCAGGCGACGCGCGATGCGATGCTACAGCAGTTGAACGCGGAACGTGCGCGGCGGGCGGCTGTGACAGAGGCTGAAGGCGCAAGGCGGGCTGTCGAACTTGCGGCGGATGCCGAGCTTTATGCCGCCGAGCAGGCCGCGAAAGCGCGGCGGGTTCAGGCGGATGCGGAAGCCTATGCGACCGGTGTTGTGGCGCAGGCCATTCAGGAGAACGGGTTGGAGGCAGCTCAGTATCAGGTGGCCTTGAAACAGGTCGAGGCGTTGACCGCAGTTGGGCAGGGAGATGGGAAGCAAACAATCCTGCTGCCCGCCAATGCGCTTGATGCGTTCTCGGATGCGTTTGGATTGTTGAAAGGGCGTGGCTCATGATGTGGTCTGACTATTGGGTCTGGTTTGCCGGGGCGCTGATCCTGGGCATTCTGGAGATCATTGCGCCGGGCTATATCCTGCTGGGCTTTGCGCTGTCGGCGGGCGTGATTGGGACGATCCTGGCCATTGGCGGTGCGCCCGCGATGTGGTTGGCGGGGTCTTTGCCGATCACTTTGGTGGTGTTTGCGGCTGTGGCCCTGGCGCTGTGGCTGATCCTGCGGAAAGTCTTTGCGCTGAAGACGGGTCAGGTGAAGACCTTCGACCACGATATCAACGACAACTGAGTCTTCGTCCAGTTAAACGGAAAAGCCCCGGAGCCTTTGGCGTCCGGGGCTTTGCGCCTTTTTTGGGTGCCCTGTGGCTTGTGTGAGCCCGAGAGGGTGAAGGTGAGTCGGGGTTGCGGGCGGTGCGTTTGAGTATTTTTGCCAGAATGAAGCCGTGATGTTTCAACCAGATCACGAGGTGTGAGCAGCTTCTCACGGCACCGCGAGTCTCTTCTCCGGTTTGCAGATTTATATGTGCGCGAAAGCGCAGAAATATGCGATTTTTGCCAATTAGGAGCGTTGAGATAGAAGGCAAGATGCCTCAAATTCAGCTCATCGCAAGGGCAATACCAGCCTGAAATTCAAACCTAAGCATCTGAAAATGCTGAATAAGGAGATCAAAAATGAAAAACGTAATCGCAACCGCCGCCGCCGCTCTGTTTGTTTTCGCAGGTGCCGCTGTCGCAGCTCCGTCGCAGATCGACTTGAACAAGATTCAAGCCTTCGCTCCCACAGCCGATGTGACCGTCCTTTCTGACAAGGCTGTTGCACAGCTCGTCGCAACAATCCACAGCGGCAATTCAGCTGGTGAAGTCGCAAACGCCATCAAATCGGCTCTGAGCGCCGCAAAATAACACTGCAGACCGAACATAGAAAAAGACGCTCCTTCGGGAGCGGCTTTTTTTGTCTGCTGTGAGTAAAGGCATCACCCTTCCGAAGCGGTTCGATGCGTGTGGTTGACGTGTCAGTTACTAAGTGGAACCCCGCCTTCTGTTTGTGACATCGGCAGCTCGGCAAGGATCGCCGTGGCGGCGCCGCGGGGATCGGCGGCATTGCTGATAGGTCGACCGACGACGATGTGATCTGCTCCATCGGTGATGGCGCTGGCTGGGGTTGCGACGCGTTTCTGGTCGCCGATATCCGCGCCGGCGGGTCGCACACCGGGCGTGACGATCAGCCGCCCATCGGCCTCGGGCAAGGCGCGGATCAGGGCGGCCTCATGCGGGGAGGCGATGACACCGTCGGCCCCGGCCGCGAAGGCTCTTGCGGCGCGTTCGACGACGATCTCCGGCACGTCGCCCGGTTGGATCAGACCGTCATCGAGGTCGGAGCGATCAAGTGAGGTCAGGACCGTCACCGCGAGAATTTTCAGATCCTTTCCGCCTGCGCCTTCCTTCGCAGCGCGCACGACATGCGGGTCACCATGCACGGTGAGAAAATCGAGATCGAACTGCGCGATGCCGCGCACGGCGGCCTCCACCGTGTTGCCAATATCGAAGAGTTTCATGTCGAGGAAAATGCGCTTGCCGTGATCCTGTTTCAGCTCATTGGCCAACGCGAGGCCCCCAGCCGTCAGCATGCTCAACCCGATCTTGTAGAAAGAGACCGCGTCGCCGAGCTGCTCGACCAGGTGCAACCCGTCCAGCACATTCGGCACGTCAAGGGCCACGATCAGGCGATCATCTGACATCGATTACTCCCGGCGATTTTTGCATTGCGCGTTCATCGCCGGGAGTTGAGGGAAGGTCAAGCCTTTGTCGGCATACGTCAGGCCGCTTTGGCAGGACCGGGCGAGTTCATACTGTCGAGGAAGCTGCGCGCCAGCGTTTTGACGTGAGTGGTAGCACGTCGGCGCGCAGCAACACGGGCACGCGCGACAAGGTGTTGCGTGCCACGTTTGCGGGCCGCCTTGGCCTGGGTGACCAGGGCCCCGGAAACCCGTTCGAAGGATGTATCAATCGGCGCTTTCAGGCTGCACGGAAATTTCCGTGTGTCTGCGCCTTCGTGAAGCACCACAATGGCTTCAAATGCGCCATTTGCGGCGTTGTAGTGCAGGTTTTGAACCTGGGCGTGATAACTGCTCATATCAGACCTCCATTTACCTGTGGTCATACGCAGAGTTAGGCCCTTTCCGTCGCAATTTAATGCCTCGTTAACGAAATCGTCATCTGTCGTTAATGCGCGTGTCCATGGTCGCGACCGGGTTGGGGCTGTTGTATTTTTGCAAAACGCCTCTTGCGAGGTGCGGTTTCACCCCCCACATCGATGGCAAGGATCTTCCGACTGGTGCGCTGCGGATGCGGGTGCCGCTGAGAGATCGCTTAAGGGAAAGGATTGATGATGAATTTGGAAAAATTCACCGAACGGTCGCGTGGGTTCATTCAGGCCGCACAGACCATCGCGATGCGCGAAAATCACCAACAACTGACACCGCTGCATTTGCTCAAAGCGCTTATGGATGATGAGCAGGGTATGGCCGCCAACCTGATCGACCGTTCGGGTGGAGCGTCGGCCCGTGTGCGCGATGCTGTCGATGCGGCGATGGAGAAATTGCCGAAAGTGACCGGCGATGCGGGGCAGGTTTATCTCGATCAACAGACCTCGCGCGTGTTGGATGAGGCGGAGAAGGTTGCCAAGAAAGGCGGCGACAGTTTTGTGCCAGTGGAGCGGATTTTGACCGCGCTGGCGATGGTGAAATCGAAGGCCAAGGAGGCGCTGGAAGCCGGCGCCGTTTCAGCCCAGAACCTCAATGCGGCGATCAATGACATTCGCAAGGGTCGCACGGCGGATACGGCGAGCGCGGAAGAGGGTTATGACGCGCTGAAGAAATACGCGCGTGATCTGACCGAGGCCGCACGCGAAGGCAAGATCGACCCGATCATCGGGCGGGACGAAGAAATTCGCCGCACGATGCAGGTGCTGAGCCGCCGGACGAAGAACAACCCGGTGCTGATCGGCGAACCCGGCGTGGGTAAGACCGCGATTGCCGAAGGTCTGGCGCTTAGGATCGTCAATGGCGACGTGCCCGAGAGCCTGCGCAACAAGAAGCTGATGGCGCTGGATATGGGCGCGCTGATTGCCGGCGCGAAATATCGCGGCGAGTTCGAGGAGCGTCTGAAGGCGATCCTGACGGAAGTGACCGAGGCCGCCGGAGAAATCATCCTGTTCATCGACGAGATGCACACGCTGGTGGGCGCGGGAAAATCCGAGGGCGCGATGGATGCCTCGAACCTCTTGAAACCGGCGCTGGCGCGCGGGGAATTGCATTGTGTCGGGGCGACGACGCTCGATGAATTCCGCAAACATGTGGAGAAGGACGCGGCCCTGGCGCGGCGCTTCCAGCCGGTGATGGCGGAGGAGCCGACGGTCGAGGATACGATCTCGATCCTGCGTGGCATCAAGGAGAAATATGAACTGCACCACGGGGTGCGGATTTCCGACAGCGCCTTGGTGGCGGCGGCGCAGTTGAGCCATCGCTACATCACCGACCGGTTCCTGCCGGACAAGGCCATCGACCTGATGGACGAGGCGGCCTCGCGGTTGCGCATGGAAGTGGATTCCAAACCGGAAGAGCTGGATGCGCTGGACCGGCAGATCCTGCAATTGCAGATCGAGGCGGCAGCCTTGGAGAAAGAGGATGATGCGGCCTCGGCAGACCGGCTGGAGAAGCTGCAGAAGGAACTGGCCGACCTTCAGGAAGAGTCATCGCAACTGACCGCCAAATGGCAGTCGGAGCGGGACAAGCTGGAAGGCGCACGCGATCTCAAGGAGCAGTTGGACCGCGCGCGGGCGGAACTGGATATCGCGAAGCGCGAGGGCAATCTGGCGAAAGCTGGCGAGCTGTCTTACGGCGTGATCCCGGAACTGACCAAGAAGCTGGAAGAGGCGGAGAACCGCGAAGGCGAAGGCATGATGGTCGAAGAGGCCGTCCGGCCTGAGCAGATCGCCTCTGTCGTGGAGCGCTGGACCGGTATTCCGACCTCGAAGATGCTGGAAGGTGAGCGCGAGAAACTTCTCCGCATGGAAGAAGAGCTTGGCAAACGGGTCATCGGACAGAAACAAGCGGTGCAGTCGGTGTCCAATGCGGTACGGCGTGCGCGGGCTGGGCTGAACGATGAGAACCGGCCTTTGGGCTCGTTCCTGTTTCTCGGGCCGACTGGTGTCGGCAAGACCGAACTTACGAAAGCCGTCGCCGAGTTCCTGTTTGACGATGACGGCGCGATGGTGCGCATCGATATGTCGGAATTCATGGAGAAACACGCGGTCGCGCGTCTGATCGGTGCCCCTCCGGGCTATGTCGGCTATGACGAAGGCGGCGTGCTGACCGAAGCCGTGCGGCGCCGGCCTTATCAAGTCGTGCTGTTCGACGAAGTCGAGAAAGCGCATCCCGATGTGTTCAACGTGCTCTTGCAGGTGCTTGATGATGGTGTGCTGACCGATGGTCAGGGCCGTACAGTCGACTTCAAACAGACGCTGATCGTGCTGACCTCGAACCTTGGTGCTCAGGCCCTGTCGCAACTACCCGATGGCGCTGATGCAACCGATGCGCGGCGCGACGTGATGGATGCGGTGCGGGCGCATTTCCGGCCGGAATTCCTCAACCGGCTGGACGAGACGATCATTTTCGACCGTCTGGCGCGCGACGATATGGCCGGGATCGTGGAGATCCAGCTGGGGCGCCTCGCCAAACGTCTGGCGCATCGCAAGATCGCGCTCGATCTGGATGAGGGCGCGCTGCAATGGCTGGCCGATGAGGGCTATGATCCGGTCTTCGGCGCACGGCCTTTGAAGCGTGTCATTCAACGGGCCTTGCAGGACCCGCTGGCCGAGATGATCCTGGCGGGCGACGTGCTGGATGGCGCCGAGGTGAAGGTCTCCGCCGGGGCGGATGGGCTGATCGTGGGTGACCGGGTGTCCTCCTCGAACAAGCAGCCGCCGAGTGACGCCGTGGTGCATTGACGCCTGATACAAAATGACAGCAGAAGGGCCGGGACAGAGAGACGTTCCGGCCCTTCTTCATGCGCAAGTTCGACATGGTGATTTTCGATTGTGACGGTGTGCTGGTGGACAGTGAGCCGATCACCAATCGCATCATGCGGGCGAGCTTGGCCGCCCATGGGTTGGATATGAGCCTTGAGCAGATGATGGGCCTGGCCGTCGGCGGCACGATCGCCGGGGTGTCGGAGAAGGCCCGGGCCTTGGGTGCCGATCTGCCGGAGAGATGGGTCGCGGACATCTATGCGGAGATGTTTGAGGCGCTGGCGGAGGAGGTCGAGCCGATCCCCGGTGCCGTCGAGGTGCTGGACGCGCTGGACGCGGCGGGCGTGATCTATGCGGTGGGCTCCAACGGGCCGCATGCGAAGATGGAGATCACGCTCAGGCGCTGCGGAATGGCCGAGCGGTTTCGCGGCCGGGTCTATTCGCGCGAGGATGTGGCACGGCCCAAACCGGCGCCGGATGTCTATCTGAAAGCCGCCACCGATGCGGGCATTCCACCCGAGCGCTGCGTGGTGATCGAGGACAGTGTGAGCGGGGCGACGGCAGGAAAGGCTGCGGGCATGACGACGTTCGGATTTACCGCCGAGACGCCGGCGGAGCGTCTGCAACCGATCTGCGATGGATTGTTTGAGGCGATGGAAGAGCTGCCGGGAATGCTCGGCCTCTGACGACAAGAAAACCCCGCCTGACCACATGACAGACGGGGCGAAGGCTGAAGCGGGGAGGTTAGCCTTCTGCCGGCAGGATCACCCTGTCGATCACATGGATCACGCCGTTGGAGGCGTCGATATCGGCGCTGACCACGGTGGCGTCATTGATCATCACGCCATTGTCCAGATCGATGGTCAGATCACCGCCCTGCACGGTCGCGGCGGTCATGTCGTCCTTCAGATCGGTCGACATCACTTTGCCGGGCACGACGTGATAGGTCAAGATCGCGGTGAGTTGCTCCTTGTTTTCCGGCTTCAGCAGGTCCTCGACGGTGCCTTCAGGCAGGGCGGCGAAGGCCTCATCGGTCGGTGCGAAGACGGTGAACGGGCCGTCGCCTTTCAGCGTATCGACCAGGCCGGCGGCAGTTGCAGCGGTCAGCAACGTCTCGAACGAACCAGCATTCTTGGCGGTGTCGACAATGTCCTTGCCATAGGAGCCTGCGAAGGCCGGGGTGGCGAGTGCGGCGACGGTGCCGAGGGTCAGAACGAACTTACGGGTCATGGATGTCCTCCTCAATAAAAGGTTATGGCGTCAATGCCATAGTCGCGCATGTGGGTCATGCGCCGGCCAGAACAACGCGCAGATTTTTGCCTTTGCTCACTCGCGTCGCATTGACGAAAAAAGCGGCGGGCCTATGCCGCGGAGGTGCGGAATTTCAAGTCACAAAAATTTCAGGACCTGTTATCTGCGCATGGCTTTTCCTTTGCATCCGACGGGCAGGATTGGTCAACTGAGCCGCAGCAAGCAGGGGGAATGCGATCATGTATGATTGGGCAGGCTGGGCGATCCAGGCGATGGCGGCGACCTTCATCCTGGTGATCGGGATCGCAGCGCTGGCCGCGCTGATCATGTTCATCATTGACCGCACTCAGCACGAAGACGCGATCCGGCGGAACTATCCGGTGATCGGACGCTTTCGCCATCTGTTTACCGAGTTGGGTGAATTCTTCCGGCAATATTTCTTTGCGATGGACCGAGAGGAATTGCCGTTCAACCGGGCGCAGCGCGACTGGGTGAAACGGGCGATCTCTGGCGAGGGGAACACGGTGGCATTTGGTTCGACCCGCAACACCAATGTCGTCGGCACGCCGATTTTCGTGAACGCAGCCTTTCCACCGTTGGATGATCAGTTTGCCTCCAGCGAGGAGATGATGATCGGGCCGGCCGCACGTCACCCCTTTCGGGCCGCCTCGTTCTTCAACCTGTCGGGCATGAGTTACGGTGCGATTTCCAAACCCGCCGTGCAGGCGCTGTCTTGGGGCTGCAAGGAGGCGGGTGTTTGGATGAACACAGGGGAAGGCGGGCTGAGCCCGTATCATCTGGAAGGCGGCGCGGATATCGTCTTTCAGATCGGCACGGCGAAATATGGGGTGCGCAATGAGGACGGCACCCTGAGTGATGAGAAGCTGCGCGAGGTCGCGGCCCATGATCAGGTGCGCATGTTCGAGGTGAAACTGGCGCAAGGGGCGAAACCGGGGAAAGGTGGCATTCTGCCGGGCGCGAAGATCACCGCTGAGATTGCGGAAATTCGGGGGATCAAGGAGGGGCAGGACTCGATCTCGCCCAATCGCCATGTGGAAGTGGACGACTATGGTGATCTGTTGGATTTGGTCGGCCATATCCGCGAGGTCACAGGCAAACCTGTCGGCATCAAGACTGTGATGGGCGCGCCGGATGCGTTTCGGCCCTTGTTCGAAGAGATCAAGAAACGCGGCGAGGACAGCGCGCCGGATTTCATCACGCTCGATGGCGGGGAAGGCGGCACCGGGGCCTCGCCCCTGCCGCTGATGGATCTGGTCGGCATGTCGATCCGCGAAGCGCTGCCGGAAATGGCGAACCTGTTGCGCGAATACGGGCTGAAGGAGCGCATCCGGCTGGTGGCCTCGGGCAAGCTGATGGTGCCGGGCGATGTCGCCTGGGCGCTGGCGGCGGGTGCGGATTTCGTCACCAGCGCGCGGGGCTTCATGTTTTCGCTCGGCTGCATTCAGGCGATGAAGTGCAACAAGAACACCTGTCCGACGGGCATCACGACCCACAACCCACGGTTTCAGAAAGGGCTGGTGCCGGAGGACAAGTATAAGAAGGTCGCGCGCTACGCGAAGAATATGGTGAAAGAGGTCGAGACGATTGCGCATTCGGTCGGTGTTTCCGAGCCACGCCAACTCAAGCGCGAACATGTCCGGATCATGCAGGACAATGGCCGGTCCGAGACGATGGATCGACTTTATCCCGACCCGCAATGACGGCCTCTTAAGCGTCGGTTTTGGGACAGATGGAGTTCTGAGCGCTCATAGACTTGAACCCATGTGAGACGAGGGGTTTGGCATGGGCGAGCTGCGCGGGAAGAGGGCGGTTGTCACCGGAGCCGCCGGTGGGATCGGCACCGCGATTGTCAGTGCCTTGCAGAGCGAAGGCGTGACGGTGACCGGTGTCGATATGCGTGCCAGCGACGCCGATCACAGCATCGAAGGCGATCTGAGTGATCGGGCGTTTTGCAATGGGCTCCCCGCTCAAGCGGTCGAGCGGATGGGCGGGCTGGATATCCTGGTCAACAATGCCGGGATCATCACGCGCGGCAAGATCACTGAGACGACCGACGAGGATTACGCCCGCACGATGGCGATCAATGTCGAAGCGCCGTTTCGCCTGTGCCGGGCAGCGATCCCGATCCTGGAGCGCGCCGGGGGCGGAGCGATTGTCAATGTCGCCTCCTGCTGGGGTATGCATCCGGGGCCCAATCATCCGCTTTATGTCATGTCGAAAGCGGCGGTGGCGTCGCTGACCCAATGCCTTGGCATGGATCATGCGCGACAGAACATCCGGGTGAACGGGGTTTGCCCCAACGAGGTGAATACGCCGATGATCCGCACCGGGTTTGCGACCCGTGGTCTTGGCCCGGACAAGGCCATCGACGCGCTGAATGCCTCCGTGCCGTTGGGGCGCATCGCGGAACCCGAGGACATCGCCGATGTGATTGTCTTTCTGGCCTCCGACAAGGCGCGCTATCTCTGCGGTGCCCTGATCGAGGTAAATGGTGGGAAACCGGTGCAATGAGTGAGTTGCAAGGCAAGGTTGCTCTGGTGACCGGCGGGCGCAGTGGTATCGGGGCTGCCATTGCATCGGAACTCTCGCAAGCAGGTGCGCGGGTCTTTTCGGCACAGCGAGGGGAGGACCCCACGAACGAATGGATCGCCGCGGACTTTCTGGACCCCGCCGCACCCGCGCAGATCATCGACACCGTGATCGCGCGGGCCGGGCGGCTCGATATCCTGATCAACAATGCCGGCCTGATGCGTGAAGGCACGGCGTTGGAAACCTCGGAACAGGATTGGCTGGAGACGCTGCAGGTCAATCTGACGGCGCCATTCATGCTGATCCGCGCTGCGCTGGCGCATCTCATCGAAGTGAAAGGCGCCATCGTGAATATCGGATCAATCGAAGGGTTGGGGTCGAACCCGCGCCACCCGGCCTATTGCGCCTCCAAGGGTGGGTTGCACGCGTTGACCCGTGCGATCGCGGTCGATCACGGGCCGGATGGCGTGCGCTGCAATGCGATTGCTCCCGGCTGGATTGATACCGATCTGAACACCACCTTCATCGAGAGCCTCGGCGACCCGGAGGAGTTTCGCGCGCAGATCGGGCGTATCCATCCGTTGCGCCGTACCGGTCGACCAGAAGAGATCGCCGCGCTGGCGAAATGGCTGGTGTCGGAAGACGCGAGCTTTGTGACCGGTCAGGTCTGGACCGTGGATGGCGGACGGATGAGCCAGCTTAGCCTGCCCTAATGACTGGTCACGGACCACAAGACCCGCTCACCAAATCCAAACGATTTCGTGAGGCGAGGTGTTTTGGTTTTCCAGTCCCGACCGGTTACGTGCTAGCAGCAGGAGACAACGCAAGAGGTGACAGATGGCCAACCGTTACAAATCCGATTTGACCTGGGATGATGTCACGCCGGAAGGCATCTTTCTGATCCGTCGGAAGTTCATCGCAGGGGCTGCGGCGCTTGGCATGGGCTCGATTGCCGGACCGGCCATGGCATCGAAATACTCGACGGATGAAGAGCCGAATACCTGGGAAGAGATCACCTCTTACAACAATTTCTATGAGTTCGGCACCGGCAAGGGTGATCCGAAAGAGCATGCCCATATGCTCACAACCGCCCCCTGGCCGATTGAGATCGGCGGACTGGTCGAGAAACCCGGCACCTATGATTTCACCGAGATCATGAATGAGATGACGGTGGAAGAGCGCATTTACCGTTTCCGCTGCGTTGAAGCGTGGTCGATGATCATCCCCTGGAACGGGTTTGAGCTGGCAGACCTCCTGAACTTCGTCGGCGTGAAGCCGGAAGCGAAATATGTGGCCTTCGAGACATTGGTGCGGCCCGAGGAGATGATCGGTCAGGCCTGGAACACGGTGCCCTGGCCCTATCGTGAAGGCCTGCGCCTGGACGAGGCGATGCATCCGCTGACGATCATGGCGACGGGTCTTTACGGCAAGACGATCCCGAACCAGAACGGCGCGCCGATGCGTCTGGTGGTGCCGTGGAAATATGGGTTCAAATCGATCAAGAGCATCGTGAAGATCACGCTGACCGACACGCAGCCGCCCAACAGCTGGAACCAGATCCTGCCGAATGAGTATGGTTTCTATAGTAATGTGAACCCGAAAGTGGATCACCCGCGCTGGTCGCAAGCTTCTGAGCGGCGCGTCGGCGGTGGACTTTTCGCCAAACGCATCCCGACCTTGATGTTCAATGGCTATGAAGATGAAGTGGCGTCGATGTATGAAGGCATGGACCTTCGCAAATTCTACTGACGCCCATGGATGGCTGAATGAGCCACGCCCTCACGCCTTCCGAACGGATCAATGCGATCCTGAGACCGATCCCGACATGGGTGATCTATCTGCTGGGATCGCTGCCGGGGATATATATTGTCGGCGGTATCATCCTGACCTTTCAGGGCTGGGATGTGTTCGGGTCCCGCCTTGGGATCGACCCGACCAAAACGATTGAGCATTGGCTGGGCGAGTTGGCGATCCGGTTCTTCATTGCGACGATGGCGATCTCGATCTTGCGGGACCGGTTTCGTCTGAAGCTGATCAAATGGCGGCGCCCACTGGGGCTTTTGACCTTCATCTATGTCTGTCTGCATTTCGGCGTGTGGCTAACGCTCGATCTGCAATTCTTCTGGGGCGAGATTTGGAAGGACATCTCGAAGCGGCCCTACATCACAATCGGCATGGTGGCGCTTCTGATCATGATCCCAATGGCGCTGACCTCGAATAACGCGTCGATCAAGGCGCTGGGACCGGTGCGCTGGCAGCGCATTCATAAACTCGCCTATCCAGCGTTTCTGCTGGGCGGCATTCACTATGTGATGATGCAGAAAACCTGGGAAGTGGAGCCGCTAATCTACCTCGCAGTGATCCTGGTTTTGCTGGGATTTCGGTGGAGGCGGTTGTTGCCCACTTGAGCGCATCCCGATTTCGGACTGAGTCTGCTGAAATTGCGGGGGATTCTTGGGTGAGTCTGTGGAAAACTCAGAGAAAGCCTTGCCCTGCTCATTTATCCCATCAATTTCGGGGTGAATTGACCATCTCATCTGACGCTTAATGCGTTGAAAAATAAGGGAAAGAGGCAAAAACCGCAAAAAATGTCATCTTTATGAAAAAAAGGGCTTGCGACCTCACGCTCTGGGGCCTAAATACCCCTTCACCGACGCAGCGGAGACGCTTCAGCGGGACGCCGGAACGGCCATCAGGCAGGGAAAGCGGAACAAAAACAGAGACTTAGACGGGCAGTTGCGCCAACACAAGATAGGCGCTTCGGTTTGTTTTTGTCTCTACGCTCTTTGAAATTGATAGACACATGAAGAGATATGTGGGCGGTTTGGGCCATTTCGATGGATCGACCTCTCA
>JANQRE010000039.1 GCA_028284705.1 Paracoccaceae bacterium | reverse complement strand
ATGCGATCACACAGGCCGCGCGGGTCTCTTATGGCAAGGGCACGAAATCCGTCTCCAATGACGAGGGCCTCATTCGCTATCTCATGCGCCACTGGCACTCCACGCCCTTCGAGATGTGCGAGATCAAGCTGCATGTGAAACTGCCGGTCTTCGTCGCCCGCCAATGGATCCGCCACCGCACCGCCAACGTCAACGAATACTCCGCCCGCTACTCCATCCTCGACCGCGAGTTCTACATCCCCGCGCCAGAAGATCTCGCCGCGCAATCGGTGGTGAACAATCAGGGCCGGGGAGAGGCGCTCTCCGGCGAGGAAGCCGACCGCGTCTTGCGCTATCTCAAGGACGATTCAACCCGCTGCTACGACCATTACGAGGAGATGATTTCTCAGGACGACCAGGCCGGTCTCGCCCGCGAGCTCGCCCGCATGAACCTGCCCGCCAACATCTACACGCAATGGTACTGGAAGGTCGATCTGCACAACCTCTTCCACTTCCTGCGCCTGCGCGCCGACGCCCACGCCCAATACGAAATCCGCGTCTATGCCGATGCGATCTGCGAGGTCGTCCGCGACTGGGTGCCTTTTGCCTATGGGGCCTTCGAGGACTACCGCCTCGGAGGCGCACAACTGTCGGGGAAAGCCCTGGAGTGTGTTAAGAAAATGTTAAGGGGTGAAGAGGTTACTCAGGAGACCTCCGGTATGAGTAAGGGAGAGTGGCGAGAGTTTGAGGGAGTGATTGGAGATCAGAGTTCCTGATTTTCTAAGGAGTTAATGGCAAAATCTATTTCTTTGTATCTATTGCGCGGAAATGAAAGTGCATTTGAAGGCTATTTGACAGAAAATGCTCGAATTGAGCTTGGCCTCGACAAGGAAAACGAGGTCGTCGAAGATCAACCTTCCACCTACGAGAGAAAGCGGGGAGTTGAAGGGTTCGGGTCTCGATCCGAAGCCTTCGTTTTTAGAAGGGTGCCGGTTGAGCCGGCTTGGTTGAAGTCTCTACGACTAATCTTCAGCATCCCAGAACAACTTGAAAACGCTTCACAAAGTGCAGTCGTTCTATTTGAAACGAAGTCCCGTGTGTTTGCAGTGACCTACGGGCATGGTTTCCAAAAAATCGACCGGCGGAAAATCGTCGCGGACTTCGGTTTGCGGGTGTCTTTGAACACGCTAAGCGACAAAAAAATCAGAGGCGTAAGGGCGTCGAACTTGTCCAGCGCTTTTAGGGAGTCACTAGATTCTCCCTTTCAAAGAGACATTTACAATTACGGGATGGATGATGCGGTCGAGCTCGTTAGAAGCTTAAAGGGGGAAGCAACTTCAGATACATTTGAAGGAACCCTTACGGGTGCGAATTCTCTGAAATTCTCCACATCCCAAGGAATTGAACAATTGCCGAAGATAGCTGAAGAAGCTTTGGAGCTTTATTCGGCCACAGATTATAAGGCTACGTCTTTCGCATTTATCGATGAACTCTTTCCCGTTGGTGACTCGTCGCTGGTTGATCAACTGGACGAGTTGATGGTCGATGAACTCAAAAAACCTAAGAGCAAGAACTACGAGCTTGGGCTGCCAGTCGTTTTAGATGGGACACCCGCTGAGTACGCCTTTCATCTGATTGGCTCGAACAGGAGATTCCCCGATTTGCTGCTGAGTGACTACCGCGATCTGCTCGGAGCGAAGCTGAACGGATTGACCGTTGACGAGGTTCGACGCCACTTTGTTCGCTGCTCGTATGAATCGGACGGCGCTCGAAAAGACGATATGTCTGTTTACGAAAGTTTGGTCGGGACTCAGGTATTTAATGGTTCGCTTTATGCAATAAACGAGGGGATTTGGTACCAACTAGATGATAAGTTTAAGAAGCGGGTCGACGATGAGTTCGATTTACTTGCCGATCAAACCCCGCTTCCGAAACCCACATTTTTGTGGCCCAAAATCGCTCCGGCGGGAAAAAAATCAGGTGGCAAAGCAACCTATCGGTACGAGACGGAGACCAAATTCAACAAGAGCCTTAGTCAATCAACCGGCCTTTTGCATTTCGACAATACCGATTTCTTCCTAGATGAACGACCTCAGGCGAAGTTTGAAGTCTGCGATCTTATGGATATTCCAAATAAAGAAATTTGGCACATCAAACGGTCGGGCCGACGATCCAGCATTTTAAGTCATTTCTTCAAGCAAGGAAGAAACTCTGCTGAAAACATAAAGTTGCCAGAAATCCAGAAGAAGATCGCAAACCACATTGGTGGAAAGCTCGGAAAGCCCAAGGACGCTTTGGATTTTACGGCACGAATAAATGAACCTGGTTGGACGATTGTTTTCGTAATCGCGGATGAAAAGACGGGAGGAAAATTTACGATACCGTTCTTCAGCCGAATTTCACTGCGGGATGAGGCGAGGGAAATCAGAAAGTATGGTTACAAGGTCAAAGTGCGGTTCATTGAGCTGAACTAGAGAAGATGCAGGGAGCTTAGGATGGGTGATCACCAGAGGGCCTCCGCCCGTTCGCGACCGAAACTCTCCACTGGAGAGTTTCCAAGAAGGTCGCGAACACCATTAACCACCCGCCCTCCGCCGTTTGTAAATTGGAAACTTTCCCGCTATATTGAAGGATAGTACGATTGAGGTCACACATCACCTCAAACTGACGCCGCCGAGGGCTAGCTCGGCGGCGTCTCTTATTTCAGCCTAGCCTGCCAAAACAAGTTTGAGGGCCGCTATCACGACGCCTAGGAGCGTCAGGATCAACATGGCCCGTCGGTACGACTTAGTTGTCACACATGATCACCTCCTTTTCTCACGAAGTGTCGTGAGTGCGGTGACCGTAAAGCGATATGGTTAACTGAAGACTATTCCCCACCGGTCGAGAGCGTCGTCTCCTCGACATAAAGGATCGCGTTGAAGGGGATGACGATATCCGTGTGCGTGCGGTAGCCCGTGGACTTCCGGACCCGCACGAAATCCTGGCCGACCTCCCGCACCGCACCGGCGACGCGCACCGGACCGCCTGCCGCGCCAGCCTTCTGGCCCATCAGATAGAACGTATACCGCAGGTTGGAGCGGATGCGGATTTCACCGGCAAGCGTATGCGCCACCATGTTCGCGAAAGCCTTCGCGGTCGTACGCCGGGGTTTTGAAACTGATTTGGCCATGAGAAATGGGCCTCCCTTCCTTGAAATATCTCCCGAGCTTAGGCGGGGAAGGCAGCGGCGGGCAAGCGGTCACAGGAAGGTCTCAGGGCCGCGGGCCTTCATCTCCTCCACCAGCGCGGGATTGGCGCGTTCCCAGGCCTTGAAGCGGCGATACGCCTCTTTGTTGAGCGGGTTTGAGATGTCTTCGCCCGGGGCGGGGCGATCCTCGGGGTCGAGGAACAGAACCTTGGCGGTCTGGTAGGCCCGATTGCACTCGAACCTCTCTCCCTGGGTCAGCAGACCCTCCGCCGCCAGCGCGGAGCAGGCGTAGTAGAAGGAGAGAAGCGTCAGGATCTCACTCAAGGGTCTCAAACCAATCGAGCGCCATGTCGGCCCAGCCGCGCGGGATGCCGTGGGCGCCTTGGTGCAGCGCGAATTCCAGCGCGCCGTTGTCGCAGGTGTCCCAGCGACGGATCCAGAAATTATCAGTGAAATCAAAGCTATCCGCGCGCATGCCCGCGCAGCCATTGGCGGTGCGCCAGATCTGCATCGTGACCCAGATATCGCCCTGATAGATACGCCCGCCGCCAAGGGGGCGGCCCTCCAGCGGCACCGTTTTGTCCTGCCAGCCATGGGTGTGAAGAAGGTTCACCGGGCCGGCGCAGGCTTCCATCTCCGGGTGCGGTCGCCAGAAGCCGCCGGCGACAGGCGCGAAGGCCTTGGCGAGCGTCGGGTCCGCGCAGGCAAGGTAGGAGGTCATGGAGCCGCCGATGGAAAACCCGCCGATCAGGATGCGGGTGGGGTCGACGTTATGGGTTTCGACGGCATCGGCGATGATTTCCTTCAGGAACGCCATCTCATCGCGGATTTCCTCGCGTTCGGGATGGAAAGACCAGCTTGATCCAAACCGCGAGCCGGGTCGCTTGATGCCTTGCGGACCGATGGCGGCATAGCCCCGGTCGGTGATCGCTTTCATTTTCGTGGCGGAGATGCCTTTGCCGCCTGCGCCGTGCAGGAAGATCACAGCGGGAACCGGTGCTTCGGAGGCGGGCAGGGCGATGTGGTATTCCCCGAGCGGCACTTGGCAGGCCTCCTCGGTCGTCACGCAGCCTGCATGAGCCGGGGCGGCGAGAGCCAGAGCCGCAAGAAGCCAGCGGATCATGATTTGTCGAGCGGCAGGCCACGCTCGATCCAGCCAGGACCGGCAGTGGAGCCGAGCATGCCCTCGGGCACGTCGATGATATTCGTGAACCCGGCCTCGGTGAGACGGTTCGTGAGGCGTGCAGACCGTACTCCGCGCGCGCAAATCAGGGCGATCGGCGCGGCAGTGTTGCCGCCGGTGATCTTGCTAAGCTCCGAAATGAAATCCTCGCGCCGCATATCAAGCCGATGAGCGCCTTCGCCAGTGCCGGTCTGTGCCCATTCATCGGGGCGACGGATATCGACGAGGGTGATTGCGCCCTCTGCGGCGAGCTTATGCGCCTCGGGCGTGGTGATCTGCTCTGCAATGACCTCTTCGGTGATCAGAGAATAGTACAGGTTCTGGCCGCCAGCCGCATAGATGCCGCCAGCCAGAAGGAGCGCTCCGCCGCCTGCAAGAAGAGTGCGCCGCTGCATCAACTTTGCTCGATACCGTGATATTTCAAAACGATTTTCTCCAAGGCGACGGGGTCAAGGATCGGCGGTAGGAGAGTTTGCACCGCACCATCCCCATCGAGGAGGTAGATGAAAGAGCCATGGGCCAGAACCGGACCGAATTCGGGGTCTACAAAGACCTCCTCGGTTTCAATCTGATAGGCGTCATAGGCGACCTGAAGCGCCGCGTCATCGCCGGTGAGACCGATGAAATCCTCATGAAACGCAGCCATGGCGAGGCCGAGGGTGTCAACCGTGTCACGGAGCGGATCGACGGTGATCATCACCGGTTGCAGATCGATGCCCTTGGCGCGGGCGCCATCGGTCACTTCGGCCATCAGCGGCAAGGCGGCGGAGCAGATTTCCTGGCAGTTCGCATAGCCAAAGAAGAGGAGCTGCGGGCGGCCCTCAGGATCGGCCTCGGTGCGGGTGGCCCCGGTCTGATCGGTGAGTTCAAACGCCCCGCCCACATCGAAGGGCAGCGGGCTTTCGGCAACAGCCGGGGTGGCCAGGGCAAGGGAGAGCAGTGCAGCGCGGATCATCGCGCGCACTCGATTATCGCGTGATTTCATAGGCTTCTTCGTGGGAGAGGCCCTGGCCCAGAAACCCGGTCTCCGCAATGATGGCGTTCACCCGCGGATCGCGGCGGAACCAGGGACCTTTGCCTTTCGCCTCGGGGTGCTTCTTGGCCCAGGCTTTCGACCAGGTATTGGCCTTGATCCACTCATCCGCGCCTTTGGCTTTGATGAGTTGCAACTGATAGATGTTGTTCAGGCCGACATCTTCGTCGATCAGCATGAGCCCATCGACGTCGACCATCTGTTCGCAGAAGGGAAGCAGGTCCACAACCGCTCCCTGAAAACCGGTCTGGCTGTTTTTGTTGGGGAAGATCAGGACGTTATCGGCCTCGCGCAAGAGACCCAACTGGCGGTTGCCATTGCCGCAATTCTCAGCACAGGAGCCGGTGATTTCACATGTGATATCAACGACTTTGGCCGAAAAGGTCTGGGGTTCCTCCGCATAAAGGTTCCAGGAGCGGGCCTGAGAATTTTCGGAGAAATCCTGCGCCATGGCCGGAGCGGTGGCGAGGCAGGCGATGAGGAAAATAAGCTTCTTCATGGGATGCCTCACTTGTTCGGGTTCGGAATGGCGAAGGGCGGCACGACGCCGTAATCTTCATGGTTCAGCTTGGTGATGCCGGCATCGGTGACGACCGTCTCGACCACCAGATAATTCAGACCGTCACGCTTATAGAGCGTGCCATCGGCAGTGATCTCATGGCTGGCGAGGTTGAGTTGCGTGTCGCCGGAGGCATTCGCATCATCGCCTTCGATCTTAAGGACCATATAGACCTCGCCATCTTCGCCCAGCAGGCCCACCGGAATGCCACCTGCCGAGCACCAGAGCGCACAGGTGTGATGCGCCGAGCCGGTGACGGCATCAGGCCCTCCCATCACGCCGGAGAAATAGCACCAGGTATCAATGATTTCGCCGGTGATCTGGATGCGCTCACCTTCGGAGGCCGCCATTGCGGGACCCGCGAAGGAGAAGGCGGCCAGAGCGCTTGTGAGAAGTCGCATGGTCGTCCCTTTCGTCGATTCTGCGGCCAGCTTAGCTCAGGATCGCAAAAAGGCCTGATCACATATCGGTCAGCCGCGCTTCGAGCGTGGGCATGTCGTCAATCACCTCAAAAAAATCGCGCAAGGACGCATCGGCAAACCCATGGGCAATCACATGATCGACCAGGGTAATGAGCGGGGTCCAATAGCCTTCGACATTGAGCACAAATATGGGTTTTTGGTGCAAACCAAGCTGCGCCCAGGTCAGCACTTCGAAGAATTCGTCCAGCGATCCCGCGCCGCCAGGCAGCACCACAATCGCGTCCGAATTCATGAACATCACTTTTTTGCGTTCATGCATGTTCTCTGTGACGACAAAGCGGGAGAGGTCGGTTTTGCCGACCTCGCGCTCGAAGAGATGCACCGGGATTACGCCGAAAATATCCGCGCCCGCATCCTGAGCGGTGCGCGCCACCGTTCCCATCAACCCGACATCGCCCGCTCCGTAAACCAGGCGCCAGTCCCGGGCCGCGATCATCGCGCCCAGCGCCTCGGCTGCTTGTGTATAGGCAGAGGAGGCGCCGGGGCGTGATCCGCAAAACACACAGATGGATTTCTGGATTGCCGACATCGTGATCTGCCTCCTGCGATGCTTGTTTTGCCTTGTGTTACAGGGCCTGTTAGGGTCCTACAAGCAAAGCAGTCCGCGCAATGAGACTGTAAGGGGATACCCCTCGGGGAAAAGGAAGATTTCGATGTCTGTTTGGCGGCAAAATGGCATCAGCGGCAAGGGTGCTGCGATGGGGCTCGGCGCAGTTCTGACGCTGGTGATCGGGTCCTATCTGATCGTGGCGCAGCGCCCGGCGCCGGTGGATCCTGTCGAGACAGAGACGCCTGTCGTTGAGGTGCCGCAGACATCTGACCCGGACACAACTGAGACGGCTGAGGCCGAGGCGGTCCCGCAAAGGAGCGATGAGGTCACCGAGACCGAAACGGAAACCGCTGAAGTCGCGCCCGAAACCGATGATCCGGTGGTCGAGGCAGAGACGCAAGCCGACCCGGAACCCACGGCGGAACTCGCCGAAGAAGCGCCTGAGGCTGAGATGCCGCAGATCGCGCCACGCTTCGATGTCGTGCGCATCGACCTTGAGGGCAACGCCGTGGTGGCGGGCGATGCTGCCCCCGGCGCGGCGATTTCTCTCAGCGCAGGTGGCGAGATCGTGGCCGAAGTCATCGCCGATCAGAACGGCAAATTCGTGGCCCTGTTTGATCTACCGCCCTCCGAGGAGCCGCGCAGTCTTGAGCTTCTGGCCGATGGTGTCGCGCCGGAGGGCGGCGAGACCATTCTGATCTCGCCGATCCGACCCGCGCCGGTTGAAGTGGCGGAAGCAACGCCGGAGGCGGTCGAGGAGGAGAATGACACACCCGGGACGATCAGCAATTCCTCTGGCGTGATCCTGAATGAAGCGGCGATCCAGCCGGAGGATGAGGAGAGCATCGAGACCGCCGCAGCCGAGCCCGAAATCACCTCGGACGGGACGCAATCCGAAGCAACCCAAGAGACCACAGAGTTGGCGGTCGATGAGCAATCCGAAACCGAACTGGTCGACAGCGAAACAGCAGAGACGCAGCAAACCGAACAAGTGGCCCGTCTGAACTTGGCCCCCGAAAGCACCGCGCCCGAAACAAACCCTACTTCGACAAGCACGGAATCGCCCGCCACTCCCGAAGCCCCGACGGTGGTCGCGGCGGATGAGACCGGGGTGCGGGTGCTGCAACCGGCACCGCAGCCGGAGGTGCCCTCCCAAAGCCCGCAAGTGGCGAGCAATGTGGTGATCGACACAATCACCTATGACACGGAAGGCGAAGTGGCCCTTGCAGGTCGGGGTTCCGGCGAAGGTTTTGTGCGGGTCTACCTCAATGAGCGCCCGATCCAGACCACATCGATCGGCACGGATGGCAGTTGGAGCGCGGAACTGCCTGATGTCGATACAGGCGTTTATCGGCTTCGGGTCGATGAGGTGAATGCAGACGGCGATGTCACCAGCCGGGTGGAGACGCCGTTCAAACGCGAAGAGCCCGACCTGGTAGATGGCACCATTGCCGCGGTGACGGTGCAGCCGGGCTTTACCCTCTGGGGTATCGCGAAGGAACGTTTCGGCGAGGGCATCCAATATGTGCGTGTCTATGAAGCCAATCGCGACTTGATCCGCGATCCGGACCTGATCTATCCCGGCCAGGTGTTCACGATCCCTGAGTGATGCAAATGAGCGCCCTTGGCGCGCGTGATGATTTGCGTTCTTTGAGGACGTTCCGTCCTCAGCCACGCGGGCAAACACCTTGAGTGTATTTCTCAACCAGATGGAGCCAGCAGGGCTGGTCATTCGCCGCGCTCGTCCCTAAATGTTGGCGTCCATGGCGAAAGACAGACGCACCTCCCCCGCAGCGACTGCGACGACGATCGATCCTGAGGCCAGCGCCTCGGGCTGGTCGGTGATCGCCCGCGTGATCCCTTATCTCTGGCCGGAAGGGCAGGGATGGGTGAAACGCCGTGTGATCCTCGCTTTGGCGATGTTGATCCTGTCGAAAGTCATCGCCGTCGTGACGCCGTTTTTCTACAAGGCCGCGGTGGATGCATTGTCCGGCGAAGACATCTCCGCCGCCTGGATGCTCGGGTTGGGGGCGGTGGGTCTAACGGTCGCTTACGGCATGACCCGGCTGATGAATGTGGGCTTTCAGCAGCTGCGCGATGTTTTCTTTGCCCGGGTGGGACAGCGTGCCTTGCGGGCGCTGGCGTTGGAAACCTTCACCCATATTCACCGTCTCTCCCTGCGCTACCACATCACGCGCAAGACCGGCGGCCTCTCCCGGATCATCGAGCGCGGTGTGAAGGGTGTCGAGTTCCTCTTGCGGTTCCTGCTGTTTTCCATCGGTCCGCTGATCCTGGAGCTTCTGATGATCGCGGTGATTTTGGCCGCAGTCTTCAACATCTGGTATCTCGTCGTCGTGGCCGTCACCATCGCGCTTTATACCTGGTTCACATTCGCGGTGACCGAGTGGCGGGTAAAGATCCGCAAGGAGATGAATGATCAGGATACCGATGCCAATCAAAAGGCCATCGACAGCCTGCTGAATTTCGAAACTGTCAAATATTTCGGGGCCGAGGCGCGCGAAGCCGGCCGTTATGACGCGGCGATGGCGGGCTATGAGAAAGCGGCGCTGAAGACCTCTTACTCGCTTGCCTTCCTCAATTTCGGCCAATCGGTGCTGATCACCGGCGGGCTTGTCATCGTCATGGTGATGGCGGCAATCGGTGTTGAGCGTGGTGATCTGACGGTCGGCGATTTCGTTATGGTCAACGCTTATATGATCCAGATCACCATGCCGCTGAACTTCCTCGGCACGGTCTATCGCGAAATCCGCCAGGCGCTTGTCGATATGGGCGAGATGTTCGGGCTTTTGGAGCAACCGGCCGAGGTGCAGGACAAGCCCGATGCAGCCGATTTGAAGGTGAATGGCGGCAAGGTGGAACTGCGCGATGTAGAGTTCGGCTATGATCCCGAGCGCCCGATCCTGCACGGCGTGTCGCTGGTGGCTGAGGCGGGTCAGACCATCGCCATTGTTGGCTCCTCCGGATCGGGAAAATCGACCATCGGGCGGCTCTTGTTCCGGTTTTACGACGTGAATGACGGGGCGCTTCTGATCGATGGTCAGGATGTGCGCGACATCACGCAGGACAGTCTGCATGATGCGATTGGCGTGGTGCCGCAGGACACGGTGCTCTTCAACGACACGATCCGCTACAACATTGCTTATGGGCGCGACGGCGCGACATTTGCGGAGATCGAGGCGGCGGCGAAGGCGGCGAAGATCCACGATTTTATTCTCTCCCTGCCGGAGGGGTATGAGACGCAAGTGGGCGAACGTGGGTTGAAGCTGTCGGGCGGGGAGAAACAGCGGGTCGGTATCGCGCGCACGCTCTTGAAAAACCCGCCGATCCTATTGCTCGACGAGGCAACCTCGGCCCTCGACACAGAGACCGAGCAGGACATCCTTGATGCGCTTGTCGAGATGGGGCAGGGCCGCACGGTGCTGACGATCGCGCACAGGCTCTCGACCGTCGCTCATGCCGATCAGATCATCGTGCTGGAGAAAGGCGAGATCGTCGAGCGCGGCACCCATGACGCATTGCTGGACCGCAAAGGGCGTTATGCCGATCTTTGGGCCCGTCAGCAGGCGGAGGATGAGGCGGCCTGATCTGGTGTCGAATTGGCTTCGCCAATCCGACCGATGCGAGGGGCCAGCCCCTCGCGCTCCCCGGAGTATTTTTGGACCAATGAAGGGGCGAGGCGGGCCCGGCTCGGGGCGCGATGAGCGGGTGGATCAATCGTATGGCCGCAAATAGTCAGACAGGGCTGCGAGGCCTGTTTTCAGGATTTCGGTGTGATTGGCAAAACCGATGCGCAGATAGCCCTCCAGATCGAACGCAGAACCCGGGGTTAGGAGAACGCCGGTGTTCTCCAGAATGTCCACCGCCAGATCGTGGCTCGGAATATCCATGTCGTATTTCAGCAGGCAGATCGTGGCGGCCTGCGGTTTGACGAAGGAGATATGCGGCTCGGTCGCGACCCAGTCAGAGAGGATCGCGAGATTGCTGCGCGTCAGGTCGTGGCTGCGCTTGAGCAGCGCGTCTTTTGACTGCAACGCGAGCGTGGCGAAATGGTCGTCGAGCACGCCGACGCTGATCGTGTCATAGTCGCGATGGCTCATGACCTGCGCACGTATGTCCGGCGGCGCGGCGACCCAGCCGAGGCGTAGGCCGGCCAAGGCGAAGGCTTTCGACATGCCGGCGGTCGAGATGCCCTTGTCATAAAGATCGGCCATGGCAGGGGCAGAGCTGTCGGTCGCTTGTTCGGTGCCGCGATAGACCTCATCGCACAGGATATAGGCGCCGGTGGGGGCAACGCGGGCGATCAACGCCTCAAGACCGGCCCGATCCAGAACGGAGCCTGTCGGGTTGTTCGGGTTGGTCAGCGCGACCAGCTTGGTGTCGGGCCGCAGAAGGCTTTGCAGCTCATCCAGATCGGGCAACCAAGCGTTCTCTTCCTTGAGCCAAAGCGGTGTGACCTCGGCTCCGATGCTCTCGGGGATTGAATAATGCTGCTGGTAGCTCGGCAGCACCGCGATTACATGCTCGCCGCGCTCGACCACGGCCTTATGCACCAGCGCATTCGCGCCGATGGTGCCGTGAGTGACGAGGATGTCGTCGCGTGTCTTCGTCTCATAAAGCCCGGCGATGGCGTCGCGCAGGGCGTCGGAGCCCTCGATGGCGCCATAGGTCATTTTCAACTCGGTCAGCGCCGAGAGATCGTCTGAATTGCGACCCGCCAACTGCAGAAGTTCACCGATGGTCAGGGAGGCGACACAGGTTTCGGCGAGATTGTGGACGCATTTGGTTTCATAAGCGTTCATCCACTCCTCGACCGCGAAGGGGCGGATTTTCATGTCAGCGCCTCGGAAAGCAGCCGCTCCGCCTCGCCCGCGCAGGGGGTCAACGCGTTGCGGTCCTCGCCGGGATAGAACCGTGCGCGGGTGGCTGTGGGCATGGGCGCGGGGGTCAGGATGCGAATTTGGGGTGTGCTTTTGGCGTTTTCCGCCTCCCAGGAGCAGGCAAGGCGCATCTGCGCAGCCTTTGACAGCCCATAGGCACCATGAAACTTCTCGTCCTTCACCGGGTCATCAAAAAACAGCGCTAGGGAGCCATCTGCGGCTTTCAAGAGCGGCTCGGTATTGGCGATGAGGCGCGAGGTGGCGCGCACGTTGGTGGCAAGCGTCTTGTCGAGGTCTTTGGCATCGATATGGCCTGCCGGGGCGAGGGGCGGGGCGTGGATTGCTGCATGGACAAGCAGGTCGAGCTTGCCCCAGCGGTCATAAATCCCGCGGCAGATCTGGCGCTGGGCGTCCTCATTGGTCAGGTCAATCGGTGCCAGAGTGGCCGAGCCACCTGCGGCCTGAATACGGTCATCGAGCTCTTCGAGACCACCCACCGTGCGGGCCACGGCCACGACGTGGTAGTCACGCGCTGCAAGCGCTTCGGCCATAGCGCATCCGAGGCCCCGGGAGGCCCCTGTGACCATCGCGATTTTCTGTGTATCGTGCTTCATGCGCGCGGTCTTTTCATCCTGTGAGCGCTAAAGCAAGGGCTGCCAGCTTGACTTTCCATGCTGCACTGCCGAAAAACGGGCGAAATTGACATGAGGGAACAGCCATGACGCTATCGCAAATCGCTTTTGGAGCCGATACGCTCCTGAAAAAGACCCTTCTGGTGGTCGCCGGCACGATCCTGATCGCCATTGCTGCCAAAATTCAGGTGCCGTTCTGGCCGGTTCCAGTGACGCTGCAAACGCTGGCGATCCTCTTTGTGGCGCTGAGCTTTGGCGCACGCCTCGGTGCGATCACGCTTCTGGCCTATCTGGCGGAAGGTTTTGCGGGTCTTCCGGTCTTCGCGGGCCCCGTCGCGGGTCCGGCTTACTTTGCCGGTCCAACCGCTGGCTTCCTTCTGGGCTTCGTGCTGATGGCCTGGGTTGCAGGTCAGGCAGCCGGTCGCGGGATCGGCACGATGATCGGCTTTTCGATCCTCGCTGGCGCAGTGCTTTATATTCCGGGTCTTGCCTGGCCGATGGCTGTGGCGGAGATGTTCGGCATTGAGGCGAAATGGGTTGGCTCCAGTTGGGCGTCGATCTGGCAGTATTGGCTGTCGCCCTTCATTCTGGCCGACATCACCAAGGCTGTGATCGCCTCGCTGCTGGTCTGGAAAGGGGCCTCGCTCTTGAAGCGCTGATCGCCAAACCAAGCTGTATTTCTACGCCGCTCCGTTCATTCGGGGCGGCGTTTTTCATTACACAGCGTCTGCAATCGGCAAAAATTTTCTAAATAGTCAAAAAATGAACATTGTTCATTGACGTCTGAAATCGACTGCGTTACAGAGCCGTTACATTTTATTTGAGCGATTGGTGACCGTAATGATGAATTTCAGTCTGAATGATTTTGAAACCCACGAAAAACCGCCTTTCTCCTCCAATTTGCTGCTCTGCTGGCTGTCACGCTTTCCCAACGCGACGGCACGCAGGGAGGAGGCGGAACGCCTTGCGACGATGACGGAAAGCGAACTCGATACGCTGGGGCTCTCCTTGGGAGAGATCGAGGCCTATCTGGGTCGGAAGTCCATTCTCGACACCTGAGGGCAGACGGATTTCGTCACGTCTCAGGCGCCGCTCCGCTTTGTCGGGGCGGCGTTCTATGCGCCGAGCAGTTGGTCGTCTTCGTGAACAGTTTCAGGCATGCGCAACACCCGCTCACGCCCGGCATTGGTCAGATAGACCGCGCCGAGCTTGATCGCCGCGACCTGACCCAAACGGGTCATATCACCCTGTGCAACCCGCTGGATTTCACCGCTCGGGTAGCGGATCAGCGCCTTCAGATCGTCATCGGTGCCGAAGACCCCAAGCAGGTTGGTTTCGTCCATCGGCAAGACATTGTCTTGGGTTGCGAATTTTTCGGCTTTTGCAGAACTCTGCGTCATCGTTTTGTCACATCAGATTTGGTCGGAGCGGGCAGCTATCACAGGCCAAATCCGGCTTCCAGATGGTCAAAAGCGCGCAGCGGAACTCTGCCGATGACCTTTGGTCAAGCGGAGGGCGCCGCTCCCGGCCGGGGCGACGTTTCGTTCACGCTCTCAAGGTATAAGGAAGGTGACGCGCCACCAGATCGGCAGGAGATATGGGCGGTTCTCCCGAAGGTTTTGCCTCCAGAAGCCCATCGTCTTGCAAGAGCTTCGGGCAGCCCTGAACGAACTGCCGCCGGTCTCAATTGCCTGTCACTTGGTTAACCGAGGGCGGGGTCTAAGGGGCAGGAGTTAAGGAAATGGAAAGCCTGCGTGCGGTGGTCATTGGTCCCAGCTTGCCGAGACGCGAGTGAAGCTGCGTGTGCGACCGCTTTCCAGACGGCGCGACGATGTTTCGACCATCCCCAGACTGTCATGGGTTTCCTCGCCGGTGAACAGCAGGATACGCTCATCGCCTTTGATCTCGGACTGCTCATACGCGATCCCGCTCGCGGTGCGCACGGTGTTGCGCTCCATCTCCCGTGTCACGCCGTCGGTCTCTTGCGAGAACCGGCAGGTGCCAAGCGTGCGTTGACAATTATGCGGCGTGTAGGTCGTCCGGCGGCCGTCCCGGTTCTCGGAGGCGATTAATTGGCCTGCTTCATCCCGCACATAGGTGAACAGCGTCAGAGGGCCATCCGGGTCACTCCCGGATACGACCTTGTGGTCAAATCCATCCGCGCCGCGCCCGAGGAAAACATGTGTGTAATGAGATGTCCCGGATTTCAGGACCAACTTGCTGTTCGGGGCAAGCTCGGCCAGTTTCGCAGTGATGTCCTGTGCAGCAACCGGTGTTCCGATCAGCAGCGCTGCGACGAGTGCCGCGGCCGTTTTCATTCCGCGGCCTTGAGTTGGAAACCCTTTTCGATCTGATCGGCAGGTTCGACCGGGTATTCGCCCGAGAAACAGGCATCGCAATATTGTGGGGCATGCGGGTCGCGGCCCTTGGTTTCGCCAACCGCACGGTAAAGCCCGTCAAGCGAGATGAATTTCAGGCTGTCGACCTGCAGATGGTCGCGCATCTCCTCCTCGGACATGGTGGCGGCCAGCAGTTTCTCGCGTTGCGGCGTGTCGACCCCATAGAAACAGGGCCAGGCCGTGGGCGGGGAGGCGATGCGGAAATGCACTTCCTTAGCACCCGCATCGAGGATCATCTCCTTGATCTTGCGGGAGGTGGTGCCGCGCACCACGCTGTCATCGACGAGGATCACCCGCTTGCCCTCGATCAGCGCGCGGTTGACGTTCAGTTTCAGCCGAACGCCCATATTGCGGATCTGCTCGGTCGGTTCGATGAAGGTCCGACCCATATACTGGTTGCGGATGATGCCCATGGCGTAGGGGATGCCGCTTTCCAGCGAATAACCGATGGCTGCGGGAGTCCCACTGTCAGGCACCGGGCAGACGAGATCGGCTTGCACTGGCGCTTCCTTCGCCAATTCGCGGCCAATATTCTCGCGGGTCTCATAGACGGACCGCCCGCCAAGAATGGAATCGGGTCGCGAGAAATAGACATGTTCGAAGATGCAGAAGCGTGGTTTGGCCGGTCGGAACGGGAAATGGCTCTCGACGCCCTGGGCATTGATCACAACCATTTCGCCGGGTTCGATCTCGCGGACAAACTCCGCGCCGATGATGTCGAGCGCGCAGGTCTCAGAGCTTAGCGCATATCCATCGCCGATCTTGCCCAGAACCAGGGGGCGCACGCCAAGTGGATCGCGCACACCGATCAGTTTCGTCCGGGTCATCGCCACAACTGAAAAGGCGCCCTCGACCTTGCGCAGCGCCTCTTCCATCTTGTCCGGGATCGTGCGGCCCATGGAACGGGCCATCAGATGAATGATGCATTCGCTGTCGGACGAGCTTTGAAAGATCGAGCCGCGCTCGATCAACTCGCGCCGCAGTGCATCGGCATTGGTGATATTGCCGTTATGGGCAATCGCCGCCCCGCCCATGGAAAACTCACCAAAGAAAGGTTGCACGTCGCGGATCGCGGTTTGGCCTTTGGTCCCTGCCGTCGAGTAGCGGACATGGCCGATGGCAAGCTGGCCCGGCAGTTTCTCCATCACTGAGGTCGAGGTGAAGTTGTCCCGCACATAGCCGAAGCGACGCGCGGATTGGAAGCTCGCCTCGGGGTCGTAGGAGACGATCCCACCGGCCTCCTGACCGCGATGTTGAAGGGCATGCAGACCGAGCGCGACGAAATTCGAGGCGTCCTGCGTGCCGAGGACACCGAAAATGCCGCACTCTTCCTTGAGTTTATCGTCGTCGAACGGGTCGGATCGCCACGCTGGCGTGTCCTGGTCGCGTTCCCCGTTCGGCATGTGGCAGCTCCGAATCTGCGTGACAAATGTGTGACAACAGATAGGGCGATTGTCCTCAGAAGTCACGCCGCTTGCAGCGCGTTTTCAGGCGGTGTGTGATAGGTGCATGGCTCGCGTGATCCTGTTTAACAAACCCTATGGCGTGCTGTCGCAATTCACCGATGGTGAGGGGCGTGCGACACTTGCGGATTTCATCGCCATTCCGGGGGTTTACGCGGCAGGACGGCTCGATCGAGACAGCGAGGGACTGCTGGTTCTGACCGATGACGGCAAGCTGCAAGCGAAGATCGCGCATCCGAAATTCAAAGCGCCAAAAACCTATCTCGCGCAGGTGGAAGGTGCGCCTGACGCCGCGGCACTTGAGGCGCTGCGCCGAGGGGTCGTGCTGAAAGATGGCAAGACCCGACCCGCGCAGGTGGCAGCGGTGCCGGAACCCGATTGGCTCTGGCCGCGCGACCCGCCGGTGCGGTTTCGCAAGAGTGTGCCCGACAGATGGCTGCGCCTCAGCCTCGCCGAGGGCCGCAACCGGCAGGTGCGGCGCATGACGGCAGCGGTGGGGCATCCGACCCTGCGCCTCATTCGGGTGTCCGTCGGTGATTGGGCGCTGGAGGGCCTGAAACCGGGGGCCTGGCGCGAGGTCGTGGCGTGAGCGCATTGTTTTATCTCTCAGCCCCGATACTGGCGGTGCAGGGCTTTTTTGCTCGGAAACGGGCGCGGAGCCTCGACGAACCGCCTGGTCCCCGTGAGGGTGCCATTGGTCAAGGCCCGCCATTGCGGCTGTTGATCACCGGTGATAGTTCGGCAGCCGGCGTCGGCACCGCGCATCAGGACGAAGCGCTAAGCGGTCAATTGGTCTCTCGCTTGTCGGAGCGTTTCGAAGTCACCTGGAAACTTGTTGCACGCACGGGAAATACGACCGCTGAGACCCTGATCATGTTGGCGGGCGCAGAGGGGCAGTATGATGTCGCAGTGACCGCTCTGGGCGTGAACGATGTGACGCGTGGCGTGCCCATGGGCCGGTGGATGCAGCATCAGGCGGAATTGCGCAGTGTTTTGAAGTCGCGGTTTGGTGTGAAGCACATCGTGGTGTCTGCCCTGCCGCCGGTGCACCAGTTTCCGCTTCTGCCCCAGCCGACCCGGGCCATTCTGGGGCGTCAGGCGCGGCGGTTCGACGGGGCATTGAGCGCCGCAGTGGCGCGTGACCCGGTCGCCGAGCACTTGCCGTTTGATATGGATTTGAGGCCGTCTGTGATGTCTTCAGATGGCTTTCACCCCGGGCCGAAAGTCTATGCCAGATGGGGTGAATTGGCCGCGGCGCGCATAGTTACACGGTTTGGTCCATAGACCAAGGAAACAGAGATTTTCCTCTGGTTTCCGCAACGTTATCGCAACTTCTTAACAAATTGGCGCTAGGTTTTTCGCCATGAGCTATCCGAACTACGCCAGATCCGAGAAGATTGCCGATGCACTTGTGCATCTGTCCGGGCTGGCGATGGCGGTCACGGCGATTGTCGTGTTTCTGGTTATGAATGTGGGTGATCTAGGCGGCGGTGAGATTGCCGGTTTGACAGTCTATTGGGTGGCGCTTTTGGCGATGATCACTGCGTCGCTCTGCTACCACGCCACGCCGTGGGAGCGGTTTCGTCCGCATCTGCGCAAACTCGATCACGCGATGATTTATGTCAAGATTGCAGGAACTTACACGCCAATTGTGATCTCTCTGGGCAGTTGGATCGGCTATGTGTTGTTGGCCGCGGTCTGGGTGATGGCGCTGATCGGTGCTGCGGCGAAGCTGTTTTTCTGGCGGACACCAGGAAAATACGGCGCGGGGCTCTATCTCGCTTTGGGCTGGATTTCTGTCGCTCTGATTTGGAACCTCTTTGACCGCTCCGCCGCGGCGGGCTGGTGCGCGGTCGCGGGTGGGTTGACCTACACCGCAGGGATCGTGTTTTTCCATTGGGAAAGCCTGAAATTCGCCAATGCGATCTGGCATGGATTTGTCGTCACAGCGTCGGGCCTGTTTTTTGCATCCATCTGGATCGGGACGCTGGCATAGGCTTGCATCTTTTGAAGGTGATTGTGGTTAATCGCCACCCGCTAAATTTAAAAATTTTAAAGTAAATCAGGGGTGTAGATAGGGGTGGCTGTCCATATCTTGCGATTTGCTCTCTGCGAGATGGTTAACACGATAAAATTTTTAAGTCGGTTTAGGAGTTGTTCACCTATAACCATGCCTGAGAGTGATGGTTCACAGGTCGGAGATGGGTGGGCGTTTCTAGGTCACCTCCGCAAAAATCTGCTTCAGCGCCTTTTCCAGTTTTGCGAACATCTCCTCCATCTGGGCCTCCGTCATGATGAACGCGGGGCAAAGCACCACGGCCTGACCGAGGGGGCGACAGATCAAACCGAGATCGGTGCAGGTATTGGCGATGCGCTCGGAGATCGACAAATCGCTGGAAAACGGCTCTTTGGTATCTTTGTCGCGCACCGCCTCCAGAGCGCCCATCAGCCCCTTGCCACGGGCCTCTCCGATATGCGGGTGTTTCGCAAGACGCGCCATATGCGCCTCGAAAATAGGGGTCAGGGAGCGGGCATTCTCGATCAGCCCCTCATTCAGGATCACATCAATGGCTTTCAATGCAATGGCAGAACCCACGGGGTGACCTGAGGCCGTGAACCCGTGTGGAAATTCCTCAATCGCCTCCGAGGCGGCCTGCAGGCGGTCGCTGAGATCGGGGCTGAGGATCACCGCGCCCATTGGGAAATAGCCCGCCGTGAGGTTCTTCGAGGAGATGATCGCATCGGGCGTGAAACCATAACTTTCGCATCCCCAGACCGCGCCGGTGCGGCCAAATCCGCAGATCACCTCATCAGCGATGAGCGGAATATCATGCTTTTTCAGAATCTTTTGGATCGCTTGGAAATAGCCATCCGGTGGCGGGATCACCCCGCCTGCGCCCATCACCGGTTCGGCAAAGAAGCCCGCGATGGTCTCCGGGCCTTCTTCTTCGAGCACGTCTTCCAGTTCCTTCGCCAGGCGTTTGGTGAAATCCGCCTCGGTTTCACCCGATCGACCCTCCCGCCAATAATGCGGGCAGGTGAGATGAATGAACCCGTCAAGCGGCAGGCCAAACACCTCATTATAGGGCTTGCCCGTCATGGAGGCCGAGACAGCGGTGACCCCGTGATAGGCATTCTTGCGGGTGATGATCTTGCGGCGCTCTGGCTGGTCTTCTGCACCACCCAGAAACCACAGCATCTTGACCATGGTGTCGTTCGCCTCTGATCCGGAGTTTGTGTAAAACACCTTGCCGCGCGGAAACGGCGAAACCTCAATCAGTTTCTCCGACAGCATCACCGTTTGGTCCGACATGCGGCCAAAAAACGCGTGATACCCCGGGAAGCGGTCATATTGGGCCTTGGCAGCTTCCGTCAGCCCGGGGTGATCGAAGCCCGCGACCATGTTCCACAAGCCGGAATTGGCGTCGAGATATTCGCGTCCATGCACGTCATAAACGTAAGGGCCTTTCCCGTGGGTCAGAACCACCGCGCCACGCTCTGCCACCGAGGGCAAATCGGTGAAGCCATAGAAAGAATGCGCGTCTGCCCGCGCTTCCCAGGAGTTCGGTGCATCGTCGCGCATGGCTCTGGTCCTTTCGTCCGTTGCTGCGTAGGCTAGCGCCACGCGGAGCGTCGAGCAATGAGGGACAGATGGTTGAAACGCCGGGAAAAATTACGCTCTGGCAGATCGAAATTTTTGCGGCTGCGGCGGAAGAGGCGTCGATCACCGCAGCTGCGCGGCGGCTAGGGGCGAGCCCGTCGGCTGTCTCCCAGCAATTGTCCAATCTAGAGGCTGCGCTTGGCGTGTCGCTCATGGATCGGACCGAGCGCCCGATGCCGTTGACCAAAGCGGGGGAGCTTTTTCTGGCCCGCGCGCAATCGATCCTGCAGGAAGCCGCGATGGCAACCTCGGAACTGGCGCGGGGAGACCTGTCGGCACGTATGCGGCTGAGGCTCGGGATCATTGAAGATTTCGATGCGGATGTGACCCCGGCGCTATTGATGCGTCTGGCGGAGACCATGCCGTCCGCGCAGTTCATGATCGAGACGGGCCCCAGCCACCGGTTGCTGGATCAGGTGGAGGCCCGTGCGATCGACATGATGATCGCCGCTGATCCTGTTGAAATTCCTCAAGGTTTCGAGATTCATCCCTTGATGGAAGACCCCTATCTTCTGGTCACCCCGCGCCGGATGATCCGGGATGAAGCGAAGATGCTCAGCGTGCTGAGACGCGCGCCGCTGCTGCAATATACCTCGCGGCATCTGATGGGCCGCCAGATTGCGGGGCATCTGGCGCGGGCTAATCTGATGCTCTCGCACCGGTTCGAACTCGACAGCTATCACGCGATCATGGCGTTGGTGGCGAAGGGCGAAGGGTGGTCCATTCTCACGCCCTTGGGCGTGTTGCGCGCGAAACGGTTCATGGACCGCGTCGATACCTATCCGCTGCCCTTTGATCCACTCTCGCGACGGATTTCGCTGCTCGCACGGCGGGGCGCGGTGCAGGACATGCCGACGGAGGTTGCGAGCACGCTCAGGCCGCTTCTGCAAAGCGAGATCATCGAGCATTGCTGTCATCGCATGCCGTGGTTAAAGGGCCCGATGCGGGTGCTTGAGAGCTGAACACAGACAAGCGCCCGTTCGCATCAAAACCGATGCGACGATATCCCTCTCCCTACCGCCCTTTGAAATAAGGTGAGTCGGATAACAGGTCGTGAAGACCGACGCGCGGGGTCATTCAGATGTGAAGTATTTATCTTCGCTCAGCCCGTCGCATCCGCCGCCGTGAGCAGAATATCGGCGATCACATCCAATTCGGGCCGCGTCAGGCGCACCGGCAGGCGCACATCGCAAGCCCGCATCAGCATGGCGCGTGTTTTCGGGAGATCCGGTACATCCTCAAGGAATTGCCAGTTCCAGAAGGCGCGTGCATTGTCCGTGGAGCGACCGAAAACCTGAACCGGAACGCCCAGTGACTTGGCCGCGTCCTGAAAGTGATCGACCTGTTGATCGGTCAAATCCACCAGATTGAACTGAATGGAATCCGGCGCACGCAGCTCCTTTTCCAAAGACGCAGGCACCAAGATGGCCGGATGTGTATTCAGGCGCTCGGCCACGTAATCGTGGTTCGCGCGACCCCGCGCGACACGGGACGGAAGCGCGTCGAGTTGGGGCCGGATGACCGCGGCGGAGATATTCTGCATGCGCGTATTGTAGAGCGGCAATTGGTTCTGCCAGCGGGCGACATTCTCTGCAATGATAGCGTGATGCTTCCAGTTGTGCTCATAGGCGCCAGACATGATCACGGCGCGTGCGATGAGATTGGGATCATCGGTGACCAGAATGCCGCCTTCGCCGGCGTTCAGCATCTTGTAGGACTGAAAGGAGAAGCAACCGATCTTGCCCATCGTGCCGATATTGCGGCCCTCCCAGGTGGTGCCAAGCGAATGGGCGGCGTCCTCGATCACTGGCAGGCCGTGTTCCGCGGCGACCTCGAAAATCGCATCCATATCGGAGGTGTGGCCGCGCATATGGCTGATCAGAATTGCATCGGCTTCCGGGGCCTTGGCGCGCAGATCGTCGGTGTCGATGCGGTAATTGTCTCTGACTTCAACGAGAACGGGTTTGCACTCTGCATGCACGACCGCTGAGGGCACAGCGGCAAAGGTGAAAGCGGGGATCAGAACGCGTGCGCCGGGCGGCAGGGCGAGCGCTTTCATCGAGAGGAAGAGCGCAGCGGAGCAGGAGGAGACGGCCAACGCGAATTTTGAGCCGAGGGTGGCGGCAAATTCCTGTTCGAGAAGGGCGACCGGGCTGGTCTGAGGCGTCGTGTAGCGGAAAAGATCGCCGCTTTTCAGCATCTCGTTGATCGCTGTGCGCGCGGCGTCTGGGATCGGTTCTGCTTGATGAAGATTGGGGATATCCTGAAAGTCGCGCATCTTGACGTTCGCTTTTTCTGAAATCTAGTTTCAGGAAATCCGTAACATCATTTTGGCCTGAAAACCACAGGATTTTGTGACTGTCGCAAAAACTTCGCGAAATTTTGCCGTTCGGAGCGGGCTTTCGCCGTGGCCATGGCCATGAGCGACCCGGCAGCGGGCGCCGCGGA